>CAKZLK010000001.1 GCA_937125455.1 uncultured Aequorivita sp.
CAGGTTGAACTGTTGCCGTTCACATCGGTTACTGTTAATGTTACTGTGTTTGGACCTACGTCTGCACAGGTGAAGTCGGTTACGTCTATGCTCGTGCTTGCTATACCACAGGCATCGGTGCTTCCGTTTTCAATATCGCCTACTGTAATGCTTGCATCTCCGTTGGCATCCAATTGGATGGTGAACGGTGCGGCGCAATTGGCAACCGGCGGCACATTGTCTTCAACTGTTACAATCGTTGTGCAGGTTGAACTGTTGCCGTTCACATCGGTTACTGTTAATGTTACTGTGTTTGGACCTACGTCTGCACAGGTGAAGTCTGTTTTGTCTATACTCGTACTCGCTATTCCACACGCGTCGGTGCTTCCGTTTTCAATATCGCCTACTGTAATGCTTGCATCTCCGTTGGCATCCAGTTGGATAGTGAACGGTGCGGCACAGTTGGCAACCGGGGGTTCGATATCGTTTATTGTTACAGTAAATGAACACGTGTTTGTGTTTCCTGATGCATCGGTCACCACAAACGTATTGGTCGTGGTTCCAATTGGATATAGTACTCCTGAGCCCAAACCAGCGGTTTGTACTGTAGCAGCACCTGAGCAATTATCTGTTCCAACAGGAACAGCATACGTTATTACTGCACCACAAACTCCAGGGTCATTATTCTGGGTAATGTTTCCAGGACAAGTGATTTCCGGAGCTTCGGTATCGTTTACAGTTACAGTAAATGTACAAGTATCCGTGTTTCCTGATGCATCGGTTACTACAAACGTATTAGTTGTGGTTCCAACAGGGAAAGTACTTCCTGAAGGAAGACCAGCCGTTTGGTTAGGGGCCACTGCTATATTCCAAGTAATGGTAACCTCACCATTACCTGATCTAATACCAGCGGTTGCTGTTGCATTATTTACACCTCCAATATATGAAGTACCGCCAGCACCACCGCCGCCAGACCATGCGCCACCGCCACCGCCAGCGCCACCGCCGCCGCCGCCGCCAGCGTAATAGCCGCCACCGCCGCCACCGCCGCCAGATCCAGTAAATCCACCACATCCTATTTTACCATCTCCACCATTACCCCCAATTGCTAAAGCACCATTAGTTCCTGAACCTCCAGTATCACCACAATTAGAGTTTCCTAAACCTCCTGTTCCACCCATCATATCGGTAGCACCTATTCCTCCAGTTCCTCCTGGGCTGCAACCACTTCCTGTAGTTCCAGAACCTCCTAATAAAATATCACCTCCATTTCCTCCGTTTCCACCTGGACCAACTGCACAGCTTCCTTGAGGTCCGCCTGTACCACCACCACCACCGGCAGCAATAATAATTCTATCATTTATGGTTCCTCCACCAATTCTTACATCACTGGCACCACCACCGTGACCTGAAATATTAGGTCCACTAACACCTGGGTTACCTCCTCCATTAAATCCATCACTTCCGCCTACATATATTGTTAAAACATCGCCAGGAGTTACTGATAGTTCTCCATTGGCCATAGCTCCAAAGCCACCAGTACCAAAACTTCCTCCAATGCCAGACTCTCCTTGGGCACCAAAGGCTTCAATTGAAATAGAGGTAACACCAGCTGGAACAGTGAAATTTTCCATAGCGCCAGTATATGTGAAAGTTTGTGATACAGGAACAGTTGAGCTACAATTGTCTGTTGCGGTTACTGTATAATTTACAACGGCGCCACAAACACCTAGGTCATTACTTACAGTAATATCTCCAGGACAAGTAATTACTGGTGGAATATTATCTTCAACTGTTACAATAGTAGTACAGGTTGAAGAATTTCCGTTTACATCGGTTACTGTTAATGTTACCGTGTTTGGGCCTACATTACTACAGTCAAAATCTGATTTATCTATAGAAGTGCTTCCAACCCCACAATTGTCCGTACTGCCATTTTCAATATCGGCTGTCGTGATACTGGCCATTCCATTAACATCCAATTGAATTGTAAATGGAGCTGCACAGTTTGCAACTGGAGGTTCGGTATCCGCTACAGTCACAGTATCTGAATCGCTATTTGCACATCCATTAGCGTCGCTAAATGTATATGTTAAAGTATGTGTTCCATTACCCGCAGCCCCTGCATCGAATGTATATGTCATACCATTTCCATCATCCGTAACACCAGGACCACTATAAACACCTCCCATTGGAGTTCCTCCTCCTTGGCCAGTTAAAACTGCACTCGGACAAACAGGGCTCGCTGGCGCTGAAAATGTAACTGTTGGTAATGCATTTATGGTTACGCTAACACTTGAACTGTTCGGACAATTTCCAGCTGTTGTGTAAGTAACAGAGTATGCTCTAGGTGTACTAGCAGATACATCTATTGTTCCTGTAGAAGCATTAATTGATAAACCTGCTGGTGATGAAGTGAAAGTTCCTCCACCTAACCCTGTAATGGTTGGTGTTGGATCTGACGCATCTACACAATATGCAGCTGCACTGTAGTTAAACGAAGCATCATCCAATGCATTTATTGTAACACTAACATTAGAACTATTCGAACAAACTCCAGCCGTTGTATAAGTAACGGTGAATGCTCCAGGTGTACTGGCGGACACATCAATTACTCCTGTTGAAGCATTAATTGCCAAGCCTGCTGGGGCTGAAGTGAAAGTTCCCCCACCTACACCTGTAATGGTAGGTGTAGGGTCTGCCGCATTTACACAATATGCAGAAGCACTATAGTTAAACGAAGCATCATCCAATGCATTTATAGTAACACTTACGCTAGAACTATTTGGACAAGTTCCAGACGTTGTGTAAGTAACTGTGTATGCTCCAGGTGTACTGGCGGACAAATCAATTGCTCCTGTTGAAGCATTAATTGCCAAGCCTGCTGGTGCTGAAGTGAAAGTTCCACCAGCCAAACCAGTGATTGTTGGGGTAGGATCTGCACCAGCTATACAATAGGAAGCAGCACCGTAGCTAAACGAAGCGTCATCTAATGCGTTTATAGTAACACTAACCCCTGAACTATTTGGACAAGTTCCAGCTGTTGTATATGTAACTGTATATAATCCAGGTGTACTAGCTGATACATCAATTGCTCCTGTTGAAGCATTAATTGATAAGCCTGCTGGTGCTGAAGTGAAAGTTCCACCAGCTAAACCTGTAATGGTTGGCGAAGGATCTCCAGCACTAACACAATATGAAGCAGCACTGTAGTTAAATGAAGCATCATCCAAAGCATTTATAGTAATACTCACACCTGAACTATTTGGACAAGTTCCAGACGTTGTGTAAGTAACAGTGTATGTTCCTGCTGTACTGGCGGATACATCAATTGCTCCTGTTGAAGCATTAATGGACAATCCTGCTCCCGAAGTGAAAGTTCCTCCTGCTAAACCTGAAATGGTTGGAGTAGGGTCTGTATCATTTGCGCAATAGGAAGCAGCGCTGTAGCTAAAAGAAGCGTCATCCAATGCAAAGACTTCAATATCATCTGTTGCAGAATTTCCACTTTCTGTATAAGTTAAAGTGTGTACTCCAACTCCTGCCGCAGCAGGGTCGAAACTGTAAGTTGTGCCATTACCGTCATCGGTTACTCCTGGACCACTGTATACACCACCAGTAGGCGTTCCTCCTCCAAGACTAGTTTGCACTCCAGCATCAACACATAAATCAGCTGGAGCTGTAAATGAGGTAAGTATTACTGAATAACCACAGCCAGAATTTGCAGTAGGCACGAATTCATTGGTGTCATTACTTATCCAATATTGAATATCATTGATTATTGCCGAAATTTGAGCAGCAGTCCCAGTAATTGGAACTCCTCCAGGCACGGAAGAACAATCAAACTGCCAGTTGTCAACCTCTGTTTCAGGAGATCCTGCAACATAAAGCCTAATGGCGTTTACGCCGTTGGTTAATTGATCTGGTAAGGAAGTTGTTGTGTTTGAAGTATTTGCTCCGTCCCAATCGGCATCGTTTGTAACGCCTGGGTCTACATTACTATGTATTCCAGTAATAAAATTGGGGGAAGCAGCTGTGCCTTGATAAGCAAATAGTTGATCTCCAATGGAGGACAAAACACTCCCAGACATAAAACTTCCCGGCAGGGTAACAATATCTCCTGCACTCATTGCAGAGGAAGCGTACCAAGTTGCACTGGCATCACCACCTCCAGAACCTGCACATGTAATTGTATTTGGGTTTGAAACACCGCAATCGGTGAATTTTATATTTGTTCCTGCAATTATATCTTTCAAAATTATAAAAGCAAAAGAATCAGTTCCATCTAAATTAAAGCCCACAAAGGCAATGTCGCCTGCAGCTAATGTTGTGGAAGGTGGTTCGTTTATTGTTACATTTATGGTGCACGTAGCACTATTTCCAGCTTCATCAGTAGCAGTTAAAATAACCGCAAAAACACCAACACCGACCATAGTGCCAGCGGTTGGAGATTGTGTTATTGTAATATTTGCTGGAGCAGAACCACCAGGATCGGTTGCAGTTGTCCCAGTTACTAAATCTGGTATCGCAGCCAGTCCATTAGTTCCTGCTGTAATAGGCGCAGGAGTAGGCGCACATGAAATTACAGGTGGAGTGGTATCTGCACCAGTAGTAACCGTAAAAGTACATCCTGATTCCACTGCAGGATTATAAACCGTAGTATTATCGCTTACCCAATTTGCCCTATTATTTACAATTGCCCTAATATCAGCTGCTGTTCCAGATACTGCACCTCCAGCAATCATACAACTAAACTGCCAGTTATCTGCCTCTGGGACTAACCTTACTGCGGTAGAACCAGTAACCAAAGCATTTGGGAGGGCCGAAGTGGAATTGCTATTTGCAACACCATCCCAGTTTGCATCATCGCCTCCACCAGTTATATCGTTGGATTGCATACCAGCAATAAATACTGGAGCGGCTGTGGAACCTTGAATTGCAAAAATTTGGTCCCCAATGGAGCTATAGGATGCCGTTGCTGGCATGGCGCTCATATCTACTGTTATAACATCACCTGCGCTCCTCGCTGAACCAGAGGTCCAAGTAAACTCGCCATCACCATTGGTTGCAAAAAAACCAGTGCCATCATTCCAACCCATATCGGTAAAAATAATAGTAGTGGCGGCGTCAATATCCTTAAGAAGAACAAAAGTCACGTTGTCATCAGCACTTAGTGTATAATCTGAATTACTGCCTATAAAAGCAATATCTCCCGCGGTTAAAGTTGTTTGGCTATTGCCTATGAATGTAGCAAAAAGTAGGATAATTAATAGGGTAATTTTTTTCATGATTTTTAATTTACGTTAAGCTTTATCTGGGGAGATTTTGGCATTAAATAAAGGGGTTGATTAATTTCTTGAAGGGAAAATACCTACGGTCGCAATACAGTAGTTTACTACCAGATAAGGATTTTGTATGTTAAAAGGTATGCTTCCTCCATTATTTCCAATTGAAGCAGCTGCCATTTGGGTATCTGCAGAAGTTCCAAAAGCGCTTGTGCCATCTCCAGCTATATAAGTACCACCCGGTGTATCGGAATCTCCTTCTTCCTTTGCAGCAAGAGAATGGTTGTGAGAAGGCATTTCAGGAATTGTAAGGGTGTGTGTTTCTGAACCAGCTCTTTGTCCAATGCTTACTGGACTTAGTCCTGGGCCAGTCCCTTGATGGCGACCAGATCTACCTCTAAGGTCTGGAAGCGCAAAAGTTGTTCTTCCATCACCACCGTAAGTAGTTCCTATAAGTGAAAATAATGCTGTGTTCGAGCTAATAGCTAAAAGTTGTCCGTCGCATTTTGCCCACCCACGTGGTGCAAAATTAAATCCGAATGCTTGAATTTGTCCAATTAATGGGTCCATAATTTTTTTGTTTTAGAGTGAAATATAAAATTTACGTTTGAATAATTAATTTCTTGAAGGGAAAATACCTACGGTTGCAATACAGTAGTTTACTACCAGATAAGGGTTTTGTATGTTAAAGGATTGATTTCCTCCATTATTTCCCACGGCGTTAGCTGCCATTTGGGTATCTGCAGAAGTTCCAAAAGCGCTTGTGCCATCTCCAGCTATATAAGTACCACCTGGTGTATCGGAATTTCCTTCTTCTTTTGCAGCAATAGAATGGTTGTGAGAAGGCATTTGAGCAGTAGTCAAGGTATGTGTTTCAGCCCCTCCCCTTTGCCCAATGGTTACTGTACTTAGCCCCGGACCTGTTCCTTGATGACGTCCAGATCTACCTCTAAGGTCTGGAAGTGCAAAAGTTGTTCTTCCATCACCACCATAAGTGGTTCCTAATAAGGAGAACAGCGCTGAGTTTGAACTAATAGCTAGAAGTGTACCATCACATTTAGCCCAGCCACGTGGTGTAAAATTAAATCCGAATGCTTGAATTTGTCCGAGAATTGGGTCCATAATTTTTTGTTTTAGGTTTTTAAATTGAAATGTTGAAGTGTACGGTTGATTGATTTAAAAAGTCTTCTTTCTTAGGAAACAATTTATCTCCCAACTGCTTATTTTTTTTCCAATGTTCACAAGTAATATGTGCTCCAGAATTATTTAAAATTAATTCTGTGAAACTAGAATCTTCAGCATTTGAAACTTTGAAATATATTCGTGGGGCTTTCCCTTCTTCCTTATTCGGAAAATCAGTTATAAATTCATAATTTCCCACATCATCAGTTTGAAGTTTTGCGCGATGCCTATATTTTGAAGAATTTGGCGAAAGATGCCAAACTTCTATACTTGCATTTTTTATAGGTGTGTCACCATCTTTTTCATAGATAGTTCCTTTTATAGTAATTGAATTAGAGTCAAAAATACCTGCTCTTAAATCATTTTTAGTTTCGGCATACGGATTATAGCCTAAAAAAGGACTTTCAGATTCCGTAAAAGCACTGGCAATGGAGGGAGTCAATACGGTTAGCCCCGTTATGGCAAAAGCAGAATTGCGCATAAAGAGCCTTCGCGAAGTAGTGTTTTTCATATTTTGGTTAGTTAGTATTTAAGAATCATTTTATTAAATAACAGGTTTAAAACGTGCATTTTAATGAAACATTAATTCTTAAATATTTATTTCTGCAAGTTAAAAGATATATTTAAAAAAAACCATACGTAGTACTACGTATATTCGTTTATCGAATATATATGTATATTATCGGCATTAAAACTTAACTTATGATTAACAAAAAGGCAAAGAAAAAACTGGGAGAAATCACTCAAAATTTAATTTCTGAAAAAGTAGATTCTAAAGCCATAAAAAGTTCCATTGAAGCATTAAAGCTTCTTTTAGAAACAGTTTCGGAGCAAAGCCAAGAGACTCCAGGTAATTCGGAAAATATATTCTTAGCTGCCGGAAAAGCAATCAGCCCCAAATGGGCGGGAATGTGTCTTAAAGACGCACAACGCACAAATAAATTTATGATAGGGTTAAACCAAGCTGTGCAGAAGGTTCTTAATAAAACTCCTGGGAAACCGGTTACCATACTTTATTCAGGCACGGGTCCCTTTGCAACTTTAATCTTACCGTTATTAACACTTTATACACCTTCCGAATTACAACTTATTTTACTGGAAGTAAACACGTCTAGCATTGAAAGCTTAAAAAATATTATTAAAGGCTTCGGGGTTCAAGACTATGTAGCTGCAATCTATAATTCTGACGCTTCAAATTTTATTATACCCAAAGAATTTGAAGTAGACATTCTGTTAGTGGAATGTATGCAACACGCTTTGATGAGGGAACCACAAGTTGAGATAATCTACAATCTGCTTCCACAAATAAAAAAGGAAGTTATTTTGATTCCCGAAGAAATTTCCTTGCATTTGGCGCTTGTTGATATAGACAAAAAAAACAAATATCAATCAATAGAAGATAATAAAAGTAAAAAGGATTATTATGAAAATTCCGAAGCAGTTTTCACACTTAATAAAGCAGAAGTACTTCAGAATAATTTAAACTTTAAAAAGGAGGGTTTTCAATTTCCCGAAAAGGAGACCTACTTTTCCAAAGAGCAACTCAACAATCACGACTTTATAGCCATTACAACCGAAATTACTATCTTCAAAAATATTTCCTTAAATATTGACGAAAGCGGACTCACGGTTCCATTATTTTTGGCAGATTTAAACAACGATCAAACCGTAATCGGAGCCAAAACACAATATATTGTAGGTCCAGAACCGGGTCTTGACTCACAATTGGTTCGATTTTAATTGCTGGTTTTTTCACATTCTTTTACTTTTTTTGAGCAAGCCTTATAGCAATGTACAAACGTTATAATTTGATACCTTTGAAAAAAGAATGAAGGTGTTTTATGACTTTAGAAAAAAACCTTAAGGAGCGCATTAAAGAGCTTACCTGTTTGTATGAAGTTTCTTCCATTATCGTAAATAACGATTATAAAGAACTGGACAAAACGCTTTTTTCTATTGCACTCAGTATCAGAAAATCATTGCAATACAGCAAACATGCCACAGTTGAAATCTGCTCAGGTACTTTCCATCTTATTTCTTCAACACTTACGAAAAAAACGGTTTTTATTGAGAGCAACATTACTATTTTCAATGAGTCGAAAGGATATATAAAAGTTTATTATCCTGCAGATAAATTTACCAAAAAAGATTTTTTAAAAGAAGAGAAAAAATTATTGAAAAATGTGGCAATCAATGTTGGTGATTTGTTGGAACGCGTGACCATTCGTGAAAATGAAGCCATTGTAAAGCGAAAAATGGAACACGCAGACCGATTGAGTATTTTGGGGGAAATAACCGCAGGAATTGCACATGAACTAAACACGCCACTCGCAAATATTTTGGGCTTTGCCGAACTTTTAAAAAGCAAGGAAGCCGGAAGCACACAAGCAAGTAAGGACCTTGATAAAATTATAAACAGCGCAATATTTTCGCGTGAAGTTGTTAAAAAATTGATGTTTTTCGCTTGCGAAATGCCACAAAATTTAGGGCTAACAGATATAATTCCAGTGATAAACGAAGCGATGAATTTGCTGGATCCAACTTTTAAAAAGACCGAAGTAAAATATAAAGTAACTCTTCCAAAAAGCCCCGTTTTATTAAAAGCTGACACCATTCAACTCACGCAGGTAATTTTCAATTTGGTACTGAACGCCATTTATTTTTCACCAAAAGGTGGTTTGATTAAAATCATTTTGGAAGAAGCAAAAAAGAAAATAATTTTAAAAATTTCTGACGAAGGCCCGGGCATTTCCGCTGAAGATGTACAGAAAATATTCCAACCCTTTTTCACAACAAAAACTGTTGGCGATGGTTCTGGCCTTGGGTTGAGCGTGGTTCACGGAATTATACGCAGCCACCGTGGAACTATAGATTACCAACCAAATAATCCTACGGGTGCCATTTTTATTATTACTTTTCCGAAACAATAAAACCGATGCTTAAAAAGGAAAATATACTGATAGTAGATGACGACATCAACATTTTGGAGTTGCTCCAACGGCATCTGCATTCGTTGGATTACCACACTTACAAAGCCATTTCGGTTAAAGAGGCCGTCGCCATTTTGCGCGATACGGAGATAGATTTACTGATAACCGATCTAAAAATGCCCGAAGTTGATGGGTTTCAGCTTATTCAATTTGCTTCGGAACATTATCCAAACATGCCAAAATTGGTGGTTACAGGGTATCCTTCAGTGCAAGACGCACTTTCGGCAATCAAGTCCGGAGTGGTTGATTATATAGTGAAACCTTTTACGAAGGAGGAATTGAAACAGGGCGTGCTTAAATCGCTTTCCATAAAAGCTAAAAGAAAAACCTCAACCGACTCTGCAGAAACAAAAAAATACAACGAAATTATTGGTGAAAGCGAAGCTATTAAAAACGTTACCCAAATAATTGACCGCGTTAAAGACAACAAAGCTACTATTTTCATTAGTGGTGAAAGCGGCACGGGGAAAGAACTTGTGGCCCGTTCCATTCACTATAACGGTAAATTTTCCCGTGCGCCATTTATTGCTGTGAACTGCGGTGGAATTCCAGAAAATCTCCTGGAGTCTGAGCTTTTTGGATATGTGAAAGGCGCCTTCACCGGAGCCAACGATAACCGCGAAGGGTTTTTTCAAGCTGCAGATGGCGGAACTATTTTTTTAGATGAAATAGGAAACGCTTCGCTAGCTGTTCAATCCAGACTCTTGCGTGTTTTACAGGAAAAAGAGGTTATGAAGGTTGGCGACCGAAAAACCGAAAAAATTGAAGTGCGTGTAATTGCAGCTACCAATAGCAATTTAAAAGAAATGATTGCAAAGGAAACGTTTCGGGAAGATCTTTTTTATAGATTAACTGTCGTGGAAATTGATGTGCCCCCACTTCGGCAGCGAAAAGAAGATATTCCGTTGTTGGCTGATAAATTTCTTTTTAAATATGGCAATGAGTATAAAGGTCGCTATATTACTATAGACCCTGAAGCACAAGTCCTTTTGCAACGCTATGATTGGCCAGGAAACATTCGTGAACTGGAAAATGTGATTCAGCGGGCTGTAATTATGTGCGACAGAACCATTGGCATAAAGGATTTGCCGGACAATTTAAAATATCAAATAAATTTCCCCGAAGAAGGACTACTCTCTTTAAAGGAAATGGAGAAAAAGTACATCCAAAAAGTACTTGCGGCTACCGATAACAATCAAACTAAGGCTGCGGAGATTCTTAAAATTGACCGCAAAACACTTCGCGGGAAAACTAAAGAATAGTATCAAAAAACAAATCTCAAATCCCAAAAAAAAGTATTTTGGAGTTTGGGATTTTTTCTTTTATTTGAAATTTGCCCTGATTGGGTAATTTCTCCCCAATGCAATAAATAATCCCCGCTTTATTCACTCTAATTATTTCACAGTAAACTATTTAGATCACTGTTTTTTAGACAGTTAATTGTTGTTTTTAAAATGCTTCTCTGAATGGCACACAGGTTGCCAATAACGATTGCAAACAATAAGTACCTATGAATACAAATTCTATAAATCTTTGCAATGGATGTGTGCACGCTGCTTATTGCGTATTGACGCACACCAAAAGCGCGGTGTTTTCATGTAGTGAATTTGACGAACTACAGCACCAAACCCCCACCCCGATTAAAAAAATTAAAAAAAGAAAACCAGAACTGGCGACAGTTTAAAAAAACAATTAAAATGATAAACGGACAAACAGTGGAAAAACCTAAACCTGTAAAAAGAGGAATGTTGGACAACGTGTTAGAACAATTCAACCACGCTGCAGACGAAATAGATCTAAATCCAAACGTTCGCAAAATTCTTAGCATTACCAATACTGAAATTATTATTCACTTTCCAGTCCGCATGGACAACGGCGATGTAGAAATATTTACTGGTTACCGCGTGCAACATAATAATGCACTAGGTCCCTATAAAGGCGGTCTTCGTTACCACCCAACAGTAGATATTGACGCAGCTCGTGCTTTGGCAATGTGGATGACCTGGAAAACATCTTTGGCAGGCCTGCCTTACGGAGGCGCAAAAGGAGGAATCCAGATTGATCCTTCAAAATATTCAAAAAGTGAATTGGAGCGGATTACCCGAAGATTTACGTATGCTTTAGGTGAAAACATTGGTCCAGAACACGACATTCCAGCGCCAGACGTAAATACAAACGATCAAACCATGGCTTGGATTGCTGATACGTATATGAGTACCAAAAACACCAGCGAGCGTTCCAAAAATCAACACGTAGTTACAGGAAAACCTGTGGGCAGCGGAGGTTTGGAAGGTCGCGACCGCGCTACTGGTTATGGGGTATTTTTGACCATTAAATTTTGGGCAGAAAAGAACGATGAAACCCTAAAAGGAAAAACCTTTATCGTTCAAGGTTTTGGAAACGTAGGTTATTGGGCAGCACATTTCCTTGAAACCGAAGGCGCAAAGATGGTCGGTGTTCAGGATGCTTTTGGAAGTGTTCAAAACAAAGAAGGTATTATTGTTGAAGATCTTTTCAACTATGGAAAAGCAAACAATGGTAGCATCTTAGGTTTCCCCGAAGCTTCGGCTATGAAAGGTAAGGATTTCTTTGGTTTAGATTGCGATATCTGTATTCCTGCAGCTTTAGGCAATCAAATTACAAAGGAGAACGCAGCTTTAATAAAAGCAACTTTAATCGCTGAAGGTGCAAATGGTCCAACAGATGTTGAAGGCGAAAAAATACTTATAGAGCGCGGCATCACAATTATTCCAGACATTATGTGTAATTCTGGCGGAGTGATTGGAAGTTATTTTGAATGGCTTCAGAACCGTAACGGCGAGCTTTGGCAGATGGACGAGATTCTGGAAAAACTGGAGAAAAAGCTTAAATCTACTTTCAAAAAAGTAACCACATATTCTGAAGAAAACGGAGTCGATATGCGCACTGCAGCATTTGCAATTGCCATAGAACGCATTGAAAAAGCATACATATTAAGGGGAATCTTCCCATAATTAAAAATCTGGGTTGATGGAACACCCAATTTTGAATTCATTCTAAGAATATAATGTTTAGAGGGTGTTCCATTTAACTTAAAAAGTTAGAAAAACATGAAATACGGAAACTTGATATTGGAAAAAAAAGAATACGTTTTTTTAAAGCGCCTCTTAAATGTTACTGGCTATTACAAAGACCAAAACACGAAAGATTCATTAAAAAAATTAAGTGGGGAGCTAACAACTGCTATTATTTACGACAATGAAGAAATGCCAGAAGATGTCATTCGTTTCAATAGCATTGTTACTGTAAAGTCTGGTACATGGAGAACCGAATTTCAATTAGTCATTCCCACGGCACGGGATATATCCGTCAATAAAATTTCCATATTGGCTCCTATGGGCTCGGCAGTTATGGGTTATGCGGAAGGCGATTCAGTATCATGGAATTTTCCAAACGGCACTAAAGAACTTCAAATAACAAGTGTGAAACAAGCAGAAAGACCCATTGATATAGACGTACTATTATAAGTTTTACGTAGTGAAAATTTAAAAATCAGTAAAATTTTAAATCATGCAGATTTACGACCACGACACTCCGGAGACAATCACCTTTAAGAATAATTGGATTGAATTGGATAATTGGATTGGCCACTTGGAATACATTGAGAAAGAAATAGTAAACCTCCTAAACCTTAGTAATGGGGAGCTTTTTAATATTTTGGAGGAACAACCAGTTTTGATGAGACTTTCTATAAAAAAGGAAGAAAACAGGATTAATCTGAATGCTTTTAGAAAATATAAAAATAGCCTACCGCTCGCTACGGAATGTGAAGATGTGGACTGCGATATGTTTTATATAAGCGAACACGAACGCTACAGAAAAATTTATTTATACCATTTGGAAAAATACAGAAGAGTTAAAGAAGAGTATTTCAATATCCTAAACAAATAATGCTTTGAATATAAGTACAACAAAAATTATGAGCGAACAGCCACAGCCAATGACAATAGGAGTTCTTAAAACCCCAAATGATTCGAGGGTTTGTTTGTTACCCAAAGAAGTTAAACGTCTTACTGGGGAATTGGCACTCAACATTCTTTTTGAGTCCGGGCTGGGCAGTTCGCTAGAAATTGAAGATGACGCATACCTACAGGCTGGAGCCAAATGCCAATCGCGAGAATCAATTTTTAGAAATTCGGATACCATAGTATCAATTAACCATACTTTTAGCGAAGTGGAAATGAAGGGGGGTTGTTGCTTCATTGGTATTTTCAATCCCCTTTTTCATGATTCCAAATTCGTTATTTATAAAAAACATAGTGCTACCGTTTACAGCTTAGATTTGCTACCCCGAACCACATTGGCGCAGCCTATGGATGTGCTTTCTTCAATGGCTTCATTAGCGGGGTATAGGGCTACTGTAAAAGCTGCTGAACTATATAATAGCGTGTTCCCTATGTTTACAACAGCCGCGGGAACACTTACTCCTGTTAAAATTTTAGTACTCGGAGCTGGTGTTTCAGGTTTACAAGCCATTGCCACAGCACGACGTATGGGCGCAATAGTAGAAGCTTTTGATGTGCGTAAATCTGCTGGAGAAGAAGTAAGAAGCCTCGGTGCCACATTTATTGAAGTGGAAGGCTATACCGAATCTTCAAATGCCGGAGGTTATGCCGTGGAACAAAGTGAAGCATATCAAAAAAAGCAGAAAGAGTTGATCCACAATCATATTCTAACGGCAAACATAGTTATCAGTACAGCAAATATTCCTGGAAGAAAAGCCCCTTTACTTATTGAAACGCACTCCGTGGAAGCCATGCAACCCGGTAGTGTAATCATTGATCTTGCTGCCGAACAAGGCGGAAATTGCGAACTTTCAAAAAATAACGAAACTATAAGTCACAATGGAGTAACTATTTTAGGAAACTCAAGTCTTTCTACTGAAATTCCCTCTGCTGCTTCAAAATTGCTTTCCAATAACTTTTTCTCCTTTTTAAAATATAAACAAAAAGCAGAAAGTCAAGAAGATGATCCATTGCTAAACGCCTGCCAAATAATGAACGAAGGCGAATGGACGCATCCTCATTTTACCAAACAACTACAACCCGCCTAGCTATGGATTTTATAAATCAAAACATTCAAGAAATTTACTTTGTTCTCTTCTGTGTCTTTATCGGCATTGAGGTTATTGCAAATGTTCCCGCTATTTTACACACACCATTAATGAGCGGCGCTAATGCTATTAGTGGTGTTATTTTGGTTGGAGCCATTATTGTGATGCTTCGGGTTCCAGCAGACGATTACCTCAATCTTACTTTGGGAGGAATTGCTGTTTTTCTCGGCACACTTAATATTTCTGGAGGTTTTTTTGTTACCGGAAGAATGCTGAAAATGTTCAGTTCAAAAAAATAATCTAAGATGTACGCAATTATTGAAGTAGGCTATTTACTGGCCACTATTTCCTTTTTAGGGGGGTTGAAGTTTATGAGTTCTCCAAAAAACGCAAAAACAGGAAACCTAATAGCGGCTATGGGTATGGTGCTGGCAGTTGTGCTCACTTTTGTAGCAGCAATTACTGCTACGGTTCCCTATACAAATTTAACTATAATGTTTTTAGCAATTGCCATTGGAACCCTCATTGGCAAACGCCTTTCGGACAAAGTTGAGATGACCGGAATGCCACAACTGGTTTCACTTTTCAATGCAACTGGGGGTGGTTGTGCAATGCTTTTAGGATTAGTTGAGGCCAATCAAATGGATATTACAACTTCAATTTTGGGAAATCAAATCTTGCTTATTGCGGGTTTGGTTACCGGTGCGATTGCCTTAACAGGAAGTATAATTGCAGAGCGAAAACTGGCTGGAAAAGTGAAGGACAGGCGCAGCAAATCGGTTATTTTTTCAGCAAGAATACTTTTGGGATTGATGGTGTTGTTGCCCGTGCTTTATTTCTTCGGAATCATTCCAATTGGCTTTACCGCTTTTATGTATGTTTTGGCAACGCTCGCTATGGTTTATGGCGTTCTTTTCGTACTTCCTATTGGTGGCGCAGATATGCCTGTTGTAATTTCACTATTAAACAGTATTACAGGTATCGCAACTGCTTTCGCAGGTTTTGTTTACGGGAACAAGGCAATGATAGCCGGTGGAATTTTTGTAGGTGCCGCAGGAATTTTGCTTACGCTTTTAATGTGCAAAGCGATGAATCGTTCATTATTAAAAGTTCTTGCCGGAACGTTTAAAAAAAGTAAAAACGGTATTGTTGAAGAAGAACAGGATATTAAAGAAATCAGTATTTCAGAAACAGCAATGTCGCTTTCATTCGCGCAAAAAGTGGCAATCGTTCCCGGTTACGGACTTGCCGTTGCACAGGCGCAACATATTTGTGGACAATTGCAACAGTTATTGGAAAAACGCCATGTTGGGGTAGATTACATTATCCATCCCGTTGCAGGTCGTATGCCCGGCCATATGAACGTGCTTCTTGCCGAAGCCAATGTGGAATATTCTCACCTAAAGGAAATGGACGAGGGCAATGAAAACATGGAGCAATATGATGTTGTCTTAGTTCTAGGTGCAAATGATGTGGTAAACCCCGCTGCCGAAAACAACCCCGACAGCCCAGTTTACGGCATGCCAATCATCCGTGTTTATGAAAGCAAGCAAGTAATTGTTATTAAACGAAGTATGAACAAAGGCTACGCCGGAGTGCAAAACGACCTCTTTGGATTGGACAATTGCTGTATTCTTTTTGGGGATGCGAAAGTTTCTTTGCAGGAAATTGTGAATCAGTTGAAACTAATTTAATCCAACTGATTTATAAAGCTACTCAAAACTATTAAGACAAACTTCAAGTATTTCCAAATCTAGGAAGTCATACTCAAAAATGGCGTTATTAGTAAAGAAAAGACAGTTAATTTTTTCACCTACAAAACGCTCGCCCCATAACTTTTCAAAAATAGCTCTAAAGGCATTATCCAATTTGTCATCATCCACTTCCGCAAGGTTCAAAGGAAGTAATATTAAAAGATCAAAAATACCCTTTTCAGGATCCCAGGAATAAACCGTAAAACGAATATCTTTTGGCGTTATGCTAAAGTCGTCAGATTTAAATGGTTCAGACATTATATTTGGGTCTTTTTCAATTTTGCCCGCTACCAAAGCTTTGATCTCCCAATGTTCAATTTCGGGCGCCATGTCTACCAAACGATTCACATATAACAGCAAATCCATTTTGCCAGAACACGATATGGTTAAAATATACTTTTTGTTCGTGTTCTTTCCTAAAATTGAAGCAATTGGGCTAAGACCAAGACAATAATCATCCAGCTGTGCACATAGGTATGAAAAGGTGCTGGATTTTTTTTCTTCCCCCATAAAATCCATATCGAGGCGCAGGCTTTCCTCAAAATCCTTGAAGTCATCCCAAAATTCCTTTGCTGTCATAACAAACATTTTAGGGTCGCAATCTTTGCGAGTGATTAGCTATCCTAAATTTAAGAAAAAGATTTAATACCTTTAAACTCCAATTATAAATTCTATACATGAGAACTTTTTCTGCCAAAATTGCAATCCTTTCCGTTCTACTTCTATCCTTTAATTTTTCAGTCAATGCGCAAGCTTTAACCGGGCCACAGATTGACAGCCTGGTTCAAAAAACAATGAAAACCTTTGACGTTCCCGGAATGGCGGTAGCGGTTTTAAAGGATGGTAAAATTTATCATAAAAACACCTATGGAGTTCGTTCGCTAAAAACAAATGCCGTTGTAAATGAAAACACACTTTTTGGCGTTGCCTCAAACACCAAAGCTTTTACTACCGCAGCTTTGGGACAACTGATTGACCAAGGAAAACTAACTTGGGACACGAAAGTAACCGATATTATTCCCGAATTTAAACTTAACGATGCCTACGTTACCAACGAATTCACAGTGCGTGATCTTATTACACATAGAAGCGGTTTGGGTCTTGGCGCTGGCGATTTGATGGTTTTTCCTGCTTCAAACACAACCACCAAAACCGAAATGATCCACAATCTTCGCTATTTGAAACCTGTTTCCTCTTTCCGAAGCAAGTTTGATTATGACAACTTGCTGTACATTGTTGCTGGTGAAGTAATCGCGCGGGTTTCAGGAAAATCCTATGACGATTACATTTCAGAAAACTTTTTTAAACCATTGGGAATGAACCGTTCCTTTCTTTCCATTCCTGAAATAAAAGCAGACAATAATAGAATTGACGGCCACGCTCCAGTAAACGGAAAATTGGAATTAACAGCAGATACTTTCACCCAAATCGCAACGCCCGCTGGCGGGATCTTTGCTTCAATAAACGATATGAGTACTTGGGTTCAGGCACAATTAAACGATGGGAAATACGGCGAAAATTTAAAGAACAGGCTTTTCAGCGAAAAAGTGCACAACGAAATGTGGACACCACAAACTATTTTAAGAAGTGGGAAAGGGCCATACAATACTCACTTTTCAGCATATGGGCTGGGTTGGTTTTTGAGTGACGTAAACGGTTATTTTCAAGTTACCCACACAGGAGGATTGAACGGAATTGTTAGCCAAGTTACCCTTATTCCAGAAATGGATCTGGGAATTATCGTGCTTACAAACCAACAAAGCGGAGCCGCTTTTACAGCAATTACCAACTCAATAAAAGATGGGTATTTCGGCATAAAAGGCGAAGACAGGATAAAACAATATAACGACCGACGTCTTGCGGGAGAACGAAGGGAAGACAGCATTGTTTCCGCAGTAGAGAAAAATATTGCTGCGCAACTTAAAAGTAAAGCTCCAAAACCCAATCCGGCAGATTATATAGGCACTTATAAAGATGTTTGGTTCGGCAATGTTTTAATCAGCAATCAAAATGGTAGTCTTCATTTTAAAGCGGAAAAATCTCCAGACTTAACCGGAACAATGACTTATTATAAAGGAACAACCTATGTAGTTCGTTGGAATGACGCTTCGCTAAAAGCGGATGCTTTTGTAAATTTCAATTTGGATACTGAAGGCAAGGCGGAAGGTTTCACAATGAGCCCAATTTCACCATTGACTGATTTTAGTTATGATTTTCAGGATTTGGAATTTAGGAAAGTAAAATAAAATTACGAACCAAAACCCTTAAAAAAAGGATAATTACTTTGAATACTTTCGGTATTTGTTTAATTTCATAGTGATTAAAAAAATTATTATGAAAATTCCAGAAAGATTAGATGCAGCTTTGAGCAAACTATACACTGCCTTTCATAACGAAACATTAAATCCCGAATGCTGTAACCATTGCGCAGTAGGTAATATTTGTAATAATACCGACAGCTGGAAACACCTCAGCGACGACCACGGTTCGCTGCAATTGAACTATGTTGGCCTTGTTCACGAAAATTTGGGACGTAAATTTCACGGATATAGTCCTTCGGAACTCCTAAAAATTGAAGCTGAATTTTTAAAAGGCTGTGGCTATATTCTTCCTTTGAATCACAAAAATCCCAAACCAAAATATCCTACTTCTAAGGAAACACTATTTAATGGCCTTTCCGCCGCCATTTCATACCTATGTGCTTTGGATAATGTGACAAATATTATGGATTATTCGCCATTGTTCCCAAAAGAAGTTACGGACTCCACAAGTAAAATATTGACCCCCATCAATTAAAAAATATCCTCCATATCAGGCAGATTTTTATTTTTCAGTTGAATTTGCTATTGCTCACGCGCTGCGGGAATTTTGTTGTTTTCATCAATACTTGGTACTTTCGCTATAGGTTGAGATGATAACATCTCACCTTCTGAAGTGCCTTCCATCGTAGGGCTTTTAAAAACCGAATATTTCAATAAGAAGAGCAGTAAGAAGGAAATATTCTTATTAATGAGTTGATATTGATGTTATTTAAAGATAAAATAGTGCTGAACAGCGCAGGCAAATAGATTGATACTATAAATACTGAAATTGATGAATTTAAAAAATAACGAAAATACAATCGCATTTATATTAGTAGCTTCGGTCCTCATTTTGACGAGCTTTCTGTGGTTTGCATTTCAGGATGCAAATGGAAACCCACCTTTGGAAAAGGAAGCGTATACCATTGAAAAAAAATGGAAAATGCCCGAAGAGTTGGATGAAATATCGGGCATCACTTGGGCGGACGAAAACCAGCTTGCCTGCATTCAAGATGAAGATGGAATTATATTTATTTATAATCTCATCTCAAATAATGTTGTAAAAACTGTGAAGTTTTCAAAATCGGGAGATTATGAAGGCATTGCCATTATAGACAGTACTGCATTTGTTTTACGAAGTGATGGCAAGTTGTTTGAAATTGCAAATTATCGAAGTGATGAATTCTACGTGAAAACTTATGATACGCCTTTCTCCGGAAAAAATAATATGGAATCCTTAACTCCAGATAAAGAAAACAATAGGTTGTTGTTAATTCCAAAAGATAAAGGCTTGGAAAGCAAGGATTATTTGGGAATTTATGCATTCAACTTAGAAACAAAACAGATTGAAAAAAATCCTTTAGTAAAAATAAAACGCAAGAATTCAATTTTTGAAAACAATAAAAAAGGTGACGATAAGAAGTCTTCATTTAAGATTCACCCTGCAGATGTTGCCATAAACCCAATGAATGGAAATATTTATATTGTTGACGGTAAAAATCGCAAATTAATGATTCTCGACAGTAAAGGCACAACAGTGAAACTGTATGATTTGCACAAAAAAACATTCAATCAGCCAGAGGGAATTATATTTTCGCAAGATGGGAGCATGTATATCTCAAATGAAGGTAAAAATGGAACTGCCAATATTTTAGAGGTAGAACTTAACTAAAAAAAATTGAAAGCTCCTAGAGGCTTCAGATTAAACATCCAGATTTTTGTTTCTTTTAAACGCAGTGTAATAAAAAGAAAAAACCACAAACTAAAAATTCCTTTTACAATCCAATAACTGGACTGCAAAAGGATTTTTATTTCTTTCAAATAGGCTTTTATTTATACCTTCAAATCGCCATGCTCCCCCAAATCTGGTTCGTTTCCCGTTATCGCTCCTTGAGCCATTTTTAATAATGAAATCACTTTCCCATTTTTGGTGTCCCAATAATGTGCATCATCAGGTTGAACCATAATTGCCGTAATATTTGGGTCATCAACACCATCGAACCAAGCGTTATCGGCACTTCCGTAAAGTTCTTTGATTCTGTTATGGTCTGTGCTGATGGAGGCACGACCATAAATGCTTAGAAATTCAAAGTTTCCTTTATCAGCATAAATCAATTGGGTCTTATTTTCTCTTTCAATGTTTTTATTGTGCTCGCTGTTTTTGTTACTGAGAAACCAAATGTTTCCACTATCGTCCACTTTTTTCGTACTCATTGGCACTACGTGAAAAGGTTGGCTCTTCAGGTTCGTTGCCATCATTGTAAAGTCAATGGACTCTGCCATTTCCTTAATTTTATCTTTTGCTTCTGTATTACTAAGGTTTTTTGTGCTCATAGTTTTTTATTTTGAAGATACTAAACTATAAACTTGTGACCTTTTAAGGAAATCATAAAGTTTATCAATTTAGCGAATAGTTTGAACAAAATAATTTTTTGAATGCGTTCATCTTTAACTTATCCGTAAAGTATAAGCGAAGCAGTAATTGCAAACATCAATTAGCTTTTAAGGCGCATAATTGCTTTCGTATTCACAAATTCCTTCATTCCAAATCCACCATGCTCGCGGCCATAACCAGAATCTTTCACTCCTCCAAACGGCATGTTTGGTTGTGCAAGACCGAAACTATTTATAAAGACCATTCCCGTATCAAAATATTTGCTGGCCAATTCCATTGCTTTCTCTTCATCTTTTGAAAAAATCCCACCCCCAAGGCCGTATTTACTGTCATTGGCGATTCGCATTGCATCATCCATATCCTTTGCTTTAATCAATGATGCAACTGGGCCAAAAAGTTCATCATCGTAAGCGGGCTGACCGGGTTTTACATTCTCAAGCACCGTTGCTGGATAAAAGAACCCTTTCCCCTTTGGCATTTCGCCACCGCAGAGAATTTTTGCGCCTTTTTTCACGCTTTTTTCAACCTGCTCGTGCAGTGTCTCTCGAAGATCTTCCCTTGCAATCGGTCCTATTTTTGAATCTTTATCAGTTGGGTCGCCATGTTTCATTTTCTTCATCTGTTCTACGAACGCTTCTTTAAATGCATCGTAAACTTTATCAACCACCACAAACCGTTTTGCAGCAACGCAGGTTTCTCCATTGTTATACGTTCTTCCTTGCACGCACATTTTTACGGCTAGGTTTAAATCTGCATCTTCCAAAACAATGTATGCGTCGTTACTTCCCAACTCCATAACGGTTTTCTTTAACGCAGCTCCAGCTTTTTTTGCAATATCTCTTCCTGCACCAGGGCTTCCGGTAAGGGTAACACCACGAACCAATTTGTGCTTTATAATTTCATCGCTCTGTTTGTGTGTTATTTTAAGTACTGTGAAAAGGTCTTTTGGGAGCCCTGCTTTCTCATATATTTTTTTAAGCATTAACGCTGATCCAGTAACATTTTCAGCATGTTTTAGAAGTACACCATTACCCGCCATTAAATTGGCAATGGAATACCGAATTACTTGATATACTGGAAAATTCCAGGGTTGAATACCATAAATAACCCCAATAGGAGAATTGGTAATAACCCCTTTCCCTCCGCCAGGAATTTCGCGTTCTTCATCTTTCAAGCTTTCTGGACCATTTGCTGCCGTCCAATCACAAATTCCTGCGCAAAGTTCAATTTCCTGTTTGCTTTGTTTTAGCAATTTTCCCATTTCATCGGTCATCAATTTTGAAAGTTCATCAGTACTTTCCTTCAACTCCTTCCCGACGGCTTTGATTATTTCAGCTCTTTCTTTGGATGAAACCAAGCGCCAATCCATAAATGCCTTATGACATTTTTCCACGGCTTCATCAGCTTGTTTATCGGTCATTATGGGATATTTCTTAATCTCTTTTCCTGTAGTTGGATTAATTGTAACGAGGTTTTTTTGTTCTTCTTTTTTCATAATCTTTTTCTTTTATAGGAAATATATTATTTTACATCAAAAGACTATCTTAAGAAACTGTTATACTTTAAAAAGTAAAAATTGATTCATTTCCAAAGCATTCCGCTTTTAGTTAATCTACAATTATGAAAAGTGATATAAATAGAAATATCCGCCCCGCCCGTCCTGAAGATTATAAACTTGTAGCTCCTCTAATTATTCAGGCAATGGAAGACTTGGCCTGCACTTTCGCCAATACAGAAGATCCACAAAAAGCAATTCCCCTGTTTGAATATTTTTTTCAGCAAAAAGCCAATCAATACAGTTATGAAAATTCGCTGGTTTATGAAGAAGACGGTTTAATTGTAGGTTCAATTATTGTTTATGACGGCTCACTGCTTCCGCTTTACCGCGAACCTTTTTTGGAATATATAGCATTACATTACAATGTGAAAGATTTGATAATCGAAAATGAAACACTAGAAGGAGAATTATATATCGACACTTTGAGCGTTTATCCCAAACATCAGGGAAAAGGAATTGGCAGTAAGCTTTTAGTAGCTATAAAGGATAAAGCTAAAAAGGAAGGGCATAAAAAAGTAGGGCTTTTGGTGGATTATAAAAACCCCAATGCCAAAAAATTATATTCGGCATTGGGGTTTGAAAGTGTGGGTAAAAAACAACTTGGCAATAGTGTTTATGAACACTTGCAGCTCAAGTTGTAAAGGTATTTATGGATTGTCAACGCTTGCCTCGCGGGCAAGATCTGCATCGTCTTCTTGTTTGCCAATCTTACTGTCTAAATAAAGCAATGATTCACTGCTAGCTTTTGGTCCTCCGGCAATTTTTAGTTTATCTAAAAGATCCATTACCAACGTTTCTTCTTCAATTTGTTCTTTTACGAACCATTGTCCAAAATTCCATGTGGCCCAATCTTTTTCAGTTTGGGAAAGGTTTACTATTTCATAAATAGCGGTAGTATTATCCACTTCGTGCTGAAATATTTTTTCAAAACATTCCTGAAGGTTTTTTGGATCTTTTGGTGGAGCAGATAAAGCTGAAATTTTTGCCCTTCCTCCACGTTCCTGAATATATTCGATCACTTTCATCATATGGTTGCGCTCTTCACCAGAATGTCTAAAAAGTAAATTTGCTACGCCGCCATAACCTTCACTGTCGGCCCAAGTAGCGTACGAAAGGTAAATCTGTGCTGCATCAGCTTCCTTTTTTACTTGTTTATTTAAAATGTCTTCAATTGATTTTGAGAGTCTGTTAGTATTCATAATATTAATTTTAACCCTAAATTAATTAATGTTATGTATAGCGCTTGACACCTTAACATTACGTTAGTGCAATTTTATATAAAAATGGCGTTTTTTTATGAAAACAGTTGGTTTAACACTGCCAGTGATTTCGGTTTTTGATACCCCTGAATATGGAAACTGTAATAGGCCAGAATTAATTCCAGCAATTCGTTGCGTCCATTTTGGGAAAGTTTTAAAGTTCTTAAGCTATCGTGATTTATTCCGAATAATTTCTTGAAATTCTCAATGTGCGAACCGTCCAAACAATAGTTTCCTGTATTTTTAGATTGAAAATTACCTTCCATTATATTGAAATATTCATCTTCAATATTCGTGGCATCTGGATAAAAACCTAAATACATACTTAATTGCAATAAAAAGTAAATATGAAAATTGGCAACTCCATCATTTTCGTCAAGCCATTGAAATGAATTTTCTAAAAAAATATAAAGTTCTGGGTTGGCTTCTTCCTCGCGAATACAGTTTTTAAGGATTTCTGACAAAAACATAACTAGCCCAGATTTTACAATATCTGTATGCAGGGTTTGATAAGGATGAAAGACTTTTGCTTCTTTAATATATTCCAGAGTACCCTTGTTTTTATGATCTGCAATAATTTCTAATTGGGTGAGCGGCTGAAAATAAGATGCTTTTAATTTGCCTTTTTTAGATTTCAGAATATTGCGCAGCAAATAACTTTTGATTCCTGCAACTTCAGTATAACAACTAACAATGAGATCTGCTTCGGAATATTTTATGGATGAAAAAACAATAGCTTTGGTAGCAACAACCATCAGCGAATTATCATTATTTTTGAAACTTTGGTTTCTAAATTATCATCAGTGGTAACCAAAACTAAATAAACTCCAGACCTAACCTTATACTTTCCAAAAGCTGTGGTGTCCCACAAAACGCTTCCACCTTCAGATGTTTGTTCAAAAACTAGGCTTCCATTTATATCAGTTATTTTTACGTTAGCTTTAGCCGTAAGTCCATCAATAGTAACGTTTCCATAAAATCCGGGACGTACAGGATTTGGAAAAGCATGTACATTTTCAAGATTATCACTAGGTGCAGTAGCGCTTCCTTTGTAGGCTACAAGACCTTGTGTGGTAGCAAAATAAACAACTCCTGTAAAAGGGTCAATCGCCATATCCTGTACATTATTCGTAGGTAATGGCGAATTGTCTTTAGTGAAGCGGAGTAAAGTTTCCTGCCCATTGGGAGACAAATAAAACACTCCTGCAGTAGCTGTGGCAATCCATTTATTGTTAGAACCATCCACTTCAATATCTGTAATGGATTGCTCATACAAAAGCTCTTGTGCTACTCCGTTTTCAAGAATAATAATCGGCTGGGTTTCTGGAGTTTGTCCTTCATCAAAAAAACTACCGGGACTATAAAGAACCCTAAGTCCTTTTAAGGTTCCAATCCAAAGCCTGTTTTGGGCATCAAATGCCAAAGCACGAACTCCTGTGGACGGAAGGTTACCCGATCCAGAACCATTTCCTGATTTATTAAATGAATCAGTTCTTGGATTATAACCCAATAAGCCATTTTTATAGGTTCCAAAAAAAACATTATTCTCTCTACTTATAGCTATTTTGGTCAATGCTATTTCGCTTATGGGATCTATGATATTTGAAATATCAAAATTTTGAAATTGTCCGTTAGGTGTCAATTTATATAGCCCTTTGTCCAATTTGCTCTGTAAAAACCACAAATTGCCCTGACCATCAAATTCAGAACCAAATAATCGAATACCGGCATCAACAGTTCCTATTAAGGCTCTATCCAATGGACTATTAGTTTCGTTATAAAGAATGGTGGGGTTTTCTTCTACAATTTTTAAAAGTCCTTTTTCAAAAGAACTCATAAAAACCTCATTAGGGTCTTCAGGATTGATCGTAACTTTTACCAAATCGGTTGGCTCACCTCCACCCACTGAAGCTCTCAAATCCTCATAAGGGATGTTGGTCCAAAGTGTATCTTTTAAATGGCTTATGCCATAACGAGAAAGTGGATAAGGATTATAATCAATATCTACTTCTCCAAAACTTACCCATAGTTGCCCAGGAGAGGCATCTAGCGCAAAAGGTCTGTTTCTTATTGGCCCGTTTGGAAGTATTTGTGAAGGTAGCGTGCTGCCAAATGGAACTATCAACAAACCATCTTCTGCAGTTCCCAGATAAAAATTAGAACCAAAAGCATAGCCAGAAAGTAAGTTGAGATCAAAATCCTGAACATTGGTAACGGAAGCTTCCTGCACAAAGCCTTCAGAATATGATTGGATTGAATTAGCCGTGGTAATGGTCAACAGATCATCTGCCAATCTAAATTTAAGCACGTTGGATGTAAAAGTCTGAACATTGGTTGTGGTTCCATTCGGTGTGAATCGCAAAATAGTATTGGCCCCATTGGCGGCATAAAGTTCATTGCCCAATTTTTCTACCGCACTAAAACTGCCACCCATAATTGTGGTCCAATTTTGGTAATCGATCAAATTATCATCTGCAACCAATGCCCTTCGCATTCCATTAGAAGCACTGGCTGCAAAAATATATGGTTCCTGTACTGTGGTTTGTGTAATGTTTATTTGAGTGCCTCCATCTCCAATGTAATAAGTATCTCCAAACTCCAAGGCCGCTAGATCATAAACAGAGATACCATATTTTGTGGCAATATAAAGTTTGCCATTGTATTCGTTAAAGTTATTGATGCGTTTTTTATCTGGTGGAATGGTTTGTTTTTCCAAAATATCCACCACTTTCAAGATGTTTTCTTCGCCGTCTTTTACAATTTCTATCAGCCCATTTTCATAACCAATAATCAACAATTTAAAGGCTTCACTATAATGAATTGTAGTAATAAATTCCCCAGAAAGCCCATTAACAGTGGATAGGGTTTTTATTTGCTGTGTGGAAAGGTCATAAGTAAACACTGCATTTTCTGCGCCTACAAAAATTTTATTATCGCCCTGTGAAATATCTTTTACAGAAACATAGGAAAAATAACCCGTCCAACGGTCTTCGAAATTCTGTGAAGCTGCCAGAAACGGAATCAATAAAAGGAAAGCAATAGCCCACTGCTTCATATTAAAGTGGTTTTGTTTATTAACACGCTAAAATACTATTTATTGCTGTATATGAACGAAAAAGCCTTTCCATATCTTTTTTATTACATAAAGATAATTAGAAAGGCTTTTTACCTATCTATTAAAATTTGAGCATTATACCACTCCTTGAGCAAGCATTGCCTCGGCAACTTTTACGAAGCCTGCAATATTTGCACCTTTTACATAATCTACGTAGCCATTAGCATCTTTTCCATATTTTACACAAGCTGCGTGTATATCATTCATGATGCCGTGGAGTTTTTCGTCAACTTCCGCCGCGGTCCAACTCAATCTCAAAGAGTTTTGAGACATTTCCAAGCCAGAAGTTGCTACACCACCAGCATTTGACGCTTTTCCTGGGGAAAAAAGAATCTTCGCTTTTTGGAAAGCTTCGATAGCTTCTGGAGTGCAAGGCATGTTGGCTCCTTCGCCTACACACATACAACCGTTATCCAAAAGCATTTTAGCTTCTTCACCGTTCAACTCGTTTTGAGTTGCGCAAGGAAGTGCGATATCACATTTAACTTCCCAAGGGCGCTTGCCTTCAACATACTTTGCACTTGTATATTTTTTTATGTACTCAGAAATACGACCGCGCTTTTCATTTTTCAAATCCATCACAAAGGCAAGTTTTTCTTCGTTGATGCCTTCAGAATCATAAATATATCCGGCAGAATCTGAAAAAGTAACTACTTTTCCACCAAACTGAATTGCTTTTTCAGCAGCGTATTGCGCAACGTTTCCAGAACCTGAAACAACAACTGTTTTTCCTTTGAAGCTTTCGCCTTTAGTTTCAAGCATGTTTTTTGCAAAATACACATTTCCATAACCTGTTGCTTCTGGACGAATAAGTGAGCCCCCATAAGAGCTTCCTTTTCCGGTAAGCACTCCCGTAAATTCGTTACGAATACGTTTGTACTGGCCAAACATAAAGCCAATTTCACGGCCACCAACACCGATATCTCCTGCAGGAACATCAGTATCTGGACCAATGTGTCTTGAAAGCTCTGTCATAAAACTTTGACAGAAACGCATAATTTCGTCATCACTCTTTCCTTTTGGATCGAAGTTAGAACCACCTTTTCCACCACCCATGGGAAGTGTTGTAAGACTATTCTTAAAAGTTTGTTCAAAACCTAAAAACTTAAGAATGCTTAAGTTTACAGAAGGGTGAAAACGCAAACCTCCTTTGTACGGGCCAATGGCTGAATTAAACTCAATACGGTATCCCTTGTTTACTTGTATTTCACCTTTATCATCTGTCCAGGGCACACGAAAAAGTATGGTACGCTCAGGCTCTACCATTCTTTCCAATAGTTTTTTATTGGCATATTTTTGGTTTTCTTCGATGAACGGAATTACGGTTTCAGCAACTTCTGTTACCGCCTGAAGAAATTCAGGTTCATTAGGATTGAGTTTTTCAACTTCAGAAATGAAATCTTTTATACTTTGCTTCATTGTTTAAATTTTTATTTTACTTTTAGCGAATTCCTTTTGGCACCTGTACTTTACAATGTTTTTTATCAAAAAACTTATATTCAAATTTGAGAAAAAAGACACATTAAATTAGCATTTACACAAGGAAGGCACAAATATAAGCGTTATGATAAAAATTGTGCGTCAATTTTGTACAAATTAGCTAAATAGCATTATTAATTTTACTGTTAAACATGTTTTTATATATTTGTTGTGTCTCAATCTAAACCCATATTTATAATGAATACCAGATTTTTGTTATTGGTATTTTTCTTGTTGGTTTTTTCAAAACAAGAAGCTTACAGTCAATTTGGCTTTTCTCACGAGGTGGGTTTAATTACCGGGCCTGTAGTTTTCTACTCAGATTTTGGCCAGCGAAACAATTTTGAAACCAATGGTAAAAACACAGGTTTTGGCATTGGTCTTATTCACTATCTCAATTTTTCTTATCGTGCTGACTGTAATTGCTACACACGAGATAAATATTTTAATGACCATTTTAAAATCCGTAATGAAATTGATTACCATAAGACTAGCCTGAAACATTATGGCCGTTGGGTAGAGCCCGATCAAACGTCATTGTTTGCAGATCAACTTCGTGCCATGAGCGGTTCCGTGAGTGTCTTTGAAATTGGTTCACAACTTGAATATTTCCCTTTGAGCATTCGTGATTTTGCTGCTGGAGCTTATAAAATTGCACCATTCATTAGTTTTGGTGCGCATTATGTGAATTATGATCCTCAAGTTGAATCTTCTTTAGGACCTTTAAATAGTCCTATTTCTACACCCGATAAATATTTTGATTCCTTCCAACAAGACCCTGGTTCCACATGGTCCGTGGTAGGAAGTGTGGGAATTCGTTATAAATTGACCCCTTTGAGCGATTTGATGCTTGATAGCCGTTGGGAATATTATTTCAGCAATTGGGTAGATGGACTAAACCCCGATGTGCCTGAAAACAAAGCCAATGAATGGATTTATTGGCTTAATATTGGATATGTTTATTATATAGATTAAAAATCATATTTTATAAAAAAAAGGTCGGATTTAAATAATTCGACCTTTTTTTGTTTTCTATTACTAAGTATAATTATCCTATTGCTTGCTTTAAATCTTCAATCAAATCTTCTGCATCTTCTATACCCACGGAAAGACGTATTAACGAATCTACAATTCCAGTTTTTTCGCGCTCCTCTTTCGGTATGCTGGCATGCGTCATACTCGCTGGGTGGCCTGCAAGACTTTCCACACCACCAAGACTTTCTGCTAAAGTGAAAATTTTAAGGTTCTCCACTATTCTTGTGGCTTCTTCATAATTGTTTCCTTTGGTTACAAAGGAAAGCATTCCCCCAAAATCCTTCATTTGCTCTTTAGCTATTTTATGATTGGGATGACTTTCAAAACCTGGCCAATATACTTTTTCAATTTTTGGGTGCTTCGCCAAATATTCAGCAACCGCTTTCCCATTTTCGCAATGACGCTGCATACGTATGTGTAATGTTTTCAAACCGCGCAATACCAAGAAACTATCCTGCGGCCCACATATAGCTCCACTTGCATTTTGAATGAAATAAAGTCTTTTTGCAAGATCTTTATCTTTTACAACCAAAGCACCCATTACCACATCGCTATGCCCGCCAAGGTATTTTGTGGCGCTGTGCATTACAATATCTGCGCCAATTTCCAAGGGTTGCTGTAAATACGGTGTTGCAAAAGTATTGTCTACAGCAAGCAAAACTTGGTGTTTTTTAGCAATGGAAGCAGTTTTTTTAATGTCGAGAATGTTCATCATTGGATTGGTTGGCGTTTCCAGCCAAATGAGTTTTGTTTTTTCGTTTATGTAATCTTCAATTTTATCAGCATTTTCCATTCCGATGAAATGAAACTTAATTCCAAAACCTTCAAAAATCTTAGTAAACAAACGGTATGTTCCACCATAAAGATCGTTGGTGGAAATTACCTCATCGCCAGGTTTTAAAAGCTTCATAACCGTATCAATTGCCGCAAGGCCACTTCCGAATGCAAGTCCGAATTCACCGTTTTCAATACTTGCAAAAGCGCGCTCTAAAGCAGCTCGTGTTGGGTTTCCACTTCTGGAATATTCAAAACCCTTGTGGCCACCCGGCGTAGTTTGTGAATAGGTCGAGGTTTGGTAGATAGGTGGCATTACCGCACCATAGGCTGGATCAACATTGTGTTGGCCTCCGTGTATTGTTTTGGTGTTAAATTTCATAGAGATGCTGTAAATTTTAAAAAAATAATCAGCAATGTCAAAACTATATTTTAGGTTTTAATATAACTTTCACAATAGCTGATTTTAAAGTTATTACTTTTGAATTGCAAATGTAAAAGTTTCGTTTGTGATAGCTAACCATGTATTCCTTTTAACGTATGAATAACAAATTTACGGTCGTGGCTTTGATTGCATTCATAACTATGGGCTGCAATCAAGAAAAAAATATTGAGTTTTCTTCGGAAAGTTTCACTGAAAAGGAACTTTCAATTTGCAAAAACAGCAAGTGTCCTGAAGTTACAATCAATTATGTGGAAGTTTTTGGAGATGATGAGGTTTCTGAAAAAATAAATAAAAAAATAAAAAACTTTATTTTCAGTTCGCTGCTTATGGGCGAAGACACCATTCCCACAGCCAAAACCATTCAAGAAGCAGCTTCTGCTTTTATAGAATCATATAATGCAGATAAATCGCAGTTTCCAGATATGGCTGGGGAATATTTTGCTGAAATTTCGGTAAATGAAATTTATTCTTCAAAAGAACACTTGTGCTTTGAAATGCGGCAATATCTTTTCACAGGTGGTGCGCACGGCTATGGCACAACTTCTTTTATGAATATTGATCCAAAAACTGGGGAAGAGCTTACTTCAAAAGAACTTTTTAAAAACAGTGAAAGATTCACCGCTTTCGCAGAAAAGAAATTTCGTGCACAACAAAAAATAGAACAAAACAATTCCATAAACGAAAATGGATTTTGGTTTGAAAATGATAAATTCTATCTTCCGGAAAGTGTTGGCTTCACACAGGACAGCCTTATTTTTGTTTACAACCAATACGACATTGCAAGTTATGCAGATGGCCCTATCGAACTTAAAATTGCACTGAAAGAAGCTGAACCTTTCCTTAGTATTGATTAATTTTGAACTATGCAAAAAGTATATTATTTATCAACTTGTGATACCTGTAAGCGCGTAATGGACGAAATCCAAATTCCTTCGTCATTCATAAAACAAGACATAAAGGTGCAGGGTATCACCGAAGAGGAGTTGGACGAACTCTTCAACCTAACGGATAGTTATGAGAAGCTCTTCAGCCGAAGAGCAAAACTATATCAAGAGCGAAGTTTAAAAGATGAAAACCTGCTAGAAAATGACTACAAAGGGCTCATCTTGGAGCATTACACTTTTTTAAAGCGTCCCGTTATAATAAATAATGACGAAATTTTTATAGGAAGTAGCGCGAAAACAGTTGCTGCTGCCAAAAAATCTATCCATAACAATTGACCAACAAACGCATCTTTGCACTTTTGGCGGCAACTGCCGCAAGTACCATTTATGGGGTAAACCATACAGTTGCCAAAGGCTTGATGCCAGATGTCATCAAGCCGTTTGGTTTTATTTTGCTTCGCGTTTCTGGTGCAGCCATGATTTTTTGGATTATAAGCCTTTTCTTTCCGTCTGAAAAAGTGGAACGCCGCGATTGGTTTCGATTAGTAATCTGCGCTTTCTTCGGAATGGTTTTGAATATGCTTGCCTTTTTTAAGGGATTAAGCCTTTCCACACCTATCAATAGCTCCGTGATTATTACTATTTCACCAGTATTGCTCTTGGTGCTTTCGGCTATTATTTTAAGGGAAAGAATAACTTGGGTGAAAAGTCTTGGTATCTTTCTAGGACTTGGCGGCGCATTGGTTTTAATTCTTTTTAGCTTAAAGGAACAACCAAATGCCCCTAATATTCCGCTCGGAAACCTTCTCTTTATCGTAAACGCCACCTCCTATTCTATCTATTTGATTTTAGTGAAACCATTAGTTCCAAAATACAGTTCCATTACTTTAATGAAATTTCTCTTTCTGTTTGCATTCCTAATAAATCTGCCAATCGGAATTTCAGAGTTTACTGAAGTAGCATGGACCAGCCTTCCATTCGAGGATCTGTGGAAACTAGCCTTTGTGGTAATCTGCACAACGGTCATGACCTATCTTTTAAATATCTATGCATTGAAACAATTAAGTCCATCCACTATTGGCGCATTTATTTATTTGCAGCCCGTAATTGCGGTGATTTTTGCTATTATTGTTGGCGCAGATAGTCTCACTTCATTAAGAATTGGCGCAGCAGCATTAATATTTTTGGGTGTTTATCTTTCCACGATAAAACGTTCCCGTAAATTTTCAAATTAAAGATCTATTGGCCGCTGGCTATACTTTCGCGTGTTTTCTTTGGTAAGAATTCTGAAGTCATCCGTCTTTTCCAATGAATCGAATTTATCATAAAACTCCTTCGGAAGGTCTACAAGTGTTCTTTTTTTCAAATCAATCCACCCTCCCATCATTTCACAACGAGCGCAGTTTTTTCCGTTTTCATCATAAAAATTATGAAGAAATTCAAAATACATTCCACCTTCTGATAGTCCCTTTAATTGAAGCGAAACAGTAACTGGTTTACCAGGAAAAAATTCCTTGAAATAATACATATGCTCATAAAATGCCACCGGACCCAAATTGTACTCTGATAAATGAAACTGATCCATCCCACATTCCATCAAAAAACTCATCCGGGTGTGACTCATGTAGTCTATATAGGCGCTATTGCGCAAATGACGGTTGGCATCTACATCGCTCCAGCGTATTTCAAATTGTTTTGTATACATCTTCTAATTTTTCTACAAATTTAAAGTACTTTTGTTATGCAAGCATAGTAAATATGTTTAGTTTGTGTTAAAATTCTATCTAGAAAATGTCGCTCATTAAAAGCAATTATAAACCTACATTCCCTTTTAAAAACGGACACTTCTCCACTATTTATTCAGCCAAACTTCGTCCTTCGCCATCTTTAATCCAAGAACGCGAACGCATACAATTATCCGATGGCGATTTTATGGATATCGATTGGTCTTTTTCTAAAACACCAACACAAAAAGTAACAATCCTGCTCCACGGTTTGGAGGGAAACGCCCAACGGACCTATATGAAAGGCCAGGCCAAAATTTTAAACCAAAATGACTGGGATGCCGCTGCTGTAAATTTCAGGGGCTGTAGCGGGGAGGCAAATATTTCTTATCAATCCTACAACGCAGGAAAAACGGACGATCTGGAAGCGGTTATCAATTCGATTCTTAAAAAAGATAAATACAGTGAAATTGTTTTGGTGGGTTTCAGCCTCGGCGGAAACTTACTTTTAAAATATTTGGGCGAACGCGAATCTTTTCCGAAAGAAATTAAAAAAGCCGTAGCAATTTCAACTCCATTGAGTTTGAAAGGTTCTTTGGAATCCCTGAATGAATTTTCCAATTGGGTTTATCGAAATTCCTTCTTGATAAATCTTCGGAAAAAGTACAAAACCAAAATGAAGGATTTTCCTGAAAAAATGACTCCTTCAGATTATAAAAAAATCACCTCGTTATTACAATTCGATAATGTCTATACCGCGCCAGCGCACGGATTTAAAGATGCTTTTGACTATTACGAAAAGAATAGCAGCTTACAATTTCTTCCAAATATTGAAATTCCAGTCTATATTTTGAATGCCGAAAACGACAGTTTCCTTTCTTCAGATTGTTATCCAATAGCATTGGCTTCAAAAATGAAAAACCTCTATCTAGAAATGCCAAAATATGGTGGTCATGTGGGTTATCATCAAACCAATAAATTGTATTACAGTGAAAAGCGTACTGTCCAATTTTTGAATGAATAATTTAAAGAAACCTTTCCATCTAAAACCAACACATATCAAACCTTTACCTACCACCTAATTTTCTTACCTTTGCCTTCACAAAATAAGGAATATGATCCAATCCATGACTGGCTACGGCAAAGAAGTTGTTCAATTGCCTTCCAAAACCATCACCATTGAAATTAAATCGCTAAACAGCAAAGGGCTCGACCTCAACACCCGAGTGCCTTCAAGCTATCGTGAAAAGGAGCTTGAAATACGCGATTTGCTTGCTAAATCATTACAGCGTGGTAAAGTGGATTTTTCCCTTTACATTGAAGTTACTGGTGAAGAAGTTACAACCAAACTAAACGAAAGCGTCGTAAAACAATACATGAAGCAATTATCAAACGTGGTAAGTGGCGATTCAATGGAGTTTTTAAAAATGGCAATACGTATGCCCGATGCCTTAAAAACCGAACGTGAAGAAATTGACGAAAAAGAATATGAAGCAATTTTAAACGGAATCGATAAAGCGCTGGAAGCCATTAATAAATACAGAACAGACGAAGGTTTAGTATTAGAAAACGACTTTTGGGACCGCGCTAAAACCATTTCAAAATTATTAGAAGACGTAATTGCTATAGATCCCGAACGCGTAGATGCGGTAAAGGAAAGACTTCGAAAAGCTGTTTCAGATTTAAAAGAAAAGGTAGACGAGAACCGTTTTGAGCAAGAGTTAATTTATTACCTTGAAAAATACGACATCACCGAAGAAAAAGTTCGTCTTAAAAACCACTTGGAATATTTTGAAGAAGCATTAAAATCACACGATTCTAACGGTAAAAAACTGGGTTTCATAACACAGGAAATAGGCCGTGAAATCAACACCATTGGTAGCAAAGCAAATTATGCGCCAATGCAACAAGTGGTTGTACAAATGAAGGATGAGCTTGAAAAAATTAAGGAACAAGCCCTAAATGTTTTATAGATGGAAGGAGGAAAATTGATAGTGTTTTCGGCGCCTTCCGGAAGTGGAAAAACAACCATTGTACAGCATTTGTTGAAACAGGAAGACTTGAATTTAGAATTTTCTGTTTCCTGCACATCTCGCGAACCACGTGGGGATGAAAAGCACGGAGAAAATTACTATTTCATTTCTTTGAAAGATTTTAAGCAACACATTAAAAACGATGATTTTTTAGAATGGGAAGAAGTGTATCGCGATAATTTTTACGGTACACTTAAAAGTGAAGTGGAGCGCATATGGAGCCACGGAAAAAACGTGATTTTTGACATTGATGTGGTTGGTGGACTGCGCATTAAAAAGAAATATCCCGAAAGAACCTTAGCTGTTTTTGTAAAACCCCCAAGTATTGACGAACTAAAAATTCGTTTGAAAAAGCGTAAAACAGAAAGCGACGAGCGTATCAATATGCGCATAGCAAAAGCTTCGGTTGAGCTGGCTACCGCGCCGCAGTTTGATTACATCATTAAAAACCACGATTTGGAAACTGCTTTAAATGAAGCCCACGATTTGGTGGAAGGTTTTATAAAAGAATAAAAAATCATATCTAGATTTGAAATCTTCAAAAAAAATAGGACTCTATTTTGGCACCTTCAACCCAATACACATTGGGCATTTGATTATTGCCAACCACATGGTGGAGTTCAGTGATTTAGATGAAGTTTGGTTTGTGGTTACCCCACACAATCCGCTAAAGAAGAAAAAAACACTTTTGGAAGACCATCATCGGCTTGCGATGGTTCGTATTGCTGTGGACGATTACCCAAAATTACAGGCCAGTAATGTAGAGATTGACCTTCCACAACCTAATTATACCGTGAATACTCTGGCTTATTTGGAAGAAAAATATCCTGAAAAAAACTTCTGCTTGATTATGGGTGAGGACAACTTGAAAAGTCTTCACAAGTGGAAAAACTATGAAGTTATTTTAGAAAGATATTCAATCTACGTTTATCCACGAATTTCTGAAGGAGCTGTGGAAACACAATTTGATAATCATCCAAAGATTAAAAAAGTTGACGCGCCGATTATTGAACTTTCCTCAACCTTCATCAGAAAAGGCATAAAATCTGGAAAAAACATTCGGCCGATGCTTTCGGCGGAAGTTTGGAAGTATTTGGATGAAATGAATTTTTATAAATGAAAAACCGCCCCACCAAACTAACACTTGGGGAGCGGCCTCAACTAAATAACCAACCAAAATCATTGAAACTTCTTTTTTGAAGCGAAAATCCATTTCAATAATTAAATCCAATAACGACAAGGACCTTAGAAACATTGTACAGGTATTCTTAAGCTACTGTTAAATGTTTCGGAAACTTTAGAATTGTGTACTTTTGAAATGCTAATTTAGAATTAGCAAACCAAGGGAAGATGTATAATCTGAGTATCCCATCTTCCGGTTTGTCAAATATTTTTTACAGATGAAATTAGAAGTTAAGTCAATATCAGAAAAACCAAAATTTGCGGTCTTTGGCGGTGGTAGCTGGGCCACTGCAATTGTGAAAATGCTTTGTGAAAACCTAGATGAAGTTGGTTGGTACATGCGGAGCAAGGATTCCATTGATTTCATAAAAAAGCATGGACATAACCCCAATTATCTGACTTCGGTAGAATTTAATTTGAAACAAATAAAACTAAGTAACAATATTAATGAAACCGTTACCAAGGCAGATTATCTAATCTTCGTGATCCCGTCGGCCTTTCTCCATCAAGAGCTTGAAAAGCTAACGGTTTCCTTAGAAGACAAAGTAGTTTTTTCAGCCATTAAAGGAATTGTTCCAGAAACAAGCCTTATTGTTGGCGATCATTTCAATACCCATTACAAAGTTCCTTTTAATAACATTGGTGTCATTTCTGGTCCCTGCCATGCAGAGGAAGTTGCCTTGGAAAGACTCTCCTATCTTACTATTGCCAGCGCTGACGACGAAAAAGCAAAGATTGTTGCGAATGTTTTAAGTAGTGACTACATTAAGTGTACAACTAGCGATGATGTGTTAGGGACCGAGTATGCAGCAATGCTTAAAAACATTTATGCCGTAGCTGCTGGAATTGCGCACGGTCTTGGCTATGGCGACAACTTTCAAAGTGTGTTGATGAGTAACGCCATCCGCGAGATGAAGAAGTATGTGAAGAAAGTACACAAGATGAAACGCGACATTAATGACTCTGCTTATTTAGGGGATCTTTTGGTAACGGGCTACTCGATATTTAGCCGAAATAGATTGTTTGGAACTATGGTTGGGAAAGGCTATACTGTAAAAAGTGCCCAACTGGAAATGAGTATGGTCGCAGAAGGGTACTACGCAACTAAAAGTGCTTACAAGCTAAACCAGCAAAGAGGCAAGAAAAAGGCAAAAACACCAATAATTGATGCCGTTTACGAAATTCTTTATGAAAATAAAGACCCTAAGAAAACGTTTAAAAAACTAACAGATAAATTAGATTAAAAAAAGACCCCAGATCTGGGGTCTTTTTTTATTGCTTAATATCTTTATTTATATTTTCGGGTAAATCTTCATATCCCATATTGAACAGTGTAAAACCAAAAATATCTGCATACTGCTCAATAGTTTTGCTTACGGGAGTTCCTGCTCCATGACCGGCATCAGTTTCAATTCGTATTAAAATTGGATTGTTTCCTGTTTGTTTCGCTTGAAGTTCGGCGGCAAATTTAAAGCTATGCGCAGGCACTACTCTATCGTCGTGATCACCCGTAGTAATCAATGTTGCAGGATATTCAACACCTTCCTTTACATTGTGCAACGGTGAATATCCTTTTAGATATTCAAACATTTCTTTGCTGTCTTCAGAGGTGCCATAATCATAAGCCCAACCCGCACCAGCGGTAAAGGTGTGATAACGCAGCATATCCAAAACGCCCACTGCGGGAAGCGCTACTTTCATCAAATCGGGTCTTTGGGTCATTGTCGCGCCAACAAGCAAACCTCCGTTAGAACCTCCCCGAATGGCTAAATAATCGTGTGATGTATACTTGTTATTAATCAAGTATTCTGCAGCAGCTATAAAATCGTCAAACACGTTTTGTTTATTCATTTTTGTGCCCGCATTGTGCCATTTTTCTCCATACTCACCACCGCCGCGCAAGTTTGGTACCGCATAAATACCACCTTGTTCCATCCAAACTGCGTTGGTGATGCTAAAACTTGGGGTAAGGCTGATATTAAACCCACCATACCCGTAAAGTATGGTTGGATTTTTTCCGTCCATTTTCAAACCTTTTTTATGGGTAATGATCATTGGGACTTTTGTCCCATCCTTCGAGGTATAAAAAACTTGATGGCTTTCATAATTTTCAGGATTGAAATCTATTTCAGGTTTTATGTATAATTCGGAAGTACCACTAGCAATATTGTATTTGTAAATACTCCCAGGAGTCACATAATTTGTGAAGGAATAATACAATTCCTTTTCTTCCTCTTTAGTCCCAAAACCTCCTGCAGAACCAACTCCAGGAAGCTTGATTTCGCGAATTAAATTTCCATCATAATCATACTGCATCACCTTTGAAACGGCATCTACCATATATTTTGCAAAAATATTTCCTCCTCCTGTGCTAGGCAAAAGCACATTTTCTGTTTCAGGAAGGAAATCCTTCCAGTTATCAGGAGTTGGATTATTAGCATCAGTTGTTATAATTTTGCGGTTTGGAGCGTTTCTGTTGGTAACAATATAGAGCTTAGAACCTACATTTTCAAGAATATAGGTGTCTGAATCCGTATCGTCTAAAATGGCAACAAATTTTGAATCGGACTTTGTTAGATCTTTTATAAATAATTTGTTTCCTGTTGTAGAAGTACTTGCGCGTATGATTAAATAATTATTGTCCTCGGTTACGGATGCATTAATGTAACGATGTTTCTGTTCTGGCGTATCACCAAAAATTACTTTATCGTCACTTTGTGGCGTTCCCATTTTGTGATAATACACCTTATGTTGATCAGTCTTAGCGGAAAGCTGACTGCCTTTTGGCTTGTCATAACTGGAATAATAAAATCCCTCCTCCGCTTTCCAAGAAAGACCACTGAATTTTACATCATTCAGGGTGTCTCCAATCAATTCCATGGTTTCGGTATTCATCACAAGAACTTTACGCCAGTCGCTTCCACCTTCGGAAATACTATAGGCCAATTTGCTGCCATCCTTGGAAAAGCTGGTTTCACCTAAAGAAATGGTGCCATCCTCCTTAAATGTATTTGGATCTAAAAATACTTCTGCAGTGTTTGGATCTTCTTCGGTTTTATAACGATAAATAACGTATTGATTTTGCAGTCCGTCATTTTTATAGAAATAGGTATAGTTGCCTTCGTGAAAAGGTGCGCCCACTTTTTCATAATTCCAAAGATCAGAAAGTCGTTTTTTTAAATCTTCACGGAAAGGTATTTTGTTCAAATAATCGAAAGTCACTTCATTTTCAGCCTTTACCCAAGCTGCGGTTTCTTCACTACGGTCATCTTCCAACCAGCGGTAAGGGTCTTTTACGTCAACACCAAAATAGGTGTCCACCGTATCTACTTTTTTTGTCTGTGGATAAGTCACGGATATTATTTCTTTTTTGGGTTCTTCTTTGCAGCCAACGAAAGCAAGGATTAAAATTGTGGTAACGATTGAAAATTTCATAGGATCTAGTTTATGCGAAATGTAAATATACTGCTTTTAGTGAAAAAAAATCACTCCTAAATTACAAAGGCTTCCTTTTTAGGAAGCCTTTTTTTTAACAAATTCATTCAAATTCAATTAAATAACGGCCTGTATACTTTCCAGTGCTTGTAGATAAGAATTGTATTTAAAAAAACAACCACCACAGCTATAATAAGACCAGGAATATCTAAAAACATATGAAATAGTAGGATATTTACCGAAATGGGCGCTAACAAAAGCAAAGCAAAAGAAACCCATTTGTTAAACAGTAAGAGCAATCCAATAAAAATTTCAAAAATTCCAATAACTTTCAGAATATAGCCTGTGTTGCTAAGCGAGTCAATAAAAATAGCTGCCTCACCCGTATAAATGTGGGGCGGCATAATGTTGAGGTGAATCAATTTGCTCAGTCCGAAAAAGAGTAATCCCAAGCCTAAAATAATTCTCAGGATTTTAGTAAAAGTTGAATTCATAGGCTTTACGTTTAAGGGTTAGTCCTTAAAGATAAGGAAAATAAAAAAACGCACCCTGATTAAAAGTGCGTTTTTTTAACAAAATTTTAAAATAATTTCTGTTTTTTATCTTAAATATCTAGACTAATTGGTTGTTTAACAAATATTCTGCAATTTGAACGGCATTGGTTGCTGCACCTTTGCGAAGGTTATCGCTAACAATCCACATATTCAAAGTATTAGGTTGCGTTTCGTCACGACGGATTCTTCCAACAAACACATCATCTTTATCATGGGCATACATTGGCATTGGATACGTGTTGGTATCTGGATTATCTTGAAGGATTATCCCTGGGGTGTCGTGTAATATTTTTCTAACATCGCTCAATTCAAAATCACATTCAAATTCCACGTTTACGGATTCGCTATGTCCGCCAGCTGTTGGAATTCTAACTGCCGTAGCAGTAACTGAAAATGTGCGGTCATCCAATATTTTTTGTGGCTCCCGCGCCAACTTCATTTCTTCTTTGGTGTATCCGTTTTCTTCAAAAACATCACAATGTGGCAATGCATTTTTGTGTATTGGATATGGATAGGCCATTTCACCCTTTATACCAGCTATCTCATTCTCCATTTGCTGAACGGCCTTTAAGCCAGTTCCAGAAACAGATTGATAGGTTGAAACCACAACCCTTTTCATTTTATATTTTTTATGAAGTGGTGCTAAGGCCATTACTAATTGAATGGTTGAGCAATTTGGATTAGCTATTATTTTATCATTTTTGGTCAATAAATACGCATTGATTTCAGGAACGATTAGTTTTTTGTCTGGCTCCATTCGCCATGCAGAAGAGTTGTCTATTACTGTTGTTCCAACTTCGGCAAATTTTGGAGCCCACTCCAGCGAAGTGCTTCCGCCAGCAGAAAAAATAGCGATGTTTGGTTTTGCCGCAACGGCTTCCTTTAAACCAATTACTTTATAGGTTTTCCCTTTAAAGGAAATTTCTTTTCCAACAGATTTTTCAGAAGCTACCAAAAGTAGTTCGTCTATTGGAAAATTCCTTTCCTGCAATACTTTCAACATTACTTCGCCAACCATTCCGGTGGCACCAACCAAAGCTAATTTCATTGTTATTGAATTTTAAGCAAAAGTAGCTTATCGCAAGTTATTTTTTCTGAATAAAAAGCAAAAAAGAACCCTCCGTAGCTTTACGCGATGGAGGGTTTAAGGTTAAAATATATAGTGCAGCGGTGGCTGTAACTTATTTTTTTCTTAGCTCGTCTCGGATTTCTTTCAACAAGTCTACTTCTGATGGGCCTGGATCTGGTGCAGGAGCTGCTGCTTCTTTCTTTGCTCTAACTTTTCCGTAAGCCTTTACTATCATAAATAATACAAATCCAACAATTATAAGGTTAATGATGGAATTTATCCATTTCCCCCACATTATAGCATTTTCAGGCTTTGTAACCTCACCATCAGGCCCTACTATAGCAGGGTCCAGCACATATTTAAGGTCGGCAAAATCCATTCCGCCTGTAAAGTGGCCAACGAGAGGCATAATCATATCATTTGTAAATCCTGTAACAACAAGGCCTACGGCTCCTGCTAAAATTACAGCAACGGCAAGGTCTACCACGTTGCCAGTCATAATAAAATCCCGAAATTCTTTTAACATGTTGATTGGTTTAGTTGTTAATAGCCACTAATTTAGTTAAAAAGAATTCATTTCTTAAAAAATTTGTTTAATTAATTTACTTTCTCAGCACTACTCGCTTCACTCTTTGTGAAATTGCAGTTATCAATTCATAAGAAATGGAATTGATCGCCGCTGCTAATTCTTCAGCAGTTGTGGTAGCGCCAAAAATAATTGCCTCGTCACCTTCTTCGCAATCTATATTAGTAACATCTACCATTATCATATCCATACAAACATTGCCTAGAATAGGTGCTTTTTTTCCATTAATAGTAACCCACCCCTTGCCCTTACCATAGGAACGCGGAATTCCATCGGCGTGACCAAGAGCAAGCGTAGCGGAAAGCGTAGTTTTTTCAGCAATAAAACCTCTATTATAGCCAACACTTTCGCCTATTTCAACTTTGTGGATTTGCGATATGATGGTTTTTAATGTTCCGATAGGTTTTAAGTGTTTGTTTTCTTCTGGATCATTGCCAAAGCCATAAATACCAATCCCCGTTCGAACCATGTCAAAATGTGCTTCGGGATAATTTATAATTCCAGATGTATTTGCACAATGAAGCAGTGGTTTGTAACCAAGTTTGGCAACCAAGGCGTCAGAAATTTCATTAAATCTTTCAATTTGCTTTAAAGTGAATTCTTTCTCTTTCAAATCTTCACTTGCAGCGAGGTGCGAAAAAACAGACTTTACTTTTATACTTTGGGTTTTAGAGAGTGTTTCAGTAATATAAGGAACATCGTCAGCAACAAAACCCAAGCGGTTTAAGCCCGTGTTGAATTTTAAGTGGATGGGATAATTGGTCTGGTTTTTTTCTTCCGCGAAAGCGATAAATTCTTCCAGCATTTTCCGAGAATAAATACTTGGTTCCATGCAGCGGTTCACAATCATTCCAAAATTTGTAGGTAATGGATGTAGCACCAAAATTGGGGTTTCAATCTTTGCATCTCGAAGAGTTTCCCCTTCGTGGGGATAGGCAACGGCAAAATAATCGACACCCAATTCCACAAGCTCTTTTGCAATAACTACTGAATCACTTCCATAGGCAAAGGCTTTCACAACTGCAAGAACTTTAGTTTCAGGTTTTAATTTTGAAGTAAGGTATTTGTAATTATTGTCGAGTGCGTTAAGGTCAATCTCTAATAATGTTTCTTTGGCTTTAGGCATATTATGCTTGTTTTCCAGTTTTTTCTGAAGATTTTTTTTCAATTATTTCTTCGGCATCTTTCACTTCTAGTTTCACGACTTTGTCTCGGAGCTGTGCCTTAAAAAAAGCTGCACGGCTCAAGGGTTCATATTCTTCAGTTTCACCAAGCAAAACAAGTGCTTCACTTTTGGCTTTTCGGTAGCTGTAGTTGGCAAGATTTCCGGTACGGGTGCAGATGGCGTGTACTTTGGTAACATATTCGGCAGTTGCCATTAAAGCGGGCATCGGGCCAAATGGGTTTCCTTTATAATCCATATCGAGCCCAGCAACAATTACACGAACGCCCCGGTTCGCTAGGTCGTTGCACACTTTTACGATTTCATCATCAAAAAATTGAGCCTCGTCAATCCCAACCACATCACAGTTGTCTGCTAAAATGGGAATATTGGCAGCAGCAGGAACTGGTGTAGAGCGAATTTTATTACTGTCGTGACTAGTAACAGAGTCTTCCGCATAGCGGGTGTCTATGGAGGGAGTGAAAATTTCCACTTTTTGACGCGCAAATTTGGCGCGTTTCAGTCTTCGGATAAGTTCTTCAGACTTTCCTGAAAACATAGAACCGCAGATTACTTCAATCCACCCAAATTGTTCTTTCTGATTTACGGTATTTTCAAGAAACATAGTTTAATTTTACACGAAACATTGAGCACCAATAGTATTCCTTCAAAAGAATATTCAACCTGAAAAATACTTGTTCCCATTAAAAGAACGTATTTAAACAAGAAAACAAAAATAGTTGACGTTTACATAAAGGATGCGTAAATTTATAAAAACAAAATAGAAATTCCCTTTAATTTAAAAAGATATGAAGAAGAAACTCCGCGAGCAGATAACAGCGCTCGCAAAGCAATTAATTGAAGAAGAAAAAACCTTTAAAACGAATCCTGTAAAGGGATTGGTGGGCAAACTCTATGAAAAGCTGGCCGTTCTTGAATATCTTGAAAATCAACTGGAAAATCCTTCCGAAGAACCACAAGCGGAATCTTTAGACTCCAAAAGTTTTCGGGAAGAAAACTGGTTTACAGAGCCAGAACCCGTGCCACAACCCGATCACAAAGAAGACCTTATTGAACCATTAATGGAAAAAATAAAGGACATCGTGGCACAAATGCCCCAAGAAAGTGAACGCATTGATGAGTTGCTTGATGAAATGCTTCCAAAAAATCACGACCAAACACGTAACGAACCTGAAGAGAAACCTTCTGTAAAATACATTAAAAATGATTTGGAGGAATTTGCTTCAAACTATCAGCAAATGCCAGAGTTTGAACGAAAATCTCCAGAGCTTTTCCCAAAATCTGTTGAGGGAACGGAAGCTAGTAAAACCATGACTGAATCTCGCGCAAAATCTTTAAACGATTCCGTAAACAAAGGCTTAAATATTGGCCTAAACGACCGTCTTGCTTTTATAAAACACCTTTTTGAAGGACAAGTTGAAGATTATTCCCGCGTGCTTTCACAAATAAACACCATGGAAAACTACGAAGAAGCTCAAAGTTTCATCAAAGGAAAAGTAAAACCAGATTACAATCACTGGTTGGACAAAGAAGAATATTCTGAGCGGTTTATGAATATTATTGAAAAACGTTTCAATTAAAAGCTACCATATCGCCTTATGGCAAAACTCTATTTGGTACCCACGCCCATCGGCAATTTAAAAGATATCACCTTTCGCGCTATTGAAGTGCTGAAAGAGGTTGATTTAATACTTGCCGAAGATACTCGAAACAGTGGAAAGCTTTTAAAGCATTTTGAAATCGGAACCCAAATGCATTCCCACCACATGCACAACGAACACAAAACGGTGGAAGGCATTGTAAAAAGAATTCAAAGCGGTGAAAACATTGCGCTAATTAGCGATGCCGGAACTCCAGCCATTAGCGATCCCGGATTTTTATTGACTCGCGCCTGTGTGGAAGCTGGTATTGAAGTAGATTGCCTTCCCGGTGCCACAGCTTTCGTGCCAGCGCTCGTAAACAGCGGTTTCCCGAATGATAAATTTGTTTTTGAAGGTTTTCTTCCCGTTAAAAAAGGGCGTCAAACCCGACTCGAACTTTTAGCCGAAGAAACTCGCACCATTATTTTTTATGAATCGCCGCACAAGTTGCTGAAAACACTTGCCCAATTTGTGGAATATTTCGGCGCGGACAGACCAATTTCTGTTTCCCGGGAACTCACAAAGCTTCACGAAGAAACCGTCCGTGGCACTGCTGAAGAAGTATTAAAGCATTTTGAAAACAAGCCTCCGAAAGGAGAGATTGTGATTGTTGTTTCAGGTAAGAAATAAGAATTCTTCTTTTGAAAAACATTCAGAAATCAAAAATCTCCAATCGTTAATCTAAATTCAAATATGCTTTCCTTTATTCCATCCATGCTTCCCAAGATACTGCTCGCCACTTTCCACCGCACCATCTTCAATGGAAGTCCCCATAGAATCATTCCAACGGTTTAAATAGCCAAACAGTGAAATAACGCCCAGCATTTCTACAATTTCACCTTCGTTCCAGTATTTATAAAGCCGCTGTTTTATTTCATCATTCACAGCATTGGGCACTTGGCTGGCTGCCAAAGAAAAGTCTAGAGCGGCTCGCTCAGCCTCCGAAAAAGCGGAATGGGTTCTGTACTCCCAAATATTATCAAGCTGCTCTTGCTCCGCTCCATAACGTTCTGCAGCGCGAATGGCGTGCGCTTGGCAATAGCGGCAACCTGTGGCGTTGCTACTAACCCAAGCAATCATTCTTTTTAAAGCTGAAGTAACTCGTCCATCATTCACCATTACCGCTTTATTCAGATTGATAAACGCTTTGCTGATTGCGGGACGGTGCTGCATCGTGAGCACGCTGTTTGGGCAGAAGCCAAGCGTTTCATTAAAAAATTCAGCCAATTGCTTAGTTTCGGCGTCGTGGTTTGGAGAAAGTGGGGTTACTAATGGCATGATTTAAAATCGTTTGGTGTCCGAAAATACAAAAATTCTATTGTCTATTTCCAAATTCAAAAGTGAAATAAACCTGCTTTAATTTTTCAGTAATCGGAAAACGCTATTTGAAGTCTGCAAAAAATAAATTCCGCTTTGAGCAGCAGAAATATCAATCTGCGATTGCTTTTCATTTAGCTCGCCCAAAGCAATAATTTTTCCTGTAACATCTGTTATTTGATAAGCTTCATTTTCTGAATATAAATGACGCTCAATTGTAAAAATTCCGTTTGATGGGTTCGGATAAATAGTTTTTTTTTGGTTTTGGAATTCGGGAACACTTAATTGTGAATTATTAAAACGTGCTACTAAAACATCTTGAACGCCACTTAAAAAAGGTGTAATACCAGTGCCTACAATTTTTCCATCATCTTGAACAATGGTTTTACTATCTACAAATTCCAAAAATATATTAAGGGAATAATCTCTATATCCTCCTGGAAAATAACGTTTAACAGTATATTCACCGAGTTCAAAACAATCAGTAGTGCTACCAATAGCAAGCATTCTTTGATTTTCTTGAATTATTAATTGTGAAATAGTGAATCCAGTATCCGATAGAATTTGCGTTCCATTATTACCAAAATTTAAATCTGTTTGGCCATCACTTAAATAACGAATAAAATATTGATGAAAAAATGGTTGTAATTGCATATTGCAGTAACCATAACTTCCAGCAATCACTATTTTCTGATTATGGGTAAAATCAAAACTGGCGTTACGATAGTCCATTGGGTCAATAGATTCGAATGTTTTCGTAGTCGTTCCGTTATCACCAAAATTTACATCTATATATCCAGTAGACAAAAATTTCATTAAAATGATATCTTCTGAATAGGAATAATCCCGAATTCCTAAAACAAACAAATTATTTTCAGCATCTACTTTTAATTCCTTGATAGTGAAAGACCCTCCTAAAAAGTTAGAAATTGCAACTCCATTTATTCCAAAATTGGTGTCTAAAGACCCATTTTCGAGATAATGAAAAAAACCAATCTCATCATTGGCAGTAAGTTTTAAAAATAATAATGAGTTATCTGCTAAAACTAGCATTTTACTGAAATTTCCATTCGGAATTGTTAAAACACCATTATCTCCAAAAGAATTTATCAACTCACCATTTGAGTTATATTTTGCAATTTTATACGTTTGGTTTTGATTTACTGAGAACTTGCCTCCAGTTAGAATGTTCTGTTGTTCATCTAGAAATAAATTGACGTTTTCAGAATAGCCTTCGGCGTAATTAGCAACTAACACCCCATTATTTCCAAAAGAATTATCTAAGGTACCATCTGGCATATATCTTATTAAATATGGTTTAGTAATGCTGTTATTTATTAACGTTATTCCCGAAACAATTAATTTTTGATCAATTTGTTGAACTACAGACGATAAAAGTTCTTCACTATTCTCAATATCGGTAGTAACCACGCCTTCTGTTCCAAATGACAAATCTGGACTACCATCCTGCCCAAAAGAAACAAGTGACACGATCCCCACTAAAAAAAGTAAATATTTTTTCATAATCTTATAATTTAAAGGTTACGGGGAGAATTATTCCTAAAAGATACTAAATTATCAAATACAGAAGACTCTTAAACTATAGCTATAATTTTGTAATTTTACACTTCTCCCCTTTAAAATTAATAATCACAACTAATCCATTGTTTGTAATTTTAAACTTTGGAACTTACAATTTATATGCGCTGGACCCTAAAACCAAAACCCGAACTTGAAAAAGTGAAATCTCTTTCAAAAATTTTGAAGGTGGAACCACTAATCGCTTCCCTTTTGGTACAACGTGGTATTGAAACTTTTGAGGAAGCCGAAAAGTTTTTTCGCCCAAGTTTGAAAGATCTTCACGATCCGTTTTTGATGAAGGATATGGACAAAGCGGTTACACGAATCGAAAAAGCTATCAAAAATGAAGAAAATATCTTAATCTATGGAGATTATGATGTGGACGGAACAACGTCTGTTTCCATGATGTATTCTTTTTTAAAAGTGTTTTTCTTATGATGCTCTTCCTGATTTTCAATGTATCTTTTGGTTTTATCATGGATTGATGGACTAACAGAAAAAGCGCCATATCCTCCTTGCCATGCAAACGACTCGTAGTAATGATCCAAAGTCTTTATCCATCGACTACTATGTCGTTTAACCTCTTCAACCAGCTTAGCCAAAGCAATATTTTTCGACATCACACACAAAATATGTATATGATTGCTTGTGCCATTAATACTGATAGGTATTGATTAGGTTTTAAGTTGTACGATTCACCAACATTTATTTTTACGTAATCAGACGACCATTCTTTTTTAAATTGAGAATCAAGGGTTGTATTACCTGAAATAGTAAACAGCATCATTTTCTTTTGTTTATTAATCTGATTAAGCCAGAAAGATTCAGTCTCTGTCCGAGAAAGCATGAGCCATTCATGAGGGTGATGGTTGAGCATTACTCGATTAGTATCATTATTTTC
>CAKZLK010000002.1 GCA_937125455.1 uncultured Aequorivita sp.
ATTCTCAAGTGCCGCCCAATCCGCAAATACGAATATGTCAAATTTTCCTTTCGCCATATCATTTACAATAGATCAAGATCCTGAAGCTTCCTGCCGAACGCATCATCCACTGCCAACTTTAAAAAATCATCCTGCAAGTTCAGCACTCTAAAGACATTAAAGTACAATCCTATAGCAACTGCTGGATCGCCTTTTTCTATACGGTATAATGTAGTCCTGTGAATACCTGCCCGCTCAGAAACTTGTTCTGTAGTGAGTTTCCTCCTTTTACGTGCAAGCTTTATATTTTCCCCAATCTGACTGAAAATTTTTCGATGTTTCGGGAGTACTATCGCTTTTTTAGAACTCATAATGATGCTTATTTACAACAAATATAGTTCTTTTGTATTTAATAAGAAACATAAATAGGGGTATTGATAATTTGCAGCTTGCTGTCAAAAACTTCTTATTACAATCCTTCAGAAGTTTTTATTTGTATTCTATAAAATTATTTTCTACTTCATTTTAAAAATGAGACAAAAAAGAAACTCAAATTAATTTATGAAAATTGATTTTGCTTCTTTGTATATTTTTTCAAAGTTAGATTCTAAATCAGCCGCTGTATAATTATGAATTTTAGTAGGTAATTGCCTTTCAATTTTGGAAAGTTTAAACTGCACCTTCTTATCCTTCCCATCCGCATAGGTTATAAACTCGCCCTGTTTCAACCTGAAAAAAACATCCGCCCTTATTTTAGGAATATCTCTTTCCCCTGTAGTAATCCTTGTGTCAAAATTGAGATTGTGGCCACGATTAACACTTGTAGTTTCTTTCTTTACGATTTCAAAAAAACGTTCGTAGTATTTAGCCGTGTCCGGATCGTTTACCTTTCCAAAGAACTGATAGGAAAGGTTGCTTAATATTGCTTTGCTCGCCTTATCTCCATACATCATATCGTTCTGTATCTTATCCTGCATCACATAGATCGTTGCAATGTCATAGCTTCGTAATGTTGCTGGTATGCGGTGCATATTCAATAATCTTATGGTTGGGGCTTCCTCCATCATCAAAAAGGAAGGAAGCGAGTTTCGAACACTCATTTGCTTGGTGATTGTATGGATTATAGTAGCAATTACTGGGGAATAGGCGGTTTCAAATTTCGGGTTGTTCACTACAGAGATCACCGCAGGATTATTCTTGTTGTTTATGTTGAGTGGAACTTCATCCGCGGAAAGTGCCAAAAATATCCGTTGGGTACTTATGCGCTTGAGGGCATTGGCCAATGTACTCTTTACCCCTGCAGTCTGCCTCTCCGATTCCTTTCCGCTTATAAAGGCATCAGCCATTGCCCTGGAAGTGGTATTTGAACTTAAAAAAGCGACCAAGCTTTCGGTGTCAAGATATTGATAGATTGCGATAAGATGTGGCAATGTGCAGTACTGCGGATAGGAGGTTCGAAGTTTCCAGATAAGTCCCCCGATCAATCCTTCGGCAGCATCATTAAAGAATTTTGTGCTTCCAGTGGTGCCAGATTCCCTTTGTTCTAGAAGATTCTCAACAAGAACCCGGGAAACCTCGTTAACGCTTTCCTCGTTTTCAAGATATCTTGGAGCAATGGGATTTACTCGATGAATTATTCTGTCCATGGAAACGATATAAAAAGGAACATCAGAATCCCTAAAAAGCGGATAGGCCATTTCAGTGATTTCAAAATCCTTGTAATCGTGGATTACACCGCAGAAAGAATACTTTTTAAAATGCTTTAGAAAACCATATACTACACTTTCAGTCTTACCGCTTCCAGCCGCTCCAATTATTGATGCTCCCCTCTTTATGTTTAGTATTTTGAAACTACCGTGTTTCAATTTGAAATGGACCTCATATTTGGAACCAGCATTTGATGAATTATCCTCCTTTTGAAAGAAGACAAAGAGTATTGTATTCAGCAACAATATTGGACAACCAAAATATAAAAGAGAATTTGTCAAGCCAATAGAACCCGTTATAAAGTACACCAACGAAACAATTATAACCAAGTTAATCCAAAAGGCAAATCTGATCATTCGAAAGATGCCATAAAAAATCAAACTGGCCATAGCGATGACTGCAATGATCATTATCGGATTATTAAAGTCCATATTTTTAAAAATTAGATTCCGATGGAGCTGGATTTGATTGCCACCTCCACTCCCCGTATCAGTCTGTTGAATACCTTTAATGCCAATTGTGCCGAGTTTGTTGGAATGCTTTGGACTGGCATTCCGGATTCCCGTATCAATTTAAAGGCAATGACTTTTTCATTGGTAGGCAATTGCAATAATGCAGAAAAATAGAAATTCGGGTTTTTTATGAAATCCTTTCTAGCTTGGTAGGTTTCCACAAAATTTCGTTGGTATGCGAAAGTCCTATCAAAAGTTTGTTCTGCTTTAGTAAAAAATTGATCTCGGTCAAAACCGCGCTTGACAATCTTGCCATTCATCATTACCTCGGAGGATTTGTATTTGCTCCCCGGAGAAAGACTGAAAGAATTTGAAGCATCCTTTCTGCTTACGATGATATGGATGTGGCTTTGGTTACCTTCCTTCTTCATCCCCCTGACAATTCGTTGACCATTTTGCTGGTGGGGAGCTTCACGTTCCAGTTTGATTATTTCCCTTTCCAGCGCTTTGATACTTCCCTCCTTTTCCCCAGCTTGGATTGTTCGTATTTCTTTTTCTAGCTTAAGTATTTTGGTTGCAAACGGCTGGTTCTCCCGAATTTGAAAATCCGAACCTTTAAAAGTGCGTTGGTGTTCAATTTTCGCATAGTATTTTATATCATCAATACTGATAGGCTTGCCGTTTATCTCTCGGTTAAAACATTTCACATAATCTTTCATCAATTCCCGGGTGTATTTTTTTAGATCCTCGCTACTGCTCTGCAAACGTTTCAGTTCATACTTTGAGGGACTGACCGTAATGGAATAAAATTTCGGTTCTATCTTTTTAAGTTTGGCGGCGTTGCCATCAATTTCTTTCACCACATCCTTTGCCGATATTTTGTCCTCATATTGATTGAAAAAGAATTCCTCATTTCCGGGATCAAGACCTTGGTTTTCCTTTTCAAGATATTCAACAAAAGCAATAGAACTCTGTGAATAATTGTCTCCCAATTTTTGAGGTGTTATAGTGACATGCATACTATCCAGTATTAATTTTAATCCTTGCGTTCCTGATATTTTACAGATTTTTCCTCCAACTGTTTCTTTTCCAAAATGAGGGGTTTTTCATTTGTTATGGACTCCTCAAAAAGGGATAGTATCATCGCGGCCGTTGGCTTTGTCTGTGTCTTTTCCACATCCCTCATAATAGCTATTACCGCATTTATACGTTTCATAATCCGTACTTCCGAAGCCATCAAATTTGGCCCCAGAGATTCCATGGGGGAAATACCATGGTCACGGAAGAACTCCAGCATCAGCAAGAGGGTCATGGACTGTGATTTTGAAATCGACCTACAGTAGTTCCTAAATTTAATGGCCACAGACTGCTTGATACTCAAGCTCTCGAACCGTTCTTTTTCATATCCTTTGTCCATTTTTCCGTGAAAAATTTGTTGATTTCTTTTAAGTGCAGGCTTTTTTTCGTGATATATAAGTACCTCCCAGATTTTTCAAAAGTCCCATAATAACGCTAAATCCTGTAAATCAATATTTTAAAAAATATTTGAAATAATTAACATCGCGCAGCGTGTTATCCTCTTGCTTCTCCAATTTGTCCGCGCGCGGACAAAATTTTAGAACTTATCCAAAGAAAATTAGATGTCTTTTTCGAAGCTTAAAATTGATTGATTCATTTTGTGATATTCAATTTTGACAATGGATATTTTCCTCAGTAAATAGGCAATTCAGTTGTGAATTTTTCAATGGATTACTTACAAAAAAGAGACCCTTGAAATTTCAAAGGCCTTTTCATTTTGTTCAACTCGTTACATATTGAATACAAAATCATAGCTGTAAAGATTTCGCTGTGCTTCCTCTTCCAGCATCTTATCAAAATCAATATGATTTTCATCGGCATAGTTTCGGATATCATCCCCAAACCGCTCTTGGATTTCCATTTTGGAATTTTCCAAAAGTTGTGTTTGGGTTTCCTCGTTCAAGTTTGAATAATTAAGATAAATCATAACTCACGTTTTAAAACTTAATATTCACTTGGCAACAAGAGTGTATTGTCAATAAAATAAAGACGAAGTTCATCAAGTGGAAAATCCGTTGCTCTGTATTTATGTGTTTCCAATACAGTACCATTTCCATCACCATAGGTAATGGTTGCCTGACATCCTAATCTTGCCTGTTCCTCTTCCGATAACTTTTTAAAGTCAATGGTTATAAAATAGCTTTTTTCCATTAGGCTTTTTGCTATTATAGAAGTATCCGTGACCAGCCAAAAACATTCAGCGGCTTCTGCCAAATACTTTATTCCGTTGGTAAATCGGGTGCGTGTCAATGGGATTTGGTAGAACATATCTGTTCCAGAAAAATGTTGTAATCCCTGTTTTATTTCGTTAACTTGTACATTACTCATTCGCGAGTATTTATTTTGGTATTCGTGAATCTGCGATTTCATTGTAATTTCGATTTAGAAGTTAATAATGAATAAGAGGGCGTTGGTTTGGTCGCGAACGCCCTCTTACATTTTACCGCTGTTATTCAGCGTTTCCGTTGTCCTTGGCACCAAGCAACAGGATTTCATCGGCTACCACTTCGGTAAGATATCGTTTCTCTCCTGCCCCGGTTTCATAGGAGCGGGAGGTCAATTTGCCGGCTATGGCAATTTCCTTTCCCTTGCCCACGTATTCCGCTACGATTTCGGCAATCTTGCCCCAGGCAACAATATTGTGCCATTGGGTGTTCTGCACTTTTTCTCCATCTGAATTTTTATAAAATTCATTGGTTGCAAGTGAAAAGTTTGCGACTTTTTTGCCGCTCTCTAGAGTCTTGGTTTCGGGGGCATTGCCCACGTTCCCCATAAGCTGTACTTTGTTTTTAAGAGTACTCATGATTGAAAAAATTTAAGGATTAATTAAAATACCATCCGAACCCTTCGGATAGTTTGCGTTTCTATTTTTTTGAAGTGATTTACTTATTATATCCAAAGCGTTTTCCTCTTTTTGTTTTTTTAACTTTGTTTCCGCTTCCCTTTTATTGATTTCGTAAGATTCCATAATTTCCGTTTTAGATTTACTTCCCATAGAGCCGTCGCTGTTACCTTTTTTTGTTGCTGATACATTTTCAATATTTGGAATTAACAAGGACTTATAAAAGTGAGCCCGCGACCGGTTATGCAGTCCGTTTAACTTCCAAATGTTGGTATTTTGCTGTCAAAAAAAGGTAGGGACAGTGGCGGTTCGGGAAGTCCCTAAAGAACGTATGTGAGATACTTAAATCAAGGGAAGTGGGAACAAACGCAGAAATATCAATTCCGAACGGGCGGACTCCGTGCCCAATTTATGGTTGTAATGTAGCGTTCCTCCCAGTTTACAGGAGGGTTAGTGCAATGGAAAGCAGAAATTGGGGACGGTGTCCAAGACCTTGGTAGTGAAGCTCTTTTCCCGAAATTAAGCTTTTCGCGGAATGTAGGGGAAAGTGCTGAACGGGATTTAAAAGCTGTATTTTATTATTGGCAGAATTTAAAACGGACTTAATTTCAAAGATGGAGATGGAATGGAGTTTGGCCGCTTTCCGAATTTTCTCGGGAATGAGCGGACAAGTGGAATGGAAGTCGGAATCTTTGGAGTTGTGTCCAAGATATTTGAATTGAAGCTCTTTTCCAGAAATGGAGTCTTTCAAGGGATGTAGGTGAAAGTGCTGAACGGTTTACTAAAACAAAACTTGATTTTTAGAAGGATTTAGAGCGGACTTAACTTCAAAGTTGGAAATGTAATGGAGTTATTATCCTTATCATAAAAGTCAACGAAATTACGAACGAGGAATTTTATAACACAGAAGTATATACCTTCAAAAAATAGAAACGCAAACTATACCGAGTTCAATATCAAGACCCGTTCCCTCTTCAACACGCAACGATTGTTGCGAAAGAAAGGCAAGGACCCAAATTCATCAAGGGATGACATTATTTCCCTGAACGGTCGGGTTATAAAAAAAGATGTTGCAGTTAATGAGGAATCTAAAGGCAAGTAACCATTATGGATTCTTATTTAGGTTTGTTCAGTGACAGACAGAAAGCCATTGATCATGCATCGTGGCTCAACTTCAAGTATCGCATCGCCAATATCAAGTTCGGGATCGTTCACGGTCCCGAAAATGATTGGGCGGTATTTTGTGCAAGCTACTGCCGATGAAATGGGACAGACGTTTTTGAATGTAATGCCAGATGACCATTCCAAGATGAGCTATTGTGATATTCGACACATTAGGATGGACAGAGAACCGCTTCCCCATTGGGAGGCCATTACGGGAATGTTCTCGGTTGCCGATGGGGAGATACTACGGTATCTCCTGCACGCAAAAGTGCCCATCGAGATGTTCGTAAGGCACGAGCTCGCATCACGTGGCTATGACAAAAACCACAGATGGTGCGGGTTTGATAAAGCTGAAGAGATTTGGCTAAAATAATTGAATATTTTAAACACCTTTCTTTTTGGAGGGGTGTTTTTAAAATTTTACAGATTTGCCAAATTCTCCTGTCTGCTTTCTTCTAACACAGATACATTATAATTATTTCATAGTAGAAAAATCATACACTATAATATCCCGTTCTTCCAAGATATCTAAATAATCTTTGGTAGTGACTCCAGCCGCCATCCAGTGTAAGATAATTCATAAGACGTAAATTTCACCCTCAATGTTGGTGGTGTAACCTCCCCATCCGTACGCTCCCATAATCCAATAGGATCAGAAAAAAAGATAGAGTTATTAAAGGCAAACCTATAAGGCGTATATTCAAAAGCATCTTCTGCCATCTCGTCGATTACATTAAATCTTCCTATGGCAGGCTTATATTACCTAAAAACCATTGCGGACATTTTTAGAATAGTTCTGATTTTCAATTTTGGGTATTGATTGCCAATGATTTAAATAGTCCGAAAACATATCTTACACATTACCGAAAATAACATCTTGGCGTATTCCATACATTGTCGGGTCTTCAAATAGTCCAAAAAGACATTCTATCTGTTTTATAATTTCTATTAATTCCTTTTTGTAGGTGGAGCGGTAATATATTCAATTGTTTCTGGTACTTTTGTATTATTCAGTTTACTTTTTATAAATTCCTCAAAATTCTTTATAAATTCTAATCCCGATTTTCTATCAATTTTATAATATGGAATATCTATATATTTAGTTGTGTTTGATAACCTATAACCATTCCTTATCTCTTCTTCAATAAATACAGTTCCATTCTTTATCGATAAAACTCTAATATGATTCATGCCATTTTCTTGCATTAAAAAAATGCCATTTGGATGTATATCTCTTAGTAATAATTTATAAGACTCAAAAAGCTCCCCATCATCATAAATTTTAAAAATTACAGTTTCCTTTTTCTCAATATAATCTGCTTCATATTTTAATTGATTAAAAGATAAATTAGAAAAAGAATGAACAAATTCTGGTAAAGAATCTTTTTTACTATTTTGACATTGCGCATTTATAGTAATGAGTAAGATGATTAATATTTTATACATAATAACTATTGAAGTTTTTTACCGCTTTTAAATCGTTTTGTATGCTAATTTTTGCAATTAAAAAAGGAATTGAAAACCCCAATGCTAATGCATAGTATTGAAAATTCGAAGTCCTGCTAACAAATACGAAATTAGAAAAAATAAGGACTAAAGCAAGAGCAATTATGTCTACCAGGAGAGCTATACCATAAACAAAATTATTATACGGACTAATTTTAGCTTTTACCCTGTTAGCATCAATTTCATTTTTATACTTACAATAAGAGCATACTTCTATTTGATTACACTTTCTGTTAAATTCTCCTCTATCATTTGCTTTTGAATTTAATGGAAATGTTCTGAAACATCTATGGCATTTGTAAATCAATATCATAATCCCTAACCTTTGTTCTTTTGAGAAGTCTTATAGTCATTAGCTGCTTTTAACACCCAATTTTTTCCTAAGCCTTTATACTTCCCTTTGTTTACTTGTAAAAATCTAATCCACGAATTATTTGATAGTTTTGCTCTGGGTGTGAAAACAGGGGAAAATTTATTGTTACCACTATCTCTACTATTTGGTCGTGGCGAAGGACCTATCGATGTTCCATAATCAACTATTGTCTGAAGCATTCCGGTATGAGCAGCCAACGCAAGTCCAGAATCGTTTCCTTGTGTTTCGAATAATTTTAGTCTTAAATCGGTATTATCCCAAATTTGATCTTTACGTGCAACTCCATTTTCTTCATAATTTCTAATCATATCATATTTTGAACCTCCTTCTTTTTTAGCTTCATATCGATCTTGTAAATCTCCCATTGTGTAGGCGCCTTGGTATTCATCGGGTAAGTCAGACCATAAATCTACAGTTGAAACTCCAATAGTTACATCTCCATCATTATGTCTTCCCGTAGAAGCCGCACCGACATAAATTGTTGACCCCGCGAGTGCGACACCTGTTTTGTCATTATTAAAGTATATATGTTGGGTATCTTCTCCACCTTCATCTCCAGATTTTTCAAATTCGCCTGTTTTAGTGTTTACACGCCATTCAAACATACCATCTGGATCGATAAAAGAGAGGGGGTTATTATATGCATATCTATATGGAGTGAGAGAAGGTTCCATATCAGCGACCGGATCAATATTCATCCACCTGCCGAGTGCGGGATCATAATTTCTTGCTCCATAATCGTACCAATCTAAACCTAATTCCTCTCTAAGTTCCATTCCGTTGTACTTCCATTTCTGCGCGAGCACGTTCCCGCTGGGGGATACGTTGTTGTTGTACCCTTTTTGCTTGAGGCCAAATGGATAGAAGTCTAATAGAATTTTTTTGCTGTTTTAGTAATTTTGAACAGCTTTTACTATTTCTCTATGAGATATTTTCAAAGAACTTATGCTATTAATGAATATTTTATATTTTCCAGTATTATACCTTCAAAATAATCTTAAATAGTGATTCGAAATATTGAAGCAAGTTCAAATTTGATTATTGACATATATTTTGATAATCAAGAACTTTATTTGATTTTAAGTTTATTCGGTATTGTAAATAACAATGGTCAACCGTATCAATGATAGCGCCATTATGACAATTTGTTCCAAAATAATAAATAAGATATCGATAATTTTCATTACTTCTAATTCTGTCTGATTTACCAAGATATTTAATAAGATTTTTTTCTCTTTTATTGATAAAATTAAACTTATCATTTATAGAGTCCGAGTATTCCTTACTTCTTAAATTCATACAACCTAATGCATCTTTTCTCCAATTTTTGGTATAATCAAAAAAAATATCATTTTGTACAGAGGTACAAGAAAAGAATAAAATTACCAAGCTAGTGCACAACACATATTTACTGAGGATTTCCATTTTCATCATAGATTGTATTTGTTAATTTTCCAATATTAGCTTTTCCATTGCTAAAATTTATATTTTTAAAAATCAAATTAATGTTTGATTGCAGTACTTGTCTATATTTTGGATTGATTGTACCTCCATAATCTCCAGCATTTGCTTGGGGATTCCATTGATATTTAGAATCAACTAACGTTCCTCTAGCAGCCATAATATCTGGAATACCAACACCTCTCTGATCACTATTACTATGCTCCAAACCATAACCATGACCAATTTCGTGAGGTGCAGTTGTGGAATTTCCTAATCCATCAGATACCAGCCAAAAACCTGCATTCCCACCTACCTCCATAAATGATCGATTTACTGAAGTAGATTTGTTTTCAATTCTAATAAAGTTCGTACTAATATCCGTATTTGCACTTGCTATCTTTTTAGCTTCTTCTTCCGAAACAACACTAACAGAAATACTGAAAATCACACTATATTCAACGTTATTATACAATATTGTTCCGTTCGCCCCATTATAAGAATTTTGAATTTCACTTGCTATTGCTTGGGCATCAACATTACTGGCTTCATTCCCATAAAGTACTAAATTAGAAGTGACAGTTATAGTTTTTGTTTCATCATTTTTAGTTGCCAAACCACTGTCATCATTACTTTTCCTTTCCCAGGGTGGTATATAAACTCCATTTCTATCGTGTGTATTTCTTCCCCATATATCCTGACTATCTGCGCCACTTGGATCTGCCCAGAACACTGGATTGTTATCAAATGCGGTATAAGTGGACATTGAAAAATGATTAAGAGGGTCAATTGAATTGAATCTTCCTATCGTTGGGTCATATTGCCTAAAATCCATCTCATAAAGATTAGTTCCAAGGCTTTCGTTAAGCTCTACCCCATTGTACTTCCATTGTTGGGCGAGCGTGTTCCCACTCGGCGAGATGGTTGTATTATACCCCTTTTGCTTGAGCCCGAAGGGATAGTAGTTCGATTCCTCTATGATTTCAGAAGTGGGGTTAATTGATCCATCGAGATTACTGTCAGAGTAGGATAATCGCACATTTCCAAGGTGGTCCTTATACTGAAAGACATAACTATAAGTGGAATTGGTCGTGCCCCCTATGTCCTTGTCAAAGCCCTCCACGGATTCTGATGTTCCCGACACGGGCTTCACATAGCCTTCGAGCTGGGATATGAACTGGAGCTTCATATTGCCCACCCCCAATCCCATGTCGGCATAGACGATACCGCCTGCATACTGGGTATTGGAAAATTGAAGTGCATTGCCAACGAGTTCCTGCACCTTTTTTGAAAGCTTGGTGCCCGTTGCATCATAGACATATTCGATCTTGTTATTTTGAGCCGTTCCGAAAACAATCTCAGTTGGCAAATTCAAGTGGTTGTAAGTGATGGAAGTAATGTCCTTATTGTTGTCCAGATTCATATTACCGTTGTAGTCGTACCTGTAGTCTGCACCGCCATTGATACCGTCCTTGAACCCAAAACCCTTATGGGAACCCGATGTGGAGTTGTCAACCACCTTCATTAGTCGGTTTCCGCCATCATAGATATAGGTAAGATCATCCCATTGTCCAAAGGATGGTACGGTGTTATCGTCGGCTCCCTTTCGGGCAAGGGTAAGGATATTTCCGTTCTGGTCATAGCTGATTCCATTAACTGTATATTCGGTATTCAATCCCATTGTGTTTAGGCTCGCGCCCTTATAGCTCTCCGCTCCTTTTATTCGGTTAAGAGGGTCATATGAATAGGAATAGCCTCTTACATTCTTGTCGGCGCTTTTGGTTTTCCATAGCGTTTGAGCAATGTTACCGTTATAGAGGGGTGCATTGGTGGCATTGCCCTCCACTCGGTTATAATTAATGCGGAAATTGAACAGATCATTATCCAGTCCTATAAGTCCTTCGGTATAGGTACCCACGTAATTAATATCTGTCAGCCATCCACGAATATTGTATAGATAGTCCACATTCTGGAGTTTTTTGTCAATGTTATCTCCAAAAATTCCAAAATCACTGATTTGTGCCCCAGAGCTATAAATCACCGCTTTACCCACCAAACTTTGGGTGTTGGCAGTAATGGGGCCATAAAACGTAGCACCGTTCTTTTTGAAATATATATTAGTTCCGGAACGTACCACGGTAAAGCTGTCCCCAGCCTGATATCCTGTTTTGATACCGCTTACCCCACCGTCAACGATTACCTTCACGTCCTTCTGGCCATCATTATTTCCATCAAGATCCTCAATATAGATTCCATAGGTGAAATTGGTATCTCCAGTAATAGTCCCGCGAAGACCGATCTTTGCATAAACATTCCCCACGTCCACAGTAAAACCAACCCCTCCATTGCCCGTTACCTTGCCCTTAGTGGATATCCACGCATCCCAGGCATTGGTGCCGTTATTCTTGTTCATTATCCCGTCATAGGTCACGGCTATATTTGCGATATCGGTATATCCATTGGCCTGGGTCTCCCCGCCAACATCCTTCCGTAACAACTGTCCGAGCTCGTCATAGTGATTCTCTGCAATAAGTTGGAGGGGAGAGTTGTCGATCTTTTGTTTTTGGGAAAGCAGCCTTCCCATATGGTCATAGGTAAAATAGTCGAAAATATTGATGGCCGGTCCTGTGCCCTTCTTATGGACGGTAAAGGTCTCTATCGGCCTGCCAGTAATAAGATCCAGGTTGCTGTGCAGGATATCCCTGCTATCGAGGTATTCATTATAGCTGTCCGAATAGATGGCGCGACCACGACTATCATAGGCGGTAAGTGATGTTGTCCATTCATTGGTGCCCAATATCCGTACCTTCCCAACCGTGGGAAGTCCCTTAGTGGTCGTTCCGACCGAAATATTTTCAGTAGTCTTTTGGTCGTAAATAATTATAGGGAGCAGGAGTCCATTGTTTCCGGGAACGGTATAATCTACATATTGATCATAGTAATTTATGGTCAGCACCTGCAGGTTGTCGTATGGGAAGGAACTGTTGGTATAATAGACCTGTGTGTCCCCAATCTGAATCGGTCCCTGTGCAGTAGTTTTTTGTATTTCAGAAATACTAGCAGGTGTTTTACTCTGAAGTGAGTCCTCAATAGACTGCTTGGAGATTGAAGCGGTGTAGAAACCAGTATAAGCAACCCTTCCAAGTCCATCGTACTTGGTAAAAAGATATTTGTTTGGGTTATCTTCGCGCATATTTGCATCCTGGGTAAGAACCGGCCGGTTCAGGACGTTGTAAAGGATGGTCTCATAGTCTTTACCGGGAATCTTTTTCCATACCAGACGGTTGCGGTAATCATATTTGTACTGGTAACAGAGCTTGTTTAGCTCATCTGGACTCACATCATTATTGTTTTTGTCCACCAACGGGGGGATCACATAGGTCAGGTTGCCAAAATCATCATAGACATAATAGGTATCCAACCAACCGTTATCAAAGGTACGTTTAAGGACCACACGGCCTAGCTTGTCCCTGAACTCCTCAGTTGTATGGTTCTTCACATTGGTCTGGCGGGGTTCCCAGTTCTCATCCTTGGTAACGGTTTTATAAAGATGGTTCGGAGGGTAGTAGCCCTGCTGGTCCTCCAGATTGGGCTGGGATGGATCGTCGTTTGTAAAAGACACGGTAAACCGTATGACATAGTCCTCAGCTGCATTCGTCTGATAATCGAATTTGATGGTGTGGTCGACATCGAGCGTGGGGAGCAATCTCCAATCCTCACCTGGTGCCGCCTGTTCCATGACCCTGTTGAGCGGGGAGTTTTCGAACCGTTTTTCGGAATAGGGGTTCAATATTACCCCTGGAATGAAGCCTTGCGGCAAGTCATTGGAAAACTTCGTTTGGTAATAATCTTCCAAGTTCTTTGTAACACCAGGCTCTCCACCGACTGTGGTATTGCTATTGAAGACTCCATTGTTTTCGATAAGTGGGAGCGGAAGAAATTCTTTTGGCTGTCGTCCGAGGGGATCATAGAGAATAGGAATGACCAGATCCTCTCTGTTGCCACCTGCACGGATGGCCACGCTCTGCTTAGGGCGTCCAAGGCCATCGTAATAGACAATGTTCTCTATTTTTTTGTCGTTGTTAATAGCGGTATTGGGAAGATCCGTTGTAACGGGTACTTGGTACTGTGTCTGCAGCACATAGTTTTCAATGGAGGGGTTGGTCTGTCCCAACGCAACCATTGAAAGAAGCAAGAGAGGAAATAGGGTATATGGAAAATATCTCATTTTCTGCCGTTGTTTGGTTGGTTAGTTTTTATAGCGGTATTCGTTCTTGCCAAGGATATTGTTATCCTGGTCCCTGACATATTCCAGTCTTCCAAAATTGTCATAGATATAATCAACACGAACACCCTTGGGATCCGTGATGGTACTGATTCCCTCCAAAGGATCATAGGTATACGTGGTAACCTGGGCACTAGGATAGGACGTTCTTAGCCCATTGAGCATAGCGATCAACGAAGCCTCATTATAAGGATTGGCGACGGAAAGATCCTTAATATTGGTTATCGTACCAGTTTGAATAGTTGCATAAGAGAGGCCGACTATTTTGGCTACTGGATACTGATCATTATAGCCCCAGATGTAGGAGGTCACTACCCCGTCCTGACCCTTTACCTGGGTTGGCTTGCCCTGCTCAGTAAGATAGGAGACATCAAGTTCATACTCTTGTGGAACATATCCAGGTCCCCCGCTATGAGAGCCACCACCTTTGTTCAAGCGGTAAGTACTCTTTATATTACCTCGTATGTCATAATCAAAATACTGACCCGATATGGGAGCGGTATTATTGGTTACTTTTTTACTTATTGCAAGACCAAAGGGAATATTCGGTATAGGATATATGTCTTTTGGATATTCATAATTGACTTCAATAATTTTCCCGTTAGGATCACCCAACGGATTGTATTCAATATCCCCATTGCCATTCAAAGATGCAAGATATTTCGTATTTGTCGTTTCTTTAGTGACCAACATGTCGTCATTGTATTCAAAATCGTTTACAACTGTAATAGGTTCTATATCATTTCCCACAGTAAAAAAATTAGTACTCTTTTTTGAGGACATGTACTTTTTGAAACTTTTGTGTCCAAAATCGCGAACATCAGAACTAAATCCAGATTTTATAATTTGCATAGTGCCAACAAATACGCCTCCAAAGAAACAATCGTCTTGATATTCAATGCTCAAGTTCATTAATGATGGTACCTTAAAAACAAATTCGTCCTTCTCTTCTTCAAAATAATTGTAATCGATGTTTCTTAAAATATTTTCATCCTTATCATATATTTTGTTTGAAATTATATCCCCGCCCTCTATAGAGTTGAAAACTTTATTGGGTCTATATTCATCGACTGTCTTTCCATGAACATTTTGGTCTTTATTCTCTATTTCAACTTTTGTATAGGTATATCCATCAATAGTTGGATAATAGTCATACAAAGGCATAAGATCTGAATTAAAAATTACTTGTCCATTCTGATCCCAATTATATTTTTTGAAATTTCTCCCATATGAGTCATATACATTTGTTTCATCAATAAAAAAATCTTTATAATTAAAAATCTTCTCGTTATATATGGCATTATCAACATCAATATCTTTAACCTCCTTTATTCTCAAGCCCCCAAAATAATTTTGTTCATATAATTCATTCCCATTTCCATCTACCTTTTTCCTAGCACCAAATAGGTTAACACTAACGAAAGTACTATTAGGATCATTTAAATTATAAGTAGATTTACGTACTTTCAACTGCAATAAATAGATGCCGCTTTCCAATGGATTATAAATTGACACTTGTAAGTCGCCTTCCCTACCATGTAAGCTATTGCCCGCCCTAAAATCTCCTCTTCTATTTAGGGTTATTGGATCGTTCAATGAGCCATTAAAATCATATAATCTAAGAATTGGTAATTCATAACTTATTAGTTCGTCGTCACATGCTGGACAATAAGTTTGTGGATTTACCCAAAAATGAATTCGATTACTTAATTCGTCTAGTCTTATCAAAGTGCTAAAAACATAATAATCTAATGCCTCAGGGTCAACTTCGTTCCAAGGTCCAAATTCTTCACCAGTGTTTAATATTCTTTCAAAACTTTCCAGCAGGGGTGCAGATTGATTTACACCTATAGCATTTGGTTCATAATCAAAGTGTGTCTTACCACCTGTAGGATATTCAATATCCGTTAGCACACCTGTAGTTAAATATTCAAAATCAAAATAACGATCGGACAGTTTTGAACTCAAACTCCCTATTTGTTGAATATATGCCCTTGCCGACATTGGCATTAAGGAAGTATTTGACTTCCCATTATAATAGCCTTCATAATCCTTTGACTTAGAAGCAACCTCAGGGAGGGCATTATCTTCATCGTATGTAAATTTATAGGAAGGTTTAAAAAAACCATCAAATCCCTCTTCATAGATTTCGGTCAATTTAAGCCTAGGGTCGCCATTAAATACACTATATTTAAAATGAAATTTTTTAACTTTGTTTTGTAATTTATCGGTTATAATTATTTGATCAATCCTTTTTTTCCATCCTGAGATTACCGTTGTTGTGCTGCCATCAATAATATTGCCCTCATCATACAAAAATTGTACGTCAACGTTCTGACTGGATATTTTTTTTATTAAGGAGTTTTGGGAAATATATTGCATAGAGGTTCCATGAAATGAATAGTGACGTTGACTACTACTGCTCTCCAATAAACAATCTAATGGTAAGGTCTCTCCAGCCATACAACCATTATCTAACCCGCATCCCATGGCGTAAATTATTTTTTGGGAAATGGGGTTTATGGTCTGTGTATAGGTATAATAATCCGGAACACCATTTTGTGTGTTTTCATATTCAAAATTTATATTAAATCCATTTCTAGTATCTATATCATCTAACAACCAACCCACAATATGACTGCTCCTATTCGTTAGAGTAGATGCACTACCTTCCGTATAGTTCAAATATTGATATGCTGTGTGGCTTAGATCCTTGTTGTTCATATTATTGGAAAATAAAAACTCGTTCCCTACTGCGTCTTTAACACTAAAATAGCTATAATTCAAATTTGAAGTTCCAATGTTATGGGGTTGGATTACAAGATTGTCCTCTATTCCTTTTACTAAGGTTCCGTCTGGCTTGAATTTAAATTCACCGGACATATTCAAAAAATTATAGCTAAAATCATCTGGCCAGTTGTCCATATTTGTTACATCGCGCCCTATACCATATAACTGGTGTTCAGGAAGACTATAGTCATAATTGGGATGACCGTTCACCCATTCATCAAAATGGCTTATCGATGTATTGTTTATCCATCCCAGACCACCTGCCAAATCATCAAGATCATTTACAGTTCGAAAAACTCCACCACCTGCATTTAGAGTCCATTTGAGCCCTACAGTAGATGAGATATCGTCAACTTTAACTCCTGTTGGAATATAATCAACAGAAATTGGAATCTGGACTCCATCTACCTCTAATGTATAAATCGGTATGGAAATATTGGTCAATCCCTTTGAGGTATTTACGGGTATACTCCCATATTCAATAAAACCTGAAGCATTAGGGGTTGGTGGAATACTATTTACCATAGGATCGGTATAGTACGAATTGAAATTATTGCCATCGGGATTCTGGGCAGATACCCCAATGTAAGCAAAAATCAACATTGCGAGGAGCGGTAAAAATTGGTTTCTCATTGAGTGAATATAGTTATGGTTATGTCAATAGACTTAATTTTCAGGCATGGCAAGCCCAATACAAATTCCGTGATTGTAATTAAAAGGGGAGAATTTCAAATATATAAAAATTAAGATTTAATTAACAAACAAAAGAAGATCTTTTCGATGAAAGGCAATAATTTTTTTTTATTACATTAATCCCCTTTAAAATTTTAAGAGACATCAAGACCTATCTGACATCTTAAAATAGTATCTACTTACAGAGTAAATAAAAATTGAAAATGGCACCTTTTACAAAATGCCATTTCTTTAAAGACTGGTTCGTTTTAAGCCTTTTTTTATTATCCTTGACAAGGATTCTTCAACGTATGTACTGATATTATATATAAATGTGTCAATGTATATGTTTATATTTGTAGTAATTTTATCACTATATAGATTGATGTAACAACAATTTTATGAAAGATTCAAAACAAAAATTGATTATCCAACAAATGGATAACAAGCTTAGGGAACTTATGCCGTGCTCTAAGACCAGATATTAAAATAGCTGTTCTCTTTCAATTTATTTACAGATCATTTGGACTATTGTCCAAGCCTCTCCCAGCCCAAAATGCAGATTTTATAATGATCAAGCCGTCATCTTTACCTATAAACTTTGAGAAGTGGTCACGGAGTTCTTCGGTCTGGTCATCTTTATAATTAAAACAATATAAGGATTCCAGTACCCGAACTGCTTTGAATTTATTCAACTCATCATAGAGCTTTTGATAATCCCTACTATTGCGAAGGTCATAACTTACAAAATATTTTACCATCATTTATTTGGTTTTGGATTATACTATTCCTTTGAGGTTTCCAAATTCAAAAATAAATAATCAATATTATCCTCCGTTACGGAAATCCACATTCAAAATAATAATTTCGAATTGTTATTGGATAGATAAAACCAGATACCTTTTTAATAAAAAATACCACTGTTGAAATTTTAATTTACTTTTTCAAAAAAAGAGGCCTTTACCCATCCTGCGTAGGTATCCTTTGTAGCAAATTCCTCGTAACCCACTAAAATCCATATACGGTTACTCTTGATTACAGTAACATTTTGTTTAATTGGGATAACGGCCAATATTTTTGATTTAGCATATGCCCTACTGTACAGGTTTACGTTTTTTTGTGCCTGAAGTATTTCAGCGCCATCAATAGATCCATTTTTCTTTAGTTCGTTCAATAATATTATTTCTTCCTCTCTAATCTTTAACTCCTTATCTTGAGTTTTTTGAATTTTGTCGTTTTGCTCAATGATAGTCTCGTTTTGTACCCTTATGACCGTAGAATTTTGGATTCCTCCAATAGCAATGCCAATGCAACAATACTCATCAGGAATTGGGCAACAACACGTGATTTCGTTAGGCGCGTTGTCGTGAAATTTGTTTCTACCCACGCAGTAACTTTTTTATAAAATGTCTGAAATATTTCTTCGCTAAGCTCTATTTCTTCCGACTGTATAACTTCAGAAAACTCATTTAAAAAATCCTGTGTCTCTATTTTGAAGCTTGAATCCTTTTTTATTTTTTCCAATATCTCATCAGCCTCCTCCCCTTTTTCAAAGGCATTTATATTATTCAAAAAAGTGCTTCCGGAAATAAAATCAAAAGATGTTAAATTTTCCGGTCCCTTTAGGAAATTTTCGGCAGAAAAATAGGTGTTGAGCTCCGTCACCCCAAGAATTGATCGTGTCAGTTCCGAATTAAAATCAAGATAATCTTCATAAAGATTTTTATTGCCCAGAATCTTATTGGAAATATCAAGAGAAGTGGTATTCAGATTAACGGCATCACTCCAATCGCCCATAAATGCAGATTTTGGCATTAAATAATCCTTATTAACAAGGTCATAAAAGGCGCTCTGGATATTTAATTGATTTTTTACCAAATCATCTATTTTATCGAATTGACCATATGGTTTTGTTACCATATCGATCCATGTAGGTGTTTTTGTTATTACACTTTCTCTAAAAAAATCCAAAGCGGATGACAGTTCATAAGCTTGTGAGCCAAGACTTAGGGATGTTGCCTTATCAAGAGCATTTATGGTAGGAACTCCAACACTTCTAAATGACTCAAATACAGGATTGTTATATGCCGATGTTAGTCTATTAACCTTATCGTCCATTGCCGTAAATGGTTTTATTCCAGTATTTAATTTTTCATGCGAAGATAATCCCTTGGATTTATTAGCTTTTTTATTGCTATCAGCTAGCAATTTTTTTATCCGTTTTAATAAGCTCGGATCAATTTTTTCAGTATTAGAAATTACAATCATTTCATATTCATTGAACTATATTCCAAGTTTGCCTGCCATTTCTTTTGTGGAGAGGTCTTTTAATTTTCTATATTTTTCTAATTTATTTTTCATTATTTCTTAAAGAATTTAGAAAAATTATCACCCAATCACACTACTCAGCTTAAACATCGGCAAATACATCGCAACCAAAATAATACCCACAATAAGACCTACGAACAGGGTAAGCAAAAAATTAAGCACATTGGAGATGATCTGACCCTGGTATTTGATTTCGAGACTGTACTGGTCATAAAGTTTTTGGAATATATACTCGGTCTGGTTGGTCTCCTCCGCAACTTTTAAAAGCGCTATTAGTTTTTTATCGTAGAACGGATGCTCGGCAAAACTTTCATCAAGCTTTTTTCCTTGTATGATATCTTTTTCTATAGACACTAGGGTCTTTTCCAATGGGTAGAACCTGATCATATCGCGTACCAATGCAATTCCACTGACCACTGGGATACGGGCATTGGTAAGCAGGGCCATTGCCTGCGTAAACTGTATCAAGTAGATTTTCTTGATGTAATTGCCCATTACGGGAATCTTTATTTGGAGGTTGCCGATAAAGCGATAGTACCAATCCTTTTTGGAAACAGCCTTAAATAAGATTATCATCAATAGTATTGATATAAAAACAATCCAACCATTGTTTACCACAAAACCCGAAAGTTTTACAATTACTTTAGTAAGCCACGGCAGTTCCACTCTATTCTGCTTAAAAATATCGACAAACATTGGCACCACATACCGTAGCATAAAGAAGACAACGCCGCAGGCGGTCAACAACACTATCAATGGATAGGAAAGGGATGTGATAAGCTGTCGCCTCAGTTCGGTCTTCCGGTTGAAGAATTCCCTGAGGTCGTTGGTTATTTTGTTCAACTGTCCCGTCTGTTCCCCGATTTTTACAGCATGGTATTCATAGGGAGTGAAGTTTTTATTCTTTTGCAAAGCTTCTGACAGTGAGCTACCGGCGACGATCTGTTCAGAAATATCATCGATTAATTTTTTGTCCTTCTGCTTTTTTTGCATCTCTGAAATCAGGTCTAGGGCACGTTTCAGGTTTACCCCTGAATTGAGCAGCACGCTGAGCTCCGAATAAAACTGCTCCTTGGCCTTATTTGAAAAGAAATTGCCGAATAGCGATATCTCCCTGTTCAGAAAACTTGTTTTGCTTTTCTGGGTCTCTACTATTTTGGGCGAAGTTATATTTTCAAATTTAATCCCCATTTTCCTTTATTTGGCTATATGCATCTTTGCTCTGAAAGATAAATATAAAATCCCCTTTCTTTTCCCCGAAATTGATTTTTATGGCATCCATATTTCCGGCTTCTACTTTTTCCCCTGAATTATATAGTTCAATATCCGTCAGCAAATCCAGTACGGTATCCTTTTCCCGTAGCACCCAATTTTCTTCCCAGATATAACTGACCGAATCCAGAGAATTTTTGAAAGTCAGTTCCCTTCCCAATGGATCGAAGCCGATGGTGTGGTATCTATTAAAATCCACGGTCAGTTGGTCTGTGAACAAACTGCGTTTGGTGCCTTTGCTGTAATTGTTTTCTATGCTCTGCATATTCTTGGTGAACAGGGTAATAATGGCAAAAGCAAGTCCTGCAACAATTGCTGTGACTGCAAGAACAACGAGCATCTCGGTAAGGGTAAATGCGGGTATTTTTTTTTGAAACCTCATTCGGCAAGTTTTATCCGTACTTCCTTTCCGTTCTTTTTGTTCAGAACTTCTATCACTTTTTCACCTCCCTGTATTTCTATGCCAATATCCCAAAGTGCGGTGTCTTCATAAAAGGGAGCTTTTATTTTTTCGTTGTTGACAAAATAGGTCAGTTCATTGATCCGGTTCTGGAGTGCCGAGTCATCGGAATTGATGGTTCCCCGAAAAATATTGTTCAGGCTGAGACTGGCTATCAAAAAAACGATGACAATGATCACCGAGGCGACCATTGTTTCCACAAGTGTGGCCGATCTAACTTTTTTCAATATAACCATTTTACTATGGCTTTATCGGAATCCTTAAATGGGAGTCCCCCGAATGCAGGGTCAAGGTCACGCCCCAATACTTTTCCGTTATAGATGTGGTTGATGTAGACCGAACCAAATTCCCTTGCCAAAAAGCGATCTGCATAAATAGCGCCTTTTACCGTTCCCATTAACTCCACGTTCCCTTGGCAATATACATATCCGTTAACTGTTCCCATTGGACCAATGGCTATATGCGTGAATGAATTCATTCTGTTTTCCATCTTCTCTTCCCGTTCGTCCAAATAGATAACCGTTCCTGTTATAGTAGATTTGTCGGCAATAAAAATAGGTTCTTTACCTTTCGGGACAGGTAGGTTTTCATCTATATCGGTATTCACTATAATCAAAGAAGAGGGATACTTTAGATGTACGTCCTCAGCAATTATAATTTTTTCCTTGGCAATAAATGAGGCACTTCCATTAAAACCTTTTTCAATGGCAATCTTGGGAGCTATGACCAAAACATCGGTCAATTGTGCTTCTTTGGTTATTAAAATTTCGGTTTCGCTCTTGATGACAATGTTTCCAATATAGGTTTCATTTAGGGTAATCTTATTTTTATCATAAACAAATTGTGTATTTTCAAAAAAAGAATTTTTGTTGATGGCTTCCCGTTGGATTACTTCATCTGAATTTAAAGGAATATACTCCTGCAATCTTCTAATATCGTACAACCAAACAGGGTCAAGTTCGGGCAGGTCCCCTTTTCCCAAACTGATATTTCCCTTTACCAGTTCCTTGCCGTTGTAGTAATGACCGGAGATAATCCCTGGTTTTATTCCGAGATCAGAAATATAGGCATCGCCTTCTATAATGGTGTTTCCCACAAGCACCAAGGGGAGCTTATCCTCGGATAAATAAATACTTAGTGCAGGATCGGAAACTTTGTTTCCTGTCAAGGCCATTTTGGAAAAATTTTTCGTCTTTGCCGAAGCGGTGCTGTTGATTTTTAAATATCCGCCCCAACTTGTTTTTTTAATATTTGTGACATATATGTCATTTTCAATTGAAATGGAGTCCGCTATTACGTGTTCTTTCTTTAGGGAATATTCAATTCCAGCAGTGGCACTGTCAATTACATTCCCCAAAATTTTTGACTGGGTATTAAAAAAAAGATGGGTCTGGGATAGGGTTAAAAAAGAACCTAAAAGTACAGCGATAATGGTAGCGACCAATATCGCAAACTGCATCGCGGAGGCTTTTATTTTTTTTGGTCGTATCACATTATCGGGAATTTCTTGGTCTGACCCTCATGGCGGATAAAGATGTTCTCTTCTGAGCCTTTGATAATTTTTAGATTTTGGAGGGTATCCCCTTTTTTCAATAAATATTGCTGGCCATTGACGCTTACAATATAAACACTTGAGGTGGACTTTTTGTCGGCAACGGTCCCAAAATATCCTATGTCTGGCCATTGTTTCTCGCTTTTTGATTTATAGGTAGCATTTGCGTTTTGGGAAGTGGGCTTTGATTTTGAATAGACCGTCCCCAAAAAAGGATCTGTTTCAACTGGAGCCAATGAAAAGGTATCCTTTTGGATTCCCTTGGGAGGTTTGAAGTTTGCTTTCTGTGTTTTGGCTATATCGGTGCTCTCTGAACTGAAGGCATCGACAATTTTATAGATCAAAAACCCCCAGATTACAATTACCACGGACAAGAGTATCTTTATGTTTTTGTTGCCCTTCAAAACTATTCGTTGGTTGTAAAACTAAAGACGGTGCTGTCATCACTTTGATTTCCCGCTTCGTCAAAAGCTTTCATATACCAGTAATAGGTCTCATTGGTGTCCAAAGTGGTCTCAAAGGGAGCGGTAACTTCATCCTTTAAAACCAAATCGGTAAGGTTCAGGTTCCGGTATACATAGATGCTATCAAACTCTACACTGCCTTCTATTAAAGTTCTTGTCCAATCGAATGAGACCAATGGATTGGTGAGTATCTGCTCATCAGTAGGTGCCGTAAGGCTCGGAATATTTGGAGCGGTCTTGTCAACAAGGATATTTCGTGAGGAGTAAAGGGTGTATTGATTGTCCTTTTCAGCTCGTACCTGCCATTGTAGGCTGCCCTCTGGGAAAGTAATATCCAGATTTGTTTCGGTTGTTGTCTCGCTTTGTATGGGTTCTCCATTTTCATCCAGTACTTGAATTCTGTATTGGGTCGCTTCCAGTATCTCATCCCACTTTAAGTTAAAGGAATCTTCATTGGTAATGAGACCGTTTGATGGAGAAAGCAGGATTACGGTATTATTTGAAAAGTTCGTAATGGGTATTACTTTAAATTTTGCGGATGAATAGGCCGTAACATAACCACTGTTCTGTGCACGTACCCGCCACTCATATTCATTCTCGATCAATTCAATCTGATAGAAAGTGGAGTCTGTCACAGTATTTAGAACCAACTGATTTGCATTTGCAAAATTTGGGGTGGCAATCTGAATTTCATAATTGGTAGCCCCTTCCAAACTTTCCCAGTTAAAACGAACCGAATTGGCTTCTATCTCGGTATTGTTGGCCGGGGCTATCAGTGTTACGCTATCCTCACTGATTTCCTGCTCGAAGAGCACCTCTTCGCAGGAGTATGACCCAAGGATTAAAAAACATCCCAATATGTATTTGAAATTCTTCATCTAAAATTTGAACTCGTTTTTCTTTTCCACTTTTTTAGCTGATTTGTAGGTATCTCCACTGCATTCCGTTCCATCTGGCACGAGGTCAAAGATCTCGGGTTCCCTTCGTTTGTTTAGTCCCCAACAAAATTCGGTTGTTCTGAACTTAACAATTTTACCATCGGTAAATTCTATCTGGTTGAAAACTTTGTTATTTTTTAAAAGACTTAGTGATAGTGTTTTTGCTTTGCTTTGGATCAAATATACTTCATCAGAGGATTGTACCTCTTGCAAGATAGCTTTTGGAAAATGAACGGTAACTTGGGAAATCAACCTATACTTCTCATTCTTGCGAAGATATTTCATCAACTCTTTGTCCGCATTGATCTGTTTTAGTAATCCCACTTTGTCCAAAACCTTAAAAGAAATAAGGATGCTGTCTTTTTGTGTTTGGCTTAGGGAATCTTTTTTTATAAAAATTTCTCTTTTTTGGATTTTTATCTCTTCCCATTGGAGCCGTACCGGTTCGAATAAATTTGTAATTGTTTTGGGCTGGTAGTCATTTCCTAAAAGATAGGTGGTATATATGCCCAGTGTTCCCAGTTCGGGCAAGGAGGTATTTGTAGACTGCTTGTACTGAATGGGTCTACAGGAAGCAGCAACAAAGAAAAGTAAAATATAAACTGGTCTCAAGGGCGACATTATTTTAGGGATTAAATATACTTGATGGTAATGGATTGAACAAATGTAATTGCATTGAATCAACGAAACAAAAAAAGGCCGTAAAGTATATTTCCAAAATCAAAACGCTACTCAGAATAAAAGGTTAAGCCAAAAACCAAGTTCAAATTTTCAAAGATCGTTTTGCAATTAGTGTTCTTCTAGTATAATCCAATGAGCGGCACACTATACCTTAAGATGACCGTAAAGATAGCACTGCTGTAAACTTCAAGAGCAAAGAATTTATCATATTGTCAAAAATAAGTAAACGTTTAAACTGGATAGGGCGCATAAAGTGAGCCACTTGCAGGTGGTTCACTTTCACACGCCGAGCTATGCTCACTTTAATCCGCTGTGGGTGGTATACTATGCCCGTTTTTTGCAACTATGTTATCTAGAGAAGAAAGGCAAGATGTTGAAGTTGAAATTACTAAATTTCAAATGTACTTGAATGATATTGACAAGAAACTTCCAAGTAATAAATTGGTTTACGACCATACATTTTTATTCTTTCAGAAAATACTTGGATATCACAATGCACCTATTTTTTTTAATCCTTCTCCGAACAAATATGCTTCGCTATTATTTATGTGGCAACCGTATGTTTTGAATGAGTTAGATATATTCGATGAGGATTCTTTTCAGAATATAAATAAAGAAAATGATGATGTATACCAAATTTCATTAGCCGATATAAAATCATATATCAAAAGTATGACTGATTGAAAATGTACTCTTTAAATTCAATCTATTCTAGTATTGAACCACTTATTTCCTTACTCTGTATTCTCCAAATCGGTGTTTTTATTTGAATCTTTACTTGCCTTTCCAAAAATTTTACTAAAGGGTATAGAGGGCATCACTTTTGCAATAAAATTCCCTATCAATGTTATTCTGTCTTTCTTAATCACATTAAGGATTAGCGTCATTACAATTATAAATCCAAAGATAATTAAAAGTGTTATGTGGATACTATTCATTTGTTCTAAATTTTAATTCATCCTGTTATTGAATATTATGATAGCATCATATTTCTAAAAGTCAATAGTTCTTTTAAAAATAAAATGACATCATCTTTTCGCAATCTAAAAAGGAAGATTGAATTAAGTTGTGACATGAAAAAAGACACACTATCTCTACCTGCGAAAAGCAAGGTATTTAAAGGGATTATAATAAAAAATAACACTTTTATAAAACGAGTTGAGGTATTGGCAATAAAAAAAGCAACCGTTTTAGGGTTGCTTCTCTAATTGTAAATATTTCGTTTTATATTATTCTATAAATTCATTTTAAGTAATCGATTAGTCTTATCAATTACTCGCTAATTTCACAATTACATTCTCAGTAAATTTTAATACTAATTACTATTAAGATATACTTTTCTTGCGAAAAAATAACTTTGTCAAAAAATAGATAATAACTGCATAAAAATTTAAATTAAGAAAAATTCCCATGAAATTAGCTAGCGTTGACTTTAGGTTAAATAAATAATTAATTGGAAATTGAAAAATTTCAGCTAGTCCAATTATTGTGGCATTTATAATTTTTCCATAATCAGATGTTTCCATCATAATACTCTCATACATAAACCCAGTTATAAAATATGTGATTAATAGAATAAGGAAAATAGCAATATGGAAACTTATTTTATATTTAATTTTCATGCTGATTTAATTTTGCTGTTCTTTTTCTTCTTTACGTTCCTTTCTTCTTTCTTTTCTTTCAGCTTTTCTCTCTTCTTTTCTATCTCTTCTCTCATTATAATCATTTAATTCTTGAAGAATTCTACCGAGAACCTCATCAAATGTATTATCATCAATAGTATAATGAGTATCATCAGACTCATAACAATTTGTTATACAAGTTGTTGAGTTATTCTTACTTCTTTTATTCTTTCTGCCACGAGAACCAATTTTTCCAAAAGTTCTTTGATAAAAATTAAGGTTTTCTAATACATTATCAAACAATTCCCTAGAGATAGTATCTGACATAGGACCATCAGCTGCATCTATTGTGATAAGTAAATCTACATCAATCCCTAAGTCATAAAGAGCTCTAGATAAATTAAGTGCGTGCTCACCCCCTTTACTATAGCCATAAATAATTAAAGGTTCATTCGGGTCAGCTGATTTTGCTTCTTCTAATCCTGCTAAAATTACTCCAGTTGGATTCCAATAATTTGAATTAATTAGCACGACACTTCCAACTTTCATGTCTACCTCTTTCACAATAGCTTTTGCTAATTTAGGAGGCACATCACCATAATCACCCTTGTTACTAAACTCAGCTCCAGCAAAAATTATTACTTTTTCTAGCCCTTCCATTTCTCGGGCATCGATAACTCTGTTTTCACTAAAAGCATATGTAGAATTGTGAACATAATTCGGTGCTAATGGGTCGATTGTAACAAATCTAGCTATTGCAGGGTCATAGTGCCTAAACTTATACTCATGCATGTTGTAACCTAGTTCTTCAGAATATTCTTGCTCTTGAAAAGTTTTATATGATTGTGCCAAACTATTTCCGTTTGGAGAAACCGTGTTATTATATCCTTTTTGTTTCAAGCCAAAGGGATAATAATTTTTCTCCTCAATGATTTCGGTCGATGGGTTGATACTGCCGTTCAAATCTGCATCCGAGTAGGACAGACGTATATTCCCTAAGTGGTCCTTATACTGAAAGACATATTTAAAAGTAGAATTGGTCGTCCCTCCTGAGTCTTTATCAAAGCCCTCCACGGATTCAGATGTTGCTGCCACGGGCTTTACATAGCCCTCTGGCTGTGACATAAATTGGAGCTCCAGATTGCCAGGCGAACCCATATCGGAATAGATATAACCCCCAGCGTATTGGGTAATGGTGACAGCACTGTTCACATTGGTTATTTTTTCCAGTTTGTTGCCCGTGGCATCATAGACATAACTTATGGAGTTGGTCAGGGTATTGCCCGGCTCGAAACGAACAAAGGTTGGTAGGTTAAGGTGGTTGTAACGTATAGACTTGATTCCCTTGTTATTATCCACCTCCATATTACCGTTGTTGTCATATAAATAGTCATCCCCAGGGTTTATGCCATCCTTGAACCCAAAGATCTTGTGTGAAGTCGGTTGAGGGTTGTCAATAACCTTCATAAGTCGGTTCCCATCATAGGTATAGGCAAGGTTGTCCCATTGCCCGAATGTTGGCACTGTATTTTCGTCCGCTCCCCACCGCACAAGGTTGAGTATGTTACCATTTTTGTCGTAGTCTATATTACCGACCTTATATTCAGTGTTCAGTTCCATGGCACCCAGGGTTGTACCCATATAGCTCTCCGCATCCGTAATGCGGTTAAGGCGATCGTAACCATAGGCATATCCCCTTAGTTTTTTATCGCTACTCATCGTCTTCCAAAGTGTCTGGGCTATATTACCGTTGTAAAGGGGCGCATTGGTAGCACTGCCCTCCACGGTGTTGTAATTGATCCTGAAGTTGAACAGGTCTATATTGCCGATTTCCTCAATTCCGCCCGCTCCTGCTTCAATGTCATTTATGTCCGTGAGCCAACCCCGTATGTTATAGGCATAGTCTACGCTCTGTAGTGTCTTGTCGATGTTGCCACCAAAGAGTGCTAAGCCCGTTACCTGTGCTCCAGTACTCTTGAAACTTACCTTCCCGACCAGTCCAGGCGCGGTCGGTTGGCTGGTGAGCGTTAGAAAGGCCACATTGTTCTTCTTGAAGGTTACGGATGTTCCCGACCTTCCTATGGAAAAGCTGTCGCCCTCGTCATACTCATAGATGGTTGACTGCTCCACGCCGTTTACGATCGCCTTCATATCCTTGTGCCCATCGCTGTCAGCGTCGGTATTGATGAAGTAGAGGCCATAGTCATAGCCAGTGGTCCAGTTGTCGTTTGTGGTAGTGGTTTTGAGCAGTCCCGCACGCAGGAGTTTGTCCTCCTGAGTCACGGTAAAGTAAATACCACCATTGCCCACAACCTTCCCCTTGGTCTTGGCCCCGGAATCCCAGCTATTTGCACTTCCTGTTTTTGTAAGTGTTCCGTCAAAGGTAGCCTCGGCAAGGGTAAGGAGTGTATATCCGTCAAACTCGGTCTCCCCACCCACGTTCTTTCGGATCAGCTGCCCTAGCTCATCGTACTCGTTCTCCGCAATAAGTTGAAGGGGGGAACTCCCAATCTGTTGTTTCTGGGACAGTAGCCTTCCCATATGGTCATAAGTAAAATAGTCGTTTACCAAAAGCGTAGGCTGCCCAGTTTTGGCGTGTGTATTGTGTGTTTCCAGTACTCTGCCAGAGATCTGGTCAAGTTGGCTCCTGTTCCAGTCCCGTGTCTGAAGGTATTGATTATAGCTATCCACTTGTATGGCACGGCCACGACTATCATAGGCGATAACAGATGTGATCCACATCTGCGCATCCAGAACTTTTACCCAGCTTACCGTGGGAAGACCTTGTGTGGTGGTGACCACAGAGGTATCCTCTGTGGTCTTGGTCCCTAGAACATCAGTCGGTGGGGTAAGTACCGTACCGCCACCTACGACTGTATAGTCCACATAGTCGTCATAATAGTTTATCGTAAGCACCTCCATTACTGAAGAATTGGTCGGATAAGCCAAATTGGAATAATAAAAAGATTTTCCGTTAATAGTAGTACTTGCTGTTGGAGTCCTCGCTTCGGAAATGGCACCCGTATGCTGTGAAAAATCCTGCTCGACATCAAAACCCATGGAGGGGGAGTAGGTACCGGTATATACTATCCTATCCAGAGCGTCGTATTTGGTAAAGAGCCATTGGTTGGACAATGCCTGATTAGCGTCTTGGGTAAGCACGGGACGATCAAGACTATCATACCTTATTTTCTCAGCTCCCTTGCCAGGGATTTTTTTCCAAACCAAACGATTACGTTGGTCATAATGGTACTGATAACAGAGCTTGTCAAGAATGGTCTGGTGCCCAGGCACTAGGGCGCTGTTGCTCACGATCTGAGCCGTGCCCTTAGGCGAAAGAACATATACTAAGTTTCCATAGTCGTCATAAATATAGTAAGAGTCTATATTGTAAGACTGGTTATTGGCATCAAGCGCTGTTTGTCTTTTCAGGAGGGTCTGTCCCTGTTTGTTCTGGAACTCCAAGACCCTACCCGTAGACCCATCAGCAGGCTGCCAGTTTTCGTCCTTTGTAACGGTCCGTGAGAGTGTATTAACAGCATAAAGGCCATCCAACTCAAGCTCGGGAGCATCGGCTCCGTTCTCATAGTTCACGGAAAAATTCCATACCTCTGAACCGGAATTGAAGCCAAAGCCAAACTTGATGGTATGATCGCTATCCGCAAGGGGGTCAATCTTCCAATCGGAGCCAGGTGCGCCCTGTTCCAGCACCCTGTTTAACGGGGAGTCCTCAAAACGTTTTTCGGAATAGGGATTGATCGTATAGGGGTGAAAACCATCAGGGTATGCATTGTCATAATATGCCAATAAAGGGGTATGGAGATTGGGATTGAACTCCCCATTGTTCCCAAGATCAGGATAGGGTAGCCAGTCCTTGGGCTGTCTGCCAAAATCATCATAGTCGACAGGGGTGACAAGATCCTCACGGTTGCCCCCGGCACGGATGGCCACGCTCTGTTTGGGTCGGCCAAGGCCGTCGTAATAGACAATGTTCTCTATTTTCTTGTCGTTGTTTATAGGTAAATCGTCAAAATCTATTGCCTCTACTTCTCCCTGATCGAGTGCGGTCTGGTAACTTATCTGTCTAACATAGTTCTGGTCCTGGGAGGGGCTGGTCTGCCCAAGTGCCATCAATGGCAACAAAAAGAAAGGCAGCAGGGTATATAAAAAGTATCTCATAGCTGGATGATTAGTCGTTTATGTAGCGGTATTGGTTCTCGCTCAGAACATTATTGTCCATATCCATTACGTATTGAAGTCTCCCGTAGTCATCGTACTCATAGATCATCTTGAATCCTTTTGGGTCGGTTACCGTATGGACGCCGACTAAAGGAATATATGTAAGGGTAGTCACCTGGGCATTGGGCAATCCATTGCGAATCTTGTCCAGTTCGGCATCAAGGTTGCCAGTGGAAGGATCCTCTATAATAGACATATTAAGACCACCAACGCCCATAGCTTGCGCATAGGTCGCATTCTCTATTTTTGCAACGGGGTACAGGCCGTGGTAGCCCCATATGTAACTTATATGGGCGCCCCCCACTTTTGATACCTCCTTGGGGTTCCCGTAACCGTCATAGCTATGGTAAATGATACGGCTTTCCAATTGGAGAGAGCCCTGGGCCTCTCCTTTTAGTGTCTGGATGAATTTAGGGAGGTACTGCCCTCCAAAATTATCATATTCAGTTCTTTGGGTGCTCAAAAGCTGTTCTGGGCCTTCTCCTACTTTTTTAAATGAACGCGTTTGGACAGGTTCTGCGATGCGATAATCGTCGATAAGGCCCTGGATGCCAAGATCGTTCGCATAGTCTGTCTGTACAATCAATTTCTTATTATCCGTGCTGGTAGTTTTCTCCACCCGAGTTTGCTGTAAATGTTGGGGGTTATCGTAATAATAATAGGTAGTTGTCTGAGCGAAGTTACCGTTGTCATCATACTCCTTGGTAATTGAAGAATTCTGATAGAACCAATAGGAGTTATTAGAGTATTCCATGATGTTTAAATTTTCTAACATCTTGTCATAGATGATAAGATGATTGACAGGTTTTTGATAACAGGGGTTTCCTACCCAGCGCCATTTCATATTGTGCCCAGAAGCAATACAATTTCTAGTTGGAGTATTAGGTAAGAATGGGATATCATGTATTAAATATACATGTTTGTGATTAGTCGCGCAGTACCAATCTTTTTCATGTTTTAGTACATCTTCTTGAGTACAGTTATAAGTGATATCAATATATTTTGTTAATTGAAACATTTTATTTACAGTATATCCATAGTTTCGTGCAAAAACAGAATCAACTTTCTTATATGAATTACTAACTTCCTTTAAAAGCAGTATTTCATTATCCTCTTTTTTAAATACAGTTTCCCTTTTGAGAAGTCCATTGCCCCAACCACTATTAACCCAAGGAGATCCATCTATGGCAGCCCCATGGATAATATTTCCCTGAACATCAGGCATTATTAGATATTCATTTTCAACTCCACCACCCTCAAAGTTATCACCACCATAGCTTACCGTTACATATTTATAGTTTATTGATCCAGAATCAGAAGAATTATATAATTGACGTACACTGTTGGAATTTAGTGATTGATAGGTAATATCATAGTCGGCTCCAGAACAACTTTCTCTATATATTGAATTGGTTATATAATATGGTCTTGGACCTTTTTGTCCAGAAGAAACACTTAAGTCATCTTTTTTACCATAATAATATCGTACTATGTTATTTGGAGCGAGGGATGTTGGTGTATCAAACGACTTAACCCTTTTTAATCGCATTCCGCCAGTCGTGATATTTTGAGATGCCTCATAGGGTGTATCGCTACTTCGGTAAACAATATCAGTCCAGGTCTCAGTACATTTCCACTCAGTGCTCAATGTGAATGTATAAATTCTATCCTTTTTAAATTCCACTGAGTAATAATCGTTAGGCGATGGGTAACCAACTTGAAATAAAGTATTATTGGGTATAACAATCATCCCACTGACTGTTTCCCTCATTATGTCAATATTGTTATTTAAATCATCAGTTATACTCAGTCGCACTTTGAGTGGTTTTGAAGGTGGAGAAGTATGACATGGTGAATGTGGATCATAGGGAAGCCCTATATTTAACTTAAATTTCACAAGTTGATCAAAAATTATTTTTTGAGTCTGCCCTATATCTTCTACTACTTGTGGGACATCACCATATTCTGAAATAGCTGACAAGTTTAAATGCACGTTGTGTTCATTGGGATATACTGTAGTCATTTCATTATAACTATTCGCTTCGTATTCAAATTCATTGTAACCTTTGGTAGGATAATGGACTTCTTTAAGAAGGCCGTTGATCGCCTTTGTAGGGTCAATGGTCTTGTCAGACCCATCATCACTTAGACTATAATAAAGAAATTGTGGATAAATATAGGATCTTATAAAAGGATCATTAGGGTTTGGATAACGGTTTTTACCCAAATTAGCTTTTCCATTATAATATCCATAATAATCAGTGCTGTTCGTAAGTCTTGCAGGGATTTCGCTCGGATTGTAATAATCAAAGGAATAGCTCTTTTCTGGGTCTAAGTACTGGATTTCGTTAAGCAGAATTCTATCATTGTCGGTAGTAATATAATTAAAATCAAATTGAGACTTTGTAGCTGGTACTGGAGCATTATCCTTTACAATAATACTTGATATCAACTTAAAGGAAGAAATTTCTGGATGGGATACATTGGACTCAAATAACACCTCCCCAAAGTCTGGTTCATTGCTAGATATTTTAATAAGTCTCTTAGGGTTTAATGTCCTTAATCTGGAATATGTACTGTTAACGTTTTGACTTCCTGCATAATTTTGACAACCATATTGAAAATATGGCATCAATACTGATAGCGCATCAGAAATACCAATATCGTACGTAAAAGAATTTGATTCTTCATAAATAAAATTGACTATATCGCCCTTGGGATGTTCAATTTTGGTAAGGTACCAGGCCGTTATTGCGGGCACTTCAGGAACGCTGTGTTGTCCAGAACCATAAGTTCTACATCCAGTTATTTCTTGTTCCTTAAATGAATAAACTACCCCGTCTGGGGTTGTAATTTCAAAACCATCAAGAATCATTTCCACTTTAAGTCCATTTTGCGGCATCATTAATATGCCAGAATATTCTCCCACAATGTCCTGTTTTTTTTTGTTGTCAAATAAAAACTTTCCTGAGTGCCCCATAAAGTTATACATATAGATATCCGTCTCAGTATCCGCATCCTCACCTCCTGCAGCAAATAAAAAATCCATCGCCTCTTGACTATAAAAGCCCACTTCATGAATTTCTTTATCTGGCAGGATATTTACACGTTCCTCGTCTGGCTTGTCTCTAATTACCCTAGAGATAACCCCACCAGCATTCAAGCTCCATCCGAGGCCTACATTAGAGGAGAGTTGATCGACCTTAATCCCGTTTGAACTATAGCTTAATGAAATTGGGACAGAAAGGTTTCTAGTATTATAAGTATACAAAGGAATCGAAACATTTGGCGTCCCAGTAAACATTCCAACGGGAACTTGACCATACTTTCCCAGTTCATATGCGGTTGGAGAGGGAGGAACAATCTTTGGGAGATCGATATTCTGACTGTAAAAAAAAATAGATGAGAATGCAAAGAGAAGGAAACAATACTTTTTCATAAATTGGATAGTTTTGAAAGTGTAAAAAGTGTTTATTTTGGACATAGCAAACCCATGTCAAATTCTGTAAAACGAATTAAAAGGGGAGAGTTTCAAATATATAAAAATTTAGTTTTCTTTAACAAATAAAAAACGGAATTTTCGATGAAATGTAATTTTTATATCATCAAATTTTTTAGGATAAAAATCAAGTTAATAGCGTAAGTAATTATATATGTGATACTTGATTTTAGATATTCTAATAATATAGAATTCTTTTAAATTAGTAGTTAGTATATTATTTACCAAAATTTTAATACTTTATCGGAGTTATTATATATTTGAAAATTATTGAATCTGAAAGTTGAAACCTGCGATGAGATTAAAAAGAACTAACGCCTTTACCCTCAATGAGATGCTGATGGTATTGGCCATTATAGGAATACTTCTTTTGTTGGCGCTTCCGACTTTTATGCCCCTCATTTCAAAAACCAAGGCGCAGGAAGCAAAAATACAGCTGAAATACATTGCCAATCTACAGACCCAGTACCGTTATCTCAATTCCAAATACACGATGGAATTCAACGAACTTGATTTCGAGGCTCCGAAAACTGTCAATGAGGGTGGGACAGCCAATTATAGATATGAAGTGATCGAGGCTTCAACTGGAAATTTTAAGGCTCGCGCGGAGGCAATTGTAGATTTTGACGGGGATGGAGTGTTCAATATTTGGGAGATCGATGAGAATGGCAACCCCAAGGAAGTGGTTAAAGACTGATGCTTATTACAGTCAAAATTTTCTTGTCCCTATCCCTTTTACTTATATTTTTTCAGGATTATAGAGATCGACAGGTATTTATTTTTCTGTTTCCACTTTTTGGTATTATGGGAACTTATTTATTTCTTTCTAATTCCAATCTTGAATATTATTTTTTTTCTGTTTGTATAAATCTAGGAATCGTCTTAATCGTAGTTTTACTGAATTACCTTTTTGCAGAACTGGTACTCAAAAAAAATCTTTTAAAGGAAGCTATGGGCCTGGGGGATATACTCTTCTTTATTGCTTTTGCACTTTGTTTCCCTACGGTTACATTTATAAATTTCTTTGTTTTCTCCATTTTGTTTACATTCGTTATTCACCTTGCCCTATCCAAACTGTTGAAGAAAACAAATAAAAATATTCCATTAGCGGGCTATATGTCCCTTTTTTTGATGGCCGTTTATTCGGTGAACTGGCTTGGTTTATATGATTCCCTATACCTACTGTGATGAAACGATTTGAGATACCCGTTGCCCTTAAGCAGCTGATTACGCCAAATCAGGCTTTTCACTACCGGATTGTTCCAATTGAGGAAAAGGATGGCATTGTGCTAGTAAAAAGCGACAATCCAAAATTGAAGACTTTGGCATCGGAACTGGAAGTCCTGTTAAATTTCAAAATAAGTCTTATCTCCGAATCCTCAGAAAACATCCAGTCCTATCTCACCTACAACTATCGACAGGCCACTGCTGAAACACAGGAACTGCACGCTTCCAATTTTCTAGAACGATTGCTCCAGACTGCAAAGGATTTTAATAGTAGCGATATCCATTTGGAAATATATGAGGCCCATTGTAGGGTACGCTTTCGGTTGGATGGCAAGCTGAAGGAACAATACACCATTCCACAGATTGAATATCCACAGCTCATCAATCAGATAAAAATACAAGCGGGACTTGATATCTCGCAAAAACGTCTTTCGCAAGATGGTCGTATTACTGTTAAGGCGGCTTCTGATGATTTTGATATCCGGGTCTCAACAATGCCCACATTATATGGAGAAAAAGTGGTACTTCGTATATTAAAACGCGATGCACAGGCAGTAGACCTTCAACAGCTCGGTTTCAATCCACGGGAACTCAAACTATACTTAGAAGGTGTGAAAATGCCTAATGGGATTGTGCTTATCTCTGGTCCGACGGGTTCAGGTAAAACAACCACTCTCTATGGAACTCTTAAACTTTTAAACAAGGAAGAAACAAACATCCTCACCATAGAGGATCCCATTGAATATACCCTAGACGGGATTAACCAAGTTCAGTTGAAAGAGGATATTGGGTTTGACTTCCCTACTGCTTTGCGTACATTTCTGCGACAGGATCCTGATATTATTATGGTCGGTGAAATACGTGACGAAAAAACAGCCAATATGGCCATCAAAGCTGCCCTAACGGGGCATTTGGTTCTTTCTACCATCCATACCAACTCCGCTTGGGCGACCATTTCCAGATTGATTGATATGGGAGTGCCTCCCTATTTATTAGCAACCACCCTAAATATGAGTGTAGCGCAACGCTTGGTGCGGAAGTTATGTTCCCATTGTAAAAAGGAAGATATCATTTCGGAAGACTTGTTCCCTGAAAGTTTTACTGAAACTTCCACCATTCAAAAACATTTTGTGGCGGTGGGCTGCAATCATTGTTACTATACAGGTTATGATGGCAGAAAAGCGGTGTATGAGATAATTCCCATCAACAAAGAACTGGAAACCGCGATCAAGCACAATGAATTACAAATAGATGATTATCTTGCATCGCATAATTTGAATACGCTCAAAACAAATGCCATTGAAATGATAAACAAGGGTGAGACATCCATTGATGAGGCCTATTCGCTATTGGCAAACTGATAAATTAATATGAGAAAGATACTTTTAAGCTTACTGTTACTGCTCTTAGTTTTTGGGACTGGCTTTGCTCAGGACGATAGCCGAATCAATTCCATTCGCAACCAGTTTGAGATCTTAAAGTTGGATGCCCCAGGGCTTGAGGAAATCATCAACATTAACATTACTCAGACTACCCTATCAAATTTTTTGCTCGCCATTGCCAAGGTGCACACCTTGAACATAAATGTTTCCCCAGAACTAAGCTCAATTTCCATCGTCAATAATTTTTCCAATGTAATGGTCGGGGATGTACTGATATTTCTGGTCAAGGAGTATCAACTTGATATTGATTTTACAGGCAATATTTTATCGATAAAAAAATATAATGAGCCACAGCCAGAGGTCAGGGAAAAAGAAATCAATGCCTCATATTCAATGGCAAACGGCAATCTAAGCCTTGATCTCAAGAATGATAGACTGGATAAGGTTTTCCGAAAGGTTATGGACATCTCGGGGAAAAATCTTCTATATTCTCCAGAAATAGAATCTAGTCCCCTTTCGATTTACATAAAAGATGTACCGTTTGATCTAGCGATGGAAAAGCTTGCCGAATCCAACAACCTGCTCTTCTCAAAATCACGGGATGGGTTTTATGTTTTTGATTCGGCCTATGTTCCTTCAGAAGGAGGCAATTCTTCTGCTGAAAATACAAGACCCATCCGCAGGGGTAGGACCAACTTTTATTATAAGATTACTGATACCTTGGAGCGCAAGGTAACTGTTGACCTTCAGAATACTCCCATAGCCGATGTAATATATACTATCGGTGATGATCTTAATCTGGATATATTCACGGCCTCCCCACTCGACAATGCAGGAGTTGCTACTGTAAATGCGGAAAATATATCGTTTGATCTTTTATTGGACAAAATTTTTGAAAGCTCTATCGGCTCACAAAAAAGCAACCAAGGAGGAAACGACGGAAAAAACAATGACCAAAATTTTACCTATACCAAAGATGGGGATGTCTATTATTTTGGAACGGAGAACCAGCTTTCCCTAAAGCAAACGGAACTAGTCCCGATGATGTACCGTTCCGTTCAATTACTCTCAAATCCATCAGGAAACGCGCAGCGTAAGGCATCGAGAAATACGAGCGGTGTTAACTCAAACACTTATTATGATTCAAACCCATCAAACAGCCAAAACCAACCACAAAATTATAGAAACAATAATAATAGAGGTTCAGATACTGGCAATAGTGGTTCAGGACTTTCCTCGATTGAGAATATTTTACCCGATGATATAAAAAATGGGATCGACATAAAAATTGATGCTGAACTCAATAGTTTTGTCGTCAGCGGTCCTGGTATAAAAGTGGAAAAGTTCAAGGATTTTATTAAATATATTGATAAACCCGTTCCGGTAATACTTATTGAGGTAATGATATTGGAGGTAAACCGAAGCGCTATTGTTGAAACGGGAATATCCTTTGGCCTGGGCGAAAAACCAACTACTACTCAGGGAGGAATTTTCCCTTCCACTGATCTTCGTTTGAATGCTAACAGGGTAAATAGAATTATAGGTGGCTTTAATGGTTTTGGCACACTGAACCTTGGGCAGGTATTGCCTGAATTCTATTTGGACATTAAGGCCATGGAAAGCAACGGAAAGATCAAGGTGCTCTCCACTCCAAAATTGAGTACCCTCAATGGACACAAGGCATATCTCTCAAGCGGTCAGACCACCTATTACGCAGTTACCACACAAAGTTTTTATGGGTCGCAGATTCCCCAAACTTCAGAAATAACCAACTATGTTCCAATAGATGCAGAACTTGCCCTTGAAATTATGCCCATTGTTGCGGGAGATGGGGAAATAACCCTTGATATCCAAGTTATCCAATCGACATTTAATGGTGAACGGATTGCCGAGGATGCCCCGCCGGGAATAAACAGTAGGGAATTCTCTTCCATCATACGTATGCGGGATCAGGACGTGGCCATACTTGGCGGTATCGAGGAAGTCCGCAAGGACGATTCGGGCTCAGGAGTTCCTTTATTGGCACGTATCCCGGTCATCAAATGGCTTTTCAGTAAGAAAAGACGGGAGGATAGCAACCGGAAGTTGAACATACTCATCAAACCTACCGTAATCTATTGATGCTATCCAAACTGAGATCATATTGGGATTACGGAAATACCTTTTGTGGTATTGAACTAACCACGGTTGAGGGCAAAGAAAAGTTATATGGTGTTACTGCAAAAAAGAAGCAGGGAGAGTTTACCGATCTGGAGTATTTGCAGTTTCCTTCCTTACTGGAAGTCGGTAAAAATCTTCCAGATCATCAACACTGCTTTCTGGTTATAAATTCAGATAGGGTACTTATCAAAACCGTTTCTTTCCAAGAAAGCGACCCAAAAACAGTTTCAAACGCGTTCCCCGGACTATCGCTTGTAGATTTCTATTTCGAAATATTAAAAACGCCCTATGGCAGTCTTTTAGCCGTATGCCGAAAGGACTATGTCCAAAACATCATAAAAGAACTGGAACAACAGAAAATACATGTTTTGGGCTTTCATTTGGGAATCACCTCCCTTCAGGTATTGACATCTTTGTTTAAAGAGGAAAAAATAATTGTCCCTCGTTACCAAATCGGCATCGAAGAAAACAGTATAAGGGATATTGTTCCCCATCAAAATCATAGCGGAACAATTTATGAATTGGAGGACATAAAGGTAATGTCAGAATTTTTACTGTCACTCGGTCTCCTCTCCAGTTATACAGGTGCTGGTTTAGATTCATCCAATAATTTCGGGGATGAAAACAAACATCTTTTTAATCAACATCAGGAAAAGAATTTCTTTAAAAAAGGAATGTTTTTGGGAGTTGGTTTGTTGTTGGTTTCTTTATTGGTCAATACTTTTTTTTTCAACGCATATTTTAAAAAAGAACAACAGCTGAATGAGGAATTGGTTTTTATGGAAACACAACAAAAAGGGATGGAAAGCAAGATGGAAGAGGTAAATAAAAAAGAGAAACTGGTTGACCATATTTTGAACAGCGGCTCTTCCAAAAGCTCCTACTTTATCAACAAGATTATTGCCTTAAAACCTTCAACTATTGGTTTTTCAGATATTCAATACCAGCCCTTAAACAGATCCATTCGACCCGATAAACAAATAGAATATTCCCAAAACAGTATTGTTGTTTCTGGTGAGAGTAAGGATAAAGATGAGTTTTCACAGTGGATTACGGATCTGGGCAAACTGAAATGGGTAGAAAAGGTAAGTGTTGTAAATTATGGGAACGTAAGTAAAGGCGTAAATTCTTTTTCCATAACAATAGCGTTAAAAAATGAATCCAAGGACTAAAAATATTCTTCTTGTTATATGGTTTTTCCTATCAATGGCAATTGCCTATAATCTGGCATTTTCCAAAACTTTTATTTTAAAAGAAAGGATAAATAAAATGAATATAAAGACCAAGTCTCTTGAGAATACTGTTGTTATTGCCTCCAATCTTGAACAACGCGAGCAATTCGTGGATTCCATATTAAACCTCAACAACATGAAAGGAAATTCCGTTCAAAACAACCTTTTAGAATTTTTGAATACAAAATCTGAATCAGAGGGTTTTACTATTTCGGATTTTAACGAACCCCATACCTTTTCACAGGATGGTGCTACCACAACATCCTATAGGTTTACATTGGAAGGAAGCTATGAGGAGATTGAACAAGTTCTCTATAGTTTGGAACAGGAATATAATTTTGGGCAAATTGCCCATGTACATTTTGAGAAAAAAAAGGATTACAGAAAGGGCAAGGATTATCTGGAATGTTTTGTGATTGTGGAGAGCTTAGTTTCAGAATGATTTATATTTAAACAAATTAAAATATTGTCTTAGTAACCTCCTTTTGATTGAAGAATGATTTTAACTATTTATAATAAGGTGTAAGCTTCCCCTAATTAGAACTGTTCATTCTTCTAATATTTGTACAAACTTATTGTTTTTAATTCTCTTGGGGCTAGCCCCAAGAGAATTAAGTTCCGCATATTTTACCGGCGATATCTTACCCAGTCCGTCGTGCGGTCGGTAATGGTTGTAATCGTGCATCCATATCTGTGTCTGTTCCCTTACTTGGTCTATATCCTCAAAAATATATTTGTTTAGAACTCCTCTCCTGTAGCTCCCGTTGAATCGCTCCACAAAGGCATTTTGAGTGGGTTTCCCCGGCTGTATATACTTGAACTCGATATCGTGCATCTCGCTCCATTCCGAGGCGATCTTGGCTATAAATTCAGGTCCGTTATCCATCCGTATCCTTTTTGGCTTGCCCTTTTTGTTGATAAGGTGGTTGAGCACCCAGACCACGCGGTTGCTCGTCAGTGAGAAGTCGACCTCAATATGGAGTGCCTCTCTGTTAAAATCATCAATTATATTAAATGCCCTAAAGCGTCTTTTGTTTTCTATGACGTCTGTTACAAAATCCATACTCCAGGTATGGTTGAGTTCATTCGGAACCTCTAAATGCTCCTTTACCCGTGCGGGCAAGCGTTTCTTCACCTTTCTTCGCAAGGGAAGTCCCAGCGCCACATAGACCCGGTGCATACGCTTGTGGTTCCAGGGTTTTCCTTCTTCGCGTAGACGTCCATGGGCCTTCCAAAAGCCTTCTTCTGAATGTTCCTTTGCCTTTTGCCGCAAGGCTTGTTCTATCTCGCTGTCGTCCTTGGGCAACGGACTGTAGTAATAGACACTCTTGCTCATATTGTGTACACGGCAAGCCCTGCAGATACCGTAATGAACAAGTTCCTTGGCGATGGTTCGCTCTCTGCAAGGCCTTAGAGCTTTTTTTTCGATGATCTCCTTGGCCATCTGGTGGTCAAGGGCCAGGGTGGCATACATCTGCTTGAGCCTGGCGTTCTCTTCCTCCAGCTCCTTGAGGCGCTTGAGCTCCTTGGCATTCATACCGGCATACCTAGAGTGCCACTTATAAAAGGTGGCAGGGCTGACCCCGTACTCACGGCTGATCTGGTCAACACTCTTTCCGTTGTCGAATTCCTTTAAATCTTTGCAATCTGTAGCGGTGAAAATTTACTTCGTCTCATAATACTGTTTAAAATTAAGATAATTATTCTACTTTTAAACAGTTCGGTTTTAAGGGAAGCTTACAATCCCTTTTGTCTTCACATTCTTTTAAGAGTTCAACTAATTCTTTCATCCAGACAAATCCATTTGCTAGTTGCCCCTTTAATTCTAAATCAATTTTTGTTGTATCTGAATCATGACTAATCAAATATCTGATAACCGAAGCTCTAACCAATGCTTCATTTAACATGAAACTCCAATTTTCATAGGCTAGCCTTTTCATCTTAATCCTTTCTTTATCAAATATGATTTTCGCTGAATGTTGTAATTCCTCGCTAAAAATTTCGGTCAAGTGATTTATAAATGAGTGGTTAAATTCATGAATCAATGTTGGCAGATAATCTTCTTCTTCAAATATCGGTAGGCAATTATCATCAAATGTTGAAGCTCCTATTATTGCATACAGGTTTCTTGGTTTATTAGGCAAAGCTATGTTTGGTCCAAAGTTATTCCCTCCATTTCCAAGACCAATAATAATGTTGAAATTCTCATTAGGTAATTTTCCATATAACTTATAGTACCAATCAACATTCAGTTTTTTAAATATGGAGTGAAATTTGCTTTCTGCAGTTGCGTAATAATCCTTATTGGATTCAAAGAAGCTTTTACAATCCGTGTCTTTATAAAAGAGTTTAAGCAAATCAATAAATTTTGTTGCAGTCTCCAAACCTCACCTTACGTCTGGACCATTTTCGGAAAAAGGAATGACTGGATTTAAACTTGAAACAGAATCAAGTTGAATAGCAAGGGACATTACAGCATCATAACGGTTCCATTACTTTCAGAAATCTGTTTTGTATAGTTTATCAATTCATGATTTTGAACCTATCAAAATGTCTATGGATTCTTTCCACGTACAAAGAATTGTCATTTAAATTATATTCCGTGTTTCCAGCAAGTCTAAAAACGATACTTAATAATTCAACTCTTAAATCAACTTTTAGGTTTGAAATTTCACTTGTTTGTCCACTTACCCCTATCGATAAACAAAGTAGTACAATAAGAATGATTCTAATATTTTGATTTTTGCTTTTAGAAGATGAAACCCAACCCTAGTATATGGAGCATCAAATGTTCTATTTCCAATATATACGGTTAGATCAATATAATTTTATAAATATAAAACAAACATATTCCCACTCATTACGGAAAACCGAAACGCCGTGCATTTTAACAGAGGAGAATATGAAATATACTAAATTAACCAGCTAGAAAGGAAGCTTTTCGAAAATTATTGAACATATAATATATATGATAATACTAGTCAACAATTGTAATCAATAATGTTATAATTTATAAATTTGCAAAACGAAAGTTTTATTTGACATATTAAAATCAAACAAGTTCACAATTCGTCAACACGAATTGAAATAATTAGCAGATCGCCTGTTATAATTGGCGTAAGAAGATTAGGTTTGAATCCTGGCAAGGTCACTAAAAGAAAAAACCACGTTTTAAAAACGTGGTTTTTTTATTTTTAGCCTTTTTAGTTCAACCGCTTATAGCGAATCGTTAGACTATTTCGGCACTCAACCCAGCTTCCAAAAGCATTGTGCACCGCGGTTTTAATTCACTAAACTCACCTGTTTTCACAGTACATTTTCCTTTGTAATGAACAATAATAGAACACTGTTCAGCCTGTTCAGGCGTATGTTCACACGCGAAAATCAAACTGTTTATCACATGGTCAAACGTGTTAACATCGTCATTGTAAAGTACAATTTCATTGAGGTTGCTTTCCTTTTCGGCAACCGATACATCTTCCTGAATTTTTTCTTTAGTACTCATAACTTTTATAAAATTCCTAAAACAATTGAAAATTACGAAATTTTAAACTTAGCGGCAACCCAATTGTTTTTCTCCTTGTTTTCAACGAAAGTAAAACCTAGATTATTGCAACTTTCTTTAATAATCGGCAGATCTTCTTTATAAAATCCACTTAAATAAAGTTCTCCGTTATCATTTAAACTTTCGCGATAGGTTTGCATATCGTTAAGTAAAATATTTCTGTTTATGTTGGCTATCAACACATCGTATTTTTTACCTTTCAATAAGGAGGCATCTCCCAAATACACCGAAATAGCTCTGCAGTTATTTCTCTGAATGTTTTCCTGTGAATTCTCAAAACACCACTCATCAATATCAATGGCATCTAGTTTTGAAGCGCCGCGCATTTCAGCTAAAATAGCTAGAACCGCTGTACCACAACCCATATCGAGTACCGTTTTGTTTTCAAAGTTGTTTTCCAAAATAAACTGAAGCATCATAAAAGTAGTTTCGTGATGTCCAGTTCCAAAAGACATTTTGGGCTCGATTACAATTTCATATTCAAAATTTTTAGCTGGGTGAAATGGCGCACGAACGGTACATTTTCCATCCACTTCAATAGGGTCGAAGTTTTTTTCCCATTCAGAATTCCAATTGATTTGCTCAATTTCAGAAAATGTATATTCAATTTTAAATTCCTCCGAATCCAAAATATTTATATCCTCTAAAATGGCAGCATCCCATTCGTCTTTTTGAATATAGGCGGTAACGCCATCTTCAGTTTCCACAAAACTTTCAAAGCCTGCGTAGCCCAATTCAGCAATCAAAATTTCTGTCCCGGGCTGAAGTGGATTTACCGTAAAATCGTATCCAATATAAATCTGCGACATTAAAAAGAATTTACAATTTTCATAAAGCTATCTACTTTCAGTGAAGCGCCTCCAATAAGGCCACCGTCAACATCATTTTGGCCAAAAATTTCAGCCGCGTTATCTGGCTTCACACTTCCGCCGTATAGAATTGAAACATTATCGGCTATTGCTTTTGAGTAATTTTCAGCAATAATTTTTCTAATGAATTTATGCATTTCCTGGGCTTGTTCTGGGCTAGCAGTTTCACCAGTTCCTATAGCCCAAACAGGTTCATACGCAATTATTATATTTTCCCAGGCGCCGTCAGAAACGTGAAAAAGTCCCTCGGAAAGTTGCTTTTTTATCAAATCAAAATGGCTTCCTTTTTTTCGGTCTTCCAGTTCTTCACCGATGCAGAAAATAACGGTCATTTCATTTTCGAGAGCAGTATTAACCTTCGCTGCAAGAATAGGACTATCTTCATTAAAAAGTGCACGACGTTCGCTATGGCCTAATATAACCGTTTTCGCACCTACACTTTTCAACATCTTTGCCGAAATTTCACCCGTAAAAGCGCCTTCATTGTTTTGGTGCATATTCTGTGCGGCAAGTTCTACGTTGTGATCACGCAAAGATTTAAACGCGTGATTTAAACTTGTAAACGGCGGGGCAATCATAATTACTACCTTCTCCGGAAACACTTGTTTTTTCAGTTCGGCCAAAAATAGTTCTGTTTCGTCCAAATCATTGTTCATTTTCCAGTTTCCAGCTACAATTTTTTTTCTCATTTCAATGCTTTTAAAAGGTTTTTGTCATTTGTTTCAATGGCTTTATAAAGGCTTATTTCTCCTTCAGAGTTTACAACCATATATCTCGGAATCCAGTCCAAATCTATTGAAGAACAGAAAGAGCCTTTCCAACCGGAAGAGATAAAATAATTTTCACCAACTACTCCATATTTTTCGATACCGTGTTTCCAACTATCAGTTTCTTTGTCCAATGAAAGGAAAAGAAAAACTATCTCCGGATTTTTTTCGCGAAGCTTTTGCACCTTTGGCAATCCCACGATACAGTCCTTACACCAACTGGCCCAAATATCTATAAAAACCGTTTTGCCTTTGTATTGCTGAAAAATATCGGAAAGTGTGATTTCCTCGTTCTTTTCTGAAAGAAATACATCGTTCAACGCAGCCTCAGAAAAAGATTTTTGTTGCGCTTGGGCAAAGGTTATAAATAAAAGAAAGACGATTACTATTTTCATATTATAAAATCTATTAAAATGATGGACTCTATTTAAAATGTGACAAAATTACTGAATACTGAAAATTTTTATTGCCTACTTATTTTAGGATCGAGCCAACCGTAAATTATATCCACAAAAATATTGATTATAATGAACAAGGTGGCAATTACAATCACGGCACCCATTATTATTGGCAAATCCAAAGTATTTAACGCATTTACAATTTCCTTTCCCAAACCGTTCCATCCGAAAATATATTCTACAAAAACTGCTCCTGCAAGCATTGAGGCAAACCATCCGGAAATTGCTGTTATTACAGGATTCATTGAGTTTTTTAACGCATGCCTTTTAATGATTTGATAAAAAGAAAGTCCTTTTGCTTTTGCGGTGCGGATGTAATCTTGGTTTAAAACCTCAAGCAGTGAATTTCGCATTAATTGACTAACGACCGCCAACGGACGAATTCCCAAAACAATTGCGGGAAGTATTAAATTTTTCCATTGGATGTATTTGCCATTGCCGAAATCATCTACTTCATAAAGACTTCCTGTCATATTCAAATTTGTGTATTTGTGAAGCAAAAAACCGAAAATCCATGCAAAGATAATAGCGCTGAAAAAAGAGGGAACGCTCATCCCCAAAGTGCTCACCAATTGTATCATTTTATCGATAAAGCCATCTTTAAAGAGCACCGAAATAATTCCCAAGAAAACACCTATAATCATTGCGATAACGATTGCAGAAACCGCTAAAATAAAAGTGTTCGGAAGGGTTTCAGCAATAACCTCACTTACTTCCTTTCCATTCTTTTGAAATGATTCCCGCAAATAGGGCGTTTTTAAAACTATGGTTGTGTTTCCAACAGCAAACAATTTTGCAGCGTTGTATTTTCCTTCAGAAAGAAATGTGTAATCTTCAGGGTTTTTACTGTGGAATGAAATAGGCGATAAATCATTTAAATATCTTACATATTGAACTGAAACGGGCTGGTCAAAACCATACTTCTTTTTTACAACAGCAAGTTGTTCTGCGGTTTCGTTTTGGCCCAACATCATTCGCGCGGGATCGCCGGGAAGAATTGTAAAAAGTAAAAAAATTACGGTTACAACGCCAAACAATGTGAGCACAGCATAGCCTAATTTTTGAAGTATGTAACCTACCAAATCGTCTAGTTTATTTGTTCCATAGTACGCGGCTCATACACAAAGTCATCTCCAAAAAGAATTTTTGCATAGTCTTCAATGGTTTCTTCAAAACCTACTTCTTTTCTTCTTTGGTTGACGGTTTCGGGGTTTTCAATTGGCCAAATGAAAGATCCACGAGCATCATCATAGGTCATTCCTTGGGTGCCATAAATTTGTGGTTTTCCTTCCGTCATCAAGTAGCGGTCTTCCATCATTGCAGCAGCGGTTTTGGGAATTTCGCCAGCTTCAGCAGCTTTTTTGACCAATGGTAAGTAAAGTGGAATTTTATCTGGATTATGTTGCAACACATTCCACGCAACAAGACTGGATTCTTCTCCCACAATTGACTTCCCTGGATAACCATTTTGTAAAAAATATTTTTCAACAAAAACCATATTTACACTGTCCAGAACTCGCTGCATTTGAGAAAGATCGCCGCTATACTCAGCTTCGGATAGTCCCATGCCTTCACCAAGTTTTTTTCTTTCTTCCAAAGATTGTGCTTGCATAAGCAAACGGTATTTTTGGTCGAGTACTGCAATACTGTCCAAACGCTGTTTCAATGAAAGGTTCAATTTTGGTTTTGCATTTTCTACCGTAGGAAGTTCCAATTTTTGTGCATCGTTCCAATGAAGCTTTTGTTTGATGGTTCCATTGTCCAGTTCCAAAATTCCAGGATTACTGCGGACGATGGTTTTCAATGTAGTTTCATCACAGAAATAAAACTTAAAATTCAATTTATATTCTTCTGCCAATGCTTCTGTCATTTCCTGTGATGATGCTGAAAGACCAATCACGTTATACCCATTTTTCAATGCTTTATCTGTAATCTCTTTTATTGGAATGTAACCGTCTTTTTCTGTATTTCCTAAGCTATACGCAATAACGACCACAAGATTTTCCTCATTTAGAAACTCAACTGTGTAATCCTCACCATCCCTTTCCATAGTAAAATCGTGTATTGGCGGCGTATACCCTTCTTGGATCATTTCGGTTTCAGTACTAATCAATTCACCATCCACTTGCGGGTATTCCCCATTTGTAGTTATTGTTTTTTCTTCGCCATTAACATTAAACTTCCACTTATATTCATAAATAGGTGCTGGCGCATTTTCTGGAATGGTCATTCCTTCTTTAATATTTGCGCCAATTTTATAGGGACGAAAATCAATTATAGGAAGGTGCATCAATACATAATATGTGATTCCAAGACAGGCTACGAATGAAGCAAAAATGAGGATGCTTCGTGTTCCCTTCGTGAAAATCGGCTGAATGTATTTTCTTCCAAAGAATAGAATTAAAATCAGAACCAATAGCACAATATCTTTACTGAAAGATTCCCAAGGTGTAAGTTTTATTGCATCCCCAAAACAGCCACAATCGGTCACTTTATTAAAATATGCCGAATAGAACGTAAGGAAAGTAAAAAACACGATCATCAACAGTAGGCACCAGGAAGTGAACTTTTTTAGATAGCCCAAAAGCAGCGCAACTCCTAATAAAACTTCAAAAATCACAACGAATATTGCAATCAATAAAGCATAGGGAACCAAAAATCCAAGATCCAAAACTTCGGGTGCGAAATAGTCTTTCAGCTTAAATGAAAAACCAACTGGATCATTCAACTTAATCAATCCACTGATTATAAATAATACGCCAACAACTATTCTTGATATTCCTACTAATATTTTCATTCCTCTCTCTGTTTTTTATTTTTCTTTGATTTCTTCCAAATGAATTAGCGCAAACACCGCATAATTAATCATATCCTGATAATTTGCATCAATCCCTTCAGAAACCAAGGTTTTACCACTGTTATTCTCAATTTGCTTTACGCGAAGTAGTTTCTGAAGAATTAAATCTGTCAAAGAACTTACTCGCATATCGCGCCAAGCTTCGCCATAGTCATGGTTTTTATCTAGCATCAATTGCTTGGTTTTGGCTACTTGCTCATCATAAAGCTGGGTGGCTTCTTCCAGGGAAAGATCGGGTTGTTCCACTACACCTTTGTTCAATTGAATTAAAGCCATTATGGAATAATTTACAATCCCGATGAACTCGCTGGTTTCGTCTTCGGCAATTTTTTGCTCTTTATTTTGCTGTAAACCACGGATGCGTTGTGCTTTTATAAAAATTTGGTCGGTTAATGAAGGAAGCCGAAGAATACGCCACGCACTTCCATAATCGTGCATTTTATTGATAAACAGCTTTCTGCATTTTTCAATCTGATCATTGTATTGATTTGAAGTATCCGCCATTACTGATGTGTAAGATTTTGCGTAAATTTCGCTTAAATAGTTCAAAGTTCAAAGTTGAACGCTTAAAGTTATTCGCCAAAGGGCACATTGACTAAAAGTTTTTGAATTTTGAAAGCTAAAAAAGATTAAAAAATTGCAGACCCTTAATTGCCTCGGCAAACTCATAGACCTATCTGTGCCCAAAGTGATGGGCATTATAAACATAACGCCCGATTCGTTTTATGACGGCGGAAAAACGTTTTCTGAAAAGGATATTCTAAAACAAACTGAAAAAATGCTTTCGGAAGGCGCTACATTTCTCGACATTGGTGGTTACAGTTCACGACCGGGAGCAGATGAAATTTCAGAAAATGAAGAAATTAGTCGGATTAGCGGAGCTATTGAAAGCATTTTGAACAACTTTCCCGAAGCCATAATTTCTATAGATACCTTCCGAAGTGAAGTTGCCAAGAAAGCTGTTGAATCAGGTGCTGCAATTATAAATGATGTTTCCGGCGGAACATTGGATGCTGAAATGTTCAAAACAGCTGGAGAACTGAAAGTCCCTTATATACTGATGCATATGCGCGGTACTCCAAAAACAATGACCAAATTGACGGATTACAAAAATGTGACAATTGAAGTTTTAAAAGATTTATCTGAAAAAATTGCAATGGCTCGAGCCGAAGGGATTAACGATATTATTGCCGATCCGGGTTTTGGTTTTTCGAAAACACGGGAGCAGAGTTTTCAGCTATTGAACAATCTTGAGCTTTTTCAAAATTTAGACCTACCGATTTTAGTTGGCGTTTCCCGAAAATCAATGATTTATAAAACACTGGATACTTCTGCAGAAGATGCTTTGAATGGAACTACTTCACTCAATACAATCGCACTTTTAAAAGAAGCTTCCATACTTCGGGTACACGACGTAAAAGAAGCAGTAGAATGTGTAAAATTGTTTAAAAACCTAAAATCCTGACCCCAATTCATTAAAATTTTTAAAGTACTTTTACAAAAAACGCACACCTTTGGATTTTCTCGACATTCGGATTATAGACATTGTAGATATTGTGCTAGTGGCATTCCTGCTTTACTATCTCTATAATTTGGTAAAAGGCACTGTGGCGATCAATATTTTGGTCGGAATCATTATTGTTTATGCAATTTTTATCGTTACCCAACTTTTAGAGATGGAACTGCTCAGCAAAATTCTCGGCGGTTTTCTCGGGGTGGGAATGTTTGCATTGATTGTTGTCTTTCAACAGGAAATAAGAAAGTTTCTTTTGATGTTGGGTTCTACAAATTTTAACGCTAGACGACGTTTTTTCAGGCAATTTAAAATGATGGGAAGGGATACCGGACCAAAAACCAACATCGAAGGAATTGTAGCTGCTTGCAAAAAAATGTCTAGCACAAAGACAGGGGCCCTTATTGTTATTCAGCGTAATAATAGTCTTGATTTTGTAAAAAACACAGGCGACGAAATGAACCTCGAAGTGAACCAACCCATTATTGAAAGTGTTTTCTTCAAAAACAGCCCGCTGCATGATGGCGCAATGATTATTGAAGAAAACCGAATCACCGCAACCCGTGTTATTTTACCAGTTTCAAACGACCGGAAAATCCCGTTGCGTTTTGGACTTCGCCACAGAGCAGCCGTTGGCATTACAGAAAAGACAGATGCAGTTTGTTTAGTAGTTTCTGAAGAAAATGGGACAATTTCCTATTTAAAGGATGGTGATTTTGTACTTTTTGAAAATACGGACGAATTAATAAAAATTCTAAAAAAAGATTTAAGTTAAATCGCTTCTTCTGCCATAAACTGTACTTCGTAAAGATTTCTATAAAAACCATTTTGAAGTTTCAGCAATTCTTTGTGAGTACCTTCTTCCATTATTTTTCCAGCATCCATCACAATAATTTTATCAGCTTTTTTGATAGTGGCCAAACGGTGCGCTATTACTATTGAAGTTCGCCCTTTTGTAATTTTATCGGTAGCCGTTTGGATCATTTCTTCAGAATAGGTGTCAACGGAAGACGTAGCTTCATCCAAAACCAAAATACTAGGTTTGCTTACATAAGCGCGAAGAAAAGCAATCAATTGTCTTTGTCCTGACGAAAGCATGCTTCCGCGTTCCTTAACGTTATAATGATAACCACCAGGAAGGGATTCAATAAATTTGTGTACGCCAATTTCCTTAGCAGCAGCTATTACTTCTTTTTCCGAAATATCCGGATGGCCAAGCGTTATATTATTTAAAATAGAATCTGCAAAGAGAAATACATCTTGCAAAACAACTGCAATTTGGTTTCGGAGGGAAGCAAGTTTATATTCTTTTATGGAAATTCCATCGATAAGGATTTCACCGCTATTAATTTCATAAAAACGATTTAACAGATTGATAATCGTACTTTTCCCAGCACCGGTGGCACCGACAATCGCAATGGTTTCACCTGGGTTTGCTTTAAATGAAATTCCCTTGATTACTTCCTCATCCTCATTATAGCCAAAGTGAACGTTTTTAAATTCAATTTCACCTTTGGTACTTGTGTAGTCAACCGTTCCCGAATCTGCAATGTGCGATTTGGTATCGAGAATTCCGAAAACACGGTTTGCGGCCACCATACCCATTTGCAGGGTATTAAACTTATCTGCAATCTGCCGCAATGGTCTAAAAAGCATTTCGGCATATTGGATAAAAGCAGTAATAATACCTAAGGTAACAATACCGCCGCCAATTACATTCAATCCACCATACCATACCACCAAGCCTGTAGCCACAGCTCCTGCTGTTTCGGCAATTGGGAAGAAAATAGAGTTATACCAAACTGTTTTAATCCATGCTTTTCGGTGATTTTTATTTATTTCTTGAAATCGCTCGTATTCGGTTTTTTCACGTGTGAAAATCTGGACTATTTTCATTCCTGTAATACGTTCTTGCACAAAAGTATTTAGGTTAGCAACTTGATTACGAACATCCTCAAAAGCAACTTTCATTGCTTTCTGGAATACGCGGGTAGCGTAAAGTATGAAAGGAAGAACAATAAATACTATTAAAGAAAGCCTCCAGCTTTGGTAAAGCATAAAGCCAGCAATAACAAGCATTTTCAATAAATCGCTAATAATCATAAAAAGTCCTTCGCTGAAAATACTAGAAATGGTTTCCACATCATTTACCGCTCGGGTTGTTAATCTTCCCACAGCACTTTTATCAAAATATTGCATTTTGAAGCTCATCATCAACTTGAAAAGGCGTTGACGCATATCGCGAATTACACTCTGCCCGAGCCAGTTTGTGTAAAAAATGAAAGCAAACTGAAAAAACACTTCTAGCAACAGCACAACAATCATTAAAATGATATACTTCATAAATCCATCGCCATCTTTAGGCACCATGGAATTATCAATTGCCAACTCTAAAAGATAGGGTCGCAAAACCGCAAGACCAGACATTATAATTGCAGCAAAAGCTACAAAATAGAATATAAGCTTATAGGGCTTTGTATAAGCCAGCAATCGCTTAAAAAGCTTAAAATCGAATGCATTACCTGTGGTTTCTGCCATTATAAATTTATGTTATTGGGATAAATAACCTTAGTCAAATACAACCCATGTGCGGGCGCTGAAGGGCCAGCTTCTTCCCTACTCCTGCTGACCAATATATTTTGAAATTCTTCCAAGGAGGTTTTTCCATAACCTACATTTAAAAGTGTTCCAACGATTGCGCGGACCATATTCCGCAAAAAACGATCCGCAGCAATTGTAAAAATAATAGTATTATTTTGTGTTTCCCAATATGCTTTCACAATTGTACAATTGTACGTTTTCACATCGGTTTTGGAGCGCGAAAAGCATTGAAAATTTTTATAATGCAATAGTATTTTGGCAGCTTCGTTCATCAAATCCACATTGGGTTTATTGTTTATTTGAAACGCAAAATCTTGTAAAAAGGGGTCTTTTTTAAGCGAAATAATGTATTCGTATTCCCTCTCAACTGCATCAAATCGGGCGTGTGCATCATCTTTTACCTCGAAAATATTTTTCACGGAAATATCTTTCGGGAGAAAGGAATTCATTCTGAAAACCAAATCTTCTGTGTTTTCAATTTCATTAAAATCAAAGTGAGCAAAAAGTTGTTTTGAATGAACACCTGCGTCAGTTCTACCGGCACCAGTAATTTTCAAATCTTCCCGAAGCAACGTAGAAAGTGTTTCCTCCAAAACCTGTTGCACGCTAATCTGATCGGGCTGGCGCTGCCATCCAAAATAATTTTTCCCATTATAGGCTATTTCTATGAAATATCGCAATTGTTTTTTTTAGAATTCACAAAATTACAATTTACAGGTCAGCATTTCTGTTATAAATTTGAAAAAACTTAAATACCTTCGCAATCCATCAAATCCGCACATTTTGAAAAAAATCCTCCTGCTTAGCGACACACATAGTTATATTGACGAAAAAATCCTAAAATATGTAAAGCAAGCTGATGAAGTTTGGCATGCAGGCGACATTGGCGATCTTTCAGTTACAGACTCTATAAAAGATTTAAAACCATTGCGAGCTGTTTATGGCAATATTGACAGCACCGAAGCGCGGATGGAGTTTCCGCTTAACAACCGTTTTATGTGTGAAGAAGTTGATGTTTGGATAACGCACATTGGTGGATATCCTGGAAAATATAATCCTTCCATTCGACAGGAAATTTATTCAAATCCGCCTAAAATTTTCATTTGTGGACATTCACATATTCTAAAAGTGATGCCCGATAAAACCACAGGTCTGCTTCATATGAATCCAGGCGCCGTTGGCAAACACGGTTTTCAAAAGGTGAGAACAATGCTTCGTTTTGAAATTGATGGTGTAAAAATCCAAAATTTAGAAGTTATTGAGTTTGCGAAGTGAATCAAAAAAGAAAGCATTTAACTTAACAAAAATCAAAAAACCCCTAAAGGTGGCATCCTTTAGGGGTCTTGCACTAATATACCAAGATCGGTTTATCGCAAACGATCAACAGATTTTACGAGGTCCTCATCCCTTTTTATGGCCTTGTTGGCCAGCACTAAAAATACGATAGAAATGATGGGAAAAAGCACCCCAATACCCTTCTCTGAAACAATAGTCTCTCCGGATAGTGTTAGCAATCTGTAAACGAAAACTCCCAGTAATACAAAGTTTGATATTATATTTAAACGGTTGAGCACAAATTGTAACTGCCGCTTTTTGAAACTTAAAATTGAAATAATAGCTAACGCAATAGAAACAAACATCAACCCAAAAATCAAGGGCTCATTACGTTCCATTATTACAGAGCCATCTTCCCCCAAAACAACAGGAAACCACATAAATAAGGCTCCGATTATAACGGCTGAAACAACTAAATAAATGGTTTGAATGCGTTGTATCATTTTTTAACAAAAATCTATTGCGCAGCAAAAATACGCTATCTTTTTAAAAAAAATAACAACAGAATTTAATTTATTGTTGTATTATTGCAGTAACAATTCGTAACCAACTCAATCAAGGTTACTTAGTCTTCGAAAATTTTTTCAACGTACTTACCTTCTCAATAGGAAAAAATAGTATCAACTTAAACTATAGGATTTTTTAAATGTTTGAAATTTCAGAATTAAAAAACAAAAAGCTACCTGAACTTCAGGATATAGCAAAAGAGCTCAATGTGCCCAAATATCGCACTCAAAAAAAATTGGATTTGGTATATCAAATTCTTGATTACCAAGCTGCAAATCCCAAAGCCGTAAAAGCAGTTCTTAAGTCGGAAACGACTTCTCCAGAAACAAAAAAGACGGAACCAGCTACTTCATCTCCGAAGGATACAAAGGACACGAAGGACACGAAGGAAAAGGATCAAAAACCTCGCCCTGTTAGGAACGAAAATCGAAACCAAAAGCCAAAACCGCAAAAGCCACAACCACAAAAGCCGCATCAAAACAAAAAGAATGATGACGACAATAAAGGCAGTGAGACTAACAAGCCTAACAACGACAAACGTTCCAATAATGATAAAAGGGACGACAAAAAGCCGTCGCACCAGAAGTCAAATTCCAATGATAACGACAACAGGCAAAAAAACCAACGCAACGATAATAATTCTGACAACCGTCAAAAACACCAAAGCAACAAGCAGAAAGACGGCAATGTTCAGGACAATAGAAATCAAGACAACAGAAATAATGGAAACAAAGATTCCAGAAACCGTTATCGCGAACCAGATTATGAGTTTGACGGAATAATTGAAAGCGAAGGCGTGCTGGATATCATGCAAGATGGCTATGGCTTCTTGCGATCCAGTGATTATAACTATTTGTCATCTCCCGATGATATATATGTTTCGCAATCGCAGATTCGTCTTTTCGGTTTAAAAACAGGTGATACTGTCTTGGGTGAAGTGCGACCGCCAAAAGAAGGAGAAAAATACTTTCCATTAATAAAAGTCAATAAAATAAACGGTTTGAATCCAAATGTGGTTCGCGACCGAGTTTCTTTTGAGCATTTAACACCACTTTTCCCGCAAGAAAAATTCAACCTTGCAGATAAACAAAGTACCATTTCAACTAGAATTATTGATCTTTTTGCTCCTATCGGGAAAGGCCAGCGAGGCATGATTGTTTCGCAACCAAAAACAGGTAAAACCATGTTGTTGAAGGATATTGCAAACGCAATAGCTGCAAACCATCCAGAGGTTTATCAAATCATCCTATTGATTGACGAACGCCCCGAAGAAGTTACCGATATGCAACGTAACGTTCGCGGTGAGGTAGTTGCATCAACATTTGATAAAGAAGCTACTGAACATGTTCGTGTTGCAAACCTAGTTATTGATAAAGCAAAAAGGCTGGTAGAATGTGGCCACGATGTTGTTATTCTTTTAGATTCTATTACGCGTTTGGCTCGTGCTTATAATACTGTACAGCCTGCTAGTGGTAAAATTTTGAGTGGTGGTGTTGATGCAAATGCACTTCACAAACCAAAGCGTTTCTTCGGTGCCGCCCGTAATATCGAAAACGGTGGTTCTTTGACCATCATTGCTACAGCACTTACAGAAACAGGATCGAAAATGGACGAGGTTATTTTTGAAGAATTCAAAGGAACCGGTAACATGGAACTTCAATTGGACAGAAAAATTTCCAATAGAAGAATTTTCCCTGCTATCGATCTTACTTCTTCCAGTACGCGTAGAGATGATTTATTGCTTGACGAAAACACCATTCAACGTATGTGGGTGTTGCGCAAATATCTTGCAGATATGAATCCGGTGGAAGCGATGGAATTCATCAATGACAGAATTAAAAAAACCAGAAACAATGAAGAGTTTTTGATTTCGATGAACGGATAAAAAATTTAAAAACAAGTCATTAGTCCCGCGAGCAATTGCGGGACTTTTTTTTATGGTTATTTTTTATTACTTAAAAAATAATCGTCCTGCTTTCCTATATTTGTTTGACATAAAAAATTACAATGAGGAAAATTCTATTTCTTATAAATCTTATAATCACGACTCTTTGTTATAGCCAACAAACTGTCTTCGAAGCTTCAAAAGGTTTAAAAACCGCAACCTATCAAGAAACAATAGCATTCTACAACGCTTTAGAAAAAAAATTTCCATCCATAACCGTTTTTGAAATGGACCAGACTGATAGTGGTTTTTCGCTTCATTTAGTGGTTTTTGATCCACAAAACAAAACCCAAGAGAAAACATCGGAAGCATTTTCAAAATATGGGAGGAATCTATTGCTAGTCAATAACGGAATTCACCCAGGAGAACCAGATGGAATTGATGCCACTATGATGTTGTTTCGTGATTTTGCCGAAAATAAAATCCCAACTCCTAAAAATACAATTATTGCAACTATTCCTATTTATAACATTGGAGGAGCCTTGAACAGAAACAGCACGAGCCGCACCAATCAAAACGGTCCAGACGAATACGGTTTTCGCGGAAATGCCAGAAACTATGACTTAAATCGAGATTTTATTAAATCTGACACTAAAAACGAAAGAGCTTTTGCCAAAATTTTTCACTGGCTGAACCCAGATCTGTTTATTGACAACCACGTTAGTAACGGTGCCGACTATCAGTATACGCTAACCCATCTTTTTACACAGCACGATAAATTGGGCGGAGCATTGGGAAACTATTTACACACTTCGCTGATGCCACAATTGGAAGATTCACTACACCAAAAAAATTGGGATATTACTCCCTATGTAAACGTTTTTAATCAAGTTCCTGAAATTGGTTTTGAGCAGTTTATGGACTCACCGCGATATTCCACAGGGTACACCACTTTGTTCAATACTTTAGGAATGATGGTGGAAACACACATGCTAAAACCTTACAAACAGAGAGTTGAAGGCACTTATGAATTGATGAAAACTTTTATTTCGATTGTCGAAAAAGATGCTTCAGAAATAAAAATCCTTCGGGAAAATGCTATTGAGAAATACAAAGTTGGAAGTTATTATCCGCTTTCTTGGGAAGTGGATTCATCAAAGACATCAACCCTCATATTTAAAGGCTTTGAAGGAAAAATGATTCCGAGCAAAATTACAGGTGCTGACCGGTTGAAGTATTTTCGAGACAAGCCATTTACAAAAAATGTTACCTATTACAATTATTTTGAAGCGAAGGACTCTGTGACAATTCCTTCGGCATATATTATTCCGAAAGGCTATTGGAACATAATTGAATTATTAAAATTGAACGGAATTAAGTTTTCTGAAATTAAAAATGATTCAACCATCGCTGCAGAAGTTTACAGGATTAAAAGCTTTGAAACGGTAAAAAATCCGTTTGAAGGCCACTATTTTCATTACAAAACAGAGGTAACCAAAAACACAGAAAATGTTTTGGTAAAAAAAGGTGATATTTTAGTAAAAACCCAACAGTCGGGTGTTCGTTATCTTCTGGAAACACTGGAGCCCTCTGCTATTGACTCCTTTTTTAATTGGAACTTTTTCGACGCAATGCTTCAACAAAAAGAAGGTTTTTCACCTTATGTTTGGGAAGATATGGCTGAAAAATTTCTAAGTGAAAATCCAGAAATTAAGAAAGAGTTTGAATCCAAAAAACGCAATGAGCCTGATTTTTCAAAAAATTGGTATGCACAGTTAGATTGGATCCACAAACAATCGCCTTATTATGAAAAATCACACCTCCGTTATCCTATCGTTCGGGTGGGTGGTTAAATATTCTTTTGGGAAAAGGAGTTTTATATTTTCATATGAGTCTTGCAAAGCGATTTGCGACTTTTCAAAATTCTTCCACTTTACTTTTTTTATTCCTTCCTCTGGTTCGGGAATGAGAGGACCATTGTAATCGCTATACATTTCGTACCAATAGGTTATTTTTAAGCGAAATTTATTATTCCGAGTAAAAACGTGATAGGTCTTCATAATAAAATCACGGATTTCCAGGTCTTTTACCCCAGTTTCCTCAATAACTTCACGAATCGCAGCTTCTCTGTGGGTTTCCCCTTTCTCAATTTTTCCTTTCGGAAGATCCCATTTTTTGTTGCGGCGAATAAAAAGAATTTCTTTTTTGTTGTTATAGACCAACCCACCTGCTGCTTCAACAACTTTTATTTTTTTCCGAAGAAAACGCTCCAGTTTTTCAGCATTTTTATGGTACAGGTTCACATAGAGCAGTTCACCATTGTTTATTTTTCTCACCAACTTCTTAAAATGCGCTTTTTTTAAAGGAATGGTGGTGTAATGCTCCCCAATATTTTTCTCTGTGGAAAGAATAATAGGAATTTCTTTTACAAAAACTTTATACATTTGCACTATGATATTAAACAAAGAAACGGCCCAAAAAACCGCTGCGTTACTATTGCAAATTAATGCAATTAAATTGCAACCACAAAACCCTTTTACATGGGCCTCCGGATGGAAGTCTCCAATTTATTGCGACAATCGCATTACACTCTCCTATCCGATGATTCGCAACTACATTCGCGAAAACCTCGCAAAACAAATTGAGGAACTTTACGGAAAGCCCGAAATGATTGCAGGTGTAGCCACTGGCGCGATAGGAATTGGCGCTTTGGTGGCAGATTACCTGAACGTTCCTTTTTGCTACGTTCGCCCCGAAGCAAAGGGGCACGGCCGCCAAAATAAAATTGAAGGCCATTTGGAAAAAAACACAAATGTAATTGTAGTTGAAGACCTAATTAGCACTGGGAAAAGCAGTTTGTTGGCCGTTGAGGCTTTAAAAGAAGCAGATGCTAATGTAAAAGGAATGCTTGCAATTTTTAGTTACGGTTTTAATACTGCAGAAGAAAATTTCAAAAAGGCAAATGTTACGTTGAACACCTTGAGCAATTATGAAATGTTGCTGGAAGAAGCGGAAAAGTCAAAGTATATAAATTCCAAAGAAGCAGTTTTACTTTCGGAATGGCGGAAGAATCCTGAGAGTTGGGGACAATAAAGTTTTCAGTATTTAGCAGCAGTGGGCAGGAGTTGGTTCTAACTTTGAAGCAAGTGATGAAAAATATTATTTTAACCTTCGTTGTTTTAGTTTCTTCTAATTGCTATGCGCAAGATTTCGAATTAAGGGTAACACCTTACGTAAAATGTAAAATTGTTTATAAAGACAGTACTTCAGAAAAAGGCTTTTTACGATTTGCCAGTTCGGCTTTTTCACCACAATTAAAAAAAGAAGAAAATGAAAAATCTATAAAATTAGACTTTGAACTGATCGATAAAATTATAAGCAATCCAGAAACCGAAAACGAAAGGGTTTTCCAATATTTAAATCATAATTACAATAAATTCAAAATTTTTGTCGAACTGATTTATAAAGATGTTCTAAGTATCTACATAAGCTCGACAGATCCTGACGATCTTTTCTATTCCGATTTTGACCGACAAAGTATTCAGGAGATGATGGCGCAAAGTAAGTTTGAAGCTTACTCAGGCCTCACAAAACGTCTTAAAATTTCTGATACTTTAAATTTGCCAAATGGAAAAAAAATAACGCTTCCAATGAGGTATTCATACTATTATAATTTAGATTATGGAGTTGCAAGCGGCATGACTCCTATACTCAATTATTACCTTTTAAAAGAAGGAAGTAATAAGCTATACAAAGTAGAAAGAAACAAACGATTCATAAAAAAAGCAGACGGTATTGTAAGTGAATGCCTAAATATTTTAAATGATTTGGAAAAAAATAAGATCAATATTTTTGATCTACCTAATTTTATTGAGTACTACAAGATTGCATGTAACCCTGAGATTAACACCAATAATTAGTTATATAATAAAGATTACTTTTATCAATTAAAGAATAAAAAAAAATATTCCCAATGAAATTAAACAGCAAAAAAGTAACCACCCAAAAATCTGCAGCAGACCTTTGTGATTTTTTGACAGATGTAAAGAATTTTGAAAGGCTGATGCCCGAAAACATCAGTAAGTTTGAGGTTATAAGAGAAAATGCATTTGTTTTTGCACTAAAGGGAATGCCCGAAATTGCATTGGAGGTAAAAGAAGTTGAAAAGCCCAATAAAGTTGTTTTAGGTGCTATCAGCGATAAAATCCCGTTTTCATTAACTGGAAATATTCAAGAGGTTTCTGAAAATAGTTCAACAGTAGAACTGCTTTTTGAAGGTGAATTCAACACAATGATGGCGATGATGGTAAAAGGGCCCATTTCAAAATTTATTGATACGCTAGCTTCAAACCTAGAACAACTTTAGCTCCCATTTTAATAAATCAATTTTATTTCTTTCAGTTGAAATTTTTTCGACGGGTCATTTTCTGTTTCTACCAAAAGTTCACCAATGTCAGAAACTCCTTTTATTATTCCGTTGAAGCGCAATTCTTCAGGAGTTTCAAAAACCGAAACCATTTCTTTTCGGAATAAATTGTTTTCATAAAGCTGTTTCATTTCTGAAAAATCCAATGTTGAAAGATTTTTTAAATTTTTGAAAACATTTTTCAGAATTGCATCAAGCACCTCTTCCAATTGAAAGATTTTTCCTGTTTCAAGTTTCATTGAACTAGCCTGCGGCAGATTCGGAAAGTTAGTTTCATTCACATTAAGCCCAATTCCTATTATTGAATACTTTATGGAACTGCCTTCCAGCACGTTTTCAATTAAAATTCCGCCAATTTTTCGATTAGCTGACAATATGTCGTTTGGCCATTTAATTGCCATTTGGGGAAGGTTAAAGCTTTTGAGTGCTTTCACAATAGCTAAAGATACTGCCATAGAAATCATAAATTGACGCTCAGTTTGCAGTCCATCAAAAACCTTAAACATACTGAATGTAAGGCTTTGCCCTTTCCTTGAAAGCCAGCCGTTGCCCATTTGTCCACGTCCAGAAAGTTGACGGTTTGTAAGAACAACCGTTTCGTCTTTCAAGTTTGTTTCTTTTGCCAATTGCTTTAAGTAGGAATTGGTAGAATCGATGGCACTAAGTTTGATTATATTCAAAAGGATAATTATGTTTAGTATTACGCTTTTAAGGCGCTTCAAGAAACAAAAAAGTAATAACTTTGCGAAAAAGAAAAGAAAAATAATTAATGCAGAAAAAACAAGCAGAAACAGATCAGCTTATTACCCAAATAATACGAGGGATTGAAGAAGTGAAGGGAAAAGATATAGAAATTCTTGACCTTCGAGATATAGAAAATACCGTTTGTGACTATTTTATAATATGTAATGGTACCTCAAACACTCAGGTAAATGCCATTGTGAATTCCGTTCAAAAATCCGTAAGCAAAGCTTTAAAAGAAAAACCTTGGCACGTCGAAGGAAGTGACAACTCGGAGTGGATTCTTATGGATTATGTGGACGTTGTTGTTCACGTTTTTCAAAAACATATTCGCGAGTTTTATGATATTGAAGGGCTATGGGGCGATGCTAAATCAGTTAAAATAGAAACAACAAACTAAAAAGAGATTTGCCTTATGGCTGAAGAAAATAAAAATAAGAAAAAAGAATCCAAAAAGCCGAGACCTAATTATTATTGGATCTATGCGGCAATAATTCTATTGTTTTTTGGCATCCAAATTTTTGGTGGTAGCAGCTGGTCTCAGCCTGCAAAGACAAACCAAGCAAAGTTTGAAGAATTTTTGAAAAATGGTGATGTAGAAAGAGTGGACGTAATAAACAAAAAGATTGCGAAAGTTTATCTAACCCCAGAAGCCAAAAAGAAAGAGATACATTCAAAAAAAGAAAAACTTCCATCATTTTTGGAAGGTGGCGCAAATGATGCTGATTATCAATTTGAATTTGGCGATCTTCAACTCTTTCAAAAAGATTTCCAAGAAATAAAAGCAGAAAATAACCTACCTACCACCTTAAATTTTGATACAGAGTCCAATGTTTGGGGTGATATCTTAATGGGCATTCTGCCATTTGTTATCATTATTGGTATTTGGATTTTTATTATGCGAAGAATGTCTTCTGGAGCTGGCGGTGGTGCTGGCGGTCAGCTTTTCAACATAGGAAAGTCTAAGGCAAAGCTTTTTGATGAAAAAACAGATGTAAAAACTTCTTTCAAGGATGTTGCGGGTTTGGAAGGTGCCAAGGAAGAAGTACAAGAAATTGTTGATTTCCTAAAACAACCGGAAAAATATACTTCCCTAGGGGGTAAAATTCCGAAAGGTGCATTATTGGTAGGACCTCCAGGAACCGGTAAAACTCTTTTGGCAAAAGCCGTTGCTGGTGAAGCGAAAGTTCCGTTCTTCTCACTTTCAGGTTCTGATTTTGTTGAAATGTTTGTTGGGGTTGGAGCATCTCGTGTGCGCGACCTTTTTAAACAAGCTAAAGACAAATCACCATCTATAATTTTTATTGATGAAATAGACGCCATTGGTCGTGCCCGTGGAAAAAACAACTTTTCCGGAAGCAATGACGAACGCGAAAATACCTTGAACCAATTATTGACCGAAATGGACGGTTTTGGCACAAATACTAACGTAATTGTAATTGCCGCTACAAACCGTGCAGACGTGTTGGATAAAGCCTTAATGCGTGCAGGTCGTTTTGACAGACAAATATATGTTGACCTTCCAGATGTACGCGAACGAAAGGAAATTTTTGAAGTTCACCTACGCCCAATTAAAAAGGACGACAATTTAGATACCGATTTTCTTTCAAAACAAACTCCAGGATTTTCTGGAGCAGACATAGCAAACGTTTGTAACGAAGCTGCATTGATTGCTGCCCGTAACGGAAAAAAATCTGTTGGTAAGCAAGATTTCTTGGACGCTGTAGATAGAATTGTTGGTGGCCTTGAAAAGAAAAACAAGATAATGACAATGGACGAAAAACGCGCTATTGCTTATCATGAAGCTGGTCACGCCACAGTTAGCTGGATGCTTGAGCATGCTGCGCCCTTGGTGAAAGTTACTATTGTTCCACGCGGACAATCTTTAGGTGCAGCTTGGTATTTACCTGAAGAAAGATTGATTATTCATCCAGAACAAATGTTGGATGAGATGTGTGCTGCACTTGGTGGCCGTGCTGCTGAAAAAGTAATTTTCAATCGTATTTCTACCGGAGCTTTGAGTGATTTGGAAAAAGTTACTAAACAGGCCCGTGCAATGGTTACCATTTATGGGCTAAACGATAAAATTGGAAACATTACTTATTACGATAGTAGCGGCCAATCTGAATACAACTTCTCTAAACCTTACAGTGAGAAAACAGCTGAATTGATAGATAAAGAAATTTCCGTACTCATAGAAAGTCAGTATCAACGGGCTATTAAGCTTTTAGAAGATAATAAAGATAAGTTGACCGAACTGGCAAATGTACTTCTTGAAAAAGAAGTTATATTTAAGGATAACCTTCAGAAAATATTTGGTGACCGTCCATTTGTAATACCAGAAGAGGCAACAAGAGTTACAACAACTTAATATTGTATTTTTTGATTTTGTTCTGAAACTTTGTTTTTAGGTAACAAAACTTCAAACTAGATTTTATATATTTGAAGTTAAACGCAATTATGAACTCCTCAATGAATTATTAATGAGTCTATTTAAAAGACTTTTAAACTTAAATTATAAATCGGAAGAGAAGGCCAGACGTGCCGACAAAGCCGACCATAGCAGCTATTATCCTGAACAGAAACTTCCCATTGACGAAAAGTTTACTTATAACTTCAAAAACAACGGTGGTAAATTTATTTATTGTGAAAATTGGGAAGAAATATTGGAAAGTTTTGATAACATAATGATTGAAAATGATTGGTATGAACAGGATGTTTTCTGCATTAATGAAATGCTCTCCAAAAAATTTGAAGGTTTTAATCTCAATTTTGTAAAAAAAACGGATTCAAAATTTTTCCTTTCAACTTGCGAATCATTGGTTTCTAATAATGGATCTATATTGCTTTCATCAAATCAAATCAAAGAAAAGAAGTTAAAGGAACTTCCTGCTAATTTTATCATTTTTGCAACAACAAGCCAGATTGTTGATACAATCAGCGAAGGTTTACGGATTATAAAAAACCAAAGTTCAAGTTACATTCCAAGTAACATTACTACTATTCAAGACTTTGAAACTGAAAAAGAAAAGGATTTTATGAGTTATGGAAGTAGCACAAAAAACCTATATTTGTTGCTACTGGAAGACTTATAATATGAAGGAAATTCTCGTACGAACCCTCTCGGGCGTATTATACATTTCGATCATCATTTTTGCAATGTTCACTTCGCGTGAATGGTTTATGGGACTTTTTTTTGTACTTGCCGTTATCACATTAAGTGAGTATTTAAAGCTTGTTCATTTAACCAGTTATCTTGCCTACTTCCTGCTTGCGGCAGCTTTTTATTTTTTAAGTTATAATGTTTTTGACGATAATGCTGTTTATCTTTTTTTGATTTTAAGTGGCTTTGTAAATCTTTATCTTTTAAAAGATGTCCTCTGGACCAGCAAGATTCCAATGTTTGAAAAGAAAAAATACGTTACTGTGATATTTTATATTATTAGTGGCTTCGTATTTCTTACTCTTATACCTATAATGAACATTGACGGCAAGTTTATGCCAGAAATAATCGTAGCCGTTTTTATATTGGTTTGGAGTAACGATACTTTTGCATATCTCGTTGGGAAAAACTTTGGCAAGCACAAGCTTTTGGAGCGCATATCACCAAAAAAAACCATAGAAGGTTTTGTAGGTGGCATGCTCGGTGCTCTTTTGGCAGGATTTGTTATCTTTAAAGTATTGGAAAACTACAGCCCTATGGATGCTGAAAAATATCCATTATGGCTTTGGATAGTAATGGCGATTATTGTTTCTGTATTTGGTACGATTGGAGATTTGATTCAATCTAAGTTTAAAAGACAGGCTGGTGTTAAAGACAGTGGTATTATTATGCCCGGACACGGTGGACTATATGACAGGCTAGACAGCATTATTTATGCGAGCCCTTTTGTTTATGCATTTTTATTAATTGTTGACAATGTTTCATAAAGAAGGTTTTAAAATTATTTTTATAGCACTGGTAATAGTTATCGGTCTTGGTCTTTTGGCGAATATTTTTGTGGGAGATCCAACTATTCGCGGTGGAGTTATTATTTCATTGATAATAATTTTGCTACTGGTTTTACAGTTCTTTAGAAACCCAAAACGTAATTTTTTGGTACATCCAGATTATGTTCTTTCATCTGTGGACGGAAAAGTAGTGGTTATTGAAGAAGTTTTTGAAAAAGAATATTTCAACGATAAAAGATTACAGGTTTCTGTATTTATGAGCCCTATTAATGTGCACGTTACACGCTATCCCGTGAGCGGAAAGGTGGTTTACAGTAAATATCATCCAGGGAAGTACTTGGTCGCTTGGCACCCAAAGTCTTCCGAAGAAAACGAACGTACTACAGTGGTTGTTAAGAATGAGGCTTTTGGAGAAGTTTTGTTCCGGCAGATAGCTGGAGCAATGGCAAGACGAATTGTAAATTATGCCGAAGTAGACCAAGAAGTGGAGCAGACAGCTGACAGTGGTTTTATAAAATTTGGTTCGCGTGTAGATATTTTTCTTCCGCTTGGGACCAATATAAAGGTAACTTTAAACCAAAAGGTTAAAGGAGGAATTTCTATAATTGCTGAAAAATAAATGACTTCAGAAGAACTCGATATCAATTTTAGAGCAGCCGTAGAGAGCATCAACGAGCACACTGAGCCGTTTCCTGCAGATTTCCTATTACGGTTGTATGCTTACTACAAAAGAGCTACCGACGATCAAGATTTGCCCAGCAGCAACAATCCACTGATAAGTGCTTTTAAAACAAACGCCCTTTTTCAAACCAAAAATCTTTCTTCAGATGAGGCAAAGGAACTATATGTGGAAGCCGTTAACCATTATTTTTTGTATCGTAAATAATTAATCTTGTTGTGCTTTATTGAATTTTATTTCATAAGCCTCAATCGCTTCCCGAATTTTATCAACGTTTTCTGAAGCACGCTCATGGGCAGCTTCCATTGCATTTTCTAGATCTTTGTCTGGATGCTGAAAAAGATCTGTAATAACGTGGTTGATTTTGTCAATAATACTTTTCTGACTGTTCTCGATGTCTTCTAATTTATGAAGCATCGCTTCCATTTCATTATACTTTGATTGATCCATAACAAGTTTAATTTTTGAACAAGTTACGGGCAAAACATTTCAAAAATTATAAATTAACCATGTTTTAGAATAAATTAAGAGTTTTTAACGGTTTTTGAATACAAAAGACGCGGTTAGTCTTTTAAATATATTAAATTATTTCAAGCCTTGCAGGCTGGCCTTCAGGGTTTCAATCTTTGCCAATGCATCTGCTTCTTTTTGTTTTTCCAAAGCCACAACTTGTTCTGGCGCACCGCTTACAAAACGTTCATTTTTTAGTTTTCCTTGAACACTTTTTAAGAAACCTTCGGTGTATTTTAGTTCTTCAGAAAGCTTTGCTATTTCTTCATCTACGTTTATGGCACCGGCAATTGGAATGAAATATTCGTTGCTCTTTACCCGAAATGTGAGGGCGCCATCCAGCTTTTCTGAAATGTAATTCAACGCTGAAATATTGCCGAGTTTTGAAATTACCGCATCAAATTCTTTTGAAGCATTGTCATTATTCAATACAGAAAGAGTAATGGTATCTTTAAAAGAAATGTTCTTTTCTTTGCGAATTGTTCTGATTCCAGAGATTACTTCAGAAGCGAATTCAAAGTCTTTAATGATTTTTTCGTCAAAAGATTCCATATTTGGCCACTCTGAAATTATCAAAGCTTCTGAAATATCACGTTGTGTGATGTGCTGCCAAATTTCTTCAGAAATGAATGGCACGAAAGGGTGTAATACTTTTAAATTATCTTCTAAAACAGAGATTACTTCTAAATATGTTTTTTCTGAAATCTTTTCGCCGAAAGGTGGTTTTACCATTTCTAACAACCAAGAACAGAAATCATCCCAAACTAACTTATAGGTTGACATTAAAGCATCGCTGATACGGTATTTGCTGTAATGGTCTTCAATTTCGGCTAGGTTTTTTTGGAATTTACTTCGGTACCATTGCAGAGCGATTATATCACTTTGCGATTGTTCTTTTTCCATGTCAACTTCCCATCCATCAATCAAACGATAGGCATTCCAGATTTTATTTACAAACGCACTCCCCTGTTTACAAAGATCTTCATCAAACATTAAGTCATTACCAGCAGGCGAGCTTAAAAGCATCCCCACGCGCACCCCATCGGCACCGTAGGTATCCATCAAATCAATTGGGTCTGGAGAATTACCAAGTGATTTACTCATCTTTCTACGCTGTTTATCGCGTACAATTCCTGTTAAGTAAACGTTTGTGAACGGTTTTTCATTTCTGTATTCATATCCTGCAATAATCATTCGTGCAACCCAAAAGAAAAGTATTTCAGGAGCAGTTACAAGATCGTTTGTTGGATAATAATAATTGATTTCTTTATTATCTGGCTCTAGAATTCCGTTGAAAACGCTTATTGGCCATAACCAAGAGGAGAACCAAGTATCCAAGGCATCAGGGTCTTGTTTTAGACTTGCAACCGTTAGTTGTTGGTTGCCCGTTTTTTCTTTTGCAAGTTGGAGTGCTTCTTCAATATTTTCTGCAACAACGAAATCCTCTTTTCCATCACCATAGAAATAGGCTGGAATTTGTTGTCCCCACCAAAGTTGGCGGGAAATGTTCCAATCGCGCACGTTTTCCATCCAGTGGCGGTATGTATTTATGAATTTTTCGGGAAAAAGATGCACCTCTTTTTCAAGTACGGCATCTAAAGCAGGCTGTGCAAGGTCTTTCATTTTAAGGAACCATTGATCACTGAGTTTTGGCTCTATTACTGCACCAGTACGCTCACTTGTACCAACTTTGTGCGTATGGGTTTCAATTTTTGAAACTACGCCCATTTCTTCAAGTTCTTTTACAATTTCCTTACGGACCACGAAACGGTCTTTACCTTCGTAATGAAGGCCAAAACTGTTCAGGGTTCCGTCATCATTCAAAATATCGATAATCTCAAGTCTGTGCTTATCCCCTAACATTTTATCATTCTCGTCGTGTGCAGGTGTAACTTTTAAACAACCCGTACCGAATTCCATATCCACATATTCATCTTCAATAATTGGAATCACGCGATTGCAGACAGGAACGATAGCTTTTTTGCCGCGAAGGTGTGCAAAACGCTCGTCATTCGGGTTTATACATATTGCAGTATCTCCCAAAATGGTTTCGGGACGAGTTGTGGCAATGGTCAATGTTTCGTCGCTGCCTTCTATTTTATAATTTAGGTAATAGAGATTGCCTTGCTTTTCTTCATAAATAACCTCTTCATCAGAAAGGGTGGTCTTAGCCTGCGGATCCCAGTTTACCATTCGGTATCCGCGATAAATGTTTCCTTTTCGGTACAAATCCACAAAAACTTTTATCACTGAAGCTGACATATCTTCATCCATTGTGAACTTTGTACGTTCCCAATCGCAGGAAGCTCCCAGTTTTTTTAATTGTTCCAATATAATCCCCCCGTGTTTATGTGTCCATTCCCAAGCGTGTTCTAAAAATTCTTCACGGGAAAGGTTTGCTTTATCAATTCCTTCGGCTTTCAGTTTTGAAACTACCTTGGCTTCAGTAGCAATTGAAGCGTGATCGGTTCCAGGCACCCAGCAAGCGTTAAACCCCTGCAGACGCGCTCGACGAATCAAAACATCCTGCAATGTATTGTTTAGCATGTGGCCCATGTGCAATACTCCTGTTACGTTTGGGGGCGGAATAACGATGGTGTATGGCGTTCTTTCATCCACTTCTGAGTGGAAATATTTGTTTTCCATCCAGTAGCTATACCACTTATTCTCTATCTGTTTTGCATTATATTTTGCTTCTAAAGCCATACTTTGGTCTGGTATTTGTGTAATGAGTTGCAAAAGTAATTATAACTAAAGGATAATAAAAGTGAATAAGTTATTTTGCTCGTTGTTCAAAAGTTATATACTTTAGCAATATTAAAAACACAAAATCATGAAAAAATTAGCTCTTATGGCTCTTGTTGCCTTTATCGGTTTTACCGCTCAGGCGCAACAAGCAAAAATCAGTTTTAAAAATGACACCGTTGATTATGGTACTATAGCAAAAGGAAGTGATGGTGTTCGCGTATTTGAATTTACCAATACTGGAGATGCTCCCCTTATTATTAGTGATGTAAAATCCAGTTGTGGGTGTACTGTTCCGAAAAAACCAGACGGTCCTATCGCTCCTGGTGCTAGCAGCACTATTCAGGTTAAGTATGATACCAACCGTGTTGGTCCGATTAGAAAAACCGTTACGGTTTATTCAAATGCAAGCGAACCTATGTTGGCCTTAAAAATAAAAGGTGAAGTCATGAGTGACTCCAGCAGTGTTTTGGAAAAAAGTTAAGAAAATTTACTTCTAATTAAATCCGGCTAAAGCAAACGTTTTTAGCCGGATTTTTTTTTTAGAATACACTTTTAAGATAAAATTTCACTTTGTTTACATATCCAGCTCTTTTTACCTCCATGGATATTCGCTTTCCTTCTTCACTGGAAAACAACTCAATCAGTTCAAAAAGTTTATACTGGTAGCAGGGTTTCCCGTTTACACTAATTACCTCATCACCCTTTTGAATTCCCTCTAAAGCAGCTGGAGAGCCTTCACGGACATCTGCAACAACATATTTTGGCACCAAAGAGAAATGAACTTCGGTTGTTATTGATACACTACTTCTTGAAAAACTATCATTTTGGTTGGCTCTGTTTGAATTGACAGCAGTACCTCGCTCCTCTTTCACTAATTCCATTCCTTCATGCTCCAAGGTTAACCCACTCATATTGTAATTGAAAGGATCATTGAATTTATTATTCTTCTTAAATCGAACCCTTTTATTTCCATAGTCAAAAGTAACGGTAAATCTACTTAAAAGGCCTCCTCCAACACTTCCGTCGCGATCCTCGTAATAACGTGCTTTTGTTATTGCATTTTCTTCGGGAAAGGATGTATTAACATTTATTAAATGGTAATTCCCCACTATAAGTTCAGGTATTCGGGCACGTTTGCCAAAAATATTTCCACTGAGGCCTAGACCTAAAAAATCCTTAAAATAATTTTTAGGCGTTTCTTCAATAAATTCATCGTGATCAAAAAGCCACAATACATCGCTAGAGCCTGAATCTATTAACAATTTAACCTCTTCTTCTTTATTACCATTAGCAACATTTAAAGAAATATAGGGTTTGCTGCCAACAAAGTTCAATGACAAATCCTCGCATTTTTTACACGGTTTTAAAGGATATTTTTGAGGGTCATAAACGGTTATTACCTCTGAAGAGTAATTAATCTTCACAATAAAATTTTGAAAAAACTCATTTCCCAAAATTCCATGGATTGGAATACCCATACGCGGAGAAAAATTGAGTGAACTATCAAATATTATGAAGAGTGAGTGGTCCTTATCTTCTACATTGCCAATTTTCACTTTATTGTTTAAGCTTTTTAGCGCATCTACAGTTCCTCCTGGCCCCAAACCTTGCAAAAGTACCGGAGAGGTATTACGAAGTTGGATACTGTCTGCTGCTTCCAAACTAAATAGGATCGTGGATTTTACACCAGTATCAAGAATAAAAGAAAGCGGTGTGCCGTTTATTTCCACTTCAACAATGGGCAAATTATTCACCAAACTAAATGGAATTCGGACTTTTTTTTTGCCATGCTGCAAAAAAAAACCTGACTGGGCCGTCAAAGCAACAGAAAAAGAAATAAAGAGCAAGATAACCAACAGTTTATGCAAAATTTTAAGAATTATTTTGAACAGTCTTGAAGATATAAAAAAAAGCTTAATGTTACTATTGGTACAATGATTTTATAAAATATATTTTGCAACTTTGCCACAAATTAATTCATTATGCCTTCAGTTTCAAACAAAGGGAAAAACATGCCGGAATCACCTATCCGCAAACTGGTTCCTTACGCCGAAAAAGCTTATAAAGCAAATAAGACCGTTTACCACTTAAACATAGGTCAACCTGACATTAAATCGCCCGAAATTGCTATGGACGCTGTGGCAAATCACAATTTGGAGATCTTGGCATATACCCGTTCAGAAGGATCCCAAGAATATCGTGAAAAAATAGCCGGTTATTATCATAAAAACAACATTCCTGTTGAAGCAAATGATATTATTGTAACCACTGGTGGAAGTGAAGCGCTTCTTTTTGCAATGGGAAGTATTGCTGATGAGGACGATGAAATAATTATCCCTGAACCCTTCTATGCAAACTACAATGGGTTTGCAACTGCTTCCGGCGTAAAGATTGTCCCTGTTATTTCAAAAATTGAAGACAATTTCGCTTTGCCTCCAATTTCAGAATTTGAAAAACTGATTACTCCAAAAACAAAGGCTATTCTTATATGTAATCCGGGAAATCCAACTGGCTATCTTTATTCAAAAGAAGAAATCCAAACCTTGGCGGCGATCGTGAAAAAACACGATTTATTTTTGGTAGCTGATGAAGTGTATCGCGAATTTACATATGATGGCTATAACCATTACTCCATTCTTGAAGAGGAAAGCTTGGCTGATCATGGAATCATTATAGATTCTGTTTCAAAAAGATACAGTATGTGCGGCGCGCGTATAGGTTGTCTGGTTTCAAAAAACAAGCAGGTAATTACTACTGCCTTAAAATTTGCCCAGGCTCGATTGAGTCCTCCAACATTTGCTCAAATCGCTAGTGAAGCAGCTTTGCAAACCCCGCAAAGTTATTTTGACGAAGTAATCGTTGAATACCAAGACAGAAGAAACACCTTGGTCGCTGCATTAAAAGCCATTCCTGGCGTACAAGTTGGCGAACCAAAAGGAGCATTTTACTGTATCGTACAACTTCCCATAAAAAACAGTGATGCTTTTGCTCAGTGGCTTTTAGAAGAATTTGACGATAACGGCGAAACCATTATGGTAGCTCCCGCAGCAGGGTTTTATTCTACACCAGGCGTTGGTTTGAACCAAGTTCGAATTGCGTATGTTTTGAAAAAAGAAAGTCTTATTCGGGCGGTAGAAATCCTAAAACTTGCGCTTGAAAAATATAAAGATTGATGCGAATTGAAGAAAACAAATCGCTTAAAAATTACAACACCTTTGGCATAGGCAGCAATGCCCGGTATTTTGTTTCAGTTGAAACAATTGAAGAACTAAAACGTGCGCTATCCGAAAAACCTTCCGAAGAACTTTTCATTCTAGGCGGTGGTAGTAATATGCTGCTCACTGGCGATTTGGACGCGTTTGTACTTCACATAAATTTAAAAGGGATAGAAATCCTCAAAGCAACAGATAATGAAGTTTGGGTAAAAGCAATGGCTGGTGAAAATTGGCATGCGTTTGTTCAATATTGCATAGCAAAAGGCTTTGGCGGTTTGGAAAACCTCTCACTCATCCCTGGAAACGTTGGCACAGCACCCATTCAAAATATTGGCGCGTATGGCGTGGAGCTGAAGGATACTTTTGAAAGTTGCAATACCGTTGAAATTGAAACCTTAAAAGAAAGAGAGTTCACTAAAGAGGAATGTGCATTTGACTACAGAAACTCTATCTTCAAAAATAAAGCGAAGGGAGAATATATCATTACCAGCGTAACTTTCAGACTCACCAAAAAAGAACATAAAACTAGTATTTCCTATGGAGATATTAAGAAGAATTTAGCTGAAAGAAATATTGAAACACCAACACTCAAAGATATTTCTGAAGCGGTAATTGCAATACGACAATCAAAACTTCCCGATCCAAAAGTCTTGGGAAATAGTGGCAGTTTTTTTAAAAATCCTATAGTCGATTCGGAAACTTTTCAGGAATTTCGAAGAAATTTTCCAGAAGCCCCCTTTTATGAAGTTTCGCCTACGGATTTTAAAATTCCTGCAGGTTGGTTGATCGAAAAAGCAGGTTTTAAAGGTCAACGTTTTGGTGACGCAGGTATTCACAAAAAACAAGCTTTGGTTTTGGTCAATTATGGAAACGCCACAGGCAAAGAAATTTGGCAACTCGCGATGGATATCCAAAAAAAAGTAAAGGAATTGACCGGAATTTTTATTGAACCCGAAGTAAACGTATTTTAGTTAGCGTTCAATAACCCATCCACAACGTAAACAGCTCCATTGGAAGCTTCAATGCTACCCTTAACCACTTTAGCTTGTGCTCCTTTTCCGTCTGAAATAATAATATCTTCTCCAGATTTTGTGACTATTAAAGTATTGCCAGCAAGTGTTTTTAGCTTTGCTTTTCCATTTTTATTGATCGTTTGCAACAAAGACTCCTCATCCATTGTTCCTTCAAAGACATACGATTTTAACATTTCCTCCAACTTCGGTTTATTGTCTGGCATAGAATAAAACTTCTTTTTCTCTGCGGTTAAAGATTCTAAAGCAGCGGTTGATGGCGCAAAAACGGTAAATGGCCCTTTCCCTTCTGAAAGCATTGTTCCCATTTCTGCAGTTACCAAATAACTGGCATACTTTTTCAACCTTGGTTCATTCATTACACGAGACATTACACTTTTCAGCACGGCTATGTCTTCTGGAGTCAAATCTTTTTTGGGAGCTCGCTTTACCGGCGGTTTCTGAACAGTATCCACAACAGCACTTTCAGCCTCCATTTTTTTTGCATCCTTTTCTTCGTTTTTGCAGGAAACGGCTAGTAGCGTGAATAATGAAATCAACAAAAAAGTGAATGGTTTTCGCATCGTTAAAATTTTTAAAATCGAGGCTAAAAATACTTAAATTCTGAGCAAAACAGTAAGAAAGATTGTATTTTTGCACTCTAAAATTAAGTCATGAAACTTTTACTTATCACATTTGCTTTGTTGCTACTTGCCATTGCAGGCATTGCCATAAAAATTTGGGGAAAAAAGGATGGGAAATTTGCAGGAACCTGCGCTAGCCAAAGTCCTTTTTTGAATAAAGAAGGCCAAGCATGCGGTTTCTGTGGAAAGACGCCGGACCAGTTTGATACTTGTACCAGTGAAAACTCCAATTTAGAAGCACCAAACTCTAAAAAATAAACCTATATCTTTAATAACAATCTCGATTGCTTATGGTGCTACTTTACGTTTTCGGTGCAGTCGCGCTGATTAACTGTGCTTATTATCTTCTATTTTCAAAATTTTCTTTTCTAAAACCTTCCGAAAAAATAATTTCTGAGAGTTATCCTGTTTCACTCATTGTCTGTGCCAAAAACGAAGCCGAAAATCTTCAAAATCATATTCCACTATGGCAAAAGCAGAACTATCCTAACTTTGACATCATTCTTATAAATGACGCTTCTGTTGACGAAACGCTTGAAGTAATGGAGGCTTTCGCTGAAAATGATCCCAGAGTCCAAATAGTAAATGTTAAGAACAATGAGGCTTTTTGGGGTAACAAAAAATATGCACTCACCCTTGGAATAAAACGTTCCAAAAACACAAGGTTAATCTTTACCGATGCAGATTGCTATCCCGCGTCTAACGAATGGTTAGCAACTATGGCGTCAAAATTCTCAGACAAGAAACAATTGGTTTTAGGTTACGGCGCTTACGAAAAACGCCCTGATTTTTTAAACAAGATAATCCGTTTTGAAACCCTGATGACAGCGACACAGTATTTTTCATACGCAAAAGCTGGGAATCCTTATATGGGGGTTGGTCGCAATTTGGCATATACAAGCAACCTTTATTATGAAAACAAAGGGTTTATGAGCCACATAAAAATTCCATCTGGGGATGATGATCTTTTTGTGAATGAAGCGGCAACTTCAGAAAACATTGAAATTTGTTTGGAACCGGAGGCATTTACATATTCTCTTCCCAAAAAAAAGAAAAAGAATTGGCTCATTCAGAAAAAAAGACACTATTCCACAGCTAAGCTTTACAAACCAAAACATCGTTTTCTGCTAGGAAATTATTTCCTCTTTAATTTATTATTTTGGCTATTGGCTCCCATAACTTTATTTACAGATTTTTGGTTTTTTGGATTGGGTATAATCTTTATACGCGTTGTTTTCCAATATATAGTAATTGGTAACAGTGCAAAAAAATTAAAAGAAAATGATTTAATTCCCCTCATTCCTTTTTATGAATTGTTTTTAATCTTCACGCAATTAAGTATCTTTATTTCCAACAGTGGCGAAAAAAACTCGCGATGGAAATAACTTCAGAAGAAATAGCACATCAAATTGAAAAAGCTAAAAAAGGCAAGCAGGGCGCTTTTAAGTTTTTATTGGATTATTATTGGAACGAAGTCTATGGTTTTCAGCTAAAAAGAGTTCGAAACGAACACGAAGTTGAAGATATCACTATAGAAACATTTGCAAAAGCATTTGATAAGATTGAAACCTTTGATGAAAATTATACCTTTTCAACTTGGCTTGTCGCTATTTCAAAAAATATTCAAATAGACAAAACTCGTAAAAAGAATGCCTCCATTTATTCAAATACCACAGATACTTCCAACGAACAAGTTCAAAAAATAGCCGATCACTCACCTACACCAGAGGACAAGTTGATAACCGAACAGAATTTAGCAGAATTATTACGCTATATAAAAAAACTTAAACCACATTATCAAGAAGTAATAAACCTTAGGTATTTTCAGGAAATGAGCTATAATGAAATTTCTGAAACCCTTGAAGAGCCTTTAAACAATGTAAAAGTACGCTTGCTTAGGGCGAGAAAACTACTTTCTGAAATCATTACAGGGAAAGATTAAAGCTTTAGAAACAAATATCAAATTTCGTATTCTACACTCCGCGTTTCGCATTTCATTTTCGTACTTTTGTTTTCCTTATGAGCACAGAAACTTTGGAACTACAAAAACCCACACCAAAGCCGAAATGGCTTCGCGTTAAACTTCCCACCGGAAAAAAGTATACTGAACTGCGCGGATTGGTAGATAAGTATAAATTACACACCATATGTACTTCGGGCAGTTGCCCAAATATGGGCGAATGTTGGGGTGAGGGTACTGCCACATTTATGATTTTGGGAAATATTTGCACTCGCTCCTGCGGTTTTTGTGGTGTAAAGACTGGGAGACCAGAAACCGTTGATTGGGACGAGCCTGAAAAAGTTGCGCGCTCCATAAAAATAATGAATATAAAACATGCGGTTATAACATCTGTAGATCGTGACGATTTGAAGGATATGGGCTCCATCATTTGGGCCGAAACGGTAAAGTCAATCCGCAGAATGAACCCTGAAACTACACTAGAAACCCTAATTCCTGATTTTCAAGGAAACACACGAAATATTGATAGGATTATTGGCGTAAAACCCGAAGTTGTAAGCCACAATATGGAAACCGTAAAAAGGTTAACCCGAGAAGTTCGAATTCAGGCAAAATATGAACGAAGCCTTGAGGTTTTGAACTATTTAAAACAATCTGGAATGCCACGAACCAAAAGTGGTATCATGCTCGGTTTGGGCGAAAAGGAAGAAGAAGTTTTACAAACTATGGAAGACTTAAGAAACGTTGGACTTGATATCTTGACTATCGGTCAGTATTTACAGCCTTCAAAAAAGCATCTTCCAGTAAAAGAGTTTATTAGTCCTGAACAGTTCAAAAAATATGAAACTATAGGCTTGGAAATGGGTTTCCGACACTTGGAGAGTGGAGCTTTGGTTCGATCGTCCTATAAGGCACAAAAACACCTTACCTAAAATTCTATTTCAGAAATGGAAAAAAAGATAACTGTTGGCATTAATGGTTTTGGTCGTATTGGCCGAAATCTTTTCAGGTTATTGCTGAACCACCCTACCATCGTTGTGGTAGCGGTAAACGATTTGGCCGACACAAAGACTTTGAGTCATCTTTTGAAGTATGATAGTATACATGGGGTTTTAAAAGAGAATATTTCGCATTCGGAAAATGAAATTGTCGTTGCTGGAAAAAAAGTAAAATTTTCTTCTAAAAAAAATATTGAAGATATCTCTTGGGGAAACATTGATGTGGTTGTTGAAAGTACTGGGAAATTCAAAAGCCGGAAACAACTTGAAAACCATTTAAAAAACGGAGGCAAAAAAGTAATTCTTTCCGTTCCACCTTTAGAAGATGATATTAAAACTGTGGTTCTTGGCGTAAATGATTCTATATTGAATTCAGAGGATTTAATAATCTCAAACGCTTCCTGTACCACAAACAATGCTGCTCCTATGCTTAAAATAATTAAAGAGCTTTGCGGTATTGACCAAGCATACATCACTACAATTCACTCGTATACCACAGACCAAAGTTTGCACGACCAACCTCATAGAGATCTTCGTCGGGCACGGGCTGCAGGACAATCCATAGTACCAACAACTACGGGCGCAGCAAAAGCATTGACTAAAATTTTTCCGGAATTGGCAGATGTTATTGGGGGTTGTGGAATCCGTGTGCCTGTTCCTGATGGTTCTTTGACAGATGTAACACTTAATGTAAAGAAAGAGGTTTCTATTGAAGAAATAAATAACGCCTTCAAAAAAGCTTCCAAAAATTCACTGGCCGGAATCCTTGAATATACGGAAGACCCTATTGTTTCCATAGACATAATAGGCAATACGCATTCTTGTATTTTTGATGCAGGAATGACATCAGTGATTGGAAAAATGGTAAAAATCATTGGATGGTATGATAATGAAATTGGCTATTCATCTAGAATTATAGATTTAATAGAAAGAATTTCCGTGAAATAACTATATTTATTGCCCTTTTAAACTAACCGATGCGCCAAATATTTTCGAAATACAGGATTCTCGTGCCTCTTCTTTTGTGTGCACTGTTTTCGATTAAATCTTTTCCCAATCAAATAACAGATACTATTGTAACCATAAAACAGTTGCAATACAATGCCGCAAAAGCGCTTGAAAAAGAAGACTTTATTGAAGCTGTAAAAAGCTTAAACGACGCAAATAAACTGGCAATGCTTCCCAAGTACAGAAGTTATAAACCAGATGTCGAGCTTAGTATAGCAGATCTTTACTACAATTTAGAATATTTTGACAAAGCTTCAGAACAGGCCAAGGCTGCTATTAAAAATGCTGAAGTTTATCAAAACGATTACAAGCTAGCGAAAGCATACAATTTATATGCAATCATACTTATTTCCACCGGTAAATATGGTGAATCGGAATCGTATTTGACCAAAGCGGATTCAATTTATACAAAAATTGACGATTCAAAAAGTAAAGTGAACATAGTTTATGGCCAAGGACTTTTAGCACTTCAGTTAGGCAATTATAACCTTGCGGTAGAAAACTTCAAAGCTGCAGCTAAAGAATATAAGGCGCAAGGGCTCCTCTATCAGGAAATATCAACCTATAGCAATCTTGCAGATGCACTTTCACTTATAAATGATAAAACATATCCAAAACCACTTACTGAAGCAAAACAGCTGCTGGCATTGGTTTCAGAAATTGCTAAATCAGAAGGTTTCTCAAAACTTTTGGTTGAAAACCACCGTATCAATTCGCAGATTCTAATTGCTGAAGAAAGAGGCAACTTGGCTGAGGAGGAATTAAAATTTTATCTTCATCAAAAAGATTCCTTGAAACAAATCCACTTGAAGGCCATTGAGCGTGGAATTCAAGCAGAATCAGCCATTGGAGATTTAAAAGAAACTATAGCCAGTCAGCAAAATGACCTAAGCAAAAAAGACAAATCACTTTTCTTTGGAAAACTTACAGGCTGGTTGAGTATAGCATTAATATTGATTCTTTCATTATTAACGCTTTCGCTATATAAAAACAATAATTTAAGAGCAAAAGCAAATGAATTGTTGCAAGATAAAAACACAGAACTTCAAGAAGCCAAGGAAAATGCTGAAAAAGCCTCACAGGCAAAGGCTCAGTTTCTTTCAACCATAACTCACGAACTACGTACACCAATGTACACCGTTACTGGATTGACCCATTTGTTATTGGAAGAAGACCCAAAACCCGAACAAAAAGAGCACCTCAATTCACTTAAATTTTCTGGGGAATATCTGCTTTCACTCATTAACAATATTCTTGACCTCAACAAACTGGAAGCTAACAAAGTTGAAATTGAAAAGGTTCCGTTTCACTTGAAGAAAAGAATAGATGGTGTGCTCATCGCCTTAAAAAAGTCTGCTGAAGCCAAAAATAATACAATCCATTACGAATATGACAACACATTGCCCAATGAAGTGATTGGCGATTCTCTGAAAATATCTCAAATACTAATCAATTTAATAAGCAATTCGATAAAATTTACCGAAAACGGAGATATCTGGGTGCGTATTCAAAGCGCAGAAAAAAGTGCCAAAAAGGTGGTCGTTCATTTTGAAATAGAAGACACCGGTGATGGTATTTCAAAGAAAAAACAAAATACCATTTTTGAATCCTTTTCACAGGGATCATTGCAGATCAATCGAAAATATGGCGGAACTGGCCTTGGACTTTCTATTGTGAAAAACCTACTAGAGCTTATGGGAAGCAAGATATTCCTGGAGAGCAAGTTGGGCGAAGGATCTAAATTTTGGTTCAATATAACATATGATGTGTCTGAAAATGAAAACAGGGAGACTAATGTAAATGATATTGAAGTTATTTTTGATAATAACATTTTTGAGAATAAGGCCGTGATGATTGTTGAAGACAACAAAATAAACCAAATGATCACCAAAAAAATTCTCGAAAAGAAAAAAATGGTCTGTACAGTGGTGGACAATGGTTTAGACGCAATAAAATATGCCAAAGAAGAAGATTTTGACGTAATATTAATGGACATTCACATGCCTGGAATAAGCGGAATCGATGCCACCAAGAAAATTCGTGAGTTCAATAAAAAGGTGCCAATTATTGCATTGACTGCAATTACTATTGAAGAAAACTTGGAGGATTTCTATAAAGCGGGATTCAATGAATTCATCCCAAAACCTTTCAACGCTGAAGATTTCTTCGAAAAGATAAACAGGGTATTGAGTAACAGCGACTTTCTGGTAAGGTAATTATTTGCTCAATTAAACTTCATTTTCTATCCTTTTTTTGAAATTGGCTTCACGTCCATTTAAAAATTCTGTTCTAATTGGCAAATAATAAATTTCTACAGTATTGGCAATGGATTGCAACCGCATAAAATCCTTTTCAGTAGTCAAAATTACTTTACATCTTTTCAATTGCTCAATTTCAGATGTTGTAAAGTTATGGTGATCTGGAAATGATCTTTGTTCAAACTTCATTTTTTTGCTTTTTAAAAAAGCAACCAGCGGCTCTGGGTTTGCAATTCCGGTAACCAAAAGAAATTCTTTATCACTTAAATAATCAAGCGGTTTCGTTTCAGCTTTATTCTTAATTTCAGTACTGTACCCAATTTTTGAAAAATAAATTTCCTGATTGGGTTTCGGTTTAAGCTTTCGTTTAATAGATTCAATGGTTGAATTTTCAATATTCTCTGGACATTTTGTAACGACAATAATGTCTGCTCTTTTTGCACCAAATTTTGGCTCGCGAAGATTTCCCGTTGGCAACATACAATCGTTGCTGTATAATTTATCAAAAGAAGTAAGCAAAATAGTAAGTGATGGCTTTACTTTTCTATGCTGAAAGGCATCATCCAACAAAATTATATCTGCTGTTTTTTTTAAATTTTCAACACCTGTTTGTCTGTCTTCACAAACAGCGACGGTAATTTCTGGAAATTTCTGTTTAAATTGAAGCGGTTCATCACCTACATCAGTAACAGTGCTATTTTCTAAAACCTCGCGATACCCTTTTGTCTTTCGCTTATATCCGCGGCTTAAAACGGCAACTCGTTGATTATTTTTCAGCAAAGAAACCAAAAATTCAATCATCGGCGATTTTCCTGTACCGCCCGTAGAAAGATTTCCCACACCGATAACTGGCAAATCATAGGACTTGCTTTCCAGCCAACCTATATTGTACAGAAAATTGCGAAGCGCAGTAATGCCTCCATACAAAAGTGAAAAAGGAAACAATAATTTCCGAAAGAAATTCATTTAACGAAAGTACTAATTCCGCAGAAAACTGTGATTACTTTAAAATAAAAATAGAAGTCCAAAAAAAAAATGTAAACTGTTATCTTTACTGAAAATGTAAAAAATGAAGGTAAAAGAAGTCATTGCGCTACTTGAAGAACTCGCGCCACTCTCCTATTCTGAAGATTTTGACAATACAGGTCTACTTATTGGAGATGCGGAAGCTAGCGTTTCGGGAATATTAGTAACCTTAGACACTTTGGAAAATGTGGTAGATGAAGCCATTGAAAAAAGCTGTAACCTCATCGTGAGTTTTCATCCTATTATTTTTTCAGGTTTGAAAAAAATCACTGGAAAAACATATGTGGAACGGGTGGTTCAAAAAGCAATAAAGCACGATATCGCCATATTTTCAAACCATACCGCCCTGGATAACTCCTGGAATGGCGTGAACGCAATGATCTGTGAAAAACTGGGGCTTAAAAATCGGAATGTTTTAATTCCCCAAAAGGAGACAATAAAAAAACTAATCACTTTTGTTCCTTCAAACGATGCCGAAAAAGTTAGAAATGCCCTTTTTATTGCTGGTGGGGGAAGCATTGGCAATTATGATAATTGTAGTTTCAATATTGAGGGAAACGGAAGTTTTAAAGGAAATGAGGCCTCAAATCCAGTAAAAGGGGAAAAAGGAAAAATTCATTTTGAGAAAGAAATCCAGATTGGAATTACGTTTGCGAAACATCTACAAAACGATATTTTGAAAGCGCTTTTTGAAACACATCCTTATGAAGAAGTAGCCTATGAAATAACCACACTTGAAAACCAAAACCAGCATTTGGGCATGGGGATGATTGGTGAATTTGAAAAAGCGATGGACGAAAAGAAATTTTTACAATTTCTGAAAAAAACGATGAAAACCGATTGTGTTCGGCATTCACAATCGCTAAAAAAACCAATAAAAAAAGTTGCTTTGCTCGGCGGAAGTGGAAGTTTTGCCATTGAAGCAGCAAAAAAAGCTGGTGCAGATGCTTTTATTTCGGCAGATTTTAAATATCACGATTTCTTTAAGGCCGAAAACACTATACTTTTGGCGGATATTGGTCATTATGAAAGCGAACAGTACACAAAAGACCTTTTACATTCTTTCCTTAAGAAAAAAATTACTAATTTTGCAGTCCTTTTATCACAAACAAATACCAATCCTATTAGCTATTTATAATTTATGGCAACAAAAACCGAAGTTACTGTTGAAGAGAAGTTAAGAGCCTTGTATGACCTGCAGCTTATAGATTCCAGAATCGATGAAATAAGAAGCGTTCGTGGCGAACTTCCGTTGGAAGTTGAAGATCTTGAGGACGAAGTGGCAGGTATGAATACCCGTCTTGAAAAACTGAAAGCCGATCTTGAAGTAATTGAAGACCAAATCAAGGAAAAGAAGAACAATATTGAAGAGTCTAAAGGACTTATCAAGAAATATTCTGCACAGCAGGATAATGTTCGCAACAACCGTGAGTACAATTCTTTGAGCAAAGAGGTAGAATTTCAAGAACTTGAAATACAGCTTGCTGAAAAAAACATAAAAGAATACCGTGCCCAAATAGAACAGAAAAATCAAGTTATCGAAGAAACGAAATCTCGTTTTGATGAGCGTTCTGAACACTTGAAGCACAAGCAAAGTGAACTGGATGAGATTTTAAAGGAAACTGAAAAAGAAGAGCAAACACTTATAAAGCAATCTGAAAGTTTCGAATCTCAAATTGAACCACGCCTTATTAAAGCATACAAAAGAATCCGTACCAACGTAAAGAATGGTCTTGCGATCGTAGCCGTGGAACGTGGAGCTTCTGGCGGTTCTTTTTTCACCATTCCACCACAGGTGCAAATGGAAATTGCAGGTCGTAAAAAAATTATTACAGACGAGCACAGTGGACGAATCTTAGTAGATCCAGATCTTGCTAATGAAGAGCGCGAAAAAATGGAAGCTATGTTCGCTAAGCTTAAATAAGCAAAGCAAACCCAATTATAACAAAGCCTTCACAATAGTGGAGGCTTTTTTTTGTACTTTAAATGAAAGTTTCTTAAAAAAACAAAGACAAATTTCTCAAAACATTTAACTATGAAAAAGTACACATTTTTAGTTGCAAGCATCTTTCTTTTCACACTACAGGGTGCCTGCAAACCGTCCAATGATGAAAACAAAGAATCTGAGACTATTGCACAAAAAAACCAAACACCCGTTCAAACCCAAACAGAAAACGGCCTTAAACGCGCCTATTTCGCGAGTGGTTGTTTCTGGTGTGTTGAAGCGGTATATGAAAGTGTAAATGGCGTTAAGGAAGCCGTTTCAGGATATAGCGGCGGAACGATGAAAAACCCAACTTATGAGAACCATGGAGACCATGCTGAAGCAGTAGAGGTTATATATGATCCAGCAATTGTAAGTTTCAGTCAATTGGTAGATGTGTATTTTGGATCGCAAAACGTTACTCAAGTTAACGGACAAGGTCCCGACCATGGTAAATCATATCGTTCTATTGTTTTTTATCAAAATGATGAAGAAAAGAAAATCATCGATAAAAAAATTGATGCACTGAATAATCAATTAGGCGGAGATAAAGTTGCAGCGCAAGTGTTGCCTTTTCAAAAATTCTGGGATGCTGAAAACTATCATCAAAACTATGAAAAAAATCACCCTGAAAATCCATACATTCAAAATGTTTCCATTCCACGGATAAATAAGTTTAAACAAAAATTTCCTGAGCTTTTAAAGAAAACGGAAAGTCATTGATGAAAAAAATTCCCAATACAAACCTGACAGATATTATAAGTTTGTTAGGTTTTTTTTATTGCTTTAATTTCAAAAATCAAAGGATACATTTTATTCGGCATCTCAAACATCCCTTCAGAATTTTTCACCAATCCCGGAAAAATATCATAAGGCGAAGCATCGTATTCCTTTAAATATTCTACATGAAGTCCTGCTTCGGAAAGTGAAGTAATCACTTCACCCAAACTGTGGTTCCAGCCGTATTCCTTACTTATCATTTTTGAATCTTTATCTGCATACGTACCTTCATATTCTTCATAAATAGCTTCCTTTTGATGGTAACCGTATTTCATTTCTGGGGGTGAAACTGTATAATCGAACATCCACGCAATCGGATGAAATTCTACTATATAAAAGAAACCGCCAGGCTTCAATCTTTTATAAATCATTCTTGACCAAGGTTTTAAATCAGGTAGCCAACCTATGGTTCCATAGCTTGTAAAAACAATATCAAACTTCTCTGAAACATATTCCGAAGTATTTAAAACGTTACAGCAAACGAAATTTGCATCAAGTTTTAATTCCGCATTGAGTTGTTTTGCCAGTTTTATTCCCTCATCAGAAATATCTACTCCCGTACACTTTGCTCCCAAGCGGGCAAGACTTAATGTATCTTGTCCAAAATGACACTGAAGGTGTAGCAATTTTTTACCGGAAATGCTACCCAATGTATCTATTTCGTATTGCTGCAGCGAAGTCTTTCCTTTTTTGAAACTCTCCAAATCATAGAATTCACTTGCCGCGTGTATAGCAACCTTAGTGTTCCAAGTGTTCCTATTGGTTTCAAACTTTTCATTAAAACGCATGATTTTGTTTTTTGCAAAAATAGATAAATAAGTCAAAAGAGACTGTTCGCGAAAATTTTGATAATGTTTAATAAATTAGTTAAACAACGGTTAAATATATTAAGAAAGAAATGTTTTGTTGTAGATTTATCAATACTAACAACAAAAAACAAACTATTATGAGAGATTTAATTTGGTTAATTGTGGTAATATTAATAATAGGATGGTTGTTTGGCTATTTCTATTTTTCACTGGGTGCATTCATTCATATTTTATTGGTGCTCGCTATTATTGGAATTCTTTGGCGCTTGGCCACGGGAAGAAAACTATGATTTCCTTATTTTTAAAATTTATTAACTATCATTAAAAAAACTAATTATGAGAAAAGTATTTTTAATATTATTTGCCGCTGGTTTGATGAGTACTGGCTTTACGAGTTGTCGAGAAAAGAAAACAGTAGGTGATAAAATAGAGGATGTTGCAGACGATATTGAGGATGCGGTAGATTAACATATTGCAACCTTAAATTAAGCCCTTTCAAATAAATATTTGAAAGGGCTTTTTATTTATTTTTCATCAGCCAATATAGATTTCCATTCGGGATGTTTGTCAATATATTTTTTTGTGAATGGGCAAACGGGAATTACCTTCAGTCCTCGAAGTTCTATCTGTAATAAAACTTTTTCGGTCATCTCGCTGGCAACGCCCTTTCCTGCAAGCGCTTTATCTACTTCAGTATGATTCAATGATAAAATACCCGGCAATACCGAATATTCAATGATAGCGTGGTGACCATCAATAACAGTCTCGAACCTGTTATGTTCTTTGTTATCAATTACGCGCATTCGAATTTTAAGTTTTTAGCTATAAAGAACTTTTAAATTTACAAAAAATATTAGAGAGGTTTAAACATAACAACTGTTCATCTTACACTACCTTTTCTTTATAATTTTTTTAAACTTTTATTTCCAAATATGCTGTTTATGTGATCCATCACAAAAGGGCCTGTTTGAACTTTCTCCACAACGGCAAAACGCAGTTACTTTCGATTTTTCTTCTTGACGCCCATCGTCATGAGTTACCAAAAGCTTACCGTAAATCATTAAAGGTCCATTTTGAGCGACCTCAACTTTAATATTTTCAGAATTCACATCTGATGAGCTCTCAGTATTTCTAGTTGCATTCATATAATAACTCAATGCACCGCTTGGACAATTGCCGACTGTTTTTATTATTTTTTCAGTTGAAGCATTTTCGGCCTGAACCCAAGGTTTCTCTTTCGGCTTAAAAACTTCTGGCAGACCGTGCACACAGTTTGCAGAATGTATGCAAAGATTGGGCTTCCAAACTACCGTTACCTCGTCGTTTGTATATTTAATTGATTTATCCATAATATAAATTTACAAAAAATATGAAAGCGCTACTTGTTTGGTTATTTTTACTTAAAATATTTTATTATGAAAAATTTACTCGCCATCTTGGTTATTGCAATTACATTGATCTCTTGCAATAACAACAATAAAAATTCGGAAAAGACTAAAAATGATCAACCCGTAGCTAAAGAAAATGTAACTACTGCAGAAAAAATAGCCAATGCAAACGGTTATGAAAACTGGAAAGACGTTTCAGAAATAGCATTCACGTTTAATGTAGATCGTGGTGAAAATCATTTTGACCGTTCATGGGTATGGAAACCAAAATCTGGCGCTGTAACAATGATCTCTGCTAAAGATACAGTTAATTACAATCGTTCATCAATGGACAGCTTGGTTATGAAAACCGACGGCGCATTTATTAATGATAAGTATTGGTTATTGGCTCCTTTTCAAATTGCTTGGGACAAAGGCACCACTTTTTCCGAAAAAGAAAATGCGATAGCACCCATCTCAAAAGACACCTTGAACCAACTTACCATTGTTTATGGAAACGATGGCGGTTACACACCTGGCGACGCGTATGATTTTTTCTATGATAAAAATTTTAAAATAAAAGAATGGAACTACAGAAAGGGCAATTCCGAAAAGCCTTCAATGTCAACAACCTGGGAAGATTATGAAAACTTCAATGGAATAGAAATTGCAAAAACACATAAAGACAGTACGGGAAATTTCAAATTATATTTCACTAATATTTCAGTCAAAAAAGAAGTTGAAAATTAATTTTTCAGAATTTTTTGTGTCCACACCTTTTTCTTTCCATCACGTAAGCTGAAAAAATATAAACCAGGCCGCAAACTGGAAACATCCATATCAAACTCATTATTTGTATTGAAATTTGTAGTGGAGCGGAGCACTTTTCTACCCAAAACATCAAAGATTATGGCTTCCAAATTTTTGTCGGTTTTATAAAGTACTGTGATTTTTTCATCTGCAGGATTTGGAAAAACAACACCACTTTCTGCGATTTCACCACTAAAATATTTTTCTGCAAAAGAAAATGCCTCCACTCCTATTTCTTCTCCAATAATACGGCCAGGAATATCATCTATAGGCACATGTATTCCACCCCAAATTCTCGAAAGACTGCACTGGTCTGAAGCATCTCGATAGGTAGCCCACTGTAACTGAAAACTAGTGCTAGGTCCTTCTTCAAAAACTAAAAATTCGTTTTTCTGAATATCAAAAGTACCCATACCCCCCGGAAAATATTCCGAACCTGTAAGCATTGTTAAAACTTCTGCTCCTGCTCGAGAAAAGGTGGAGTGTCCCGAAACATAGCCTGCGAAAGGTGGCGTAACAAATGACGGGCGTTGATACGGCCACCAATCTTCTGAAAGTATCCAACCAACACCAGCCTCATCAATATTGGGGTTAACTACATAATCTGGACCGCGCCAAGAATACAGCTTCATCTTCCCCACATTTTCATTAAAATTTCCAGCTAAAGAATCACCTTCTTTGACCACCTCAATCCGTCCGGGAATAATAGGCAGTCCATGGATATTATAACTCGGCTGGTTCGGGTCACTTGATTGTCCGTGATCACCCATATAGCGAATAGCACTTACGGGACGAATATAGTCGTAATATCCTTTAATGCTCCAAGCACTTACTGCCGCATCGTGCATGGCTCCGCCCAATATGAAATAACTTTTCACGTCCCATTCTAAGTCAGGTAAAACCTGACCATTCCCTTTAAACTTTTTAACAGTTGCTGGATGGTCATTAACATAGTTCAACAATACAAACCAATGACCAGGCGGTGTTTCACTATCGGGTCCATCAGCCCAAAATTCAGCTAAAGCTCTAGCATAATCACCTCTATAAACCATTTGAGGTTGATACGTTTGACCAGTAATCGGGTTGATTTCCCTACCTTGACTTGGGTCACCTCCATTTTCCAAATTGTAAAATTCTTTATATTCAGAAAGAGTCTGTGGGTAATCATTCATATCCAAATTACCTAAACTTTTAGGCGAAATATCTAGCATCACGCTGTCTTTTGGATCTAAATGGGCGCCCCAGGCAGCAACAAGTGCAAAATTCCACTTATATGGATCTTCTTCCCCCAAGCCCTCTTGAATATCTGAAGGAGGCCCCGGATCGTGATACACCCAAAAATCATAACCAGGAACGCTGTAAATATTCTTATCCTCCTCTTTCAATGAAAATGGTACCACACCTCCCCATTCGGGTCCCAAAAATGGAGGTTGGCCTCCCGGAATTGTATGTCCACTTTGATCTACATAATCATCTATTTTTAATGGCTGCCAATTGTTTGGAAATTCCATTTCTGGATTTCCCGAAATGTCCATGTTGAGCGGTTCGTTCAACGGTTCGTAAAATTGGTTGGTATAATCATTAGCTTCATTAGCACCATCCTGTAAACCAAACTCAATCATTTTTTGAGCCATATAGTTACCTAAGGCCGCTGGATTATTGTTGTGATAATTGGTATCGGTATAATTTTTATCATACCCCAAAGAATCCATCAAATCATCAACGGATTGCATTATTTCTTCGCTTTCTGGAGAATTTGCAAAACGGTGTTGTATTAATCTATAAACGCCGTAACTAATAGCTTTTTTTTGAGCTTCTTCAACAGATTCATTTGTTTGAAAACCATCAAACGGGCAATTAAATCCGCCAATATTTTTTCCTAAAAAATAAGTATCTGCCTGTTTGTTGAAAACAGCCCACATATCATACATAATTACTGAAGAATGAAACAAATTTCGAGCGTGAACCACAGGTCGTGCATAATCGTTTCGGATTCCATGTAATACTTCTTCATTCCATTGTCGAGCAACAGACTGTGAAAAAATTTGTCCGCAAAAAAATATTAAGAATATTAAAAGTAATTTTTTCTGCATAGAAACTCGTTCTTTAGCTCCAATTAGGAACTTTGAATATTGTACCACAAATTAAACAAATATTAATTCCTATTTTTGTGAAAAGCCGAAAAATTAATTTACCCAAATGTTTCAGAACACTTTAGAATATGCTAAAAAGCAAGATGCCGAAGATTCTTTGGCCTCTTTCAGAAATAAATTCCACATTCCAAAAAATGAATCTGGAAAAGAACTCATTTACCTCTGCGGAAATTCCCTCGGCTTGCAACCCAAAATCACTTCCGAATATATAAAGGAAGAACTAACGGATTGGGCAAATCTGGGTGTTGAAGGGCATACTGAAGGCAAGCACCCTTGGCTGCACTATCACGAGTTTTTAACAGATAATATGGCGAAAATAGTTGGCGCAAATCCATCAGAAGTAGTTGTGATGAACTCCTTAACAACAAATCTTCACTTAATGATGGTTTCGTTTTACCAACCCACAAAAACCAAATATAAAATTGTAGTGGAAAGTGATGCTTTCCCAAGTGATAAATACGCTGTTGAAAGTCAGTTGAAGTTTCACGGCTTCGATCCAAAAGATGGTTTAATTCTTTGGAAACCCAGAAAAGGCGAAGAACTTTGCCGTTTTGAAGATTTGGAAGAAATAATGAAAAATCACGGAGACGAAATTGCTTTGTTGATGATTGGTAGCACCAATTATTACACGGGCCAATCTTTTCCGCTGAAAAAAATTACAGAATTGGGCCATAATTATGGCTGCATGGTCGGTTTCGATTTGGCTCACGGCGCTGGAAACATCCAACCAAATCTTCACGACACAGGACCCGATTTTGCGGTTTGGTGTACGTATAAATATTTAAATAGCGGTCCAGGAAGTTTGGGTGGTTGTTTTGTACACGAACGACACGCAAACAATGAAAAATTGAACCGATTTGCAGGCTGGTGGGGACACAACAAAAAAACGCGTTTCAATATGCGTCACGAATTTGATGCATTATCTGGCGCCGAAGGTTGGCAACTTAGCAATCCCGCCATTTTATCAATGGCAGCAATTCGTGCTTCTTTGGACACTTTTGCAGAGGCTGGATTTGAAAATCTCAGGAAGAAATCTGAAAAACTTACAGGCTACTTAGAATTTCTATTGGATGAAATGAAAAACGATGCTATAAATGTAATCACCCCTCGAAATCCTGAAGAACGTGGCTGCCAACTTTCAATTCAGGTGAAAAATGCTGATAAAAGTTTACACACAAAACTTACTGAAGCTGGTGTAATAAGTGATTGGCGCGAGCCTGATGTAATTCGTGTTGCCCCTGCCCCACTTTATAATAGTTTTGAAGATGTTTTTAAGTTTTCAGAAAAATTAAAAAGTGTATTGACTAGCTAAAAACTATAAATGGAACTAGAAAAATTCATCCAAATTTTGATATTAATCCACGCAGGATTTGGAGGAATTGCGCTAATTTCTGGACTTGTTGCACTGATAACTAAAAAGGGCCGTAAAATTCATAAAAAAGCTGGAATTATCTTTTTTTACTCAATGCTAACTTCTGCAATTTTTGCATTTATAATTTCCGTTCTGCCGAATCATCACAGCCCATTCTTGTTTTCAATTGGCATTTTTAGCATTTATTTTTTACTTATCGGTTATCGCAGTCTTCGTTTTAAAAGAAAAAATGTCAATTCGCAAAATGAAAAAATAATCTCGTGGTTAATGGTTGTTGTAGGGCTGAGCATGATTCTCTTTCCAATATTATTATTGGGTGTTATAAATATCGTGCTTACGATTTTTGGGCTAGTGGGCTTAATTTTTGCTTTAAGAAACCTAAGAATGTACCAAAGTCCAGAAAAAATTCACAAAAACTGGCTAAAATTACATTTGGGAAATATGACAGGCGGTTATATTGCCGCAGTTACGGCCTTTGTAGTTGTAAATGATATTTTTCCCAGTTTTTACGGTTGGTTCATTCCTGGAGTTATTGGCGGGGTATTTATTGTGTATTGGATAATGAAACTTAACAAAGGAAACGTTCCTAAAACAGTGACAAATTAAAATTAAATGACAAATAAAGAAACTATCCTAATCATCGGTGCTGGCCTCTGCGGAAGTCTACTCGCCCTAAGAATGGCACAACGCGGCTATGAAGTAACATTAGTTGAAAAGCGTCCCGATTTACGAAAAATTACACAAGATGCTGGACGTTCCATAAACCTCGCTCTTAGTGATCGCGGTTTGCGAGGGCTCCGTTTGGCAGGAGTTGAGGAAGCTGCAAAAAAGCAATGTATTCCTATGAATGGGCGGATGATTCACGATAAAGCGGGAAATACTTTTTTAAGCCCTTACAGCGGTCGAAAAGATGAATACATCAACTCCATTTCTCGGCCCGGACTAAATATGCTTTTGCTCGATGAAGCAGAAAAAATGCCGAATGTGAAAATTATTTTCAATCAGGCCTGTGAAGGTGTTGATTTGGAAAATGCTTCGGCTACTTTTAAGGATTTCAATTCAAAAAAAGAAATGACGCTAAAGGCAGATGTGATTTTCGGAACTGATGGTGCAGGCTCAGTGGTTCGCAAAAGTATGTTTGACAGTCATAAATTTCTCTTCAGTTTTTCACAGCAATGGCTCAGTCACGGTTATAAAGAATTGGAAATTCCTGCTGCAGAAAATGGTGGATACCGAACTTATAAAAACGCTTTACACATTTGGCCCCGTGGCGAAGATATGTTGATTGCGCTGCCAAATCTCGATGGAAGTTTTACCGTAACGCTGTTTCTTCCTTATGAAAACAGCGATTACTGTTTCGCAAATTTGACAACGCCCGAAATGGTTCACGAATATTTCAACAAAGAATTTCCGGATGTTGTAGAAATGATTCCAAACCTTTCCGAAGAATTTTTCAATAACCCAACGGGACCCCTTGGCACTGTAAAGTGTTCGCCTTGGAATGCTTACAACAAAACACTTCTTTTGGGTGATGCAGCGCACGCCATCGTTCCATTTTACGGACAGGGAATGAACGCTTCCTTTGAAGATGTAGTGGTTTTTGATGAAATTCTTGAGAAATACAATGCCGAAGAAAACATAAATTGGAGTACGCTTTTTAAGGAATATGAAGCCCTTCGGAAAAAAGATACGGATGCGATTGCCGATTTGGCGGTGGATAATTTCCACGAAATGAAAGAGCACACTGCCATGGAAATCTTTCAACAAAAGCGAAAATTGGAAACAGCTTTCGAAGCAGAATTCCCCCAAGATTATTACAGCAAATATTCTTTGGTTACCTTTAAAGAATCAATCCCCTATTCCGAAGCAATGAAACGTGGAAGAGCACAGGATAAAGCGATTTTAAATCTTTTGGACGACAGAAAACTTACAGAAGAAATGTCGCTAAAAGAAAAACTGGAATTAGTAAAAAAAGAAACCGAAGCCATCCTTCACGACGATGAAGTGGCATTTGGATAAAAATAAAACGAATGTCAGGCTGAGCGCAGTCGAAGCCCAATGAAATTGTAACATAAAAGCACTTCGACTGCGCTCAGTGTGACAAAAAACTTATTAGAATGAGTAATAAAAGCAGATTAGTAGAAGGAAAAGCAACACCGCGCGGTGCATACCCGCACGTAAAACGCGTGGGAGACTTTATATTTATCAGCGGTACAAGTTCACGTTTGCCCGACAATACGTTTGCCGGCGTTCACAAAGTGGATGAAATGGGGACGATGCATTTTGACGTGAGGGAACAAACTCGCGCCGTGTTGGAAAACATAAAAGATTACCTCTCCACCGAAGGCGCAACAATGGCGGATGTAGTGGATGTAACTAGCTTTTTGGTAAATATGAATGACTTTGCAGGTTATAATGAAGTGTATGCAGAATTTTTCAGTAAAGAAACTGGACCAGCGCGTACAACCGTTGCAGTGCATCAATTGCCGCATCCGTATTTGGTGGTGGAGATAAAGGCGATGGCTTATTCGCCAGTTCAGAGTTAAGAGTTCAGAGTTATGAGTGATATGCAAAAAATCCTAAACTACATAAACGGCGAATACGTTGAACCAATTTCAAAAAAATGGTTGGATAATTACAATCCTTCCAATGGCGAAGTGTATTCGCAGATAGCAAATTCAAATCAGGAAGATATTGAAAGCGCATACCAAGCTGCAAAAGAAGCCTTCCCAAAATGGAGCAATACAACTATAGACGAACGCAGCCGAATTCTTTTAAAAATTGCAGATTTAATCGAAGAAAAATTGGTTGATTTGGTTGCAGGACCAGATTCTTATAGAGCACTTCCTGAATTGCTAAAAGAAATAGACAGCGGACAAAAAGCCGTAAATGTTTTACTATCTAGAGATGAAACGTATGCAGACATCTCCCCAGTTAAGCTGGGAGAAAACGGAGTTTCATCATTCATTTCAATTACTAGGGGTTGCGATAATATGTGTTCGTTTTGTGTTGTTCCGTTTACGAGAGGACGTGAGCGCAGCAGAAATCCAGAAACTATTGTGCAAGAAGCGAAAGAACTTTTTGAAATGGGTTTTAGAGAGGTAACATTGCTTGGGCAAAACGTGGATTCATACCGTTGGAACATTACAAAAAAAGGCGAGGTAAAAGACGATTCTTTACCCACGGTCAGTTTTGCGCAATTAATGATGATGGTTGCCGAAGTAAACCCTTTATTAAGAATTCGTTTTTCTACTTCCCACCCAAAGGACCTTAGTGACGAGGTACTTTACGCAATAAAAAAATACGACAACATTTGTAATTACGTTCACCTACCGGTTCAATCTGGTAATAGTGAAATGCTTAAACGGATGAATCGCGGATATTCTCGTGAATGGTATTTGAATAGGATTAATGCTATTAAAACAATAACCCCTGAGTGTACCATTAGTACAGATTTAATAATTGGGTTTTGTGGTGAAACAGAAGAAGAACATCAAGATACAATTTCTTTAGTTAAAGAGGTTGAGTTCAGTTTTGCTTATATGTATAAATACTCGGAACGACCCAAAACATTAGCCGAACGGAAATATGAAGACGACGTACCTGAAAAGGTGAAATCTGACCGATTGAGTGAAATAATTGATATTCAAAGGGAAAATCAACGAAAAACACACGACCGTTTTATAGGGTTAACCAAAGAAGTACTAGTTGAAGGACCATCTAAGAAAAACCCAGACGAATTGTGCGGTAGAATATCTGAAAATACAATGGTGATATTTCCGAATCGAGACTTTAAAGCGGGGCAATACGTGGATGTAAAAATTACTGCTGCAACTTCTGCAACATTAAGAGGAGAAGCTATAGTTTAGTGAAGTAATGACGACTCAACAAATAAAACAACGATTCGAAATTATTGGTACATCCGAAGGACTTGACCATGCTATTTCTACAGCTATGCGTGTAGCTCCAACAGATTTGAGCGTTTTAGTTATGGGTGAAAGTGGAACTGGAAAGGAAAACTTCCCTAAAATTATTCACCAACTCAGCAATCGTAAACACAAAAAATACATTGCAGTAAACTGCGGTGCTATACCAGAAGGCACGATTGACTCTGAATTATTTGGACACGAAAAAGGTGCATTTACAGGTGCACAAAATACACGTCAAGGATATTTTGAAGAAGCCGACGGTGGAACTATTTTCTTAGATGAGGTTGGGGAACTGCCTTTGCAAACCCAAGTTAGGTTACTTCGAGTTCTTGAAACTGGTGAGTTCATTAAAGTTGGCTCCAGTAAAGTCCAGAAAACCGATGTTAGAATCGTTGCCGCCACAAATGTTAATCTGCCAGAAAGCATTCAAAAAAATAAATTTAGAGAAGACTTATTTTACCGATTAAGTACAGTTCCAATAACGCTTCCAGCCCTAAGAAATAGAAAGGGAGATATCTATTTATTATTTAGAAAATTCTCTTCTGACTTCGCAGAAAAATATAACATGCCACCCGTTCGATTGACCGAAGATGCGCAGCACATGCTTATGAATTATACATGGCAAGGAAACATTCGACAATTAAAGAATGTAACCGAACAGATTTCCATTATTGAACCAGAAAGAATAATAAATTCGGAAAACTTGCTGAAATATCTGCCTAACTACTCTAACACTAACCTACCCGCTATCGCATCCAAATCTGGCGGAAGCGAAGACTTTAGTAATGAAAGAGAAATCTTGTACAAAGTGCTTTTTGACTTAAAGAGCGATGTAACCGATTTGAAAAAGTTAGTTTTAGAAATGGCCAGGACCAATAATATTGACACTTCAGATACCGAAAATTCAAGAATTCTAACTCAGATAATTAAGGACGTTAATTCAAACCCTGAACGACAATTACCGGCAGCAGTGAATACCGAATCTACCTATCAGGAAGAAAAAAATGAATTTACTCCATCTTACGCGCCTAATTCAAGTGTTGATGGGTTTCAAGAACATGAAATTGTAGAAGAGTCACTTTCTTTGGAGGAAAAAGAAAAAGAACTAATTACCAAAGCATTGGAAAAATACAACGGTAAAAGAAAAATGGCTGCAGGCGAATTGGGCATTAGCGAAAGAACACTTTACCGAAAAATTAAAGAATACGACTTAAATTGAGAATCCAAGCAATCATATCATTAGGCGCGATTGCTGTTGTTTTTAGCGCATGTTCTGTTAACTATGGTTTTTCTGGCGCATCGGTTGATTATAACGAAGTTAAGACGTACTCCGTGGATTTCTTTCCTAATTACGCACCACTTGCCCAGCCTACATTGGCGCAGGAGTTTACGGAAGAGCTTCGAAATATTTTTTTGAATCAAACTAAACTCGATTTAGTCAAAACTGATGGTGACCTTCAGTTTTCTGGCAAAATAACCGATTACAGAACTGCGCCCGTGAGTATCCAAGCAAATGAGGTAGCTGCTCAGAACAAACTGACTATTACGGTTTCTGTGGTTTTTGTAAATACTAAAGATGACACCAAAAACTTCGAGCAAAGCTTTACGCAGTATGCGCTTTACGATAGCGACAAACCGCTATCCGAAGTAGAAAGTACCCTTATTGAGCAGGTTAATGAATTACTTACCCAAGATATTTTCAATAAAGCAGTAAGCGATTGGTAATGAAATTAGACTGGCTTACTAAAAGTATTTCTAATCCAAACGTTTTGCTTGATTCAAAAGAAAATCTAGCAGAATTAAAAAAACGATTCCCATATTTATCGGCATTGCACACTTTCGATGCAAAATTGGAACAACTGGAAAGCGGTCTC
>CAKZLK010000003.1 GCA_937125455.1 uncultured Aequorivita sp.
GGCCGTTGTATTCAAACTCTTCAGCATGTTCCCAACGCAGTTTTGTTTCGGCTTCTTCTTTTGTAAGTTTTAAGAGAACCAATTCATCTTGGTTCATTCCGGCAATCATTTGCTCTTTTATTTCCCGGCGAATTGCAGATTTTTCAAATTGCAGAAATGTGTATATGCTTGCAACTGGAGCAAACAATATAAAAAGCAACGATATGGCAACTAACCTTTGTTTCAACCTAGAAATAAATTGTGGCCCAAATGTCGGAAAATTGAATTTATTAATTGTGATATTGAGGTTTGTTTTTGAGTTAGATCAATCCTAATTAAAAAAACGATCAGTTCTTTTTAATAAGCTTTCCCCATATCTTCTTAAAACCCATTACCACCAACAAACAAATAATCCCAACCAATAACCCTACAACAAATTCAAGAATGAATGAAGGCAATTTTGGCATAAAATGATGAAGAAAATCAATATTGTGGACAAAAATTCCGCCAGCAACCAAAATCAAAGCTATTGTACCAATAATACTCAAAGCTTTTATAACCTTAGGAAGTGCCTGCACCAATACTGTACCTAGCTTTTTTGAAAAGCTATTTTCCTTTTTGCTCTTTTTAATTAATTTATAACCTGCTTCATCCATACGTACAATGAGAGCTACTATTCCGTAAACGCCTATGGTTGCAAGAATAGCGATAATACTTACCACCATAATCTGGGTAGTCAGGGTTTCCTCAACTACGCTGCCAAGTGCAATGATCACTATTTCAATGGAAAGAATAAAATCGGTTACTATTGCAGCCTTAACACGCACCTTTTCAATTGCGAGTATTTCACTTTCACTCAATCCCTCCTCCACAAATGATTTATCGGAATTGGCGTGTGGAAAAAAGAACTCATAAATTTTTTCAGCGCCCTCATAAGCCAAATACAAGCCGCCAAGAATCAAAATAACGGTCACTGCCCAAGGCAAAAAAGCACTCAGCAAAAAAGCGATGGGAAGAATAATCAATTTGTTTAAAAGAGAGCCTTTGGTTATAGCCCAAAGTACAGGGATTTCTCGAGAAGACGCAAAACCAGAAGCTTTTTCGGCATTCACTGCCAAATCGTCCCCCAAAATACCCGCTGTTTTTTTTGCCGCCACTTTACTCATCATCGCCACATCATCCAACAATGCGGCTATATCATCCAATATTGCAAAAAATCCTGATGCCATATATTACTTTTTTTAAGCCCTCCTTATTGGTTCGAACACAGTCGAGAACTATACCCTACAAATATCTAATATAAACCTTCGTTACCACTTAGACAAAAAGTAACTTCGGCATGAATACTATATTTTATCAATCCGCCTTTTCTACACTTTTCATAAAATCAATCATCCTTTTATCTACAATTTCAGCCTGATCTACAGACAGGAAATGGCCAGAGTTAGAAATAACCTCACCCTTGCCTCTTGGTAGGTATTTTTCGGTTAGGTGAATGGTATGTTTTGTATTAAACATATCGTCATCTCCAATCAACACTAGGACAGGGATAGTTAAAGTACTCAATTCGCTATTCGGGAATGGCTTCATTTGCGCCAAGAATTTGTCCTCGGTATCATTTTTCAGACCAAGGCGATATTGGGTCATATAGGCCTTATCAATTTTACTTGGTTTTTTTGATAGGGTTTCCATAGTCCGCCAAACCCCATCTTCCTTTGAATAGAATACATTAAATATATTTTTCAACAAGTCCGTACTGGGCGGAATCCACATAAAAGTCTGAACGGGACTCAACAGAATTAAGCTTTTTATATTTCTTTTACTATGAAGTGCTATATCTGTAGCTATCCAACCCCCACGAGAAGTTCCTACCAAGTGAAATGATTCTAATTTCAAAGCCCAGAATACCTCTTCGTACCAAGCGGTAACATCTTCAATATTTTTAAAATCAGCTGTTTTATGTGACTTTCCAGGTTCAATAATTAAATCGATTGCAAAAATTCGGTATTGCTTGGACAAAGCCTTGGCATTGGGATACCACATTGTGGAACTCGCACTCATTCCATGAAGTAAAACCACTGGTGTGCCATCTTTTGGGCCACTCATTAGCACATGGGCAATTCCTTTTGATGTATTTATATAAAGATCTTCATAAGCTACGCCCCATTTTTGAAGGGTTTTATCATAAGCTTCATAGTAGGCTTTATGTGCCTTATCTGGATGGGTAATATATTCCGGAACTTTTTTAAAATCCTTATATTCATCCTTCTTGCAGCCTGCGAAAAAGGTGAAAAGAAATAAAAACAGCAGTATTTTAAAATATTTCACTTATAAAATTTAGATGGCAAATTTACATGATTAATGTTCGCTAAAAACTATTATCAAGCTATTCAGATAAGTAATTATTCCTATTTATTTCTGAAAAAGAAAGAATAAAAACTTAAAACCAAAATTCCCAATCTATCTTTGCAGCCCAAACAAACCCAATGAAGCATAAACTTTTCATACTTTTCATACTTTTTGCAACTATATCCGCAAACTCTTTTGCCCAAGACGTAAACAAATATCCAACATTAGCAGAAACTTGGCAATTGGATTCCGTGACACGATCGCATAAAATAGAATTTAGGCTGCTCCCTTATAAACCACTTTACATTCTTTTTGCAAATTATACGACGAATGTAAATGACAAACCGGCTAGTATTAATGAAAACAATGTTGTTGAGGATCCTATTGGTTACAACAATGTTGAGTTGGCATTTCAAATAAGTTTCAAAACAAAAATCCTTCACAACATTTTTGGAAAAAAATTTGGGGGTGACGTTTGGGGAGCTTACACCCAAAGTTCACGCTGGCAATTATATAACAATACCCTTTCCAGACCTTTTAGGGAAACAAATTACCAGCCCGAAGTTTTTCTAATATTTAGTACTTCTTACCACATAGGAAATTTTAAAGGAGTCTATTCAGGATTCGGACTTAACCATCAAAGCAACGGACGATCAAACCCTTTAAGCCGAAGCTGGAATCGAGCTATTTTTCAATTTGGTTGGGAAATAGACAAACTACAGATAGTTTTAAAGCCTTGGATACGCCTGCCGGAAGATTCAAAAAATGACGACAATCCAGACATTGATGATTATATGGGGCGGGCAGAACTAGATTTTAACTACGCTAGCGGAAAACACGATTTTCAACTAGTGACACGCCATTCACTTAGAGGTGGAGGCAATAACCACGCAAGCGTAAGACTGGATTACAGCTACCGCTTTATTAAAAACCTAAAAATTCACGCACAGCTTTTTACTGGGTATGGGGAAAGTTTAATTGACTATAACCACAACCAAACTACTTTTGGGCTCGGACTTTCACTATATTAAAACCCACAAAAAAACCACGAATCTTAAATTATTTGATTCGTGGTTTTTTTAATCCGCAGTGTAGCTTCAATGCTGCTTTAAAACTACTTAGCTAATGTTAACTCATCAATAATATGTGTTGCTCCAGCATATTTGTCGATTAAAAATAAAACATAGCGGATATCAACATTGATAGTCCGTTGCAACTGGTCATCAAAAATAACATCTCCAGCCATTGCTTCAATGTTGCCATCAAAGGCCAAACCAATCAATTCTCCTTTTCCATTCAATACTGGAGAACCAGAGTTTCCGCCAGTAATATCGTTATCGGTCAAAAAGTTTACGGGCAAATAGCCGTCTTTGTCTGCGTACTGTCCAAAATCCTTTTTTTGGTATAAATCAATCAGTTTTTTTGGCATGTCAAATTCGTCATCGCCAGGTTGGTATTTTGCAACAGTGCCTTTTAGCGTAGTGTAATAGTTTTTAGCTGCATCGTTGCGTTTGTCTGCTGGCAAAGCAATCACTTTTCCGTATGTAAGTCGCAAGGTGCTATTAGCATCTGGGTAGTATTTTTTATCAGGATTTTGAAGTCGCATGCCCTGTACCATCAATCTGTAAGCGCGTTCAAAATCATTGTCCAATTGTTTTTCCTCCTCCGATTTGTAACGGTAGCGAGTCAACAAATCTGTGGAAAGCTGAAACAGTGGATCGCTCTTTAATACCTCAGCATTAGGGTTTGCCAAAAAAGCTTGTATTTTTTCCTTGGTTTCAAAAATGCTATTGTTAAAAGCAGTGTCCACATAGTTCTTCCAACCTGCCTCAGTCTTGTTGTTTTCCACGGCAACTTCCGCAACCATTGGAGCAATATCTTTCGCTTTTGTGGAATAAAGTTCAAGCTGTGTTGCCATTACATCTTTTTCCAAAGGAAGATAGAGGCCTTCATAAAAATCATCAATTTCTGCATTTAACTTAGGCTTCAATTCTGACTGCTTTGCTTCATTCTGTTCCAAATAATAAGCAATATCATTACCCAGTCGGTATGGAATTACTGCCATTTGCGTACGCAACAATAACCTTAGATAATTGTCATGACTACTTATTTCATTTGTTTTTTTATAATAGTTGTTAATCACTGGAATCACATCTGCATACTTTTCATTGCCCTTTTTAGAAGCCCATTTTTGGAAAGCCTTTTCGTCCTTTCGCTTGCTTTGCGCAGTTTTATGCTGCTTTAGTGCATCTATCATTCCTTGTCGGTTTTTCCAATAGTTAGCCGTCGAGGCATAACTAGAAGCATAGTCAAGTTTAACTTGTTGATCTTTGTCCATATACTTCTTCATCACGTCCATAGCTGTTTTTGAAGCTTCTACCCAAGCGGGATATGCATATTCCACGTTTTGCTCAATACCTCCAGCCGGCATCCAGCGGTTGGTTCTTCCCGGATAGCCCATAATCATGGCAAAATCATTTTCCTCAAAACCTTTTAAACTTGTGGTTAAATGGTATTTTGGATTAAGTGGCACATTATCTTTGGAATATTCCGCAGGGTTTCCTTCCTTATCGGCATACACTCTAAAGAGTGAAAAATCGCCCGTGTGGCGTGGCCATTCCCAATTGTCGGTATCGCCACCGAATTTTCCAATGCTTGCAGGAGGTGTTCCCACCAAACGCACATCATTATAATCTTGATATACGAAATAGTAAAACTCATTCCCTTGGTAAAAAGACTTTACTGAAACGGTATATTTTCCACCTTCATTGTTTTCCTGTTCAATCTTCGCAATTTCACGGTTAATAGTAGCTTCGCGCTCAGCTTCCGTCATCTTGTCGTTTAGCAAACTTAAAATACGTTTTGAAACATCGTCCATACGCACAAAAAAGCGAACCGATAAACTTTTCGGCTTTAATTCATCTTCATTATTTGCTGCCCAAAACCCATTGGTTAAATAATCGTTTTCAGCCGTTGAAAGCTCCGCAATAGCACTATAACCACAGTGATGATTGGTCAAAACCAAACCACTGTCCGAAATAATTTCAGCAGTACAACCACGGTTAAACTGCACCACCGCATCTTTAAGGCTGGAATGGTTTACGCTGTAAATTTCTTCGGGCGTAAGCTGTAGTCCCATTTTTTGCATATCGCGATAATTCAACCGTTCAATGTTCATTAAAAACCACATGCCTTCATTGGCCTGCATAGGCAAAACAAAAGCAGCAAGGAGAAAGGAAATAATTAATTTTTTCATTAGTAAGAGGGGTTTTATATTAACAAATACGATAAATAACCATCAAATAGCACTGAAATTTATCGGTCGGTAAATATAAACGGATTCCCCATTTTTCCTATAGGAGAACTTTCAAAAAGCACTATAGCGAAGCAACTTTAACTTTTTGTTAAGAGAAGATAGTTTTTGTTGTAAAAATGCTCCCCCACAAACCCATTACTCAATGCTAACTGCTAATCAACAATAACCCGCAAAACCCGACTCTCATCCCCAACAAAAACCTTCACAAAGTAATTCCCCGGGCTGAGCCCAGAAATATCAATTTGTTCATGGTTACTATTCCCTTTGGAAGTAAGCAACGTCTGACCCAGTAAATTCAAAATTTCAATAGAAAAAATAGGCTCCTCAGCCTGAATATTCAGTATATCACTAGCAGGATTAGGATAAGCTATAATGTTTAAGTTTTCAAAATCAGAAACCCCAAGTTCATCAACAAACCGTGTATAAACAGTATTGGTAACAATCGCCGCATTAAAGTCAAAGTAGATATCAGCCGCATTTACAACTACATCATCCAACTGAACAGTTGTTGCTGGCCTTACCTTAAACGCAACAAACCCTTGGCTTCCCTCGGGATCAGATGCCGCTGTGGGCAAGTTGATGTCATCAAAAATAAAATCAATCTCTCCGTTTACCAACTGTGTTTCCATAGCGTGACTGGCATCCAAAACTTTTAATGTTGTCCAATCCAGCTTTTCATCCAATGAATCCTGAACACGAACATTGATGGCACTGGCAGTTCCCATATTCTGAAAACGGACTACGTAATGCAAATACTCATCCACATTCTCAAAAAGCACCTGATAGCCCTCAAGCACCTGCTTATCGTTGGGGTCAAAACTGTTTACCGCTATTTGGTTTAACTGAAAAACATTGTCATCAGGTGCAGCATCCCCACTAATCGGATTTACTCTTGCAATATAAGGCAACACATCATCAGCTTGTACCACGGGAGGTTCGGCAATATTAAAAACCACTTCAATACTCCGTGTTTCAAAAGGATTTAGATTGCTGTAGTCCCAAGAAATAGTATTGCCAGTTACGGAAGTTTCTGTAGGGGTCGCCTCAATAAAAGTTACCAGCGTTCCATTAAAATCCAGTTCCACGTTGCCGCTTAATTGTGTAGTTCCTACATTCTCATAAACCAGCTTATAACGCGCCTCAAACCCAGGACGGCCAGCGGTCAATGGCACAAGGGTAACAGCAAGATCATTGGCGGTGGTTGTGGGCGCAATACAAAAATCAGCAATCTCCGTTTGGTTAAAACCTATAAAGGTATCAACCTCTTGGGCTGGTGTTAATGTAAAATAAGACAATAACCCCAAAACAGTTGTGGTATAAGTATTTTCCGCCACAGCAAGATTGTAATCCCCAGTGTTTACTGTGGTCGCTGCAAAGTTATTCGTTCCATCAGTGGTGTTTACAAGCAAACCGCCAATCCCTGCATCGCCACCATCACAGCCGTTATTTTCGTCATCATATGTTAGGGTTCCTGTTATATGGTTTAGATCGCCGTTGGCTATGGAGCAGTCTTCAACAAATGTGGTTAAAGGTGGAATATCTGTAAAGTTGGTTGCAGCGTATTGGGCATCTTCTACGCAGATAAATTGGAGGTTGGGGTTGTTTATTAGCGATAAATTTGTAGTGTTACAGCTTCCGTTAAAGATTTCAACATTGCCATTTTTTAAATTGGCGTATGTTAAATTTAAGTTATTAACTCCTTCTACTTTACATAAATTAGAATTATTGCTTAAATCTATTTCTTGAATTAAGGAATTAGAAAATTTAATCTCTCTTAATACCAAGTTTGAAGAAACATCAATATTAGAAATTGGATTATTTGAAATATCTAATACTCCAAGAGTATTATTCTGAGAAATATCAATATTAGTAATGTTATTTTGGTTGGCCCACAATGTACTTAGGCTTAAAAGTGAAGTGATGTTAATGGATGAAATTTGATTATCATAACATGATAAGAAAAATATATTCGGATGTTGGCTTAAATTCAAAACAGAAATATTGTTTCTATGGCACACCAGCCATTCCAAATTAGTATTTTGACTTACATCTAATGTACTAAGATTGGCTTCATAACAATAAAGAAGATTCAGATTAGGGCATTGTGTTACATTTATGGAAACCAAAGGATTTTTTTCGCAACTCAATTGCAGCAAATTGATGTTTTGTGAAAAATCTAATTGTGTTAATTGATTATTAAAACATGTGAGTTGCTCAAGAAGACCATTTTCTGAAAGGTCTAGTTCTGTGATTAAATTATCAGCACAACTTAAATTTATTAAACCTACATTTTGTGAAACACCTAATTCTGTCAATTGATTCCCCCCACAATACAATTCTTCTAATCCGATAAAAGCTTCAATCCCCATAAGATCCTGTATATCTTTATTTTGCACATCTAATAAAATTATTACCTCCGCCTCACTAAGCTGTATCTCTCCATCCCCATTAGTATCAATTGGTGGGTTATAATTTAGTAAAGCATTTTTAAAATTGGCATCGGGTATGTTTACTATCTGCGCGCTGGCAAAAAAAGAAGAAAGTAAAGTTAGGGTGAGTAGTAGGTGTTTCATAAAATTATTGGTTAGCGTTTAAAATTAAAAACAAAAGCTACAGCCCCTTGTTTCATTGGCACAATATATATATATATATATATATATATATATATATATATCCAAAAAATAAAAAAATATTATTTAAATAAAATGTTCCCTGTCCGCCATAGGCAGAAGGGTTGCCCGCCTCAGGCGGGCGGGGTGGGTACATGTGGTAAAAGGAAAAGACCAAAACCCCTTCCGATCCCCGAATTATAATATTTACTCAAAATGAAAACTTGAACCAGGGGCCACCTTCCCTTAAAGAAAGACAAAGCTTTTTTATTTTAAACTTTTATAAGGGGAAAGAGCTATTTAAAAATAAGAAAAGAAGCAGGAAATCATTTCCACCTTTGATAACCCAACATTTATCAATAGCTTTATAGAAAATATTCTTAAAAATCCTTTCATGAAAAAAACAATTACCCTCCTATCGGTTTTATTCCTCGGAATAACTTCCATTGCTACCGCCCAGCAGCAAGGCAAGAAAGCAACCCTAAATGAAGACGGAACCATTTCCGTGGAAAGCATAACCCTTCCAGAAAACTACAACAGCCCAGAACAAACCCAGGTGTTTGATAGGCTATGGCGTTTTGGTGAACCTACAAATCCAACCTTTAAAAACACTCGGGGAACAACCCTAGCCGATATTGACAATGACGGTGTAGATGAAATCCTCTACGGAATATGGAATACGCTCTATGCACTAAAAGGCGACGGTAGTGTACTTTGGTCCAAACCTGTTAGCGGCACCATCCTACTGCCTCCAACAGTAGCAGACTTGGATAATGACGGAACACTGGAAATTATAGTAAATACGGGAGGCATTCCCAACGCGGGAAGGGTTTATCTTCTAGACCCATTAGGCAACGACCTGCCTGGTTGGCCCCTAAATTTCAGCGATCATTGGATGATTAACGCTCCAGCCGCCGCAGATGTGGATGGCGATGGCATTTTGGATATCGTTACTGGTGAACGCGTAGGGGCAACACAAGGTTTTGTACACGCCATCAAAATGGACGGCACTCCAATAAACGCCAATTGGCCCGTAGAAGTGGCTGCGACCCCAGCTTTCACACCGTCTATTGCAGATATGGATAACGACGGAAATAACGACGTAGTAATTGCTGCTTCTAGTGCAGGGATGTATATTTTTGACAACCAAGGTCAAGTATTCCCAGGCTTTCCAGTCTTTGATCCCAACGTTAGCTATTCCTACCAATCCCCGATCCTGGCAGATCTTGATGGTAATGACAATCTCGAAATAATAGGAAGTAACCATGGCAACTCCCCAGGCTTTTATGTCATGGAAAATGACGGAAGCTACAAACCAGGTTGGCCCATTGCTCTTGGTGGATGGACCTATTCTCCTTCAACTGTTTTGGATGTGGATGGCGACGGTACTTTTGAAATATTTATGTCAGACAGAAACACAAGTGGCACCGTAGGTGATCCACTTCCCACCATCTATGGCCTTGATCCAAACGGGAACAACCTGCCCAACTTCCCTATAGAAAAATATGGGGGTACTGAAGGCGTACTTTCCATTGCCGATGTAAATGATGATGGTGTTTTGGATATTATCTTCCCAAGTGTGCTCACAGACGCTGGAGGTGATGGCTATATCCATGCGTATTCCTTAGACGGCACCGGCGAAATTGCTGGCTTCCCTTTACGCCCTCGCGGCTTTACCTTCTTAAACGGTGCCGTATTGGGTGATGTAGACAACGATGGTCTTCTAGACCTTACGGCTAACAGTTATACCCAAACTTTTGGAACGGGTGTAGACTCAACCTATGTAAATGTTTACAACCTAAATGTCCCTTATAATCCAGATACCATTAAACGCAACGGCTATAAAGGTGATAACACTCGCGACGGTTTTGTAGAGCTTGAACCGCTAATTGGTGTGACAGATTTTAATGCAGCTCCAACAATAAGCATCTACCCCAACCCTTCCGAAGGAGTATTGACATTCAAAATCCCTGCAGCTATTCAAAATGCAAAAGTGAAAATATATAGCGTAGACGGGAAATTAGTCTTTTCAGAAGAAAGAAATCTAGAAACAACTTCCACTTTCAACCTAAAACAGCTGAACAGTGGCTTGTATTTCGTAACCATTTCAGACGGCAAGAATACTTCCACCGCCAAGTGGGTGAAGAAGTAGGTGATTTAAATTTAAAAATACAACAAAACATAACTGCCTCTTTCAATATTCCTTTGAAAGAGGCTATTTGTTTAAACTAAAAAAGATTGTATTGACGCAGATGAACTAATTGATATTCAGTATTTAAACCCGTTGTCGCAATTCAGTATTACTTTAAATTTAAAATTCTTTTGTCACACTGAGCTTGTCGAAGTGTAGGATAGAAGTGTCTTCGACAAGCTCAGACTGACATTTTAGAAACAAATTGAGCTTTGAGATTAATTTAATATATAACACTTTTATTATTCTAAACTAATTTCATCCAACGTGTTATTTAAAGTATTTTTTTGGAATTTGATACTTGTGATTTGAAATTCCTACTCAATAACGTGCTGCGAATAATTCCGCCACTTCTCTAAACAAGCCTCCATATCCTCAGGAATAGGACATTCAAAACGCATAAATTCATTAGTAACGGGATGAACAAACCCAAGTGTTCTGGCATGTAAAGCTTGCCGTGGCAATACCTTAAAGCAATTTTCTACAAACTGCTTGTATTTGGTGAAAGTAGTTCCTTTCAATATCTTCTCGCCACCATAACGCTCATCGTTGAAAAGCGTGTGGCCTATGTATTTCATATGCACCCGAATCTGATGTGTACGACCTGTTTCCAATCTACAGGAAACCAAAGTAACATAGCCCAAACGTTCCAAAACTTTATAGTGCGTAACGGCTGGTTTTCCTTTTTCCTCATCATCGTTTTCGTAAACGGTGTTCTGCAAACGATTTTTAGGATGACGACCAATATTGCCTTCCACAGTACCTTCCTCTTCTTCCACATTTCCCCAAACAAGAGCTACATATTCACGTTCCGTACTCTTATCAAAAAACTGCTTGGCAAGATGCGTCATCGCTTCCTCTGTCTTGGCTACCACTAATAATCCGCTAGTGTCTTTGTCTATTCTGTGAACTAAGCCAGGTCTATTGCTGGAATTATTTGGAAGACTATCAAAATGATAGGTCAATGCATTTATTAGCGTTCCGCTATAATTGCCATGACCTGGATGCACAACCATTCCTGGTTCTTTATTTACAACAAGTACCGCATCGTCTTCGTAAACAATTTCAATGGGAATATTCTCGGGCACCAGCAAAAATTCATATGGCGGATGCTCAAAAAGCACCGTTACCACATCATTGCCCTTTACTTTGTAATTTGATTTTACAGGAACCCCATTTACGTGAATGTTACCAGCTGTTGCAGCTTTTTGTATTTTATTTCGCGTAGCTTTTTCAATCAGGTTCATCAGGTATTTATCCACCCTAAGCGCACCCTGTCCTTTATCTGCCTTAAAACGGTAATGCTCATAAAGATCATCACTACCATCGGTATCGTCAATTTCTTCTTCCTTAAAATTCGTCATTTTTATCTCCTTCATTATTAGTTGGGGCCTTTTGGTCTTCTCCGGAGGAGTCACCTTCAGATTGAATTCTATTAAGGGATTGATCCCCTACAATTAAATCTATTACTGATGTTTTTTGAATCGGGGTACCTGGATCGAGTTTTTCGCCTTTATAACGCATCTCCAGCACATTGTCGCTAATATGGGGCCGGTAACTTATTTTTCCAATCACAAAACCCATCGCCAAAAGTGTGGGTTCGGCTTGGCGGCGCGTGCGTCCCAACACATCGGGCACTTCAATTTTTCTATATCCTGAAGGGTTTAGCGTTAAATATAGTTTTCGGTCTTCCTTTACAAACTTACCAGGCTTCGGAATCTGTTCTATCACAGAATACTTAGGAAATTCTGGATTGTAATTTGCCGAATCCAAGATTTCATATCGAAGATCCATCTCGTCCAACTTCTCCTCTACTTTATCCAATGACAGTTTAGCGAGGTTTGGCACTTCTATCTTTTCATTGTGGTTCGTACTGATGCGAAGCCACCATAAAACTAAAAATATCAAAATGAGAAGCGCCACTATAGCTAACAACAACTGCTTCAAAAATGCCTTGCTAAACACGAACTGGAAAAAAGTCATACGTTTCTTTGTTATTGCACAAAAATATAAAACCCAAAGTTAGTATCTTTCTATGGATAAGTGATATTTTTGTTTTACGAGATATTTAACGTAGGTTTTAATGATTTGTTATGGGTAAAAAACATATTGCCGTGGCTATGGGCGGTTATTCCAGCGAGTTTGAAATTTCGCTTAACAGTGGCGAAGTTGTTTGTAATGCACTCGACAAAAACAAATATAATGTGTATCCAGTCCATATTCTGGATGAAGGATGGTATTTTGTTGCCAAAAACGGCACAAAACATCCAGTAAATAAAGCCGATTTTAGCTTTCATAACGATACTGAAACCATTCATCCCGATGCTATTTTCAATACCATTCACGGAACTCCTGGTGAAGACGGCTACCTTCAGGCTTATTGGCAATTACTGGGCATTCCACACACTAGTACCGATTACTACCAAGCAGCATTAAGCTTCAATAAACGCGATTGTCTTTCAGTTTTGAAAAACTTTGGTGTTCGTGCTGCAAATTCGTATTATGTGAATGAAGGCTCTGAAATAAATATAGAAGAAATTGTAAAGAAGACCGGATTACCCTGCTTTGTAAAACCAAATCGTTCCGGTTCCAGTTTTGGAATTAGTAAAGTGAATGAAATGGCAGAAATGATGTCCGCAATTGAAAAAGCATTTACCGAAGATTCCGAAATAATCATTGAAACCGCATTGGTTGGTGTTGAAGTTTCAGTGGGTGTTTACAATAAAGGAGAAGAAGTTATAGCGCTGCCAGTGACCGAAATTGTATCAGAGAATGAATTCTTCGATTATGAAGCAAAATATCTTGGAAAATCGCAGGAAATAACTCCCGCAAGAATTTCTGAGGAAGAAACCGAAATGGTAAAAAAAGAAGCCATCCGCATATACAAATTGCTTGATATGAAAGGCATCACCCGCAGTGAATTTATAATTGAAAACGGAAAACCTTATTTTTTAGAAATAAATACCAACCCAGGGCTTTCGTCGGAAAGTATTATTCCAAAACAAGTAAGGGAGACAGGAATGACATTGACGAAATTTTTTGATATATTGATTCAGAATGTTTTAAAAACAGAATAAAAAAAACAGAAAAAAGAGAAAAGACGAGTTAGAATATCACCCTGAGCTTGTCGAAGGGCTGCAACTTACACCCTGAAACATTTAACCAAGACCAATGAAATACTACCTCATAGCAGGCGAAGCATCCGGCGATTTGCACGGAGCCAATCTAATGAAAGCTTTAAAAAAGGAAGATCCCGAAGCAAACTTCCGTTTTTGGGGTGGCGATTTGATGAAAGCCGTTGGTGGAATTGAGGTAAAGCATTATCGCGAATTGGCGTTTATGGGTTTCGCCGAAGTGATTATGAACCTTGGCACCATTCTCAAAAATATAAAACGCTGCAAAAAGGATATTGAAGCTTTCAATCCCGATGTTATCATTTTCATAGACTATCCAGGCTTCAATTTTCAAATTATGAAATGGGCACGAAAGAAAGGCTATAAAACACATTATTATATTTCACCACAAATTTGGGCATGGAAGGAAGGCCGCATCAAAGATATTAAGCGCGATGTGGATGAGATGTATGTTATTCTCCCTTTTGAAAAGGAATTTTACGAAGAAAAACACAATTTTCCGGTACACTTTGTAGGCCACCCTTTAATTGATGCAATCTACAACAGAACGCAAGTAGATCCAGAAACCTTCAAAAAAGAAAACGGATTGGATGAACGTCCCATCGTAGCGCTGCTTCCTGGAAGTCGAAAGCAGGAAATAAAAAAAATGCTGGAAATAATGATTTCCGTAGCGAAAGATTTTAAAGAGTACCAATTTGTGATTGCAGGGGCTCCCAGTCAGGAAAAATCATTCTATGAATCCTTTCTCAGTACAAAAAATGTTCATTTTGTAACCAACAAAACCTACGATCTTTTGAGTATTTCGGATGCTGCATTGGTTACTTCGGGCACAGCCACTTTGGAAACCGCCCTATTTAAAGTTCCACAGGTTGTTTGTTATAAAGGCAACCGGATTAGCTATGAAATTGCAAAACGGGTTATTAAGCTGGATTATATTTCTTTGGTGAATTTAATTCTCAATAAAGACGTAGTTACTGAGCTTATACAAACTGATTTCAATACAAAACGCTTAAAAGAAGAACTAACCAAAATATTGGATCCCTATAAAAGAGCCACCGTGTTTTTGGAGTATTATGATCTTGAAAAAGCACTAGGAGGCAGAGGCGCAAGTGAAAACACTGCCAAACTTATTTATAGTTCCATTAAGGAGAGTAAATAATATTTTATACTTTTAAGCATTAATACTCCATTCCATATTGATGCGAAAACTACTTTTCCTTTCCTTATTTACTTTTTTCCTTATCTCCTGCGGAAGCACGAAGAATACAGGCAAGGTACCAGAAGCTATTATTGGTAAAAATAATACCAATACCAAAACGGCCCATAAATTAAATTCCCATAAAAACAACAAAGAAGCCCATAGCGAGTCTGAAGAAGACACCAAAACAAAAGAAAATCCAAGGTCTATAAAAAAAGAAATTATAGATTATGCTAAAACCTTTCAGGGCACACGCTATAAGTTTGGAGGTACTACAGATGCCGGCATGGACTGCTCTGGTTTGGTTTACACTGCTTTTCAGAAAGAAAATATAACATTGCCACGGATATCGAGAGACATGGCAACTAAAGGAATTCTTATTTCCTTTAAGGATATTGAGGAAGGCGATTTGGTCTTTTTCAAAACAAGCCGTAAAAACACGATAACACACGTAGGTCTGGTAGTAGAAGCAAAACGCGGCGAAGTAAAATTTATCCACTCTACCACACACGCTGGTGTTATTATTTCATCACTTGATGAAGACTATTGGAAAAAAGCATTTGTAGAGGTTAGAAGGATTATCTAAAGCCCTGTATATCAATTTTCTACTTACAAAACCTTTGTTTTTTTCAGACATATTTTTTAATTTTAAATTTATTCTTCCCAGTTAATTTAGGTTTCACCTAAAAGTTTGGGATATGAAATTCATAAACTTCGCTGTTGTACGGTTTTCAATTTTTCTGGTGTTGGGGATTCTCTCCTCGCACTTCTTTCCAACCTCAACGTTTATATTAAAGTATGCTTTGGCGCTTTTTTTAGGGGTTGCTATTTTATGGTTTCGGGCCCAAAACCAACTGATCCAAACAGTTTACTTTGGAATTGCTGCCTATTCCTCCTTTTTTGCCATTGGCTATTTTAACTATCAAATTAGGTTACCACAGTTTCAGGAGAATCATTATTCTCATTTTGTTGCCGATAATACTCCTGAAATACTTCAAGTTAAAATTGCACAAACAGTTAAGCCCGATAAATACAATTTTAAATATTTTGCAGATGTAGAGGCTATAAATGGTGTTCGAAAGGATGGGAAAATATTACTGAATATTTCAAGGGATTCAATAAAAAATTCATTTTCGCCAGACGAAATTCTGCTGGTTTATGCTCCTATTTCTGAAATTCCCAAACCACTGAATCCAAACCAATTTGATTATTCGGCATATATGAGATCATTGGGTGTCCACGGACAATTACGAGTTTCAGAAAAAGAGATTTTAAAAACTGCCAATGGCTCAAAAACCCTTTTAGGAATTGCCCAAAACTACCGTAGGAGAATTGTAGAAAAACTACAAAGCACAAAACTGAAAACAGATGAGCGCGCCATAATTCAGGCACTCGTGTTGGGCGAAAAGAAAGATATTGACAAAAGTCTTTACACTGAATATGCGGCAGCTGGAGCAGTGCATATTTTGGCCGTTTCAGGATTGCACGTTGGAATATTATATGTTATAATACTATTCCTTCTTAAACCAATGTCGCGATGGAAATATGGGGTGTTTCTCCAATCTGTGCTGATTGTTATACTACTCTGGGGCTTTGCGTTATTTTCTGGTTTGTCACCTTCCGTTACAAGGGCTGTAACAATGTTTAGCTTTTTTGCATTGGCAAAACTCTTCAACCGGGAAACCAATTCCATAAATACGCTATTCCTTTCATTTTTGGCGCTTTTAATAGTGAACCCACTTTGGCTTTTTCAGGTTGGATTTCAATTGAGCTATTTAGCGGTGTTTTTTATTGTTTGGCTTCTTCCACTTTTTTATAAAGTTGGCTATTCAAAATACTGGATTGTGCGGAAAATCTGGGCAATAGTTGCTGTTACAATTTCTGCACAAATTGGCGTTTTACCACTTAGCCTTTATTACTTCCACCAATTTCCTGGTTTGTTTTTGTTGACAAATATGGTGGTGTTACCCTTTTTGACAATTTTAATGTGCGGCGGGATATTGATCGTAATTTTAGTTGCTTTAGAAATCTTACCAAATTGGTTAAGTGAAAGTTATAATTTTCTAATTGAGGGTTTAAACAGGTTTATCCATTGGGTCGCAGTGCAAGATGAATTTCTATTCAAAAACATTCACTTTTCAAGTTTAAAAGTAATGGGAGCCTATCTATTAATAATTGCTTTGGCACTTTTTTTAAAGAAAAAAAATTATCGCAACTTAATAATTTCTCTTTGGTCAATATCGATATTAATAAGCATTTATATTTATGATGAATTTAGAACTTCAGCAAACCAATTTGTGGTTTTTCAGAAAAGCAAAAAGACCTTGCTGGGCTATAAAAACGGGAAATACTTTACGGTTTATAAGGATGAATCAACGAAAGACATTTCTGAAGAGTATCCTATAAAATCGTTCAAGGCTGCTCTTAGTATTACTAATTATTCACAAGAAAAACTTTCATCAGTATTTCAATATAAAAATAGGAACATTTTGATTGTGGATAGTTTGGGCATTACTCCAAAGCAAAAAAACATTCACACGCTTTTACTCACCAATAGCCCAAAAGTGAATCTCAATCGGCTTATTGACAGCCTTGATCCAAAACAAATTGTTGCTGATGGAAGTAATTATTTTAGCTATGTAAAACGTTGGGAAAAAACGTGCAAACTAAAAAAGCTCCCGTTTAGCCATACTGCCAAACAAGGAGCTTTCTCAATAGAATAGCCCGAATATGAAACCGAAGTTGCTATCCTAAAAGGTATATTTAAAGTTTTTTTGGTATGCCTCCCATGCTTCGGTGGTCGTTATTTCCAAATAATCATCAGTGTGGATCATTTTAAGGAAAATCTCAAGTTGTTGTGGCGTTCTGTATCCAGGAACCGCTTGAATTAAATCTCCGTTTTCTTTAAAGAAAACAACACTTGGGTAGGCATTTACCTTTAAAGCGTGTGCAAATAAATGTTGCGAATTTCTTCCTTTTCGCGCTGGATCGTAATTGGGATTGGTATAAACAAAATCTTGGTAATCAACCTCTTCAGTTCCCTCAGCATTGAACTTAACGGCATAGTAGTTTTTATTTACATACTCAATAACTTCTTTATCGCTAAACGTATTTTTATCGAGCATTTTGCAAGGGCCACACCAGGTGGTGTAAACATCCATAAAAATCTTTTTGGGTTCTTTCTTTTGTGCTGCTATAGCTTCATTCATCGTCATCCAATTAATTTCTTGGGCATGAAGGGTGCCAATAGTTAAAAGTAATACAAGTAGTAAAATATTTTTCATCAAAATGTTTTTTTAAAAGTCTGTAAAATTGAAACAAAAAGCGTTCCATAAAAAGGAACGCTTTATTAATATAAAGTATTGTGTATTAACGAATGCCGTGCATTAATTTTTTTAACACCGGATTTAAAAAAATAATTAGTATTCCTGCAACAATTGGTACAATTGTGAAAATTAAGAAAAAGGTTGACAAATCATACTTTGCTGTAATATTTTCGATTTGACCTCCAAATACCGCCGCTAGTTTATTTCCTATGGCGATGGCTAGATACCACATTCCGAACATAAATGCAATCATCCTAGCTGGCACGAGTTTGGATACGTAGGACAACCCAACTGGTGAAAGACAAAGTTCACCCAAGGTATGAAACATATATGCAAAAATAAGCCATATCATACTTACTTTAACACCATCTTGAATTCCGTAAGATCCCCAAGCTAGAAGTCCAAAGCCTAAGGCCATAATAATCAATCCCAAACCATATTTCATTGCTGCAGATGGATTGTATTTGCTTTCAAACCATTTTGAGAAAAAGGAAGCAAACGCAATAATAAAAAATGAATTCAAAATACTGAACCAAGAAACGGTAATCTCCACCTCATCATTTTTTATTTCAGATATTCGGGCCTTTATGATACCGTTATTTTGGTCTTTTACAGCAGTATTATTTCTAGCGCTATTAAGTCTATCCGGATCAAGATACCCAAAAGCCGTTCCTTCCTTGTCTTTATTTATTATGAATATTTCATCTCCTACTTTAAAATCATAAGGTTCAGTTATTTTTGTTACTTGCTCTACAACCACATCAGATTCTGAAACTACATAATTTTCAGTTATTGGCACATAGCTTACAGTAGGTTTGCCTTCAGCATCAGTAGTTGTTTTTTGAACTGCGCTATAGGTAATATCATAAGCACTTGTATTCATATCTCTATTCAACATCCAACCAACAATACCCCACATTAAAGTAAAACAGATTACCAATACAATATTGGAGCCTGGTATTTTATAAAAAGTTTTCTTCCATAGCAGATATAACACCCAGGAAATAATACCCAGCGGAACAACGGTTAAGAGAATATTTACAATATTAAAAATCAAGGCTTGGTTTCCACTTAAAACCCTATCAACGCTATCCCTTGCAAAAATTATCAAAGAAGTAGCTCCTTGTTCAAAGCTCATCCAGAAAAAGACAGTAAAGAAAGCAAAAATGATAAAGGCTATCATTCGATCCCTTATAACTCGAGTATATCTAGCTATTCTTCCTATAACAAGAATTAAAAATAGGAATAGGGCAAAAATTATGGCAACATACTGTCCTTCCATTGAACCCATTTGAAGGGCAGAAAACATATCAATTCCTGCAATTTTTGAAAGCGGGTCATTTAATGCGTAGCCTAAACCTACAATAGAACAAACAGTGATAAGTATTTTATCAAATGTTGTAAAAGGATTTAATTTGTTAACCTCCTCTTCTTCTTTTGTCTGGTTTTCTGGCACTTCAACTATGTCTTGTTCTCCGGGCGTTCCGCCTATTTTTCCAAATAAAGGCTTTGCCAACCAAAATTGTAAAGTTCCCAATAACATAAAAACACCTGCAAGCCCAAAGCCCCAAGACCAACCTATTCTTTCTGCAAGGTAACCGCAAAGCATCATGCCGAAAAAAGCTCCAGCATTCACACCCATATAAAAAAGTGTATAGGCGCCATCTTTTTTCCCTTCATTGCCTTTATACATTTCAGAAATGATGGAAGTGATATTCGGTTTAAAGAAACCTGTTCCAATCACCAAAAGCGCAAGACCCAGATATAATGAAAACTCAGTTTCCAAAGCCATGGAAATATGCCCAAGGGTCATAATAAAAGCCCCTATTACGACGGCCCAACGATAGCCCGTTAATTTATCGGCTATAATTCCCCCAAGAATTGGGGTTATGTACAAAAGCATGGCATAGGTACCGAAAAGAGCGCCCGCATTTTCTGCTGTCCATTCCCAACCAGGATTATAGCCAATGGCTGCCATTGTAAGGAAATTGATTAAAAGAACGCGCATTCCGTAGAAAGAGAAACGTTCCCACATTTCGGTAAAAAAGAGTACAAACAAACCTCCGGGATGCCCTAAAACTTTGTCTTTAAACAGATTTTCTATATCGGTATTCATCAGCTTTTCCTTTGGTTAGATTGTTTTTAAATATTAATTAACTTTATTATGGTCTGGGTCTGCAAGTTCGAAAGGTTCGTTGTCAAGAATTTCATGTTCGTTATCTTCAGCACCATGAGTGAGTTTTTCCAATTTATTTCTAACTAACAATACCAATAACCCGAAGACTACACAGAAAACAGCTATTCCTGTAAATACGGTATATTCTCCCAAATCTGATGCAGATTCACCTAAAAGTCCAGCAACTTTATTTCCAAAACCGGTCATCGCAAAATAAACCCCCATCATTAATGATGCATATTTTAATGGAGCCAATTTTGTAATGTATGAAAGTGCAACAGGAGATAAACACAGTTCTCCTACTGTATGAAACAAATAGGCTGCAACCAACCAATACATAGCAGATGAACCATTGGCATTGTATTGCGCTGCTGCTCCAGTCATAAAGAAGAAACCAGTACCCATAATTATCAAACCTATACACATTTTAAAAAGTGAAGTGGAAACTTTTCCTTTCAATTTTCTATGTGCCCAATATCCGGCGACAGCTGTACCTAAAATAATAATGAAAAGTGCATTAAGGGATTGGAACCAAGAAGCAGGTACTTCCCACCCCATAAGCATCCTATTAGTTTTTTCTGACGCATAAATATTCATCAAACCGCCAGCTTGTTCAAATGCACCCCAGAATACTATCACCAAAATAAAAGAAATGAACAATACAATCATTCTATCTTTTTCAATTTTTGAAAGCGGTCTCTTCATTGCTGCTTGTTCTTCCGGATCAATGGAATTGTTGGTATTGTTACCTACATATTTCAAATGCTTTTGTCCTGCCACATATTGAATTAAACCTAGCAACATTCCTATAGCTGCAAGACCGAAACCGTAATGCCATCCATATACTTCACCTACATAACCTACGATTAAGCTTGAAAGAAAAGCACCAACGTTTATACCAATATAAAAAATCGTGAAACCTTTGTCTCTTCTAATATCACCAGTCTTATAAAGACCACCAACCATTGTTGAGATATTCGGCTTTAGCATTCCAACTCCAGCTATAATTAGTCCAAGACCCGTGTAAAATGCCCACATTTGCTCTACTGAAAGAATTCCGTGACCAGCAACAAGTAAAATACCTCCAACTAGAACTGATTGCTTCTGACCTAAAAATTTATCCGCAATCCAACCTCCAGGAATGGAAGCTACATACACCAACATGGTATAAGTTCCGTAAAGCGAAAGCGCATCTCCATTGGTCCAGCCCAAGCCCGGGTTTCCACTGGAAGCTTCTGCTACTAAATAAAGCACTAAAATGGCACGCATTCCATAATAAGAGAAACGTTCCCACATTTCGGTGAAAAACAGTATATAAAGACCTACAGGATGGCCAAATAATTCCTTTTGTTTTTGATATTGAAGTGCGTCTGACATAAAATGTAGTATTAGTTAGTGTTGATTTTTATAAGTTCTTTTTGATGAAATCGGTCATTAAAGTATATAAATGTAAGCGTGTATTACCTCCGTAAATACTGTGATTTTTATCTGGATAGATTCTCCAATCAAATTGCTTGTTGGCCTGCACTAATGCTTCTATTAAACGCATACTGTTTTGAAGGTGTACATTATCATCAGCACTTCCGTGAACCAGTAAAAATTTTCCTTTAAGTTTATCTACGTGAGAAAGTGGCGAATTGTTATCATAGCCGGAAGGATTTTCCTGTGGAGTCTCCATATAACGTTCAGTATAAATACTGTCATAAAACCTCCAACTAGTAACCGGTGCGACTGCAATAGCCATTTCAAAAGTATCTGCTCCTTGGAACAAACAATTTGATGACATAAAACCACCGTAGCTCCAACCCCAGATTCCAGTTCTTGAAGAATCAATATAGGGTAATTCGCTTAGTTTTTTAGCTACTGCTATCTGATCCTGCACTTCATACTTTCCAAGTTCTTTTTGGGTCATTTTTTTGAAATCCCTTCCCTTAAAGCCAGTTCCACGCCCGTCTACGCAGGCAATAATTATATTTTGTTCGTTAGCAAGCATTTCGTGCCAATAGTCATTGGTTCCCATCCAATTGTTAGCAACATTTTGCGAACCGGGACCTGAATATTGATACAGAAACAATGGGTATTGCTTGGTTTCATCAAAATCCAAAGGTTTTATCATATACATATTTAAATCTTCGCCATTAATGTTTATAGTTGAAAACTCTTTGGGTGAAATTTTATACGAAGCTAAGCGATTCTTTAAATCGTTATTATCTTTTATTTCGCGAAGCTGTTTTCCTGTTTTAGCTTCGTTAAGAGTAAAAACATAAGGTGTCTTTGAATCTGAAAAAGTATTTATGAAGTAGGTGTAGTCTGCGCTAAAATCAGCATCATTCGTTCCTGCCTGTTGTGTCAATCGCACTTTATTTTTTCCAGAAGGCAATATGGAATACACATCGCGGTTGATGCTTCCATTTTCGGCACTCTGGTAATAAACGCGCCCAGTGTTTTGGTCAAAACCGTAATAAGCGGTCACCTCCCAAGGACCCTTCGTTACCTGGTGTAATTGCTTTCCGTCCTTATCGTATTGATAAATATGATTCCAACCGTTTTTCTCGCTAGTCCAAAAGAAACTATTGTCGTTTAGAAAAGTAAGATTGTCCGTAACATCTACATAAGCAGTATCTTTTTCCTCTAAAATCAATTTTGAAGAGTTATTGGATACATCCACAAATACCAGATCGAGAATGTTTTGATGACGATTGGTTAATTGTACACTTAAATAATTATTGTCTTTCGTCCAAAGTAAACGAGGCATGTAATAGCTGTTGTACTTTGAAAGATCTACCGAAGAAGTTTTTCCACTTGAAAGATCATAGAACTGTAAGGAAACCACAGAGTTATTCTCCCCCGCTTTAGGATATTTAAAGGTATCGGCAAAAGGATAAAGATTGTTGCCATAAATATCCATAGTGTATTCTGGCACATCAGATTCATCAAACTTTATGTAAGCGAGTTTATCACCATTTAAGCTCCATTCAAAAGCACGAACAAAAGCAAATTCTTCTTCATAAACCCAATCTGTGATACCGTTAATGATGCTGTTCTTTTTTCCATCGGTGGTAATTTGCTTAGTCTCGCCAGAATTCAAATCTTTTATATAAAGATTATTTTCAAAGCCGTAAGCAATCTTGCTACCGTCATTGCTGAAAGTGGGCTCTTGTATTTTATTGGTTGAAACAAGGCTGAAATCCTTTGTTTTTATGTCATAAACATAATAAGTTCCCAGTGAGGATCTGCGATATATTTTTTGAAGCTCCGTGGAAAAAAGGATTTTAGATTCGTCTTTATTAAATTCATAGGAAATAACAAAATCAATTCCCTTTAAATCTTTGCTATTTAAAAGCGTACGCACTTTTTCCCCGCCTTTATAATCGTAAACATCAACGGTTGAAGCCTTGTTTTGTCTGTCATAATTGAGCACGGCATATTCTTTTCCATTGTTCATGGAATGTAGAACATCTAAACCTTGGGTTCGGAAAGCCCCCCCCCATATTTCTTCTAGGGTTATACTTTTTTGTTGAGCAGTAAGAGTAGGAAAGACTGTTAAAAACAGTAATAATGAAATTAGGGAGAATCGTTTTTTCAAAGTGTTAAAATTTTGCTACGCCAAGTTTACTAATTTTTTGTGAAAGTTGGGGCGGTTTTTTTGTTAAATAAGCCTTTGAACCGTCATTTAACAGGAATAACAAATAGTTACAATGTCTAACAAATTGTACACTATTGACAAAGCGTAAGCTAAGCATTATAAAATATTTCTTACACGCAAAGAAAATTAAGGAGATTACACTAATCCCGAACCAAAGGCATGGTGGTACAACGAAGCAAACCTTCCTGCTTTGAAATTTCAGCATATGGAACCTCTTCTACAGTAAAGCCTTGCTCGTGCAACCATCGGTTGAGTCTTGTAAAATTTCGTTCTGAAATAACGACATCTGGTGAAATAGAAAATATATTACTGTTCATATTATACATTTCCTGTTTGGTTATATGGAAACAATTTTCCTTTCCGAAAAAGTTCACCAACCATTCATATTCTTCTTTAATCAAAAAACCTTCTTTATGTATGATAGCCTTCCCTTTTCCCAAAGGCTGAAAACAACAGTCTAAATGAAGTGCATTTTCATCTGCAATGGTATTGCTTTTTTTAAGATTAAAAGATTTCACCTTTTTATGAGGAAACAATTTTTGAAGATGCTTCACAGCATTCATGTTTGTACGTGCAGTAATGAAACTTGGATAGTCTTCACCATAATACGTTCCCACAAAAATATAATCGCCCCAAGGCATAACATCACCACCTTCAATATGAGCGTTTTCTGGGAACTCAATGATTTTTGAAGGATCAATTTGGTTAATTACATGCTCAATTGCCTCAATTTCCATGGAACGATCCTCAAGAATATTGGCAATAATAAATTTGTCTTCAATAACAAAAGCGATATCGCGAGAAAAAATTTGGTTGTAATCTTTTATTGAATGGGGCCTATAAACCTTTACATCGTATTTTTTAAAAACAGCAGCCACGGCTTCCATTTCCAAAACCATATCTTCATCTTTGGGATACGTTCCTGCCTTAATATGCTCTGCAGATTTTGGATCATAAGCATTCTCAAGCTTTGGTACCGGACCATTGCTATCTGCGCGCCCCAATACTACAGCACGCAATCTTGAAATCTCGTCATTGATATTTAAATTGATCATATAGCAAATATAAAAAAAGCACCTCGATACGGAAGTGCTTTCAAATATATTAAAAAATAGTTTTTATCTTTTTTCAACAGGCATAAAATCTCTGTGGGTTTCGCCAACGTAAATTTGACGAGGACGCCCTATAGGTTCTTTATTAAGACGCATTTCTCTCCACTGTGCAATCCAGCCAGGCAAACGACCAAGTGCAAACATTGGTGTAAACATTTCAACAGGAATGCCAAGGGCACGATAAATAATCCCAGAATAGAAATCTACATTTGGATAAAGTTTTCTATCCACAAAATATGGATCTTCCAATGCTTCTTTTTCAAGTGCCTTTGCAATGTCTAAAATTTCATCTTCAATTCCCAAGTTCTCCAAAACATCATCCGCAGCTTTTTTAATGATTTTTGCACGTGGGTCAAAGTTTTTATAAACCCTATGCCCAAAGCCCATTAAACGGAAAGGATCATTTTTATCCTTAGCTTTTGCCATAAATTTCTTGGTGTCACCACCATCTGCTTTAATCGCTTCAAGCATTTCGATAACAGCCTGGTTGGCACCTCCGTGAAGTGGCCCCCACAATGCTGCAATACCAGCAGAAATAGAAACAAAAAGTCCTGCGTGTGACGAACCAACAATACGAACAGTTGATGTAGAACAATTCTGTTCGTGGTCTGCATGAAGAATCAATAATTTATCCAACGCCTCTAAGACAGTTTCGTTAGTAATGTACTCACCACTTGGTTTTTTGAACATCATTTTCAAGAAATTGTCTACATACCCCAAAGAATCTCCACCATAATCCAATGGAAGTCCCATACGTTTCCTATATGTCCAAGCTGTCAAGACTGGGAATTTCCCGAGAATCTTCACAATGGCTTTATACATATCTTCCTCGCTGTCCACATTTACCGATGAGGGATTAAATGCTACCAAAGCAGAGGTTAAAGAAGACAAAACACCCATAGGGTGTGCAGCCTTAGGAAAACCGTCCAAAATTCTTTTTACATCTTCATCAACGTGCGATTGTGCCTTGATATCAGTATGAAATTTATTGAGTTGTGTTTCAGTGGGCAATTCACCAAAAATAAGCAGATAGCAAACCTCTAAGAAATGTGCCTTTTCAGCAAGTTCTTCTATGGCATACCCACGATAACGCAAAATTCCTTTTTCTCCATCCAAAAATGTAATTGCACTTTCGCAAGCACCCGTATTTTTATATCCTGGATCGAGTGTAACGACTCCACCGGTGTCGCCACGAAGGCTTTTTATATCTATCCCTAATTCATTTTCAGTTCCTTCCACAATGGGAAATTCGTATTTTTTACCGTCTATCTCGAGGGTTGCCATCTTTGCCATAAAATATATGTGTATTTTTTAATTTATTCTGAAATGCTAAATTACAAAATCTCAAGCAATTTTGTTAACATTTGTCCGCCTGCATAGGTTAAAAAATCCTTAAATAATGGGTTATAGAGCGGATTTTTCAAAAATAAAAAAACCCCATCGTAGATAGGGTTTTTAAATTAGTAATTTAAAATTATATTTTAAAAGCGTTTCGCTGCGGGAAATAGCTAACTTCGCCCAATTGTTCTTCTATTCTGAGCAATTGATTGTACTTCGCCATTCTATCACTTCGGGAAGCAGAACCGGTTTTTATTTGGCCACAATTAAGTGCAACTGCCAAGTCTGCAATTGTGTTATCCTCGGTTTCTCCACTTCGATGGCTCATTACTGAAGTATACCCAGCGTTGTGCGCCATATTCACTGCAGCAATAGTTTCGGTTAAGGTTCCGATTTGGTTTACTTTTATCAAAATTGAATTGGCAATTTTTTCTGTAATACCTTTTGAAAGTCTTTCCACATTTGTTACGAACAAATCGTCCCCAACAAGCTGAACTTTATGGCCTATCTTTTCTGTTAAATATTTCCAGCCTTCCCAATCGTTCTCATCCATACCATCCTCAACTGAAATGATTGGGTATTTTTCGCATAACTCGGCTAAATAATCAGCTTGTTCTTTTGAAGTTCGAACTTTTCCTTTTTCGCCTTCAAACTTGGTATAGTCGTATTTTTTCTTCACATAAAATTCCGCAGCAGCACAGTCCAAGGCTATCATTACATCGTCGCCCAATTTGTAGCCAGCTTTCTTCGTCGCTTTAGCTATAGTGTCTAAAGCATCCTCTGTTCCATCCAAAGTTGGAGCAAAACCACCTTCGTCACCAACTGCAGTACTCAAACCGCGATCGTGCAAAACTTTTTTAAGGTTGTGAAAAATTTCTGAACCCATTTGCATAGCGTGAGTAAAACTTTTAGCTTTCACAGGCATTACCATAAACTCTTGAAAAGCAATAGGAGCGTCACTATGTGAGCCGCCATTGATAATATTCATCATTGGTACGGGAAGTGTTTTAGCGCTCACTCCACCCACGTAACGATATAAAGGCATTCCCAATTCATTGGCGGCAGCTTTTGCACAGGCCAATGAAACTCCCAAAATAGCATTGGCCCCAAGTTTCGATTTGTTTTTTGTACCATCAAAATCAATCATTATTTTATCGATAAGTTCCTGTTCAAAAACCGAAACCCCTAATAAAGTACCAGCGATTTTACCATTTACATTTTCAACAGCCTTTAGCACGCCTTTACCCATATATGCCTTTCCACCATCGCGAAGTTCAACCGCTTCATGTTCTCCGGTTGATGCGCCAGAAGGAACAGCGGCACGACCCATAAAACCATTTTCTGTAATAACGTCAACTTCAATTGTAGGGTTTCCTCTTGAATCGAATATTTGACGTGCTTTGATATCGATTATTATGCTCATTGGTTCTATATATTATTTGAACTTAATTATTTAATATTTAAAAAACCTGACAAGTTTTGGAAACCTGTCAGGTTTAGATTTTATACAGTTTGCAATTTGTGTTTTTCAATACTTTCAATAAATTGATCAAAAAGATATGAAGCATCGTGTGGTCCGGGGCTGGCTTCAGGATGATACTGTACTGAAAAAGCAGGTTTGTTTTTCAGACGTATTCCGGCTGCAGTATGATCGTTAAGATGCTCGTGGGTTATTTCTATATTCGGATTGGCTTCGGCCTCTTCCCTATTTATTGCGAAACCGTGGTTTTGGGATGTGATTTCACCTTTACCGCTTATCAAGTTCATTACAGGATGATTTATTCCGCGATGACCGTTGTGCATTTTATAGGTTGAAATTCCATTTGCCAAGGCCAAAACTTGATGTCCCAAACAAATACCAAACATGGGTAATTCTTTATCCAAAATAGTTTTTACTACGTCAATAGCACTATGGAGCGGTTCCGGATCGCCAGGACCATTGGAAATAAAATAACCATCTGGCCTAAAGGCTTCCATATCTGAAAAAGAAGTATTGTACGGAAAAACTTTTATGTAACAATCCCTATCAGCGAGATTCCGAAGGATGTTCTTCTTTATTCCCAAGTCTAGAGCTGAAACTTTATACTTTGCATTTTCATTTCCAAAAAAATAGGGTTCCCTGGTAGAAACTTTTGAAGCAAGCTCCAGCCCATTCATCGCCGGCACTGCTGCTAATTGCTTCTTCAATTCTTCAATATTGTCAACTTCGGTCGAAATCACGGCGTTCATTGCGCCATTGTCGCGAATGTAGCTTACCAAGGCCCGGGTATCAACATCACTAATAGCGAGTAAGTTGTTTTTGTTTAAAAATTCTTCTAGAGAATCGTCTGCGGCAGGACGGGAATAGTGGTAACTAAAATTACGTACAACCAAACCTGCAATTTTTATTCCTTCAGATTCTACTTCTTCTTTGTTGATTCCATAATTTCCAATGTGGGCATTAGTGGCAACCATAATTTGGCCGAAATACGATGGATCGGTAAATATTTCTTGGTAACCGGTCATACCTGTATTGAAACAAACTTCTCCAAAGGCGGACCCTTCTTTATTTCCGACCGCTTTTCCATAGAAAATGGTTCCGTCTGCGAGTAAAATAAGTGCTTTTTTTCGTGTTTGGTATTTCATTTATTGAAGGTTTAAAGTTTCACGCTTCCGACAAGCTCAGGGTGATAGTTTTAGGTTTCTCAAAAATCTTTGCAAAAATAGTATAAAAAAAAAGGATAAACGAAAATGCTTATCCCTTTGTGTTATTGTTTATTAAATTAAACCTTTTTAAGCAATACCTTGTTGGTTATTGCTTTATAAATTTCTGAATAGCCCTTCCATTTGAAGTTTCTATTTCAAGAAAATAAATTCCGCTTTCCAGATCTGAAACATCCAAGGAACTCTTATCAGCAGTAACTTGTTTAACCAATTGTCCAAGGCTATTGAAAATGGAAAACTGGTTTTTATTTTCTTTTGTTTTAAAATTCAAAATATGGGTTGCTGGATTTGGATAAACCAAAAATTGAATGTCATCAAAATTGGGAACCGCTAATGGTTGTCTTAAAAAGCGATAAACTGTTCCATTCGGAATCATACCTTGAAGGTACGATAACACTACGGGATCTCCCGGGTTCAATGAAATTACATTAGGGCTGGTAGGACTTCCAGAAAGAAAATAGCCTGTATCATCCAGTTGTTGGGTGTCAATATTAAAAGAAGTAATTAAACTGACTTGCGGCCCTGTTTCACCTTCAAAAGACTCAGCTGGGTTATTTATGGCACTTGGTCCATAACGAAACTCTACAGTATTAGTGCCTTCGTATAACCAAAGTTGAAAGTTCATAAAATCGCTTTCGGTAGAATCATCAAAAAAACCAACATTATTCCATTCAATTTTCAAAATTTTACTACCAGATACCCCTTCAGTTATATAGGAAATATTGGATTGTGAAACCCCGCTTGTAAATCCTAAATCTATCAAGTCCTGGCCTATGGGCACAAAAAGTGGTACAATACCTCCATCTACGGGGTTAGAAGAAAGTACTCCCCCAACGCTCCATTCCAAAATATAAATAGTGTCAAAATTATACGTTCCAAAGCTAAAGTTAAAGCCAAGTGGAATTGTGTAGCCTGGATCGTCCCATACGGCACCATTGTTCAGTGAGGTGCTTCCCGTCAAATTTTCATAAGGGATATTTTCCGTTTGGAAATTATAAACGCTCTGGGCGTTTGAAATAATTACCAAAAACAAAAATGCTGGCAATAGTAATTTTTTTATCATAAGCTTAAAGTATTGATTTTTAGATATTAAAAGCGAATTAAAGTTAGTCTAAAAAACAATTCCAAAAGATTTTACTGCAATAATTATTAATGAGTTTTGAAACTTTTCGATTAAGGGAATAAAAAAAGGGATAAACAACTATGTTTATCCCTTTTTGAGTATTTATGAAATGAAATATATTTATTCCTCTTCCTTTTTAGCTTCTTTTTCAGCTTTTGCTGGAGCAGCAGTGGTAGCTTCAGCTCCTGAACCGCTTCCACGACGACTTCTACGCGTAGTCTTTTTCTTGGTAGCTTTGCCAGCGTTGTAAAGTTCGTTGAAATCAACAAGCTCTATCATTGCCATATCAGCGTTATCACCTAGACGATTACCCAATTTAATAATACGGGTATAACCTCCTGGACGATCACCAACTTTTGGAGCAACGGTTCTGAAAAGTTCTGCAACTGCTTCTTTTTGACGCAATTTTGCAAAAACCAAACGACGGTTGTGTGTAGTGTCTTCCTTAGATTTTGTTACCAAAGGCTCAACAAATTTTTTCAACGCTTTCGCTTTCGCAACTGTGGTATTGATACGTTTGTGTTCAACAAGTGAACAAGCCATGTTTGCCAACATTGAGTGTCTGTGGGCGGTTTTTCTTCCTAAGTGATTTATTTTTTTTCCGTGTCTCATGACATTTTTTTTATCATCATCTTGCTACAAGATCCGTTCTTCGGAGAGCAAATTATGATGGGTTAAATTGATTTACGATTGTCGATTTTAGATTTACGATTTCAGAAATCTAAAATCGTAAATCTTCAATCTAAAATCCTCTAGTCTTTATCTAATTTATATTTTGCAAGATCCATCCCGAAGTTTAGGCCTTTTACGTTTACAAGCTCTTCAAGCTCTGTAAGCGATTTTTTACCGAAGTTGCGGAATTTCATCAAGTCGTTTTTGTTGAAAGAAACAAGGTCTCCCAAAGTATCCACCTCTGCAGCTTTCAAACAGTTTAGCGCACGAACTGAAAGGTCCATATCTACTAATTTTGTTTTAAGCAACTGACGCATGTGAAGGGATTCTTCATCATACGTTTCAGTTTGTGCAATCTCATCTGCCTCCAAAGTGATACGCTCATCGCTAAACAACATAAAGTGGTGGATCAATGTTTTTGCAGCTTCGGTCAATGCATCTTTTGGGTGAATAGACCCGTCTGTTACGATTTCGAAAACCAATTTTTCGTAATCTGTTTTTTGTTCTACACGGAAGTTTTCAATGCTGTACTTCACATTTTTTATTGGAGTGTAGATAGAATCTGTAAAGATGGTCCCCAAAGGAGCATTCGCTTTTTTATTCTCTTCAGCAGGAACATAACCGCGACCTTTTTCAATAGTAATTTCGAAATTAAGATTCACTTTTGGGTCCATATTGCAAAGAACCAATTCTGGGTTCAATACTTGGAAACCTGAAATGAATTTTTGGAAATCACCTGCTGTAAGTTGTTCCTTTCCAGAAACTGAAATAGTAACGGTTTCGTTATCTATCTCGTCAATCTGTCTTTTGAAACGAACTTGCTTAAGGTTCAAAATAATTTCGGTAACATCTTCCACTACTCCAGCAATGGTAGAAAATTCGTGATCCACGCCTTCAATGCGAACTGAAGTGATGGCGAATCCTTCCAATGAGGAAAGTAATACGCGTCTTAATGCGTTACCAACGGTAAGTCCGTAACCTGGTTCCAAAGGACGAAATTCAAATTTCCCTTCGAAATCGGTGGAATTTACCATTATAACTTTATCAGGCTTCTGAAAACTAAATACTGCCATTTTTTTCTTCGTTTTAATTGTTATTTAGTTGCGCGGTTTAAAAGTTTGAAGAATACTATAAACCCTTTGGCCAAATACCAATATGATTATTTTATTATTTAGAATATAATTCGACGATAAACTGCTCGTTGATGTTTTCTGGGATTTGGATACGCTCAGGAACAGAAACGAAAGTTCCTTCCTTTTTCTCACCATTCCAAGTGATCCACTCATAAACATGACTTGCATTTGCCAAAGAATCGTTGATTGCGCTAAGAGATTTTGATTTCTCTCTAACGGCCACTACATCTCCCGGTTTCAATTGGTATGATGGAATGTTAACTTTTTCACCATTAACGGTGATATGACGGTGAGAAACCAATTGTCTAGCACCAGAGCGACTTGGGGAAATTCCCATACGGTATACAACGTTGTCTAGACGAGACTCACACATTTGAAGCAAAACTTGACCTGTAATTCCAGGAGCTGCAGTTGCTTTTTTGAACATATTTCTGAACTGACGCTCCAAAATACCGTAGGTATATTTTGCTTTTTGCTTCTCCATCAACTGGATTGCATATTCAGATTTTTTTCCACGGCGACGTGCGTTACCGTGTTGCCCTGGAGGGTAGTTTCTTTTTTCGAAAGATTTATCATCTCCGAAGATTGCTTCCCCGAATTTACGAGCGATTTTAGTTTTTGGACCAGTATATCTTGCCATTTCTAATTTAAGGTTATGAAGGAAAACTAAATTAAGGTCTTACGTTAATCCTTTAGTTCTTTATTCCTTCAGATTGATATTTAGTATTAATTAAACTCTTCTTCTTTTTGGTGGACGGCATCCGTTGTGAGGCATTGGAGTAACGTCGATGATTTCGGTTACTTCAATTCCTGCATTGTGGATAGAACGTATTGCAGATTCTCTACCGTTTCCTGGCCCTTTTACGTAAACTTTTACTTTACGCAAACCAGCATCGTGCGCAACTTTTGCACAATCTTCTGATGCCAATTGAGCTGCATAAGGAGTGTTTTTCTTAGATCCACGGAAGCCCATTTTACCGGCTGAGGACCAAGAGATAACATCTCCGTTCTTATTTGTCAACGAAACAATAATGTTGTTGAAGGAAGCAGTAATGTGCGCTTCACCAACAGATTCAACATTAACCTTGCGTTTTTTAACTGTCTTTGTAGACTTTTGGTTTGTCTTTGCCATAACTCTAGGTTTTATTTAGTTGCTTTTTTCTTGTTAGCAACAGTTTTACGTTTTCCTTTTCTTGTACGGGAGTTATTCTTAGTACGTTGTCCTCTTAAAGGAAGACCCGATCTGTGACGAATACCTCTGTAACAACCAATATCCATTAAGCGTTTTATGCTTAATTGAACTTCACTACGTAATTCACCTTCGATTTTGAAAGACCCTACAGCATCACGAATAGCACCGATTTCATCATCGTTCCATTCGCTTACTTTTTTGTCTTCGTCAACTCCGGCTTTGTTCAGAATATCTTGGGCACGGCTCTTACCGATTCCGAAGATATACGTTAACGCGATTACACCCCTTTTGTGCTTCGGGATATCTACACCTGCGATTCTTGCCATAACTTATCCTTGTCTTTGTTTGAACTTTGGGTTCTTTTTGTTAATTACATATAATCTGCCTTTTCTGCGAACAATCTTGCAGTCGGCACTTCTTTTCTTTACGGATGCTCTTACTTTCATCTCTTCTTTATTTATTTATTGTTCAATGAACCGTGAGGTCCGTTGTATTAATATCTGTATGTTATTCTTGCCTTCGTTAAATCGTAAGGGCTCATTTCCAACTTCACTTTATCACCTGGCAGCAATTTAATATAGTGCATTCGCATTTTACCGGAAATGTGTGCGGTTACTATGTGACCGTTTTCCAATTCAACACGGAACATTGCGTTTGATAGTGCTTCCACTATGCTTCCATCTTGTTCTATTGCGCTTTGTTTTGCCATAATTATGCTACTGCTTTTCTATTTTTGCCGCTTTTCATTAAACCATCGTAATGACGGTTCAATAAGTACGAGTTTACTTGTTGCATTGTATCTATAGCTACACCTACCATAATTAGGAGTGATGTACCACCGTAGAATAATGCCCATCCTTGTTGAATATTTAATAATTTCACTGCGAAGGCTGGCATAATAGCAATCAGTGCTAAAAATATGGAGCCTGGTAGTGTAATTTGAGACATTATTCTATCTAAATACTCTCCTGTTTGACTTCCCGGTTTAATGCCTGGAATAAATCCACCGCTTCGTTTAAGATCATCAGCCATTTTATTGGTTGGAACCGTAATAGCTGTGTAGAAATAGGTAAATATGATAATCAATATTGCGAAAACCAAATTGTACCACAACCCAAAAATATCACTGAATGCTGCTCGAATTCCTTGTGCGAAATCGCTTTCGGAAAGACTAGCAACTGCTGAGGGCACAAACATTATTGCCTGAGCAAATATGATTGGCATTACCCCAGAAGCATTCAACTTTAATGGAATGAACTGACGAGCTCCAAAAATGTTCTTTTCGTAGCCACCACTTGCAGTTCTTCTTGCATATTGAACAGGTATCTTACGAACAGCCATTACCAACATAATTGATAATAGAATTATTACGAACCAAATAACCAATTCAATAAGGATCATAATCAAACCACCGTTAGACTCAACCACTCTAGAAACAAATTCTTGAGCAAATGATTTAGGTAGACGTGCAATAATACCAACCATAATAAGGATGGAGATACCATTACCAATACCTTTATCGGTAATTTTTTCACCCAACCACATTGCAAATATTGTTCCTGTTACAAGTATAATTACTGAAGAAACGTAGAACATAACACTTTGTCCCATTATAAAGGCTTCTGCTGGCACTCCCATTGCTGGAAGACCCGCAAGGTAACTTGGAGCCTGTACCAAACAGATCCCGATCGTTAACCAACGCGTAATCTGATTGATTTTCTTCCGTCCGCTTTCGCCTTCTTTCTGTAATTTTTGAAGGTAAGGCACAGCAATCTGCATCAACTGAACAACAATAGAAGCAGAAATGTATGGCATAATACCCAAAGCAAAAATAGAAGCATTGGCAAAAGCCCCTCCTGTAAATGCGTTTAGTAATCCACCAATACCACCGGCATTGAATTTACCTGCGAACTGTGCCAACATATCTGCATCAATTCCCGGAAGTACTACTTGTGCACCAAAACGGTACACCAATAATAATCCAAGCGTCAACAAGATGCGGTTACGCAGCTCTTCTATTTTCCAAACATTTTTTAAGGTATCGATAAATTTCATCCTTATCTTTTGTTACAATGTTACTACTTCACCTCCAGCAGCTTCAATAGCTTCTTTTGCTGAGGCAGTGAACTTGTGTGCTGATACTTTTAACTTTGCTTTTATCTCTCCTCTTCCTAAAATCTTAATCATTTCGTTCTTTCCAGCAAGACCTAAACCTACAAGGGTTTCAAAGTCAACGGTATCATTTATTTTTTTGTCATCAACCAATTGTTGCAAAGTATCAATATTGATTCCTTTGTATTCTTTACGGTTGATGTTTGTAAATCCAAACTTAGGAACACGACGTTGTATGGGCATTTGTCCACCTTCAAATCCAATTTTCTTGGAATAACCTGAACGTGATTTTGCACCTTTATGTCCGCGGGTGGCAGTACCACCTTTACCGGAACCTTGTCCGCGACCTACTCGCTTGCCTTTGTTTTTCGCCGATCCTGCGGCGGGTTGTAAGTTACTTAAATCCATCTTTTATTGTGTCCTTATTTGGTTTCAACAGAAACCAAGTGATTAACTTTATTGATCATACCAAGAATGTTTGGCGTATCTTCATGTTCAACCGTTTGGTTCATCTTGTGAAGACCCAAGGATTCCATGATTCTCTTTTGGTTTTTTGGGCGCTTTATAACGCTTCTGACCTTTGTTACTTTAATTTTTGCCATCGCTCTGATATTTATCCTTTGAATACTTTTTCAAGTGAAATTCCTCTTTGGTTAGCCACAGTTTGTGCACTTCGCATTTGCAAAAGAGCATCAAAAGTTGCTTTTACCACATTATGTGGATTGGAAGATCCTTGTGATTTTGACAATACATCGTGAACACCTACTGCTTCCAGTACGGCACGTACAGCACCACCAGCTATAACCCCTGTACCAGGCGCAGCTGGAAGAAGGTTAACACGAGCTCCGCCGTATTTTCCTTTTTGTTCGTGCGGAAGCGTCACTTTGTTAAGTGGAATGCGAACTAAGTTTTTCTTAGCATCTTCAATAGCTTTTGCTATCGCGCTGGCAACATCCTTGGATTTCCCAAGTCCGTGGCCTACCACTCCTTTTTCGTCTCCAACAACTACAATAGCTGAAAATCCGAAGGCACGACCACCTTTGGTCACCTTGGTTACACGTTGTACACCTACCAAACGGTCTTTCAATTCAAGACCTCCTGGTTTTACTAATTCTACGTTTTTATAATCTTGATACATAATATGACTTAGAATTTAAGGCCACCTTCGCGTGCACCTTCAGCTAATGATTTTACTCTTCCGTGGTATAGGTAACCGCCTCTGTCAAAAGCGATAGCTTCTACACCTGCTTTTACTGCTTTCTCAGCAATTGCTTTTCCTACCAATTTTGCAGCTTCAACTTTGTTTACTTTTGAAGCGTCAATGTCTTTATCTCTTGAAGATGCAGCGGTAATGGTCTTTCCATTTACATCGTCAATAATTTGAGCGTATATTTCTTTGTTACTGCGGAATACAGCTAAACGTGGACGACTTTCAGTCCCCTCAACCGTTTTTCTGATTCGCATGCGCAAGCGCTCTCTTCTTTCGTACTTTGATAATGCCATAACTCTATTTGTTATGCAGATTTACCTGCTTTTCTTCTTAATTGTTCACCTACAAACTTAATACCTTTTCCTTTGTAAGGTTCTGGTTTACGGAAGCCGCGTATCTTCGCCGCTACTTGTCCAACCAATTGTTTGTCGTGAGAAGTTAATTTTACGATTGGGTTTTTACCTTTATCAGATACAGTTTCCACCTTTACCTCTGGAGCGATGTCCAAAACGATATTGTGTGAAAATCCTAAAGCCAAATCTAATTTTTGTCCTTGGTTGCTGGCACGGTAACCTACACCTACCAATTCCAATTCCTTGGTCCATCCTTTGCTCACACCTTCAATCATGTTATTGATCAACGATCTATATAGACCGTGTTTTGCAGTGTGGTCTTTTGAATCTGAAGGGCGTTCTACCAATACGTTTCCGTCTTCTACTTTTACGGTTAGATCAGAATCAAATTCCTGAGATAACTCGCCTAATTTTCCTTTTACGGTAATTACGTTGTCTTTTACTTCAACTGTAACTCCTTGTGGGATTGCTACCGGGTTTTTACCTATTCTTGACATTTCTTTGTCTATTTTTTAGTAAACGTAACACAATACTTCACCACCTACATTCTGTGCTTTTGCTTGTTTACCAGTCATTACTCCAGATGAAGTAGAAACAATAGCAATACCAAGACCGTTAAGCACGCGAGGAAGCTCTGTTGAACTTGCGTATTTACGTAAACCAGGTTTACTGATTCTTTGAATTTTCTTGATCACCGATTCTTTTGAAAGCTTGTCGTATTTCAACGCAATTTTGATAATACCCTGTGGAGTACTTTCGTCATCAAATTTGTAGCTTAAAATGTAACCTTGATCAAAAAGGATTTTTGTAATCTCCTTTTTTAGATTTGAAGCTGGAATCTCTACAACGCGATGTCCGGCTTTTGCAGCATTTCTAACTCGTGTTAGATAATCTGAAATTGGATCTGTATTCATTTATTTCAAATTGCGGAAGTGGTTTTTGGATTATTCCAAACCTACAACCAGTTTATATTTTTCTTTTGAACAGAAAAACTGTTCTTACCAAGATGCTTTACGCACTCCTGGAATTAACCCTGAATTTGCCATTTCACGAAATGTTACACGTGAAATTCCAAAAGTTCTCATATACCCTCTTGGTCTTCCGGTTAATTTGCAACGGTTGTGCAAACGAACTGGTGAGGCATTTTTTGGTAGTTTTTGCAAACCTTCCCAATCACCTGCTTCTTTTAAAGCTTTGCGCTTGGCTGCATATTTTGCTACCATTTTTTGTCTCTTAACCTCGCGGGCTTTCATTGATTCTTTAGCCATCTCTTAGTTCTTTTTAAAGGGTAGTCCCAATTCTTGTAATAATGATTTCGCTTCTTTATCGGTAGTTGCCGTAGTGATAAATGTAATATTCATCCCTTCAATTTTCTTCACTTTATCGATATCGATTTCAGGGAAGATAATTTGCTCGGTAATTCCTAAAGAGTAATTTCCTCTTCCGTCAAAACCAGTAGCTTTAATTCCGTTAAAGTCACGTACCCTTGGCAAAGCTGAAGTAACTAATCTATCTAAAAATTCATACATACGCTCTCCACGCAACGTAACTTTCACACCAATTGGCATGCCTTTACGAAGTTTGAAGTTTGCAACGTCTTTTTTAGAGTTGGTTGCAACCGCTTTTTGCCCGGTTATCTTTGTAAACTCATCAACCGAATAGTCAATAAGTTTCTTGTCAGCTACTGCTGCACCCACTCCGCGGGAAACAACAATGCGTTCCAATTTTGGTACCTGCATGACGTTTTTGTAACCAAATTCGTCAGTAAGTGCATTGATCACTCTGCTTTTGTACTCTTCTTTAAGTCTTGGTGAATATGCCATAACTATATTGCTTGATTCGATTGTTTTGAAAATCGTATTTTTTTACCATTTTCGGTTTTATAACCTACACGTGTTGCTTTTCCAGATTTTGGATCAACCAATGAAAGGTTTGAAATATGGATAGGAGCTTCTTTTTTTGCAATTCCACCTTGTGGGTTTTTTGCGCTAGGTTTCTCGTGTTTTGAAACCATGTTCACTCCTTCTACGATTGCTTTGTTTTTGTCAAGGAATATTTTCATCACTTTACCTTCTGAACCTTTGTGGTCTCCGGCAGTAACTACTACTGTATCGCCTGATTTTATTTTAAGCTTTGTCATCTTAGTTTTCATATTAAAGCACCTCTGGTGCTAATGATACTATTTTCATAAATTGCTTGTCACGAAGCTCTCTTGCTACCGGGCCGAAAACACGCGTTCCTCTCATTTCCCCTTGTGGGTTCAAAAGTACACAAGCGTTATCGTCGAAACGGATGTAAGAACCATCAGGTCTTCTTATTTCCTTAACGGTACGTACTACAACCGCTGTAGAAACTGCTCCTTTTTTAATACTTCCATTTGGTGTGGCTTCTTTTACAGAAACTACAATTTTATCACCAATAGAAGCATACCTTCTTTTTGTACCGCCCAATACACGGATGGTAAGTACTTCCTTAGCACCGGTATTATCTGCGACTTTGAGTCTTGATTCTTGTTGTAACATAATTACTTCGCTCTTTCAATTATTTCTACTAATCTCCAACATTTGGTTTTACTTAAAGGTCGTGTTTCCATGATCTTTACGGTATCACCTTCGTTGCAGTTGTTTGTCTCGTCGTGTGCTACGTATTTTTTCGTTTTCAACACGAACTTTCCGTACATAGGATGTTTTACTTTTTTTACCTCTGCAACTACAATGGATTTGTCCATTTTGTTACTGGTTACTACACCTATACGTTCTTTTCTTAAGTTTCTTTTAATTTCTTCCATCTTTCAGCTGTACAATTATTGCACTTCTCTATTAGTTAGTTCCGTCGCTATTCTTGCTATCACCCTTCTTTGGGATCTTAGTTGAATTGGATTTTCCAACGGCGAAATGGTATGAGCCATTTTAAGGTCTGAATAAGCTTTTCTAGAGTCAGCGAATGCTTCCTGAAGTTCAGCCGTTGATGCTTTTTTAATTTCTGATTGTTTCATCGTTCAAAAAATTATGCTTGGAAATCCCGAGACATTACAAATTTAGTTTTAACAGGAAGCTTTTGAGCCGCAAGGCGCAATGCTTCTTTTGCTGTTTCAAGGGTAACACCAGATACTTCGAAAAGCATTCTTCCTGGTTTTACTACAGCAGCGTAATATTCTACAGCACCCTTACCTTTACCCATACGTACTTCAAGAGGTTTTTTCGTGATTGGCTTATCTGGAAAAATCATAATCCAGATAGAACCTTCTCTCTTCATAAAACGAGTAGCAGCAATACGAGCAGCTTCAATTTGTCTTGCTGTAAGAAATTCTGATTCCAACGATTTTATACCGAAGGTTCCGTATGCTAACTGATTGCCGCGACCGGCATCGCCTTTCATACGGCCTTTCATTTGTTTACGGTACTTTGTTCTTTTAGGTTGTAACATTTTCTTCTATTTAAAAAATTACTTTCTGCGACGTGCTTTGTTGCCACCGCGTCCTGCTGGAGCTCCTTTACCACCACCCTTTTTGCCAGTCGATAGACCAACTAGTGGGGAAAGTTCTCTCTTTCCATATACTTCGCCTTTCATAATCCATACTTTAACACCCAATCTACCATAAGTAGTGTGTGCCTCAACTAAAGCGTAGTCAATATCGGCTCTAAAAGTTGATAATGGGATACGACCTTCTTTGTAAGATTCTGAACGTGCCATTTCAGCACCGTTCAAACGTCCTGAAATTTGGACTTTAATGCCTTCAGCATTCATACGCATTGTTGCAGCAATCGCCATTTTGATTGCGCGACGGTATGAAATACGGCTTTCAATTTGGCGTGCAATACTTGCAGCTACCAAAAATGCATCAAGCTCAGGTCTTTTGATCTCGTGAATGTTGATCTGTACCTCTTTATCTGTAATTTTTTTAAGCTCTTCTTTTAGCTTGTCTACTTCCTGACCACCTTTACCGATAATGATACCGGGACGGGCAGTGGTTATAGTAACGGTTACAAGCTTAAGCGTACGCTCAATAATTACTCTACTCACACTAGCTTTACTTAAACGAGCGTGAATGTATTTCCTGATCTTGTCGTCTTCGGCAAGTTTATCGCCGTAGTCATTGCCTCCGTACCAGTTGGATTCCCAACCTCTAATGATACCCAGGCGATTTCCGATTGGATTTGTCTTCTGTCCCATTTAATTAATTGCTTTGTGTGTTATCGTTAGCTGCCAATACCAGTGTTACGTGGTTGGAGCGTTTTCTAATTCTGTGTGCGCGGCCTTGCGGTGCTGGGCGAAGTCTTTTCAACATTGTTCCACCATCCACACGGATTTCCTTAACAAAAAGATCTGCATCTTCCAATGAAGCATCTTCGTTCTTTTGTTGCCAGTTATTGATGGCAGACAAAAGTAGTTTCTCCAATTTGCGTGAAGATTCTTTTGAACTAAACTTCAAAATATTAAGTGCTTTGTCTATTTTCTCACCACGAACCAAGTCTGCCATTAAACGCATTTTTCTTGGTGAAGTGGGGCAATTGTTCAATTTAGCAAAGTACATTGTCTTCTTTGCTTCCTTGATTGCTTCTGCTCTTTCTCTTTTACGAACTCCCATGGCCTATTATTTTTTACCTTTGTTTTTAGCACCTGCGTGACCACGGAATGATCTTGTAGGTGAAAATTCTCCTAGTTTATGTCCAACCATGTTTTCTGTTACATATACAGGAACAAATTGGCGCCCGTTGTGCACAGCAATGGTTTGACCAACAAAATCTGGAGTAATCATAGAAGCACGTGACCAAGTTTTGATTACGGTCTTCTTATTATCATCAACATTTTGTTGAACTTTCTTGTCTAGTTTGTAATGAACGAACGGTCCTTTTTTTAACGATCTTGCCATAACTTATTTCTTTCTTCGTTCTAAGATATATTTATTACTCGCTTTCGTTTTAGTACGGGTTCTGTAACCTTTTGCAGGGATACCTTTTCTAGAACGTGGGTGACCTCCAGAAGATTTACCTTCACCACCACCCATTGGGTGATCAACAGGGTTCATAACCACTGGTCTTGTACGTGGTCTTCTACCCAACCATCTACTTCTACCAGCTTTACCAGATACTAACAATTGGTGGTCACTGTTTGAAACGGCACCTATGGTAGCCATACAGTTTACCAAAATCAATCTAGTTTCACCCGAAGGAAGTTTAACAGTAGCATATTTTCCATCACGAGCCATTAACTGCGCGAATGCACCGGCGCTACGCGCCATAATCGCACCTTGACCGGGACGAAGCTCGATGCAGGAAATAATAGTACCTAATGGAATAGCTGAAAGTTGCATTGCATTTCCAATCTCTGGAGCTACCGCTTCACCCGAAAGGATGTTTTGCCCAACTTGTAGTCCGTTTTGCGCAATTACATATCGCTTTTCACCATCTTGATAGTTCAAAAGTGCGATAAATGCAGTACGGTTTGGATCGTATTGAATACTAGCAACTGTAGCAGGGATTCCCGCTTTGTCGCGTTTAAAATCGATAATTCGATATTTCTTCTTATGACCACCACCTATGTAGCGCATGGTCATTTTTCCTTGACTGTTTCTACCACCAGATCTTTTGTTCGGAGCAAGTAAAGACTTCTCCGGCTTATCGGTTGTAATGGCGTCAAAACCATTTACAACCCTAAAACGCTGACCCGGGGTGATTGGTTTTAATTTTCTTACTGACATTTGTGTCTAATTAAATCTAAGCCTCCTTAGATGTTACTGTAAAAATCTATTGTATCACCTTCCGCCACCTGTACGATTGCTTTTTTGTAAGCGTTCGTTTTACCAGTTTGGACACCTGTTTTTGTATAACGGGTCTTCCTATCAGGGCGGACATTCATTGTGCGAACTTTTTCAACAGAAACTCCGTAAGCAGCCTCAACCGCTTTCTTGATTTCTACCTTATTCGCCTTTGGGTTCACTACAAATCCAAAAACATTATTGTCTTCAGCATCTTTAGTAGCTTTTTCCGTAATTATAGGTTTAATTAAGATGTTCATCTTGTTTCTATTTACTTAAGTTTGTTTCAATTCCTTCCAAAGAACCTTCAAACAGCACTACACTGTTTGCATTCATAATCTTATAAGTACTTAATTGCGAGTTAGTTATAACTTCAGTACCTTTCAAATTGCGAGAGGACAAATATACATTATTATTTAAGTCTCCCAACACAAATAAAGATTTTTTGTCATTAAGCCCTAGACTCTTCAAAACCGAGGTAAAATTCTTGGTTTTTGGAGCGTCAAAATTTAGGTCTTCCATCACAACAATGGCTTTATCATTTGCCTTCATCGTAAGGGCAGATTTACGTGCCAAACGCTTCAGGTTTTTGTTCAATTTAAAAGAGTAGTTACGTGGACGTGGTCCAAACATTCTACCACCACCTTTAAATACACCAGACTTGATGCTACCCGCACGGGCAGTACCAGTTCCTTTTTGTTTCTTTATCTTTCTGGTAGAACCAGCGATCTCAGCACGTTCCTTTGCTTTGTGAGTTCCTTGTCTTTGATTTGCAAGGTATTGTTTCACATCAAGATATACCGCGTGATTGTTAGGCTCTATTCCGAACACATCTGCAGAAAGTTCAACCTTCCGACCTGTGTCTTTTCCGTTTATGTCTAATACAGCTACCTTCATTATTTCTCGATCATTACATAAGCGTTTTTATGGCCAGGAACTGCTCCTTTTACCACAAGTAGATTCTTTTCAGGAACTACTTTCAAAACTCTTAAATTTTCAACTTTTACTCTTTCGTTCCCCATCTGGCCTGCCATACGCATTCCCTTGAATACTCTCGCAGGATATGATGCAGCCCCAATAGAACCTGGCGCACGCAAACGGTTGTGCTGACCGTGAGTCGCTTGACCCACACCACCAAAACCATGACGCTTTACAACCCCTTGGAAACCTTTACCTTTAGATGTACCCGCGATATCCACGAATTCACCTTCAATAAAATGCTCCACAGTAATTGTGTCACCTAATTTGTATTTTTCTTCAAATCCCTTGAATTCAACAACTTTGCGTTTTGCAACGGTTCCTGCTTTTTTGGCGTGCCCTTCAGCAGCTTTAGTTACAGTCTTCTTGTCATCGAAACCAAGTTGAAGAGCATTGTACCCGTCAACCTCTATGGTTCTGACTTGGGTGACAACACAGGGTCCTGCTTCAATAACGGTACACGGAATGTTTTTTCCGTTCTCGTCAAAGATGCTGGTCATCCCTATCTTTCTTCCAATTAACCCAGACATATTTAATTATTTAGTTATTATTACTTATTTTAATATTTCTATTCAAAAAAACAGGGTCAAAATAAATTCAACCCTGAATATTATTTTGTTTCCGTTTTTCCCCAACCATCGTTAAGGACATTTTATCAATTCAGAATTAAAAATTCTGAGTATAGAGTTGCACTATACCTTGATCTCAACCTCTACCCCACTTGGCAACTCTAATTTCATTAGAGCGTCAATTGTTTTTGAAGAAGAACTGTAGATATCCAAAAGTCTTTTGTAAGAACTCAATTGGAATTGTTCTCTACTTTTCTTGTTCACATGCGGAGAACGCAATACGGTAAAGATTTTTTTGTGTGTTGGCAAAGGAATTGGCCCTGTAACTACAGCTCCAGTACTCTTTACGGTCTTTACGATTTTTTCAGCAGATTTGTCCACTAAGTTGTGATCGTAAGATTTTAGTTTTATTCTTATTTTTTGACTCATTGCTGATATTATTATACGTTAGCGGTTCCTCTTGCTGCTGCTATTACACTTTCTGAAATATTAGAAGGTGTTTCAGCATAATGTGAAAATTCCATAGTTGAAGTTGCACGACCAGATGATAATGTTCTTAATGTGGTTACATAACCAAACATTTCAGAAAGCGGCACTTCACCTTTTATTACTTTAGCACCTGCACGATCACTCATGCTACTAATAGTTCCACGACGACGGTTAAGGTCACCTACAATATCACCCATGTTTTCTTCTGGTGTAAGCACCTCAAGCTTCATAATAGGCTCAAGAATTACAGCTCCTGCTTTTTTGGCAACTTCTTTGAAACCAATTTTAGCCGCCAGCTCAAAAGATAGTGCATCAGAATCCACAGGGTGGAAAGAACCATCTTTTAATGTAACCTTCATACTGTCAACTTCAAAACCTGCAAGCGGACCATTGACCATTGCTTGTTTGAAACCTTTTTCAACAGAAGGGATAAATTCTTTTGGTACGTTACCACCTTTTACAGCGTTAACGAATTCTAATCCAATTTTTCCTTCTTCAGCCGGCTCAAGTGTAAATACGATGTCGGCAAATTTACCACGACCACCAGATTGTTTCTTATAAACCTCTCTATGATCAGCAACTTTTGTGATAGCTTCTTTATACTCAACCTGTGGTTGACCTTGGTTTACTTCAACTTTGAATTCGCGACGTAAACGGTCTACAATGATATCTAAGTGAAGCTCACCCATTCCCGAAATAATTGTTTGTCCAGAAGCTTCATCTGTACGCACTTGGAATGTTGGATCCTCTTCAGCAAGTTTTGCCAAAGCCATACCCAATTTATCAACATCAACTTTTGTTTTAGGCTCAACCGCAATACCAATAACTGGATCAGGGAAGTTCATACTTTCTAAAACAATAGGATGTTTTTCATCAGACATAGTATCACCAGTCTTAATATCTTTAAATCCTACGGCAGCCCCAATATCCCCAGCTTCGATATAATCGATAGCATTTTGTTTGTTGGAGTGCATTTGGTAGATACGCGAAATACGTTCCTTTTTTCCTGAACGATTGTTCAAGATATAAGAACCTGCGTCCAAACGACCAGAATAAACACGGAAGAAAGCCAAACGACCCACGAAAGGATCGGTAGCAATTTTAAATGCCAATGCTGCGAAAGGAGCAGTAACATCCGGCTTGCGAAGTTCTTCTTTTTCAGTATCAGGATTTATTCCTATAATACCTTCTTTGTCTGTTGGAGCTGGTAAATAACGACATACAGCATCTAAAAGAAACTGAACACCTTTATTTTTAAAGGAAGATCCGCATACCATAGGAATGATAGACATATCCATTACAGCGGCACGAAGCGCAGCGTGCACTTCATCTTCAGTAATAGAGTCCTCGTCTTCCATATATTTTTCAAGCAAACTTTCATCGTAAGCAGCAACCTCTTCAATAAGTTTACCACGCAAAACTTTTGCCTCAGCTTTTAATTCTTCAGGAATGTCAACTACATCAAATGTAGCACCGAATGAATCGTCATGCCAAATTACGGCACGGTTTTTAACCAAATCCACAATTCCTTTAAAGTCTGCTTCATCACCAATATTTAATACTATAGGCACCGCATTGGAACCCAACATATCTTTAACTTGCTGACAAACCTCCATAAAGTTAGCTCCTTGACGGTCCATTTTGTTAACGAAACCAATACGAGGTACTTTATAGTTATCTGCAAGTCTCCAGTTTGTCTCGGATTGTGGTTCAACTCCATCTACCGCACTGAAAAGAAAAACCAAACCATCAAGAACACGCAGCGAGCGGTTTACCTCTACGGTAAAATCCACGTGGCCGGGAGTGTCAATAATGTTGAAATGGTAATCTTTTGTATCAGGTGTAACTTCTGCATTCTCCATTGGGAACTTCCAAGTACAAGTGGTAGCAGCCGAAGTAATCGTAATACCACGCTCCTGCTCTTGTTCCATCCAGTCCATGGTTGCAGCCCCATCGTGAACCTCACCAATTTTATGGCTTACCCCTGTATAAAAAAGAATACGCTCTGTCGTTGTGGTTTTACCGGCATCAATATGCGCGGCAATTCCAATATTTCTTGTGTATTTTAAATCTCTTTGTGCCATTTTTTAGAATCTGAAATGCGAGAATGCTTTGTTAGCTTCTGCCATTTTGTGAGTATCCATACGCTTCTTAACAGCTGCGCCTTCTTCTTTTGCAGCAGCAAGAATCTCGCCCGCAAGTTTAGCGGCCATGGATTTCTCGTTTCTTTTTCTTGAATAAGTTATCAACCATTTCATTGCTGTTGCAATCTTACGGTCTGGACGTATTTGCATAGGAATTTGGAAGGTTGCCCCACCAACTCTACGACTACGAACTTCCACGTGAGGCATAACATTGGAAAGTGCATCTTTCCAAAGCTCCAACGCAGTCTTTTCGTCGTCTTGTTTTTTTTCATCTACAATGTCAATCGCATCGTAGAAAACTTTGAAAGCCACACTCTTTTTTCCGTCCCACATCATGTTGTTTACGAAACGCGTAACCAACTGGTCGTTAAACCTTGGATCTGGTAAAAGTGGTCTTTTTTTGGCCTGTCTTTTTCTCATTTGTTGTTTGTTAATAGCTAAGAATATTTTTTTTCAATTTATTCTTGGCCCGTTTTCATTTTTACTTCTTTGGGCGTTTTGCTCCGTACTTAGATCTACGTTGCGTGCGGCCTGCAACACCTGCGGTGTCTAATGCTCCACGAACAATGTGATACCTAACTCCTGGCAAATCTTTTACCCTTCCACCTCTAACCAATACTATCGAGTGCTCTTGGAGATTGTGTCCTTCGCCTGGGATGTATGCGTTTACTTCTTTACCGTTTGTAAGCCTAACCCTTGCTACTTTACGCATAGCAGAGTTTGGTTTCTTTGGTGTAGTAGTATATACACGCGTACAAACACCACGACGTTGTGGGCACGAATCCAAAGCAACCGATTTACTCTTCTTGGTTATTTTGGTTCTTCCTTTACGTACTAATTGTGAAATTGTTGGCATATAAAATATGTATTATTACTGTTTAAAAATAAAACACCCCTATTTTTAGGGGATGCAAATGTAGAAATATTTTTCCACTAATCAAACCATACTGAATTAATTTTCAGCATACTTTCATTATTTTTTCAATTTGAATATGAAATGGCAAGTTGAAGCGTTAGTTTTACACAGTAAATTTCGTCTTTTTTGAAAAAATTCCTATACATTTTTACATACCTTAATATATATACTTGCTTCTTTTTCGGAATAAAAGCACAGGAACTTACCTTTTCCATAAAGGCTGAGAAACCAATTTCACAAGGAACTAAAGACTCATTGCGAATGAAAACTTCATTTGCAGATTTTAACGCATTAAAAAAAGAAGCCGATACCGTTTTTTTAAAGCTGCAGCGAATGGGTTTTATTGAAAGCGAACTAGTTCAGCTTCAAAAAGAGAATGACAGTAGTTATGTAGCAGACTTTTATCTTGGAAAAAAATATAGTGAAATCAAGGTTTTTTATTCTAAAGATGATTTCAGCAAAAAAGAACTTCAACGTGTAGCCCACGAAATTACAGACACTTATTTCACACTCCCCTTTGAAACAATTCCAACATCCTTAAGAAAGCTTACCGCAATCAGAAACCAGAAAGGAAATGCTTTTGCCCGATTGAGATTGACCGAATTCGAAAAAGACCAAGACGACAGATTATATGCTACCTTATTTGTGAATAATGGTAATATCAGAATCGTGGACTCCATAGCCGTAAAAGGTTATGAAAAATTCCCAAGATCCTTCCTTAAATATTATGCGGGAATAAAAAAAGATGAGATTTTCAACCAAAAGAAATTGGTGGAACAAAACGAAAATCTAAACAGCCTAGGTTTTGTCTCCGCCATTAAGCCACCCGAAGCACTTTTTAGAAAAGATTCCACCACGGTCTATTTTTATTTAGAGAAACAAAACAACAATCTTTTTGACGGGATACTTGGTTTTGCAACAGATGAAGACACACAGAAACTTACTTTTAACGGTTATCTAAACCTGGAACTAAACAATAACCTTAATTATGGGGAACAATTATTATTAAACTATAAAGCAGATGGCAAGGAGCAGGTAAACTTCAGAGCGAAAATAACTATGCCCTATTTGCTAAAAACCCCTTTTGGACTTAGCGGAGAACTCAAAATTTTTAAACGAGACAGCACTTTTATAACCACTGAACAACAAGTTAGGGCAACGTATCAAATCAATCCAAAATCAACCACTTTCATTGGCTATAAAGGCTACGATTCCAGCAATTTACTAGACGTTGCAGTAGCCGGAAACCCAATTGAGGATTTTAAGTCAAAGTTTTTTATAGCAGGCGCAACTTACCTTAAACCACAAAACAAAAAACTCTTCCCTATTAAATCAATCATTTCGTTTGATGGCGGAATAGGTTCCCGGAAAAAAGAAGGGAGCTCTGAAGACCAAGTCCGAGCGGAATCGCTAATCAATAATATATTTAACCTAAACTACAAAAACTCCATTTTCGTCCAAAATACAACCAGCGTGCTTTTTAGCGACAGCTATTTGGCAAATGAACTCTTTCGTTTTGGTGGCATCAATAGCATTCGTGGATTTAACGAAAATAGCATTGATGCATCTCTATATTCTATAATAAACACAGAATATAGATATCAATTTAACGAGGGGGTTTATATCCACAGTATAATAGATTTGGGATATTTTGAAAACGAAACAATCTCCCTAAAACAAAACCTTTACAGTTTTGGGCTTGGACTAGGACTCAACACAAAAGCAGGGTTGTTTAGATTCAATGTAGCAAACGGAAATACGCAAAATCAAAATTTTAGTTTTTCAAATACTAAAATCCACATTAGCGTTTCTTCGAAATTTTAAAAAATCCAATTCAAAACCATCAACATTCCTAAATAAAACATAAAAATTGGGAGCAAATACTTGTGTAATTAACTTTTTATTATGATTTTTGCCGTTGGCTAATTCAAATAATTTATAAAAATGAGAACAAAGTTTAGTGGAATTTTAACGCTAATATTAGCGTTAGTTGTGCAGCTTACCTTTGCACAGCAAAAAACTATTACAGGTACGGTGACAGACGACACAGGTCTGCCATTGCCTGGCGCAAACGTTATTATTAAAGGAACAAGTTCTGGAACACAGACAGATTTTGATGGAAATTATACCGTCTCTGCAAATGTGGGTCAAACACTTGCCTTTAGTTATGTAGGGTTTAGTGTCAAGGAAGTAAAAGTAGGGGCTCAAAACAGTATTAACGTTACTTTACAACCAGATGCCGCAGCTCTGGAAGAAGTTGTTGTTACTGGGTACTCTACACGAAACCAAACGGTACAGACATCTGCTGTTGTATCAATTTCCGCTTCGGAATTATCTCAAATGGCACCGACAACCAGTATAGATAATATGCTGCAAGGTAAGGCGGCTGGTGTCCAGGTAACTTCCGCAAACGGTAAACCAGGACAAGGAGCTTTTGTTCGTATTCGTGGAACGGGATCTCTTGTTGCAGGTGCATCTTCACCACTTTATATTGTGGATGGCGCCCCTATTAGAGAGCAAGATCTTGCAAACATTCCTAACGAAGATATTGAGAACATTACCATCTTAAAAGATGCTCCTACAACAGCTCGTTACGGTTCACGTGGTGCGAATGGTGTAGTTGTAATTACCACTAAAAACGGTAACAGAAATAAAGATGCTGTAATTCGCTACAGTTCTCGTTATGGAACCACCAGCAGAATAAATCCAAACTTTACAATGATGAATGCAGAACAAAAGCTTCAATATGAAGCTGAAATGTATGCATTAGGTGTATCTGGAGCTGGATCATTACCCGGGGTAACTACTACTCCTGGTTCTCCAGAGCGTGCCGATCTTTTGTCCAGACAGACAAATTGGGCAGACCTTATCTTAAAAGAAGGGGTTATCCAGAACAACAACGTATCTATTTCTGGAGGTGCTGAAAAAGTGGATTATTACTTCTCTGTAAGTCACGATAAAAACACTGGTATTATTGATAAAATAAACGGTTTTGAAAGATTAGGAACTCGTTTGAACGTTAATTTTGATGCTAAAGAATGGTTAACCATGGGTATTAATGTTGGTTACTCACGCTCAACAAGTGATGAACCAAGAGATAGAAACAACTCTCAAAACCCTTTTAGACCAATATACACAGTTAACGAATATGAAACTGAGTATCTATATGATGAAGAGGGTAACATTTTGTTAGACGATAACGGAGATCCAACATACAATCCAACTCATGATGGCTTCCCAATTAGAGGGGCTCTAGAAACTGAAAGATCTACAGATATTGATAACGTAACACTAGCTAGTGTAGACGCATTGGTAAAGTTCTCTAAGAACTGGAGCTATGGATTTACTACTTCTATAAACCACGCGCTTACTAGAAGAGAAAGTTACTCTAAACCTGGAGGTATTTTGGATATCATCTTAAACAATGCTCCAGTAGGTAATAAATTCGATGATCAACAAGACAGATTGGATTTAACTATAAGTAACCGTTTGAACTATGTATTAAGCTCAAATAATCACAACTTAAATGTATTAGGTCTTTACGAATATAACCTGAATGAGTTCTACCGTACTTTTGTACGTAGCACAGGCTTCCCTTCTCCATTATTGTCTACACAGACAAGTGCAGCTGATTTAAATGACGGATTTACAAACAGATCTAGATTGACATTGGTTTCTTATGGAGTATTTGCTGATTATGACTATAAAGAGAAATATCTTGTTTCTGCATCTGTACGTCGTGATGGTTCTTCAAACTTTGGTAAGGATTATCTATTTGGTACATTTTATAGTGGAAGTATAGGTTGGAACATTGCTAAAGAAGACTTTTTTAGTGTTGATGCAGTAAATGATCTTAAAATTAGAGCTGCTTACGGTTCTGTAGGTAACAGAAACGGTATAGACCGTTATGCTCCGCAGGCTACCAACTCATATGGTTTTTATCCAGGTGGATCAAGTTCTGTTCCTGCTAATATCGCTAACCCAAATCTTAAATGGGAAACTACAACTACTGCAAACGTTGGTTTAGAATTTAACCTTTTCAACAAGCGTCTTCGCGGTGTTACAGATTACTTTGTAAGAAATACAACAGACTTATTATTCAACATTCCTACTGCTTATGAATCAGGAACAGGAAGTGTTGCTGGTAACCTTGGAGAAATTCAAAACAAAGGTCTTGAAATATCCTTACAAGGAGATATAATTCGATCTAATGATTTTACTTGGACTCTTGGAGCAAACATTATTTTCTTAGATGCTAAAGTAGTTGCACTTCCAGATGGCGAAGATTTCACACCAACGGATAATACTTTTAACATCCGTTTTAGCGAAGGCAGAAAAATTAACGAGCACTATTTGGTGCGTTATGCGGGAGTTGACCCTGCAACAGGAAAGTCATTATTCTTAGGTGCAGATGGAAATACTTATTTTGCTGAGGATCTTCCTGAAGGTGACAACCGCGTATTCCAAGGAAAATCTACTATTGCAGATAAAGAAGGTGGTTTCTTTACCAATCTTAACTACAAAGGTTTTGGTTTACGTGCTGACTTTGTATTCAAAGCAGGAAACTGGATCAATAACTTTGTAAGATCTAACGCAGAATCTGATGGACAAGCAGTTGTGGATAATCAAGCAGTTACTGCATTTAACTACTGGCAACAGCCTGGTGATACTAATGTAATGCCAAGCCCAATTTACGCAGCAGTAGATCAATCTATAAATTCTGATAGATTTTTGGAAAAAGGAGATTACATACGCATGCGTAACGTAACTTTATCATATAGCTTCCCAAGCAAGTTTTTGGATAAAACGCCATTACAAAGCTTGAGACTTTATGCGCAAGGACAGAACCTATTGACATTTACAAAATTCTGGGGAGATCCAGAAGTAGGAATTTCTTCTGGAGAGACTATCGCTTTTGCTGATTCGGTTGCACCTGGAGAAGCTACCCTTTACAGTTATCCAAACGTTAAGTCATTCCAATTTGGTTTGGATGTTAGTTTCTAATTTTAAAAAAATTGATAAAATGAAAAAAATAATTTATAAAATTACAGTCTTTGCACTTGTCATAGGAGGTTTTACTTCCTGCGATAGTGAACTGGACCAAATACCTTTCGATGAGCTTGCAACATCTCAAGCATATATTACTGTAGCGGATTTTGATAACGCAGCTAGAGGTATCTATTCAACATTAACCGCCGGCTCATTATACGGTGGAAGTGATGCTGGAGGAATGCTTGACGCTCCAGATATTTTGGCAGATAACGTAACTTTTGCTCAAAAAGGAAGAGGAACTAGAAGAACGTTGCACAACTGGCAATATTCCGCATCTAGTGAACCAATGAGTGGTCTTTATCAAAATGCCTATACAATGATTTTTCGTGCTAATACACTTTTAGAACAAAGCGCGAATTTTGAAGGTGACAATAAAGATCAAGTAGTTGCTGAAGCAAAAGCTCTTAGAGCCTTAGGCCATATGAATGTCGCTTCATTCTTTGCTAAAATACCCACGCAATCAGCTGATGCTAATAGCAGTCTTGGAGTGGCCTATGTGACCACTGCAGATTTTTCTATCGAACCAGCAAGAGTTTCCGTTGGCGAAACTTATAATATGATAGTTCAGGATCTTAAAGATGCATTGGAAGGTATTCCAGACGCTGCTGATGCTGGTCGCTTAAACAAAGATGGTGTAAACATATTGCTATCAAGAGCATACTTGTATATGGGTCAATGGCAAAATGCTATTGATGCAGCTAATGATGTTACAAAACCAGTTGCTCCTCTTAATAAAGTAGTAGGTGTTTGGGAAGATGTAAGTAAAGATGGAGTAGTTTTTTGGATAGATGTTGATCCTCCTGGATTGGATATCACTCCTGGAGTTACTTGGAGCCAATTTGGTGTAAACACTTTAGTTCCTGAATATGTAGTATCTTATCCTTTTTATCAACTTTTTGCTGATGATGACATAAGAAAAGATGCTTATACTTTCCAAGGAAGAAACGGTGCATTTAAATTTAATGCAATAAAAAAGTTATTTGCTAGAGAAGGTGGAGCAAATCCAGGACGTGTTGATATAAAAATACTTCGTGCTGCAGAAGCTAAACTTAATATCGCAGAAGCAGAATACAACCTTGGACATGAAGAAGCTGCTCGTATAGCTTTAGACGCTGTAAGAAGCAAAAGATATGTAACCCCTCCAAGTGGCGAAACTGGTGTAGCACTTCGTGATGCAATTCGCCTTGAAAGAAGATTGGAATTCGCTTTTGAATCTCAACGTTTCTTTGACCTTAAAAGATGGGGACTTCCTGTTGAACGCGGTGGATTTGGTGATTTACAAGACGGATCTGGAACTCCATCTGATGCTCAGAACTTAGCTGCAGATGCCAATCAATTCCAATTACCTATTGCACAAACAGCATTGGATTTAAATCCAAACTTGGCACAAAATCCTGGGTATTAATAATCTTAAAACATTATAGTAATGAAAAAAATCAATATAATAATTACATTCATCGTTTTAGCCCTCACTGTTGTTTCTTGTGAAACTTATGATGACTATAACGCAGACCGTAAAACAGTGGTTGGATTCTCAGTTTCCAGCAAAAACATAAACAACATTCCTGAAGGTGGTGAAAGAAGTTCCACTGTAGATTTGTTTGTGTCTGACATAGCGGATGTTGATAGAGAATTTAAAATTATGGCAATTCCAGCTTTGGAAGCACCTGCAACAGCTCCTGAAAACTATAGTTTTGATGCAACTGTTCTCATTCCAGCAAATACCCGTGAAGGAACTATTACGGTTACTGGAATTGACAATTCTATTGAAGATCCTGAAGGTGAGTTTTTTGCTCTTGCTATTGAAGGTGGTGGAAACGTTGTTTCTGGAGGTAGAGTTTCAATTAGAGTTAGACAATAAAAAATCTTAACCTAAATTTATTTTTTAAACACCCCTTAATATTAAGGGGTGTTTTTTTATCTATATGTTTTTTATAACACAACACAAGCTAAATCTCTTTACCTTTGAGCAGAATTTAAAAAATTGGATGAAGCTTTATCTTTAACTTATGACTGACAAAACAAATACTATATTCGGAATATATCCCATAAAAGAAGCACTTGCATCAAAAGTGGTTTTTGACAAAGTCTTTGTTCAGAAAGGGATAGACAGCGACAAAATAGAAAGCCTTATTAAAGACCTAGAAAAAGAAAACATACCTATAAGCGTAGTACCTTTTGAAAAGCTTAATAGACTAACAAGAGGCAATCATCAAGGTATTGTAGCCGTTACCTCTCCAGTTTCATTTCATTCTTTGGAGGACGTGGTTGAAAAAGCTCTCGAAAATGATAAAGCTCCCCTATTCCTAATTTTGGACCAAATAACAGACGTAAGAAATTTTGGCGCAATTCTGCGTACTGCTGAGTGCACAGGTGTTGACGCTGTAATAATTCAAAAAACTGGAGGCGCTCCTGTTTCAGGAGACACAGTGAAAACTTCTGCAGGAGCAATATTTAAAATTCCTATCTGTAAAGTAGAGCATATTAAAGATGCTATTTTCTATTTACAAGGCTCAGGTATTTCGACGGTTGCAGCAACAGAAAAGACAAATTCCGAAATCTATTCTCTAGACTTAAAAAAACCACTAGCAATCATAATGGGTTCGGAAGGCAAAGGAGTTTCAAAGTCCGTTCTTAGCTTGGTAGACGAACGTGCTTCCTTACCTTTATTGGGAGAAATTAATTCCTTAAATGTCTCGGTAGCGTGCGGAGCATTTCTTTATGAAGTGATTCGCCAACGTAGTAGATAAAACTTACTTAGTATCAGTTTCTGAACTCCTTTTATGGGTATAAACTATTTTTATACGCCTAGGTTTTTCTTCAACCGCATTTTCCGAAAGAGAATCTTCGGACAATTCTTTAGGTAGTTCTATAAAATTTCCATTTTCATCAAACTGTCTTAAAAAAGGATCATTTTCAGGGCTATAATCCTCACGTTCCCAATCGTATTTTTTATTTTCTACTGGGTTTCCTTTAAAGAAAAAAGCAAACAGAAAGCCCACAAAAAAACCAGAAAGATGACCTTCCCAAGAAATTTCAGGATTTACGGGAAATACATACCAAAGCATGCCACCATAAAGAAAAACAACTACTAAAGCCAAGGCCGTTAGTTGAAATTGTTTTGAAAAAATTCCTTTAAAAAATAAAAAAGACACCAACATATAAACCACGCCACTAGCGCCTATATGAAGTGATGCCCTACCTATTAACCAAGTAGCTATACCCGTTAACAACAGACCGAAAATTAAAACTCTCCAGCGAATATTTCGATAAAAATAGAACAAGGCAGAGGAAAGAACAAATAACGGAATTGAATTATTAAAAAGGTGTTTCAAACTGCCGTGGATGAAAGGACTAAAAATAATACCGCGTAACCCACTCCATTTTCTAGGGTATACGCCATAAGAATTAAAATTTAAGCCAAAACGTGATTCAATCCAGAACACAATCCAAAGTACCAAAACAAATAGCAATGGATAACCAATAACTTCAGGAGTAAATTTCAATGGGCTTGAATTAGACATAAAGATTTAATTACAAAAAACAATCCTCAAATCAAATTTATGATAAATTGTCAGTGAAACCGATATATTAAAATTGTAATTTTGAAATCTATGAATGCACCCCTCGCCGAAAGGATCCGCCCAAACACACTTGAAGGTTATTTAAGTCAGCAGCATTTAGTTGGTCCCAAAGGCTCTCTTACCTCCCAATTAAGCACAGGAATGATCCCTTCCATGATTTTTTGGGGACCGCCGGGAACTGGCAAAACCACACTTGCAAATATTATCTCAAATGAAAGCGGTAGACCTTTTTATATTTTGAGTGCTGTAGACAGTGGTGTGGCAGCCGTTCGGGAGGTAATAGAAAAAGCGAAAAAGAGTGACAATCTATTTTCAACTAAAAACCCTATCCTATTTATTGATGAAATTCATCGCTTCAGCAAATCGCAGCAGGATTCGCTTTTGGGTGCAGTTGAAAAAGGTTGGATTACTTTGATTGGAGCAACAACCGAAAATCCAAGTTTTGAGGTTATTCCAGCATTATTATCCCGCTGTCAGGTCTATATTTTAGAATCCTTTAGCCGCGAGGATATGGAAGCGTTGCTGAAAAGAGCTTTAAAAGAAGACGAAATATTATCAAAGAAAAAAGTAGCATTAAAAGAAACTGAAGCCATTATAAGGCTTTCTGGAGGAGATGCACGAAAGCTTCTGAATATTTTGGAATTAGTTGTACTTTCAGAAAAAAGTGAAAAGATTACAATTACCAACGAGCTGGTCATGCAAAAAGCACAAAAAAATACAGTGCTTTATGACAAAACTGGCGAGCAACATTATGATATCATTTCAGCATTCATAAAATCTATACGGGGAAGCGATCCTAACGCGGCTATTTATTGGTTGGCAAGAATGATAGAGGGTGGAGAGGATATAAAGTTCATCGCTCGAAGAATGGTGATTCTCTCTTCGGAAGATATTGGAAATGCAAATCCAAACGCTTTACTATTGGCAAACAGCACTTTTCAAGCTGTAAATACTATCGGATATCCTGAAGCTCGAATTATTTTGAGCCAATGCGCAATTTATTTGGCAACTTCTCCTAAAAGCAATGCCTCCTACAAAGCAATTGGAGAAGCACAACAGCTTGTTCGGCAAACAGGTGACCTCTCTGTGCCATTATCTATCAGAAACGCACCTACGAAACTTATGAAGCAATTGGGTTATGGAAAGGAATATGAATACGCACATAATTACGAAGGTAACTTTGTGCCACACGAATTTTTACCCGAAGAGATAAAAGGCACTACATTTTATAGACCAGGAAATAACCCCAAGGAAAATGCGCTAAAAAGCTACTTAAAGCAACTTTGGAAAGACAAATACGATTTTTAGTCTTCTGATTTGTATACTATTGTATCACCGGCAACCTTAATGATGAGATTTCCAGATGGATCAAAAGAAGCATCAGCAACGTTTCCGGAGGTGTCCATATATTTCACCACCTTATCCATAACGATTATTTTTCCCTTCAAAAGTAATCCGTCTGCTGCACTGGCAGATTCTTCATATAAGGAATAGCCCTCTGCTGTTTTCCGAAGTAAATATGTTTTTCCAGAATTTGAATAGTTAGAAAATTTCGCATCTGGAAGTAAATTTCCTGAAACTCTTGAAACCTTTGGTTTTGTAAGCTCATCCATTGCCGAATTAATTTTCGCATCTTCTGAAACTTTTACATTGGCTATCTCATTGTTTAAAATAACTACATCTTTTTGTTTTACATGTAAAGCTTCAATACTATTAAATGACTTCCGAAGGGCATCTTGATAAGATTTATCATACTCTTTATATTTGCTTTTACCTTCTTGCCCCCTGTATATTTCTTTATTATTACAATCCTTCAAAACAACTTGAAGCTTTGTTCCAAACAAGCTTTTTAACTCCTCCACATCTGCATATAAGCCATTGCATCGATTTGCATTGGGTGCCGAGTCTGCCAAATAGGCATTGAACCCATATTTTTCAAAATAAAACTGTGTCATCGAATTAATTTGATATTGGTCTTGCCCTTTTTGAAAATCAAATTGTTCTGGAACGATAACATAACTGTAATCGCTCAAATTTGTGTTTTGGGAAATTGCACTGGTGGCAAGTAAAAAAGCAAGGGAAAGCATTAAAAAACGTGTCATTCTTCGTCAATTATTATATTAAATCCTAATTGTAAAGATACACTTTTTGCCTTTGCCAAATTACTATACTTTATGAGGTTATCCGCTGCAATGTAAAAATTGACTTTTCCAAGATCTGCTGAAAGTCCCAAACCAACATTTGTAAATGAATAGGAATCTACCGTGTAAGTAGCTTTTGCAGAAAGATATTCAGTAAGTCTTCTAAAGTAAAAAAGAGTTCCGGCCATCTGAGGTCCTTTGGGTCTAAAAATGGAATAAAACTGAAGTCCTACATTTTGCTTGTGAAGTTTATTTCCACCGGGATTTAAACAATCACAAGCGCCAGTGGCATTAAAACTACCAAAACCAAAGCTCAAGCCGGCATTGAATTTCATTGGTCTAAATTGCGTATACTTATTGTACAGGGTGTCTATAGGTATCTCTCGCTCTACCTCATTCTCAAGATCATCATAGTATGGAAAAGTTGACTCACCTTGGTTTAAAGGTGGGAATATAAGGTTAATTCCATCTAAGGTATATGTGCCATGTGCACGATAACTTTCAACATCTTTTGAGTGAAAAATAGCACCAATATCTAACGCGCTTACTGTCAAACTCCAGGCTTCATTTATCTCATATGTAAATCCTACATCCACTCCTACTCCAATATTGCCACCAAAAAAAGCACGTCCCAAAATTTCACTTGTTACTTGTCCTGATCCGTCCAAATCACGCAACGATGCGTAACCCGAAGTTTCAACCGAAACATCAGCACTTTCAACAGTATGCTCATAAATATTTTCTGAATTCTCATCTCCCAAACGGGTTACAAAGGTCCCGGAATTGTTCACGCTCCTGTAACTGAACATACTGGAATATAGTTTCAACCGAGCGCCAACAGTTAGTTTTTTATTTATCGTTTTGTTCAACCCAAAGTGGTAAACAGTCATAAAATCACCAGTTGTACTGATTTCGCCTAAATCAAATTGATAGTCCAAATAGTCTTGGTTTCCTTCCCAAGCCAAAATCGCTAAATCTCTAGGGAAATAAGCAATAAAATCAAATTCTTGATAAATACCACCAGAAAAATAAATTTCGTTTTTTGCACGCCAACCAAAATTGATGAGTTCCAATTGCTGTGTAGCAGTGAAAAAATCTGTATTCTTCATTTCAAAAATCTTTCGGGTGATACGGTCATTGATATTGTCATTCCCGTCTTTAAAAATATCGTAAACCGATACACCCGAAGAACCTCCATTAAAATGAACTTGGGACAAAAAAGGGATTCCGTAATGCTTTTTATGAAGTACTTTGCTTCCAGGATTTAACATTAATGATTGGGGAATATCATCAAAACCATAGAGTATCTGCTTATTTTGAGATATGGCCAATACGCCCACAAGGGATAATATGATAGTTAAAAAATGTTGCATTGTTTTAGTATTCCAAAAAGTAGGTTGTTTTGGATTTTAGATTCAAGGTACCTTCTAGATTTTCATCCGAAGAAGGGATGGTAACCGATACCACAACTTTGTTGGCTTGTGTAAGTTTTAAAATATCTTCGCCCTCAACATCTTCAGTAAATTCAGTAATTACGGGGCTTGCCAGTGTGCCTTGTTCTACAAATGTTCCTGCAACATACGTTGTATCATTAAATTCACTCAGAAACTGAAAGTCTACTTGAAAGTTTCGAGAAATGCTATTGGCAAACTTAAAATAGAATTCTGCTCGTTTTAGACTTTCCTGTAGACTACCGTCATCCAAAAATCGGATTTCAGTTGTATCTCGAACGGTAAAGATTGGATTGGAAGTTATAGTGTCGAAAAATCGATCAGCGTGAAGATCAAAGTATATCAAATCTAGCTCAACGATTGGTGTTAGCGCGATATCCTCAGCTTGGTCAAAATTTGTGTCCTGGACACAGGCGGTAAAAAATAGACAAGCAGATACCACCAAAATGGGCAGGGATAGGATCTTATTCATAAGTGGGGATAGTTTACCTTAAGATAACGATGTTTACCCTTGATTATTACTAAAGATAATTTTTAATCTCAGAAAGTTCATTTATAGCGAAATAAGGAGGTACTACTTCTTCATTTCTGTAATTAAAGAACAAAGTATGCATTCCTGCTTTTGCCGCGCCCACGATATCCGCTTCAAAACTATCGCCAATCATTATACTTTTTTTTGGCACTGCGGAAGCTTTTAAAAGAGCAGTTTCAAATATAATGGTATTAGGTTTTTTCACTCCTACCTCCTCAGAAGTCGTAACAGTATCAAAATACTTTTTAATGCCGCTATTTTGAAGCTTAAGATGCTGGACTTCTTCAAAACCATTGGTAATTATATGAAGATTATATTTTCTTGAAAGATATTTAAGGATTTCAGAAGTGCCGATAAAAAGATGGTTGTCCATAGGAAGTTCTTCAATATAGCAAACTGAAAGTGCGTCAATGGTTTCGAGTGGAAATTTTAAATTAAAAAGATCAAATGTTTCGGTCAATCTTCCCCTGCGGAGTTCTTCTTTGGTAACGAGTTCTTCACGGTATTTTTTCCAATAAATCAAATTAATAGGCTCATATTCCTTTAAAAAATCCACCAGCGGAAGCTCGATTCTGTACTTTTGAAAAACCCTTTCAAAAGCTAAACTCGAGTTTCGATCAAAATCCCAAAGCGTATGATCCAAATCAAAAAAAACATCTTTTATATCACTATTGCGCATATTCCTGCAGTTTTTCTGAAAAGATACTTCGCCAAACTTTATTGTTTTCTGTAGAAGAAAAATCCTTGTTGGAAAAAATCATTGTAAAAGTTCCGTTCACTTCTTCCACCGCCTTAATGGTATTGTTGACCGTTTTTTCAATATCGGAAGCATATTTTTTCTGAAATGCAAAAGTGGTCATTGCTGCTGGGTGAACAACCAGTGGTGTCTTTATTTCATAATCTAAATCGTAGAATAGAAACGGCGTGCAAGTACCCGCCCGAAAACCAACATTGTCCCGAAAGACCATTGTAAAATCTCGCTTTACTTCCAGTTCTACCAAATGGCGATAAATATCTGGAAGATTTACCAAGAACTCAGAATTCATTGAGCTTGCAAGAGAACGGTTCGTTATTTCTTCCATTCGTCGTTTTTCGCTTTTTAGCATTTCATAATCACTCAAAGAATTGAACGAAAAAATAAGGCCTACTTCTTTGTAGTCAGAGACATACTTTATGAGCATTTTGAATTTCTGCCGATGGGTATTCATGCTTTCATTAAACGAAAGTGCATTTCCTAAAAGGAAGAAAACAGTGAGATTGAAATCGCTGCGTGTGCCTTTGTTAACGATCCACTTGAATGTATCTAAGGGATCTCGTTTTATACCTAAAACTACTTGGGTTCTTGCAATCATATTTCGGAATTTCCCTTGAAAAAAACCATTTACATATCCCACAACAGTCCTGAATATGCCTTTCTGCTCATAGGCATAAGGCTGGGCAGCTTCAATTACGGGATGTACAGTAAGTTTTTTTGACGGAAAACTCATCTCAGGAAAAGCTTCTAAAAGTTTATCCTTTAAAATATATGCCCAAATATCCACAATTGGTTGGTGAAGAAACCCTTCTTTAAAAGCCAAACTTTCTGAAGCCATGAAGCGCCCCATTTCGTCCTTTACATGAGGTAAATACTCCTCGTAGCGCGAAATCATATAAAAACTTGACGAAAAAATATCAAAAGGCAAGCTACTGGAATTTGAAACCGAAAAAAAACCATAGGTACTTTCCCATTTCTTTACTGAAATTTCTATGGCCTCAAAACCCTGTTGTTCCAAAAGTCCATAACTCTGAAAGAAAAGTTCGTTACCCAAAGGCTTTTTTCCATAGGACATTTTTGGACCAACGTGTGCAATAAATTCTTCAATACCTGAAGTAAAAACTACATCAATACCCAAAATACGCAAACAGATATGCTTGAAAATATAGGAAATACGGGGGGTAATTTTTTGGGTGTAGATTAAAAGCATAGTGAATTACAGCATATTTTCATCGGCAAAGCTAAAGTACGCTTTTTCAGTAATTATAAGGTGATCTAGCACTTTTATGTCCAAGCTATCACCTGCTATTTTTAATTTTTTGGTAAGCTGAATATCTGCCTGACTGGGTTTCAATGTACCCGATGGATGGTTATGTGCCAAAATAATACCCACAGCACCTAGCAGCAAAGCTTCTTTAAAAGCTAAGCGAACATCTACTACCGTTCCTGTAATTCCGCCTTTGCTAAGTTGTGCGCTCTTTATGACTTTATTTGAATTGTTGAGATAAAGTATCCAAAATTCCTCGTGTGGAAGTTCGCCAATAATGGGTTGCATATATTCAAAAACAGAATTGCTGGAAGTGATTTTTTTTCGTTCCAAAGCTTCCCCTGCCCTTCTTCTCCGGCCTAATTCCATTGCTGCAGCTATGCTGATTGCTTTAGCTTCGCCTATTCCCTTAAACTCCATCAATTCAGAAACGGAAAGCCTACCCAATTCGCTTAAATTGTTTCCGACCGATGCTAAAATTCTTTGACTCAGCGAAACGGCACTTTCGTTTCGGCTACCAGAACCAATTAAAATTGCGACAAGTTCTGCATCACTTAAAGCTATGCGCCCTTTTAGCAAAAGCTTCTCTCGCGGACGGTCATCCTCGCTCCAGTTTTTTATGGAAAATGAATTGTTTTCTTCCAAAATTTTTCTGTTTCCTTAAAGATAATAATGAATGGTTACATAAGAATTGTTTTTGGGAACAATCTTCCGCTGTGATCTATTTTTTCAATGAATATTGAATAAATTTATTCCTTAATAAAAAATATTAAAATATGAAATCACTTTTTAATGAAGAACCCTATGCCGAAATAAAGAAAAGAATTAATATGCTTAAGCCAAACAGTGAACGTAAGTGGGGAAAAATGGATATTGGCCAAGCACTTCACCATTGTCAACAACCGTTGAATGTTTCTTTAGGGAAAGGAAATATAAAAAAGCAGTACTTTCCTTTGGCGTTTCTTTTTAAAAAATCGCTTTACAACGATAAGCCATGGAGACAAAATTTGCCTACCGCTAGATCTTTTAAAATTTCGGAAAACAAGGATTTCGAAACCGAAAAAGCAGCACTTTTAAAATTAGTTGACGAATTTCACACAAAGGAAAATCAAATAGAATGGGAGCCACATCCTATTTTTGGAAAATTTACACCGGAACAATGGGGACAAATGCAATACAAACATTTGGATCATCATTTAAAACAATTCAGTGTCTAGAAAAAACTTGATTAAGCTTTTTGTTTTTTCAACCATTCCAAGGCTTCTTGACGTTCATCAAGATGGAAACCTTTTGTTTTCATCCCAGGAATAATTGAACTAAAAGCCTCAATGGATTTTTCCAACCATTCTTTATCGGTAACTATGGCAACAGTTTTTATATCGCGCCAATAATGAAGCCCTACTCTAAAATCTTCCCACATAGCCTTAGCTGTATAATTCAACTCATCTATTTCAACAAAAAACTTAATAGTTCCGTGCATTGATTTGTGCTCCTCTAACAGTGGATTTAGTTTATCGTAATCTTCTTCAGTGGTTTTTCCTGAAACAACAATTCCCAAAATATCTTCAGGCAGTTCATTCACAATAGTAAACATAACTTTATTTTTTAATTTAACTTTATTAAAATTAAATATTAATACACGCTATTGCTATTAATATTCTGCTAATTAACAGATCTTTAATGGCTAACGTTCTTATCTGTTTTTGAATATAAAAAATAGCATTTAAGAATGGAATCGCAAGAAGCGACGTGTAAGATATCACGTTTATATTAGTGAAAGTAAATTAGCACAGTTTTGAAAAAACGATAATTATTAGGTGAAATTTTTTCAATATTCATTTATCCAATTAAACCTATCATTGATGATCTCCTCTTTTTTTAATTTTAAAAATTCAAGATAGGCAACAGAAACCGGGGATAGCTTTTTCGATTTTAACCAGATAAGGCGCCAGGTAGTATTAATTGGTAGTCCTTTCACTGGAATAATTTGAAGTTCTTGGTTTTTCAATTCGTTTTTAATGCCTATCAAGGGCATTATAGAAAACCCTAGACCCGCAAGGACCGCTTGTTTAACAGCCTCGTTTGAAGTTAGTTCAATTTTTTTACGAACGGGATAGCTATTTTTAGAAATAAATTGTTCCATCGAATTGCGAGTAGCAGAACCTTCTTCACGATATATTAAAGGGAGTTCTTCAAATAAAGTTTTTTTAGTAGGCTCTTTTTTCAATTTTAGTTGCTTTCCGCCAATCAAAAAAAGCTGGTTCTGCATAAGTTCAATAAAGAGTACATTAAGCTTTTTTGGAAGTACTGAAACTAGGGCAAAATCTACTTCATTAAGCTCCATACTCCTTACCACCTTTGTTTTGTTTGTTACATCCATTATAAGCTCGACGCCCTTATGCTCAATCATAAATTCCGATAAAAAATAGGGCATTACATATTTGCCAGTGGAAGCAACAGAGATTCTGAGCTTTCCCGATAACTTTCCATTATAGGATAAAGTTTTATAATTAATGGCATCTACTTCCTTTATAATTTTTTTGGCGGCTTCGGCAATCTCCATTCCAAAATCCGTTACAAAAAGTCTTCTTCCCACCACCTCAGTTAAAGGTATCGAAAATTGATCCTGAAAATTTTTTAACTGGATTGAAACCGCTGGCTGGGTTAAATAAAGCTTCTCAGCTGTTTTTGTAATACTCTTGCTTTGAGATATTTCTAAAAATATCTTTAGCTGATGCAAAGTGTAGTTCATAAAATATTTTAATGTATAGCATTACAAATATAAATAAAAACTTATGATTAAATTTTTCAACCTTTGCATCATAAATCATAAACAAAATAAATATGGAAAACAAAAAGACCTCTCAAATCGAAACTTTGAAACAGAATATTCAATTGGTTAAAGGAGAGTTTACTCCTTCGCAGGCTTCAGACGTTATTATGTCCCTGATCAACCAAAAAATAAACTTTCATAAAATAGAAGGACTCCAACTTTGGGAGAGAAATCATAAATATGACCAAGAACCATTAAATAATCGTATTAAGGAACTTGAGGAGGAAAAGAAAATCGCTGCGGACTTTATTTCAAAAATGAGGGATGAGGGTAAAAATTTGAAAATCACGGGGGTTCTCAAAATGACAGCCGTGGAATAATCGTATTTAATATCAACTAAAAATATGAAACTAATCCATCCTTGCTTTCAAATCAGCAATACTAAAAAAATCATTTAAATTATGGCCTTAGAAACCAATTTACAGCCAAACCAGCCATCTAATAAGCCCGTTCCATCAAAAAAAAATAATCTTCCCTTACTTTCCAAAATAACCGCTCCTTTTCAATGGTTATTATTCCTTTCAACTATCGGATTACTTATCTATTACAAAATTAAAATGCCTAATTGGGATTTGGAGGATATTTTTCGAATAAATGGTTTTACCCTTCTTATATGGATAACAGTCACTTTTTTTAGCGCTGTTGTGAGCAGTTATGCCCAGAGTTATCTTATTGGCTTTAGGTACCAGCGTAGATTCACCCTTTTTTCAATAGGGTTTGCACTATCAGTTATGATATTTGTAATGTCCAATCACATCTTACCCTTTTTGCTTTCTTGGCTATTAATGGGCTTTTTTATGGCAAGATTGATAGGCGTTGATTCCGATTGGGGTGAAGCAAGGGAAGCATCAAAATTTGCGCAAAAATTTTTTTTCTTGGGAGCTGCTCTCCTAAGTATTGGGGTTTTAATACTTTCCTTTAAAAGCGGCCAATTTACGCTCAATGGAATAATAAACAACCTGTATGCTATACCGTTTAACATTTTATTGATTGCTGCATTATTTATAATCACCGCTGCAATCATACAATCTGCCATCTACCCTTTTCACCGATGGCTGCTTTCAGCTATGACCGCTCCTACGCCAGCATCTGCACTTATGCACGCTGGTTTTGTAAATGGATCGGGCATTTTGCTCGCATTACTTTCTACGGTATTGATCGCCTCCAATACCCTAACGCTTATTTTTATCATAGGAGGGCTAACCTCCATTATTGCACAATTTACAAAACTACTTCAGGCCAACGTGAAACAGAAACTTGCTTGTTCCACCATTGCACAAATGGGCTTTATGATCATGCAATGTGGACTTGGCTTCTTTAACGCAGCGATAGCACATTTGATCTTGCACGGATTTTACAAGGCCTATCTTTTTCTATCCTCTGGAGAGGAGATTGCCCATAGCGCCCCGCAAAAACCTCATAAAATTAGAATTAAGCCAATTCAAGCTATTGTTGTACTAGTATTTGGTATTGCAGGAGCAATCTTGTTTTCCTTGTTAACGGGAAAAACAAGTTTTACTGACAGCAGTATTTTTCTTACTCTTATTGTGGCCATAACAGTGGGCCAGGCTACATATAATATAGTAAAGGAGAAAAGTCTTTCCACTATACAAAAAACTTTTGTTCCTATAGTACTCTTTGTAATGGGTATAGGAGTATATGCCTTACTATATAATGGTGTAACACTATTAATGGTAGAGATGCCAATGGCAGAAGTGCCACAACCCTTGTCTGTTCTCCAAATTGTTTTTGGTACTATCTTCCTCATAGGTTTTTTCGTAATGAAACTGGGCATTTACCGAAAAGTACCCTGGATATATGTAAAACTTTTAAACTTATCACAGCCTCATAAAAAAACAATTCTTACCTATAAAAATGTAACCAAATGAACAACGAAAGTCTTCTAAATAAAATCCAAACAGCTTCACAAGCAATTGGAAAGACCTGGCCTTTATATTCTTTTGTAACCTCAAATCCATTAGCAGGTTATGAAAATACTCACTTTGAAAAAGCCATACAAGATGCAGAAAATCTATTAGGTGGAAGTGTCTTGCCACAAACCGCTACTTTCCGTCAGGCCTGGGAGCAGGGTGAAATAAGCAAAAAGGAATTGCTGTCCTTGCTTGCCGAAAATGAAATTGATCAAAATCCGGAGGAGTGTCTTGAACAACTGGAATCCTTTAAAAAAATAAATATTCAAAATACCAATGCCGAATTGGATCGAATGATGGTAAAATGGCTTATGGCATTTATGGACGAAGGTCTTGCCGAATGGGAAATGCCCTATAAAGAAGATGGTTTTTTTAAAGCTTGGAGGATATTAGCCATTTATGATGCTGAAATAAATGTAGACTCGCTTTCTAGTATCCCGCAATCTAGCTCGGAGACACTGTTGAAAATTTTAGAAAAAAACACGGAACAAGAGCAGCTCGCAATATTGAAGTACCATTTGGCAGCATTGCCAGGGTGGACTGGTTATATTAAATATCGAGAAGAAACAAATTCTCCTTGGCAACAGAAATACAGAATCACATTAGAGGATTACTTAGCGGTGCGTCTATGGCTTGCAAAACATATTAAAGCCGAAATACTTCCAGATTACAACCAGCAACCTATTCAAAAACCAAATTCAAAAATTCAATATATATGGTTAAAAGCTTGGGAAAAGAGTTGGCAAAATCAATTGATAAAAAATTTAAAAAACCACAACCAACAAATTAATATTTCTAATAGCGATAAAATACCAAACGCCCAACTGGTCTTTTGTATAGATACCCGATCCGAATTGATACGTAGAAATGTAGAATCCAAAGGACATTATGAAACCTTTGGTTACGCAGGTTTTTTTGGCATTGCGATGGATTATAAAAACCTTGAGGATGGCTTATCAAGAAAATCCTGTCCTCCTATCGTCCCCTCAAGCTACCAAGTTTCGGAAATTGCACAGCAAGATAAAGTGAAGCAGTTTGATAAACATCAAAAAAGAAACGAAAGAAAAAGATTCACCGATTATTTTTTAAGACGGATGAAAAATATGCTCCCCTCAGCGTTCGGTTACGTTGAAGGATCGGGTGTTTTTTATGGAATTTCCTTACTTTTAAGAACGCTTATCCCAGGAAAACTTTACACTCCTAGGCGAAAAAACATACAATCCCACGAAAAAGTTTGTACACCTGAAATAAAGCATAACCATATAGAAGCGACTGATCCTTACATCACTTTGGAAGAAAAAACAGCTATCGTAAAATCAGTTTTTGATCTTATGGGTTGGCGACAGTTTTCTCCACTTGTACTTTTTGTGGGGCACGGAAGCCACTCTGCAAACAACCCTTTTGGCTCCAGCCTTGACTGCGGGGCCTGTGCTGCTAGCCCCGGTAGGCATAACGCAAGGATGCTAGCCAAATTGGCAAATCTTCCTGACGTTAGAAATGCCCTTAAACAAAAGTACGAACTGAACATTCCTGAGCAAACGATTTTCCTTGGGGCTGAACATAATACAACCACAGATGAAATCGTAGTGTTCGATTCTGAAATTCCTGACTCCTATAAGGAACAATTATCAAAACTGAAAAAAGATTTGCAAAGAGCACAGGAAACAGCTACTCAAGAACGACTGGGCAGACGTAAAAAAAGCATTGCCGCTGCACATAAAAAAACCAACAACTGGGCAGAAACAAGGCCGGAATGGGGCTTGGCAAAAAATGCCGGATTTGTTGTGGGACCACGCTCCCTTACCAAAAATATGAACTTGAATGGCCACTGCTTCCTTCACTCCTATAATTGGGAACTCGACAAAAATGGTGAGGCCTTGGAAGGAATTATGCAGGGACCTATGGTGGTGACCCAATGGATCAACAACCATTATTATTTTTCAACCGTTGATAATGAAAAATTCGGGGGCGGTTCCAAAATAACCCATAACATTACAGGTAAGTTTGGTGTGGTTCAGGGTAATGGCGGAGATTTAAAAATGGGACTCCCACTTCAATCAGTAAATGAATCTGATGAAAAAGTTTACCACCAGCCCCTAAGACTATCGGTATTGATACAGGCCCCGAAAGAAATTATACAAAAAATCCTTCTGAAGAACGATAACCTCAAAACCCTTCTCGACAATGAATGGATATATCTTCTGGTTATGGATCCAACAAACAAAAATAACATAGAACGTTATCAAAAAGGAGTGAAATGGATACCTACAAAATCTTTTCAGAAAGAATTCGCAGAAAGTATATGAAGTTAAATTGACAATAGATGCATTGATTTTAATTTCTCAATAATTTATGGTTAAAAAAAATGGCAGTAATGATATATTTAAGGGACGTACTTTAATTATCGCCACCATGCACAGAAAGGAGAAAGTAATTGCCCCTATTTTGGAAAGCGAACTCGAGGTGCATTGTAAGACAGTCTCAGATTTAAATACGGATAAGTTCGGAACGTTTACGGGAGAAGTTGATCGCAAGCTCACCGCTATGGATACGGTAAAAGCAAAAGCTTTGGCAGCTCTGGAAGGGACTACAGAAACTTTAGCAGTAGCCAGTGAAGGGTCTTTTGGGGCACACCCATCGAGTTTTTTAATGTCTGCCAACGAAGAGATGCTAATATTAATAGATACCAAAAATAATTTGGAAATAAGGGGTTGGCACTTGACGACCGAAACCAATTTTAACCATCAGGAAATCAAAAATATTAGTGATTTGAAGGAATTTGAAAAGCGCATTGGATTTCCTAATCACGGTATTATTCTTAAAACCAAAGAGATAGGCGGGGAAGAAAAGATATTGAAAAATTTTCAGTCTCCGGAAATCTTAAGATCAAAAGTCCTTGAACTATTAAAAGGGAATAAAACAATCATTGCAGAAACGGATATGCGTGCTATGAATAATCCTACAAGAATGAGAGCCATTGGACACGCTGTAAATGATCTAGTGAAAAATATAAAATCACTTTGCCCAGATTGTAAAGCACCAGGTTTTTCAGTCTCTGAGGTGGTTAGGGGCTTGCGATGCAGTTTGTGCAATCTTCCAACAAAATCTGTTAAAGCGTATATTTATAAGTGCAAAAATTGTGAATATGCCTGCGAAAGGGCCAAAGAAAATGTTACTCAGGAAGATCCTATGTATTGCGATTTTTGTAATCCCTAAAATAGTAAAAGTGACCGCGGAGGGATTCAAACCCCCAACCCTCAGAGCCGAAATCTGATGCGCTATTCAGTTGCGCCACGCGGCCTTTTAAACTATTTTATGACAATCTAGACTTTACAACAGTTGAAATGGTTTTACCATCAGCTTTTCCAGCAAGTTTTGCACTAGCCAAGCCCATTACCTTTCCCATATCTGCCATTGATGATGCGCCAGTCTCAGCAATTATTTCATTAACAATTTTGCTTACTTCTTCTTCACTTAATTGTTGTGGTAAAAATTGTTCTATTACCTTGGCCTGAATCAATTCAGGTTCAGCAAGATCTGGACGATTTTGTTGTTCATAAATAACAGCGCTGTCCTTTCGTTGCTTTACTTGTTTTTGAAGTAATTTTATTTCCGCTTCTTCAGTCAAATCCAACTTAGAACCGGTTTCGGTTTGCGCTAAAAGCAGAGCAGATTTTATGGAACGCAAAGCCTCCAAAGATTGTGCATCTTTCGCTTTCATTGCAGCTTTCATCGCCTCCATTACCTTTTCTTGTAAGCTCATCTTTCTGTTTTTTTATTATGTGCGAAGATACTCATTAATGCTTAAACCAAAATAGTAAATTTTAGATTTTCTATTATAAAGAAAAGCCCAAAATCAAAATTGAATTTCGGGCCTTGCTTTAAGTGAAAAAAATATCACTTAGTCTACATTATCGTGAAGAAATGAATTGTTTTTGCGTAATTCAATCTCATCATCTTCTGTATTTACGGAAGTTCTAGAAATATTCGACTCTATTTTATTTTCTGATAAATCAATACCCATACGCTTATAGGCAGGCTGTTTTTCAATTTCATCGATTCGCGAAGGACTGTTTTTGAATTTATAATTAAACTCCTTCATTTTTCTTTTTCGCTCCTCTGTACGATCGCTCAAAATTTTTGATATTGGTGAATTCAGCGGATCTATTTCCTGGGTGTCTTGTTCATTAGAACTGGGCTCTGTTACCGTTCTTTTTTCAAAAATAATTTCCTCGTCTTCAACTTCTTCAGCAACAACTTTTGAGGGCTTAGCATTGTTTAGCTTATTTTCCACTTCTTGATAATCATCAAGGCTATAGCGCTTTATTCCTTCACCTGAAACTTCGGTAACTGGAATGATCTCAACATGGTCCTGAACTTCAATTTCACTTAAATCATAGAGAACGGTTTCTTCCTTTTCAGTTGATTTTCTTGAGGAAGAGTTTATGGGAAGGTCAAACATTAATATTTGATCATCATCGTCTTCCACAGTGTTTTCAGCAGCATTTACTTTTTCACCTTCTTGCTTTTTCGGTGCTTCAACAATTACAAATTCGTTGACGTTTATTTTGTTAACTTCAACTTGACTGAATTCCTCAAGATTTCCAACTTCTACCTCTTCGTAAGATACATGCAGGTTTTTAAGCAGTTCAGAAGTTTTAATGTACCCATCAAAAGGACGTTTTTCCTCAATTTCTGCTTCGTCAAACAATGTATGTTTAACAACAGGAGCTTCAGCTTTTGGTTCAGTAAACAATGGCTTTTCTGGAAGCCTTACCGGAGAAGCAGTTGCTTTTGGCGTAAGTTCATGCTCTGCCTTTTGTTCGTCTTCCAGCGTGTGGATTATTTTTTTTGTTTCAGTATTTACAATCTCATTTTGCTGTTCAACATTAAAACCCGTTGCTATTACAGTTATAGAGATTGAACCTTCAAGACTTTCCTCTTCGCCAACACCCATAATAATATTTGCGCTGTGGCCAGCCTCGTCTTGAATATGATCACTGATTTCGCCAATTTCATCAATGGTGATTTCATCAGAACCAGAAACAATTAGCAGCAATACGTTTTTGGCGCCTTTGATTTTATTATCGTTAAGCAATGGTGAATCCAAGGCTTTCCCAATGGCTTCTTTTGCTCTATTGGCTCCTGAGGAAGTTGCACTTCCCATAATAGCAGTTCCGCTATTTG
>CAKZLK010000004.1 GCA_937125455.1 uncultured Aequorivita sp.
TGAAAAACCAGAGTTGGCAATGGTAAATAGCGATAAAGGCATTACCAACCTTCACGTACCAAGCGACGTGATTGTTGATGCTTCTATGCCTGCTATGATTCGAAATTCCGGACAAATGTGGGGCCCAGACGGGAAAAGCCACGATACCAAAGCAGTAATTCCAGACAGTAGTTACGCAGGCGTTTATGAAACCACTATTGAATTTTGCAAAAAACACGGAGCTTTTGATCCAACTACAATGGGAACTGTTCCAAACGTAGGTTTAATGGCGCAAAAAGCTGAGGAATATGGAAGTCACGATAAAACTTTTGAAATTTCTGCAGATGGAAAAGTTCAAGTTTTAGATGCTTCCGGAAAAGTAATCATTGAACACCCTGTTGAAAAAGGTGACATTTGGAGAATGTGCCAAGTGAAAGATTTACCCATTCAAGATTGGGTAAAATTAGCTGTAGAACGCGCCCGTGCAACAGGAAGTCCAGCTATTTTTTGGTTGGATGAAAATCGAGCTCACGATGCCGAACTCATAAAAAAAGTAAACAAGTACCTTCCCCAACACAATACTGAAGGCTTGGAAATTAAAATACTTTCCCCAGATAAAGCCACCGAATATACGTTAGAGCGAGTAAAAGCTGGAAAAGAAACAATTTCCGTAACTGGAAATGTGCTTCGCGATTATTTAACCGACCTATTCCCTATTTTAGAATTGGGCACGAGTGCAAAAATGCTTTCCATCGTTCCATTAATGAATGGCGGAGGCTTATTTGAAACCGGTGCGGGAGGTTCTGCTCCAAAACACGTTGAGCAATTTTTGGAAGAGAACCATCTTCGTTGGGATTCGTTGGGTGAATTTTTGGCCTTGGCTGTTTCCTTGGAGTATTTGGGAAGTAAGTATCACAACCCAAAAGCCATCGTTTTAGCAGACGCTTTGGATGAAGCCACAGAAAAATATCTTGATAACAGCAAATCACCTTCACGAAAAGTAAAAGAAATTGACAACCGTGGCAGTCATTTTTATTTAGCTATGTATTGGGCGGAAGCACTTTCAAATCAAAACAAGGATGAAGAATTAAAAAATATATTCACCCCAATTGCAAAGAAATTAAATGAAAACGAAGCCAAAATAAATGATGAATTTGCGGCAGTTCAAGGACATTCAGTAGATATTGGCGGCTATTACGAACCGACAGATAAATTGGTCTCTGAAGCCATGCGACCGAGTAAAACTTTTAATAATATAATATCAGAAATAAAGTAATAGTTTAACCGTTTTAAAACCTTCAGTGTAACTGGAGGTTTTTTTATATATGAGAATCAAACATTTGAAAAAAATAATCATTATTCTAATTTTCTTTGGAAGCATTGCTTGCTTCGCACAAGAAAAATTTACAATCAGCGGAACCATTTCAGAAGCTGAAACTGGAGAAACACTTTTTGGCGTAAATGTGATTATTCCTGACTTACAAACGGGAACTGTTACAAATCAATATGGATATTATTCCATAACTCTTCCAGAAGGTGACTATGAAATTTACTTTAGCAGCATAGGTTTCGCAACCCAAAAATTTGAAATTTCACTTTCTGAAGATCTAAAAAAAGATTTAGCACTTACAACGGACACCGAGAGTTTGGATGAAGTGGTTATTGAAGCCAATGGCGAAAAACTAAATATTCGCAGCTCGCAGATGAGCACTAACACACTTTCCACAAGTACAATTAAAAAAATTCCAGTGGTCTTGGGCGAAGTAGACGTTATAAAAGCAATAACACTACTCCCTGGGGTTACAAGCGCAGGTGAAGGCGCCAGTGGTTTTAATGTTCGCGGTGGAGCTGCAGACCAGAACTTGATCTTGTTAGACGAAGCTACACTTTATAATTCTTCACATTTATTCGGTTTCTTCTCGGTTTTTAATCCAGATGCCATTAAAGATTTAACACTCTACAAAGGAGGTATTCCCGCACGCTACGGGGGACGCATATCTTCGGTTTTGGATATCTATCAAAAAGATGGGAATAAGCGGGAATATCACGCCAGTGGCGGAATTGGTTTAGTGGCAAGCCGATTGCTTTTGGAAGGTCCTATAAAAAAAGACGAAGCATCCTTTTTAATAGGTGGAAGAAGTAGTTACGCTCATTTATTTTTACCTCTTTTCGATAATGATAACGTAGCCTATTTTTATGATTTGAACACCAAACTCAGCTACAACATTAACGACAACAATCGTTTATTCTTGTCGGGTTACTTTGGAAGAGATGTTTTTGAAATATCAGACAGCTTTGCAAATAGCTTCGGAAACACTACACTCAATCTTCGATGGAACCATCTTTTTTCAGATAAATTGTTTTCAAACCTATCCTTGATTTATTCCGATTACTATTACGGTTTAGAACTGAAATTTGTTGAATTTAATTTTGATAGCGGTATACGTAATTTTAACCTCAAATACGATTTCACAAATTACATTTCAGATAATATTGATCTTCACTATGGAATAAACAGTATTTATTACAAATTCAATCCTGGAGATGTAACGCCAACAACAGAAGATTCAGGAATTAACCCCTTTAAGTTAACTGATAAATACGCTTGGGAAAACGCTGCTTATGTGGATGCTGAAATTGAAGTATCTGATAAAATTTCTGTACAAGCGGGGCTTAGGTTGTCAACTTTTAACCGTTTGGGCCAGAATCAATTGTTTTTATATGAAAACGATAACCCAATAATTTACAATCAAAGTTTAGATATCTACCAAAAAGCAAAACCAATAGATAGCATTTCCTTTAGCCGAAGTGAAACCATAAAATCATTCGCCAATTTGGAGCCGCGTTTTTCGATTTCCTATTTGCTGAATGATGACTCGTCTATCAAAGCCAGTTATAACAGGATGTCGCAATACATTCACTTAATTAGTAACACTACTTCGCCCACGCCTTTTGACATTTATGCACCGAGCGGTAAGTATATTGAGCCACAACTGGCAGATCAAGTAGCACTCGGATTTTTCAAGAACTTTGAAAATTATTCCTTGGAAGTGGAAACCTATTTTAAAAAAGTAAAAAATAGACTGGATTATGTGGACGACGCCGATTTAATTGCCAACGACGCTGTAGAACAAATTATTTTAAATGGTGAAGCAAGAGCCTATGGTCTTGAAATGCTTTTCAAAAAAAACACCGGTAAACTACAAGGATGGATTGCATATACGCTTTCCAAAAGTGAACAGCGTACCCCAGGAAGAACACCAACAGAAAGCGGAATAAATAATGGAAACTGGTATAATTCTGCCTGGGACAAAACTCACGATATTTCAGTTACGGGACAGTATGAGTTTTCAAAGAAATGGTCTTTTGGCGCAAATTTTATTTTTCAAACAGGAATACCAACCACCTATCCCGAGGGACAATATGAGTATAATGGAGTTGTTGTACCAGTCTATGAAGCACGAAACAGCAGCAGACTTTCTTCCTATAATCGATTGGATTTTTCAGCTACTTGGACTCCTAAGCCCGAAAGCACTAAACGCTGGAAAGGAGAGTGGGTTTTTAGCATCTACAATGCGTATAACCGCAAGAATGCAGCTTCCGTATCATTTCGAGAGAATACAGATATTGGTCAAAACGAAGCCGTGCGACTTTCAATTTTTGGAATAATTCCTTCAATAACCTATAACTTTAAATTTTAAGAATATGAAAAAGTTATTTTTAATGGTGATTTTCTTCGGAATTTTAACCTCCTGTGAAGACGTTATTGATGTTGAACTTAATGATGCCGCACCACGGCTTGTTGTGGAAGCAAATCTAAATATTTGGGAGGATGGAAGTTCACAATCTTCCGTCCGTTTGACAAGCACGGCTCCCTTTTTTAATAACGGTATCCCCTTTGTTGATGATGCGAATGTTTCCGTTACGGATGAAAATGGAACTATTTTCCCCTTTAGTTATTCTGATAATGGGTTTTATACATCTAATCTAGTACCTCAGTTAAATAGAGATTACACACTTACCATAATTTATAATAATGAAACCTACACTGCCACAGAAACACTTTACAATGTATCACCCTTAGAGTTTGTTGAGCAAAAGGATGACGGAGGCTTCACAGGACAGGATATTGAATTGAAAGCATTTTTTACTGATCCCCCAAATGATAGAAATTTTTACTTTTTTGAAGGACTTTCGGAAAGAGGTGATGTTTTAAATGTCTACAACGATGAATTTTTTGATGGCAATACTATTTTTGGATATTATCTCGTGGAAGATTTAGCACCAGGAGATGAAGTACAGTTTAATATTTATGGCGTAAGCGAAGCATATTACAACTTTATGTTTATCCTTTTGCAGCAAATCAGTGATCAAGGAGGTGGACCTTTTGAAACGCAACCTGCTACCGTTCGCGGAAATATTATTAATGAAACAAATCCTGATAACTTTCCATTGGGGTATTTTAGGGTTTCAGAAGTTTCAACACTCAATTATACCGTTCAATAATTATTTTATTTAATCGTAAATTTGAATATGTCTTTTATTAAAACAACAGAATCCGATTCAAAATACAATCATTTGGAAAAGATGAGCATTTCTGAATTGCTTCAAAATATAAATAATGAAGACAAAACTGTTGCACTTGCAGTTGAAAAAGCACTTCCACAAATTCAAAAACTTACCAAAAAAGTAGTTGAAAAATTGAAAGCTGGCGGAAGATTATTTTACGTTGGTGCTGGAACCAGTGGCCGTTTGGGAATTTTGGATGCTAGTGAATGTCCACCAACCTTCGGTGTGCCACACGAATTGGTCATTGGTTTAATTGCAGGAGGTGATACAGCCATTCGTAAAGCCGTAGAGTTTGCTGAAGATTCCGAAAATCAAGGTTGGAAAGATCTTCAAAATGAAAACATTTCAGAAAAAGATATCGTAATTGGCATAGCAGCGTCAGGAACGACTCCCTATGTAGTTGGAGCACTAAAGAAATGTATTGAAAACAATATTTCCACAGGTTGTATAACTTGTAATCAAGCAAGTCCTTTAGCAACCACGGCAGAATTCCCCATTGTTGTTGTAGTCGGTCCCGAATTTGTAACAGGCAGTTCGCGAATGAAAGCTGGCACTGCACAAAAATTAGTGTTAAATATGATTTCAACAACAGCAATGATTCAATTAGGAAGAGTAAAAGGGAATAAAATGGTAGATATGCAATTGAGCAATAACAAGCTCGTTGATCGTGGCTTACGAATGATTATGACCGAATTGGATATATCAGAAAAAGAGGCGCAAGCGCTTTTGGCAAAACATAAAAATGTTAGGAACGCAATAAACAATTTTCAAAATGGGTAAAGAGCACACTGATTTTGATTTATTAAAAAAAGGCATAAAGTTTATGGCTTTTGCTTTACCATTACTTTTTTTGAGCCCTTATTTATTGACCTTGTCCTTTCTTAATAAAGAAACTTATATCTTCTACGTGTTTCTTTTCTTTGGAATTCTTGCTGGCGCTGGTGCTATTTATCTTTTATTTAAAGGGATAAATACAATTTTGAAATCTATATTTTAAACTATCCTTCTGAATAATATTTATAAAACTTTCAAATAGTATTTGGTTTTATTCCATAAAAAAGCCCCTTCACAAAAGTGAAGGGGCTTTCAAGGAAGGCGGCGACCTACTCTCCCACAGGATGCAGTA
>CAKZLK010000005.1 GCA_937125455.1 uncultured Aequorivita sp.
CAAGCCCTTCAAGGGAATTCACTAAAAAATGGAGCAAATGTCTTGGCACTTTTGGGCGGGGTGGCTCAGTTGCTTTTCCCGACTTTAGAAATGAATACTGTGATGAAATGGGGTTTGAACCGCCATTTTATGAAGGCTGTGAGGATCATTATGTTTATATAGACCCTGGTACTTGTACTTATACTAATTTATATGGAACAGATTGTCAAGGCACCCCATATCAAATTTATTCAGATGACGTACAAAATATCATGTCCTATTCAAATTGTACGGTATCATTGAACATTGGCCAAGGTATTTATATAAGGGAATGGATACGGGACCATATGGTTACATTACAATACAATCGAATAGAAACAACTATAAAATCTTTGTACGAGCCCTATAGCGGTAGATATTATTTAGAAGGTCCTGAGCCTGATCCACTCACCAAGCCCCGCTTTCAGCCGGGTTTTGAATACACCTTCTATAAATGTTCTTGTGATTGCCCGCAGCCCGCACCCTATGAAAATGACTCCTTTAACGTAAATTTCGCAAATATTATATTGCATATAGATCCAGATGAAGATGAATCTGCTTATATTACCCATCCCAACCACTCCGCCATTAATATTAAGGAAATAGACGTGGCCAATGATTATGTCCAGGTAAAAATGTGTTATGACAACTATAACCGTGGCCCAATAGGCGGTGGCATTACTAAATTTAATGATGGTGTTTTTAATGCCAATGTTACCATAACCCCAAAAGATTCCATTGGCATAAACAACCCCAATTTAATTGAGGAACTGCCCAATGGTCTGTATAAAATAGAAAAAGTATATGATGATGGGGCTACTCAGGAAACAGTGATTTTTAAGGAGGAGAATTAATCTATTGGGAAAAAAACTTACTATGAAATATCTGACTTTTCTATTCCTTTTTATAAATATTTATTGCTATGGTCAGTTTGGACCACAGCAGATTATAGAAATTGTTACTGGAAATCCAAGATTTGTCTATTCATCTGATTTGGATGGCGATGGGCGAATGGATGTTTTAAGTGTGCTTCAAGGAGAAAATAAAATTGTATGGTATCAAAATACTGATGGAGTAGGTAATTTCAGTAACCAAAGAATTATTACTGCAAATCTAGAATCGTCCACAACAGCGATAGTAGCTGATATTGATGGCGATGATGATATGGATATTCTTGGTGTTTCAGGCCCTCAAGACAAAGTGGTTTGGTTTGAAAATCTTGATGGCTCAGGTACTTTCGGTGTACAGAATATCATAACAACCCAAGCTGATGGTGCAATTGGTTTATATGCTTCCGATTTGGACACTGATGGGGATATGGATGTACTTTCGGCATCATTTTTAGACAACAAAATAGCCTGGTACGAAAATATTGATGGCCTGGGTACTTTTGGACCCCAGCGGATACTTACGAACAGTGCCCTGAGCACCCGCGATGTCTATGCGACAGACCTTGATGGCGATGGCGATATGGACGTGCTAGCCGCATCCACAGCTGACGATCGTGTAATCTGGTTTGAAAATCTGGATGGGCTGGGGAATTTTGGCCCTGAGAAAATCATAAACAACGATGCTAACGGCGTGATAGCGGTAAGGGCGGCAGACCTTGACGGCGATGGTGATAATGATGTTATTGCCGCCATATTTGGCGATGGTAAAATTTCGTGGTATGAAAATATGGATGGACTGGGAAGTTTTAGTACTGAAAAAGTTGTCACCTCTCTTTCTTTAGGTGTGCGTATTATACAGACTGCCGATATTGATAAGGATGGAGATTTAGATATAGTTTATGCCTCAGCTGGTGATGATATTATAGGCTGGTGTGAAAATACTGATGGTATTGGAACTTTTGGCACGAGACAAATAATTACAGATGAAGTAATGGGCGCAGGAGCGGTATTTGCGGCCGACTTGGATGGAGATACGGATCTGGATGTAATTTCAGCTTCAATAATGGACAATAAAATAGCTTGGTATAAAAACCTGACCATTTTGGGCACCCAAGATAATTATTCTGAAAACTTTTCCGTTTATCCCAATCCTGTAAAAAATGTTTTGAACATTGTTTCAAAAAGCAATATTCAATTAGACAGTGTAAATTTATTTGATGCCTTGGGAAGAGAAGTATTACACGAAAAAGGAGAAATAGCTACTTTGAATTTTACAGCTATTTCAAAAGGCATATATTTTTTAAAACTGCAAACCTTAAATAGCATCTTCACAATAAAAATCCTTAAAGAGTAACTTTTAACTTTAACATCCACCTACAAAAACTTTATGTTTTCACTAACAAAACAAATCCGTATTTTTAGTGAATGACAAAAAGACTACTTCTCTTATTATTTATCGCTGCTGCTCCCACA
>CAKZLK010000006.1 GCA_937125455.1 uncultured Aequorivita sp.
AGACATACGAAACCAATAACAATACATAATTGTTTTTTCATTTTGAATATATTGATTTTAAATCGACTTCTTGCATTAGCAAGATTTCAATAATTTGTTATTCCGTACTTGATACGGAATCAAAATAAATCAGGTAAATTTTTGTACAATGAAATAGTAAAGTACAGCAACTTTTATCCCGAAAGTCTTTAATTGTTTTGATTTTTTGGCAGGTCTCCTGACTTGTTTTTATGTTACTATGCCTTCCCATTCTTTGTTCTGAATGTGTTTCAGAAACTAAAACAGTGGCAAAAGAGTAAGTAACATTCTCTTAACGAGATACTAAATAATATTCAGTATAAACTTACAGTTGCGGGAACAGTTCTGGATTCTAACCAAATTCCCTTTTAATTTGATATAAAATGATTTCTATATCAAAACCAAAATCTTTGCAAATGTAATTTATAAATTGGTTCTACTGCAAGTTTAATAGAATTATATGAAACATATAGCCACAATTATTTGTTGTCATTGTAAAAGTTTAGACCTTCAAAAGAATGATTATAGTGAAAACGGCACACAACGTTGGCGTTGCAAATGCTGTGTTCATCCCTAAAATAAGTTGACTAAAAATTAAACCTTATGGCAGTATACCTAATGAAGTTTTTTTCTTCGTATAGTTGAATTTACAAAAAACCCTGATAGGTTCTTACCTTCAGGGTTATCTTTTTTGCACGAATGTATTCTAGCTTAACAACGCCACTACTTGAGCTACTTTATAAAAACTAGATGCCAAGTCTTGGTCATCTTTAGAACCAAATCGGATGCCTACCGGACTGGCATTTTGCACTTCTTTAGGTTGCAATACCTGAAAGGTAAGTTTAGATCCTGAGGTAGTCTCCTTTTCATTTTGCCATACATACAATTTCAGTTTTCCTTTAAAACCAGCTGGAATGGCTGAAGTGGCAACAATGCTCATATCTGTTCTGGTAATTTGTGTTTTACCAATTTCTAAAGGTGGGTTAGGACCTGTTTGATCACATTTTAGGGCTACAGAATAGCCTACAGGAATATCCGTACAGCGAATAGCAAAATCTAATAAACCAGGAACATCATCTTGTACGTAATCTATTTCTAACTCATAAGAGGGATCATCTTGATTTGATCCACCATGGTTAATAGAAACTTCATCATACACAAAGTCATCTGACCCTGTTACTTGTTGTACGGCTACATTAGAGCTTGAATAGCTAACTGCTCTAGGAAAAACTCTTGATTCTAATTTCCATTTGACATCATTAATATGCGTCTTGGCGGTAACCTGTTCTGTTTTTGTTGACATATTATTTTCCATATTTAAAGTGTTTTGCATTAATCTTTCATTCGTTACTCCCTCGATAGAGTCTCCTCCAACTGGAATCATTCTAATAGGCCCTCCCAATCTGTCGTATCTTGATGGAAGTCCGAATAATTCTCTAGGATAGGCTAAATCATATAATTCATCATCAGTCGCTGCCGTATAAAAGCCTTCAAAGGTAATTTTGAAGCCTTCAGTAGGGGTCTGTCCATTACTCCAATAAGAATAAGCCACTTGTGTAACCCAGTCTTTATTTACATAAGCAGGAATAGTTAGTCGACCACTGGTTGTGGTAATTTTCGTTTTTGGAAGCTCTATTGATTCCCCGTTTGGCAAAGGTGTTCCACAAGAAAAGGCTATATAAGAACCTATCGGAAGGTTAGTCCATTTAATACCAAGTTCCATATCATGTCCTTCATCTCCTTGTGCATAAGGTACAACCTTGGTATAAGTAGGCAAGTCTTTAGACACCATACTCACATTCCTCCAAGCCATATTGGGGTGGTTTAAAATCCATTTGGTAAAGTCTGTAATGCCTCCAGTTTCTGGGATAGGGTTTGGATTTTCCTCGGTATAAATTCTACCAATCATACAGTAATGACCACTAACCGCTACTGGAATCCAAGTAAAAGGTTGATTGGTGGCTACACGCTGATCCTTCTCCGTGGCATCAAATTCAATATAACCTTGCCCTGAACTCGTCTTCAACTAATTATCCTTCCATTCTGATGGATATAAAAGAATAGAAGATGGTGCATAGTACAGATAAAATCTTCCTTTGCGTGGACCATCATGCAGGTTTATACCCCGCATATAAATAAAATTTTGTCGGGACTGTTCTATATTTTTTCCTACATCCTTCATCCAATTGTCATCACTCGTTAGATAAGTAACAGGATCATTAATTAATGTAATCCCATTGGGTACAATATCCGGTGAATGACTTGCTGATCCAGATGTTGGAACCTTGCCGCTATCTGAAAAATTAGTGCGAATGAGGACGTCTGTCCATTGTGTTTCTTCTTGAGTTTTTTTGGTCTTTTTAGCTTTTGTTTCCATAGTTTAAATTATTTAAATGGTTATTATTAATGTTTAAAGTGATATCTATCCCTATAACTAAAGGAAGTCTAGATTTAAGTAATATTGAGAAGCGTACTTTTCTACCATGTAATTCAGCAGATCTTCTCTCAATTCCAGTAAGCGTTTATAGGCAGGAGATGCATATACCTCGGCTTCTAGAAGGTAGTTGCCCCACCATGGCAACAGTGTCCCCAAGATTCCTGTATCTGTACTGCTTGTACCAAGTACCATATCTATAGCGATTCCTATTTCTACAGGTCTAGGATCGATCATTGCTCCCACTTTGTCTTCCACAATACGAGTAATAATCGTGTTGCTACTTAAATTAGCCGGTGGTGTAATATCTGGTGTCAAGTTTTCGTCTGGTACTGGTTGAAATTCTGGTGGTATCCTGCTTACATAAGTAACCCTATGCAACACACGCCAAACTCCATTCGCTTCAGCGCTAGCCTCTCTTAATGCAACGGCATTAGGATGCATACTGTTACTGTACCAATTCTTATCTACAACTTTACCGAAAAACGTATCATAATTTTTTTCGTTTGGTGCCATATAAAAAGACATAAATCTATATCCATCTACTTTTCCAGGTGCTAGGTTCTTACTATAGCTTACTGAATCGTTTTCTACAGTGGGCTTTTTTAAGAACCAATCTGGTTTTACTTCGGATAGTAGTTCAAACGAAGTGCTGTTCTCGTTACTTTTAACAGAAGTCACTTCGATTGGACTGCAAATAATTTCATCAAATTGTCATCAAATCTGAAATTTATTAGCTACAGTGATAGATAGGGAAGAATAAAAAGAAGGTGGACACTATGAGTGGTACAAATCTTAAAAAGAATGACACTAAACCTAAACTGTTTGTACTCGATACAAATATCTTGTTGCATGACCCACACGCCTATTTCAATTTTCA
>CAKZLK010000007.1 GCA_937125455.1 uncultured Aequorivita sp.
CCCCTGGGCCGTTACGATCTATGGCAAAAGACTGGACTTCGGTCGCAGCGGACGCGCCCCTCTACGCCTTTTTCGACGTGAAGGCGTATCCTTTTCGGATGCTTTAGTCCATGAGCGAATTCTTATCCCCGAAGGCCGCAGCATAAAAACACTGCGAGGGCGACTCACCCATTACACCCATCGTGACTTTGGGCACTCCCTGGAAAAGAGCGCAAAATACGCGTGGCTGGGATCCAGGGAAAAGCACCGTCGGGGCAAAAGAACTCGCACCATGCTCTACCCTACCCTAAGGGCGGTCATGACGTTCATACAGGTCTACTTTATCCGTTTTGGTTTTCTCGATGGCTCTGTGGGGTATCTAACGGCGGTCACCTATGCACAGGTGACATTTAATAAATACGCCGGCCTCTGGACATTGAGCCGTAACAAACACCCTGTCGAATAGCTATTTCACATAGTAATAAAGGCAGTACTGATCGAACTTGGCGTCGCCGTCAGCGCAGTTGAGAACCGAGCCGTTGGGTACATTCATAATCAAAGGTGAGACCTTGTCATCCAGACTTGAAAGCATTGTGGCTAGTCAACGCTTCAGCCAACTGATGGTGGCCACTATCATCGGCTTCGTTCTGTTCAAACGATTCTACCGGGATATCGGTGACGTCTTCTTTATGATCACCTTTATTGGCACCTTGTTATCCATTTTCTATAATTTCAAGAAGATAAAAAAAGACCCGATATACATTGCGTTTTTCATCTCCATTGCCATTCCCCTGTTGAGCTGGATCAACAGCATCGTAGCCATCCCTGATCTGGCTATGCCAAAACCGTCCCCGTTCTTCTTCTATAGCTTTTTCATCTTTTGGTTTATCGCCTATTGGACGAGAGGAAATACCAACATAATCGCTGGAATCCTGATCGCTTATTGCTTGAGTGCGCTGGGAATCTTTATCAGCAACTCGAGCGATTTTTTCGGGGAAATATACGCCGGAATCTCCGGTTCCCGTATTGATTTTAATGTAGTTAATGCTCAGCACACCTCGTTATTTTCAGGATTTGGCTTAATTGCATCCATTTTTTTGAAGCAGCATAATTCAGGTATGAATATCCAACAACTTCTTGAAAGGATTTCTAAGAAAGTAAACTATGACTTTGAAACTGCCGACAAGTTAAACTCGATAGTTTTCAGAACACTTGGTAGTTCCTTAGAACATTCGATTGGAATTAAATTCGACTACGATATTGCTCTACAATCATTGCAATTTTTTAGACATCAAGACATTGACAAAATCGAAGAAATCCACATTGGAAATAATGTTTCCGAAGTAAAATATAAATCGGACTTAACAAAGATAAGTCCACTAGAACTAGGAAACCTCAAAGACAAACAAATTCTATTCAATGCTTTATAAAGAAACAGATATAATGCCAACGCTAAAAGCCATACACATTTGCAATTCGCACCAGCCGCCACTAAAGCCAAAATTGCAAAAGAGTATGTCTTTGCCAACGCTACAAACAGAACGGAAAAATGAAAAAAGGGCATAACAATGTATATAAAAAATAGGCGAAACAGTAATAAATTCAAGGGTTTTGGCTCGCGTCAAACTTTGTACTTAACCGAAAGTTTCGTGCTTCGAAATCGCCTACTTTTCATATACTAAACGTTGTGTGCCATGCGAAAAAGCCAACCGCACATTTAGGCACATTTGCTTGCCCCAACGCACGTGCGACCACTTCACAAGCAAAAGAGCCTAAATTTTCCCAACGCTTGAGAATTTTATATTTAAGTATTTGCTTAAATAAGTAATAAATGTAACTTTGTTTTATGGAAAATAATTCTTGCATAAGACAACAAGCTGATATTAAACAGATAAATCGTTGTAAAGAGACAGTTTCGGAATTAAACGAATCGTTCGACTATTTAGCAAACAGACTTTCATTAGTTGGAAATAGCGTTCGGCTGAAAATACTTTACTTACTCTTTGAGGAAAAAAGACTTTGCGTTTGTGATTTAAGCGATATTCTTGGTATGAACATTTCTGCAATCTCTCAACATTTGAGAAAAATGAAAGACCGAAATTTAATAGAAACGGAAAGAGAAGCTCAAACAATATTTTACTCATTGACAGCGGAATACGAAAAAATGTTAAATCCGTTCTTTGAGATACTTGATAAAAACAAAATCTTGGAAACGATATGAAAAGTGAAAACAAATTAATTGGTGCAGGTTTGTTAACCGCGATTACAGCTTCATTATGTTGTATTACACCAGTTTTGGCTCTAATCGCAGGAACAAGCGGAATTGCTTCAACATTTTCTTGGATAGAACCTTTTAGACCTTATTTAATCGGACTGACAATTTTAGTTCTTGGTTTTGCTTGGTATCAAAAACTAAAACCTGAAAAAGAAATTGACTGCGAATGTGAGACGGACGAAAAACCAAGATTTATTCAATCAAAAAAGTTTTTAGGAATTGTAACTGTATTTGCAATTGTAATGTTGGCTTTTCCATACTATTCAGGAATTTTTTACCCAAACACAGAAAAGCAAATAATCGTAGTTGACAAATCGGACATTAAAACAACTGAATTTAAAATCAGCGGAATGACTTGTGCGAGTTGCGAAGAACACGTCAATCACGAAGTAAATAAACTCAACGGAATTGTAAACTCAAAAGCGTCCTACGAAAATGGAAATGCAATCGTTGAATTTGACAAAACCAAAACCAATGAAAAGGAAATCGAGAAAGCAATTAACTCAACAGGGTATAAAGTAACCGATAAAAAAGAAAACAAATGGAAGTCCAATTAAAATCAGAAATTACTTGTCCAAACTGCGGACATAAAAAAGTGGAGGATATGCCAACTGATGCTTGTCAATTTTTTTACGAGTGTGAGAATTGTAAAACAGTTTTGAAACCTAATAAAGGGGATTGCTGTGTCTATTGTAGTTATGGTTCTGTAAAATGTCCTTCAATTCAAGAGAAAGAAAGTTGTTGCTAATAAATCAACTACAGAAAAACCAAAAGAGCCTGAATTTCCCCTCGTTCGATAGAAAACTAAAAATATTTGAAAATAAACTTGGAGACCACCCCCTGACCAGTCGCACCTTTGTACCGTAGTTAATATTAATCATTAAAAACGTAAAACAATGAAAAGACAAATTGAAGTATTTACAGCCGGGTGTCCGGTATGTGAACCAACTGTAAAAACAGTAAAAGAAATGGCTTGCGACTCTTGTGAAGTAACCGTTTACGACCTTGTTAAACAATGTGACGACAAAGTCTGCGTAGACAAAATGAAAGAGTATAACATTACTTCTCTACCAGCGGTTGCAGTTAACGGGAAATTACTTGCTTGTTGTCAGAACAGAGGAGTAAGTAAGGAAGAATTAGCAGCAGCAGGTATTGGTAAAGCCATTTAATTTATTAACCCATTACCACCCAACTTGCAAATAATGGAGGTTGGGTGGTTTTTAACTTAATTAATATGTTGCCAAGAGATTTGACAAAAGACCTTAAAGACCGACTAAATAGCATTAAAGGTCAGGTTGTAGGAGTAATAAAAATGCTTGACGAAAGCAATGACCCCGCCCAAATATTAAATCAGTTTAAAGCGGTTAACAAAGGTTTTGAAAAAACTCAGCAGCTTCTTTTAGATGAAGTATTCAGGAAAACTTTGGCAATGAAAATTTCGGAGGCATTGGAAGCCTGTCCGGGTAATTGTGGACAAGAAGAACGAATAGCAATTATTAAAAACCAATTTCCTGATTTAGGACTTTACGAACTAACAGACAAAATGCAGGAGATTGATAAGATTTATGAATTTTTACTCAATAAAAAGGAAAGTATGAAAGAAATATCATTGACCATTGACAACATGGTTTGTCAGGGTTGTGCGGAAAAAATATCCGATATTTTAAAGGAAACAAAAGGTGTGGAAGACGTAAATACGAAGGCTATGAAAAAATTAGTGAACATTAAATTTAGCCCCACTGAAACGAATGAAAAAGAACTCATAGCCACATTGACAAAAGCAGGATATCAACCAAAAGAGGAATTATGAGCATAAGAAAATCATTTGCCTTTTTTTTGATTCTACAATCATTTCTTCTTGCTTGTTCAGGTAATACTTCTCAAAACAACCAAACAAGCTTAAATGAAGGAAAGGCAAAATCAATTGAAATGCCTATTGAAGGTATGAGTTGTATGTCCTGTGTTGCAAATGTTAAAAAGACTTTATCCAGTATGGATGGAGTTAAAGAAGTTAATGTTAGTCTCAAAGATAAAAATGCACGGGTTAAGTATGATGCTCTAATTGTTACAGAGGAACAGTTAATAGAAGCAATAAATAAATTGGGCTATCAGGTAGGTAAACCAAAAGAGTTGGCAGAATGAATTTGGAGCATTTTTTAAACCAATTTTAGTGTCTTCAAAAATTCCTAACCATTCAAATTTTTCAAACAAATCAACATCATCTTGTCGGATGTTTAAATAGTGTTTAAACTTTAGTTCAACAGAATCGGTTGGATTAAAAGCTAAAAATGAGTTGATAAATTCTCTGTGGGTCATATTTTCCGAGCCTTCTATAACATAAGTGTCATCGGTAGCACCTAGCTGCACAAAAACATCCCAAGCCCTACAAAAACCAGGTTTTCTTAGTGTTCCACGATACATGGTTGGAATATCCATTAAGCCATACATTGCCCTATAAGACAACGAATCTCTGTTGGCATAGCCTTCAAATTTTCCAAAACCATCAATGCTTATAATTTCCGTTCTTCTAAACAACTGATGGTAAGGAATGTATTTGTACATTCCTCCTTGAATAAATTGGGCAGTTCCTGTTCCAGCCAACACCACGTTTCTAGGGTTCCACGTAAATTTATAATTCCATGGATTGTTGTCGCTCTCTGGGGCAACCAATCCTCCTGTAAATGTTTCAAATGCTTTTAGCTGTCCGCCACTTTCTCTAATCTGGTCAATCACTCGCATGGCAGACATGTGGTCAATGCCTGGGTCAACTCCAATTTCATTCATTAGCACAATACCAGCATC
>CAKZLK010000008.1 GCA_937125455.1 uncultured Aequorivita sp.
TCTGTTCGCCGGCGTGCTGACCGTCATCGCAGGCGTCTATCGCCCCCTCGGTCGCTTTGCCGCGCGTTTGCCGGTGCCTCTGGCGCAGGCGATGCTGGCCGGTGTCCTGCTGCCGCTTTGCCTCGTGCCGTTCCAAGCCCTGCCCGTGCAGCCCGCCTTTGTGGTGCCGATCGTATTGTTTTCACATTTTGTCGCTATTAAAAGATTGTCTAGATAGTCTACCTAGACTCAGTTTGAGAAAGGCGCTATTAAATAGTTACTTTTACGTTTTGCCAAGTTGGAGGTAGCTGAATAAGCATGCTTAATTCTTCATTGATTTGTTTTACAGGGTATCAGTTTCCCCGTTTTCAGGGGTATTAAAATTTCATGCAATACCTTTTCTTTACATCGAAATTAACAATGGACAACGGCAAGTTAAAACCGTACAGAGCAATCGTCTTATAACAATAGTCCGTTATTTATTTCGTTAACTACTAAAAACCAACCATTATGATCGTTTACGGAAGCCGTTCTACACACTTAAAATCAGAACAATTACGAAATGCCGTTTGCCCGAATTGTGAAACAAGAGGCCAATTGACGGCAAGTGTATATGGCAGACATGCCCATGTATTTTGGATTCCATTTTTCCCAATGGGAAACACTGGGATACTCGGATGCCAACATTGCCACAAGGGATTTAAACCAAAAGAACTTGATGAGAAGGCCAAGATGGAGTACAAGAACTTTAGAGGTACCGTAAAAACACCGCTATGGAAATTCGCTGGCCTGGGAATAGTCGCCCTATTGATAGGAGCGGGAATATTTTCAAATAAAATGACCGAAGAAAAGGTGACCGAATTGGTCGCGAACCCGGCCATGTTCGATAAGTATACCTTTAAAACAGAGGCAAATTACTATTCAACTTTTAAAGTTGTCGAAGTTTTTAAAGACAGCATCTATGTCAACTACAATGACTACGAAACCGACAAGAAAAGTGGTCTCAAAGATATAGATATAGAGAAAAACTACGATAAAGATATTTATGTGCTTACCAATGCAGATTTAGAAGGTTTACATTCGGCTGGTAAAATAGAGGATATCGAGCGCACAAAATAGTTGAGTTCATCTATTTGATGCTTCTATTTTTCAATTTGTAAAGTTATTTCGTACTTTGAACTATTCAAATTTAGGATAGCTTTAAATGGCCGAATTTATCAAAATCTACGAAGACAACCCAAACCCGAAAGAAATACAAAGGGTGGTGAAAATACTCCAAAAAGGAGGTTTGGTTATCTACCCTACGGACACTGTTTATGGTCTAGGCTGTGATATTACCAAAACAAAAGCCTTGGAGAAAATCGCAAGAATCAAGGGCATAAAACTTGGCAAAGCCAAATGGTCGTTCTTGTGTGCTGATTTAAGTAACCTTTCAGACTATGTTCGTCAAATAGATACGGCTACCTTCAAAATATTAAAAAGAGCCCTCCCTGGGCCGTATACATTCATTCTTCCTGGAAATAATAATCTGCCCAAAGATTTCAAAAAAAAGAAAACAGTAGGGATACGAGTTCCAGATAACGCAATATGTACCGCTCTAGTGAAGGCATTGGGAAACCCTATCGTGTCGACTTCGATAAGGGATGAAGACGAATTACTGGAGTATACCACCGATCCTGAACTTATTTTCGAAAAATGGGATAATTTGGTTGACCTTGTTATTGATGGGGGATATGGAGGAAACATCCCTTCAACCGTAATTGATCTTACTGGAGATGAGCCTGTTGTAATACGAGAGGGAAAAGGGAGCTTAGAACTTTAATCTTTATTGGTTTCCGTTTCTTTTCTTTTGAAAATCCAAAAGTAGAAATCGTGTTTGATGGTTAAGTTGTTGTTTGAAGAAAGCCGTCCAGCCTAACAAAAAACCTTTAAAACCCATCGCTTGTTTGGACCATCTGTAAAGGTTGAATTTATCAACGTGGTTTATAATTTTTCCATCCTTAAATTTAAAAGTAGCATTAACAACATTGTGAACTTTTCTTCCTGTTTTACTGAAGGTATAAAAGGCTTCCCAGCGCGCTTTTCCCACTTCGGGAGTATATTCTATGTTTGAGGTTACTACTTTGAAATCCTTCCCTTGTTGGGTTTTACAAAGCATTCGCCACATGTTTTTAGCATCTTCGCCTTGTAATACTCCAAAAGCTGGATCTTCAAATGTTATATTGTCATCATAATATTCCAGCATGCGTTCTGCTTCCAAGTTCGCAAAAGCTTCGTAGAATTTTTCGATGATATTTAATTCTTTTTCGTGAATGATTTCAAAGTTGAGATGATTTATTTTAACAGATGCTGTAAACCCCGATAGATGTTTTCTTCAAGAATATCCATAGAGCCGTCTACAAGAAACATTTTTTTTATGTTATCAAAAAGCCTGTCCGTCTCACTTTTTGAATAGTTATAGCGCGCCACAGTATTCTGAATTTTTTGTATGCGTTGATAATCATTATCTTGATCAAATTCCTTGTGGATGTGACGATATTTTTCTTCACCTACCTTGGATTTTATATACTCTTTTTCTGTTTTGGTTTCAATAAAATCGGCATAGGCGCAGTATAGCAAAATATAAGCTTTCAATTCTTCACGGCTCCAATTGGTTTTGAATTCTTCCATTTTTTTAATAATTATAAAGTGTTCTGTTTTCGTATCTAAATATACAAAAAGCTTCCCTAAGATTTTCTCGGCTTAACAATAAAAAAACCCGGTCTTTTTAGGACCGGGTTCATTTTATATTTATTTCAGAAAATTATTTTCCTCCAGCTTCAAGGGTTTTCATTTCTTTTTCGATCATATCGTAGAATTGATCAATTTTTGGAAGAACCAAAATACGTGTACGTCTGTTAGTAGCTCTATTTTCAGCAGTTGTGTTAGGTACCAAAGGTACGTAATCTGCACGACCAGCAGCAACTAAACGCGATGGCGATACACCAAGTTTTTGTAATTCGCGAACAATAGCTGTAGCTCTTTTTACACTTAAATCCCAGTTGTCTAGCAACAAGCCATTGCTATATGGAACATTGTCTGTATGTCCTTCAACCATTGCTTCAAAATCAGGTTTTCCGTTAATTACTTTAGCTACTTTACCTAAGATTTCGGTAGCTCTTCCTGAAATTTGGTAGCTTCCGCTTTTGAAGATTACTTTGTCAGAAAGAGAAATATATACAACTCCTTTTTCAACATTCACCTCGATATCTGGGTCGTTAATACCAACTTCTTTTTTCAAACTGGTCACCAATGCAAGAGTTACACTGTCTTTTTTGTTCAATGCATCTTGAAGACGAGTAATCTTCATATCCTTTTCTTTAAGGCTTTCCAATGATTTCTCAAGGTTTGTAGCTCCTTTTGAAGTTAACATTGTAAGGTCTTTTGAACTTTGAATTAGATCAGCATTGGTTTTTTTCATGTCTGCTAAACGCTCTTCAAGTTCTTTCGCACGGGCGGTAGAAGCTGCTCTTTCTGCAAGACAGTCATTAAGTTTAACGGTTGCGGTGTTAAGAAGGTCTTGCGTGTTTTTTTGTTTTGCTTCTAGCTCAGCATATTTCTTGCTCGATACACAAGAAGTAAAAGCCAAACTCGAACATACTGCTAAAATCAATAATTTCTTCATAATTTGTTAAGTGTTATATTAGATTGTTTTGTTTAAAAATATGAACCAAAATTATCAAAATAGCTTTCAGTCAAGAAACGATTAACAATACTTTAAGTAAAATAAATTAAAGTTCGTTAAAAACTTTTTTATTTCGTATAAAATACTGAAATACAATAGATTTGATTAAAAAATATTTCATTTTTGAAGCGTATTTTTTTCTTTTTTGAAGGAATTTTGGAATTAGTAAATAGAAACTAAAATGCGCTTTTAGTATTGCAATGAAATGTTGTGGTTTACCTTGGAATAAAAATTGAAATGCAGCAAGTCCATCCAAAAGCATTCGTATAAAAATTGAAGTAAAAGCTTGAGTTCCTTTTGTGTTTTTTAAAATATTCAAAAGTGAATTTCTAAAATTGTAAAACGTTTTTTTAGGGTTCAAAGTTGCTAATGTTGCTCCACCTAAGTGATAGACCTTTGATTTTCCAACATATAATATTTTACCCGCCTTTGATTGCAAACGCCAGCAAAGATCAATTTCCTCTTGATGGGCAAAATAGTCTTCGTCAAATCCGCCAGCTTGCCAGAAAGCATCCGCTTTTACAAATAGGCAAGCACCTGACGCCCAAAATATTTCAGATATATCGTTGTACTGTCCTTCATCTTTTTCGAGAGTATCAAAAATACGTCCGCGGCAATAGGGATAGCCATATTTGTCAATAAAACCCCCGGCGGCACCAGCATATTCGAAGAATTCCTTGTTTTTATAATCTAAGATTTTAGGCTGCGCGGCAACGACTGAATTATCTTTTTCAAATTCTGAAATTACTGGTTGCAACCAATTTTCGGTTACTTCAACATCGCTATTGAGCAGGACGAAGATTTCTTCGCGTAGATTTTTTAATGCGTTATTATAACCTTTTGCATACCCTCCGTTTACTTTGTTTTGTATGATTTTTACCGAGGGAAAAAATTCGGAAGCAAAAGCAACAGAATCATCTGTTGAAGCATTATCAGCAAGATAAACATTAGCTTTATTGGAAAATTTGACTACCGAAGGTAGAAATTGCTCCAATAAATCCTTTCCGTTCCAATTAAGTATTACTACAGCTACATTCACGTCTGTAAAGATAGATTTTTGAAGTGTTTTTCAGGTTATTTATAATTTGGAATTTCTTTCAGAAAAATATAACGTTCATTCTCAAAATCCATTTGGCAATAATAATGCTCTAAACCGTTGCTGACCATTAAATATTGCGCTTTCAAAGTCAGGTTGTAGCGCGCAATTTGGTCGAAAGTCAATTGTGAAATTTCAATGGAAGGTGCTTTACATTCGACAATCAAAAAAATGCTTCCATCGTTATTATAAACTACGATGTCATATCGTTTTATGGTGTTATTTAATTTCAGTTGCTTTTCAACGTTTATAAGACTTTTGGAATAGTTTTTTTCTTTCAGAAGAAATTGAACAACGTGCAAACGCACCCATTCCTCGGGTGTAAGTACAACGAATTTTTTTCTGATTTCATCAAAAACCAACGTTTTATTTTCGCTACTTTTGAAGCGAAACGAATATATTGGAAAGTTGAGTTTTTGCATAAAACAAAGAAACAAATTTCAACATAAAATACGCTGAAAAAATCCAAATGCCTTTAGACAAAGTAAAATCCATCATCACTGACATTAAAAACGGAAACACAAAACCCATCTACTTTTTGATGGGTGAAGAGCCGTATTATATTGATGGTATTTCAAAATATATTGAAGAAAATGTTTTATCAGAAGAAGAAAAAGGTTTCAATCAAATGGTGCTTTACGGCCGCGATGTTTCGGTGGAAGATATTATTAGCAACGCCAAGCGCTACCCCATGATGGCTGAAAAACAGGTGGTGATTGTAAAAGAGGCACAAGACCTGTCACGAACTATTGAAAATTTGGTAAGCTATGCCGATAATCCGCAGCCTACAACTATTCTAGTACTTTGTTATAAATACAAAACCTTAGACAAAAGAAAGAAACTTGCCAAAACGGTTGCCAAAACTGGTGTTCTTTTTGAAAGCAAAAAGCTTTATGAAAACCAAGTTCCAGACTGGATTAAACGTGTTTTGGCTGGAAAAGGATATACAGTTACTCCAAAAGCTGCACAAATGCTGGTTGAATTTCTCGGTAACGATTTAAGCAAGGTAAATAACGAGCTAGAAAAGCTGCAACTCATTTTAAAACCAGGAGAACAAATCACGCCGCAAATTATTGAAGAAAATATAGGCATTAGTAAAGACTTTAATAACTTCGAACTCCAAAATGCCATTGGTGAAAAGGATATTAAAAAAGCGTTTGCAATCATTCAATATTTTTCCCAGAATCCGAAAAACAATCCGTTGGTAATGACTGTGGCGTTGCTGTACAGTTTTTTTTCAAAACTTTTGAAATATCACGCACTTTCTAACAAAGGTGAAGCCGCTAAGGCTTTGGGCGTAAATCCATATTTTATTAAAGATTATCAAACCGCTGCGCGAAATTACCCCATGAAAAAGGTGAGTGGCATTATAGGTGCGATCCGCGAAGTTGATATGAAAAGCAAAGGAGTTGGTGCCGCCAATCTTTCGCAAGGTGATTTGCTAAAGGAGTTATTGGTTAAGATTTTTAATTAAAAAGCGAACTACTTCCTGTCAACAGAATATTTTCCACCACCCAAAAGCGCAATAACAATAAAAGCAATTAAATAAAGAATTGCCATTTCCTTCCTACCTAAGGGATCGGCTGCGTGCACAATAAAAGCGGCAACTGCCATCGTAATTATTACAGGAATAGCTGCGAGGCGAGTTTTAAATCCAATAATTATAAGGATGGGAAAAATCACTTCGCTAAGAACTGCCAATATTAAAGTAGCAGGTTCGCCAATGCCAATTGGGTCTCCAAACGAAAAATCGCCCGAAATCATTTTTAAAAGTTTCGGAATTCCGTGAGTAAGCATCATTCCACTAAAACCCACGCGAAGTAAAAGTAATCCTAAATTATAATTTGTTGAGTTGTTCATAAAGTCTTTTTCTTTAGCATCTAAAAATAGCCAAAATTTTTTAATGAAATATTTAATAACCTTTAGTTTACAGAGTCATAAATTCTGGGCCTATATTCTCAATAAAGGGGTTTAATAGTTCATTCATTCTTAAAGTTGACTTAAAACGATTGCTAAAAGCACAGTTTACTTTAGCGTAAATTTTAAAACAATAAATAACAATGAGAAAAATTACACTTTTTGCATTTTTGCTTGTCGGTACAATTTCATTTTCCCAAGCCTCTTTAGAGATTACAGAAATTTTTTCTGGTCAAGCTGGTACAGATTTGACTGCAGATTGGTTCGAAATTAAAAATAGTGGAGCTGACGCTTGGGTTTCGGGCGTAGATGGCGATTTGTATTATGACGATGATTCTGCAGATCCAACAACAGCAGACCTAATTCAAGGTATTTCTGAAATTCAACCAAATGGTTTTGCGATTGTAATGATTGGTGATGCAACTGATGCTACAACTTTTACAGGTGTTTGGAGTCAAGTAATTGATTTATCTAATGTTCAAGTTGGCTTTACAGACGGCTCAGGACTTGGTGCTGGCGGCGATGCAGTAACACTTTGGGAAGGTGACCCTTTAACTACTTCACCAATTGACTCTGCTTCATATCCTGATACTTCTCTAAATGATGGTCAGTCTTACGATGTTGAACTTGCTACTTTTAGTGTTGTTGGCAATACAAACAACGCTGTGGAAACTATTGATTTGGGAGGCGATAATTCAGATGTTCCAAATATTGGTTCTCCGGGAAATGGAGCTGTTGTTTCAGTAGTTAGTGTTCAATTTGAAGTTCCTTATATTTCAGTTTCTGAAGATGGAACTTCTGTAACAATAAACGTTGCCGTTTCTCAAGCACCTACCGTTAATGGAACTGTTGATGTTAGTTTAGTTACTGGTGGAACTGCTGTTGAAGGAACAGATTTTACTTTTTCTGCTGACCAAACGCTAACTTTTACCACAGGAAGCACTTCTTCGCAGTCGATAACGATTCCAATTATTAACAATACCGAAGATGGAAGCGACTTGTTTTTTGTGCTTTCACTAACAAACGAATCAAGTGTTGAAATTGGAAGTACAAATTTATTTTCAGTATATATCCTTGACGATGATACCGTTGTACCTGTAGGTGATGCTACGGAACTTGATGTGAACTATCTTGCAAGTTATTTGGTAGATGCAGGCGGAACTGCAGAAATTACTGCTTATGACCCTGATACACAACGTCTTTTTGTTACAACGGTAGGTGCAATTGAAGTTTTAGATTTTTCAGATCCTGAAAATATTACATCTTTGGCAACTGTTGATATTACTTCTTTCGGAAGCTCTGTGCAAAGTGTAGCCGTTAGCAACGGGATTGTTGCCGCTGCAATTTCAGCAAATGACCCGCTTGACAATGGTTTTGTTGTTCTTGCTGATACAGATGGAAACAACCCAACTATTTTGGAGGTTGGTTCTTTACCTGACATGCTTACTTTTTCACCTGATGGTACTAAACTTTTGGTTGCCAATGAAGGCCAGCCAAGCGATGATTATACCATAGATCCTGAAGGTTCTATTTCTGTGATAGACGTATCTGCTGGTTTGGGAAATATTTCGCAGGCAGATGTAACTACTTTGGATTTCAACTCTTTTGATTCACAACAAGTAGCTTTAATAGCAGCTGGAGTTCGCGTATTTGGACCAGGGGCAACAGTTTCACAAGATATGGAGCCAGAATACATTGCAGTTTCTGACGACTCGCAAATGGCTTATGTAACCCTTCAAGAAAACAATGCGTATGCAATTATTGATCTTTCTACTTTGGAAATTACCGATATTATTTCCTTTGGAAAAAAAGATCATAGTTTACCACAGAATTCTTTAGATACATCAGATGAAACTGATTTTATTTTCAACGCTTCTTGGCCAATAAAAGGTTTGTATATGCCAGATGCTGTTTCCTATTATTCTGTAAACGGGACAGGTTATATAGCAACTGCGAATGAAGGAGATTCAAGAGATTATTCTGGATATGCTGAAGAGAAAAAAATTGGCGATGCAGATTATGTTTTGGATCCAGCAGTATTTTCAGATATAGATATTTTAAAACTAAAAACGAATCTTGGCGATATTAACGTTACCGCTGCTTCTGGTGATGCTGATGGCGATGGACTTTACGAAGAAATTCACGTTTTTGGCGGACGCTCTTTCAGTATTTTTGAAGCGGAAACTGGAAATTTAGTTTACGATAGTGGAAACGATTTTGAAGTTATTACGGCTGCAGACCCAGATCTGGGTGGGATTTTTAACGCGAGCAATGATAACAATAACTTCAAAAATAGAAGTGATAACAAAGGCCCTGAGCCAGAAGGGATTATTGTAAAACAAATTGGAGACCAAGCTTATGCATTTATATTGTTGGAGCGTATTGGCGGAATGATGGTTTATAATGTTACAGATCCTGCAAATCCAGTATATCTTCAATATGTAAATAGTAGAGGTACAATTCCAGGGGATCCTGAAAGCGGAGATTTGGGGCCAGAAGGTGTTGCTTTTGTTGAAGCCGCTGATAGCCCAACTGGAAAAGCGTTGGTTATTCTTTCAAACGAAGTGAGTGCTACTCTAAGCATTTATTCTTTGGATAATGTAGTGCTTTCTGTAAATGATAATGAATTTGCTTCTAACGATGCTTTCAAAATATATCCAAATCCTGCGAAGGATAGAATATTTCTAAGCAAGCCAGATTCATATAGTGTTTTTGATATGCTTGGCCGTTTGGTTATTTCTGAAAAAGAAACCGCATCAATAAATGTTTCTAGCCTTACTGCTGGAACGTATATCATAAAAAATTTAAAAGGAGTCTCTCAAAAGTTGATTGTTAAGTAGTTGTTTATTTTTAAATTGTTGAATTGTTAAGCTTGAAAACCGCTTCTTTAATTAGAAGCGGTTTTTTACATTTTAAACGTATTTTTGTGCTTTCAAATAAAGAATGAATGTCAAAAATTAAAGCTTGGATTGCAGCAGCAAGATTGCGAACGCTACCGCTTTCGGTTTCGGGGATTATAGTTGGGGCTGCTATTGGAGATACTATTGAAAATGATTCGCCTTTTTGGGAAGCTACAATTTTTTGGTTGGCTATTTTGGTTACTATCGGTTTTCAGGTTTTATCAAACTTTGCGAACGACTATGGAGATGGCGTACGCGGAACAGATGCCAAAAGGCAGGGAGAAAAAAGAATGGTAGCTTCAGGAATAATTTCACCCAAACAGATGAAGATTGGAATGATCATTACTGGAATCATTACATTTTTCTTAGCCACAATTTTAATTTTTATGGCTTTCGGGAATGAAAACTTCATCATTTCTTTTGTGTTTTTCAATCTTACTATTGTTTCCCTAATTGCTGCAGTAAAATACACAGTAGGTAAAAAAGCCTATGGCTACTCTGGCTTAGGCGACGTTTTTGTATTTCTGTTTTTTGGATTGCTAAGCGTTTTGGGAAGCTATTATTTATTCACCCATAACCTTAACTGGGTGCTACTTTTACCAGCAGCAGCAATTGGCTGTTTCAGTACAGCTGTGTTAAACTTGAACAATATGCGGGATGTTGAAAACGACGCGGCGGCTGGGAAAAACACTTTGGTAGTGAAGTTAGGAATAAAAAAAGCCAAAAAGTATCACGCTTTTCTATTGCTATTCGGAATGTTTTGCGCAATTATTTACACTGCAATAAATTACTTGGAACCATTGCAATTTGTTTACCTCATTGCATTTATTCCTTTTCTACTGAATATAAAAACCGTTTTTAAAAATAAAGTGCCAATGTTGCTTGATGGCGAATTGAAGAAGGTTGCATTAAGTACTTTTTTGTTTGCAATCCTGTTTAGTATCTTTATGTGAAAAAACAGACATTATGAAAATTACATTCTACGGACAAAACACTCTTGGTATTGAAATAAAAGGAAAGCATATTTTAGTAGACCCATTTATTTCCGGCAATCCACTGTCAAAGGATAAAGTGGATATAAATTCTTTAAAAGCAGATTATATTTTCTTGACCCACGCACATCAGGACCACATACTTGATGCGGAAGCAATTGCGAAAAATACTGGGGCAATAATCGTTAGCAATTTTGAGATTGCGAACCATTACGAAGCAAAAGGGATTGAGGTTCACCCAATGAACCACGGCGGAAGCTGGAAGTTCGAATTCGGGAAAGTGAAATATGTAAATGCTATACATACCAGCTCATTTGCTGATGGTAGTTACGGCGGTCAGCCTGGAGGTTTTGTTATTGAAGGCGAACATAAAAACATTTACATTGCGGGTGACACAGCATTGACTATGGATATGAAACTCATTCCGATGCACACAAAATTAGATTTGGCTATTCTTCCAATTGGAGACAATTTCACTATGGGAATTGACGATGCCATCATTGCTAGTGATTTTGTGCAATGTGATAAGGTTTTGGGCGTGCATTATGACACTTTCGGTTATATTGAAATTGACCACGAAGAAGCAAAGCGCAAGTTTTATGATGCCAATAAGGATTTGATGCTTCTCGAAATTGGGGAATCTATAGAACTATAGATTATTAGATTTTTAGATGTTTGGAAAATGCACAGATTTAAAGACTTGGAAATTTGGAAACAAAGTAGGTTATTTTGTAAAGATATTTATGAAATCACTTCTTCTTTTCCAGAGATAGAAAAGTTTGGTTTGATAAGTCAACTGCGAAGAGCCAGTGTCTCAATACCATCAAATATTGCAGAAGGAGCATCGCGCAGATCTAATAAAGACTTTGCTCGTTTTTTAGAAATAGCAATCGGAAGCTGTTATGAATTAGAAACACAATTACTTATAGCGAATGATTTAGGTTTTTTAAAAGCAGAAAATTTAAAATCATTGCTTCCTAAATTAGAAGCTATTATCAAAATGACTTCAAAATTCAAATCAACCCTAAAATAATCCAAAAATCTAATTATCCAACAATCCAAAAATCTAATTATCCAACAATCCAACAATCCAATTTGACAGCAACATTCCAAAAACACACCCTAAACTTCAAACGTCCTAGCGGAACTTCCCGTGGGATTATGAATACTAAAGACACCTATTTTCTTATTATTAAATCTGAAGATAGCTTCGGAGTGGGCGAGTGCGGCTTACTTCGAGGATTAAGTATAGACGATCGTACTGATTATGAAGACGAATTGAAAGGTGTATGCGAAAATATAGAATTAGGTTTAAGTGAAGAAAATTTATACGAAGCTTTACAGGAATTTCCATCTATTCAATTTGGGTTGGAAACAGCTTTTAAATCTTTAATCTCAAAAACTTCATTTGAATTGTTTCCTTCTAAATTTACGCATGGCGAAGAGGCCATTCCAATAAATGGACTGGTTTGGATGGGTGACAAAGCCTTTATGAAAGAACAAATTTCAGAAAAATTGAAACAGGGTTTCACTTGCATCAAAATGAAAATTGGCGCTATAGATTTCAAAACTGAAATAGAACTACTAAAATCAATCCGTAAAGAATTTTCTCAACATGAAGTTGAATTGCGGGTAGATGCCAACGGTGCTTTTTTACCCAAAGAGGCTTTGGAAAAATTGAAAGTACTTTCAGATTTACAATTACATTCAATTGAACAGCCCATCAAACACGGTCAATGGCAAGATATGGCAAGACTTTGTGAGGAAACTCCACTTCCTATCGCATTAGATGAAGAGCTCATTGGCATTTTTTCAGAAACAGAAAAAATAGAGTTGCTCAATACCATAAAGCCACAATTTATAATCTTAAAACCTTCATTGATCGGTGGTTTCCATGGAAGCGATTCTTGGATTAATCTTGCCGAGAAATACAATATAGGTTGGTGGATTACTTCTGCGCTGGAAAGCAATGTAGGTTTGAGCGCCATTTCACAATATACGTTCACGAAAAACAGTAAATTGCCGCAAGGTTTGGGCACGGGTAGTCTTTACACTAATAATTTTATCAGCCCACTAGAAGTTTCAAATGGTACTTTGAATTATAATCCAAGCAGAACTTGGGATTTTAATATTGAAGCTATCAACTAAAAGTATTTATATTTCAATAATTAATAATCACTATAAATGTATATTCAACAAGCTTTCAAATCGCTACACGAATGGTGGCGCTATCTAGTAGGTTTTATCATTATTTTTCTGGCTAGCCAAATTGGTTCAATTCCATTGTTAATTGCCGTTATGTTTAAGGTAATGTCCGACGGCGGTAATATAGAATCCATTCAGGACCCAAATGTAATGATGACAGTTTTAGATTCAAACCTCACATTGTTCTTAATGCTACTCAGTTTTGCTGTAGGTTTATTGGCTATTTTTCTTGTGGTGCGTTACCTTCACAGGCAACCTTTTGTTCAACTTACAACGTCGCGTAGAAAAACCGATTGGGGCCGTGTATTTTTTGGGTTTGGACTTATAACTATCACCACACTTGTTGTAACTAGTTTAGATTATTACAACAATCCAGATGATTACGTGCTTCAATTTGATTTGGTTCCGTTTATTATCTTGGCTGTGATTGCAGTAGTTATGATTCCCTTACAAACTAGTTTTGAAGAATATCTTTTCCGAGGTTATTTGATGCAGGGAATTGGCGTTTTATCAAAAAACAGATGGTTGCCACTTGTTATTACGTCGGTAGTTTTTGGATCGCTTCACTTGGCAAATCCAGAGGTGGATAAGTTCGGAAATATAATTATGATTTATTATATAGGAACAGGTTTCTTCTTAGGTATTATAACATTAATGGACGAAGGAATGGAACTTTCACTAGGTTTTCATGCTGGAAACAATTTAATTACTGCATTATTAGTAACTGCAGATTGGACTGTCTTCAAAACACATTCGGTCTTGAAGGATATTTCGGAACCTTCTGCGGGATTTGATGTTGTTGCTCCCGTATTGATTCTGTATCCTATTTTCTTATTCATAATGGCTTGGCGTTACAAATGGCGCGATTGGGGCGGAAAGCTTTTTGGGAAAGTAGAAGAGCCTATTGTTATAGCAGAAGAAAATACTCCGAACTCAACATATATTGAATAGTGAAATCATTATTACATCCAAAGTTCAAATTAAATGGCGAAGCATTTCCTTCCGCGGAAGCGCTAAAGGAATGTGCAAATCATTTTATTGAAAAAGCAAAGGATGATGAAGTAGCTATCGGTAAGTTTATTTTGGAATGGTTGGATAACAACGATTTTATAACCGTAAAAACTTCGGGTTCCACAGGAATCCCTAAAAATATCACGCTTCAAAAAGAACATGTTTTTAACAGTGCTGAAGCCACGGTAAGTTATTTTGACTTAAAGGAAGGTACGAAAGCTTTGCTTTGCCTTTCATCGAATTATATTGCAGGAAAGATGATGCTCGTGCGTGCAATGACGGCGGGCTGGGATTTGCATATAGCGGCAACCGAAAAAAACCCGCTCGAAAATATTAATTCTGACTTCGATTTTACTGCGATGGTTCCATATCAGGTTTTTCACTCCTTGGCAGATTTGTATAAAGTGAAAAAACTTATCATAGGTGGAGGAGCCGTTCCCTGGAAGTTAGAAGAAGAACTACAGAAATGTGAAACTGATATTTTCGCAACTTATGGCATGACTGAAACCATAAGCCATATTGCCGTTCGCCCCTTAAATGGAAAGGAAAAATCTACTGTTTTTTCTGCACTTCCAAAAGTGAATTTTTCACAATCAAAAAATGGCTGTTTACAAATTCACGCTCCCGAAATTTCTGAAGAAACCGTTGCTACTAATGATGTAGTTGAATTAATTTCTCCAATTTCCTTTAAATTTCTGGGACGAATTGATAATGTAATAAATACTGGCGGTGTAAAAGTGCATCCTGAAGCAGTGGAGGAAAGACTTTCTCTTCACATAAAACAGCCTTTCTTTATAACTTCGGAAAAAGATGGAGCTTTGGGAGAACGGGTTATTTTGATAATTGAGAGTGAAAAACAATTAAAACTTGAAGATTATACCAAAGTTTTTGGAACACTTTCTGCTTATGAAAAACCAAAAAAAGTTTACAACAGGCCTCAATTTATATATACTGAAACTGGAAAGATAAAGCGAGCTGAGGTTTTAAAAAAATTATCGATCAAGTAATCTTAAACTAAGGGTTTGTCATCTTTTTGAAACTCAGTTTTTAAGCGTCCTTCCAATTTAAGTTCTCGTTCAACCTTATCTCGCGTTGGTCTTTGAGCGATAAGCCAAGCGAGAAGAATGAGTGAAATAATTAAAAAATACTGATTGCCATCATTCATAAAAGCCACAATTCCTAATAATGCAGGGCCTTCCAAGAGTGCATATCTAATTATGGATGCGGCTTGAAAACCATTTAGCTTTTCGAGCAAAGTGGTTTTTGAATCTAATTTCTTGATGTTTTTCGCATAAAGAAAATTACCAACAACTATTCCTGCAATTGCCATAAATGGAACTACAAAAAATATTACATCACCAGAATAACTCAAGATCAATTCCTGTTCCTTCGTTTGCATATAAACCATTAAGCCAAATACAAATACACCAGCAACTAAAGCAAGGTGAATTATGTTAAACGTACTTAAGAATTTTTTGACCGTAATAGGATGGGTTTCATTTTGCATATAAAACTATGGACTATACTTGAATAACCCCTAAATTAAAAGGCTTTTCAATAGGAGCGTGGTTTGCTGCTTCAATTCCCATGGAAATCCATTTTCGAGTATCTAAAGGATCGATCACAGCATCGGTCCAAATTCTGGAAGCTGCATAGTATGGAGAAATTTGCTCATCGTATCTAGCTTTTATTTTATCGAACATTTCTTTTTCAACTTCAGGTGTAATCGTTTCACCTTTTTTCTTTAATGAAGCTGTTTCAATCTGCAATAATACCTTAGCAGCACTGTTCCCACTCATTACAGCAAGTTCCGCACTGGGCCAAGCCACAATCAATCTTGGATCATAGGCTTTTCCGCACATAGCATAATTTCCTGCGCCGTAACTATTCCCAATAATAATTGTGAATTTTGGAACAACACTATTACTAACGGCATTTACCATTTTGGCTCCGTCTTTAATGATTCCGCCGTGCTCACTTTTGCTACCCACCATAAAACCGGTAACGTCCTGTAAAAATACAAGTGGGATTTTCTTTTGATTACAATTTGCGATAAAACGAGTGGCTTTATCTGCACTATCGCTATAAATTACGCCACCAAACTGCATTTCACTGGGTTTGGTTTTTGCTTTTGTAGTTTTAACTAAGGTTCTTTGATTTGCAACAATTCCCACAGCCCAACCGTCAATACGGCCATAACCTGTAAGTATTGTTTGGCCATAGCCTTCTTTGTATTCTTCAAAATCGCTGTCGTCCACGATGCGTTTTATAATTTCTCGCATATCGTATTGTTCAGATCTTGATTTAGGTAGGATACCGTATATATCTTCTTGCTTCTCTTTTGGATTTATAGCTTTTTCACGGTTAAAACCAGCCTTATCGTAATCTCCAATTTTTGAAATTATGTTCTTTATTTTATCAAGTGCGTCTTTGTCGTCTTTAGCTTTATAATCGGTAACACCACTAACTTCACAGTGTGTGGTTGCACCGCCAAGTGTTTCATTATCGATGGTTTCTCCAATGGCAGCTTTCACCAAATAACTTCCCGCAAGAAAAATGCTTCCTGTTTTATCTACAATTAGCGCTTCATCGCTCATAATTGGAAGATACGCGCCTCCGGCAACACAACTGCCCATAACGGCTGCAATCTGAGTGATGCCCATACTGCTCATAACGGCATTGTTTCTAAAAATTCTTCCGAAGTGTTCCTTATCGGGGAAAATTTCATCCTGCATGGGGAGGTAAACCCCTGCGCTATCCACCAAATAAATAATCGGCAAACGGTTTTCAATGGAAATTTCCTGTGCGCGAAGATTTTTCTTTGCAGTAATTGGAAACCAAGCGCCCGCTTTCACGGTGGCATCATTGGCAACAACAATACATTGCTTGCCTTTCACATAACCAATTTTCACAACAACACCGCCTCCAGGTGCTCCCCCATGTTCTTCATACATTCCGTCACCAGCAAAGGCGCCGATTTCAATACTTGGTTTTTTTTCATCCAGCAAATATGCAATACGCTCACGAGCGGTGAGTTTGCCCTGCGAATGCTGTTTATCTATTCGCTTTTGGCCTCCGCCGAGTTTTACTTTTGTGAGCCTATTTTTTAATTCTGAAACCAGCAATTTGTTGTGGTCTTCGTTTTTGTTGAAGTTTAAATCCATTGAAAAAATATGTTTCCGCTAAAATACGAAATGCATCAAAGTTTCCCATTTAAAGTTTCAAGTTTATGATTAATCTTACTTTTTGGATATTGAAATTATTGTTTCTCAACTTTTTCGTCCAAAGCGCTTCACTCTAAAAAACTATGACATTTTGTTAACGAAAATCTGTTTTATATTACCGATATTTGTTTTTACACGTAAATTTGCGGTTCGAAAATAAAAAATCAACCAAACATAAATAGATTATGGGAATGAATAAAAATACTGTACTGGCTTGGGCCACTTTTATAATGATTGTTGTTGGGGTAGTATTGATAGGAATGGGCGCTTTCCGCTATGATGACGTTGCGGGATGGGGCTTTGCTTCCGTGGGCATTGGCTTCTTTGCCATTGCGTGGGTTTTTAATGCCTTAAAGGGAAGGGTCTAATTTAGTCCTAAATAATTAGTAAATCTCCAACTTGTACAATCTCAAATTATTCAATTAATGTCTGAAGAAAATCACATACGCGAAAGACTTGCCAAACACCTCGAGGGTGGCGAAGCTTTTATGCCCGTGACTAAAATGTTAAATAAAATTTCATTTGATGACATAAACACACGACCTGCAAATCTTCCGTACTCCTTTTATGAATTGTTTTTTCATGTAACTTTTACGCAGAAAGATATTGTGAAATTCACTTGTTCCGACGATTATACCGCTCCTAAATGGCCCGATTTTTACTGGCCAAAAGAAAAAATATGTAAAACTGAAGAAGATTGGAAAGACATTAAAGCAGAATACCAAACTGATCGAGAACGATTGAAAAAATTTCTTTTAAACGAGGAAAATAAACTGACACATCCCGTAAAAAATGGAAAAGACGAACAAACCCTTTTAAGAGAGATACTATTGGTGATTGAGCACACTGCTTATCACACGGGACAGATGCTCATCGTTTTAAGATTATTAAATTTACATTAACAAACTCACAAACTCACAAACTCACAAACTAACAAATTATCCAAAAAAATGGCAGACGATAAAAAAGTAATTTTCTCAATGTCTGGGTTGACAAAAACCTATCAAAGTGCCCAGACGCCTGTACTAAAAAATATATATTTAAGTTTCTTCTATGGTGCCAAAATTGGTATCCTCGGTCTTAATGGAAGTGGTAAATCTACCCTATTGCGAATCATTGCCGGAGAAGAAAAAAACTATCAGGGTGATGTAGTATTTGCACCCGGTTATACCGTTGGTTATCTTGAACAGGAACCAAAACTGGATGAATCTAAAACCGTGCTAGAAGTTGTAAAGGAAGGCGTGCAGGAAGTGGTGGATGTTCTTGACGAATACAACAAAATAAACGATATGTTCGGTTTGCCAGAGGTTTATGAAAACCCTGCCAAAATGGACGAGTTGATGGAAAAACAAGCAAAACTTCAAGATAAAATTGATGCTACAAACGCTTGGGAACTGGACACAAAACTTGAAATAGCGATGGATGCCTTGCGTACGCCCGAGCCAGATAAATTGATAAGTGTGCTTTCCGGTGGTGAAAAACGACGTGTTGCGCTTTGTAGGTTGCTTCTAAAAGAGCCAGATGTGCTTTTGCTCGATGAGCCTACGAACCATCTTGATACGGGATCGATTGAGTGGCTGGAGGTGTTTTTATCTCGTTATAATGGCTCGTGTCTATTCGTGACACATGATCGCTATTTCTTGGACGATATTACCGACTGGATTCTTGAGCTGGATCGTGGCCACGGCATTCCGTATCAGGGCAATTATTCTGCATGGCTAGAGCAAAAAGCCGAGCGTATGAAACAAGAAGCCCGCGAAGATTCGGGTCGCCAACGCGCAATGGCCAAAGAATTGGAATGGGTGCGTTCTTCTCCGAAAGCCCGCCAAGCGAAATCCAAAGCACGTATCAACTCCTATGAGGCGATGGCAAATCGCGCAGAGACGGAAAAAGTCGCTACGGCCTCTATTCGTATTCCACCCGGCCCACGTTTGGGCGGAATCGTATTGGAAGCCGAAGATCTCAAAAAAGGGTTTGGCGATAGAGTTCTTATCGATGGGTTAGACTTCAAACTTCCCCCGGGCGGTATTGTAGGCGTTATCGGCGCAAACGGTGCGGGTAAATCAACACTCTTCAAAATGATCAGTGGCGAAGAAAAACCTGATTCCGGTGAGATTGAAATTGGTTCAACCGTTGAACTAGCTTACGTTAACCAGTCTCGTGACCTTAATGGTGATAAGACCGTTTTTGAAGAGCTATCAGATGGCCAAGATATTATTACTGTAGGCAACTACCAAACACCATCACGCGCTTATTGCGGTCGCTTTAACTTTAAAGGCGGCGATCAGCAGAAATTTGT
>CAKZLK010000009.1 GCA_937125455.1 uncultured Aequorivita sp.
TGTGCCCACAGGCCACGCCCATAGCAAAAACCGCGATGTGTCCCAAGCCAACCAATACTGGCGCAAAACCCTAAGCGAAGACGAAATCGCGACGGTTGAGAAATGGACCGCTCCGGTGCGAGACCGGTTTGGGGTGCTTTGACTGTGCTTAAACGTTGAAACGATATTTTTTTAGGAACCCATAGGCATCCAGTCTTAGTAATGCAAAACTGATGACGAACATCATAGGCACTGAGTTTGATGGAGAATAAAGCCGATGCTCTGTTAGAGACATCAGCATTACGAGCATAAGGCAATAACTTGCAGCTTGAGTAATTGGATCGCGACAAGCGCTAAAGCGCCAATCAAACATCATAAGCGAGGCAAGTAGAAGGATCACCCCAACCATACCCTGCTCGGCCGCAACGTGTAAAAATGTGTGATGGCATGTGTTGTGCATGCGCAGAATTTGGGGCTATATCTGCATAACGTCTGGCAGTGCTTAATCCGAGTTTTGCTAATTCAGGGTAATCATAAGAATGAATAATATAATGTGCAATTCCTGGGTGATTGGGTTGTTTTTTAAATAAATCTTCAAAATATACCTTTACTGCATAGCCAAAAATAATTGGATCGCTCACTTTCATCATCGTGGCTTTTAGGTGTATTGAAAACAAAACGTTCTTTTCCTTGGCATCTTTTACTTGTTCTTCCAAAAAGGAAACTAATGCTTTTTTGCTCATCACAGTAGCATCAATTATTTCACCTTTCAATACTTTTAGATTGTCCTTTAAAATGGTTTTGTTTCCACCATTATCTACCAAAACGATACTTAACGTATCATCAGCGTGCATTGTCAGCGATTTTTCATTGTGAAAAAAATCGCCCTCTTGCATGGTTGAAACATGGCTTTTGCTATTGCTGCTCCAGGCACCCATACTATGTGGGTGTTTTTTTGCAAAATTCTTCACAGCTTTAGGAGCGCGACGATCACTGTTTCCTTCACGAAGGACTGGATTTACAGCACTTCCTTTTACCTTGTCATATTTTGTTTTTATCTCTTTTTCTTCAGCAGTATTAGCAGTTTCTGGGTAATCAGGGATATTGAAACCTTTTCTTTGCAGTTCGTCTATAGCCTCGTTAAGCTGTGGTAATGAAGCGCTAATGTTTGGAAGTTTAATAATATTAGCTTCCGGTTTTTTTGCAAGTTCTCCTAGCTCTGTTAAATCATCATTTACGCGCTGGCTTTCTGAAAGAAATTCAGGAAAAATGGCCAAAATTCTTGAAGCCAGAGAAATATCTCGACTTTCAAGCTTTATGTTAGCTGGAGAAGTAAATGCTTGAACAATGGGTAAAAAAGAATGTGTAGCCAAAGCCGGAGCTTCATCGGTTTTGGTATATATAATTTTGGAAGAGCTTGTCATTTAAGTTTTTTTTAGAGTGTAATGGTCAATTTTTTTAAGAAAATTAAGGAATACAAATATAGCGATTTGGCGGGGCTTATAAAAGGGTAGTGTGTGTATTCTTTTAAACAAGAAAAGCCATATCACTGTATAAAATACATTGTGATATGGCTCCTTGTAAAGTAAACTTTTACCGACCAATCCACAATGTGAATTTTAAGCAAGTTTATTATACCCTTGCGATCGTTGTTTACTTACACGGGTTCAAAATTTTGTAATTTGCATCTTCCGTGAGGTTAATGCCATTTTCAAAAAACTGACCCAAGAACTTTTTTCAATCTCAGTACTACTAATCTAAAGATCATGAGTACCTCAAGCAATCAAAAAAAGACTCTAAAGTGTTTTCTTTTTATCTTTTCAAACTTTAGAGGCTAACTGTCTTTCGAGCGTTAGCTTCATCAGCGATTTGAAAAAATAGTGCAAAAGAACGTTACTTTATTTTATCAACTTGGTTCTAACACCATTATGATAATGCTAATATATGACAGAAAATCGAATAAGCAAGAAATTGTAACCCTTTAAAAATCCACAGTTTACAAACATTGCTTATCAACAATTGTTCATAAAAAAAGCCCTGTAAAAACAGGGCTTTTGATAGTTTTCAACAAAGAAGAACTACATACGTTTTTCTTTGATACGGGCTTTTTTACCAGTAAGACCTCTAAAGTAATAGATACGGGCTCTACGCACACTACCTTTTTTGTTGATCTCAATTTTTTGAAGAGCTGGCATGTTGATTGGAAATATACGTTCCACTCCAACCGTACCACTCATTTTACGGATTGTAAAAGTTTTGGTAATACCTGTTCCCTTCACTTGGATTACAACACCTCTAAAGAACTGGGTTCTTGTTTTTTCACCTTCACGGATTTCGTAGTAAACTGTAATAGTATCACCAGCTCCGAATTCAGGAAATTCTTTTTTTGTAACAAATTCGTCTTGTACAAATTTTATTAACGCTTCCATTTTGTTAATTTGATAAGGTTTAAATTAAAACAACATTCGCGGTTCTCGCCAGAGGTTGAATTAAGTGGGTGCAAAATTAATCATTTAATCTTATGAAGCAAGGTTTTATTCCATTTTTTGCTTTGCTAAAGTTTAAGATTTTTTGGAATCAGAAATCCATTTATCAATCTTATTTTCAAGCAATTCCAAGGGCACGCATCCTGTTTCCAAAACCTGATTGTGGAATTCACCAATTTTGAATTTATCACCAAGTTCTTTTTCAGCTTTGTGGCGAAGTTCCAAAATCTTTAATTGTCCAATTTTATACGCCAAGGCCTGTCCGGGATTTGCCATATAGCGTTCTATTTCTGAAATGATTCCAGCTTCTGGTTCGGCTTCGTTTTCTAAACAATATTGAATAGCCTGTTCGCGTGTCCAACCTTTGGAGTGCATGCCGGTATCAACTACCAAACGCACTGCACGGTGCATTTCTGCGCCCAACATTCCGAAGTATTGATATGGATCTGTGTAAAGCCCGAGTTCTTTTCCGAGAGATTCGCTATAAAGTGCCCAGCCTTCGCCATAACCACTATAGAAGAGCGTTTTACGGAACATTGGCAATTCTTCGTTTTCCTGTGTTAGCGAAATCTGGTAGTGATGACCCGGAATGGCTTCGTGTAAAAACAAAGACTCGTCGCTGTAAACATTATATTCCGAAGCATTGGGAATTGGCACATAGAATATTCCTGGGCGTGTGCCGTCTAGGCTACCGGGATTGTACTCTGCACTTGCTGAATTTTCACGAAATTTTTCAGTTTGTTTTACCTCAAAAGGAGTTTTCGGTTTTTTGTCAAAAAGTATTTCCAATTTTGGCTTCATCGTCTCGTAAATAGCGTAGAAATGATCGATAATTTGTTGTGGTTCAGTATATGGCATTAATTCTTTATTGGTGCGAACGGAATTGAAAAAAGCTTTCAAATCACCTTTAAAACCAATCTGGTTTTTCACCTTTTCCATTTCTGAAGAAATACGCGCCACTTCACTTAAACCTAATTGATGAATTTCATCTGCAGTCATTTCAGTAGTAGTGTACAATTTAATTTGGTGTTTGTAATATTCTTCACCATTAGGAGTATCAGCAATTCCTGTGGTTGTTCTTCCGGCTTTTAGATATTTGCCAGCCATAAAATCGTGAAGGCTTTGATATGCTGGGATTATTTTTTCGGAAACCATTTTAGTGTAGGCTTCTGTGAGTTGTTTTTTATCTTCTTCAGAAAAACTAGTTGGGAAGTTTTTTGCTGGGGAATAGAATAGATTTTGGTCAAGGATTGGCTCAGTCATTGCTTTAAGTTGAGGCACCACTTTTACAATCAACGACTTTGGAAGCACGTACCCAGCTGCCATTCCTTCTTTCATTCTGCTTTCAGCGGAATTTAACCAAACTACATATCCATCTAAACGTTTCAACCAATTATTGTAATCTTCTACTGTTTTGAATGGTTGTGCACTGCTTCCGCTTGCCAATTGGCCCATTACCAAATTGACACTCCACATTTGGTTGATTGGGAAATAGGTGTCGTTTTTAAAAGTAAGCGTTTCAAGATTTATGTTACATTCCCATAAAATGATGTCCTTGCTCATCTTTTCGGTTTCGCTTAAATCTTCATCTTTAAACTTTGAAACTTCTTCTTTGTAGTTTGTGTAATAATTTTTCAGTTCAAAAACATATTCGTCCGAAAGGAAGTTCGGGAAACTGTCATTGTAGCGCGTATCTCCTGAAAATGTAGCGTTCAGTGGATTAAGCTTTAAACCTTCTTGGTAATAATTGTCGAGCATTTTGTTGAAATCTGCACTCACGGTATTTTCGGTTTTGGTGTTTTCTTTTTCCTTTGAATCGTTTTTGCAGGCACTGAAAAGAACTACCGCAAGAAGTATCGCTAAAATTTGATTGGTCTTCATTTTATATTGGTTTTAGTTGTTTACTGATTACGATTTTTTCTGCCAGATGTTCTATTCCAGCAAATCAGGCCTACGTTCTTTTGTACGTTTGTATGCCTGATCTTCCCGCCATTCTTCTATTTTTCCAGTGTTTCCGCTTGTAAGGATTTCAGGTACGGTCCAACCTTTATAATCTGCTGGTCGAGTATAAACGGGTGGCGCTAATAAATCGTCCTGAAACGAATCTGTCAATGCACTGGTTTCATTGCCTAAAACCCCGGGAATAAGGCGTATTACTGCATCACAAACGAGAGCTGCTGCAAGTTCACCACCGCTCAAAACAAAATCTCCAACTGAAATTTCACGAGTAATGAAATGATCACGTACGCGTTGGTCCACACCTTTGTAATGCCCGCAAAGAATAATAATATTTTCCTTTAGCGAAAGCTCATTGGCCGTGTGCTGGTTAAAAGTTTTGCCATCGGGCGTCATATAGATTATTTCGTCATAATCTCTTTCGGCCTTTAATTCAGTAATACATTTATCAATAGGTTCAATCATCATAACCATACCTGCGCCACCGCCAAATTGGTAATCGTCTATCTGATTATAGGAGTTTGTAGACCAATCGCGAAGGTTGTGGGTGTGCACTTCCACAATGCCTTTTTCAATGGCGCGTTTAAGGATTGATACCTCAAATGGACTTTGAAGTAATTCTGGAAGTACGGTTATTATATCAATTCGCATTATAAAAATTCTTTTTTCATCTTACAACGGTCTATGGAAGCTTTGGCTCGTTCCAAAACGCCTTTGTCCAAAGTATCCATTCCGCATTTTTTATAATATGCTATTGCCTCATCTAGATTACCTTGCTGTTCGAACATTATGGCGTATTCGTTATAGATAGTAGATTTTGTGATGCCGGGAATATTGATAGCGGTATCTAACAATTCTTTCAGCTCATCATATTTTCCGAGTGTGGAAAGCAGTACGGAATAATTGTAATAAACAGGTGGGTACATAGGGCTTTTTTCCAGGCAGAGTTTGTATAAGGTTTCGCCTTTTTCAAACTCTTTGAATTTAACTTCGTAAAGATACCCCAAGTGATTATAGGCTTTCCCGAAGTTTGGATCCATGTCGATTATTTTTTCAAGCTTATTGGTCGCTTCATCGTAAGCACCATTTTTTATGTCTGTGTTTGCTCCATTAAGAAGCTCTTCGAGTTTGGTTAGATGGTCCATTTTCAAAAAAAATTAGGAAACAAAAATACGGAATTAATATACAATTTAACCTTTCTTCGCTTGACGCTCTTTTTTACGTTTAGCCCGACGTTCCTCGCGTTCTTTTTTACGAAGTTCCCGTTTTTGCTCTCTTGTAATGTCCCCTTCTTTAAAAGCATCTTTATAATTTATATCATTGTCAACCTCACCCTTGAAGGCTTTTATCCAGGCATTTTCAAAAATGTTTAAAACAGTGGGCCATACGCCTGTTTTAACATTGTTTAGGTCCCCCTCAAACGGAACTTTGGTAGCCAATGTATCGGTTCCTTGATTTTTCAGAACAAATTTGAAAAAACCTACGAAACCTTCCCATAAAATTTCTATAAAACTATCGCCTTCTCCAATTAATTTAGTGTCTTTTAAAAGAGGCTTTACATAGCCAATAAGGTGTCCATCGGCAATGGCGATTTCACTGTAAACTCCAAATTTACCTTTGTCGAAATCGAGGCCTGCATAATAACTTGTAAAATCATTTAAAGCAGTTACGTCTGCATCTTCCAAGGAAAAGGAAAGGTCCATGTCAGGAATTTCTTTTACTAAATTCATATTTCCTTCCAAAGAAACTTTTCCTTTACCGATAGAAACCCCACTAGCGTGAAGGTGAGAGGGGAGAATGCGCTCTTTTTCAACCACATTGCGTAGGTTGTCTGCAGTGAGTTCTAGATTGTTTATTTGTAAATCTATATTTGGATCTGCAGAAAGCTGTACAAAGGCAAGTTTGCCATCGTGAACCTCAAAATGGTTTATGTCTATTGGTACAATGTCTGTTAATGCTTTGGTCCAGTCGTCTGCACTTGCATCGCCGCTTTCTTCTTTTTGGTCTTCGAAAACATAGATGATTTCGGGGCTGGTCATTATAATTTCACTTACAATTTTGCCTTTAAAAAGTGATTTCCATTCAATTGAAATATCGCTTTTTGGAAAGTTTAGAAATGGAACTTGCGATTCGGCGGTACCTTTACTTAAGTACATTCCGTTGATTACATATGCACCGCGAATAAGCGAAATGTCAATATCTTCAACCTGTCCGTAATAGCCCGGAATGGCTGCCAATACGGTATTGATTTTGTTTTTTACAAGTGTGGGAAGGTAAATACGAAAGGCAATCAGCAAGATTAATATTATAATAGGAATTATATAGCGTTTTTTTTTAACCCCTCTTTTCTTTGTTTTTTCTGACATTTTATTAATGAAATAGTTTTAACAAATTTGATTGAAAGTGTGGAGATTTTCAGTTAATGAAGTCACAAAAAAAATTCCTGCATTGACAGGAATCTCTTTGTTCAAATTTGTTAGGACAACTTTTACAAACTGCAATTACCATCTATAATGTCTTGCTTTGTGGGGTTGTAAGCGTTGTTGGATACATTATAACTACCTGTCAAGCCATTTCCCAAAAGCATTGGTTGGAGGCTACAGAAATTGGTGAGCATGGAATTATTTTCAATGTATAAATCCTCTCCTATAAGAAGGAGGTTTTGCAAACCGTCTAAATTTGTAATGGCATTGTTATTTTTTATTCTAATTGTTTGGATTACTGATTCCAAATTTGAAAGACCATCTATGTTGCTCAAACTCTCATTACCATCCAATTTTAAATCCCCCACAGATTTGAGGTTGTTCAATTTATTTAGATTTTGGAGGCTTATATTGTCATCAATAGTTAGCTTAGATGCGGTGGTCAAGTTTTCTAAGCCTTCAAGACTATATAAAGAAGGGTTTTCCAATATATTTATATTTTTTGCATTATTCATCCTTGTCAATCCAGAAATACTTTGAAGGGAAATATTGTTTCGTATACTAATATTTTCTGGCCACATCAGGACGTTTTCTATACCATTAATGTTTGATAACGAACTGTTTTCAATTATGCTTAAATGGTCTCCTAATACTATAAGATTTGAAAGATCATCAATATTTACTAAAGCGGAATTGTCACTAATAGTAATTCCTCCATCAGCTTTTTGAAGGTTTTGCAATCCAGCTAATGTGGTTAACTGAGTATTGTTGGAAATAAATACACCGTAAGTTCGGTTAACATTAGAAAGACCATTGATGTTCTTTAGCGATGGATTATCAACGATATTTAAATCGATTAACTTTTCAAGTTTTTCCAATCCATCCAGATTCTGTAGATTATCATTTTCGAAAATTGATACTGAAAGGAAGAGACCACTGGCTTTGCTGAGACTTTGTATAGTGGTAAGGGACTCGTTTTGTACTATAACAATTTGCCCTCTAATCTGCGAAACATTATCCAGCCCTTGAAGATTTTGTAGGTTTGGGTTTAATCCCACTATTAAATTGCGGCCAATAGATGTTAGTGAAGAAAGGGGGGTAAGGTCATCAATGTCCGAAATTTGGTTATCAAGATACTTCCCAATATTTAAAGTTTCACTTATATGCGTATAATTGTTTGCCCCAAAAGCGTCGACCTCAGCTTGACTTCTTAAATTGATTGTTCCTAAGTAAACATTGTCTTCGTTTATATCGTTTAAAGTAATCGTTATATTAATGTTTTCACTAATAGTTTCATTGGTAACTACTGCCGATCCGGAGATTACAGGATGGCTTTCATAATCAAACAGACTTGGATCCGCTACTTTAAGTTTCCCCGTGGCTGCATCTATAGATAAAGCTCCTTCCGGATTTTGGTTAGTAAGCGAAAAGGATAAAGATCCTTGATTAGTGCTTACCTGCAATGTGCCAATTTCATAACCAGCCGGAATACCTTCATCTATGACTTTTGAAAAATCATATGCCGAAATAGTTGTTTGTATTGAAACTGGGTCATCATTGTCTTTTGAACAAGAAAGTAAAATAATGAAAGACAAAAGAGAAATTACTGGTATTAATTTAATTATCTGTGGTTTCATTTTATATTTTTTGGAGTTATATACTGCAGTTTCCATCTATAATATCTTGCATTGTTGGATTGTAGAAATTGCCGAAAACCGAATAGGAGCCCAGACTTCCATTAGTAAGAAAATCCTGTAAATTGCAAAAATCTCTCAAAAGGAAATTTTCAGAAATTGATAACTCTCCTTGGATATTGTTAATTCCATTAAGTCCATTCAAATTTGTTAACATAATATTGCCTTCAATATACAATCCGTCCTCACCAATAGTAGTAAGGTTATTAAGCCCTTCAAGGCTCAAGAGCGAATTGTTTTGGGTAACTTTTAATCTATTTACATTTTTAGTGCTGGAAAGGCCCTCTATGTTTTTCAAAGAATGATTAGAAGTAATGTAAAGTCTGTCAGTGGTTTCAATGTTTTGCAAACCATTTATATTTTCAAGGTATGAATTATTGGAAATTTCGATTCCAGAAAGTATAGTCGCCAAATTAGAAAGCCCATCTAAATCAGTCAAGTAATAATTATTACTAATATTAATTTTACCCCCTAAAGTGTTAAGGTTTTGAAGACCATTTATATTGTTGAGGTATAGGTTGTTATATATTGTAAGAAATCCTTCTATTGAATTTAAATTTACAAAGGCGTCTAAGTTTTTAATACTACTATCATATAGTTGGAAATTTCCTTTGATTTCTGTTAATTGATCAAAACTGCTAATTTCATTTAAAGATAAATTTCCGGATATATATAATACACCTCCTAAAAAATCCAGATTTTGCAAATCTGTGATTTTTTCTAATACAGGATTATCGTAAATCACCATTCCTAAGCCAATATATGATATATTGCGCAGTCCAGCAGTAGTAATTAGGTTGGAACATCTATTAATTGATAAAGTATTCTCAACTTTCTCAATATTTAATAAGGGTGATAAATCCACGATATCATCATAGGCGTAACCGCCAATTACTAAGTCTCCATCTATATGCGTATATCCAGTGTTCCCAAATGCAATAACTTCGTCTTGGGTTGTCAAAATTACATCGCCTTGGTATAACCTATCTTCTTGTAAATTATTTAAATGAATGCTTACAGTAGCAATTTCAAACAGCGTTCCGTTGGCCACTTTCACAGTACCTGTTATTGTGGGATTTATTTCAAAATTAAAAAGTGTTTCATCTGCAACTTTTAATTCTCCGGAAGCCGAATCAATAGCGAAGGCTCCAGCAGGGTTTTGTTCCGTGATTGAAAAAGTAACTGAACCTTCATTAGTGCTTCCTTGAACAGTTCCAATAAGTTGCCCATTAGTTGGATTTTCATCCATGGTTTTTGAAAAATCTACGGTTGTCACGGATGTTTCAGCCGGTGAAGGCTCATCACTGTCTTTGGAACAGGAAACAAAGCTGAGGAAGACAAAAATTATTATACTCTTAAAAGGGAGGATTGTGTTTAAGTGTTTCATTAGTATTTTTTAAAAATTACAGGCTACAGTTGCCGTCTATGATGTCTTGTTTTGTGGGGTTGTAGGCGTTACCAGTTGCGGTATAAAAAGTCTGCCCGTTTATTGTAAATGCATTCTGTAAAGCGCAAAAGTCTAAGAGATTAGTATTGTCAAGTAATCTTATTTGCCAAATATTTAACAAACCGTTTAAACCATTTAAGCTTGTTAAGCCCCCGTTATTTCTGATATTGAATTCGCCATAAGTGTGGCTTAAATTATTAAGACCTTGAAGTTCAATTAGAGAATTGTTGTTCACAATAGATATAATGGAAAAATTTCTTGTAACCTTTTCAAGTCCTTGTAAACTTTGCAACAAATTATTATCGATAATTTTCAATGTTTGATATACGTCAATATTCTCCAAACCACTAATATTTTGAAGTAATGGATTGCCCATAACGTATAAAGTTGTTAGGGTGGCATTTAGATTAAGGAGGCCATCTAAATTTTCCAGCGCATCGTTATAAGAAACTGTTATAGAACCTGATTCACTAGTTAATTCTCTTAAGTTATTTAGTCCGTTCACATTTCTAAGAGAATCACAACTGCTAATAGTAATAGTATTTCCAGCGATGGTGAGATTGGTTAACCAGTCGAGATTTGTTATTAAAGGGCATTGGATTATTGAAAGATTATATTGAATTTCAGTTATTTGGGTTAAGCCTGAAAGATCTGATAATACATCATTATTAGAAAGATTTAAAAGAAGAATTGAAGTAATATCATTAAAACCTTCTATCCTTTCTAAGGAAGGATTTTCAGTTATAGATATTCCACCTACTAAATAATGAATATTAAGTCCAGATGTGGATGTTAAAATAGAATTCTTAATAATTTGGATATAATTGTCTATTCTCTTTATGGTATTTAGAGGGGAAAGATCTGAAATATTGCTCGAACCTGTGCCATCAGGAACTCCTATTACTAAATAACCAGTAATGTGGGTATAATTATTCGCCCCAAAATCACTCACCTCTTGTTGGGACCTTAAAATTACATCGCCATCATAAATATTTTCCTCAACCAAATCATTCAAAGTAATCGTTACCAAAGCATTTTTAGAAACAGTTCCATTGGCCACTTTCACAGTTCCTGTAATTGTTGGATTGGTTTCAAAATCAAAAAGCGTTTCATCTGAAACTTTTAATTCTCCTGAAGCCAAATCAATAGCGAAGGCTCCAGCAGGGGTTTGTTCCGTGATTGAAAAAGTAACTGAACCCTCATTAGTGCTTCCTTGAACAGTTCCAATTAGTTGCCCATTAGTTGGATTTTCATCCATGGTTTTTGAAAAATCTGCTGTTGAAACTGTTATGGGTGTTTCTTGTGGAGTGGGGTCATCGCTGTCTTTTGAACAGGAGTTTAATAGAATAGCTGCAAAAACAAGTAATACCCTGAGGTTAAGTTTTTTGATTGAAAATTTCATAAGAAAATGTTAAAAAAAGGGGAGAGGTCAAATATAAACAAAAAATCCTGTTGACAAAACAACAGGACTTTTTTGATTTTAAAAGAAGGGTTTTTATACTAGTAATAAGTATATCGTCTAACCTGTGCAATATATTTCGCTAAGCGAATTACTTGATGGCTATAGCCGTATTCATTGTCATACCAAACATACAAAACCACGTTTTTACCGTCTTCGGTAACGATGGTTGCGTTACTGTCATAAATGGCGGGAGCAGATGAACCAACAATATCACTAGAAACAAGCTCGTTGTTCAAAGAATATTTTATTTGCTCTACCAAATCGCCTTCCAAAGCATATTTCTTTATTGTAGAATTAATCCCGTCCAACGAAGTAGGAGTAGCCAATTCCAGATTCAAAACAACCAAGGAGCCGTTTGGAACAGGAACACGAATAGCGTTTGAAGTAAGTTTTCCAGCTAACACGGGTAATGCTTTAGCAACAGCACTTCCAGCACCAGTTTCGGTTATTACCATATTTAATGCTGCAGCGCGACCACGGCGGTATTTGCTGTGCATATTGTCAACCAAATTTTGGTCGTTGGTGTATGCGTGTATAGTCTCTAAATGCCCACGAACTACACCGAAAGAATCCTCAACGGCTTTCAGAATAGGAGTGATTGCGTTAGTGGTACATGAAGCTGCTGAAAAAATATTGACTTTGTTCGGGTCGTATTCGTTTTGGTTTACGCCGTGAACAATATTAGGAACTCCTTTTCCAGGAGCGGTAAGCAATACTTTTGAAGCTCCTTTCGCTTTTAAATGACGGCTTAAAGCTTCCTCATCACGGAAAGCTCCTGTATTGTCAATAATCAATGCGTCCTCAATGCCATATTGGGTGTAATCAATATCTTCCGGATTGTTTGCCGAAATGATATGAACTGTGGTTCCATTAATGATCAATGCGCTATTTTCAAGATCTGTGCGAACAGTTCCTGGAAAATCTCCGTGAACGGAATCATACTGAAGCAATGAAGCTCTTTTGTCTAAAACCGTTTGATCCATTTTACCGCGAACCACAATGGCCCGAAGACGAAGTTGGTTTCCTTGTCCTGTTCTTGTCATAAGTTCACGCGCAAGTAAACGGCCAATTCTTCCAAACCCATAAAGAACTACGTCTTTTGGAACGATGTTTTTGGATTCTTTTGCATTTTTCAATTTATCTGAAACGAATGCTAAAGCGTTGGAATATTTATCGTCTTCTAAATGGAACTCATAGGTAAGCTTACCAATATCCAGTTTTGCTGGTGGAAGATCCAAAGTTTTGATGGCCTGCGCAATTTCAACAGAGTCAAAAATTGAGATTGGCTTTTGTACAAATTCGCCGGCATATTCGTGAAGGTTTAAAATTTCACTCACATTGCGGTCGATAAGTTGGTTACGGAAAAGTACCAATTCAATGGACTTGTCGTACCAAAGGTCGCTAATGATTTTAATAAATTCTACTGATGCTTTCCTGCGGTCAGTTTGAAAAGACAGTTCTTTTTCATAAACGTCATCAAAACTCATAAGGATGGATTTTTAAGGGGTTTAAATTTGGTGCAAAAATACTTATTTCTATCGGTGTGGGGAAATAAATATTGAAAATAAAAACACCGCTGAAAGTTTTGATTTTCAACGGTGTTTCAATTAGGTTTTAGACTTTGATTTACCTAAAAATAAATGAATTTACATTTCCTGCAGTATCCATGAAAGTCATTTTTATCGGTGTGTGATAATCACGTTCAGACATAATTCGCTTTACATCATCAATATCATTTACCGTTTCGTCGTTCAATTTTGTAATGATAATACCTTCCAGTTTGTATTTCGAAACTTCAGGTGTTAAGGCGCGGGTAACCGTCACCCCATTATTTAAACCACGTTCTTTCAACTCTGCTTTGGTTGTGTTCTTAACTTCCAAGCCTAAATCATCTATTGAAAAAGTCTCTAGTTTTATAAGGGTAACCGGAATTGTTTTTTCGTTGCCATCACGCAAAACGGTTACTTCAACAACATCGTTCGGTCTTTTTGAACCAATATAACCTGCTAAATCAGCAAATTTGTTAACGGTAACACCATCCAGTTGTTTAATGATATCCCCTTCCTTAATTCCACCTTTGTCGGCACCGCTGCCTTTTTCAATACCGCCAACGTAAACGCCTTGGGTTTCGTCTACACCCAACTTTTTCGCTAGGTCAGAATTCAAATTGCCCACTTGAATTCCTAAAATTCCACGTTGCACGTTTCCGTATTCCAAAATATCTTCAATCACTTTTCGGGCGTTATTAGAAGGAACTGCAAATGAATAGCCAACATAACTACCAGTTTCCGAAGTGATTGCCGTATTAATCCCTATCAATTCGCCACGGGTGTTAACCAATGCACCACCACTGTTTCCGCGGTTTACAGCGGCATCAGTTTGTAGAAAGGATTGAGGGTTCCCATCAAATTGGTTTAAATCCCTTGCTTTCGCACTAATAATTCCAGCGGTTACCGTTGAGGTTAAGTTGAAAGGGTTTCCAACCGCAAGTACCCATTCACCAATTTTCACGTTGTTTGAATCGCCAAACGGAATAAATGGAAAATCGTCATCGCCATCAATTTTAATCAAAGCAATGTCTGTTGTTGGATCTGTTCCAATTAATTTGGCTGTGTATGTTTTATTATTGTTTAAGGTAACTTCAAGATCTGAAGCATTCGCTATAACGTGATTATTAGTAACAATGTAACCGTCTGGTGAAATTATTACACCACTGCCGCTTCCAACCATGGCCCGTGGTTGTCCGCCACCTTGAAAATACTCCATAATATTTGTGGGTTGCCGGCTAACCGTTATATTTTTAACGTGAACCACCGCGTGGACGGTTTTATCGGCCGCTTCTGTAAAATCTGTATTCATGCCCTCGGCCGTCGAGGAAAAGTTAGTTTTAACGAGGTTTGAGTTTTGTTGTGGAGCGAAGGAAATGTGTTCCTTTTCTTCGAAGAATTTGTAGCCCCCAAGCGTAATGGCACCAGCAAAAAGTGCTACCAGAAATAAACGGATTGTTTGTTTCATTGCATTAAATTTTTAATTAATAATGATTTAAAATAATTCAAAAACTTTTTAATCAAGTTTTGCATTTTTAAATTGTTTTAGCGTTTCGGCCCTGAGAAGAACGGAGGACAGAAACCCTTTTTGAAGAAACATTTTTTAAATACTCCCACAAATTTAACAATGATAAATCGAAAAAAGTATGCCACAAAGTGGTATTTAACTTGTATTTAACGTGAAAACTTTCCCTAAACTCGCAGTGGCTTTTTATATCTTTGCGCAGTTATGGAATTCACATTTTACAAATATCAAGGAACAGGCAACGATTTCGTGATTATCGATAATCGAGCGGATTTTTTTCCGAAAGAGGATACAGCGCTCGTAGCTAAAATCTGCGATCGCCGTTTTGGTGTAGGTGCCGATGGACTGCTTTTGTTAGAAAAACATCCTTCCGCAGATTTCAAAATGGTTTATTACAACAGTGATGGAAACCTAAGCTCGATGTGCGGAAATGGTGGAAGATGTATCTCACATTTTGCAGAATTTCTTGGAATCATTTCTAAAAAAACAACTTTTGAAGCCGTGGATGGCATGCACGAAGCTACTGTGGAAAAAGATTGGGTTTCTCTGAAAATGAATGATGTTGAAAAAGTAGCCGTATCAGAAACCTATACTTATTTAAATACGGGTTCACCCCACCATGTTGAAATGATCTCAGCACTTAAGAGTTTTGATGTTTTTTCAAACGGGAGAAATATTCGAAATAACCTGTATGGAAAAGAGGGAGCAAACGTGAATTTTGTAGAACAGGATAACAACGAAGTTTTTTCGGTTAGAACCTATGAAAGAGGTGTGGAGGACGAAACACTTTCCTGTGGCACAGGTGTAACCGCTGTTGCGATCGCAATGTTTGAAATAGGAAAAACTTCAGAAAATAAAGTTATTCTAAAAACCCCTGGTGGTCAATTACAGGTCCGTTTTGAAAAAGAAGGTTCGGGTTATAAAAATGTGTATTTGGAAGGACCGGCAACACAAGTTTTTAAAGGAATCTGGAAATGGAAACACTAAAAGGGGGACATATATTTCTACGAGCTTTGGAGCCTTCCGATTTGGATTTTCTCTATAATTTGGAAAACGACGAATCGATTTGGGAAGTTAGCAATACAACAACGCCCTATTCCAAGTATATTTTAAAACAATATCTGGAAAACAGTCACCGTGATATTTATGATGTCAAACAATTGCGTTTGGTAATTTGTAAAAGCAAAAAGGATGCGGTTGGGTTTATCGATCTTTTTGACTTTGACCCAAAACATTTGAGAGTAGGGGTAGGAATTGTTGTTTTTTCAGAAGGTAATAAGCGAAAAGGATTTGCTTCCGAAGCATTAAAATTAATTTGTGAATATGCTTTTTCGCATTTGAACGTACACCAAATTTTTGCAGGAATTACTGAAGAAAATGAACCAAGTATCCAACTTTTTGAAAAAGCTGGTTTCGAGAAAAGTGGATTTAAAAAGGACTGGATTTTTTCAGAAGGAAAATTCAAAAGTGAATATTTTTATCAATTAATTCGTTAATCAATAATCGCATTTTAAAAAATGTATATAAAGAAAATATTATTAATTGTTGTGCTGATGGGAGCTGTGGGAATGGGCATTTTTGCTTATTATGTGTACAGTAATGCTTTCGCTAACAATACCGCTTTTACTAATAAGGAGGCACATGTTTATATTCCAAGCAACGCAACAATTGATGATGTTGTTAAGGAATTAGAGCCATTATTGAAGGACACTGAGTCCTTTTATGCGGTCGCCGATCAAAAAAAGTATTCCGGAAATGTAAAACCAGGCCATTTCATCATAACCAAAGGAATGACCAATAACGATATTGTGAATGTATTGCGAAGCAGAAACATTCCCATAAATATAAAATTCAACAATCAGGAGCGATTGGAAGATCTTGCTGGACATATCTCCAAACAAATTGAAGCAGACAGTATTTCGTTATTACAAGCCATGTATGATCCAGAATTTTTGAAAGAAGAAGGTTTAAATAAGGAAACCGCTCTTTGTCTTTATATTCCGAACACCTATGAGTTTTATTGGAACACTTCCGCAGAAACTTTCCGCAAACGTATGAAAACGGAATACGAGCGATTTTGGAATGAGACAAGAATCCAAAAGGCAAAAAACTTAAATCTTACTAAGGAGCAAGTGATGGCATTGGCCGCAATTGTTCAAAAGGAAACTGTAAAAGTTGATGAGCGTCCACGAGTAGCGGGAGTTTATATAAATCGGCTAAAAGCAGGGATGTTACTTCAAGCTGATCCAACAGTTATTTATGCCATAAAACGCGAAAGCGGGGATTACAACCAAATCATTAAAAGAGTGCTTTATGCAGATTTGGAACTGGATTCGCCATACAATACCTATAAATATGCAGGAGTTCCACCTGGTCCTATAACCATGCCAGATATTTCTTCCATAGAAGCTGTTTTAAATCCCGAAAAACACGATTATTATTATTTTGTGGCTGATGTAACAAACTTTGGGTATCACAAGTTTGCAAAAAACCTTGCGCAGCACAACGTAAATAAAGCCGAATATGTGCGTTGGGTGAATAGCCAAGGGGTGAACAGGTAATTTTTATTAACCTATCTAAAAATACCCAAATCCCTTTAAATACGAGGGCTCTTTTTCTTTTCACACTAATTTAACAGCCTATAAATCAGATTTTTAAAAAAATCCGTATCTTTGCGCGCTGAAACGAAGATGTAATTATACATCTGAATTTTAAAATTTGATGAAAAAAAGAATATATCTAATTGCAGTATTACTTGTTGTTACCGTACTAGTAGGGACAGGTTTCATTTCAAAAGATAGTTACGACCTTTCGGCATTTAGCACTGAAGGATTAGAGTTGGACTATAATGTTCCCACAGAAGCAGAATTTACTCCGTTAATGGCTCCTGTGACCCCAAAATTTTATTTGTTTTTGGGTAAATCTTATGTAGGATTTAAAGAAGCTCTTGGTTTTAAGGAATCAAGAGGAAATTACCATATTGTAAATGATTACGGCTATATGGGGAAATATCAATTTTCAAGGGCTACACTTAGAATGATGGGGCTTAAGGATACTGATAATTTCCTTTATAATACACGCCAACAGGAAGCGGCTTTTTTAGCATATACTTCTCTGAATAAATGGGTGCTTCGTAAAGACATTAAGCGCTCAGTAGGAAAAACCATTGGAGGTGTTAAAATTACCGAATCTGGAATTTTGGCTGCTGCGCATCTTGCTGGTGCCGGAAATGTGAAAAAATTTCTTAGAAGTGGTGGTGAACAAGGTTTTGAAGATGCCAATGGCGCTTCCATTCGTTATTACTTGAGAAAATTTTCGGGCTATGACACTTCGCACATTGTTCCGAACAGGAAGCCGAGGATAATGTAAACGTTATCCCTGAATGATAAACAAGGTGGGTCTTTTATGAAGGTCCACCTTTATTTTTTTCCATAATTCCGCAGGTGCGGTTTTTATATATTCTGAAGGCAGTGTAATATCACAAGCTACGCAGATTCTTGTTTGGGCATTGAGATTTTCGGCCAAACTTTGCAGCATTTGGTTGTTTCTATAGGGTGTTTCAATAAATAACTGTGACTGGTCATAATCTTTAGAAAGCTTTTCCAAGCGCTTCAACTCTGCTTTCCTTTCTCCTTTATCAATTGGTAAATAACCATTGAATGCAAAGTTCTGCCCATTAAAACCACTGGCCATCATTGCTAATAAAATTGAAGATGGACCTACTAGTGGTATTACTTTAATTCCTTTTTCGTGAGCATAATGAACGGCTCTTGCTCCAGGATCTGCAATTCCGGGGCAACCTGCATCACTAATAACTCCCACGTCAAAACCTTCTAGACAAGGGTTTAGCATAGCTGGGATTTCTTCTTCACTGGTGAATTTATTTATTTCCTGAAGTTTTAAAATGGATTGTTGCTTTTCTGTAACAATACTCTTTATGAAACGCCGTGCATTTTTTTCGTGCTCTACAATATAATGGTCAATTTGCTCAACAGCATTTTTTACGGTAACAGGAAGTACGGCCAAAGGCGGCACATCTCCCATAGGGCAAGGGATTAAATATAAATTTCCTTTTTTTGTGTTCATTCAGGAGTTATTCGATAATTAATTTTTTCACAATCGATTGTCCTTTTTCAGAAGTGATTTTTGCAAAATAAATGCCGGGGTTTAAGTTCTCAATTGAAACAGTTTTATTGATGCTATCAAGATTTTTTTCCGAATAAACCAAAGTACCCCTAATGCTAAATAGCTGAATTACTCGAATGCTGTCATTTTTCAAATTAAAAGAAACAGTATGGGAAGCAGGGTTTGGGAGCATACTCAGCTTATTTTCCATTGAAAAATCTTCGGTGCCAATTATTTGCCCTCCTTTAATTTTATAGATGCTACCTCCTGAAATATCAATTATATAAAGTTCTTTATTTATGTCTTCTCCAAAAGAAACCCAGTTTCCCGAATAATCGCCGTGATCTATCATATTTCCAGAACTATCTACTGTTCCAATCATACCGCTACAATAATCGGCAAAAAAATAAAGTCCGGAAATATCTGAATATGTAGCACCTCTGTAAACATAACCACCTGTTATGGAACAATTACTGTTGGCATGTGTATACTCAGCAATAGGAAAAGTTATGTCCGACTGTGGTGGACAATTCTGGGTGTTGAATGGTTGTGAGCCTTCATAGCAACGCCAGCCATAATTTAATCCTGCTTCCGTAATTGGAACACGGTTAATTTCCTCTAGGCTGGATTGACCTACATCACCAATCCATAAATTGTTTTCTGTTAAATCAAAGGAAAAGCGCCAAGGGTTCCGAAGTCCATAAGCCCAGATTTCCTCACGGGCATTTGGGTTTCCAACAAATGGATTGTCTGCTGGGATTCCGTAGTTATTTCCACCAGATGGGTTGTCGACATCAATTCGTAAAAGTTTTCCTAAAAGTAAATTTATGTTTTGGGCTCTATTGCCAGGATCGCCACTGCTACCTCCATCTCCTGAAGAAATGTACAGATAACCATCAGGTCCGAAAGCTAGATTCCCTCCATTGTGGTTTGAAAAAGGCTGAACATAACCAATAATCGGTAATTCAGAGTTTGGATCTGCTAAATCAGGATTTGCAGCGTCTACCGAAAATCTTGAAACTTGGGTATCGCCATTTGTTTTAGTATAGTTAATATAAAAATAGCCATTGTTGGCATAATCTGGATGGAATGCCAACCCGAGTAATCCTTGCTCGTTGCTGTTGGATATTTGTGTCGAAATGTCTAAAAATGGAACGGAGTTCACGGTGCCGTCAGACTGTATTATTTTTATTTTACCACCCTGTTCTACTACAAAAAGACGGTCATCATTGGCGTGCTGTAAATTTAATGGAGCAGAAAAACCGCTTTTGAAAAGTTCAATATCAACCTCCTGTGAAAAGATTGAAAATGATGTGAAAATTAAGAGAAGGAAGAGTAGTGATTTTTTCATTGCTGTTTTTTAGGTAAAGTACTAAAATATGAAAATAAGCCGGATATATGCGTTAAAGTTGGTCCGCAATTTTCTCGCAGGCTTCATCAAGCATTTTGAAAACATTCTCAAAGCCTAAATCACCTCCAAAATAGGGATCAGGGACATCCACGTTTTCACCGGGAAAGATTTCATTGAGGATCAGTTTCACTTTTTTCTTATCCAAATCGGTTTTTGCGAGTGCCAGGACATCTTCCATATTGGAATTGTCCATCACATAAATTAGATCAAAATTATCAAAATCCGTTGCGCTGAATTGTCTTCCGCGTTGTGCGGTTATGTCTATATTGTATTTTTTTCCAACAGCAATACTTCGTTTATCTGGTTCATCGCCAATGTGCCAATGTCCTGTTCCCGCAGAATCAACATATACCCTTGAGGAATCAATTTTAGATTTCAAAATACCTTCTGCCAATGGCGAACGACAAATATTGCCAAGGCAGACCATTAAAATTCGTGTTTGCATTTTTAGGAAAGTAAAAGGTTTATATTCCAATAAAAATAAGGAATGTAAAAAGACTAAAGCGTCAACTTTTTGTTAAGGTCTTCCACATACTTGCGGAATTGCTTGTCGGTTGTTGATAGGTTGTCAACCGTTTTGCAAGCGTGGAGTACGGTTGCGTGATCGCGCTGCCCAATTTGTGAACCGATGGAAGCAAGGGAAGCTTTGGTAAATTTCTTTGCGAAAAACATAGCTAATTGACGTGCCTGCACGATGTGTCTTTTTCGAGTTTTAGACTGTAGCGTATCTACATCCATTTGGAAGTAATCACTCACTACTTTTTGAATATAGTCAATAGAAACTTCGCGTTTGGTGTGTTTTACGTAGTTGTCAACAATCTTACGGGCAAGATCAATTGTGATTTCTTTTCTATTGAAAGAGGAATGTGCAATAAGCGAAATAATGGCACCTTCCAGTTCGCGAATATTTGTTTTAATGTTATCCGCTAAAAACTCCCAGATATCATCAGGCATTTCCACGCCATGATCAAGACTGTTACGTATTAAATGTGTTAACGGATCAGCAATTTTTTCAATTAAACCTTTATCTAGTTCAGTACCTTCGCCCACTTGTTTTAATTCGATTTGCTTATTGAGTTTTGACGCTAAATCACGTACCAAACGCGGGAAGCGACTAAAAACAAAACTAATCGGCAACATGCGAATTGACATAACCGATTCTTGTAAATCTCTGGTATTGCGTTCAAGCTGGCTCATACCGCTTAGCAATTTCTCAAAAATAACCGGATCAATTTCTGAAGCTGTCTGAGCTAACATTGCCTGAGTAATAACCAGCTCGCCAACAAGATTGATCATCTGATCGACCTTCTCGATACTGACTCGAATTGAAGATGTTTCAGCAGAATTAGCTGAAGCCTTAGTAGAAGGTGTGTTTTTGTTAATGACTGATACTTTACTACCCTCTTTACTACCCTTAGGCTTCACTTCATCGTCTTTTGCATCTGCAGGTGCTGTAGGTGCTTCGGGGAAAAACCCATAAGGCTCTTCTGACTCGGACTCACCAGCATCAACAACTGACTCGTCTACTGACAATTGTTCATTCGCGCTATCTTCTGTAAGAGCCTCTGTTTCTATTTTTAGATTAGTAGGATCCACTACAAATACAAGCATCTCCCAAACATCCTCTTCAGTTGAATCAGTTACTAACCGTAATTTACTACTCGGCTCAGATTCACTAAAAACAAGCTTCTCAAGTTGGCCCATTTCACCTAAGTTATAAAGTATATTCCCTCGTGTCTTTTCATTTAACCCAGCATTTGGAAACTCTATGAGAAAAACTGTTTTCTCAGTTGTAGTTACAGGCGCATTTTCTTCTGTCAATTCTGCGACTGTTGGTGCACTTTCTGTGCTTTCTTCGACTGCTGCAACAGGTACTTCTGCTGTACCAGCCGAAACAAAAGTTTCTTCTGAGAATTTACTCAATTCTTCACACACAGCAGCGGCAGCAGCTGGATCCGCCTCTCCATCTCCACGATGACCAGCTAATTGATCTTTGATAACATCTCCCGCTTTTAGGAAAGCATCTATCATCTCACTACGAACTTCGAGTTCACCTTTACGCAATTTATCCAGCAGCGTCTCCAGCATGTGTGTCATCTCCGTCATATCTGTAAAACCAAATGTGCCTGCGCCACCTTTAATAGAATGAGCAGCTCGAAAGATTGCATTCATATCTTCCATATCTGGTGAATTAACGTCCAGTCCAAGCAAACAGGCCTCCATCTCCGCCAACAATTCTGAGGATTCTTCAAAAAACACCTCATAAAACTGTTCTAGATCACTACTCATATTCAATCCTGTCTCAAAATTTAGCGCCAGCCTAACGCCTAAAACGCCTAAAACGCCTTTTTAATTGAAAAGGTAAAAGTAGAAAAATAAGTTAACCTCGAGAATATGTCTTACAAGTCCTGAGAATAAGCCCTACAAAGCCTTTCTGCTTTATGAATTTCACCTTACGACAACTAGGTATCAACCAATAACCTTTCCAACAACTTCTAACAGTCTTTTAGGATCAAAAGGCTTGACTAACCAGCCGGTTGCACCAGCTTCTTTTCCTTTTGTTTTCATATCATCACCAGATTCCGTCGTAAGCAACAAAATTGGAACAGATTTATAGTGAGATAATTTCCTCAATAATTCGAGTAACTGCAAACCATCCATATGTGGCATATTAATATCCGTTAACACTAGGTCTACTTTATGAGCGTTTGCTTTATCGAGCGCATCTTGACCGTCTACGGCCTCTACCACATCGTAACCAGCACTTTTTAGCGTAAAAGTTACCATTTGCCGAATTGAAGCAGAATCATCTACCGCAAGTATCGTTTTAGCCATTTCTAAACTGTCTCCTTATTTCTGGACTAATTCTCGTACTTTAAAAAACTTAATACTAAGTTCACTAAAATAAGTCAACTTCACCTACTCGCATACCATGCTGCACTAATGGCTTACTTGTATTTTTTCACTGACTGAACTGATTTAGCGGCCTGTCCCAAATCATCTTTGATCCCACAAAAATAAGAACCGCTAGTGAATTTGCGGCGGCGATCGGAGAACAAAACAATATATTTATGCCTCCAGCCAAATGGAAAAACGGAGGGAAGGAAGCCTTTTCTGCTAAATTTGACGAGTTATGGCCGCAACATCAAGAACGAA
>CAKZLK010000010.1 GCA_937125455.1 uncultured Aequorivita sp.
GATTAGTTCGATTTTTAGTTTTTTGTACATTTTCTTTAATCCTCTTGTTCTTCAGTGTTTGATAAATTTATTCTAGCAGCCTCATCCAAAGCTCTCAAGCTCTGTAAGTCCATATTTTTCATTGGCATAAGGTTTACTGGTACGAAGTACTCGTCCATTTGTGGATTCTCTGTATCCTCTGGGTAATAGAGAACCCTCCTTCTTTCATTTCCGGTAGTGTACCAAGCCTTGTCTAGTTGGTTCACCATTTCGGTAATATCTTCTTGAAGCTCTGGTATGACGGTGAAGTCGAAATCTAAGTACAGATTCTTTCCATACTGAGGAACTAACCACCTGTTAAGTTCATCTCTTAATCTAACCATCTCTGGATTGATTGCGTTCTGGAATAAGAAGGATTTGGCTTCTTTAATGTTGTTGTACGAGCTGGACTCAGTGTTGTTCATTAGAACCACTGGAACACCGTAGAGGTTACAAAGACCCTTCAGTGTAACATCATACTGACTAATCAATTCCATATCAGCAGCGGAGAGCCCGAAGTTTATCCACTCCATAGGTTGATTGGTGATAGCTACAGAACCATTGGCAGCTTTCATTTTCCTCATTAAAGCAAGGTCTAGTTGTTTAGCCTGACCCTTACTTATTCCATCCATCTCCCTAGCAACTAATAAACCTCTAGCTGATTGGTTTTGAAGTTGTTTCTTAGCTGTTTCTACTGCCTGATTGTTGTTCTCAAGCATCCTAAACCCAGCCTGAAGAGGCGACTGACCGTATAGGTGAGACCCGCTAAAGTTAAAGTTTGGATTGAAATCTTTTACGTGAAGGATTTCTTCTCTCTTGAAGTCGACAGCAGTGTCTTTCTGTACTTGAACAGAATATCCTTTAATTGGTTCAAAAGCCCCACCGGAAACAATTTCCATATGCTGAGATGGCAATATAAACATCTCTCTCACTTTCTTTCCTCCATCCCTAACACCGTAGATGTATCTGTTTCCAGTTAGTTTACCAAAGGCAATATAGTTCGAAAGAAAAGAACTCCAACTCTCTGATGGATTTGGATTTTGTAATAGTCCAAGGATGTCAGACTGAGTCACTTCAGTAAAGCTTCTTGATTTTAACACAGAGGCTTTCATCATAGCTCCTTTGTTCGTTATCCCGCTAGTCATTGCGGTGTAGTCTTTTGCTAGACTCTCGTCTTTTATCTCATAAACCTTGAATGGGATCATCTGAGCATTTCTGATTATCAAGTTAATGATAGAGTAGATTGCTTCGTTCTTCTGATACCCTTCTTTGATGTAGTTCTCATCGTTAGCATCTTTAAAGAACGTCTGATCTGTCCCCAGCCAACTTATTGTCTTGTCGTGGAATTCTATCTCCCCCACTGACGGTTTAAATAATTCTTTTACTGATCTGATCAAATTCATAAAGCAAAAGTAGTCAATATCTAGTTGACTGTTTTTATGATAACCTCCACTCTGGGGTTCTCCCTGTCTAGTTCTGTAGGTAGGATTGTCTCGGTTTTCACTACTTCGTCATTGTCATCCTCCCAGCATCCGTAAAAACTTACAGCGTCTAAGGTGTATTTTGAAGTAATACTTACAACGTTCATCTTGTCTAATCTCCTGTTGGTGGGCTTAAAAACCTGATAAGAAATTTCAACCGGAGTTTGGATGACCACCCCCTCTAGTTGGTCAGACAAATCTTCGGTGAATTGTTTCTTAACCTTACTCTCTACCATTGGATGCCAATTCCTGTATGCATTCATATTGATTGGGTACTTTTTGTCAGCTACCCTCTTCATAGGAACTACTTGACGGAATGGAGTTATTATTTTAATTTCCATTAGGAATTGTTGGTTGAGGTGTGTACCTTTAAGGTATGAAAAAAGTTTTGATAATCGTGTTGCTAGCTGTCGGGATGATGGCTGTGAGCTGTAAAAGCATAGAGCCAAACTGGATCGAGTTACCAGCCTTTGAGTCTGTGGAAATATCTATGTATCACTACACTTATTACTCTGACTATGAAAAGAGGAAGATCATAGGTGGGGAAAACTTAGTTGACAGGAAGGGTGGTGGAACAATGTTCATAGAAAGGGATAACTATCTAGTGTCTTTTGATAGACTGACGACAATCTTTCACGACACCGACACGTTGTCTTACGCTATCCACTCTTACACCGAATCGGGTATACCAGAAACACTAGTTTTATTTGACGAACATTATGTGCTACTAAGGTCTGGCTTAATACCAGACAGGTATAGCTTCCTAACATATATAGGCTCTAACAAGGATAATGACGTTAAGCTTCAGATAACATTTTATAATGAGGAAGATTGAGGAGAAGTTCGACCACCTCGGTAACAGGGTTGTTTTGGGTGATATGGTAGTGATTGCACCTCCAAACGGGAGAGGTGATGTGTATATAGCTAGGGTAGTCAAGTTAACTCCAAAAGGAGTAACTGTTTATGTTGAAGGGTCTGACTATCCCAAATTTCGTGGAAGCAGGAGGTTTAATAGGTTGGATTTTGTGAGATATGAAAGATAAAATAACTTTTTACGGACAAACAGTAGAGCACCGACTATTTACTTTTGGGTGTTTAGTCAGTGCTTTTGTTTACGGATTGATTCTGCTTATTGTAATATTCTTCGCTTAAACAACGAAGAAATCATTGGCTTTTCTAAGCCTCATCATAGCGAAATATCTAACCGCATCAAGGGCGTGATTCCACTTGTCGATTGGCTTGTTGGTTTTCAGCCCTTCCTTATCTTTCTCCCAAGCGTAGTTCCTGAATTCCTTTATAAGATTGACACTGGAAGAAGTCACTAACATCTCATCTTGAGCCTGAACAATATCTATACCGTATAAAATAGAATCCTTTCCTTTCTTGGTAGGCTTAATGTTCCAACCGTATCTCCTAAGCTCCTCTATTGACTTAGGTTCGGCTGAGTCAGCAATAATAGGCATAGTCTTACTGACGCCTCTAGACTTAAAGTAAGCGTTCATATCTGAATTGGTCAACCCAGTTTTATACATCTCTTCGTGAAGGTATAGTCTACCATTATATCTATAGAACCCAATCAGAGCACTAGGATCATTTGTGAAACCAAAATCCAGACCGTATCCTAGTAGTCTAGCTGCCTTCGGTAAATCACCGCATTTTTTCCAGTTCTCGTATACCGTACCAGTAAGCTGACCAACCCTACCGTAGACGTACACGTCCACGAAGTTCTGCCAATAAGCGGAACCGCTCTTGGCTCTATCCTCTGCTCTCTGTAGCTCCTTTACAGCAGCCGTAGGGCAGCCCTCATTGCCTTTATATGTTAGTATAACAAAGTCAGCGTCATCTCTTCCTTGAAGCTCTGTGTGAGCCCAGAATTCAGCGACAGGGTTAAAGTCTATGAAGCAGGAATCAGAAGTTCTTATGAACAATTGGTGAAACGCCTCCCAAGGAACGTTGTTGGCCTCGTTGACAAATAACACATTTCTCCTAGCTCCCCTTAGCTTATCTGGTTGGTCAGCAGAGAAGAACTCTATTTTTGATCCGTTAGTGAAAGTGTATGTTGAGTGCTGTTTATTCATAGCCCCTTCTATCCACCTACCAGTCATTCTCATAATGTTCTCAAAATCCCTCATAGCACCCCTTTTTAAGTGAGGCATAGACTCTGAAACTACCGAGATCATCTTTCCTTCGTTCTCTATGGCATAATTCATTAACAACGGCATAATAGAAAATGTCTTTCCAGCAGAGGAACCGCCCTGAACAATCCTAATAAACTTCTTCATTTTGGCGATAATCTTAAGATTAGTAGTCACCACAAAACCTTTTTCTTCTTCCATACTTGCAAAGTTAATTAATCTTCGTATATTGCGCTCGTTATGAAAACAACACAACTACATAGTCAATATTGCTTACCGAGCCAGTCGTGGTTTACGCTTGGGAATGGTATGTACGGGGCTATGTGTAGTAGTGATTAAGAAATTCAATAATCGCATTGCAGTAAGCCCTGATCTAACGAGATTGGGGCTTTTTTTTGACGTGTTGAAAGTAAGAATCAGAGTGCGATCCATTGGTGGGGTTACCTCATTTGGAATGAGGGTTATTGTAGGTTCGACCCCTACCACTCTGACTTGGAATAAGAAACTTAGTTCCAAATTAATATGTTGTATATTTGCGCTATGAAGAGATGTGTAAGGTGTAATATTGAAAAGGGTTTGCATATGTTTGGTAAACTAAAGAGGAATAGTGATGGTCTTTCAAATGTATGTAAGTGCTGTAAGAGAGAGTATGACAAAAAATATTACGAAGAAAAAGTTAACAAGGATCGCAAGGTCGTTCTTCAAAAATCAAGAAGAAGAGAGCTGAGGTTTGGTTTAGTTAAATTTCTAAAGAAAAATCCCTGCGTGGACTGTGGAGAAAAAAACCCCGTAGTGTTAGAACTTGACCACATTCGAGACAAGGAGTTTAATGTCTCTGATATGATTTCTAGAGGGATGTCTTGGAAATCTATAAAGAAAGAAATAAAGAAGTGTGAAGTGAGGTGCGCTAACTGTCACAGGATAAAGACGGCTAGGGATTTCAATTGGTACGAAACAAGGTAGATTAGTTTAAGTGGCAAAATAGAGGATTTGTAACCCTCAGTTCTCCTTTCGATCAGGAGATTTACCTCATACGGACAGGTAGCTTAATGTAAAGCTTTCGGCTGTTAACCGAGAAGATGAGAGTTCGAGTCTCTCCCTGTACGCACACACATTCCGTCTAGGCAGCACTTAGGGTCTCCAAAACCCAGAGGCAGGGTTCGAGTCCTTGGGTTTGTGCAATGGGAGTATCGTCAGGGTACTGGGCGGGTCTGTAAAACCACCCCTCGGAGGTTCGATTCCTTCTGCTCCCACTTTATTAACGGAAATATAGCTGAGATGGATTAGCGCTGGTTTGAAACGCCAGAGAGGAAGGTTCGAGCACTTCTATTTCCACAATTGCAGGATTGGTGTTAATGGCTAGCATATGTGGCTTCCAACCACGAGGTGAGGGTTCGACCCCCTTGTCCTGCACAACTAGAGAGTAAATCTGGCGTGGGCTGGAACTCCCCTGCTAAGGGATGTGATCTGAAAAGATTGGGGCTCGGTTCCTCTGCTCTCTACACAAGGAGGTTACCGTCAAGGTGGCAAACTAGGCTTGAACCCTAGGGGTACGTTCGCGTACGGGTTTCGATTACTCTAGCCTCCTCTTATGCTCTAGTGGTGAAACGGTAGACGCGCTGGTCTTAGAAATCAGTGCCTTCGGGCGTGTAGGTTCGACTCCTACCTAGAGTACACATAGCTTAGTGGCGAAATGGTATACGCGCTGCACTTAAAATGCAGTCCCTAATTGGGTTGAGGGTTCGACTCCCTCCTTTGCTACTCCTCCTATGCGCTTAATTGGAAAGGCGGTCTGGCTGTGAACCAGATTACGTGGGTTCGATTCCCACTAGGTTGTCCGACCGGATACCCAATATTGGCTTCGGGGCTAGTCTGCAAAACTAGTTTAATGTCGGTTCAATTCCGACTCTGGTCTCATATTGCCTTGTAGTGTAATGGCTAACACACCTGACTTTGAATCAGGTAATTCAGGTTCGAATCCTGACAGGGCTACTTCTTTAACATCTCAACGTCTAATATTAATTTTTGTATCTGAAGGTCAATATCACTAAACTTCGTAGTCCTTTCGTCAAGCTTTCCGTTGATAGTCGCTTGCTCTGTTCTCATTTGATCCAAGAGTTGTATAATTGGTGCTGTCTTCTGTGTGTAGTCGCTCTCGGTGAATCTAGGTGCTTTAGTAAACTCCTCCATCTGCTCAATCTGAACTTCAAGTTTAATAACGGCCTCCCTTAAAGAGATGACGGACGAACCTATCCAAATAACCGCGGCTAACGTCAGGGTAGTCATCATTTTCATAACCGTGTCAACCAGTGACTTATTTTGTGATTTATCTTCACTTTTCCCTTTAAGTAATGTAGCAAAAAATTCTTTGTCGTTGTTCGTCATAGTTTTACAAAACTACTAAAATTAATCAACTGATTTCGAGCAAAAGTGAAAACAATAGTTAATTTTTATTTACGTATCTTCGTAGTGTTGAACACAAATTAATTCATATCCGAATAACCTCCAAGTCCCAGTGCAATGCTGGGCATAAACTTACACTCCCTATTAAAGTTGGAAGGTGTTTGGATCGGGCAGAAGCTCTTTAAGAGCACACATTATCACATTTGGATAGGCGGTTGCGAACTAACGCCTTAAGTGACAGACGACTAACGACTGACGGAAATAGTTGAGCTGGTTACGTGGTTGGGGTTTAGGGGCTTTGCCCTAACTACGTGACTCCAACACACTCCTTCAAGAAATAATTGTTTCACAATTTGGAATTCTAAAGTGAGTCTATTACTTTAGTGGTATGGAAAAAATTATAGCAATAGACGAAACCAGCTTTTCTACAAAAGAAAGGAGCTGGGGTGGTTATGAGGGCTATCAGATAGCAACAGATAAACAAATAATTAAAATGGGTATATCCGGTGGGCAGAGTTGTTGTGAGAACTTCGGGTATTTTATGTCTAATGACAATTTGTCTGATTTTATTGGGGAGTCTATTACGAGCATTAAGGTTGTTGACACCGCGTTAAACATTAAAGATTTAGAGGAAGAACATCTTGACGTTGAAGAGTGTATGTTTGTTAATTTCGAGACGACCAACGGAACCCTTCAATTTGTTGCGTACAACAGTCATAATGGGTATTACGGTCACGATGCTGTTATAATTTCAGAACAAATCACAGGATCAACAAGTTTATGAAAAAGAAATTAAAAATAATATTCACAGTGGGGTTACAGTGTTCAGGTAAGACTACTTGGGCTACTAACATATGCTCTAAAGATACCAACCACTTCAGGGTGTCTCTAGATGACCTAAGATTGATGAGGGGAAAGTATTGGTTACGGGATGACGAATCTATTATAGTAGACAGTGCGGCTTTTTTGTCCGCTTCAGCCTTATCTAATGGGAAAACTGTAATTTTTGATGCTATGAATCTTTCACCTGAATCCAGAAAGGGTTATCTCAACCACATTGAGGGTCACTTGCTTTCATTGGTTGAAGATTACGAGATTGAAGTGGTTCTGAAAGACTTCACGCACATCCCTTTAATAGAGCTACTGGAAAGAGTTAAAAGCAGGTCTGATGACAGGGGAATAACTCCTCAAGTGATAATGGACACATTTATGAGAAACAGGGATTTTCTTCCTGAAGGTCTCGTAACCCCTCCTTTCCCAAATGCTTTGCCAAAGGCAGTTATAGTTGATATTGACGGAACTATTGCAGAAAAAGGTGACAGAAATCCTTATGCTTGGAGCAGGGTTGGAGAAGACGCTCCTCATAATGATGTGTTGGAAATAGTCAATATGCTTGATAGAGAGGGGTATTTCATAATATTTATGTCTGGTAGGGATTCTGTTTGCAGAGAAGAGACTAAGGATTGGTTGGGAAACTTTGCTCAGGGTCTTAATAGAAGCTCCTTATTTATGAGGGAAGAAGGAGATCAAAGGAAAGACAGTGTGGTGAAGTTCGAGCTTTATATGAAATACGTTCTGGGAAAGTTTGACGTAAGGTATGTGCTTGACGATAGAGATCAGGTGGTCAGTATGTGGAGGAATGTTTTAAACTTAAGATGCCTACAAGTGGCTGAAGGAAACTTTTGATATGGAATTTATTTTGGGAATAGTAGTCGGTGGCCTTATTGTTTGGGGTTGGGACTGGGTAAGAAGAAAGCATATAATCTACATAAGATGAGTTTAGGGTTTTGGATAACAGTGATCCTACTATCCTTGTGTGGGATTAGATCAATAAGATATGAAAATTATGATACTAACAGCAGTCGGTCTAGCTTTAGCGCTGAGGGCGAGAAAGAGACTAAAAACAAAAATAACTGATGGCAATAGTTCAAATTATTATGACCGTTTTGGCAATCCACCTAGCAGTGACATCTTGGAGAACAAGGAAGTGGAACGAGAAGGTGGAAGAGGAAGAACGAGAAGCTAGAAAAGAATGGATTGATAAATATTATGGAAGAGAAATTAAGTGATTATGCGAGGATGTTAATATCTATGTCTACGGATTACCTTCTGGGTGGGTTAGACAAAGATGTTTTTATAGAGAATCTTAAGGTTTGTTCGGATAAGTTGACAGAGTTGAAAAATAAAGAATGTTTGGTTTTTTAGTGCTATTTTTGATGAATGACAGAAACGGAACTACTGAATTGGTTGATAGACAACGTTGACCCTTCGATAAAACCAGCAGAATATAAATATTCAAGATTTGACGCGTACAGCAAGACGTTCGATAAGTTTATTGAACTTAAGTGCAGGAGGACTCACTACGACACTCTTTTAATAGAGAAGAAAAAGTTCGATAGCTTAGTAGAGGACGGTGAGGCTTACTACATTTGCAGCACGCCCAAAGGCATCTATAGTTGGGTTTTATCGCCAGATATGGAGATCGAATGGATTACAAAAAGTATGCCAAGAAACACAGATTTCGGAAATAAGTCAAAAAAAGACAAGATAGTCAGTTACTTAAGAATATCTGACGCTAAGAAGCTTAAATAATCAACAAAGACCTTGGAAATCCGAGGTTTTTTTATGACCTTTAGTTTATGGAACAAGAAATAAATCTCTTAAAGTCACTGGTGTTTGCGGCTAAAACATTAGGAGTGACAGAATTACCAATGCCTGTTGGGGCTCTAAACGATATAGCTGAATTTGTAGAAGAGGCTGTGTTGACGGAAGAAAGATTGAATGATGCTGTCCTTAAGAATAAGGAATTACTATCTCAATTGACTCACTCCGAAGAAGAGGCTAAGAAGTATCAAAACCTATTCGCTCAATCAACGATCAAATTCTCTAGATTAAAAGACTCTCTTAGAGGAAAATCTAACGAGTCAGTGGTCAATTTCACTATTGAACCCACTGTGATCAGGGAATATGTGGAAAGGTTTCTTTCTAGTAGATCATTTGATGGATGCGAACCGCTTAGGAAAATGTCAGACACTCCCGCATTCGAAGAGGGTGACGATACCTTCTCTGAGAGTGTGGAGTTACTTACTGTAGGAGGTAATTTTGTCACTGGGTATTTTCAGTTAGCTAAATTTGAGGAGGGTGAGTTTGAGGAGCCTATTCTATTTGAAGACGCTGAGGGAAACGAACAAAGAAGGCCAGTCAGTTGCTTCCAAGGGTGGAAAGCCATAATAGAGTAATGCAAAAGAAACCAAAAAACACCACTGGATCGAAACGACACGACCTTCAAATTCAACAAAAGAGAACCACAGAAAAAGTGGTTCAGTCTAAGAAAATTTACAAAAGAAATCAGAATAAGAAAAATTATGGAGAAGATTGAATTAGGGAAAGACCAGTACCTACTTAAGGTAGCCACTATCCCGCACGAGTCCCGAGAGGACTACAAGAAAATTGGTTTCCTTACCAAATTAAACAAGGACGGTTCTATACCGGTCGCTTTTCAAGAGTGGCGAAGTAGGGGGTTGGTTACTGAGCCAAAGGTTGTTACCGAGGAGTTTGCTTACGGCTGGAAGCTATTGGGTTACAGAAGGGGCGCAAGTGTAGACTGGGCTGTATTGATCCACCCGAGGGGGTTCACTGTAGAAGTGAAGCTTGCCGGATTCATTGAGTTAATTAAAACTGTAGAGACTGATTGTGGTGTACTTATTGGCGCTTTCAAGTGGTCTAAAGACGGATTGATTGAAAAGCTATGAGAGGAAATTCTGTGAACATATTAAAGAGAGCCCTTAACAAATGGGGATTAAGAGCTCAATTGGAAATGCTTCAAGAGGAAGCTACTGAGTTAGCTCTGGCTACTCGGTCTGTCATCCGAGGTAAGGTTGATTCTGTAGAGGAGTTGGCGGGTGAAATCGCTGACGTTGAGATAATGATCGAGCAGATGAAAATCGCTTTCGAAGATCAGTCGTTGAGAAAGCAAGTGGGATACATAAAGAGAGCTAAACTAAGAAGGCTTAAAGGCCGTCTTGAGAGAGGGGTTTTTAACGGATGAATCAGAATATAGAAGATATCGATCTAATCGTCATCCATATGTCAGAAACTCCACCAGAAATGGATATAGGAGTGAAGACAATAAAAGTGTGGCACAAGAAGCGAGGATTTAACGATGTCGGGTATCACTTCGTTGTAAGAAAGAATGGGTCGGTAGAACTAGGTAGGGCGTTAACCACGGTTGGCGCTCACACTAAAGGAAAGAACCGAAACTCCATAGGAATCTGCTACGTTGGCGGATGGAACGGTGAGGACGATAGAACTTGTGAGCAGAAGGAATCTATTACAGCCATCCTTATGTATCTGAGGGTTATTTTACCAAACACGAGATTGGTTGTCAAAGGCCATAATGATTTCTCAGACAAGACTTGCCCTAACTTTGATGCGAGTAAAGAATACGAGTGGGTGTAATAAGTGCCGAGAGGCTATAATTAACGGGCATAGTTGCAACAGAAACAACAACTGTGAGTACCCTAAATGTTTAGAAAATGGAGTGGAGAACTAGAGTAGAGATAGAGCTTTCAGAGCTGACTATCAAGATCAATAAATTATCAAATTTCCTACAAGTCGAGAGCTTTGAAATAGGAGATTCACAATCAGACCTTTTAGCCATCCAGCTCGGGTGTATGAAATCTTATCAATCCTGTTTAAAAGCGAGGCTAAAACATAAATGAGTAAAACAGAACACAACTTAATTAATATAGCAACCTTTCACAAAGAGGATTCTGTAGCAAATAGAGCTATGAAAATACTAAGAAAAAGGTATAACAAAACCTACCACTGGTGTTATGAGTGGGATGGGTTAGTTATAAATTCTAGTCACGCTGAGGCTAGTTGTTGTTTATGTTTTGACAACTAAAACCTTAGTTATATGTTTTGAGATTTGTTTTTTTTAGAATCTGGGTTAGAAATGGCTCAGATTTTTTGTTTTCAAAATTTAATTTTCAATTTGCAAATCACGAATTAGTCAGGAATGGTTTTAATCCAATTTATTGACTCCCACGTGGTTCAGAATAAAGTTCGCTTCTCGGAGGGGCATTCCCCCCTTTAATATATGTTGATAGTGACATACATTAATGTGTTAATACTCTGAGTATCAGTCATTTAAACTAATATCTTAGTTATGTAACTAATTAAGTAGTTGACAATCAGTTGTATAACAATAATAATTGACACTACCAAATGTCAGTAACTATTTAGAATCATTATGAATAAGGCTAGCCATTAGGATATTAAACAGAAATTACACGGCTGATTTAAAGGCTCTCTAAGCGATCCTAGGTAGCTATAATAGGGTAGGACATTTGAGAGGCTGAACGCTTGGCAGCTCTCAGGGAAACGTCCATACAAGGCGAGTTTCTACCATTTAACAATAACCTCTTTTTATAGATTCCAATTTGGACAGTATTAAAGCATTAAAGGATTTACATATGAACAATCCTTCATATATAAACCCAAAAGGTATTAACTAAACTCTTAGTTATAGAGTATAAAACAAAACCCTACTGAATTTGTAGGGCTCTGAATCAGGCGATATTAATTAGTGTTATTCTACCTCCTCAACATACTTCATTTCTAGTGCTTGAACTAGTCCAGTGTTAACGCATTCGAACAATTCAGCCCCCATTATAGACCTAACAATTTCCCGATTAGGATGATTCTCTTTGATTCTTACTGTAGTACCCACAGTAAAGTGACTCGAAGTAACATTAAAACCATCTTTTACAACCTTAAACAGGCGTTTATCACTACCAACCTCTTCTATGTCGGTAGGTAAAAGTATTTGAAAAACTCCTTTTTCATCCTCAAAAATATGACCCCTTTCTTCTTCTGGGATGTTTAATGAATCCGTCATTGCTACGGCCACTGCTTCTTTGGGGTGATTCTCAGCCCTGTAGACAGTAGCCCCCAATTTAAAATTGTGCTTGGCTAGAGGCTTCTCTGTAATTACTTTAAATTTTCTCATAACGTTTATTATTGTGGTTTAATTAATTGATTCTTTATTAGTTGGGAATGTGTAACCCTCTATTGTCTCGGTGATTTGATCAACATTATCAAGGGGCATATATGAACCGTTTTCACGTACCAGTAAGTCAGTATTGTAAATAGTTGCCTGACTCACATAATCAATATTCATTTCGTTAATAGCCTTGACTCTTAACGCTGTTTCGTATGTCGATCTAAGCGGGTTTGTTTGCCCTGTTACAATCTCATTAGAGATGGCTTTATACTTCATTGGTTGCCTTATATTTTCATCAAAAGACCCGTCAGGATTCACTAGTAGAAACCAAATGCTTTGACCCTCTATTTTTACAAATGTGCTTTTCATCTTATTTGCTGTTAAGGTTAGAAACTATTTCCTTTGCTTCTGATCTTGCGTAGCTGACCTTTTGCGTTTCCGTTCCGGCCTTTTGTGGTTCAGGTAAACTAATTTCTATAGAGTCCTTGTGATTCTCACAATAACTTTCACAAAAAACTTCACCAGTCTTAATATTAACGGATGCAAATTCACAACCTCTCAAAATGGCGATCGAAATGTTGTGTTCTGTTAATGTCGTGTTCATAACTAAATTTGGTTTAAGTAAATAGTTTTCTTGTTGTAGTTGTCGTAGATTGCTAATTGTTCGTTAGTAATGGCTACATCTCTAGCGGTTACAAAAGACTCTATTAGAGTTGCCACATCTACGTAAATAAACCCTTCATCGACCCAAAGTCCCAAAACTTTATCAGGAGCCGATAAGAGATCACTATTGGCTATTAAGAACTCTTTTATAACACCTCTTAATAAAGTTCCTTTGTAGATAGAAACTCTCACCTCGGTCTTGTCAAGACTAACAAAATACCCACTATCAAACGAATCTTTTTTAGTGGACATATTGATAGAGTAACCCCCGTCCATAACCGTTTTAACTACAATTTTTTCTAATAAATCAGTGTCTATAAACATATCAATTTTGTTTAGTGGTTGGTAATAATAACAATGTCAAGGATAATGACCCCCGCAAATACGAAGACTACGTATGCGGTAAATAATTTGTCTTTTAAGTTTTTCATTTGATTGATGTTTTAATGTAATACTAAGGTAAGGGGTCTTTTTGTAACCACCAAACTTTTAGCAAACTTTTTTCAAGAAAAATAAATCATTCTCATTCACTAGACATTGAAAAGCTTCTTTAACTGGTTGATTATCAGAAACTTGAAAGAAATAATTAGCCTTAAATGGGTTGAATTTAATTTGGTTGAATTTTCTTGGTATCGATAATTTGTCGGCACAAACAACCGGCAAATGATCGGTCTGAATGTACGCGAAGTAATCAAAAGCGTTACCGCTGTTAACAAACTGCTTTTGCTTTGCTGCCTGATAGCCTGATTGATCGACTATGAATTTGGGTTCGAACACTGCTAAGTATCGGGCGTTGGTTATTACAAATATGCGCGTTTCCGTGTTGAGTACTCTATACTCATTGATTGATTTTTTATAGATGTGGTACATTACTTTAGATTTAAAAGATTATTACTGTTTGCCAATGCTGCTTTGTGGTCAGCTCTTAACAGTTCCCAAGTGATAGCCTGCATTTTAAGCGGTGATATTTTAGCTTTTTGCGCAGCTTTGACATAACAAGATGAAAAGAATTGATAATGATTCTTTGTCATTTTGTGATTCTGGAAATGTTCCTGAGTGAGTTTAAAACCTAGCAATATAGATAGTGCGTGACGGTCAATAGTGACGCGCTCGGAGCTGTCGTAATTAAGTATGTTGTCAAAAAATGCTGATATTTTAGAGCCTGAAAGAATAGATTCTATTAACCCCGCGTTATCTCGTTCAGTATTTGGAAGGCTCGCTATCTGATAAGCTTTTTGTTTACTCATTCCTAAGCACCTCGTTTTGTTCCACTGACCAGCGAAATAATTAGTTAGAAATTGAATAGTTAAGTCCTTGTTTCTTTTCCATTGACACATTGGAGATAATGCCGCAACAATTCCGCACACTTGTTCGGGCGAAACTTTCCAGTCAAAATCAATTGCAGTCATTACAGCAAAATCATTTGCCTCTTTGTACCAATCTCTGGAAAGGTCTAATATTGATGCCTTTTGATATACTCTTAATATGTTGTTGGTTACGCGGGTTTGCGTTAACTCCTCATTATAGAACTTTGTCTTTTTCATAACTAATTGATTAATTGATAACCAAAGCAAAACAAAATAATTGATAACACCAAATAAAACCACTATTTAGAATGATTCTTTATAAGCGTCAGTATTAGGAATTGACAAAAAATATTACCCAGCTTGCAGGATTAAAAATATTAAGTTAAAACTAAAAATGTAGTTATACACCTATAACATACGGTGACGGGTGAACTATGTTCAGTATCGTACAGTGCGGGATTCTGTGGAAACGACTGCGGAATGCTCAATATAGTTACGATGCAGGCATTCTGGTTTTCAGAAAATAAAGTTACGATGCAAGGTTTTGTAATTATAGTTACGATGCTATCGTTTAAGGAAATGATTTTTATAGTTACGATGCAGCCCCACAAAAATACGATGCAGAGCTGCCGTAAAATTTCAATCCTCGTTGTTGATCAAGAAATTTGATAGGAATTTTTGAGGGAAGAAGTACAGTCTAGTGTAAACCTTACCCTCTCTTATTTCTACTTTCTCTGTTTGCCTGTATACTATTTCGTGAGACGATCTAAAAACCATCTCCATAGAGTCTTCATTAAACTCTATAATTACGATGCAGACATCTTTAGAAATAGGCACTTGCTGAATGACTTTTGACATACGATTCTAGCTTTTGTCGGTTAGTAATTTGTCTCTTGTGATTCCGATATACTCGGTCTTGTTTGGATTGTACCGGAACAAAAAGTCTTTAAGCTCATTCTGTACTACATCCAGCAAAACCTCCTCAGTATGATTCTCTACATACGCCAATTGCCGACAAAAACCGTTACGATTCAAGGTTTCCAAATCTGACAGATCAAACATCATAGTGGAGTCATCTTCTTTCAAGTCGGGTCTTTTGATCCAGATAACGTGCGTAAACAAACCACTTTTGATTGTGGTGATTACCTCTCTCTTGTCCCTGAGCCCAGTGTATCCGTGACCGTCAGCACAAACTAATTTAGATAGTCTAGCTGGGTCTTCCCTGTTAAAGTCAGATATAACTGCTCTCCAAAGCTCTCTGTTTTCGTGTCTACGACTGAACGCATCTTCAGGAGAGTCATAAAAATTACTCATAAGCGGATATACTACCGCGCTAGCTGCGACTTCTGAAGAACCTCTGAACTTAAATCCCAACTCCACATCTAGCATATTAGCTAGAGTGTCTTTTCCGTGTCGACCGTGACCGACTATCAATATTTTAATGTCTTTCTTTTTCATCTCTACTAAAGTAAAAAAGCCTCAGAACAATTCCAAGGCTTTTTCTAATTATGTTTTGTTTTATTTGCTAATTCCCTTTTCCAGTGTTAAGGAGTATTGTTGCGGCCTTGTCACCAACCAATGTTGTCGGATACTTACCGTCCCATTTCCTCTCCTGAACTTCTAATTGTTTATACTGTATCAGTGCTGACGTTATTGATCGTGCCAACTCCTTATTGGACTTAGCATCTAACTCAGCCACCTTAAAACGACCCTCAGCTAGTGCAATAGATGATTTTGCCTGACCCTCTGCTTGAGCTACTTGTTTAGCTGCATCCGCTTGCGTTTGGGCTAATTCCTGCTGCTTCCTTAGTGCGGCTTGGGTGGCCTCAACCTTCATTTCAATAGATCGTTTAACCTTCTCCGGTAAAACCATCTCTCCGGCAATCGCAAACTCATCAACATCAAAACCTTCCTCTGATAGTCTTAGTGTTACTGCGTTCTGAACATCTAGCTGAAACTGTTCTCGTTCCTCATACATTTCCGTAGCTGTCCGTTTACTGGATACTGTAGAGGTAGCCTTTCTTACGATAGTGTTTATGATGCCGTCCTCTAGTTCTGGTAGTGTCTTTCTATACTTGACAAAAATGTCCGGTACATTCTCGGAAGGAACACTGTAGTTCAATACAGACTCAAAAGATACAGACATACCGTCAGCATCAGTCACCTTAATTGGATACCTCTTCGTTTGAACGAAAGTAGGGAACTCGAAAATCTCTACTGTGGCTGGGTTGTACCAAACTCTACCAGTTACAGCGGTTACATCTTGGACGCCCTTCTCTGATCCATACATTTTTACTTTGATTCCGGTATGACCTGCGTCAATACGTGAGCAACTTGACGCAAATACTACAAATGCCAAAAGTGCTAGAATAATAAATTGCTTCTTCATAATTGTTACTTGAAATTGTTTTTAATGTAAATAAATGTTAAAAATGCTAATACTGGGATCAACAGCATTACCACGAAGCCTAAAGCTACAGCGATATCACTCGGTGTTGAAACTAGCGTTGTACCCACGCTAAGGAGTATCATAGCGATCAAGAAAGCGACCACTATGATTAGTACGACCTTCAATGGGTCGTACGTTCTATTTCTGTTTTGACTCATTCTCTACAGATTGTTTTAAGACACTCTTCATCTCAAAAGCCTTTCTTACAATGGCTTCACAGAAGTCCTGAGAACCATCTGAAACCATCATATCCTTGATGATAAACTTGGCTTTCTCGAAGATCGAGAGTGGCGCACAAGAGATGCTAATTTCCACATTCACTTGAGGTGAGTCAGGCATAATCTCTCTACACACAATCGAAATCCTGTGATAGATAGCTTCTGACTGCGTCTTCTTATACTGATACTCGGCTTTGAATTTGTAGCCGTACCTTCTCCCCGTGTAGCTCTCGTAAAGATTTTCCGTCTCTATGAGTGTCAACTGTTTGATGTTAAATAGTTCTCTCTTCATATCCTTTTTTAAAATGTACCTCTCTGTTTTGCTATTTTCTTGTTGACTTTACCAACTCTCAATGATTCGTTGCCAGACAAGGTTCTGGCTGTTCCAGACTGTCTTCCGCTGGCAGGATTCTTATTGAATGTGTTAGTCATTTCGGTCTCAACCTCAACCCAAGTCTTTTTCTTTCCTCCGTTCATTACTTCGCTTTATGAGTTCTAACTAAACCCTTAACAACAGCGTCAATACTCGCTACTACGGAGCCCATTTTCCGCTCTCCTGCCTCCCTGCTGCCTTGAGCAAAGCCTTTTCTCGCTGAGGAGACTAACAGCTTAGTTATTTCATCCTCCGTTAAAATCAATTGATTCATCTCTGACTTGGGGTTAAAAGGTGATAAATATTTTTGTTACCAATCTTCTGAGGACGAACTTCAATCATACCCCCAAAGAGGAAATGCCTTCGTGACGACCTGTTATTTCTGATAATTGGGCGGTCAACCGATCTTCGGGCAGCCCTGTTTCCATCTTTATGATGGGTGGTGTTGGGGAAGAACCTCTTTTCTACTTTTTTCATTTATCGTTTTGTTTTATGATGATACTAAGGTAATGTTATCAATCGGGAATTCAAAGAGAATCTCCATTTTTTTTTAGAATTTTCTCTAGAAACTTCGTCTCTACCAGCCTCTATACACTTCTTGAAAGGTGCGTGAGGATTGAATACGGTTTCGTTGTTGTACTGGAATCCCTCCATTATTTCGTGCTCTACGCAAGCCTTGAATGCTGCATAGCAGGTCTTCACAACCTCGTCTTCCGTCATATGTTTTGACAAATACCACTTCCTCCCCTTCCACTCCTTCTCCTCACCAGTCTGTCGGCACAAATCAACATAATAAGGCTGAATGTATATCCGACCATTGTCAAATTCGTCATCGTGAGAGACCTTGAAACTAACTTCATTGCCAAACACTGAAGCAGTGATCGGCTCAATTATTTTTCTTACTAAGTTTTTCATACCTCGATTTTATCAATTTCAACGGTAATTGAAGCATCAGATGGAGTCCACATAGGTAAACCCTCATTTTGCACTCTTTTTTCCAGAAGTTCACAGACTTCCTCTTCTGAAATAACTCTAGTATCCACTAGAATTGGTTTGTCGTTAACGTAAGCCCAGATGTCGTAAGTAATTCTCATTTGATTAAAGTTTAATGATGGCACTAATATCGGACAAATTTCTGGAAGTTCCAAATGTATCCGCACTTTTCTAGTAATAATTCTTCTGTTGCTGTCATATTTTGGATTTTTCTTTGTAATGTAAATCTCGATGGCAGTTTGCGCACAAAACCTCACATTTATCTATTTCCTCTAATATCTTTTCCTTCTTGTAACTTTTCATTGCCGAGACCCTAATTTCTTTTTTAGATGGGTCGGTGTGATGAAAATCTAGCAACCAATACCTAGACTCTCCGCAGGAAGAACAGGACAAGTTCTTTTTAATTTTCTCAACAATTTTACGACCAACCTCTCTTCTTTTGCTTGTTTTATTCAAAACACTATCTCTCACTTCTGGATTTAAGTGATAAGAAACTGTTGAGGTAGAACAGTTTAATTCTAACGATATCTCTTTATATGTTTTACCTTGCTTTCTGAGTCTTAATATTTGATCTTTCATACAGCTAATATCGGAATAGTTTCGATACAGAATTGTACCCTCGGAGAGACTCGAACTCCCAACGTCCTCCTTAGAAGGGAGGCATTCTTCCAATTGAATTACGAAGGCTTATCGAGAGCTTTAGGATTCGAACCTAAACTTATCTGAAGCCAATCAGAACGGAGGAGTCGAACCTCACTAAATCCGCGCACTTGGGCGGTGGGTACGCCAATACCCAGAACTCTCAAATGTTATCGGGGAGAGATTCTTTTCAGTCAGCATCTCAACGCGAGAAGTCGTTATCTGAAAGATAGACTACATACACCCTAGTACCCCCAGAGAGAATCGAACTCTCGTTTTTTGGTCGAAAACCAAACGTCCTAGTCCACTAGACGATAGGGGCAAAATACTTCAGTTCATAATTCAGTGAAATAACCTCATCAGAATGAAAAACTCTATCAGCTAAGAGTCTTTATCCACTGATATACACTATTCTCTAAGATTGATTACCCCTACCTTGAGCACGATTTCTGATAAAACCTCTGCGGCTATCCTTACCTCGGAATTTTGTCACCGACTCACTCACCTTCGGGCTGAAGTATTTTTTTGTAAGGCTGGTGGGATTCGAACCCACGACACCCTGATTAAAAGTCAGATACTCTAACCAACTGAGTTACAACCTAATATAGAGGTCACTGGCTAACAGCTATGTTCTTACCTTGCTAACTCCGCAGGAAACAGCGGCATTCCTGTAAGACTCATTACCTCAAAATATCTTCAGGAAAGCGGCCTCATACCCTTTTCATTTCACCCCAAACCATATTTCTATTGTTTGTTAGTCTCTCCCGAATAGTTTCCCTTCTAATCCGTCCGACCAGATTCAAAACAACCTATGCGAGACTATGTTAACCGAATAACACCTTCCTAGCTGATCAATTCTAGGCCGCACTACGTGCTTAGTCTCCTTTTCGTATAGAGGGTTTTTGGTATAGCTGAACCCTCGTTTCAAGAAACAGCTCCATCTTAAATAGTGTTTGTAGTAAGAGCAGGATTTGAACCTACGACATACTCCGTATCAGGGAGTTGCTCTACCAGACTGAGCTATCCTACTAGGTGAAGGTTTCTATATCGCCCATTGAAACCGACAAACATTGAGTTCTATTATCAGGTTGACTCCCTGATCTAGTCACTATTTGCTTCTTAAAAATCTTTGGCACGGGGTGGATTCGAACCACCGACCCTAAATCACGGTTAGCATTTACACTCGAAAGGCTCTACCAACTGAGCTACCTTGCCAAATTGTAGTGAATGCTGGATTCGAACCAACGACCAACACTATATAAGAGTGCTGCTCTACCGCTGAGCTAATTCACTATTGCGAGGGGGTTTTTGTCCGCGCAGAACCCCCACTTAAACTGCTCACATCAATCAAAAATTGTAGTACTGGTAGGACTCGAACCTACGACCAGTTGGATGTAAACCAACAGCTCTTGCCGCTGAGCTACAGTACTAAATGTTGGAGGATCGAACTAAAGCCGGACACGCGGAACTAATCCCCTAGTCTATCCTTATCGACAATCTCCAATCGTAGCGCAGGCGGGAGTCGAACCCGCGTCTTCAGCTTATGAGACTGACGAGTTAACCATCTTCTCTACCGCGCTATAATTTCTTCTGGGGTCGTTAGGTTTAAACGTTATCACCTAACTGACAACCCCCAGATCGTTCTCTTTTTCGGTAGCAATGGTAGCTAAATCCACCCCCTCAGTTTTTGAACTCGAACTGACATCTTAAATGCGATACTAACGGGATTCGAACCCGTAATCTCCTCCGTGACAGGGAGGCATCATACACCGATATGCTGTAGCATCGTAAAGAGCAACATTTTGTTAAACCAGACTTGCTCACCGATAACTGGTATAGTGCCATCATTTCAAAGAACTAATTCTGTGGACAACGGAGGAATCGAACCCCTTACCTCTCTTAATACCCAACACTGCTACTAGATTAGTGTTTGTCTTGCCCAAAAAAAGTGGAGAAGGTCGGTCTCGATCCGACAACCCCGTCCTTGCAAGGGACAGGTACGAGCCACTTGTGTATCATCCCCGTTTTGCTTTTTCAAATGTAAGACAACTTATTTGTTTTACCAAACATCAAGACAAATATTTAAAAGTTTTTTTCTTAACTACTGAGTTTATATTAGATTCAGTGACCCCAAACAACCTCGCTAATTCTTTCTTATTGTTTACTCCTGTCTCAAATCTCTCCCTTATTAGATAAACATCCTCTCTGGACAATTTTGTTTTGTTTAATCCAGTTTTTCTAGAGTGAATAGCATTTTCCTTGTGAGACATCCATTCTAGATTAGCTACAGAGTTGTCTTTTTTGTTGCCATTCTTGTGATTTACCACCTCGTCAGGTGATTTTTTCTTGCTTAAAAAAGCCAAGGCGACCAACCTATGAACCCTATTAGAGTAAACATTATTACCGATATTGAATGTTACGTATATATAACCGCTACTATGAACACTTCCTTTTAAAACTCGTCCAGTTTTAATATTTCTAATCCTGCCCTCGTCACTAACCTCATAAAAATCCTCAAAATTAACCACTTTTTTCCATCTTTCCATAATACAAATATAATAAAAAAAGCCTCACTTTTTAAAGGAGGCTTTTTTTATCGTTGATTTTCAGTTACTAATCACCTAAATCAAATATCGCTTGCTCCTTAACGGTCATATCGACCTCTTGCTTATCCTTCTCCCCTAGGTTTTTCATTCTCCATATTGAGGCGGTGGCGTTGTATTTGTTTCCAAGCGCCATTCTATTAATGTTCGCTATAATCGCGTCATTCATTTGCCTCTTAGAGTCTTCTAACTCAGGGTATTTGTCGGCTACGTTATAAAAGGTACTTACCGGAATTCCAGAGTTCATCTGACACTCCTGTATTGAAAGATATTCTCCATCAATACATTTTTGAGCCAAATCCTCAAAGATTTCAACGAGTTCTTCCAAATCGTAAATCTTATGCAGTTTTGAACCCGCTAGTACTCTCCCTTTATCGTCTCTTTCTATTGACATAGTGCAAATATAACTAAAAAAGCCGACAGTTTCCCATCGGCTTGGCTCTCACTAACTAAAGTGAAAGGAGGTGTCTAATTCTCGTCAGCGCCTGATTCCCCTAACTTTCCGTTTACTTTTGCAAGTTCCGCTTGTAGTTCTGCGATCTTAGCTTCGAGTGTTGCTTTTAATGATTGTAGTCCCATAATTTCTCAAATTCTCTATTTTGTTTTTCCTTTAACTGCTTGATAACCCCTGATAGCTCTGTCTCCAAAATACGCACCAAATACAGTCAGTGACAGCAGTTGAATCAAATCAACCCAGTGGTCAGCAACAACAAAAGCGATAGAGCCTGAAGAGTCAAGTACAGCCAGCGCTAAGATGAGTATAAAAAAGGCAATTAACATCATTGGTCTCACGTTCTTAGACAGCCAGCTATCGCTAGACATATCTACTTTCCACCTCTCGGTAGTGTGCGACTGTTCCGCATCTTGCGCGGCAAACATAATCTCCGTCATTTCTTTCTCAAAATTAGCCTTATCAGACTTTGTGTGAAAAAACTTATCCAGAAGACCTGTCATCTTTCCTCCTACACTGTCAGCGCCATCGGTGCTACCAGTTTTAGGGAACAATAATTTAACTAATCCTTTAAACATACCCCAAAGTTACAAAACTTCAGGGTATGAATTTAAGACTTACTTCTACTAGGTAGAATCCACCTAATAAGAATAATCACTCCCCAAAAAACCCAAAATGTTAACGCGGGGAGTCCGAGGGCAGGCGCTAAGAAAGTATACAAAAAGTATACTGGCAGCGTTATTAAAGCGCTGACTCCAAAAATAGTAAATAGTACTATAAAGAAACCTATAAGCTTACCCATTATCCCAAGAATTCTTCAATCTTAAAGATCATTTTACTGCTCTCTGCCTCTATTCCGGCTAGGTGTGTGTTCTCAGAGTTGAGTCTATCAAGCTCTGTCTGATTCTTCTCTCTTGCGGCTATTGAATCAGAATTAATAGCCTTTAGTTTCTGGACTGTCTTAGTAAACACTCCAATAGCTGACTCTGACCTTGCAGAAATGTCAGCTACTCTATTACCGAATATATTCATATTCGAAAGTAAGTAATACAATTAGAAAATCCTAATTATTCGTTAAGATTTACATTCAAGTCGTCCCTGTCTTTAAAGGTGGAGTAACCCCCAACAAACTTGAGTATAATGTCTGATCCCGTGCCGTTTCTAAACTTTCCGGTTATTAACTGACATACACCTCTAAGCTCTGGTGGACATTCCTCGCCAGCTATCTGAGCATAGTATTCTGGTCTATAGAGGAAAAATACTGCGTCAGCATCCTGTTCAATTGAACCAGACTCCCTTAAGTCTGACATCATTGGTCTTTTATTCTCCCTAGTCTCGACACCCCTGTTAAGCTGTGACAATGCTATGACTGGAATGTCGTTATCCTTAGCTATCCTTTTAAGACCTCTGGATATTTCGCCAATCTCCTGTTCTCTGTTCGAGGAGTCGCCTGACATCAACTGAAGATAGTCGACCACTAACAACTGAATGTCGTACTTCCTTTTCCATTCTCTGACCTTTTGCTCTAGGTCTTTGATGTGCATCTTGGAGTTGTCGTCAATAATGATAACTAAATCCTTTAGTGCTTCAGAAGCCTGCCTGAAATACTCTGCTTGAGCAGGTGTCAACCTTCTTTGGGCGAGGTCTGATATGAACAATTGCACATCTTCAGCAACCAATCGGCAAGTCACCTGAAATTTAGTCATCTCCAAACTAGAAATAGCGGAAGGAAAGCCAGCGTGAGCCGCATTCTTCATCATAGTAGTGACGAAAGCAGATTTACCCATTGCTGGTCTAGCAGCTATAATAATAAGATCACCCTTCTGCCATCCGTTTGTCAACTCATCTACCTCTGTCAATCCAGACGGAACTCCACCAGATATACCCTTAGCAGCTTCTTCCAGAAAGTCAGCAGCCTCTTCGATTAAGCTAGCTAGACTTTGTGAGACTTCTCCTACCTCGATGCCTTCATTAATCCCCTCTATCTGAGTCAGCATAGTAGACATCAATTCAAACGCATCTACAGCCTCTCTACTGGACATATTTATAGCGTCCTGAGCTATCTTTCGCACCCTCTCCTTTATCCACCTCTCAGCCACACCCTTAGCGTACATATCTACGTCCATAGGAGACGCATACTTAAAAGCTGACATAATGTCCATCATCTCAACTCCGTACTGCGGATTCTTTCTAGCTAAGTGAGTCAACGTCATTTCATCGACACTGGTTTTTTCTCCCCAGAGTTGGACACACATAGCAAATATTTTACCTAGCTTCTTGTTGCTGAACATTTCAGGTTTAAGGAACTGGGCTACTTTGGGGATAAGTGTTGGGTCAACTCCGAGACCTCCAACAACCTTTTGCTCCACACCTTCGTAGTGAAGTTGATCTTCTAAGCCAATCATACTAATCCTATCTTTGGTCTGCCTTGACCGTCTTGAGGTAGCGAATCCAACCAGCATTTTTGATTTAACCAAGTGATTGGGTGCTTTCTGTATTTCACTTCCGGTGTTGCTTTTGCATACACTTCAGCCGCACTAACTACAGAAGGCATCTCCTCTACAGTAATCGACAGAAACTTCTCTTTAGCCTTAGCTGTTCCTACTTTTTTGTCGTAACTGTTCCAGAACTGCTTCCACATCTCCTCTTTGGCCTGACTATCGCTCACCTTTTTATCTCCCACTACTCTCTCGGTTTTGGGTCTGGCGTTCCACACCTCCTCCGCCTTCTCCCATAAAAACTCTGGGTCTTGGGGGAGACCACTGTTGGATATAGTCGCCAAAACTACTGCATCTAAAAATTGTTGTTTCGTCATCTCTTGTTTTCGTTCAGTTTTTTTTACTTTCGCAATAATACTTATCCTCATTGAGAATTGCAAGGCAACACTCAAAATAACACCCACACTTCTTTTTCTTAAACTTCATAGACAGGGGTTAAGGCTCTCTCATTACAAGCTTTCTTTGCAACCAAAATCCACACCGGATCGTTGTCTGTCAAATCCCTAATAGCATCAACGTAGATGGTGTGAACTCCCGTTGGGAATTTCCACTTCTCTAATCGCTCAATAGCTGAAATAATACCTTCGATCATTTCCTTAGTCAGTTCGTCCTGAAGACCAAGCCTTTCAATTAATTTTTCTGTTGAATTTTTCATATTAGTTGTTTATGTATGTCTGGATGAAAAACTTTTAAATATTCTAGTTCGTTTTTTGTTGTTAGTAACTCTCCTTTCGGTAGCCCCTTTTCATATTGAACGTGGTGAGTAAGCTCGTGTATTAAAGAAGAAATTCCAGATACAAAAAATGGAGCCTTGGCAAAAGTGCTTTTAATCTTGAGACTCTTCATATTATATATGAAAATGTTATCACGAATATTAAGAAGCACCGTGGGACTCAAGTGTTCGTCATAATCATTCCTGTAATACCTAGACCTAGACGCATTATATGTGACTATTACACGAACTTGATTAAAACTCACTTCTGGATAAGCATCTTCCATAAACAAAAGCCCTTCCAGCAAAATATCTTCAAGCTTCTTGAGTACATACTTAGGTACGGACTTTCTAATAATTATGTTTTTCATAAATGACTGATTTTTGATTTTGATCCAAAGTAAAACAAAAAAACTTTACCATCCAAGTTTGTTTTTCGAAAAGTTTATCATACCTTCGCCAAACCTTGTGACGGCTGAAGACGGTGGGCAAGGGTTTAAATGAGCAACCACGACTAATGCAAGGCTCAACCCGAAGGTAAAGAGAGAACGGGGCATATAAGGGACAGCGGTTGGAATGCTGTGATTACTCTCAAGCTTGGACACTGTGACCAACCTATAGTCCGAGAAGTCTACGACAAACTCAGTCGACCGACAAGCAAAACCTTATCCACCTAGTTACGATGCATACAGTTACGATGCATAGTTTTTGGGTAAGGGGAAGGTATGTCAACTCTAAATCTTTTCTCCCTCTAAGCAAACAAGATATTAGATATTAACTACTACCTTAGTTGTATGAGAGAAGGGGCTAACATACTCGACCTACAAAGGAGCTTTGATAAGTCGGAAACATCAACTAAAGAAATGATTGAGGTGCTTTGCGCCAGAATAAGATACTACCAAATACTGAAAACTAACGACTTAGTTATAAAAGAAGTAGTGGAGCTTATTCATTGGGTGGCTGATTTTATGCCGTACGACAAGTATCCCTTCAGAATTGACACAATTAAAAACCAACTGTGGGTTAGCATAGGTCTATAAATATGATTATTAATTACGATCCATTTCCGTTCTTCAGAACTCCACTTTCTGCTTGGTACTTACCGCAAGAGGTTTATGTGAAGTCAGAGGTTAAAGAATCTAGAGCTGTGAGAAGACTCAAAAAAAGATTGAACAAATCCAAATAACTCTTGCTTTTAATTGCATTAATGGCGATATTTGTGTTATGCAAAATTTACTAAAGGCGCTAGATGCGTTTCAACAAAAGGTTCCGGTGATCTACAAAGACACCAAAGCCTTCAATTATAACTACGCTGACCTTCCAACGATTCTTGATATTATCAAGCCGTTGTTGAAGGAAAACGGGTTGATGTTCACACAGCCGCTTACAATGGTTGATGGTGTTAGAGGTATCAGAACAATCGTGTGTCACATTGATTCTGGTGAAACTTTAGAGGGGTTTATCCCCGTAGCTGACGTAGAGCTTAAGGGTCAGAACAGCTACCAATCTCTAGGTAGTGGGATAACGTATCTCAGAAGATATTCCTTGGAGAGTATTTTGGGGCTCATCACTTCTAAAGATGATGACGCAGGAGGAGCTGCTTCAAACGGAAACAATGCTGGTGGAGCTGCTAATAAGTCTAAGCTTCCTAAGCTAAGTTCTAGAGATACGGAGAAGTGGAGTAAGGCGGTAGAGTTGGCTAAGAAAGACGGAAATATTAGCGGTGTGTCAAAATACTACTCAATGATTCCGGCAGACGTAGCTAGGCTTAAAAAGGAAGCTGGTATTGACTAGTGGAGTTGGCCACACTAGAAGCTGAGGATTTCAGGATTAGATGCTCAATGGTCGGCAAAATAATGTCAGACCCAAAAGGAAATAACCTCTTACCGCAAGGGGCTATTTCCTATTTGCAAGACTGGTTCTATGAGCAGTCAACTGGAGATCAGATTTTTAAAGGTAATAAGTACACTAAAAAAGGATGGGAGGTCGAAGATGAAGCAATTGACGATTACGCAAAGGTTACTGGTTATGCTGGTTTGGTTAAAAACGAACAGTTTTACGGTAACGATTTCACAGAAGGAACCCCAGACGTATTGGTGGGAGATGACTTGGTTACTGACATTAAGGCTCCTTGGGAATTGAGGACTTTTGAAAAGTATGCAAAACACATACCAACCGAAAAGCATCCAGCTCCAAATGCAAATTATTTCTGGCAGTTACAGGCTTATATGCTCGTCACTGGCAGAGAGAGGGCTGAGTTGGCCTATGTTCTCAGGAACACACCGAAGCAACTCTTATCTTACGGAGATAGGTGGGTTGATTATGAGAAGGAAATTCCTTTAGAGAAAAGGGTTAAAATATTTGTAGTTCCGCGAAGTAATTCGCATATTGCACGTATAGAAAATAGAGTAGAATTATGCCGAGATTACTTAAGAGAGACTATAATACCGGAGAACTCCTAGAGATTGCAGAGCAGTTGGTTGAAAAGGTTATTGAAGACAGAAAAAGTTGTTACGACACCCCCGGCAGAACTAAAAACTCTATAGAGTTAGCTTATCACCGACAGACGGTGAAGTACCTCAAGAATAAGAAAAGGCAGGAAGAAAATACGGCTCACGGTGAGCTGTTTTGATAACTAAATAATAAGAGAGTAAAGAAAAATGAGCGCAATTATCAACGCAAGCATTAACTTGGATAAGATTCCAGAGGGTGCTATTATTGAAGGAAAAAAGGGTAGGTATTTGAACCTAGCTATTTTCTGTAATGACGACACTCAGTACGGGAATAATGTTTCTGTCCAAGTGCCAATGACTAAGGAAGAAAGAGAAGGTGGAGCCGACAAGATTTTCTACGGAAACGGGAAAGTTGTTTGGGTATCTGATACTGGTGTAACAGTGGCAGGGAGAGAAGATGACGGTGACAAACCTCCTTTCTAAACCGCATTGAAAAACGAGAAGGGGTGAAACGCCCTTTTTTTAAATGAGTGAAGAAACTAGCTACATAGCCTACAGAACGAAACCTAACCAAAATGACGATCACTTCGAGATTGGAAAGGTTTTTGATAGTGCGATTGAAGCTGCGGATTTCTTTGGAGTGAGAGAGAGAAGTTTAAAGGTGATTGCCAAGGATCGTCACGCAGTAAGGGGTAAGCAGCCCGAAACTTGGATGGTATTTCACGAAGATATACCTATAATTGATGTTGAAAGTGAGCTAGAAAGAAGGCTCTGATATAATTATGTTTAAGGAAGTAAAACTAAAATTGAAAAATGCTGTGGGATTGACAAGGTTGATCGAAAGCATTATGGAAGGGTTTGAGAATATGCCGTTCAAACTTCACCACAGACTGAACAGGCAACTGACTAAATTAGCTTCGGCTGACAAAGAGTTGGGTGACGCGAAGACTAGTACCATCAAGGGACTTGTTGGGGATGAGAAGTTCGAGAAGCTTGCTCAGAAAAACACTCCTATTAACGAAGCTCTTAACAAAACTCAACTCAAGAAATTTGAGGAGACTATGGACAAAGAGATGGAATCGGAGATTACAGTAGGTCTTCTTACTGAGTCTTTTGAGGATTTGGTTGGTAACCCAGATTTACCTAATGAGGTTTCTAACGCTATTAGCGCAATAATCTTATTCCTTGAAGAGAACTCTTGGGGTGACAGTAAAGAGGAGTAGATCGAACAGTAATAAATAATTAAAGGAGGTTGTAAATAGCCTCCTTTTTTTATTAACTAGTCTTAACTATGTTGACATAAGACAGTGGGAATATACCCCCAGTCTGAGGGGTTGCTCTGTGTCTAGGATAATTTGATCCAACCGCAACTGCCCAAACGTAGTAGTTGGTTCCCGTGCTTAAGTATACTCTAACACTCACTGGAACTGGGGTAAATCCTGGGGTTCCTTGGTTATCTGCAAAAGGTATAGCCGTATATGTAGGAAGAATATTACTTGATCCTATTATATTGCTATTGGTTGTTGTAGATACAGCTAGCTTCATACCTCCACCTGAGGTAGTTTCGACCCAAACGTGACCCCTTATCCAATAATATCCGCTAGTAGAAACTGTAACGGCATTGCTTCTAGTATCGTTTCCAGAAGCCACAAAATAAACGTCATCACCACTGACTGTATCGGTCATTAGGTCTATTGTTGTAGTAAGATCACTAAGGCCACTTCTTCCTAGTGTAAGGACTCCGGTTCCGCTATTGTATGACAATGAGTCAGCGTAGTTGTTGACAGTAGAATATCTACCATCTAAATCAACAGTTAGATCACCAAATGTTTGTCTATCTAATGTAAGAATACCTGTAGATGTGTTAAAGCTGAGCCCTATAGGTCTTGCACCGTATGCTTGGCTCCATTGATCTGAATCCCCGTGAGAAGCTGTTGCTATAGTCCCCCCAAAATAAGAAGCCCCATTAAAATAAGCCCCCTTCCCAGCGTACACGGAGTATGATGACGATGTTGCAGAGTTTCCAATACCTAAGCAGGCGTTACCTACGTGCCAGTATGTTTGCCATTGGCTGGCAGAGTTTTTGTATAGCCCTCCATTTCCTGCAGAATCGTGCATCCAATTAATACCAGAGTAGCTGTCATAAATTCCACCGTACCCGCCTTTGCTTCCATTTATCTGCCAACTCCCGTAAGTGTTGGCTGAAGGGTAAAAGTAGGCTCCGTTTGTTCCTGAAAATATACCAGAACCAGCGCCTATATTTATCCAAGTAGGGGTGTAGATGTAACCATTACTCCCTTGGAAGGTTGTCTGGTATCCATTAGACTGTATAACTACATTGTGGGCATCGGAAGCTAGATATATGGTGGCTGTACCTTGAATATATCCAACCCTATTTCCAGTTCCGTTGTAAAACGACATATAACTACTAGCTCCCCTCAATCTAATCGCTTCAGCAGCATCGTAGTAAACTGTTTTGTCAAATTCAAAAGAACCTCTTACTGTAGTGTGATTACCAGCCTCTCCTAGCCACAAGGTTTCGGTTCCCGTATGACCGTACCAGTGCTGAGACTGTAAAACGTGAGCAGAAGCGTAACCCTCTGCTCTAGCAGCCGCGCTGTTACTCATTTTTGATCTGTCGGATACTACGTGACCTGTAGAGTTGACACTGAAATGTGCACCTCCACTACCTACCTGAAGTCCAGTATCCGACCTAAAGAGAGTGGGAGTATATATTCCATTTGTGAAGTGACTATTAGTGTTTATATATAACCACTCACCTATTCCGCTCATCGCTTTCTGTCCACCTCCAAAATGTAGTGATCCCGAAGCACTTAAGGTTAAGCTTCCAGTACTCGCTATGTCAGAGTTGACGGTGAGTAGCCCATACATAGTCCAATTCCCGCTGTTATCGAGAATCCCTATGTTACTGCCAGCAGAATTTCTCCACTCATACCCATTACCCGAACCAAAGTATGTCCTAGCGTTAGCGCTAAAATAAAACCTGTTAGCCCCTTCAGAGCTAGTGTTCCACTGGTCAGTACCTCTTAACATAAATGCACTTGAGTTTTGACCATCTAGCAGATCAGCATCAAGTCCTGATCCAGTACCATCATTTCCGGAATGCCATATTCCATACCCATTCGAGTCATTCCAAGGTTTAATAAATAATTGCCCACTTGCTTCATATAGTGTAGAAGCTGAATATCCTCCTCTGTGAAACGAGATGCTTGGTGGCGTGTTGTCATTAGTGTAAATTTCAATAGTGGCAGAGGTGTAAATGACTGACCCAGTGTTTCCAAATATTTTCTTTGCTGAAATTGTTTGAGATGTATTAAGCGTTACGTAGTTACTTAAGTCAGCAGTCGTTAAATAAGTGTTAGAATCTACAGAACCGTCTGCCTTGAGAAATTGAGATGTTGTCCCTCCTTGTTTTATAAAAGAGTTTGCTGTGAAATCACCGAACGAATTCATAGAAGCTATGGTTCCATCCGAATTGTTATTGAATATATAATCGTTTCCAGTCCTGAAATAAGTACTGCTATTTGGAGCAAAATAAAATCTAGGTTTACCATCTTTAGATGTGTGCCAAACAGCATTAGCTAAGCTAACGATGCCAGTGTTACTCACGTTAAACACTGATCCGCCGCTACCAACCTGAAAACCATTATCAGCTCTCATAATTGCGGCAGTATATACACCTTGATTAAATGTAGTCGAGCCACTAGTGTTAGTAGCTAAATATAACCAATCTGCACTGTATGACACAACGGAGTCCCTGCCATTTATGTTGAGAACCCCAGTTAAATTAATACCTGCATCAACAACAGAAAGTCTTAAGGCATTGTTTGTGTAAAAATCAACCCTGTTCCATTGACCAGAGCTTATACCTCCTAATTGAACAGTGTTTCCGTTCCAAGATATTAAGTCCCAATCAGCCATCTTGTAGTTGGTTACGTTTTCGCCAGCTCTAGTGTCTATTGATCCACTGCTTATAATTATATCTCCGTCAGACTTTGCTGTTATAGCATTCACCCCAGTCCAAAATACCATTTCTGTGTTGTTATTGTCCCACCAAATAGCAGACTTCTGTACACTAGAATTACTAAAGTTCATTTGAGTATACTGACCTGAGACAGTGTTAAGTATTAATGCGGCGCTTGAGGTCGCTTTATTTATTGTTATTTGATTAGTGGTTGTATTACCATTGTCTGTCACGGTTTGAAGCGTGTGAGCTGAATTTAATTGACCAAGAGTGACGTAATGATAGTTTTCTAATGCATCTCTACCAGCTAGTCTTGCATAACCATTTGTGCTATTTAGTACAGCAAATTCGTCAGGAGTTGAATTATATTGAATTCTGTTAGAGCCAGCCTCGCTACCAATAGTAAACCCACCTGAAGCGGTAGTCTTCAAAAAACCACCAAATTTACCAGTACCAGTGAAGTTCGCCTCTAATCCTTTAAGTTCTAGCCCCTGAACCCCACCAAGCACGAACCTAAGGATGTCGTTAGCTCCCTCCCAAATGTATGTGTGTCTTGATCCTGTTCCATCAAATATGATTTTTTTCTGAGTAGGTAGTGAGAAATCCTGAAGTATATCTAGGTTTCCAGTGGTTCCAGAAAAACCACCCAAATGAGTTGTGCTGTTCCAGAAAGAGATTCCTGTAGCAGAATTACTACTAACTATTCTGTTACTCACAGAGGAGCTTAAGTTGAGCATTGCTGTATCGCTCCCTCCGTCACCGGATTGAATTATTCCGTCAGCATAAACGTTTCCACTTAAGTCCAAGTTTCCAGTTATCTCAAAACCAGCAGGGTCAACCCAAGCTTTTGTCGATCCATTAATCCTCAAATCCAGCGTTGAAGTTGAATTAAGAATCAATTGACCCAAGCCAGTGTGAAGCACACCGTATTCTGTCGCATTGTTTTTACCTTCGTGCCCGAAGTAAGCGTACGTGCTCAGAATTGACCAATCAGACATCCTAGCAGAGCCAGATATCAACGGGTTAGTTGTTTCGTAGTTAATGTCAGTTGTTTCCTGAAGTCCGTGTGCTGACAGCTCTGTAGATAGTGCATATCTCCCGTCTAGATCGACAGTTAAATTTCCAAGACCTTCTCTCTGCAATGTTAATACACCATCAGATGTACTGAATGTAACTACTGAAACGTAATTGTTAGTTGAAGAACCGCCTCCACCAACTCCGCCACTTGAAGAACCAGTACTGCCCGAAGTGCCTTCTGTTTTAACCGAACCGAAAAAGAAATTGTTTACTGCCATATGGCAAAGATAACCAAATTCTAAGGCAAGTTTATTGCGTCAACCCTGTATCTATTATCTTTTAATTGAAAAGAAAACCTACTAAAAGCTTTACTATTCAAGGATTGGTATACACTAGCACCAAAGTCTATATTTAAATAATCATCAAAATGAATTGGTCTCCAACTGTTGTCGGTAACCCTGTGAGTGGCTAAAGTACTTGAAAACACCTCCTTACTAGATTCATCTAGACTTCTCCTATAAGATACAAAGGTATCTGGCATTGGAAGATATGTCGCAATAATGTTATCGTAAAAGTCAGTCTTCTCTGGGTTCCCAGTCGACTTGTTTATGTACTGACCAGTAACCTTTCCATAGAGGAGATAGAATTCACTGTTTTGTAAGAAACTATTTATTTCAACTTCAACCGTTGTTATTCCGCCCATAAGCTCTAAGTCAATAGCTCCTGATTTAGTGGTTGTGTCGTCATCCGTAGACGCGTTGAAGTACTTAGTGTCAGGTAGCATAGCGGTCTTGGCGCTACCACTGGCATTATAAAGCCTCATACTGAAGTTGTCAACGAATATCTGAACGTTAGACAGAGCCTCTTCATAATTGAATGTGTGAAACCTTAGAACAATCGGATTCGTACCGCCTTGATTAGCAGTGATCCCGTGAATACTGTTACCGTTTAAAACGAATTCTAGCGATTTGTCTTCCCACTCACCAGTAGTCTTTACATCAATAAAAGTATGTTTAAAACTCGTTGTCCAAGTACCACTCTCCCAGTTATAATAAAGTGTATCTGTCCCGTTTGTTGTCTCTAAAGAGATTCTGAACTCATACGTAGAGTCAGCAGTGTTATTTATAAAGTAAGAGAAATCCAATATTCCAAATAGAGAAATGTCACCACCAAAAGCATCCGTCCCAGTAAAGAAAGGCTCACTGGTTGTCTGTAGCATACAGTATTGGTTGTTTTTAGTGCTCACACTTGCCCCGTTGAATGTGGAGTCAGAGATTCTGTTGGCTATAATCTTTAGAGATTTATTACTTCCTTCCTGAACTAAGGTGTCCGACACCTCTATGGAACCACTAGTAGAAGGCTTAGTCCATCCGGTAGGTGTTGTGTCTCCCACAACATCTTTTTCGAAAGATGGGTTTGTTAATATGTTTTTACTTCTGACGTTGTACGCAACATTCGTCACTCTCTTAGCCGGAACGTGCCTAGCCTGAAGGTCATCGTTTACAGGCTGTATGTCTGTTGGAATAGTCAGGGTTGTTGAATTCAATCCTAAATCAAATCCCTTAGCGATTGATCTAACCATTAGCTTTCCTTTAGATTGGTAAACCCTAGAGCCAAGCGATAGTGCTATGTCAGCAGCAACCTCTCTAACTGGCTTCATTTTCACGAAGTCGTCTTCACTTTCCATATAAGATTGAAGGGTTATTTCGTTCTCGCTCAGAAAGCTTGATGTGTATCCGTTCTCAGTTCTCATAAAAGTGTTTTCCTCTATGTCGAATTCTAACTTAGATGCGGCAACCAGCTCATTAAATACAGTGATCAAGTCAATGTTGTCATCATAGTGGTAACCTAAAGAGTCTAGGGTAGTTTCAAGAGTACCTAGTCTATCTAAAGCAACCAACTTAACCTCGTATGGGTCAGCGGTAATATACTCTATGTACTCGTCTTGGTGTAAGAATCCTACCCAGTATGTTTCGTAAGCTCCACTGCTACCAACTTCGTATTCAACCTTTACGTAGAACCTCTCCTCGTCACTAGTGAAGAATTGAGATAGGTCACTGCCTCCGATAAGGTCTGGCACACCGTATAGATTTATTTCGCAAGAGCTTCCTATAATCCCTTTTTTGAAGTCTTCGTCTCCTTCGTAGTAGATTTGGACAGGGTCAGCGGTTCCATTGAGTGTTTCTACTGATCCAGAATTGTCTCTGTCGTAGATTTGAACCCTCCACTGATTTCCGTCAACATCTTTGAACGGTAGTTGATATCTCAAGTGATAACTAGATAGTGCCATATTAACCTCTTCTGTTGGAGAACCCTCCCTCTCTGTCTAAAATAATTCTTAAATCTCTTCCGCTAATTTCAGTGTATAGCCTAGAGTTATTTAGTGAGGAGTTGTATCCTATACTTCCGCCTCCACCACCGAATCCTCCGGTGACTGACCCAATTATACCAGCAATACCAGTAAAGGCCGCAGCAGCCGCAGCAATAGCCCTAGGAGCCGCGCTAGGATCACCAGTCAGTGTTTTGAAAGCAGCCTGAGCAGCAACAACCGCAGCAATAACGCTCGCTAGTTTCGCAAACTTACTGATCATACTTCCTATTCCCTGATCCTGACTAAAAACACCAGCAACCTGACCCATAGCTGTAGACAGGGCTGACCACATTTGAGAGATGTCTCTTAATTTGTCTTCGTCAAATATAGAACCCTCGACACTCTCTTTCATCTTGAGCATCCACTCTGGAATCTCTTCGCCAGCAATGAACAGAGCCTCCATATACTCGTTAAGGGCGTCTAGTCTTCTTTTGTTAGCCTCCTCTTCACTGAAGATCATATCCTCCTGAGCTTTATTAATTCTAGTAAGCATAGCGGCAAACTCTCCTCCTTTTTGAGTGAGTTCGTCAATTTCTTCATCCGGCATTTGAGGGAAGCCAAATTCCTCAACCTCTCTTATTCCGTCCTTTTCTGAGAATTGACCGACCTTGTTGAGCTTCATATATTCAGCAACCAATTCCTCTACGGTTTTAGCTTGCTTATCTAAAGAAAAGGTAACACTGTCGATAAAGGCTTTGTTGCCTTCTAACATAACATTCCAGTTTTTGTACTCCTTTGTAGCTGTAAGCCCTAAATTCTTAATGTCCATTGTCATTGCAACAATAGCGTCAGATAATATTTGATTCTCTCTTTCAGCTTTCTCAATTGGGTTGATCATATTCATTTCATACTGAATTTCAACCTCTCTGAGTTTGTTTTTGTATTTGTCTAAGAAAGAGTTTCTGTCAGCGGTTAGCTTTTGCTCACCCCTTAATATGTCGTTTCTTCTCTCCTCTTCTTCATTTTTAAGTAGTAGGATTGCTCTAGCCAACCTTTTACCTTCCAAGGTTCCGGTGTTTCCCATCTCCTTGAATCCCTTTGTCGCATTATCAAACCAAACAGATATAGATTCTGCTTCTTTTGGATCACCAAACATAGTGATGGCATTATTTTTAGACAACTCAAACTGGCCTTTAATTATTTCGTTCAGGTATTCTGCGTACTCTTTTCTCATCTCAAGCCAGTCCATAGTACCCTTGAATTTGTTAAAGACGGTTGTCCATTCTTCTGTTGCTTTTCTACCCTTTTTAGATATACCAGCCATTTCTTCTAGGTTGTCAATAATCCTTTCGGTAGCTTTGTCGTCCTGCTTACCTTCTATAAAGCTGGTTATCCCCATAAACCCTTTAGATTCAGTGATATCCTCTCCTAGTTCAGCTTTCCAGTTTTTCCAATTAGCTGTTAGTTTCGATAGCTTTTGTGCTGTTGTGGTTGACGCTAATCCCAGTCTGGTTAATGCGCCCACTTCTTCTTCAGCAATTTTAGATACAGCAGCGGAAATCTCAGCTACAGAAGCAGACTCTCTACCAACTTTACCCATTGCCTCTTTCAGTCTTACGAGCGTAATACCCAAGTTATCCAGAATCAAAGGTGACTTTCTACCGATACCGAGAACTATAGACCTAGTTAAGTGCTCTACAGACTCCCCTGTTTGAGCAGCTCTTACCGTGGCAAATTCAAAGAACTTACCAAGGTTTTCCAAAGGAACTTTAAAGTTTTTAGCCTGAACAGCTAAACTCATAAGAGTCATTTCATCAACCGCACCCCTAGTGGCTTCCTTTAATACAGTCATAGATGTCTTTCCTTGATCCTCTATAAGTTGAAACGCGTTTTTGATACCCTCAAGTTGAGAACCCAAAATCACCGCCTCTTTACCAAACAAAGCAATCTCTCTAACTGCAAACGCAGCACTAATAGCAGGAGCTAGTTTCTTAGCAGTAACCAGTATTCCGCCTAAAGAACCTCCTTTTCCGTTTTTGCCACCGACTTTTTGACTCTTCTTGTCAAAGTTTTCCATAGCGACATTAGCCGCTTTCAGTGCTTTCTGAAGCTTCTCTGAATTACCTTCTAAAACTACGGTTAACTTGTTTACGTTAGTGTCTGACATAACGCAAAGATATGACAAAAAAAGACCCCCGTTTTTATCGGTGGGTCTCTTCTAACTTTTCGAAGTTGGGTTCCTTTTTGAATTTGAATCCTTTTTCTGAAGCCTTTTTAAAGAAGGCTTTGAATCCTTCTAGTGAGCTTTTTGGCAGTTTCTTAACTCTGCTCCAAACCTTATCTTGAGGTAGTTTGAATAGTTGAGTTGGTTCTGACAAGTCGGCTTTCGTAACCCTCTGACCTCTAGCTACTATACCAGCGTTTTTGCAAATAGCGGCTAAATATCTGGTTCTTTCCCAGTCTAAATTGTTTTGAATCCTCCAACTTTCCCCCCTGAGTATAACCTCTTTTAGAGTCAGTTTATAAAATTCTTCTGGGTGAATGCCCACCTGACCTAAGTAGAAGTCAACAAAATCATCCCAAGATAAGGGTCTTACTTTCCCTCACCCTCTTCGGTTTCCTCCTCTCCATCAGTACTTCTTTCTATACCAAAATTTTCATCATTGGTCATTAACTTACTGTTAGTGAATGCGTCAAGAACTTCAGCTAGTGCCTCGTCATCAACATCCTCCATATCTAAACCGCACTGGTAAATATCTTTGTAGTACGGATCAATACCGTTCTCTAGGCAATAAGCTCTTGAAGAACAATACATAAGCCTTCTTACAGAAGACATTCCAGCAGCCTTACCTAAATGCGAAAAAGTTTCTCCTAGCGACTTCAACCCAAGCTCCTCTTCCATTAGAGCCCAAAAGTTAACGGAGAAGTGACCAGTAATTTCCTTACCAGCCACATCAATTGTATAATAGCCTCTTTTCTTATTCATTACGCGTTAGTAGTTTCTACTACTGCTCCTGAAGAAGTGAAAGTACCTGAGAAGGTAACTGTATCTTCATCCGGTGATGTAGCTGAAATGTTCGTAAGGAATCCAGTAACGGTAAATACTTTGTCGCCTGTTTGGTCAGTACCGTATACTAATGTGAATGAATTTCTGTTTATAATTCCTTCTGCTACTAGATCGTGAAATCCTTTCTTAGCAGCATTAGCGTCATCTGCATAATCCACAAGACCTTCAAATGAAATCGTCACACTTCTTCTAGAAGAAAGTAACTCGACCCACCCAGCAGAATCTCTTGAACTAGCATCAGCAGTGTTGTGTTGGAAATCAATAGTGAATGATGTTGTGTGGCCTATTGGCTCAGCGTCAACTGTCACAATTAGATTTGTTCCTGTCATTGTTGCCATAATTTTGCTTTTCTCTTTGTTTAAACGTTTAAAATCTTAACAAAGATAAGTGAAATATTAGTGTGCAGTTGGGAGTTACATTGTCTCCTCTATATCGAATTCGATAATGATTATTGACCTAAAGTAAACACCGTCTTTGTAAGCTTCCCTTAGTGGTTGTATCGACTGAATAGATTGCCTCTTGACTTTCAAGTTGTTAGCTGACAAGTCTAGATATGTACCCTTGACTCTAATTAACTCGGTTATTTGATTAACTATGTTGGAATTAGCTCCCCAACCTCCTTCTCCTTGTTTGAATTTGCTTATAACCTCAACGTTCATAACGTATGTCTGCCCTATAGAGTCTCTAGTAACATCATTTTCAGCAGAAGTGCTTGGCTCAACCACAATCAGCGGAAACTGTGAATCATTAGCTACTTCCGTGTACACCGTAACGTTGTCTCCGTCATACTGTATCTGATTATCTGTCTCTAACAGTTTGATTATAGCTACGTTTAGTGGGTCAAGTGCGTATTTCATAATGCAAAGTTACTTCTTTTTCAGGATTCTATTAACCCTCGAACCTAGTCTCTTCATCATCTTTTTCTTTTCTAGGAACACGTTGTTGAAGAAGTATGGTCTCGCGGATAAGTGAGTGAAGTTTTTTGGATTATCAGACCCCTTGAACCTTTTGGCGTAAGTCGATCCATCCCCTCCAAATAAAGAATTGATTCCACCTAAACTTATAGTTCTAGCCCTCGTTCCGAACTCTACAAACGCCATTAGTTTCTTACCTACACCACCAGCAGAAATTCTATAAGCCGATCCAGTACCCTTTTTCCTAGTGAGAGGTTTCATTTGGATAGAAGAGGATAGGCCATTAGTATCTTCACCTCTTCTTTCTAAGTGTGGTCTGGATTTGGATTCAAAGTCGTTCTTTGCAGACTCTTTTATCTTTTTGGCGGTTATCTTTAACTCCTCGTCAAATTCGTTAGCCATCACTCCGAGTTCAGCGAGTTTGTTCATAACTTTGGCTAGCTCCGTTTTATCTACGTATAAGGTTTTATTTGACATACACAAATTTAGTACATTTGTGTTATGGAAATATACCAAGAAAGACAGACCGGACTAGCTAGTGGTGCTACTGAGATTATGGATGCAGCAGCAGTTAAGTCTTGGGCAGCGATAGACACTGACCTTGACGACACAGTAATCACCTCGATAATTGTGGCGGCTAGAGAGATGGTTGAGAATTTCATCTCCAAAGATTTGGTGTCCAAGAACAGAGAGTTATTCGTTGACGAGTTGGAGTATGACGGAGAAACATACATCATATCCCTCCCCTACAACGCAAAGACAGGTACTATAGTAGTTACTTCAGGAACCACTACACTAACCTTAAATACCAACTACGAGATAATAGGAATAGGTGGTAGATACATAAAATTTACTGGTAATCACAAAAATGTAAAAGTAGTGTACGAAAGCGATCCGGTTGCAAGTGCTAGTGAAGTTGAGCTAGCTAAATCAGCAGTGAAAGTTTTAATTGAGCAAGTCTATGACAACAGGGCTAACCTAGAGGGAGACTCTGACATTGTAGTGATGGACGGAAACACTAAAAAAATGTTAGCGCCACTTAAGAGCATATATATGTAATGAGTAGAAAAAGAAACAGATTAAGAGATAGTTTCACTGTAAGGGGAACGACTAGCACCAAGGCGGCAAACGGAGATTTGTCAGAAACCTTAGATAGTCAAACTGTTTACAGATGTTACGCACTACACAGGGAGTCAGCGCTAATTGATAGAACTTACGAAGTTCCTCAAATAGAGTTCGATTACGTACTTGAGGTTAGGAATGAAACTTTGAAAGCGGCAGCGCTAACTAAAGCGAGTAGATTGACAACTAGTAAAACTGGCTCCACTGTGTTTCAAGTAGTGCAAACCTTAGAGGACACTTTAAGAAAATCCAGAATATTCATTTCGGCAACAAGCAATTAATTAAATCAAAGTCTTGGTTTTAAGTCATCTTCTTTGTATTATTGTAATATGAAGGAGATTAAAGACGTAGCGGGTAAAACCGTAAGGTTGGGTGACAAGGTGTCTTGCCCAACTCCTACCGGACTAGGAGACAGAAGAAAACTGTTGGTAGGGACTGTTGTATCAATCGTTGGTAAAAAGACAGTCAAGATTCTAGCAAAAACCAACAGGGGGTTTGTTAAAATCAATGTTATAAACTTCTCCCTAACTGACAACTCTTTTGTTAGGAATTCTAATGAGTTGGTTCATTTCAAAACAACTATCGAGAAGAGAGATTACGGCTTCGGAGAAAGAGATGTTGTTGTAACAACCTGTACTGTTTCAGATAGGGATGGCAACGCACTGGGTTTTGGAAAAGTAGTTCTTAACCACTCTGACACAAATCACACCGGAAAAGCCTACAGATATGCTCTAAAGAAAGCTCTTAATGAAGATTCTGTTTCCGATAGAGCTAGTAGGCATCAGCTTTGGAAAAAGTTTGGTGAGCAACTAAAAAGGAAAGGAATGAATTAATGGTAAAGCTTTACAACGTTCCTCCCAACTCAAGGATTGATGTCAGTCACTTGGGGTTGACAATAAAGGAATCTGGCGAAGACGTGGACGAGCTAGACTTCAAACATATTGACGGTATGTATTCGCTGTCTTACTTCGAGCATAATGGAGAGATGGTTCCAGTCCACCTGCAAGCTTGGACTGAGGTAAAAGTCCTTTAAACCACAAAGCCCCGACCAAACAGTCAGGGCTTTTTTATTAACCGATTACTCGGTAGTTGAAGAAGCTATTTCTTAAGTAGTCTCTAGAGCGGCTTGATCAGTAGCAAAGTCACCAGCGATGAATGCACTTCTTCTGTTATGTCTAACCACAACAGCACCTCTCCACTGACATCTGATAGTTCTGAAACCATCTTTGAAGTCAGTTCCTTCATAACCGATTTCGATAGCCATTCCTTCTCTCTGAACAAGTTCAGCAAAAGCAAAGTCTCCGATAAGGTAATCTCCTTTCGCGATAAGCGTAGAAGGTACAATAGGAACACCATCTAATGATAAGTTTTGTCCGGCAGCCATAAGTCTACCAACGTATCTCTTGTCAGTTGCAGATAGTTTTTCAAGCTTCAGCTTGGCGATATCAGCAGGGTGCATCATAATCGCGTTAGCAGAAGCATCACCTTCCTGAGCAATGTCAATCTGAGCCATAGCTACAGTTAACACGTCAACCTCATTCGCATTATCAACAGTGTTCGCTCCTACTGTAGCAGCAGAGAACGCAGAAGCCTGAGTAACAACACCGTTAAGGTTTGTTCCAGTTCCGTCACCGTCATAAGCAGTTTTTTCAACAGCCTTAGTCACTTCTCTAAGAAGTTCGTTGTTGATTTCTTGAGAAACAATAGAACCCTTAGCAAGCATCTCGTCAGTGACTTTGATGTATGCAGTAGTTTTCTTCACTTCTTCGTTACCAACTTTCCATTCGAAGTCAATTTGGTTGTAAGTTGCTCCTTCAGCAGTCTGACCAGCAGAACCTTCTTTAGCATCTTGGTACACCCACTCCACTTTGTCAGCAGAAGTTGACCTTGAACTCATTAAGCTAAGCAGTCTAACCTTTCTTGAAGGTAGTGCATCGAAACCAGCAAACCTTTCAGCTTGAGGAACGTCTCCACCAGAAATGTTACCTGAACTAATATTAGCTACGGCTTTAAGTTCGAATTTCAAGCTGTCTCTCTTTCCAGAGATTAAGCTCTCAAGACCTTCTTTGTTTTCTTCTAAGGCTTTAGTTACAGCCTCGCTCCAACCTAATCCCTTTGTTGATTTTTCTATTGACTTAGATGCTTTGGCAGCTTTCACTTCCATTTCAGCAACTCTTTCTTCAAGACCTTTAACAACTTCTGAGGTAGCTGACGCTTCTTTCAGATCGTTAATAAGTCCTTCAATTTCTGTTTTCAACTTACCAGTGGCGGTCTCAACCCTACCATCCATTTTAGTAAGCAATTCTTTTAATTTTTCTTCCATTGTCGTAAATCTCTCTTACAAATTCTTAATTAAATAATCGTACATATTTAACTCCTCAGCTTTCTGTTTAGCTTCATCGTCTTCGGCTGAGTGGCTTTCTGTTTCCGGCTCAGTGATTTCCCTAAGAGCTAATTCCTTCAAGGACTTAATTTCAAATTCTACAGCCAAACCTAGTTCGTCACTAATGTTTGACTTTACTAATGCCTCTAAAGCCTCAAACCTTTCAGTAAGATACTTATTGAGCACTTCTTCTTTGCTATCCATTCCATCTTTAGCTTTCACTTCGTTAATGAATGCTAGTGGGTTGGCAGCAAGAGTAACAGCCGAAATCTCATACAACTTCACTTCTTTAATGTAGTTGACTGATTCAGCTTTGTTAAATTGTTGTTTCACTGTAGCGAATCCAACAGAGTTTTCAGTCAATACACCAGCTTTAATCATTTCGAACACGTCCTGACCTAGTCTGGTTTTAAGCGCTATCTGAGCTACGAACTCCAAACCTTCGTTTGTTTCATTTAGCTCTTTCATTGTACCCACTGGTTGATCCAGTCTGTGTTGATACAAATATTTGATTCTGCTTCTGTTCTCTTTGATTGTTTTCGTGTAAGCACCTTTCTCTATAATGTCGCCATCGGAATCAACGTTCCCGAATACTGATCCAAGACCTTTAACGATTCCTTTTTCCTCGTCAACATCTCCGATACTCTGTGCGCTTTTGAAAATCAATTCTCTCATACCACAAAGATATATAAAATTTTACTTGCGTTTTTGGGTGGTTTTTATTATAAGCCAGTTAAGAATTGGTTAAGTGAATTACTGTTTGGTTGGTCTACTGAGAATGGCAGAATTAGGTTCCTACATCTACAGTTCACCACCTCCCCTGCAACATTACCTCCAAAGGCTTGAGGGTCTGAGGGGAATCTCATAAAAACATCTCCCACTTGATACAATTGATTTGCTGGTATAGGTTTCCTTGCGGCAGCTCTGGCGTGAGTAAATCTAACCCTCTCGTCTCCGACCGACAACCACCTCTTGTACAAAGTGCTGTCAGCGAACATACTAGCAGCGGTAGCCTCAACAATAGAACCAGCAGCTCCGTTCGTTTCAGTTCTAGAAAATCTACTAGACATTACATTAGTAGTTCTTGCTGGATCGAAATCCGGTTTGTTTACAGAGGTTCTTATCGACTCAACAATAGCTGGGCTAATACTAGCGGCTCTAGTATTGGACAGGTTGGAAACAGCTCCGGCATATAGGGCAGCAAATTCTTGTGGTGTAACCTTAGACAAGTGATTGAAAGCGGAGGAATACCAAGGTCTATATAGAGTGTCTGCGGCTATATAAACTCTCTGAAACAAACTACTCAATATCTCCGCGGCAGTTGTTATCTCAATAGCAGAAATTCCTACAGTCACAAACATTTCTATTATTTCAGCATAAGATTCCTGAGCCAAACCGTAAGTATGATCCTCTAGAATAGAGAGAAGCCTACTGTAGTCTGAATTGAAAGAAGCCTCTATTTGTTCAACAGAGGCTTGCTTAGTGAAATATTTTAGTGTTGTTCCGGTCATTAGTATGTAGAAACAATACCATCAAGGTCGTTTACAGCTTCCAAAATATCAACCTTTGTTGGCTCTGCGTCTACGGGGAATTCCAGTGTTACGTCATAATTGCCCATATCCCTCATTTTAGGAGGTAGCTGCGTTTCTTCGTGCGGCATAGATTGGTCGACCATTTGAGAAGGGTCTAGTAATTTGAAATTGCAGTTGACAGATACAGACTCAGCTCCGTAAGTTATGTTGCTGCCGATTAGTTCGATTTTTAGTTTTTTGTACATTTTCTTTAATCCTCTTGTTCTTCAGTGTTTGATAAATTTATTCTAGC
>CAKZLK010000011.1 GCA_937125455.1 uncultured Aequorivita sp.
ATTCTAAAGGAAAAGGAACTTCAAACTAAGGAAATGTTGGCCGAGATCACAAAAAAGACCGATCGCTATCGGGATATTATTTCCTTCCGAAAAATGCAGGACAAGATCAATAACAGGGAAACAGGATATTAAAATGACTGCCATGATCTCATTGGGAATAGGTTTGGAATACGTTGATACGATTTACCAGACCATACAGAACAGCGACTTTTCGCAGTACACCATTGGTGGAATGAAAACGCTGGCTGTACTGTTCTTTTTGATTAATATTCTCAAAAAGTACAATGAGGGCGCGGTCGATAAGGATGGCTACACTTGGGGACTGAGCCCTGGGGAACTTATCAAAAATTTTGTGGTAGTCATCCTAGTTATTTTTTCAACACAGGTATTGGGTTTCTTTGATGGCATATTGGTAGCTATTGAAACCCAATACCGTAATACGGCTCCTGCGCTCCTCCCACTCCAAATGCAGGATATTCCCTTGGAACAGGATGTGGGAACAATGGATATGTTCAAGAAGGCTATGGCCTTGTTGTATGATGCACTGGTGACCCCCCTTTATGGATTTAAGATTTTTGCATTTATCATCGGACTATTTCTATGGATATTGGATCTATTTATCTATCCTCTATTCCTGGCGGAACGATTTTTCCTTTTGGGAATAATGCATGCATTCTTTCCCCTGGTGATCAGCTTGGCAGTCTTTGAAAAGTTCCGTACGCTCGCTTATACTTTTTTTAAGCTTTATGCCGCTGTCTATATGCTCGTACCGGCTTTCTTTCTGGTCAATGTTTTTATCAATGCTATCTATACCGAGATCAATACCAACTTTTGGGTCAACCTTTTCGGTACCGATGTTGGAAGCAGATTCTTCGCCCCGGTCGTAGAATTGGGCTCTATCGGATTTATTGTCTTTCTGAAGTTTAAACTCTATAGGCGGGCCACTTCATTCACATTAAGACTGTTTACTGCTTAATACAGATTCAAAATTATGAAAACACCTTATAAAAATATATACACCGTCCTTAAAACGAATCGCTTTATTGTAATTGCAGTGGTGGTTTTCTCTTTTCTTTCGAGTGGACTTGCTGTTTGGTCAGTCTTTAATATCAACAACAAAGCATTGAACAATACCTTTGCCATCAATACCGATGGTTCCGTAATCCCTTTAAAATGGGTTGCACAAAAGGAAAATCTGAAGGTTGAAGCATTGGCGCATCTTGAACTATTCCACTCCTATTTCTACAATATTGACGCGAGTAATTATGAAAGGAATTTAGAGAAAGCGCTCTGGCTTGGAAACAGCTCAGTTGACAATTTATACCGACAGAAAAAAGCGGATGGGGTTTATAATAGACTGCTTCAATATTCGCTGTTGCAAAAGGTACTGAGCATTGAATCCCAACTGGATCTAGAGAGCACACCCTATAGATTCCAGACCAAGACGATTTTTGAAATCAATCGCGGTACCGTCGTGGACCGATATGAATTGATTTCCACGGGAAATCTGATTGTTGTGGACCGAAACTTTCCCAAGAACACACACGGCCTTTTGATTACTGATTATTTTGAAAAATCCCTTAAAAAACTAACAAATGAAAATTGAAAAAAATAAAATAGTATTCGTCTCCGTCATAACCGTTGCCCTCCTTTTTGTTATAACGTATTCCCTTTATTTATTATCCGATGATAGTTCCCAAGCCGAAAATTTAACACAAACCGCTGTACCGGAACTGGATGAAAACCAGAAAGAATACAAATCAAAACTTGAAGCGATTGATGCCCTTAAAGAAGCGAGGGAGTCGAACGCACCGAGTATCTATGACGAAAAAAATATTGATTCCCTTGGTTTTTATGACCCTGACTTTATGGATAAAGAAAAGGTACGGATTGTCGATAGCATTTATAAACATAACAAAATCAACTATTCAAAAGATACCTATGTGGTGCCGGAACGATATCGAAGAAAGCCAAAAGTGGACGAGGATTCCATAACCGCGGAAAAAGATGAGGCCATTGCCCTAAAGGAACTGGGACTGGAGCACCAACTGTTTTTTGCATCCGATCCAATGGTTTATCCCAAAATAGGCATCGCAAATACCGATGCGGAAATATTTGTGGAAGTTGACGGAAACCAAGTAGTGAAGACCAATTATCGCTTACGGATGCGATTGCTAAAAGATGCGCTTATAAATGGAGTGAAAGTTTCAAAAAACACGCCTGTGTTTGGCTTTATTAGCTTTAAGCCAAACCGTGCCCTGATCGAGATTGAGAACATCGGTCACCGTCCGGTGAAATTAAAGGCATTCGATCTACAGGACGGTAGTGAGGGAATTTATGTAGAGAACAGTTTTCGTGCCGATGTAACCCAAGAGGTCGTGGACGACATTGTTGGGGACATCAATATTGCGGGAGTTCCCCAAGTTAGCGGAATCCAAAAAGTATTTCGGAAAAATCAGCGGGCCGTCAAGGTAACCGTCACCAATAATTACAAACTAATCCTAAAACCAGCATTATGAAAAATTCAGTTTTAATGGCAGGGTTTATTCTTGCCAGTTTCCTTATGGAAGCACAGAACACTGCCCTATTGGACACAATTTTTGCGAATGATCAAAAGAATGTGGCTCTTTTCTTTCCCAATCCGATTCGGCAAGGGATAGTAGGTTCCAATGATTTTGTGTTTACCTATAACCGCGAAAAAGAACAATACTTTGGGTTGCTGCAGGCTAAGCCCGGAAAGCCGAGCAACCTTCTTGTAATTAATACCAACGGGGCTATTTATTCCTATATTCTAAGCTACAGGGAACAATTGGAAAAGTTGAATTATTTTGTTCCACAATCGGAGCGTATTGGTTTTGAGCAGCCAAAATTTACGGAGCGTTCAGATTCAGTTAGTGTTGCCAATCTGTTTACCGACAAAACCTTTTATTACGAACGGTTTTGCTCATACTTGTTGACCAGAAAACAGAGAATTGGGAGCATCCAAAAACGTAAGAATGGTATAGTCCTGAGTTTGGAAAACATAGTTTTTGATAAGGAAGAGCTTTATTTCGTAATTAAAATTGAAAACAAGTCTTCATTGGATTACGATTTGAACTTCTTAGATGTTTCGACACAAACAAGGAAGCAAGGAAAAAAGAAATCAATACAGCGCATTTCACAGCTACCTAATTTTAAATATAATGTTCCGGCGAAAATTTCCGAAAAACAAATAAGAAGGATGGTTTATGTGCTGCCCAAGTTTTCATTAAGCAATGACAAAATGGTCGTTTTGGAACTGAATGAAAAAAGTGGGGAGCGGAATTTGAAATTGAAGGTTTCGAACAGGTATATCAATAATCCGAATTGAACTGCTCGAAGACCTTCGCCTAATATTTTGTCTCCTTGAAATTCCATTGAATTTCCTTTAGCCTTGACCCAATCATCATCAATGATTCAAGCACTTTTTTTTCATCGGGTAGTTTTCCGGTGAGCAAATCCCTAAAAGGACCAGTGTATGTTTTGCTTATGGTTTCCCATACCTTCTCAGTTTCGCAAAAAAACAGCGATTCTGATGGATGTTTAAATAACCATTCCTTATCGTTGGGTATAGCTTTATCATCATCCATTCCAACTTGTGTTAGCATTGTTTCAAAATCCGCTGATTTCAAAAAAGTAGCGATTCTATCTGCTTGCAATAATTGATGTAAATCGTAGGTATGGCGGACTTTATTGATAAAATCCTCCAAAGGATTTTCCGTATATGAAAATCGGATCAGGCTTATTATTTTTTCGCAAAAAGTACGCTCGACACTGATTACCTTTACCTTAAATGGCTCTAGCTGGTACTCCTTGATAAGATCGGGGTTATTTGTTGTACCAATAAATTCCCCAATCATTGAGTGAATATTTACGGTTTCGGAAGGATGTGAGTTACCAAGGCTTGATACTTCCAATACAATATGGTCCCGAACTTGGCCAAACACTCCCTTTACCCCAACCTTTTCATAACCATAAACTACTTTCCTAATTTTACCCCGCTTGTTTTCCAAAGGATGGTCGGGAATGATAGTCATAACAGCCTCCAATGATCTCGTTACTTTTTTAAGTTTTCGTTTTAAGGAATTATCCGTTTCGCCATCTTCCTTAATAACCACCATATAGATATCCTCTGAAAAACGTTCAATGATTTTAAAGCACTTGGAAAGGGATGTTCCTCCTTTGAAGACAGCAATGTCCCTGGAGTTTTCATCAGCAAAAATCTGTTTTAGTGCAAGGGTCACCCAGTAATCTTTTTCGACATAGATTTCCGCAATCCCGAAGTGTTGTGCGGCAGCAACAATAGCTCCCTCAAAAGCATTTTTATATTCGTGAAGTTTCATTATGAAATGTTCCAGTTTGAAATTGTGGGCAATGTACTTTCGGATATTCCAAACTTATAGCTGCTCAAATAGTTGATTGTTCCTTTTAGGGATTTGCTCAATTCGTCAAGGGAAAGAATTTCAAGAATCGCTCCCAATAAGGCCCTAACTTTTGGAGGGTATGCCTTTCCAAAACTGGTCAACTTATCTTTATCATCATACGATAGGTTACTTATATTATCCTTTAGAAAAGTAACACCTCTCTTTTTATCCATATCTGGAATATTATTAAAATCTTTTATGACATCCAACAGCTGCAATAAAGGCACATTCTTTCTTGTAATGGGTACATAGCTCTTAGCTGGTTTTATAATAAGGTTTCCTATTTTCGTCTTTATCTCCTTATCCCTACTTGCCAATCTCACAACATTAGGGACTTGAGTGGTCAGTCCAAATTGATTGTATAAACGAACACCTGTGATGTAGGCAATCTGCCTATTGTTCTCAAAGAGATAACTTTTAAGCAGTTCATCCTCTCTTGGTTTTAGCTCTCCAAAAGGTGTTTGCTTGGGCTTATAAAACATCCCATTTCTATATCTCTTGATTTCACCATTTGCAACCAATCGACTTAAAACCTTAGCTGCAGCAGAAAATTCACTTGGAGCAATAGCCAAAGTATCGTATGTAAATACTTCTCCAGTATCTATACGAGCAACTTTAGTTTTTATGGATGTTGTTATATTCATAGTTTTAATAATACAAAGATAATCTTTTAAAATATCATTGTCAAGTTTTTTCCAACTTTTACTTGACTATAAAGAACGATAATCCTCCCAACATCAACTGTATTTTTTAACAAACCCTCTGAATATAGCTATTTCAAATTCTCTAAAGAGTTAATTGAGGAAACTCCAAAATAAATTTAAGATAAATTTTTGTCGCTTTCATTAGAAGTGGGAAAGAGTCATCTGGATGGTCTTTCACAACACGTTTACAGGCCTCTTTTAATTTTATTTTTTGGTCTGAATTAAGAGAATATCCATCCTGTATTTCCTCAAACAATTTATTTTCAAGTTCCTGTTTCATTTTTATTAAATTTTTATTGTTCGTCTAAAAATCGTTTCCTAATCAATATTATTCCTGCTTAACACCTAAAAGCCGCTCCCATAATCTCAACCTCCCGATTTTTGATTCCAATTTCTACTGCAACTTGTTTCCAATCTTTAACCACAGACCACACATCACTCAAAATATTTTCCATTTCATTTTCGCTTAAACGAAAATACTTACCCACACTTTTCGCCAGTTCAAAATCCAAGGCATTATCCTCCATATCAATATTCAGGAATAAACCATCCTTCTCTACAGACGGATTTAAATCATAAGCCGGCGATAATACCCATCCCTTTTCTTTAAGGATAAACCCGTGATTTCGCAAATGGTCATCCGTATTTGAAATTGCGATATTAAAGACTATTCGTCGCCATAGCTGATGTAGATTGGCTTTTACGCCAACTCCGTTATTCTCGATAAACTCTACAATTTCTAAATAACTGGGCGTGCTATCCTTGATAGAATCTTCAGTCTTCCCCGTCATTGTCATAGCCGAGGCAAAATGAATGCGCTTTCCGTTATCCCTATCAAAACGTTTGGTCATAAAAGTGTGGTATTGACCACTCACCTGCTCTATTCTAGATTCGGCCATTTCAATACCTGCGGCTATGGCAAGTTTATAAACCAGAAATTCCCAAGCAGCTTTGTCTATCGTATCCGCCTTTGATGGGAACTTCGCAATCCATAGATTTTTATTGACATCCAGAATATTTGCCTTGGGTCGAGCCCCACCCAAAGAGGAACCAGGCGCAATCAAGACAGCCAGCCATTTTCTAATGGCGTCACTTTGATCATCACTCTCTAACTGATTAACCGCTTCCTGAAGCTCACCTAACGAGGACCAAGGTGGTGTCGGACTTTGATCGTCATTGTCTAAAAAAGGACCGTCCAGCGCCGTCTTAAAACGCAAAGCCCCCATCCTACTCTCATCATAGACCCCGAGAAGGTAATCTATTTCATATAGCTTTTTTGCCTTCTCTCCCCTAGTCCTAGCGTCTTGTGCCGCTCGACGTTTCATTAAGGTTTTCCCCCAAGTATCGGGCATACTGTCCAAAAAGATTCCGAAATTCTCTTTGTTGGTTGGGTATTGAGGCCCTGGATAAAATTCTATATCTGGATCTAACAATCTTTGCGTATCGGTTTTCAACCAATCCTTATCATACTCAAAGCTAAAGGCTTTTTTGCCCTTGGCAAAATGAGCAGAAAGGATTCCGACCAAAGTTGGATTCTCAAGTGCCGCCCAATCCGCAAATACGAATATGTCAAATTTTCCTTTCGCCATATCATTTACAATAGATCAAG
>CAKZLK010000012.1 GCA_937125455.1 uncultured Aequorivita sp.
GGCTTTCCCAATGGCTTCTTTTGCTCTATTGGCTCCTGAGGAAGTTGCACTTCCCATAATAGCAGTTCCGCTATTTGCAAGTACTGTTTTAGCATCACGAAGGTCAATGTTTTGCGTGTAATGGTGTGTAATCACTTCAGCAATACCACGAGCAGCGGTGGCCAAAACTTCATCAGCTTTTGAGAATCCTGCTTTAAAACCAAGATTTCCATAAACTTCACGCAATTTATTGTTGTTGATAACCACTAACGAATCTACATTTTGACGTAGTTTTTCAACCCCAATATGAGCTTGGTCGTTTCTGGTTTTTCCTTCAAACTGAAATGGAATTGTTACAATTCCCACAGTAAGAATATCCATATCCTTTGCCATTTTTGCAATGATTGGCGCTGCACCTGTACCCGTGCCGCCACCCATTCCGGCTGTGATGAAAATCATTTTGGTATTGGTGGTAAGCATGCTGCGAATTTCTTCCATACTTTCCACAGCAGATTGCTCCCCAACTTTTGGGTTTGCGCCTGCTCCCAATCCTTCTGTTAACGAAACACCTAATTGGATCTTGATTGGCACTGGGCTATTCTCCAACGCTTGTGCATCTGTATTACATATTACAAAGTCAACCCCCTTTATGCCCTGACTGAACATATGGTTAATTGCGTTACTTCCTCCACCGCCTACTCCAATCACCTTAATCACGTTGGATTGGTTTTTTGGCAGATCGAATGAAATGTTGTCAAATTCTGTTTTGCTGCTCATATTTTTTCTATTTGTGATCTTTCTTTTTTCAATTTTTCATTACTCGGCGTTATCCAAAAATTCTTTGAATTTTTCAGCCCATTTATCAAAAAATCGTTTAGATGATTTTGATTCTTTTTCTTTGTTCTTTTTTTCCTTTTTTCCAGTCTCGATTTCCGTATCGGTTTCTGGTTTTGTTGTGTTTTCCTCTTCTTGTTTTGTGGTTTCTTCGTGTGAAAAACGCTTCATTAGCGAAGATTTTTCTTTGCTTTCTAAGCTATTCAAAACTAATCCAACTGCAGTTGCATACATTGGGCTGGTAGTTTCTGCATCACTATCACCCGCCAAATGCTCATTCGGATAACCAATGCGGGTATCCATTCCTGTGATGTATTCAACAAGTTGTTTAATATGTTGAAGCTGCGCTCCACCTCCAGTAAGTACTATTCCGGCAATAAGCTTCTTTTTTTGGTCTTCGTGTCCATAATTTTTGATTTCCATATACACCTGCTCAATGATTTCAATAACACGTGCATGGATTATTTTTGAAAGGTTTTTTAAGCTTATCTCTTTCGGCTCTCTGCCTCTTAAACCTGGAATAGAAACTATTTCGTTGTCTTTGTTTTCCCCGGGCCATGCTGAGCCAAACTTTATTTTCAGAAGTTCCGCTTGTTTTTCAATGATGGAGCAACCTTCCTTTATGTCCTCGGTAATCACATTTCCCCCGAAAGGAATTACTGCTGTATGGCGTATGATACCGTCTTTAAAAATTGCCAAATCAGTTGTTCCTCCCCCTATATCAATCAATGCAACACCAGCTTCTTTTTCCTCTTGGCTCAAAACCGCTTTTGCTGAAGCCAGAGGCTCCAAAGTAATTGCAGATAGTTCTAAACCTGCACTTTTTATACATCTTCCAACATTTCTAATAGAAGAAACCTGCCCTACAACTACATGAAAATTGGCTTCCAAACGTGCGCCATACATTCCGATAGGCTCTTTTATTTCAGCTTGTCCATCAACTTTAAAATCTTGTGGCAATACATGCAATATTTCTTCACCAGGAAGCATGACCAACTTATGAACTTGGTTACAAAGACGGTCAATATCCTCTTCCTTTATGACATCTTCACCATTGGAGCGAGTAATATAATCACTATGTTGAAGACTCCTAATATGCTGGCCGGCAATACCAACGACCACTTCCTTTATCTTCATTCCTGAAGAAGTTTCAGCATCTTGTACCGCCTGCTGAATGGATTGAATGGTTTGGGTAATATTGTTCACAACACCGCGGTGCACACCCAAGCTCTTGGCTTTTCCAATACCCAATATTTCCATTTTGCCATACTCATTTTTCCTACCAATCATAGCAACTATTTTGGTAGTTCCAATATCCAATCCTACAGCAATATTATCGTTTTCCATGACCTTACTTTTTTGTGGCAATTACCTGACTGTCAAACTTCAGGTTTACCATATTGTATCCATAAAGCGTGCTGTCCTGTTTTGTTTTTTTATAAAACGCTTTAAAGTTTTGAAACTTTTTTTCAATGTTTTCCGGTTTTCCGAAAAGAACTTTAAAATTTACTTTTCGAAGCTCCAACTCAATATCACCATTCGCTTTTTCATTTAAACCTACTACGCTACTTCTCATAAATTCATCATTCTCAATTTTAAGCAACAATGGGGTAACTTCGTTGAAACTATTTTTTGAAGTTCCAGTAATTATGGGTACTCTCGCAGAATAAACATCAGACAACGGCATCTTCTTTCCGTCTGCATCCAAGTAATAATCCGGCGAAGCAGATACTCTGCCTATAGGTTTGCGCTGTTCAATTTTTGCCCCCAAAGTACCGTCAACCGATACATAGACCTGAGCATCACGAACCATGGGGTTTTCCCGAAGCCGTTGCTCCATCTTCTTCAAAACTAAAGTTTCTTTACCTATGCTCGTAACCTTATCATGATTTTGTATCAACAATTTATTAACTGTATTATAAGTGATGAAAGGGCTATTTTCATCCACAAACTCCACATCTAATTTGTTGATTTTTCTGGCATCATTTCGCTTTTTACTAAAACTGAAAAGAAAGGCCATCAAACCGAGTAGGAAAATAAATTTTATGATTTCGATACTACGCTTCATTCTTCAATTTTTGGGTTAGCTTATTTACTTCGGCACCAATGTCTCCGGCACCTACCAGTAGTTTTATCCTGCATTTCGATTCCAATAATACTTCGGGCAAAGCTGATTTAAACACCACCCTTTTATTTTGCACATCTAACTGATTTAAAAGCCATTCTGACGTAATTCCTTCAATGGGTTCTTCACGCGCAGGATAAATATCCAACAAGACAACTTCGTCAAATTGGGAAAGACTTTTTGCGAAACCTGTTGCAAAATCCCTTGTTCTACTAAAAAGATGTGGCTGAAAAACAATCTGTTTATGATCCTTCGGATACATTTCATCTACTGCTTGAAACAGTGCGTCAATTTCTGTTGGATGATGCGCATAATCATCTATCAAAATCAATTCATCTGTTTTTATTTTATACGAAAAACGACGTTTCACACCTTTAAAAGATGCCAATGCTTTGGGCAGGCAATCGGTTGGGGAGCCTGCTAAAATTGCCATGCCCAAAGCCATAATGGCATTTGTAAGATTATGGTGCCCAGGAAGATGGAAAGTTAAATTTTCCAAAGTTCTGTTCGGGGTTTTTAAATCGAAAATATAAGATCCATCTTTTATTTTTACGTTTTGTGCTTCGTAATCTGCCTCTTCTTCAATTGCAACGGTCATTCCATCCAACGGAAGATCATTTTTAATAAAAACATTTTCGTCCTTTTCAACCAAGCCAGCAAAAGTTCTAAAAGCGTTTTCTATTTCCGCAGCATCTCCATAAATATCTAAATGGTCGGCATCCATTGAGGTTACACAGGCAATATCTGGACGAAGTTGAAGAAATGAACGGTCAAACTCATCAGCTTCCACCACAGTTATTTCACTGCCTTTGTAAATAAAATTTGAATTGTAGTTCTCTGCAATTCCTCCTAAAAACGCCGTTACTGGCATATTACATTCTGCCAGTAAATGTCCTAAAATAGCCGAGGTTGTAGTTTTACCATGTGTTCCAGCAACAGCAAGACAAAGTGTGTGTTTTGAAACTTCGCCCAAAAGTTCGGCGCGTTTCATAATTGAAAATTCTTTAGAAAAGAAATAATTCAAAATTTTATTTGCCTTCGGAATTGCTGGCGTATAAACAACCAACACATTTTTCTTTGAAAGGATTTCATTTTGAATTTCTGAAATTTCATCAATGAAAGTCACGGGAATTCCTTCAACAATCAATTCATCCGTTAAATCTGTTGACGTTTTATCATAACCAAAAACAGTTTTGCCCTGCATTTTAAAATAGCGCGCAAGCGCACTCATCCCGATGCCGCCGATACCGACGAAGTAGAAGGCTTGTATGTTTTTAAGGTTGTTCAATTTTTATCTTTTAATAATTTTTCAATCTCTTCAACGATATCCCTTGTAGCGTTTGGCTTTGCTAGGTTTTTAATGTTTTCTGAAAGCGTCTTCTGCTTTTCTTCGGAAGAAATCAATCCTGAAAATTCATTTTCAAAATTGGAATCCAGCTCACTTTCTTTAATTAACAATGCGGCATTTTTTTCTGAAATTGCCATCGCATTTTTTGTCTGGTGATCTTCGGCAACGTTGGGTGACGGGATAAAAATCACTGGTTTGCCCACCAAACACAATTCTGAAACTGAAAGTGCGCCAGCTCTTGATATAATAAAATCGCTCGCCGCATATGCCAAATCCATTCGGTTTAAAAAAGCATGAACCTGCACGCTATCGTTTCCTTTATTTTTATAGGTTTCTTCGTAAAATTTTCCACATTGCCAAATGACTTGCAAGCTGTTTTTTTCAAAAAATGGCAGTGATTTTGCAATCAATTGATTTATTCGCCGCGCGCCCAAACTTCCACCAAAAACCAAAAGAGTTTTCTTTTCATTTTTCAAATTGAAGAAAGCCATTGCCTCTTCTTTTTTTGAGGAAATATCCAGCAAATCCTGACGAACAGGATTGCCTGTAAGCTTTATTTTTTCCTTGGGAAAGAATTTTTCCATCCCTTCATAAGCCACACATATTTTTTGAACTTTACTACTCAGCCATTTGTTTGTGATGCCAGCGTGACTGTTTTGCTCTTGAATCAAGCAAGGAATGCCTCGCAAAGCTGCCATTCGCAATAACGGAGCACTAGCGTAGCCACCTGTTCCTATTGCTACATCGGGTTTAAAATCCTTTAGGATTTTCTGGGATTTCCGTAAACTTGAAACAAGTTTTAAGGGAAAAGCCAAATTTTGAAGCGACAAACTTCTTTGTAAACCTGAAATCCAAAGTCCCTTGATTTTATAACCAGCTTGAGGCACTTTCTCCATTTCCATTCTATCTTGTGCGCCTACAAACAAAAATTCAGCATCAGGGAAACGGATTTTTAACTCATTTGCAATAGCAACCGCCGGGTAAATATGACCTCCGGTTCCTCCGCCTGATATGATGAATTTATGTTTCAAATTGCTTCGCTTAAAATATCCAATGGGTTTTCTTCTTTTTCTTCTTTAACAACAACTTCTCTTTTGGCACTTACGCTTAAAACCATTCCCAGCGCCAAACACGTCATCCAAATGGAGGTTCCTCCACTACTTATCAACGGTAAGTTTTGACCAGTTACTGGAAATAGCTCGACCGCAACCGCCATATTTATCATTGCCCGAAATACAATAGGCAAGCCAACACCTATGACGAGCAATTTTCCAAAAATGGAAGTTGATTTATGTGCGACAACAACAATTCTGAAAAGCAAAAACAGATAGAGAACCATTAAAAATAGACCACCTAGAAGGCCAAATTCTTCTACAATTATTGCGTAGATAAAATCTGAAGAAGACTGTGGCAAAAAGTTTTTCTGGACACTTTTACCTGGGCCCAAACCGGTTACACCACCAGAGGCTATTGCTATTTTCGCTTTTTCTATTTGATAATCTGCTTCTGTGTCTTTATCATCGCTGAAACTTTCAACACGACTAATCCAAGTATCTACACGGTTTGGAAATACGCCGGGAAATGCCTTCGCCGACAGCACAAATAGCGTTAGAAAAATCAAACCTGCGCCAAGTATGATTCCGAGATATTTCAGGGGATAACCACCTATAAAAACCAACATAACAATCATCGAAAAGAAAATGGCAGTCGTAGAAAAGTTAGCTGGAAGAATTAAGGCTAGTACAATAAATACAGGAACCCAAAGTGGCAAGATTGTTTCTTTGAAAGTAACAGCCTTATCCTTTATCCGTGATAAATAACGTGCAACATAAGTCATTAAAACAACACCTGCCAAAGTGGAAGTCTGAAAAGTAACACCCACAAAAGGCACACGAATCCAACGGCTCGCGTTGGCACCTTCAATAGTTGTGCCTTCCGCCATAGTAATAATCAAAAGCAATATTACTACTGGAATTGCAATAATGGAAAGCCCACGGAAGTAATGATATGGAATTTTGTGAACACCATACAGAATGACAAACCCTAATACTAAATGTGCAAAATGTTTAAACAGATATGGAAGCGTACTACCATCACCATACAAATAAGCGAGGTTACTGCTTGCGCTGTATACAGGCAAAAAGGAAAAGAGCGCCAACAGACCAACTACCCCCCAGATTGCTCGATCGCCTTGTATGTACTGAAAAATATTTTTCACTTTTGCTATTTTCAATTTTCGTTATCTTTCGATTGATCTATAGATTTCTAACTGCTTCCTTAAACTGTCTGCCGCGGTCTTCGTAGTTTTCAAACAAATCAAAACTCGCACAGGCTGGGGAAAGAAGGACCGTATTATTTCTTTCAGCCAATTTGTATGCAACTTGTACAGCCATTGCCATAGAATCTGTCTCAATTATGGTGTCAACAACGTTTCCAAAGGCATTAATGATTTTTTCATTGTCTACCCCTAAACAGATTATTGCCTTTACTTTTTCGTTTACCAATGGCAAAAGTTCGCTGTAGTCGTTTCCTTTATCCACCCCACCTAAAATCCAAACGGTTGGGTTTTCCATACTGTCCAACGCAAAAAATGTTGCATTTACGTTCGTAGCCTTGGAATCGTTTATATACATTACGTTGTTGATTTTCAAAACCTTTTCAAGTCGGTGTTCAACACCTTGAAATCCTTCTAAACTTTCACGAATGGTTTGCTTTCTAATTCTTAATAAAGTGGCGACCGTTGAAGCTGCCATTGCATTTTTTACATTGTGTTCTCCTTGAATTCCTATTGTTGCGATTGGCATAGTAATTTGATTGTTATCTATTGTTATTATTATTTCGTTATTTCTTTTGAATGCTCCCTGATTCAGTTCTTTTTTAGTTGAAAAAGGCAGTGGTTGCGATTTGATTGGGTTTTGCGAAAGCCATTTCAGTATTTCTGCGTCATCTGCGTCATAAATGAAATAATCCTGCGAGGTTTGGTTCATCGTTATCCTGAATTTTGCAGCGATATAATTTTCATATTTGTAATCATATCTGTCTAAATGATCCGGACTTAAATTGGTCAAAACTGCGATGTGTGGCGCAAAGGTTTCAATTCCGTCAAGCTGAAAACTACTGAGCTCGAGTACGAAATTCTCATACTTTTCCTCGGAAACTTGTTCAGCAAAACTCTTCCCAATGTTTCCTCCCAGAGCCACATTCAATCCTCCATTTTTTAGCAATTCATAGGTCAAGCTTGCCGTTGTGGTTTTTCCGTTGCTTCCAGTGATTCCTACGATTGTTGCTTTTGTATATTTTGCAGCAAATTCAATTTCTGAAATAACTTTCACTCCTTTTTCGTGCAACTTTTTGATGATCGGAGCCTTATCGGGAATTCCCGGACTTTTCATCACAATGTCTGCGGAAAGGATTTTTTCTTCGGAATGGCCTTCATCTTCCCATTCAATCCCATTATTTATAAGAACTTGTTTGTACTTCTCTTTTATCTTTCCGAAGTCTGAAACAAATACTTCAAACCCCTTCTTTAATCCTAAAATGGCTGTTCCAACTCCACTTTCGCCTCCACCCAAAATCACCAACCGCTGTTTCACTTTATCTAATTTTTAGTGTAACAATGGTGATAATTGCCAGAAAAATTCCCACGATCCAAAATCGTGTTACAATCTTACTTTCGTGAAATCCTTTTATTTGATAATGATGATGAAGCGGCGACATTCTAAATATGCGTCTTCCTTCACCAAACTTTTTCTTTGTGTATTTAAACCAACCCACCTGCAAAACCACTGAAAGATTTTCCATCAGAAAAATTCCGCAAAGAATTGGTATCAATAATTCCTTTCGAACTGCAATCGCGATTACCGCTATTATTCCACCAATAGTTAAACTTCCCGTATCACCCATAAATACTTGCGCTGGATAGGTGTTGTACCATAAAAATCCGATAAGAGCTCCTACGAATGCGGTTATGAAAATGGTCATCTCACCTGTGTTTGGGATGTACATAATATTCAAATAGTCTGAGAAGATCACGTTACCAGAAACCCAAGCAAAAAGTGCGAGCGTAACCCCAATAATTGCCGAAGTTCCCGCCGCGAGTCCATCAATTCCATCAGTAAGATTGGCACCATTTGAGACTGCGGTGATTATAAAAATTACAATAGGGATAAAAATCAACCACACATAACTCTTATAGTTTTCCCCGGCCCAACTGATTAATTCTGAATAATTAAATTCGTTTTCTTTTACAAAAGGAATGGTGGTCAGCATGGCTTTATCCTTCACATAAAATTCATTGGTTGGCCCCTTTGCTATTATTTCAGTTTCCGTCCCTGGATCAGCAATAGTTCGTTGAACAACAATATCTGGATGAAAGTACATTGTGGCGCCTACAAAAATTCCCAAGCCAACTTGACCGATGATTTTAAATTTTCCAGGCAAGCCTTGCTTATCATTTTTAAATTTTTTGATGTAATCATCAATAAAGCCAATTGTTCCCATCCAAAGTGTGGTTACAATAAGCAGGATTACATATATATTTTCAAGTTTTGCAAAAAGTAAAACTGGAACCAGAGTTGCGAGAATTATTATTATTCCTCCCATAGTTGGGGTTCCCGCTTTCTCGTTTTGGCCTTCTAAACCTAGGTCACGAATAGATTCACCAACTTGTTTTCTTCTTAAATAATTGATTATTTTTTTTCCGTAAACTGAAGCAATAAAAAGCGAAAGAATAACTGCCAAAATAGCCCGGAACGTAATGAAGTTGAACAACCCCGCACCCGGCAAATCATATGTTTTATCCAAATATTCAAAGAGATAATAAAGCATTGGCTATTTGTTTAGGGTTGCTAAAAGTTGGTTTACTATTTTAAAATCATCAAAATCGAAGCGTTCTCCGTTAATTTCCTGATAGGTTTCATGGCCTTTTCCAGCAATCAAAATAATGTCATTTTCATTCGCCATTTGGCAGGCAGCCTTAATGGCCTCCTTTCTATTTGTGATTGAAATTGTTTTTTTATAATGTTCTGCCGGCACGCCTGTTTCAATCTGCTCAATAATTTTTTCTGGATTTTCTGTTCGTGGATTGTCGCTAGTGAAAACCACTTTTGTACTCAATGAAGCCGCTATATTTCCCATTAACGGACGTTTTTGCGCATCGCGATCGCCACCACAACCTACAACTGTAATTACCTCTTCATTTCCAGTGCGGATACTATTTATTGTTTCCAATACGTTTTTCAGAGCGTCTGGAGTGTGTGCGTAATCAACAATTGCGGTGATTTTCTTTTCCGATATCAAGTATTGAAAACGACCACCTACGCTATCCAAAGTGCTCATAATTTGAAGGGTTTCAAGCTTCTCCAATCCCAAGAGCTGGGCCGTTCCATAAATTGCAAGTAGATTATATGCATTAAAACCACCAATCAATTTTACCCACAATTCTTGATTGTTTATCTTCAAAAGCTGACCTGTGAATTGGCTTTCCAAAACTTGAGCTTTATAATCCGCATAGGTTTTCAAAGCGTATGTTTTCTTAATAGCTTTTGTATTTTGAAGCATTACCACTCCATTTTTATCATCAATATTTACTAATGCGAAGGCGGTTTTCGGCAATTGATCAAAGAAAGATTTTTTTACATCGCGGTATTCCGCGAAATCTTTGTGATAATCCAAATGGTCATGGGAAAGGTTTGTGAAGACGCCTCCAACAAAATGAAGTGCTTCTGTGCGTTTTTGATGGATTCCGTGGGAACTTACTTCCATAAAACAAAATTCTGCGCCAGCATCCACCATTTTACGTAGATATTTGTTTATCGTCAATGAATCCGGCGTAGTATGTGTTGCTTTATATTCCACATCACCGACCATAATTTTTACGGTGGAAAGTAAGCCAGCTTCCATTCCGGCTTTTTTGAAAAGCTGATATAAAAGTGAAGAAACGGTTGTTTTTCCATTGGTTCCGGTTATTCCAACAAGTTTCAATTCCTCTGAAGGATTTCCGTAATAGTTGGCGGCCATAATAGCCAAAGCTTTATGTGAATCGGACACCTGTATATACGTAATTCCGTTTACAATATCCTCAGGTAAAGTTTCACAAATAATAGCTAAAGCTCCTTGATCAGCAGCCTTTTTAATAAACTGATGTCCGTCTGAAAGAGTTCCCTTTATCGCAACAAAAACGTCATTTAAAGAAACTTTCCGCGAATCAAACTCCAAATTGTTTATAGCCACCGAAGTGCTTCCTACGACGCTTTCGATGGTAACTTTATACAATATGTCTTTTAGTAATATCAAGATAAATTCAAGGTTATTAGTTGTCCTTTTTTAAGATTTTCACCAGATTTTATGGATTGACTGGAAACAGTCCCATTACCCACGACTTGTACTCTCAGCCCAAGGTTTTCCAATAAAGAAACAGCGTCCATTCCAGCCATTCCCGTAACATTTGGAATTGTTTTGGTAGGTTGTTGCAATTTTGAGTAATACTGTTCGTAATCTTTTTTAATTACAGGGTCCGTTTTTTCAACTCCTTCCACAGAATCGATATTTGGTGAGTCTGTAAATATTTTTTGGGCGATTCTTTTAAAAACTGGCCCAGAAACATCAGCTCCGTAAAATCCTTTTTTAGTACTTGGTTTGTGAATAATTACGATACAAGAATATTTGGGGTTTTCAGCAGGGAAAAAACCAGTAAATGAAGAAATATATTTTCGGTTACTACCCCAGTCTGGCAGCCAATATTCGGTGCGCGCCGTTCCTGTTTTGCCAGCCATTGAAAAATCTGGGGAATAAAGTGATTTTCCTGTTCCGCGTTTTACAACGTTTTTTAGAATTTCGCGGATTTCCTTCAGCGTTTCATCGGAACAGATTTTTGGGTTTATAACCTTCGTATCATACGTGGTTACTTTTTCGTTCCAAGCCCGCACTTCTTTAATAAAGCGCGGTTTCACCATAACTCCGTTATTTGCAATAGCGTTATAAAAAGTTAAAGTTTGAAGGGGTGTAATTCGCAAGTTGTATCCATAAGCTATGGAAGGAAGCGCATTTCTGCTCCATATTTTGTCTCCCGGTTGGGGAATTATAGGTTTTCCTTCACCTTTAATTGCTACTCCGGTCTTTTCGTTTAAGTGCCAGCTTTTTAAACGATTGATGAATTTATTTGGATTTTTATAATAATTATCATTTATAATTGTGGCCAGACCAATGTTTGAGGAAACTTCCAAAGCACGAGCTGCAGAAATTTTTCCAAAACCACCGCGATGGGAATCATATATTTTTCTTCCGTAGAAAACTTTTACACCATTCCCAGTATCAACAACAGTACTGGTATCGATAACTTTATCCTCCAAGGCAGCCATAAGAGCCATTACTTTAAAAGTAGAACCCGGTTCGTGGGATTCGCCTATGGCGTAATTCAGTTTTTCGTAATAAGTTCCATTCGAAGTTCTGCCCAGATTTGAAACAGCTTTTATTTCACCTGTCGCCACCTCCATTACGATTACCGTTCCGTGCTCGGCTTCATAATATTCCAATTGTTTTAGTAATGCGTGGTGGGCAATATCCTGTATATTTACGTTTATGGTTGAAATAATATCAAATCCATCTTGCGGCTCAATTTCATTTTCGTCATAAACTGGTTTCCATTGACCTTGTGCAATTTTTTGCTTTAAACGATGCCCCTCCTTTCCTGTCAATAAATCATTGAAGGCACCTTCCAAACCTACTGCGTAATATCCAGGACGGTCAAAAGCTTCATCTCCAACAGTTCGTTGTGCAATTTGCCCAATTGGATGCTCTCGAACGGTACGTTGTTCTACGATAATACCACCTTTGTAAGGTCCTTTTCGAAAAAGGGGCAAGTTTTTCACTTTAATATAATTCGAATAGCCCAAGTTTTTAGCCACCAATAGATAGCGGTTTTTATCGGCACGGGCTTTTCGAAACATATTTTGGTAATGGGAAACAGGTTTCCCAAACATTTTACTCAAACCTTCAGAGAGTGGCTTCAGATTTTCTTTAAAGTCATCTGAAGAAACCGTTACTGCGTCAAAACGAATGTCGTATTTTGGAACTGAAGTCGCCAAAAGACTGCCGTCATCAGCATAAACATTGCCTCTATTTGCGGGGATTATAAAGTTCTTAGTCGTGTTTTCTTTTGCTAATTCGCGATATTTATCGCCATCCACAAACTGAATATTCATTAACTTGACGCTGATTGCTAACGCGAAGAGAAACATACATCCGGCAACGATGTACAAACGGTTTAATATGTTTTTTTCTTCAAAAGCCATTTTCAGTTATCAGTTTTCTTTTTTCAATTTTTTTATTTTTTTCTAATCCTTTTTCTCAACTATCCGTATTCGTTTTGGTGGTGTTCCGGAGGGTTGTAGACCACGACTTTCCATTGCCGCTATTATTTTGCTTTCCATTCTTGCTTGCATCAACAACATCCGAACGTCCACGTATTCACTTTTCAATTCTTTTACTTCAGCATTAAGCTTTGAAATTTTATGCACTTTCTTATCAGCAGTGTGCGAGCTGCCAATCATTATTAAGGCCAAAACGGAAAGAAAAATGATAAAGCGCCAGTTTTTTAGCGCATCGTCACTTACCAAAAACTTTCCTTTTATTATGTTGTAAAAACCGTCTTTCATTTTATATTTTCTCAGCAATGCGAAGTTTTGCACTCCGCGCTCGATTGTTTTGTTTAATTTCTTCCTTGGAAGGAATTATAAATTTTCCAACTGCTTTAAAAGGCACTTCTACTCTTCCAAAAACATCTTTTTCTGGTTCGCCTTCAAACATGCCGTTGCGGATGTAGCGTTTTACCAATCGGTCTTCCAAAGAATGGTAGCTTATCAAGCTTATCCTGCCGCCAAGTTTTAGGACTTCATTTGTTTGAAGCAAAAATTCTTTCAATGCCTCCAACTCTTGGTTAACTTCAATCCTGATAGCCTGATAGATCTGAGCTAGAATTTTGTTTTCTTTATGTGCGGGCAAAAACCTGCTCAATACTTTTTTAAGCTGTTCGCTAGTTTTAATTTTTTCTTCCTGCCTTGACTCAACAATTACTCGTGCCATTCCGGCTGCACTTCGCAATTCACCATAATTTGAAAGTACGTTTCGCAATTGCGCTTCCTCATATTTATTGACAACTGTGTATGCCGAAAAGTTGGTGTCACGATTCATACGCATATCTAAATCGGCCTCAAAACGAGTTGAAAAACCTCTTTCCGCAACATCAAACTGATGGGACGAAACACCGAAATCACCCAGAATTCCATCGACAGTTTTATAGCCATGGAATCTCAAAAATTGCTTCAAAAACCTAAAATTTTGGTTAATCAAGAGGAACCGAGGGTCTTCAATTGTATTTTTTAAAGCATCTTTATCTTGATCAAAAGCTATGAGTTTTCCGTTTGGCCCTAATCGATTCAATATTTCTCGGGAGTGTCCGCCGCCGCCAAAAGTAACATCCACATAAACACCTTCGGGCTTTATGTTAAGCCCATCAACAGTTTCATTCAGCAAAACCGGATTATGATATTCCATCACCATCATTGCTTTTGTTTCCCATTACTTCTTCAGCCAGATCAGCAAAATCACTCGCAGCATTGTCAATGGCCTGTTCGTATTTATCTTTATCCCAGATCTCAACAATATTTATTGCGGAAGAAATTACTAGTTCCTTGCTAATTCCAGCAAACGACATTAAATCTTTGGGAATCAACAATCTTCCGGTGGAATCCAGTTCAACTATTTTTACACCGGCCGTAAACCTTCTAATAAAATCGTTGTTTTTTCTATTGAAGCGGTTCAGTTCGCCCATCTTTTGCATCAAGGCCTCCCATTCTTTCATTGGATACATTTCCAAACAAGGCTGAAAAACAGCGCGCTTAACAACAAACCCCTCGGGTGCTAACGACGCCAACTGCTTTTTTAACGGCGCAGGCACCATGACGCGTCCCTTTACGTCTGCCTTACATTCGTATGTGCCTATTAGATTGAGCATTGTAGAAATTCCGTGTTTGCAATTTGTTGTTTCAAATATATATAACTTTTACCACTTTTTACCACATTCTACCACTTTGTTGATAAGTTTTACCACTTTGTAGATAAGGTATATTTGAAATGACAAACAACAATGCCTAGTTATAAATAGACCATATGAAATAATTTTGTTTACTTTTGTCATTCTAAATTGCACCAACCAAGCATGTCGGAAAACTTAAAGAAAGAAGGAAAATTTTCATATTTAGAAATTGGTGAAGGCACTCCAATAATCATCCTTCACGGACTTATGGGGGGATTAAGTAATTTTGATGGAGTTGCTAATTTCTTTCCACCAAAAGGCTACAAAATTCTAATTCCAGAATTGCCCATTTACAAAATGACGCTATTGCGCACAAACGTGAAGAATTTTGCAAAATACGTTTCTCAGTTTATTGACCATTTGGGCTATGAAGAAGTGATTCTTTTGGGAAATTCTTTGGGCGGTCATATCGGTTTGCTGTGTACAAAAATGTATCCTGAAAAGGTAAAGGCATTGGTGATAACAGGAAGTTCAGGACTGTACGAAAGTGCCATGGGCGAAAGCTATCCTAAACGCGGTGATTACGAATACATAAAGCACAAAGCCGAAAACGTTTTCTACGATCCGGCCGTTGCTACCAAAGAGATTGTTGACGATGTTTACGAAACTGTAAACGACCGAAATAAATTGATACGAACCCTTGCCATCGCCAAAAGTGCTATTAGGCATAACATGGCTAAGGATTTGCCAAAAATGCATACACCAACCTGCATTATTTGGGGAAAAAACGATAATGTTACTCCACCTGAAGTAGCAATAGAGTTTGATGAACTTTTACCGGATTCTGAACTTTTTTGGATTGATAAATGTGGTCACGCAGCAATGATGGAGCATCCAGATGAATTTAATAAATTGCTTTTTGCCTGGTTGGAAAAACGAGGGTACTAACGGTTTCTAGTTTCTAGAAAACGTATTTTTCTGAACAATTCATATCTATACACAATGCATATAAAATCCGCGGAATTTATGATGAGCAACAGCGATGTTGCCAAATGTCCAAAAGACCGTTTGCCGGAATACGCTTTTATCGGTAGAAGTAACGTGGGAAAATCCTCCTTGATCAATATGCTGATGTTGCGAAAAAGTTTGGCAAAAACTTCCGGAAGACCGGGGAAAACACAACTCATTAATCATTTTCTAGTAAACAAAAATTGGTATTTGGTTGATTTACCTGGCTATGGATATGCCCGTGTTTCAAAAAGCAGCAAGAAAGTTTTTCAGAAATTTATTACTGATTATTTTGAAAAACGAGAGCAAATGGTACTTTCCTTCGTTTTGGTAGATTGCCGCCACGAACCACAGCCCATAGATATGGAATTTATGCAATGGATGGGCGAAAGTGGAATTCCTTTCAACATTATTTTTACAAAAGCAGACAAGTTGAAACCAAAAGCTCTGGAGCGAAACATTGAGGTATACACTGAAAAGATGCTTGAAACTTGGGAAGAAATGCCGCCTTATTTTATTACTTCAGCGAGTGATTCATCAGGAAGGGATGAAGTTTTAAATTACATTGATGAACTTAACAACTCCATTCAAACTTCGGAATTCTAGTTTTTGCTACTCCTTTTTCAACTCTAGCTTTTCCGCAAAATAATCACAAAAATCGCGCATAGTCGCACTCATTTTATCATCATTTGTGGCGCGTTGAAACGTATCGGCCATAGCGCTCAAGGTTTGGTGAAAAAAAATTTTCATTTCGTCCACAGGCATATCTTTGGTCCAAAGATCTATTCTGAGTGATTCCCTTTTTGCACTGTCCCATACAGAAAGCATTACCGCCTTGGTTTCTTCGTTTGAAACACCACCGTCTTCTGCAGTCCAATGAATGTTTTCTGGAATTTTATTTTCGTCAAGACTTACGTTTAATTTTATTTCAGAAGTGTGTTTTATTGCCATTATTTCTTCGGTTTGTATTTTGAATTTGTAAATATTTCGTCCGCATCGGTAACCATCAATTGCTGAACATCAGTTTTGTTATTTTCCATATAAGCGCGCACAATTTTCCATCCCAAATATCTACCCAACATTCCAGGAGATTCATTATCTATTTCAAGATAGAATTTTGAAAATGGAGCGGGGTTTATAAAACGTGCGCCAAGTTTAGGGTCTGTGCTATAGAGTAATTCTTTCTCAACAAAATAACGCCACATATATTCTTCATTTTCCTCAGCCCATTGAAATTCTTCTTCAGTATAACCTATTTTATCGGCATCAGAAGTGTTTGGAAGCCATAAATCATTCAGATAAAGCTCTTTGCCATAATATACAATTTGACCTAAAAAAGTAGCTTTACTTGGGGGCTTTATGTATTGCCTTGCATATGTATCAGCAATATCAGGTCCAATCTGAGAGGGCTTCATTTCCTTAGAAATATATTTATCAATGCCTTCATAAAACCGATGGTCAGTCCCCAGATAATTGTCTAAACCAATCACCAACATACTGTCCGCAAGAATCACTTTATTGCGATAATCCACATCTGAAGTCGTAGTTACAATAATGGGATTAATAAATTTGGGGAAATAATATTTTATATGCTGAAAAAGTGGAATCAAAATACCTTCCAATGCATCATCATTCGGAAATGCTTTCCCCACTTCACTTTCCAATTGATCTTGAAGTGTATCGGTTAATTTTTCAACCCAAATACTGTCATTGTATTGCTTCGGAAAAAAAGCAGGGTACTCAGCCTTCAACCTTGAAAGATCTGCCGGAGTGGCGTTTGCAAATTCTTTGTCGAAACGAAGTATTTCAACATTCATAGGAATTTTTTCAATTTCCTTTTCAACTTTGCTTTCATTGTTGCAGGAAAAAAGCAGAGTACCAAAAAGAACCAATACGCAATACTTCATAGTAGAAAAAATGTTATTATTGATTAACGCCATTCCTTTTTATTAATTTTATCTTTAACAACTTTTGCGCTGCAAAGGTATTATTATAAAAGATTAAAAACACAGAAAATGCAAACCGAAAAAGTAATAGATCACATTGTAAATTGGTTAAAAACCTACGCCGTAAATGCAAAGATGGATGGCTTTGTAATTGGCATCAGTGGAGGTATTGATTCTGCTGTAACTTCAGCCTTATGTGCAAAAACAGGGCTCGACTTAGTCTGTTTGGAAATGCCCATTCACCAAGCCCCCTCACAAGTTAGTCGTGCATATAACCATATAGCTTGGCTACAGGAAAATTTTCCAAACGTTAAAAAAATTGAGGTAAACCTTACCCCAGTTTTTGATTCAATGATTGATGCTTTGCCTAAGGTGAAAAAGGAAGAAGACCGTTTTATGTCGCTAGCAAACACACGTGCTCGTTTGCGCATGACAACACTATATTATTTTGCTGCCCTGCACAAATATTTGGTGGCAGGCACCGGAAACAAAGTAGAGGATTTTGGCGTGGGTTTTTACACAAAATATGGTGACGGTGGTGTAGATTTAAGTCCAATTGCAGATTTGATGAAAAGTGAAGTTTACCAAATTGCCCGATATCTAGGTATTAATAAAGAAATTATTGATGCAGCACCCACCGATGGCTTATGGGGAGATGACCGAACCGACGAGGACCAAATTGGCGCAAGCTATGACGAACTGGAATGGGCAATGAATATGAAAGAGGCTGGTAAAAACCCTTCCGATTTTTCTGAAAGACAAAAAGTGGTTTTTGAAATCTATAACAGATTAAATAAAGCAAACCAACATAAGATGACACCAATTCCTGTTTGTAAAATCCCAGAGGAACTGAAATAGACATGTAATTTATCGAATAATTTAACCATTAGACGAAAGCTTTACTATTCTTCCTCTTAAGATTTTATATATTCAATATGTAATATTAATATTACACTATTAAAACTTACCACCTCCCCAGATCTTAAGTTTTTATACATTTAAAAAATTATAAATTCAATAAGATGAAAAAAGTAGTAATAGCAGACCACCACCCAGTAACAAGAATGGGTGCAGAGGTTTTGCTCGATAGCACAAATGAATATTCAATAGTCGGTAAGGTATCACGTGGATCAGAACTACTGAGGTGCCTTGAAAATGAAAAACCGGACATTTTAATTTTAGAACTAGACATCCCTGAAATAAATGGTTTTCACGCCCTTCGAAGCATTCGAGAGGAGTTTCCAAAAACACGAATCGCTATTTTTTCATCACATCCAGAAGAAATTTATGCCTTGCGCTCTATAAAATCTGGCGCTGCTGGATACATCCCAAAAACATCTTCACAGGAAACATTTCTTCAAGCCATTAAACGCATTGCTATGGGCGGTGTGTTTTTGAACGACGAACTGGCGGCAGCTTATAATAGCAATTCTGTAAACGATAATACAATCGTGGGACGATACAAAAAGCTTTCTGCAAGGGAAATTGAAGTGTTAAACCTACTGTCTAATGGCAAACGAAATAAAGACATAGCTACACTTCTTGAAATTAACGAAAAAACCGTGAGTACCTACAAAACAAGACTCTTGAAAAAACTAAACGTGACAAGTTTGGCAGAATTGATAAATCAAGCGCGAATGTTTCAGTTTACCTGATTAAAGTACCCTGTTCAACTTATTGGAAAGTACTTTTTTAAGACTAATGTAATCTACAATTTCCTGTAATCCCGTTTCTTTTTCAGGATTGTCCTCTTCCTTCATTGCATTGGAAAGTTCGTTTATTTTCTGAGAAACCAAATGTCTACGAAGGTTTAGTATGGTTTCACTAACCATTTGCGCGACTGTATGCTCTTTTTCCTTGACATATATCTCCTTTCTTTCCCAATTGCTAAGAGAATACCTTTCTTCTTCCATCAAAATATGTGTAACCGAAGACGCCATTTCGGGTTCTAATTCATTGATAAAAGTTTCAGCTTTAGCTTCAGGGTTTTGGTTGAATCGGTTAACTACTTCAAAATATAACTCTTTAAATTCTGGATTCATAAATTCAATTTCATCTTCCTGAAGATCGAGATAAATTTTTTCGAAGACGCGCGACTTGTGAATTTCAGGCTTTAATGAAATCTCTCCTTTTTCATCGGCTTCCAAAATTAATTCTTCGAAATCTTCTTCAATGTTGCCATAGAGAAGAAGTAACTCAATAATTTTCTGTTCCAACTGAAACTGGACATCTACCTTTTCTACTTTTTTCTCCGAAGGAACAACTTGAAAAGCTTCTTGAGGAACAGCAGCTTTTTTGGAAGCATCTTTTCTTTCCTTTTGAAAGATCTGTGCGAGGGTATTGAAGAGCACTTGTTCTGAAATGTCCATGATGCGAGAACATTCCTTTATATAAACTTCGCGCTGAATTACGTCTGGAATTTTGGCGATACTGTTAACCATATCGTGTATGGTCTCAGACTTTTTTATAGGATCGTTCTTGGCTTCATTGGCAAGCAAGGAAGCCTTAAAAGTTATAAAGTCTTTTGCGTTTTCTTCAAGATATAGCGTGAGTTCTTCCAAAGAATTTTTACGGGAAAAGCTGTCTGGATCTTCGCCTTCGGGAAAGGTGCAGATTTTCACGTTCATGCCTTGTTCCAAGATCAAATCAATTCCTCTTAAAGAGGCTCGAAGGCCCGCAGCATCACCATCAAAAAGAACAGTAATGTTTTTGGTAAGGCGGTTAATAAGCCTAATTTGTTCTGAGGTTAAGGCGGTTCCTGATGATGAAACTACGTTATGAATTCCTGTTTGGTAAAACTGGATGACATCCGTATAACCTTCTACCAGATAACAATTGTCTTCTTTAGCAATGCTTTGTTTTGCTAGGAAGATTCCATAAAGTACTTTGCTTTTGTGATATATGTCACTCTCGGGAGAGTTTAGGTATTTTGCAGCTTTCTTATCGCTGGTTAAAATACGCCCACCGAAGCCGAGGGTGCGCCCGCTCATACTTAAAATAGGAAACATTACCCGTCCCTTGAAGCGGTCAAACTGTTTTTCTTCTTTTACAATGGAAAGTCCTGTTTTTTCAAGGAAAGCTAGCTTGTAACCTTTTTTGATAGCGTGGCTGGTGAATGCATCCCAGGAATCGGGCGAATAGCCCAGCTCAAACTTTTTTATTGTTTCTTCAGTGAATCCTCTTTCTTTGAAATAGGAAAGGCCGATTGCTTTGCCTTCTTCGGTTTTTAGCAAGGTACTGTGGAAATAATCTTTCGCGAATTCACTTACCAGATAAAGACTTTCGCGCTCGTTGGCTTGCTCTTTGTCTTCAGGGGTTTGTTCGGTTTCCTCTACTTCTATTCCGTATTTTTTAGCCAGGTATTTTATCGCTTCGGGATAGGTGAAGTGTTCATGTTCCATCAGGAAAGCGACAACATTTCCGCCTTTGCCACTACTAAAATCTTTCCATATCTGTTTTACTGGACTAACCATAAAACTTGGGGAGCGCTCGTCCGTAAATGGACTGAGACCTTTATAGTTGCTTCCGGATTTTTTCAACTGTACAAAATCACCAATGACCTCCTCTACTCGGGCGGTTTCAAAAACGTTGTCTATGGTGGTTTTGGAAATCAGATTTTTGAAATTTTGGATTGTTAGTTTTTGGATTTGTAAAAATAAGGATTTCTTTATTGCTGAATGTTTAAACTTTGAAGTTTAAAATAGGGTTAACTATTTTAGATTTTGGTTTTCAGTTGCGCATTTTTTTTTACAAAACAATGATTGTCATCCTAAAGTGAAGTTAAGCTACTTTAAGAGGTACATTTTAGAAATAAAAATCTCACGGAACGCTGTTTAAAAGGTTTGTGAAATAATTGGAGAAGTTTTGTTAACTAACTAATTCTGGAGAGCTTTAATACCTTTTCAATTTCTATGTTGCAGGTGATAGAGTGAGTGTCATCTAGGATTAAATTTACGGGTACGTTTTTCAGGGAAACACTCTGATTGCTTCCATAACGATGGATGTAGTGCTTTTTGAAGTTTTTTATGACATTGTCATCTGCTATTTCTATTTGTTCGAGAGAGTCGAAACTTTTGTTAAGTGTTTCGTAGTCATGAGCGTTGATGGTTTTGCTTCTGGAAAGGTCTAGAGAGATGAAATAATGTTTATCATCTATGTCCTTAACATAACAACTATCTGAAATTAGGGAGGGAATGTGTAAACCTTTGCTTAGCTGTATTTTTAGCTTTAGGTTTTGCTTGCGGAGGTCTCTTTTCATAGTTTAAAAATTATGATGTTGAAACGCTCAGTTTTTGTCTTTTATAAAAGTAATAAAAAAACCTGTGCGGATTTTAAAAATTCCATACAGGTTTTAAACAACGAAAAATGAAAGGGTTTATGGCTAATCTACATCAAAGCGCAAGCCTAGAGAAACATTGCGCTGTTCTACAGGATTGTTTTTGAAAATTGTGTTAAGGTCATACTTGGCGTAAACCGCCACGCCTTGCCATCCAATGTAAGCACTAAGGCCGTATATAAACTTGTTTGTATTATAGTCTGCTTTTAGTTTTAGTTTCTGGTCCTCACCGTCTTCTTCAAATTTTAGTTTTTGACGTGACCCAAGGTTAATACCTACATACCCGCCCAAACCTAGCTTTATTTGATTTTCTGTATTATAACGGAAGTAATCGTCATGATCTTCTTTTTTCGAAGGACCAAACTCAAAGTGGATTGGCACTACCAGATTGTCCATTCGGAATTTTGATTTGTCAAGGTTTAGCGGGTAGGTTTGTAGTTCAGTCTGTTCTCCAGTATCCACATAAAAACGGTTATCTGTTGGCTTAAGGCCATTAAACTGAAATGAAACCCCATACTTAACCCGCAACCAATTTGTGTTTTGGAACACACGGGTTTTCCAAGCCCAGCCAAGCTCTGCAAAACGGCTTCCTGCCACTTTGAAATCTGAATCTTGCAAGGATTCGCCTTTTGTGATAACATTATTCAACCCAAAAGCGAATACCAAGTCTGAAGTTGTGCGACGGTCATATTTACGTTTTTTGTCCTTTGGTCCAATATAGAGAACGTTGTCATTCTCATTGTCCTTACCGCTGGAACCAATGCGAATTACCATGCCATTATCGCCGTCTTCTTCAACACTTCCGTTACGTTTTAGCAGTGCTACTTTATTATCAATAATTGCAAGACGGTTTTCAATATTGAGCGCATGTCTTTCGGCAGCTTCTTGTTTTAAGATTTCAGCCTCTCCATCTGTAATGGCTTGATTCTCGAAACGGGCATTGATATTTTCGACATCCTTTTTTAAAGCTTCTTTTTCTTCCTGGATTATTTTTTCTTTTAGCTCCGTAAGCTGCGTTATGGATGCCTGGGCATCGTGATCAGCTTCCTGTGCCTTTGCGAACATTGTCGTAAAGAGCCATAAAGAAAGGGCAATAGTGATTGTGATTAATTTCATAACTGTTCGATTTTTGATTAATGAATGATGATTTATTGATAATTTTTTTAATTATTAGTCATTACGCTCCGTAACCGCGGTACGTACTTTTTGAAAACCTTCGCCAAGGGCGTCGAAGACTTTGTCTCGGAAGCTTTTTTCTAGCTCCCACTCTACATCCTGTAGCAGTGCAGTGGCATCTACTTTTGGATTGTTAAGGATTCGTTGGGTCTGTATTTCCTGTCTGGCGTTGTTCAGCAATTCTTCTACATCGGTTGCATTTACTTCAGTACTATTTTCTTGAAGTTTTTTTACCGATGCTACTACTTCGTCTATTTTTTGATTAAAAAGTTTGTCTTCCGCTTTAGTTTGCTCTTTTACTGTTTCTAGAGATTGTTGCTTTTCTTTAATAGTGACTTTGGCGATAGCTTCTTTATTTTCGGCTTTTTTGTCTATTTCAGATTTTTTATGGGGAAGCGGTTTAAGTGAATTCAATTTTTGCGATTTCCCCTCATCGCTTTTCGATTTTATAACTTCAACTTTTTCTGAATTGCCTTCTTCAGTTACAATTTCATTAGTTTCAGAATTGTTCGGAATTATCTCGGGTTGTTTTTCCAGAATATTTTTCTCTGTGTTTATTTCAACAAAATTATTGTTTGCCTCTGGTTTATTTCTGCTAAAGAAAACTGATGCCAAAATTAAGATCCCAATAAAACTTGCGGCAACATAATACCACAATACCGTTTTCTTTTTGGGCTGTGTTGCGTCTAGCTTTGATTCTAGTTTATTCCAAGCGTCTGCGGAAGGTTTTAGCTCCCTCGCTTCTAGTTTTTCACGAATGTTATCTTCTAGTTTATAGGGTGCCATAACTTAAATTGTTTTGTTGTTTGACCATGTTTTGAAGCATTTTTCGTGCTTTGAACAATTGTGTTTTTGAGGTATTTTCACTTATTTTAAGCAACTCCCCTATTTCACTATGTTTGTAACCTTCCACCGCATAAAGCACAAAAACTGTTTTGTATCCGTCGGGCAGGCTATCTATCATTTTTTGTATGTCAGCCTCTTCCAGCTCGGTTTCAATGTGGGTGGAATGTTCGGTTGTGTTTTCTATTTCGGTTTCGGAAATGAAATGTAATTTTTTGTCTTTCCGAAGTTGTGAAATACTTTCGTTAACCATTATCCTGCGTATCCAACCTTCAAAACTTCCTTCGTTTTTGAAGTCTTTTAAATGCGTAAACATTTTAAAAAAACCGGAAAGCATTACCTCTTCCGCCAAATCATTATTTTTTAAATACTGCCTACATACGCCCAGCATTTTTGGGGAAAACATTTCAAACAACTGATGCTGAGCCCGTCGATCGCCAGCAGAAGCCCTATCAATTAATTTTGAATAATTTTTATGTAATGATATAATCTTCACGCAAGCTTTGTTATTTGTGCTTCTATTTTAATAGACGCAGGTTTTTACAGAATGGTTGTCTGAAGGTAGAAAAAGATTTTGGGAATGTAGTTTTTTGGATGGAGGAAGCAATCTTACTTTTTCCTATCAATCACGTAATTTACCATCAGCTCCAAAGATTCTTTGTAGGGTGAAGCAGGATAGGTTTCTATAAGTTGCAGCGCTTCTTGTTGGTATTCCTTCATTTTAGTAACAGCATAATTCAGACCGCCGTTTTCTTTCACAAAGCTGATGACTTCCTTAACACGTTGTTTGTCTCTATTGTGATTTTTAATTGAATTGATAATCCATTTTTTTTCTTCAGAAGTAGAATTGTTCAGGGCATGTATTAAAGGTAGCGTCATTTTTTGTTCCTTTATATCGATACCAGTAGGTTTACCAATATGCTCGCTTCCGTAATCAAAAAGGTCATCTTTTATTTGAAAGGCGGTTCCAATAAGTTCACCAAACTTGCGCATTTTTTCAACTTCATCATCTGGCGCCATTACAGATCGTGCACCCATAGCACAACAGGCCGCTATTAAAGTTGCCGTTTTTTGGCGAATTATTTCAAAATATATTTCTTCAGTAATATCGAGCTTTCGAGCTTTTTCAATTTGAAGCAATTCGCCTTCGCTCATTTCGCGAACGGCTACCGAGATTATTTTCAGCAGGTCAAAATCGTCATTATCTATAGAGAGTAACAGTCCTTTGGAAAGCAAATAGTCACCCACTAGCACGGCTATTTTATTTTTCCACAGTGCGTTTATGGAGAAGAAGCCACGGCGTCGGTTACTGTCGTCTACCACATCATCGTGAACCAAAGTTGCAGTATGTATAAGCTCGATGACTGAAGCCCCACGATAAGTACGTTCGTTTACTTCGCCATTATTGGTCATTTTCGCAATGAGAAAAACGAACATTGGGCGCATCTGTTTTCCTTTTCGATTTACAACGTAATGGGTTATTCTATTTAGAAGGGAAACATTTGAAGACATGGAAGCCGTGAACTTTTTTTCAAAAAGCTCCATTTCTTTCTCAATTGGAAGTTTGATACGTGAAACTATCTTCATAAAGGTTCAAAGATAGTTAAATTTGAGTGATGGATTTGAACGTGATACTTTATATAATCTACCAAAATTGGTTGCTTAAAACTTCCTTTAACAAAATTTTAGTAGCTTGGATTATTTTCCAAAAAGCAAAAAGCGCAAATAAAGATGGGCTTTAAACAGAAATCCTTAAAAAGCTTGTTAATACTTGTGGAGAAAATAATGCAACTAGACAAACTTTTCAGAATATCCAAAAGGGCGTTAAAATTCCCCGTAGCCATTAAAAACAAAGGGGTAAATTATATTTTTGAAGGAAATATTTTTAATTCCTAATTACTATTTACAATGAAAAAAATTACTTTATTGGCCGCATTATTTGCTGGCTTTGCTCTGAATGCACAAGTTACTATCTGGGAAGATGGTTTTGAAAGTTATGACGATTTTGCATTTAACCCTATCGGAAATTATACACAGATAGATAATGATGGTGATCCGACTTATATAATCGATGGAACTACTTTTGACAACCAAGGTTATACAGGTACTGCTATTGTTTTTAATCCATCAATGACCACTCCAACTTCGGTGGGAACTGACTTTGACACAAGAACTGGAGATAAAGGATTGTATATGTTTGCCGCTGATGGGTCTGTAAGTGGAACTCCACAAAATGATGACTATATCATTACACCTCAAATTGATTTGACGGGGGCTAGCGGTTCTACTTTTAGCTTTTGGGCTAAATCTGTTACTGACCAATACGGTTTAGAAAAAATAGAAGTTTTATTATCTACTACAGGAACAGCTGAGGGAGATTTTACAGAGGTTTTATCAAATGGTGTAGAAGAAGTGCCAATTGACTTTACTGAATATTCTTATGATCTTTCAGCTTATGATGGAATGCCAGTTTATATTGCTATTCACTACGTTACTTCAGATGCTTTTGTTCTTCAAATGGATGATTTTTCAGTTACCGCTTCAACTTTAGGAGTTTCTGACCAAAATTTTGAAGATTTCAACTATTTTGTAGCAAATAATCAACTGAACCTTTCTGCAAACACTTCAATGGAAAAAGTTGCTCTTTACAATATGTTGGGCCAGCAAGTAGTTTCTCAAAAACTAACTAGCACTAACGAAACTGTTAGTCTTTCTGGATTACAGTCTGGAGTGTACATTGTTACCGTTTCTATTGACGGTGCTAGCAAATCTTTTAAAGTAGTAAAAAACTAATTTACATTCTATATTAAATTGAAAAGAGCGGCCAAAAGCCGCTCTTTTTTTATTGTTTGTTTGCCAACTGACCACAAGCTGCATCAATATCTTTACCCCTGCTTCGGCGAACGGTCACGGGAATTCGGTCGCGTTCCAGTGCTTCAATATAATCATCAATAGCCCTTGAAGGTGCTTGCTGAAAATGGCCATCGTCAATAGGGTTGTACTCAATAATATTCACTTTGCATGGTACGTATTTGCAAAAAGTAACAAGCGCTTCAATATCTACCCGTTTGTCGTTGATGTCTTTCCAAACTATGTATTCGTAGGTAATTTTGCGCTTTGTTTTGTTGTACCAATATTCCAAAGATTCTCGTAAATCTGTCAGAGTGAAGTTTTTGGCAAAAGGCATAATCTGTTCGCGTGTTTCTTGAATAGCGGAGTGTAATGAAACAGCGAGATGGAATTTCACTTCATCATCTGCTAGTTTCTTAATCATTTTTGGTACGCCAGAAGTGGAAACGGTAATGCGTTTAGGAGACATTCCCAAGCCTTCATCAGATGTAATTTTATCTATTGATTCTAGTACATTCTTATAGTTCATCAGCGGCTCCCCCATTCCCATAAAAACGATATTGGAAAGCGGTTTGTCGTGATACAGGCGGCTTTCTTTATCTATGGCCACTACTTGGTCGTAGATTTCATCAGGATTTAAGTTCCGCATTCTTTTCAATCGTGCGGTGGCGCAAAATGTACAATCCAAACTACACCCCACTTGTGAAGAAACACAGGCGGTGGTTCTTTTCTTGGTAGGAATCAAAACCGATTCCACCACTAAATTATCGTGAAGTTTTACGGCATTTTTGATGGTGCCGTCACTACTTTTTTGAAGGGTATCAACTTTTATATGGTTGATTACAAAGTTTTCATTTAAATGTGCACGGGTCTCTTTAGAAAGGTTTGTCATTTCATCAAAACTGTGGCTTCCTTTACTCCATAGCCATTCGTATACCTGCGATCCACGAAATGCTTTATCCCCTATGCTTTCAAAAAAACTTCGCAGTTCTTCCTTCGAAAGTGCCCTAATATCTTTTTTCTCTGAAATCATAGTGCAAAACTACTGTATTTTAAAGTAAAAAGCCCCTATCGTTTTAAGAATAGAGGCTTAACACATAAAATAGAATTATGGTTATTTTTTAATAATTATCTTTTTTGTAATTGAGTCTTTACTGTCTTCATCTACCAAATAAAGCAAATAAACTCCTTCAGAAAGATTATCCACAGCAATCGTATTCATTGTGTTTGATAGTGAACCTGAATGAATACGCTGTCCTACCATATTAGTAAACTGATAAGACAAATGGGGATATCTGTTGTTCATTACTGTAATAATTGTATTTGCAGGATTAGGGTAAATTTTGAGATCGCCTATTAATTGAAAATCTGGAGTGTTAAGCAAATTTTGAAGTGTTTCCACTGTAGTATGTCCAGTATTCGCTGGATCCAGCCAATCCTTCAAACGTTTTTCTGGGGAGTTTCCACTATTCCAGGAAACGCCAAACCTCCCGTATATATCGTAATCTTGGTTGTTCTCCAAGCCATTACAGGCAGATTGCCCAGCGTATAATTGTCCAATAAGTCTTCCGTTTTGATCAAAAAGAGGCGAACCCGAAGAGCCGCTTTCCGTAGTCCCTATTTCCCAGCCATTTCCTGAACCATGTGTTCCGCCGCCAATTAACCAAACCTGTGTTCCGTTGGCATCAACTTTCTGTGCACCGGAGTCGTCACGGCATATTTTCATAATATCACCATTTGGGTGATGGATTCCAACCTCAAACTGCGGATTGGCATCAGAATTATCCCAACCTGCAAAAGCAACATCCCATGATTCTGGAATTTGGTCGAAAAGCTCTACTAAGGCAAAGTCACTTAAACTATTATTTGCTTTTAATTCAGCACCACTAATAGTAAAGTTTGTCTGCAAGTCACCACTTTCCCCGCCTGTACCACAGATTGGGGTTGGGCTTACCCAATTGAAACGGATAGACCAAAGTGCAGGATTACTGTTTTCCAAACAATGATTTGCAGTTAAAAGATATGGTGTTTTATCGTTTTGAGCATTATTAATGAGCGCGGCAGAGCACAAATGGCCATTGCCCAAATTAAGCAATGCAACTGCTTTTTTTAATAAATCCTTCTTTGGGTCAAAGTCATTTCCTATCGGACAATTAACATCATAATTACATTCTCCAGAATCATTAAGTCCTCGAAAACCATCAACAAGCATATTGGCCCTTCCCATCCTGTATCCGTGAATAACACTATTAATTTGAAGTCTAGGAGAACCTTGAACTCTTGGTGATTGATAATATTCTATCCAAATAATATCTCCTTCCACAAACCAAGTTCCTAATTGTTTATCGTCTCTGTTTTGGCTGCTTGTGAAGGTGGAGGTAATATCGGTGTGATCATTATTATAAAGTTGTAATCGGGAACCTCTTGGCAAATAAAAATCATCAAAATTTATACTTAAATTTAATGCTCCTGAGGACTGAATGGTTGCTTGCCAAATTTTTCCGCCATCGGGCAGTTCTGTCCAAAGACCACCATTTTGCATATTCAAACTTAATGGTATTTCAATACCATAGCGCCACGGCATGGTTTTATCCAAATCATTGATACTGTCTTGTTGAATTATATTTTCAAAATCCAAAGACGGAAGGCGGACAATTGTTGGTACTTGGTCCAGAGTTAAATCCCAGCTTACAGGCAATTCAACTCCATCGTTTTGTGAAAAAACGGAAAAGAAAGTGAAACATAAAATGAAGAAAAGTGTAGTTTTTTTCATTCAAATAGCTGGTTAAACAACAAAAAGTGTGTCTAAGGTATATTTTTATTTTGACATTTGAAAACCAAATGCTTATAAAATAAAAAATCCTGGTTTGCACCAGGATTTTTTATGTATTTATTATGTTTATTTAGATAATCAACATCGCATCACCATAGGTATAAAACCTGTACTTTTCTTTAATAGCTTCGGCATAAGCCTCTTTTATAAAGTCATGACCAGCAAAAGCTGAAACCATCATTAACAATGTTGATTTTGGGGTATGGAAATTTGTTACCATAGCATTTGCAATACTGAAATCATAGGGTGGGAAAATAAATTTATTTGTCCATCCAGTATAAGGATTTAGTGTATGGTTTGAGGAAACCGAACTTTCTAAAGCACGCATTGCAGTTGTACCCACGGCACAAACACGTTTTTTACTTTTAATGCCGGTGTTTATAATATCTACAGCTTCCTGGTTGATACTCATTTCTTCAGAGTCCATTTTGTGTTTTGAAAGATCTTCAACCTCCACAGAGCTAAAAGTTCCAAGCCCAACGTGTAATGTAACTTCGGCCACATTAATGCCTTTTATTTCAAGGCGTTTTAAAAGATGTTTTGAGAAGTGTAAACCTGCAGTTGGTGCAGCTACCGCTCCTTCATTTTTTGCAAAAATAGTTTGATAACGTTCGGCATCTTCTGGCTCTACGTCTCTTTTTATGTATTTTGGAAGTGGAGTTTCACCTAACTCGGTCAATTTGTTTCGGAACTCTTCATAAGAACCGTCAAAAAGAAAACGAAGTGTTCTTCCACGGGAAGTAGTATTGTCTATCACTTCAGCAACTAACGTTTCGTCATCACCAAAATATAATTTATTTCCAATTCTTATTTTTCGTGCTGGATCTACCAAAACGTCCCAGAGACGAGTCTCAGAATTCAACTCTCTCAAAAGAAATACTTCAATACGCGCACCTGTTTTCTCCTTGTTTCCGAACAAACGTGCAGGAAAAACCTTGGTATTGTTGGTCACTAATACATCATCTTCTTCAAAATAATCAATCAGATCCTTGAACATTTTATGCTCAATGGTTTTGGTTTTTCTGTTGAGGACCATCAAGCGTGCTTCGTCCCTGTTTGGTGCAGGATACTCTGCCAATAATTCCTCTGGAAGGTTAAAGTTGAAATTTGAAAGTTTCATTCCCATAATTCGTGGTGTCTTTAGAATTTTAAAAGGGTGCAAATATACAACCTCAAAACAGGCGTTGTCAAGTAAATGACCGTTTATTATTTGTAAATGTTTGAAGCTGGGCGCTGAAAGCGATAAGAGCGAAGTGAAATTGCTAGTTAGGAACAGCATCAAGCGCGACCTTAACCCCTGTTTTTTGCAAATGTACCCAAAAAGCTGGGTATGATTTTGAAACAACTTCAGCATTGTTAATTGTGAGATTCGTTTTTAAGGAAAGGGGTGCAAAAGCCATTGCCATTCTATGGTCCTGATAGGTTTCAATAGTTTTATTTGAATGAATTTTTGAAGCTATTTCAAGCGTTAGGGAATCTTCATCAATTTGAATTTTAGCCCCTAGTTTTTCCAGCTCAACCTTTAAAGCTGAAAGTCTATCGGTTTCCTTAATTTTTAAGGTATGCAGCCCCGTAAGCTTACAGCCAATGCCCAATCCGAAACAAGTTACTGCAATGGTCTGTGCCAAATCTGGCGTGTTTGCTAGGTCGAGGAGCAATAAATCTGGCAATTCTGTATTTTTTTTTGAAAGTGAAATAGTTTTTTCCGAAGTATTAAAAACCGTCTGCACTCCCAAGGAATCATATATCTGTACCAAAGCAGCATCACCCTGAAGGCTTTTTTCTGAAAAACTTCCAAGTGTCATTTCGCTATTTTCAGAAAGCGCCACCAAACTATAAAAATAAGATACTGAGCTCCAGTCTGATTCTACAACTAAAGTAGTTTTTTCAATATTCTTTGTTGGGGAAATCGTGATTTCATTATTTTTGAAATCTCCTTTTATCCCAATATTTTTAAGCAACGAAAGCGTCATTTCAATATAGGGGACCGAAGTGGTTTTTCCTTCCAAAGAAATTTTTAAACCCTTGGGAAGCATTGGCGCAATAAGCATAAGGGCAGAAATGTATTGGCTGCTTATATTCGCCTTAATTTTCACTTCTTTTTTTTGAAGGGCTTTACCTTTTATTTTTAGTGGGGGAAAACCATCATTTTTAAGATATTCAATATCAGCCCCCAAATTATTTAATGAATCCACCAAAATCTCGATAGGCCTTTCTTGCATGCGCTGACTTCCGGTAAGTATAATTTCATTCCCTTCTTTTGCAGCGAAATAAGCTGTCAAAAAACGCATCGCTGTTCCGGCATGATGAATATCGACTGTGCTGCTTGAGGCTTTCAATGCTTCTTTAAGAACTGCGGTATCATCGCTTTCGGAAAGGTTTTTGATTAAAATATTTGGAAATTGCGCCTGCAAAATCAACATTCTGTTAGATTCACTTTTAGAGCCGCTGATGTTTATTTTTATCGTTTTCTTTGGAAAACTTCCACGTTCAAGAATGGCTTTCATCGCCTTGATTCTTTTTCTTTCAGCTTTGCCCTAAACTTCCCAAAGGTTACAAAAAAACCATAGACGAAACCTGCAAGTAGTAATGTGAGTAAAAACACCAAAGGATTCCTTTCGGTAAAATAAGCAATTTCAAAACCCTCTATTGCCCATTTAACGATTGCGAAAAGAACGGCAAAAGCGAGTGCCAAAGAAATTACTGATTTCCAAAAACCTTTTGTATTTATTACTTTTTTGAACATTTATTTTAGTTTTTCGTTGTCGTGATGCCTATCGTGGTCTCGTTTGGTCTTAACTTCAAGTTTTTTGTTGAAAGCTTTTTCAAGGTCAATACCGGTTTGGTTGGCGAGACATAGCACTACAAAAATAACATCTGCAAGCTCTTCACCCAAATCTTTGTTTTTGTCACTTTCCTTTTCGCTCTGCTCCCCATAACGGCGAGCGATGATACGTGCCACTTCGCCCACTTCTTCCGTAAGCTGTGCCATATTGGTCAATTCGTTAAAGTAGCGGACACCGTGTTCCTTTATCCAAACATCAACTGCCTTCTGTGCGTTTTTTATATCCATTATGCTTTTGAAAGTACAACTTTTTCGTTTTCTTTCTCAATTAAAAGTTCATAGAATTTTTTAAGGTTAGCGTATTCATCTGCAGCAATGAACGATTTATTTATTGCAAACTCTACGGAAAGCTGCAGTTTATTGCCATTTTGTGAGATTAAATAACGAAAGCTTCCCATGTTTTCACCTAAATTTAAAACAGCATTTTCTGGCATCGATTCCACTTTATAACCTTCAGGTAAGGCAATGTTGATGATGTAGCGGTCTTTCATCGGGTATCCATAATCAATTGGATATTGACGCGTTTCGGATTTAAAAGGATTTTCTTCTGTAGCCAAAAATACCATTGGAGAAAAATACAGTTTACCAGCTACATCTTCCACGGCATCAAGCGCTTCAAAGTCGTATTCCAAAGAAACAGGTTCTCCTAGCATACTCAAATTTTCGAAATGCAAGTTGGACAGTTCCGCTTGGGTTTTGTTCTTCTCAATTCCTTTTCGTTGGGCTTCTTCGTTTAAATTTTTATAACCTGTTCTGTATTCAAAGGCGTAATTGCCAGTGAACCTATTTTTGGCTTTTCCAGTAACTGACATATCTGGTTTGATTTCAAAATTAACCATTGCGCTCTTTACGGCAGGAATCAGGGAGCTTAGTGAAACCCAACCGGAAGTTCCATCTTTCTTTATTACCCGACCTTGCCAGTTTAAAATATTGGACTTTAAAACGCCTATTTCTGCGTCTTTATTAGTAGCATCAAGTAATAAAGTTCCTTGGGGAAGATCAACAGCAGCAATCACATAGTTAAATCCATTGCGTGTTGGAAACAAAGGAATACCGTGAGATTTTGTACTAACCAAAACGGGATTGGCCTCCAATTTTGCATGACGAAGCATTGCCACCAACATCAGGTTTATATCTGCCACATTTCCAGAGCCTTTTTTATAGGCATCTTTTACGCCTTCACTGGTATAATAACTACTATATCCATTCCAATTCATTTTATTCAAAACGTATGAGAAAATACGCCCCACCTTTTCTTCTGGCTTTGTTACGCCATTCAAAAGGGCATTAATGTCATTTTCAAAATAATTATTACGCTCTAGCTCATTACCAAACTCACTTACTCTGTAAATACTTCTTGAAACGTCTTCCCAATTAGTAGCATAGGTTTTAAGCGGCACACCTGGAATATCAATATAACTCATCTCAAATTGTAAAGCGGTTGTATAATTATTCAAATTGCCCACATAAGCTTCTTCTTTCAATGCCGGAACATTATCCAGTTCAACGGTATAGGTGTCTTCTTTAAACTTTACCTCCCTTGTTGTGGTTTCTGGAAGACCAGGCCCTCCAAGTGCTCTTAAATCCTGGGTTGTCTGTCTATAACTCATTGTTCTTTCTCTAGAATAAGAATCAACTTTGTAAGGAACCCAGCCCCTTTGGTGTGTTTTGTAAACGAAATATTCCGGCGTTTTGAAAAGCACATTCACTTTATCAACGGGAATGGTTTCCTGAAACCTGAATTCATCTATATTGAAGATGAAAGGCGAATTAATGGTGTATTTGTATTCTATAACACAACCTTCCCGAACGTCTGGCATGGTTATTTTTGTTTGGGTAACGTACTTAGAAGTCTCTTCCTCAAAAATACCATCGTTTTTAAGTTTTACTTCTTCTATTTTTCCGTCTGCATCTAAATAATAAGTATACCCTTTCAGTCCTAGAAGTTTGTCCTCACCATCACCTTTATAGAGGTTAATAGTTGCATTCGCCTTATCAAAACCTTCTTTCGTATAAATTTTAATGCGTTCAAAATAGTCCGTAACCATATACCAACCAGCATCCTGTGTATATTGGAAATCGGTTTTGATTTCACGATAAAGAATCGCAGCATCTGCTGTTGGCTCTTTTGGGTGTTCTTTTTGGAGCAATTCTTCTTTGGAAACTTTTCCGAATTTATAATTTTGGGCAACTGAAATATTCAGAAAGCACAAAACTATAAGTGCTGTAAGTATATTTGATTTCATTGGGTTAAGTTATTTATTGTACATCTTGTTTTAAAAGTATTTTCGTTTTATCCAGTCTTGCTATAGACCTTAAAAAATCACGATAATTTTCATATTCTGAAGGAGGATATTCACCTTTGTTAATAAGTAATTTGCGGTTGTAAACCAGTTCGTTTTCAGCCGTTTTAACAAAACTCATTTCGTACTTTCCGAATTTGGTTTCTAAAATAGTTTCATTTGGTAATGCTTCAATCGAAAAGTTTTCTGGAATTTCAACTTCAACGGTATCAATATCTATATAACCATGGCTTAAATAAAGGTTTTGCTTTCGGTCTAAAATGCGGGGTGGAATGTGCTGGCTTTGGTTAAAAATATTGGCGCAGAACAAATAGTCATTGCCCACAGGGTTTGCATAGTGGGGAATAATCATAGCTATTTTTTCGGTAAAAACTATATTTTCACGATCATTAATAAATTCAAAATTACTCAATGAAAACCCGTTGATGTAGCTCCATCTGTTTTTATAATATTTATCTACATCGTCCTCTTTCTTCTTTGGAAGTAAATACTTGCCATCATATTGAAGTCCTTTAGAAACACTTTTAAAATCAGCCATTACATTGCCCTGAGGATCAACCTTTACTTTTGAAATATTTGTCTGGGTGCTTTCCTCAGTTTCATATATTTTGGTATGTGCAATTTTTCCACCTTCAGGAGTCATTATCAACACATCACGATCATCTGTAAAATCGCCTATATACCCATAGGGAGTATCCTGGCTAGTACATTCCAGCCAAGTTATTTCATCACCGTCGGGTACTCCAAGAATAACGTGGTTTCCTTGTAATGATGTAAAATCTGATATTATATCTCTTTCTGAAGTATCTCCATATAAAACGGTATAATAAGATGGCACACCTACCAAATCCATCAAAGCTTTTGTGTAGTTGGTCAATGCCTTACAATCGCCATAGCTCAACTTATCTACATCTGAAGCGAGCATTGGCTTCCAGCCACCAATACCTATTTGAATACTAATGTAACGAACCTTATCTTGTACGTACTGGTATATTTTTCTAGCCTTTCCTTCGTTTGTTGTTTCATTTGCCACAAGACTTTTTATACGGGCAACAGTACCTTCGGGAAGTTCATTTACATCAGCAAGCAAACTTTTGTTCATCCAACTTCCAAACTCTTTCCAATCTTTGCCTAAACCAATAGTTCCTTTCAGCCTAAAGTTATTTAATGCAATAGTTACATTTGGAAGTATTTCGCTAATTGATGGACTTTGCTCTTCATACCGAATTGCCTTTAGGTTTGAAGCAGAAAAGGTAATTTCTTCTGGTTTTTCAGAAATTTCAATAGCATAGCCCTCCAAGTTTTTGGGATTGTATTTGGGTTTATTTGCAGGATCAAATTTTATTTTTAAAACACTTTTTTGAGTGCTTTCCGCATAACCACCAAGAGGATGCCAAGGGCTTATAAAAGCGGAATCACCAGTTTCGGTTTCGCTGTCAAAAACTACAATGTAGGGATAAGTAGTTGGTGTATAATTTAAGTACAATACCCTTGAGTCTACGTACATATTATTGCCCGTTCGGCTTACGTCCACAAAGTTTTTCTTTTTGAAATGCTCCATTTCCTTGCCAAAGGCATCGTAAATCCAAACTTGAACATCTTTTACACGAGAGTTAGTATCATAAAACTCGAAAAGATTGGTGTCGCCATCACCCATTTTATTGAATACGGCTCGAACACGATGAGTCTTCTCCTTCATTTTATTGACGTCGGTCACGTCAATCTCAACCAATTCATCAATCAAAACACTATTGGAATATTCGGTCAGTTCTTTGTTTATGGACGCTATGGAGTACTCCTTTTGGGCATAAATTTGAGCTGAGCAAAGTAGAACTGCTAAGCAAAAAATCTTTTTCATGGATTCATTTTATCGCTAGCAATATATAAAATTTCCGAAAGGTTAAAAAAAAGTTAAAGAGATTATTCTCTTCTTTTTGAATCAATCCAAATTGTAACAGGTCCATCATTAATCAAAGCCACATCCATCATAGCTCCAAAACTTCCGGTTTGTACCCCTTTATTTGTCTCAACCTCAAGCTGAAGCACAAATTTTTCATAGAGTGGCACTGCAATTTCGGGCTTTGCAGCATTGATAAAAGACGGTCGATTGCCTTTTTTGGTATTCGCGTGAAGTGTGAATTGGCTAACCACCAAACAATCGCCTTTCATATCCTGTACTGAAAGATTCATTGCTTCATTTTCATCAGAAAAAATCCGCAAACGGGCAATTTTTCCAGCTAACCAGTTGATGTCCTCTTGGTTATCTTCGGCTTCAATTCCTAAAAAAATGAGCAAACCCTGATTTATTTCAGAAAAAATTTTTCCTTCAATGGTTACGGATGCTTTTTTTACTCTTTGAATTAAAACACGCATTTTGAATTGTTAGATTGGTGGATAGTTTGATTATTAAATTATTTGGATTTGGCTTTTGAAATTTGAAATATTACTTTTCATAAATATCTTTTCTGAAATGGTCTTCTTCGCCTTCCAAAATTTGCAGATAACTTTTATAGCGTGACCAAGCTATTTCTTCGTTTTCCAAAGCCTCTTTTACCGCGCATTGCGGTTCTTCCAAATGAAGGCAGTTATTGAACTTGCAATGTTCCTTTAGCTCAAAAAACTCTGGAAAATAATCACCCAGCTCTTCTTTGTCAATTTCAACCACTCCGAAGCCTTTGATGCCAGGGGTATCAATAATTTGCCCCCCAAAAGAAAGATCGAACATTTCTGCAAAGGTTGTAGTGTGCTGCCCCTGTAAATGTTGTTCGGAAATTTTTGAGGTTTTTAAACCCAATCCAGGTTCCAAAGCATTGATTAAAGTAGATTTTCCAACACCGCTATGACCTGAAAACATCGTTACTTTATCCTTCATCAAAGCTTTCACTTTGTCAATATTTTTTCCAGTAATTGCTGAAATACCAATGCACTCATACCCAACTTTTCGGTAAAGCGCAGCAAGTAGTTTTATCTCCAATAATTGATCTTCGTTGTAAGTATCAATTTTATTAAAAAGAAGCACAGCTTTAATGTGATATGCTTCTGCAGTCACTAAAAACCTGTCGATGAATGTAGTAAATGTGGGAGGATTGTTTAGGGTAATCAATAAAAACGCAATATCAATATTGGCTGCAATAATGTGTGTTTGTTTTGAAAGGTTTACCGATTTGCGAATAATGTAATTATCGCGTTCATCAATATGTGAAATTACACCAACGGTCTCATCCCCTTTTTTTTCAATTTCGAAGTCTACGTGGTCACCAACCGCTACTGGATTTGTGCTTTTAATTCCTCCAATGCGGAATTTGCCTTTTATACGGCAATCGTAAAAATTGCCGTTTTCAGCTTTCACGCTGTACCAGCTTCCGGTAGATTTATAGACAAGCCCTTTCATGCCACAAAGTTGCAAAACTTTTTACTCATTAATAACCTTTTTTTGATGGTTAATAGATTCTTGATGAATTGCTTTATAAATTTTCAGAACAAACTCTTCACTAAGTTTATTATGTTCACCTTCCAAAATCATGCGCCCAAGCACTTCATTCCAACGTTTAACCTGAAGAATTGCAACATTGTTTTTCTTTTTTAAAGCGCCAATGTTATCAACAATTTTCATCCGTTTGCCCAACATATCCATTATTTGGTCGTCAATTAAATCAATCTGTGTTCGCATTGTATTTAATTGGTTGTTGAATTCAGCTTCATCGCCTTCCACTTTTCGGATTTTAAGATCAACCGTCATTTTCTCTAAGGTAGCTGGCGTAATTTGCTGTTTGGCATCACTCCAAGCATTATCAGGATCAAAATGAGTCTCTACCATTAAACCGTCATAATTTAAATCGAGCGCAGTTTGGCAAAGTTCAAAAATTATATCGCGCCTACCCGCAATGTGGGAAGGATCCAAAATTAAAGGTAAATCTGGAAAACTATTTTGCAAATCAATCGGGATTTGCCATTCTGGATTGTTGCGGTAACGCGTTTTTTCATAGGTAGAAAACCCACGGTGGATAACACCGAGTTTGGTAATTCCCGCTTCATAGAAACGCTCCACAGCACCAAGCCATAAAGCCAAATCTGGATTTACTGGATTTTTCACCAAAATAATTTTATCAGTTCCTTTTACGGCATCTGCAATCTCTTGAACAATAAATGGCGAAACCGTTGTGCGGGCCCCAATCCATAAAATATCTACATCGTGTTTTAGCGCTAAATCTACGTGATTGGCGTTTGCCACTTCAGTAGTTGTAAGCAACCCTGTTTCCTCTTTTGCCTTTTGAAGCCACTTTAAACCCAAAGCACCCACGCCTTCAAAATTTCCGGGGCGGGTTCGTGGTTTCCAAATTCCCGCACGTAAAACTGAAGTGTCTGTATTTTTTAGCTGATGTGCAATTTTCAGCACTTGCTCTTCAGTTTCGGCACTGCATGGCCCAGCTATAACAAGTGGATGATCCAATCCAAAAGCATCTAGCCAACCGCGTAATTCTTTCTTATTTTCCATAAATTCAATTTCATAAAAAAAGCCCCAAGAATGGGACTTTTCATAGTATATTTAAAATACAATTACCCCACTAGCGAATGCTTCTGAACATATGCCACCACGCCTTAGAAAGATTGTATATAAGATTTGTATTCATTGCGGCTAAATTAGCCAATAAATGTGATTTTAAAAACGTTTTATGAAAAATTTAAAATCGAAGAGTAGAATCACTTCGGAAGAAATTTATGTAGCTTTGTTTTTGTAATAATATGTCTATAAAAGTTGAAAATATCACCAAAACTTACGGCGAACAAAAAGCGCTGAACAAGGTTTCGTTTTCCATTGAAAAAGGTGAAATCGTCGGTTTTCTGGGTCCAAATGGCGCTGGAAAATCTACCATGATGAAAATTTTAACTACTTTTCTTCCCGCCTCGGAAGGTGTTGCTATCGTGAACGGCTTTGAAGTAAACAAAGATGATATTGCCGTTAAAAAAAGCGTGGGCTATCTGCCCGAACACAACCCCCTTTACTTGGATATGTATGTTCGCGAATACCTTCTTTTTAATGCAGGTATTTATAATATTCCTAAATCTGAAGTAGAAAGCATCATAGAAAAAACAGGATTAGCGCCAGAAGCGAATAAAAAAATCGGTCAACTTTCAAAAGGATACCGCCAACGCGTTGGGCTTGCAAATGCATTGCTGCACAACCCCGAAGTTTTAATTCTCGATGAGCCAACAACAGGTTTGGATCCAAATCAATTGATTGAAATTCGTCAACTCATAAAAGATGTTGGAAAGGAAAAAACAGTTTTGCTTTCCACGCATATTATGCAGGAAGTAGAGGCCATTTGCGACCGTGTTATTATTATAAACAAAGGTGAAATTGTTCTTGATAAAAAACTTTCAGACTTAAAGAACAAAAAGGAACAAATTATTGAAGTGGAATTTGATTACCGTGTTGAGGAAGTGGCGCTTCAAAAGCTTCCAAAAATTGATAAGGTTGAAAACTCAATTGGTTTTGTTTATCAGCTTTATTTTGAAACCGAACAGGATATGCGCGGTAAAGTGTTTGATTTTGCACACGACAATGGTTTGAAAATACTTCAACTACACCAAAAAAATACCACTTTGGAAAAGCTTTTCAGCGAGCTTACTATTCAAAAATAAGTTTCCCGCGATACAATTCCTCAACCTCAACAATTGGAGGTCGTGTTTTTGAAATCACGTTGCCCAAACTCACTATTTTACCCCTAATGGCCTGTTGTGGATTCACTACCATTTCTCCCGTACTTCTGTGAAAAAAATACAGATTCTGCACGATTAGATTTTCAGAAAAAATTCTGCAATCGCTCGCATAAAGCCCAAAGCTAGCAGAAGTAGCGCTTCCGCTTAAATAAAATTTGGAAAGTCCATTCGCGACAATATTTAAACTTGTCACATCTAAATTCATTTTAAAATCACCATCTGTATGGTATGCGTCTTCGTTTTGTTGATCTTCTGATAAAAGCGTCAAAGAAGGATATTGTAACACGCCAATACTTTCAACTGACAAACCTGTGCTACTACGTATTTCAGTAATGTTTGGTGAAGTGACGTACACTTTTGTAAGCCCATAATCGCGAACTAAATTACAGGAATTGTTATTGTGAATTTCAAGCTTCCCATCAGTAACGGAAACTTCAATATCGCTCATTAAATTTTCACCAGTTTCAACAACCACTTTTTGTTCGTCACCTTGTTTAATAAAAAGTTGTATGCGCTCCCACACAAGTATCTTTGTAAACGGTTGCACGGTAAATTCCGTTTCTACAATAGTCCCAGACTTTTGTGTGCAGTCCCAACCTTTGTCTGAATTACACCCAGCAAAAAGAAGAATTAATAGAATGTAAATTATATTTTTCATAATTAGTATTTCTGAAAAAAACTCTATAATCGATATCCAACGCCAAATTCTACGGCTTCCGCTTTAGCCCAATGGGCATGAACTGTTACGGAAGCGAATATGTTATCATCAAAGAAATAACGTTTTAAGCCCAAACGATTATAAACGCGATTTTCAAAAGCGTAGGGCCAATAAACATAATAGCCCAATTGAGAAACAAAAGCTATCCGATTAAAACGCCATTCATGGCCTACAAAAACGCCTACACGTTTGTAATCTTCATCACCAGAAAGTCCATCTTCGGGATATGCAATAGAGCGATAGGTGATCAATTCCTTTAAAAAAGTGGAGAAAAAAACATCCACACCACCAGTAAATGTACTTTTGTAATTAATGCGTTTATCTACAAAAAATGACAACTCATAAAACGGCTCTTGGCCGAGGCCAACAACATCACTTTCGTTCAATCCAGTTCTAAATACAAGATTGTATTTAAATCTTTCGGCGTGGGTTTTACTGAGCGAATCTTCTTTATGAATATATTCGGGAAAGTCTTTGTAATCCAATAGGTAACTCACTCCTGCATTTAACAAAAATGAGTTTGTGCTATTGTTTGGGGCTTTAAAATTGGCATTGCTATAATGGATAACTGTAAACCCGGCATGTACGCCAAAACCTTTCCATATATTTTCACGTACATAATTTCCTTTTAAAAAGGTTGTACTTAAAAATTCTGTGCCGTAAGCGTTATTATTATAATTGGATTCTGTATCAAAAGGTTTTGCGGAATAAGCAATTCCCTGCCCGACCCGAACCATGAGGTTTCTGTTTAAAAAATACCAATTTAGATGCCCGTATACACCTACCACATTTCCCAAATAATCATTACTTAAGTCTTGATAGGCAAGTGTAAACCCCCAATCTGGATAATTATAGCGTCGTTCCCATTCATTAAAACCGTATGTTTTTCTGTTAAAAGAGAAAATAAAACCAGAGGGGTGGCCGGATATTAAATGTTCAATATCGGGGTTGTGCTCCAAAACACTTCCGTAGAAAAAATCAGCTTCTAAAGAAACTGGCTTTAATTCTTTTTCCTGCGAAAAGAGCGGAAAACTTAAAATTAGAATGGCAAATACGGAAAGAAGGTGTTTCATATTTTTTTCAACGCCGGTAAAGATAAACTAATCTTCAAATAATAACCTGCCTGTAAATAATTCTTTTACATCTACCAATGGCGGGCGGTTATAAGAAATAATATCACCAGTTGCTACGATTTTTCCGACGATACTTTGTATGGGATTTACTATCATTTTATTTGCACTTCTCTGAAAGACAGTAAGTTCATTTATTAAAAATTCTTTGCCTTCAAAACGCGGCATTTCATCAGCAAAACTCAATGTTGCTCTTTCAGCTTTACCAGTAATGTAAAAAACACTTTGTCCATTGGCAGCTACACGGAATTCGTCGCAAATAATATTTAAATAAAAATCGCCACTCTTTCTGATTGTTTCAGGCCCAACGGAACTATTGCTCACCAAAGTGAGTGCTGGAAAATTTAAAACTCCCTCGCCAATAACATCGTAGGCCGAACTATTCCTGATCTCAGTGATATTTGGCACTGTTACAAAAACTTTTGTAATTCCGTAGTCGCGAACCAAATTGCAATTGTTATGGTTTTTCACCACGAGTGTATTATTTTCAATACTTACGGAAATATCACCCAATAGGTTTTCTCCAGTTTCAATTTTCACCTGTTGCGCTTCCCCTTGTTTTAGATAAAGCGTAACGTCGTCTTCAATTCTAATTTTTGAAAAATCTGAAACAGCGTATTCTTTGGAAATTGGATTCCCCGCAGCTTGAATACAATCCCAACCGTTTTCGGAATCGCACGAAAACAGTAAAAAAATTAAACCAACAAAAAATAATTTATTCATAATTTATAATCTAATTCCTACACCAAACTCTACGTCCTCCACTTTGGCACCGTGCGATTTTAGAGTGATCGCGCCAAAAAGTTTATCGGTTGCATAATATTTCAAACCTGCCCTAAAATAAGTGCGTCCTTCAAAATCGTATGGATAATAAACATAGTAGCCTACTTGTGAAACGATTGCCAAATTACTGATGCGCAATTCGTGACCCGCAAAAATCCCAACGCGTTTAAAGTCTTCATCTCCTTCCACTCCTGTATTTGGAAAAGCAATGGAAAGATATTCAATTTCGTTTTTTAGAAATGGCAAATAGAAAAAATCCGTACCCAACTGAAGCGTACTTTTATAGCTCAACCGCTTATCAACAAAAGCAGAAACTACAAAGAATGGATGCTGGCCGAGATTTAAATAGTCACTTTCATTCAATCCGCCACGAAGCACAACATTGTATTTTACAGGTTCTGAAATTTTCTTCGGAAGTGAATCGGAAATATAATTCGAAGGTTTTTCATCCACAACGGAATATTGTACACCAACATTTATTGTGAAAGCATTGGTGCTGGAATTAGGCGCAGTAAAATTTCCATTGGAATAATGCACCAAAGCAATCCCAGCTTGTACTCCAAGATTTTTAAAAAGATGCTGTTTGTTGTAGTTCAGCATCAAATAGGTGGAACTCAAAAGATGGCTTCCGTAAGCATTGTTTTTGAAATTGGTCTCCAAATCAAATGGATTGGTATTGTAGGCAATGCCCTGCCCTATTCGGAAGAAAAGATTTCGATTTAAAAAATAAAAATTGAAATGTCCATATAAACCATAATTCTCACCCAAAACATCATAATGGGCATTTTGATGCACAAATGAAAAGCCCCAATCTGGATAATTGTATTCCTGATGCCAACGTTCTGCTCCGTAAGTTTTTCGGTTAAAACCAACAATGAAACCCTCGGGATGATTTTTCACCAAATGCGAAATATCTTTATTATGCCGAAGAATAGTTCCGTAGAAATAATTAGCATCAACGAAAAAATCATTGTTTTTTTCCTGTGAAAAAACAAAAGAAGACGTGATAAAAAATAAAAAGAAAACAATTCGGGACATTGCCACAAAATAAAGCAATCTTAAAATATCTGCGAAGCTATTTCCTTAATATTGCTGCTTTTCCCCATAGAATAGTAATGAAGAAAAGGCACGCCAGCCTTTACAAGTTCCTGACTTTGATTAATACACCAGTCAATTCCAATTTGCCGAACGGCTTTGTTATCCTTGGCTTTCACAACTTCCATAACCAAAGCATCGGGTAAATCTACTTTAAATCTATGTGGAATCAAGTTTAAGTGTGATTTTACTGCAATTGGTTTTAGCCCAGGAATAATGGGCACTGTAATGTCTTCAGCTCTGCATTTTTCAACAAATTTGAAATATTTTTCATTGTCGAAAAACATCTGCGTTACAATATATTCCGCACCGTTTTTGATTTTCTTTTTAAGAAAATGAATATCACTTTCACTACTTGGCGCTTCCATGTGTTTTTCAGGATAACCAGCAACGCCCACACAAAAATCCGTCGGAAAAGTATGCTGAAGTTCATCGTCCAAATACGTTCCTTTGTTCAAGGAGTTTATTTGTGAAACAAGATCGCATGCATATTTGTGTCCGTTCTTTTCGGGTGTGAAATAGGTTTCACTTTTAACTGCATCGCCCCGCAAAGCCATTACATTATCAATCCCCAAAAACTGAAGATCGATTAAAAAATTCTCTGTTTCTTCCTTCGTAAACCCGCCACAAAGTATGTGGGGAACAGCATCAACTTCATATTTATTTTGAATAGCCGCGCAAATGCCAACCGTTCCCGGACGTTTGCGAACGATTTTCTTTTCAATTAAACCATCTTTTAATTCCTTAAAAACATATTCCTCACGATGATAAGTAACGTTTATGTAGGGAGGCTCAAACTCCATCAATGGATCAATATTACTAAAAATGGAGTGTATATTTTCTCCCTTTAAAGGTGGTAAAATCTCGAACGAAAATTGTGTTTTTCCTTTTCCGTTTTTTATGTGTTCGGTTACTTTCATCTAGTCTGCAAGATTTGGTTTTAGCCATTTTGTGGCTTCTTCTAAATTCATATTTTTTCGCTCCGCGAAATCTTCAATTTGGTCTTCTTTAATTTTTCCAAGACCAAAATAGCGGGCTTGGGGATTTGCAAAATAATATCCTGAAACCGAAGCCGCTGGGCACATGGCCAAACTTTCGGTGAGCTCAACACCAATGTTCTTTTTCACTTTCAAGATTTCCCAAATGGTAATTTTCTCCAAATGATCTGGGCAAGCGGGATAGCCGGGTGCGGGACGAATACCTTTATACTTTTCTGAAATTAAATCTTCGTTACTAAGTTTCTCTTCGGAAGCGTAGCCCCAATAATCGGTTCGTACTTTTTTGTGAAGGTATTCCGCAAACGCTTCTGCCAATCGGTCTGCCAAAGCTTTTACCATTATGGAGCTGTAATCATCGTGTTCCTTTTCATATTTTGAAGCCAATTCCTGAGTTCCAAAACCAGTACTAACGCAGAAACAACCTATATAATCTTGTTTTCCGGTTTCTTTTGGTGCTATAAAATCGGCCAAAGCTATATTTGGTTTTCCTTCTGCTTTTTTGGATTGTTGGCGAAGGGTTCGGAATACGAAATTTGGGGTTTGGGATTTGGGATTTGGGATTTGGATCAAAATATCATCATCATTCACAGTGTTCGCTTCAAAAATTCCAAAAACGGCTCTCGCCTCCAATAGTTTTTCTGAAATTATTTTCTGAAGCATTTTTTGTGCATCCTCAAACAATTCCGAAGCTTGTTCACCAACAATTTCATCTTTCAAAATATTGGGATATCTTCCGTGAAGTTCCCAACTTCTGAAAAAAGGTGTCCAATCTATATAATCCACTAATAGATTTAAATCGAAATCCTTTTTAACCTGAACTCCAAGTTGGTTAGGTTTGACTATTTCCGAAGTATTCCAATCAATTTGAAACTTGTTCCTCCGTGCTTCAGAAAGAGATAGATAGGTTTTTACACGTTGGCGTTTCAAAAAATCTTTTCTGAAAGTATCGTAATCTCGTTTCAAATTCTCTTTATACAGAACCGAAGTTTCCCTTTTCAGTAAATCCCCAACTACTGTTACCGCTCGTGAAGCATCATTTATATGCACAACAGCACATTCATACTCAGGATCTATTTTTACAGCAGTGTGTGCTTTGCTTGTAGTAGCTCCACCAATCAACAACGGAACTTTAAAATTTTGCCGTTGCATTTCCTTCGCCAAAAAAACCATTTCGTCCAACGAAGGTGTTATCAATCCGCTTAAGCCAATGGCGTCAACATTTTCTTCTTTCGCAACTGCAATTATTTTTTCAGGCGGAACCATTACCCCCAAGTCGATGATTTCATAATTATTGCACGCTAAAACAACGCCGACAATATTTTTTCCAATGTCGTGAACGTCGCCCTTAACTGTTGCCATCAAAACCTTCCCCGCATTTTTTGAATCACCAATCTGTGGGTTTTTCAATTTTTCTTCCTCAATATATGGAAGTAGATACGCAACCGCTTTTTTCATAACCCGCGCCGATTTCACTACTTGTGGCAAGAACATTTTTCCACTTCCAAAGAGGTCGCCTACCACATTCATTCCGATCATTAAATTGCCTTCGATTACCTCAATTGGTTTATTAGCCTTTTGCCTTGCTTCTTCAATATCAGCTAAAATAAATTCGTCAATTCCTTTTACCAAAGCTCTCGTAATACGGTTTTGCAATGGTTCTTCTCGCCAGGACAGGTCAATTTTACTTTCTTTTGATTTCCCTACAACTGTTTCGGCAAAATCCAACAATCGCTCTGTAGCATCATCGCGACGGTCGAACATTACGTCTTCCACGTGTTCCAGCAAATCCTTTGGAATATCATCGTATATTTCCAGCATCGCAGGATTTACGATCCCCATATTCATTCCTGCCTGAATAGCGTGGTACAAAAACACAGAGTGCATCGCTTCACGCACACTGTCATTTCCACGAAAACTAAAGGAGACATTACTTACGCCACCACTCACGCTTACGTATGGAAGGTTTTCACGAACCCAGCGCGTTGCCTCAATAAAATCGATAGCATTCTTTCGATGCTCGTCCATTCCAGTAGCAACGGGAAAAATGTTCAAATCGAAAATTATATCCTCTGGGGCGAATTTTACTTGATTTACCAAAATATCATAGGAGCGTTTCGCAATTTCTATTCTTCTTTGGTAATTATCGGCTTGGCCCTTTTCATCAAAAGCCATCACAATTACAGCGGCACCATAGCGTTTTATGAGTTTTGCGTGATGTATAAATTCTGCTTCGCCTTCCTTTAAGCTGATGGAATTCACAACACATTTGCCCTGCACAACCTGCAATCCGGCTTCTATGATTTCCCACTTGCTGCTATCAATCATAATGGGAACTCGCGAAATATCCGGTTCGGCAATCACGAGGTTCAAAAACTTCACCATCGCTTCTTTCCCATCAATCAAACCATCGTCCATATTTATGTCGATGATTTGCGCGCCATTTTCAACCTGTTCACGGGCAACAGAAAGGGCTTCCTCGAAATTTCGTTCCTTAATCAGCCGAAGGAATTTCTTTGAACCTGCCACATTTGTGCGCTCCCCCACATTTATGAAATTGCTTTCGGGAGATACTATTAAGGGTTCGAGACCTGAAAGTTTTAAATATTTTTTATTTTCTGTCTTCATTTAGTCGGTTCCTAACTTAAGTAGTGCTTCGACAAGCTCAGCATGACATTTATACTATTTCTTAAATTGACAATTAATAAGCATTTGTCAGCCTGAGCTTGTCGAAGGCCTCGTCAGTTTATAATTTTTTAAAAAGGTAAATTCCTCAAATCCACATTTCCGCCAGAAATGATGATTCCAATTTTTTTATTTTTAAATCGTTCTTTTTCGCGAAGTAAAGCTGCAAGTGCAACCGCACTGCTAGGCTCTACAATTATTTTCATCCGTTCCCAAATTAGTTTCATTGCTGAAATGATTTCGGTTTCTTCAACTCTAATTATTTCTGAAACCAATTCCTTTATGATTGGAAAATTGACATCGCCAAGGAAGGTTTTCAAACCATCTGCAATGGTATTTGTGGTTTCGTTGAATTCTATTTTTCCACTTTTTAAACTTCTGAAAGCATCATCAACTTCAAAAGGTTCGCCGCCGATTGTTTTGCAATCAGTTCCAAAATATTTCACCGAAAGTGAAGTCCCAGCAATCAATCCGCCACCGCCAACAGGTGCGAAAACATAATCTAAATCAGGATGCGATTGAAGCAATTCCGCTGCTGCAGTTGCATTGCCAAGAATCACATTTTTCTCGTTGGAAGGATGAATAAAAGTCGCCCCGGTTTCTTTCTGAATACGTTCCGCCTCATTTTCACGGGCAATTGGCGTTGACTCTGACTCTGTAATGATTCCACCGTAGCCTTTTACTGCTTCTTTTTTTACTTGTGGAGCATTCTCAGGCATTACTATGTATGCTTTTACATCAAGGTTTTTAGCCGCCAATGAAAGTGCCTGCGCAAAATTTCCAGAGGAATGTGTTACAACACCTGCTTTTTTCTGTTCTTCGGAAAGTTGAAGAATTGAGTTGGTAGCGCCTCGCATTTTGAAAGCCCCCATCTTTTGAAAATTCTCACATTTAAAGAAAATTTCAGCACCGGAAAGTTCATTTAAATAGGTAGATTTCAATACTGGCGTATTGTGAACGAATGGTTTTATGCGCTTACACGCTTCTTCAACTTCTTGTTTTGTGGGAATCATATTGTACTATTTTCAGTTTGAAAAAAAGGTCGGGGTTTGTATTGCGAAGCAATTTCGGCAATGGCTTTTATGTGCTCGGGAGTGGTTCCGCAACAACCACCGATTATATTTACCAATTGTTTATCGAGATATTCTTTTATCTGTTCAGCCATTTGCTCCGGACTTTCATCATATTCGCCAAATGCGTTTGGCAATCCTGCATTTGGATAGGCGCTCACGGCAAGATTGGTGCGGTTTGCAATTACTTCAAGATGAGGAGTGAGTTGTTTGGCGCCCAAAGCACAATTGAACCCGACACTCAACAGCGGAATATGCGAAATAGAAATTAAAAATGCCTCAGCAGTTTGGCCCGATAGGGTTCTGCCGGAAGCATCAGTTATGGTTCCGCTTATCATTATTGGAATGTCGAGATTTCGTTCTTCCTTAATTTCATCGATTGCGAAAAGAGCGGCTTTTGCGTTCAAAGTATCGAATATAGTTTCGACTAAAAGCAAATCCACGCCGCCATAAATTAATGCTTCTGCCTGTTGTTTGTATGCCACGCGCAACTGTTCAAAAGAAATGGCTCGATATCCCGGATCGTTTACATCCGGACTCATACTTGCCGTTTTGTTTGTCGGACCGATTGCTCCAGCCACGAAACGGGGTTTGTGAGGTTCTTTTGCGGTGAATTCATCCGCAACTTTTTTAGCGATTTTGGCGGATTCAAAATTCAGTTCGTACACCAAATCCTGCATATCGTAATCTGCCATTGCGATGGTGGTGCTGGAAAACGTGTTGGTTTCCACAATATCCGCGCCTGCTGCAAAATATTTTGAATGGATTTCCGCAATTGCTTGTGGCTGGGTGATTGAAAGCAAATCGTTATTTCCTTTTACCGATTTATGAAAATCCTTAAACCGCTCGCCACGAAAATCTTCTTCCGAAAATTTATAGCGCTGGAGCATCGTGCCCATTGCGCCGTCGAGAACTAATATTCGATTTTGAAGTGCTTGTTGTATTTTATTCATTTCTTGATTTTAAAAACATCCCTCCCCAGCCCTACCTTCAAAGGGAGGGAGCGGAATTATAATATATAACTCGATACTCCCATGAACAATGGAAATTAAAATTATATCAAGAAAAGGTGAAGGAAAAACCTGTTTGTTGTTATCTATTCCGCCTACGGCGGATAGAATGTAGCACCTTCATTCTGGCGAAAGGGTTGCTAAGGCGTCAAAGGGTCTAGTCCCTCGGCCTTTCTTGATAACTTTTAACTATGAATATGAACTGATACAAAGTAACATTATAAAGTTTACAATACAAAATTTAGTTTTGGAAGTGACCCAAGACCGCTGTGCTGAAGGACAAAAGACTGCTTCGCTAAAGGACGAAAGGACGAAAAGGAATTTTCCTTTTGTCATTTTGTCCTTTCATCTTTTCCGTTATTTAATCGCTTTCCCATTAAGCACAATACTGTATGTGATTTTTACCGAAGCTTCCATCGTGATTGAAGCCGAACAGTATTTTTTAAAACTAAGCTGGGCAGCGCGGATGGCTTTTGCCTCATCAATTTTGCCTTCCAAATAAAGTGTTACTTGGATTGCCTCAAATGGTTTGGCGTCGCGCACTTCCTTTCGCTGACCTTCCACTTCCATTTTATAGGAAGTGATTTCCTGTCGCTGTTTTTTCAAAATCATCACTACATCTATCGCGCTGCAACCGCCCACGCCCATCAACAAAAGTTCCATCGGGCTTGCGCCTTTTGAAGGTTCATCAGTTTTGTTGTCGATCAAAACTGGAACGCCGGAAGCGCCTTTTGCTTCAAAAAGATAGTTGTCGTTTATTCTGTTTAGTGAAACTTTCATAGTTCTAAGTTTTTTAAAAATTTGCTGAAATAACCTTGGCTGATTTAATTTTGAAAAATTAATAGTTATTTGAGTGATAAGTAAGCTTGAGATTTTCTTTATCAATTAAATATGTCGAAAAACAAGCCGGTGTTCCATTTTGGTCGAGATAAATTTTTCCTTCAATTTTCTTATCGCTTTTTTTGAATAAAAACTCCAAACCTTTTAATTTTTCACGCTCCATTAATAATAAAACTAAACGATTTTTAAATAAAAAAGCGCCTGAAATCATTAGATTATTCCAGTCAACTTCAACATCACCAATTATTCTAGTACTAGAAGTAAGAAATAATTTGTCTTGACCATTAAATTCCGCTACTCTAATAGAATAATCAATGGATGATTTTTCTAAATTATTCTCTTCATTACATTTGTCAAAAGCATAAAGTTCTTTGATCATTTTATATGATGGAGTGAATAAATGAGTTTCGAAGTCATAAGTTTTCTGATCATTTTGTGAATACAAAACATTTGAAAAAAAGAAAATCGAAAAAATTAATAATACTATTTTTTGCATTTGTTAAAATAATAAATTTTTAAATTAAAAACTTTTCTGTCTTATGTCTTGCAGCGCAGCGGTCTTAAGTCTTTTTCAATCTTTATCGCTAATCCGCAAAATATCACCGAAAACGCCTCGAGCTGTAACTGCTGCTCCCGCGCCAGCACCTTGGATAACAATTGGATTATCACCGTAACTTTCGGTATAAATTTCAAAAATTGAATCGCTTCCTTTAAGGGCGCCCAACATACTATTTTTGGGAACCGAAGTTAAATTCACGGTTAAAATTGCACCCGTTTCTTTTGACAGATCGCCGTGCAAATCTGCTACGTAACGAAAAACACAATCTTTTGTTTGGTTTTTCTTTTTGATTTGAAAAGGAACGTCCAATTCTTGCAAACGGTCTAAAAATTCTTCTTTTGAAACGTTCCGCAAATCTTTTGGAATTAAATTTTGAATTGAAATATCTTCAAACTCATTGTGCAAATCCAATTCACGGGCCAAGATAAGCAATTTCCGTCCAACGTCATTTCCGCAAAGATCTTCACGCGGGTCAGGCTCTGTAAATCCTTTGCCTATTGCCGATCTTAATACAGAACTGAAAGTTCTATCTTCTTCTGAAAAAGTATTGAAAATATAACTCAACGAACCCGAAAAAACGCCACGGATTCTCGTGATATTTTCTCCCGAAAGATGCAGAAGTTTTATGGTATCAATCAACGGTAATCCTGCCCCTACATTTGTTTCATATAAATATTGACGCTTTTTTGAAGTCAGTTTTTCGCGAAGTTCTTTATAAAAATTCAAATCCAATGTATTGGCGATTTTGTTTGAAGAAACCAAATGGAACCCATTTTCAACAAAATTTGAGTAATTTTGAACAAAGTCAGAATCTGCGGTATTGTCAACCAAAATCAAGTTTTGGAGATTATTGGTTTTCGCGAAGGAAATAACTTCTTCGGGACTGTATGATTTTTCAGTTTCTATCTTTTCTTCCAACCAATTTTTGTCCAGTCCTTTTTGCCGGAGCAAAACGGTTTTTGAATTGGCGATTGCGAAAATGTTTAGCTCCAAATCACGTCGTCGGGAGATTTCTTCCTTCGAAGAAATTATTTGATCCACCAAATGGCGACCCACATTTCCGTGACCGAAAATGGCGATGTTTATCTTTTTCTTTTTAATCTTTTCCAGATTTATCAATTGTTCCAAAGGAATTTTTACTGTTGCTGCACTCATCGTTTTCGTTTTAATAGGTTAGAATTTCTTTTGAATTTTCAATTGTTTTGAAGGCTTCGGAAAGATCGTTGATCAAATCCTCGGCGTCTTCAATTCCGCAGGAAAGGCGGATTAGCGAATCGTTGATTCCAGCATTCAAACGTATCTCCCGAGGAATGGAAGCATGCGTCATTTGTGCAGGATGGCAAAGCAAACTTTTAACTCCGCCAAGACTTTCTGCCAACTTAAAATATTTAGTATTTGTTACAAACATTACCGCAGCTTCCTGGGTGTCGTTTTTCAAACTAAAAGAAACAATACCTCCAAACAGGCCGTCTTGTTGTCTTTTGGCGATTTCATGATTCTTATGGGGTTTTAAACCGGGATAATGCACTCTTGAAACACCTTCTTGGTTTTCCAGAAACAATGCTACTTTGAATGCATTTTCACATTGTTTTTTATAACGAATATCAAGGGTTTCAATACCGCGAATAGTCAAAAAACAATCCCAAGGACCTAAAATTCCACCTGAAGCATTTTGAATGAATTTTATTTTTTCTGAAAGTTCCGGTGTTTTTGTAACAACCAAACCAGCAACCAAATCGGAATGGCCACCGATGTATTTCGTTCCACTATGAATAACTATATCAGCACCCAGTTCGATTGGCTTTTGCGCGATTGGGGAAGCGAAAGTATTATCAACAACCAATAGTGCATTTACACTTTTCGCTACTTTCGAAATCGCTTCGATGTCGGAAATTTTCAAAGTTGGATTGGTTGGCGATTCAATCCAAATGAGCTTTGTTTTTTTGGAAACGGCGTTTGCTACGTTTTCAACTTCCGAAGCGTCAACGTAGTTTACCTTGATTCCCAGTTTTTCGTAAACATGGGTAAAAAGTCGATACGCTCCGCCGTAAATATCATCAACCGCGACGATTTCGTCACCAACTGAAAGAAGTTTCAAAACTGAATCAATAGCTGCCAAACCGGTTGCAAAGGCAAAGCCGGAATGGCCATTTTCAAGTTGGGCAACTACGTCTTCCAACACTTTGCGGGTTGGGTTGTTACTGCGGGCGTAATCAAAACCTTTGTTAACGCCCGGCGCTTCTTGGATAAAGGTTGATGTTTGGTAAACCGGGACGGAAATAGCTCCCGTTAACGGATCACTTGGAATGGAATGGATAATTTTTGTTGCACTCATTTTTCTAATTTTTTTGAGTTAATAAATAGATTAAACCAAAAGATCAATCCCGAACTGAATTCGGGACAATAGAAAAATGTTAAAAAGAATGAAAGCAATTTTTTCGGGAATGAAAAAATTGTCTTGTCGTTATCTATCGTCAATCCCGATAACTATCGGGATCGTTGTAGAATGTAGCACCTTCTTTCTGGAGAAAGGGTTGCTAAGGCGTCATAGGGTCTATTCCCTCGGCCTTTCTTGATAACATTTCAATAAAGTTTTGAACTTTGTGAGCGCAAATATACCGTCAGAAAAATTTAAAAACCAAATATTTCCCCAAAAAACTTCAAATAAAATTGCGGTTCATTTAATTTTTTTACTTTTGCCCAATACAAATTTAAGAGGAAAGATTTGACTGATTGCAACCTCAATAAAAAATGCTAAAGGCAGTGAAAACTTCCTCGTCGGCATTCGTCAAATCTTCTGAAAAATATAAATTTTTAAAACCATTTTATGGCCTATTTATTTACTTCGGAAAGTGTTTCTGAAGGACACCCAGACAAAGTTGCGGATCAAATTAGCGATGCGCTTTTAGACAACTTTTTAGCTTTCGACCCAGAGTCAAAGGTTGCTTGCGAAACCTTGGTTACCACCGGACAAGTTGTTTTGGCGGGTGAAGTTAAAAGCAATACGTATCTTGATGTACAAACTATTGCTCGCGATGTGATAAACAAAATTGGTTACACCAAAGGCGCTTATAAATTTAGCGGAGATAGCTGCGGGGTTATCTCTTTAATCCACGAACAGTCGCAAGATATCAACCAAGGTGTGGATCGTGAAAACAAAGAGGAACAAGGCGCTGGTGACCAAGGGATGATGTTTGGCTACGCTACCAAAGAAACCGAAAACTATATGCCGTTGGCGTTGGATATTTCACATAAAATTTTGATTGAATTGGCTGCGCTTCGCCGTGAAGAAAACGAAATTAAATACTTGCGTCCCGATGCGAAAAGCCAAGTAACTATTGAATACAGCGACGATAATGTTCCTCAGAAAATTGTTGCATTTGTTGTATCCACACAGCACGATGACTTTGACGAAGACGAAAAAATGCTTGCAAAAATCAAAAAGGATATCACGGAAATTTTGATTCCGAGAGTGAAGAAATTACTTCCGGAATATGTTCAGAAACTATTCAATGATGATATTGTTTATCACATTAACCCAACTGGAAAATTTGTAATCGGCGGACCTCACGGTGATACTGGATTAACTGGAAGAAAAATAATCGTTGACACTTACGGTGGAAAAGGGGCCCACGGTGGTGGCGCGTTCAGTGGAAAAGATCCGAGTAAAGTTGACAGAAGTGCGGCCTATGCTTCACGACATATTGCGAAAAACCTTGTTGCCGCTGGAGTTGCAGATGAAGTTTTAGTGCAGGTTTCTTATGCAATTGGCGTTGTGGAACCAACTTCAATTTTGGTGAACACATACAATTCCAAAAACATAAAACTTTCAGATGGTGACATCGCTAAAAAGGTTTCAGAAATTTTCAATATGCGCCCAGCAGCTATTGAAAAAAGGTTGAAATTGAGAAACCCTATTTATTCTGAAACAGCTTCGTACGGACATATGGGAAGAAATCCCGAAGTGATTACCAAAACTTTTGAAAGTCCGTACAATGGACAAATTACAAAAGAAGTGGAGCTTTTCACTTGGGAAAAATTGGATTATGTTGATGCCGTGAAAAAAGCTTTCGGTCTATAAAATACCGTTCCATTTAAAATGAAATTAAAAACCATCCTGAAATATCAGGATGGTTTTTTACTTTTAGGAAAATTTCCTCGTATGAAAAATATCGCAATCCTTTTTGCTTTTGCTAGCATAGTAACCTTTCAGTCGTATTCGCAGGAAACGCTTTGGAAGCCACAGGATGAAACAGAAACCATTCAAAAACAACAAAACCATCCTATTGAAAGGATGCGATACAAATTGATTGCTTCTAAATATTTAGATAAAAATCAAGTTTTTCAACCCCTATATTCTGAAGTGCAGGCTTTTTCTGAAAAACGTTATGACGCATTGTTGCCGCTTATTTTGGATAAAGATATTCCAACTTTACAGAGCGAAATTTCCAAAGGCAAATTTTCTTATGAAGAACTTACGCTGTTTTTCCTAAAACGTATTTACAAATATGAATTGGATCCGGAAAAGACGTTAAATACAATTATTGCACTGAATTCAAATGTACTAAAAGAAGCTCGCGAGTGCGACAAAAATAAAAGGTCAAAGAACAATCCAATCTTCGGAATGCCTATTCTTTTGAAGGACAATATTGACACAAAAGAAATGAAAACCACTGCGGGTGCTGCGGCGCTAATTGACAATACTCCTTCAGAAGATGCATTTATCGTTCAGCGATTGAAAGAAAACGGAGCTTTGATTATAGGAAAGGCAAACCTGAGTGAATGGGCTTATTTTTTCTGTAATGGCTGTCCGGTTGGCTACAGCGCGGTGGGCGGACAAACACTTAATCCATACGGTAGAATGATTTTTGAAACCGGCGGAAGTAGTGCAGGCAGCGGAACGGGAGTAGCGGCAAACTACGCCGTGGCTGCAGTAGGAACCGAAACTGCTGGCTCCATTATATCGCCTTCCAGCCAAAACTCTTTGGTGGGGCTAAAACCTACTGTGGGCGTTTTGAGCCGTTCGGGGATTGTGCCAATTTCGCACACACTCGACACTCCGGGCCCAATGACCAAAAACGTGATTGACAATGCAATTTTGCTGGATGCGATGAAAGGCAAGGACATTGCTGATGCGGCTTCCATTACTGTATCTACAAATTATATTGAGGAAATAAAAAATGCCACTCTAAAGGGGAAGCGCCTTGGCGTTATGAAGTCGTTACTCTCAGATTCTATGTATGCGGCTACAATAAAAAAACTTCAAAAAGAAGGTGCGATAATTGTTGAATATAGTGCCGAAGAAATTGACCTTCCCAGTTTTTTGACATTATTGAATCTTGATATGAAAGAAGACCTTCCAAAGTATTTAAAAATGCACGATTCCGAAAATATAAAATTTAAAAATCTTGAGGAAATTATGACTTTCAACAAAAAAGACAGTTTAAAAAGAATGCCTTACAACCAAGGAATTTTTGATGGAATTATAGCTGACAGCACTTCCGCAGATGATTTTCTGAAAATTAAAGAAATGTTGAAAACAAACGGCGCGGAATTCTTTCAGAAACCGATGAAAGAACACAACCTTGACGCTATTTTATCCATAAACAATTATCACTCGGCCTATGCAGCGGTTGCTTTATATCCGTGCTTAACAATACCGATGGGCTATAATTCTTCTGGTGAACCGTTTGGACTTACGTTTATCGGAGCGCCTTTTCAAGAAGCAAAATTGCTACAATTGGCAAGTGCCTTCGAAATAAAAAACCCAGTTAGAAAAAGTCCTTCGGAATATAAAGAATAACTATTGGCCTCCTTTTCTTTCAGGAACCCTTGGCGTTGGCCAAGTTTCAGGCTCTCCGGTTTTATCATCGACTGGCAAAATAACTTGCTCGCGAGAAGTTTTCGAATCATCTTCCGAAGCCATATAGGCTAAAATCGCGGTGAGAATTACATTGCTTTTTACATCGTCAAAAACAATTTTATCATAGGTGTCGCGGTTGGTATGCCAAGTATAATTCCAATAATTCCAGCTTAAAGAACTTAAACTGAAAGCAGGAGCGCCGGCAGCCACAAATGAAGCATTGTCTGAGCCACCACGCGCTGGCCCACCGGGAAAAGTGGTTTCAATATTTTTTCGAATTGTATCTGGCACTGCTCTTAACCATCGTGACATATAATCATAAGATTGCAGAAAGCCCGCACCGTTGATGCTAGTAACTCTTCCGGTTCCATTGTCTTGGTTAAAAACTGCTTGAATATTGCTTACAATTTCGGGATGATCAGCTACAAAGGAAGAAGACCCGTTCAGACCTTGTTCTTCACTTCCCCAATGCCCTACCAAAATAGTTCGCTTTGGATTTGGATAAACTTTTTTCAGAATCCGCATTGCTTCCATCATTACCAAAGTTCCTGTTCCATTATCGGTTGCGCCCGTTCCGCCGTCCCAAGAATCAAAATGGGCTGAAAGAATTACATATTCCTCAGGTTTTTCAGTTCCTTTTATTTCCGCAATTGTATTAAAAGTTGGCACGCTTCCCAAATCTTTCGATTCTGCAACCACGTGTATTTTTGGTTTGTCGCCGTGGTCTACCATTCTATAAAGCATCGTATAATCTTCCAATTCAAGATCTACTGTTGGAATTTTTTTGGTTCGGGCGCCAAATATTTTATTCACTCCAAAACCTTTTGACCAATAAGAATCAACAATTCCAACTGCTCCAGCTTCTTCTAAAGCGGGAATGATACTTCTTCTGTCGTAACCGCTTCGTTTTATATTTTCGTTCCAAACTTTGGTCTGTTCATCCCTTTCTTTCTTCATTTTTTCAAAAGATTCGGGTGTAGCGAATTCTTTCCAATTATCATCCGGTCTTCCTGTGGGTTGTTTCATCGCAATCATCACGAATTTTCCTTTTACATTCGGCAACCATTTCTGAAATGAAATTGAATCATTTATTTCGGGAAGCACAATCAATTCAGCAGTTATTCCTTTTGAGGAAGTTCCAGGATTCCAAGCTAATTGGGTTCCATCCAAAGTCTGCACTCTGGGGGAAATCATGTCAATATGCGTAATACCACGCTCCCAGCCTTTCCACTCGCCCCATTGTTGGTTTTCTGCAGCAATACCCCAAGTTTTATATTTTGCAACGGCCCAATCGTGTGCCTGTTGCATTTGGGGCGTTCCTACCAATCGCGGACCAATATCATCAAGTAATTCGTGACCCAGGATTTCAAGTTGTGAGTTTTCGTAAGCTTCTTTTTGAATATTTTCAATTACAGGGTTTTTCTCCTGTGCAGACACTGAAAGTGAATAAAATAAAAGAAAAGAAAGTGTAAGGCAGAATAGTTTTTTCATAGTGATAATGTAAACTTCCAAAGTTTTTTTTCAGAAATGAAACATAAAACTACAACTATTTTTAGAAAGGGAATTTAAATAATATTGTGATTACGCGCTTTTTGAACTGCTTCAATCTTACTGTGAACTTGTAATTTTTTGTAGATATTTTCAATGTGTTTTCTAACAGTACTCGGTGAAAGGAAAAGATGCTCTGCAATCACCGTATAGCTTAGTCCTTTGCTAAGTTGTTCCAAAACTTCAACTTCGCGAGTTGAAAGTGATATTTCTTCTTGGTCTCTTGGATTTTGAATATCGATTGGATTGCGGAGCAGTTTCAAAGTTTTCATTGCTATAGAAGGGTTCATCGCCGCACCACCATTTAAGGTTTCACAGATCCCATCGTATAAATCTTTCGGATTAATTTCTTTCAGCAAATAACCGTCTGCCCCAGCTTTTATAGCGTTAAAAATATGCTCGTCGTTATCAAAAGCCGTGAGCATAATTATTTTAATGTGCGGATACTTCTGCTTTATTACTTGGGTAGTTTCAATACCATTGAGTACAGGCATTTCAATATCCATCAAAATTAAATCGAGATTGTGATTTTCTTGGAGTTTTATGAGCAGTTCGCTGCCATTTAAAGAAGTGTGCTTCACGGCGACATCATCAAAAAAAGAAAGTTTTTCCTTTATGGCGTGGATAAGGAAAGAATTGTCATCAACTATTGCAATCTTCAGCATCTTATTTTGGTTAGTAATTTAAAGATACTTAAAAATACAGTTTTAAAAACACAAGAAAATAGGGCAATTGCCTTATTAGGCGGTTACTAATAAAATAATGGTTCCCTTTTTGGACGACTTTATTTTAATTGTTCCCCCAATCTCTCGAGCGCGCTTTTTCATATTGTTAAGGCCATTGCCCATTTCTACTGTATTAGCATCGAAACCTTTACCGTTATCGGTAATATTAATATGATATTGATTTTCTTCTTTTGAAATATTAACTTCAATTTCGTCTGCAGAAGCATATTTCAATGCGTTGTTTACTGCCTCTTGAATGATTCTATAAATGTTCATTCCTTCCACGGACGAAAATACATGGGTTTCATCAACATCTTTGTCAATTTGAAAAGAAAACTCGGTTGTTTCCGAAGCATTCTTGGCGTGTTCTATAAAGTTTGCAATGCGAGCCTGAAGGTCTTCAAAAGTGATGTTTTCTTTGTTCATCGCCCAAATGGTATCGCGAAGCTCATAAATGGTTTGCGATGTGAAATTGCTGATGCTGGTTAGTTTATTGCCCAATTTTTCACTGATATCCGTAAAACCATATTTTAAATTATCAATACTGGAAATGATAAATGTAAGCTGTGCGCCAATATTGTCATGCAAATCACGGGAAATTCGAAGGCGTTGCTCCTGCAATTTGTTTTGAGTTTCTATTTTAGCCAACGCATTTTTTAGCTCACCTTCTTTTTTAAGTTGGCGATTTTTTAGTTTTTGTTGGTTATAAAGTAAATAACCCAATAATCCCAAAACAAATGCAAGCCCTAAACTGCCATAAATAAAAGTGTTTTTTCGGCGTACTTCCAAGTCTTTTTCGGCAAGTTGAGCACGTTGTTTTAAAATTTCATTTTGCTTCTTTTCAGTTTCAAACTCAATGTTAAGAGCTGCAATGCTTTCCTGCACTTTTATGCTGTGAACGCTATCTTTTACAGAAGAATACTGTTCAAAATAAAACAAAGCCGAATCTGCATTGTTCAACTTTTTGTAAATATCTGAAAGCATTTTGTAATTGTATTGCGTAAGATTTTGGTATTTCTTTTTCAGCGAAATGAACAAAGATTTATGCATCAAAGGAATTGCTTGGTTCCATTTTTCTTCTGCCATAAAAACCTCTCCCAACTGGGTATAGTTTTCTGCAATTCCCAGCGAATCTGCCCACACCAATCTTTGCTTAAGTGATTTGTTGAAATATTCCCTGGACTTTGAATAATTTTCCTGCAAACCATAAACCCCAGCCATGTTGCTCCAACTATATGGAATGCCTATGGTATCGTTGAATTTTTGTTTTATTTCTAGCCCGCGATTATAGTAAAAAAGTGCGCTATCCAATTCGTTATTTATCTCTTTTAAAACGCCATAATTATTATATATATCCTTTAATTCATTTTCAAAATTATTGGCCTCGGCAACGGCTTTTCCTTTTTGCATATAATAAAGCGCCTTTTCTAAATCGCGATATTTCATGCTATACCCCATTTCAGCGTAGTAATCTGCTACCCTATCTAACTTGTTGAGTTTTTCATAAATTTTTATGCCTTCAATTGTACTTTTAGCGCTTTCCTCATACTTTCCTTGATAACCATAAACCAAACTGAGTTGCGAGTAAGCGTCGGCCATACCAAGCTCGTAGGAAATATTTTTGGCATCTTTTAAATTTTTCTGAAATAGAGAAACTATGGAATCCTGCGGAATATTAAGTCCTTGAACGTAGAGTTTGTTTATAGAATCAATGGTTTGTTTGTCTTGCGAAAAGGAAGCCGTGATACTGAAAAAAATGAAAAGCTGTAGAAGAAATTGCCTCATAACTTATAGTTGGATTTCCTTTTGGACTATCAATGCTTCACTTAAATTAAATTTTAAAAAATCGTAATTTTTAAGGCTTTTATTTCTAAAATTTATTTGGCAACTATTACTGGAAATAGCATCTTCCAAGGCCAGAAGATTTTGATTGTGAGTGTGTATGATGGACCTTCTTTCCTTTAAAAACCAGACAATAAGTCCAATAATGGAGAATAGTAGCAACAAAGAAATGGAAAGTGATAAATACATTGCTGGAATTGGTTTTAAAACCTAAAGATAACTGATTTTCATTTTTAATCACATAGGGCAATTGCCTTATTTAATTTTGGGATATAAATGTTTCTTCTTCTAGAATTTCTTTATTTAAGAATGATAAAAAAAATAAACCCCATAGTTGAACATGGGGTTTCAGAACTTTGGGCGCTCCTCAATTCGCCCTCCGTTTGAAAAATAATCTGGTTAGTAGATTACTTTTTAAGATCGTATGCAAAAATTGAGTTGTTATCTGCTTTGTAATAAAGCAACCCTCCAATTTCATCTACTATATATTCAGGTTGTTTGTCTTTAAGCACAATTTCCTTTCCTTTTTCACCGGTATCTTTGCTTAATTTCACGAGACCTACACCATCTTCAAGTTTTGTAAGTATAAACTGGTCGTCTTTAGTTGCTGCCGTTGCTTTGAAACGTTTAAGCATTTCAGCAATTGACGCTCCTGTTGCGGCAGCCATTCCTCCGGCTAGGTCTGCATCTATCTCAGACTGTCTGTCATATCCAGCCAATTTGTTTTGCATAGAAGAGTTTGCGGCGGCCATTGCGGTTGTTGCCGACGCTACTGCTGCTACTCCAGCTATAATAGCACCCATAGCGCTTTTACCTGGCGCACGGTAATATTCTTGCCATTGTTTGCCGCCATTCCAATCCATAAGCATCATATTTTGATCGCTTGTCAATAAAATTCCACCATCTCTAATTTCCACGTGTGACGGAGCTTCCTTGCCATCAAATTTTGATTCGGCAAGTGTACTTACCTCTCCTGAAGTTGCATCAACGGCATATAACGTTTCGTCTGCACTTATTAGGTAACGGTTATTCTTTTTGTCCAAAGTTGAGCTTACAGCGCCAGCTCTTTTATATTTTAAAGGTTTTTCCCAAACCTGATCGCCAGTTTTAAGGTTTACAATATTAGCATCTTCGGAAGTGATATATATTAAACCTTGTGGCGTTTCAGCCATTGTTAAAATATTCTCTCCTGTTTTTAATGGCTTTTTGAAAAGTGTCTGTCCGTCAAACGAAATCTTGTTGATTCCACCTTGGTAAATCCCGAAGAGAATACCGTCCTCCATTACATAAAAATGCTGTACGTAGCCTTTTGTTTTAGGGGCTTTTTCCCAAAGGTCCTCACCGTTTGATGCACTCAAGAATGCGATATTCGATTCATTCTTTGCAGCAAAAACACTGTCACTCCCTCCATCACTTTGATTACTCACTACCGCAATTCCATTGGGCAAAATTTGAAAATTAACAACCTGACCTTTCACTTTATGGTCATCTTTCCAAAGCTCGGCACCATTTACACCAACTTTGTGAATACGGGTATTTTTTCCTTGATTTACGCTTTCAAAAGCATAAATTTCTTTTTCTGAAGCATCTGCCACCATCCAGCTGATATTCTTCATATCGTTTTCCCATAGGGTCTCACCAGTTTGTGCTTTTTTGGCCAATAATCCTTTCGTTGTTGGCACAATTAAATAATCTTTTAATAAAAGTACAGCACCACTGGGCTGCATACCGGCACCCATTGTTACTTTTCCGGGATCACCCAGATTGAATCTGTAATCTTCTTTACCAGTGTTAAGATCGTAAACAGCAACCGCTGTGGCATATTTTTCTTCTGATCGGCGTTGTCCAGTTACAACCAATTTGTTTTGTGGCATTTTCACATCGCAGCTATAGGCTATTTTCCAGCCATTGCTTTCGGTGTTGAATAAAACCTGACCTGACATATAATCTATCACAGATTTTTTGGCCGTTAGGTTTGCAAACCCTCCCTGTGCAACAATTACATAAGGCGCATTGGGAATAAAAGTAAGCTCCTCTGGCTTTACCCTTCCATATTCAGTAAAATTAAACAACAGTTGATTGCTACCTGGTTTTATCCCCACAAGACCATCGTTGGTAGCAACCACCATTGTTCCTCCTTGCGTTAATGACATTTCATTTATTTTTGCCCCAGTATCATATCGAAAATCTGGTTGTTCTGCTTTTTGGGCAGTAATGGTCAAAGTCGTAAAAAGCACAAGGCTGACCATAGTATAAAATTTAATTGAAGTTTTCATAATCGTGGTTTTATATGTTGATAGTTCAAAGATGCTTCGGAATAAAGGTGAAATCAATAAGGCAGTTGACGTATTTTGTTACGTAGAATGGTGGTTAGTTGTTCATTTAAAATTTCACCCTTAAAAAAACCGGAAGAAAAACTTTCGTTTATCCCCCGGCCCACGTAAAAACCTCAACATAGAGATTCTCTTTAGCGCTTTTTATTGAAAATTTACATTAAAAGAACCTTCGGTAATTTCTTTAAAGCTTCCATCTGCATTTTTCCCTTTGAAATTAAAAGTACCCTTAATATTCGTAGTCGAAACTTCGGAAACATTTATTTCACCCGCTACAGTTTCGTCATATGGAGCTACCCAAGTTTGTGCATCCATAGGATTGGCTACATCTACTTCTGTATAACTTGCATTGCCAAATACATTGGCACCTCCGCCAATATTATAGGAGCCAACTCCGTCAAAACCACCAATGATTGAAATTGTCATATTTCGTCCATTCATTGTGTTTGCAGTGATTGTTACAGTACTTGTACCATTTGCATCAATGCGCGTAGCGCTAGTGAGCGCCGCTTCTGAATTATAATCTGATCCAGCTACCTTAGCACTCACCGTACCGGAAGCGGCTCCACCGGCAGAACCGCCATCATCATCTTTCTTACAAGAAGTTAAACTTATGGCAACAACGGCCATCAATACTAAAATTGTTTTGTTGAATGTTTTCATTTTGTTTGGTTTTAATTCTCCGCCCTAGCGGATACGTGATTATTAGTTGAAGCAAAATTGCCCCAAAAGCAAAGGTTTCACAATAGGGCAATTGACGTATTCTTTAGAAAGCAGTATTTGGATGCGGTGGGTAGTCCTTAAAATTGAATGTGTGGAAACTGTTTTTTAAGTGCGGAAATTTTCTGTTCCAGTTTATCCAAAAACTGAAGATTTTCCGTACTTTTTGGGTTGAAAGATCTGTGATTTAAACCACTTTGAATGGAGGCGATTTCTTTTTGAAGAAATTCCGTTTTGGAAGAAATCCACACTTTGGAAAATTTTTGCCAAATTATTTCAATCGCTGTTTTGTTTGGGTGAAGCATATCTTCGGCATAAAAACGGTAATCCCGAAGTTCGTCCATCATAATTTCGAAAGAAGGAAAGTAAAATAGTTGATGGCTGATGGTTGTTAGTTGTTGCCCTTCGACAAGCTCAGGGTGGCAAATTATTTGGTGGATTGCGGAAATGAGGTGTGCTTTACTCAAGGTATTTTCCGTAAAACCATCTTTAATGTGCCTCACAGGTGAAACCGTATTTATAATAGTTGCATTTGGATTTATTTCTGAAATTCGATCAAAAATATTTTGAATACTTTTTGAAATCGTTTCAATTGAAAGTAGCTCTTTCGTAAAATTTTGTTGTGGAAGTTTATGGCAATTAGCTACAATTTTATTGCTTTCAGTATTTCTATAAACCCACGAAGTCCCGAACGTAAAAATAATATGAGTTGAAGAAAAAAGCGCTTCACGTAAATTTTGAAGTGCAGTGTTTAAGTTGTGAAGAAATTCATTCTTTTCCAAAGAAGAAAGTTCAGAATGTGCTTCAAAACATTTCCAAATTTCGTTGTGTTGAAAGATGTCTTCTTCAGAAAAAGCTACATTTTCAATAGTACGAACAATCAATCTTTCAATGGATAGCGGATTGAAAATAACCCCAAACGGATTCTGAAGATTTTGAAACTTATAATAATCAAACTTCCCTCCAATATTTTCCGAAAAACAACTTCCCAACAAAAGAATCTTCGAAGAATAATCTAATTGATTTTCTTCGGGCTTTAGTAGTATTTCGGTTTGAAGTTTCATTTTTTTAGTATTCAGTTTGCAGTAGCAGTTTGCAGAACTGAATACTGCAACTGCAAACTGCTACTTTATATATTCCTGTGCTTTTTCCAAAGCCTCATCTATTCCCGCAGGATTTTTACCGCCTGCTGTTGCGAAGAAAGCTTGTCCGCCGCCGCCGCCTTGAATGTATTTCCCAAGTTCACGAATAATTTTTCCAGCATCGAGTCCTTTTTCAGTAGCCAATTCTTTTGAAATATAGCAAGCCAGTAACGCTTTACCATCGTGTTCGGCTCCAAAAACCAAAAACAGATTTTCGGTTTCACCACCCATTTCAAAAGCTAAATCTTTCATTCCACCAGCATCTAAATCAATCTTTTTTGCGAGGAAATTTATGTCGTTTATTTGCTCTATTTCAGCTTTCAATTCGCCTTTTAAATTCTTCGCTTTGTCCTTTAACAATTGCTGAATCTGTTTTTGCAGATTGTTGTTTTCTTCCTGCAAACTTTCTACAGCTTTTACAGGATCCTGTGCATTGTTCAAAGCTTTTTGAAGCGTCGCGAACGATTCACTTCTGTCAATAAAATATTGTTTTGCGGCATCTCCAGTAATGGCTTCAATCCTTCTAATTCCGGAAGCAACCGCCCCTTCCGAAGTGATTATAAAATGCCAAATATCATTTGTGTTGGGTACGTGCGTTCCACCACACAACTCCATCGATTTTCCAAATTTTATTGCTCGAACGCTATCGCCATTTTTTTCACCAAAAAGTGCGATTGCACCTTCGTCAAGTGCTTGCTGGTATGGAATGTTTCTTCGTTCTTCCAAAGCAATTCCCTCCCGTATTCTTGCGTTTACAAAATTCTCAACTTGCTTTAATTCTTCATCAGTCATTTTTGCAAAATGTGAAAAATCGAAACGCAAATTTCTACTATGGACCATACTTCCCTTTTGCGCCACATGTTCGCCCAAAATATTTCGCAAACCTTGGTGCAGCAAATGTGTTGCGGTGTGGTTTGAAGCAGTTCGGCTTCTTTGCTTTTGGTCAACTACAGCTTTAAAAGTAGTTTCGGGATTTCGCGGAAGCGTTTTCGTAAAATGAATTATTAAGTTATTTTCCTTTTTGGTATCTACGATATAAGTTACGCCACCATCAGTAGCTTCCAAATACCCCTTGTCGCCTACTTGGCCTCCACCTTCTGGATAAAAAGGGGTTAAGTTGAAAACGAGTTGGTACATTTCGCCTTCTTTTTTACTTTCCACTTTTCGGTAACGAGTAATTTTCACTTGGGTTTCTAAAGTATCATAACCCACAAATTCCTCTACATCGTCTTTTTCCAAAACAACCCAATCGCCAGTTTCTACTTTGGTAGCTGCGCGAGAACGTTCTTTTTGTTTTTGAAGCTCAGTATCGAATTCCTTTTCATTTAGAGAATAACCGCGTTCCCGAAGAATCAAGGCAGTTAAATCTATCGGGAAACCGAAAGTATCATATAATTCAAATGCTTTCTTTCCCGAAATTTCTTTGGAATCTGCGGTTTCAATTACGTTTTCCAGCAAAACCAAACCTTGATCTAACGTTCTCAAAAAGGATTGCTCCTCTTCGCGGATAACATTTGTGATTAAGTTCTTTTCAGTAATGAGCTCTGGAAAAGCATCGCCCATTTGTGCGCTCAGTGTTTCTATTAATTTATAAATGAAAGGTTCTTTTTTGTCCAAAAACGTAAACCCGTATCGGATTGCTCTTCTTAAAATTCTACGAATCACATAACCAGCACCAGTATTGCTCGGAAGCTGACCATCTGCAATTGAAAATGCAACTGCACGAATGTGATCGGCAATTACGCGGATGGCGATGTCTTTCTTTTCGTCTTTTCCATATTTTGAATTTGTTATTGCACCAATTTCACGGATCAAAGGTGTAAAAACATCGGTGTCATAATTGCTCTGTTTGTTTTGCAAAACCATGCATAAACGCTCAAAGCCCATTCCCGTGTCGACATGCTGTGCAGGTAACTTTTCCAGACTACCGTTAGCTTTTCGGTTGAATTGCATAAATACCAAATTCCAGATTTCAACCACCTGCGGATGGTCGTTGTTTACCAAATCTTTTCCTGAAATCTTTGCTTTTTCTTCCTCAGAGCGAATATCCACGTGTATTTCACTACACGGTCCACACGGCCCTTGGTCGCCCATTTCCCAAAAGTTGTCTTTTTTGTTTCCGTTTAAAATACGGTCTTCGGGCACAAATTGTTTCCAAAGATTATATGCTTCGGTATCGCGTTCCAAACCTTCACTTTCATCGCCTTCAAAAATGGTAACGTAGAGAATGTCTTTATCAATTTTTAAAACTTCGGTCAAAAGTTCCCACGCCCATTCGATAGCTTCCTTTTTGAAATAATTGCCAAAACTCCAGTTTCCCAGCATTTCGAACATGGTATGGTGATAGGTATCCATCCCCACTTCTTCCAAATCGTTATGTTTTCCGCTAACGCGAAGACATTTTTGCGTATCGGCAATACGACTGCTCTTGGGTTTTCCATTTCCCAAGAAATATTCCTTAAACGGAGCCATACCACTATTGATAAACATTAGGGTTGGATCATTTTTCACGACCATTGGTGCCGATGGAACAATAAGATGTTGTTTTGACTCGAAAAACTCTAAAAATTGGGAACGTATTTCCTTAGACTTCATTTGTTATAAATTTATGCTAAAATTAAGGGTTGGGCACACTGGCAAACAATTTCTATATTTGTAAAACGTTACTTTTAATCTGCGCTAACCAGCAACGCGCAAAAATAGCAATTTTTTAACGCATGTCTAAGGTTAAATATTATTACGATAGTGAAACGCTTTCGTACCGAAAAATAGAGAAGAAGAAAGGAAGGAAACTGAAGATTTTCGTCCTAAGTCTTTTGGGAATGTTTTTGAGTGGTTTTTTATTGCTTTTAATTTATATAAACCTTCCCTCTGTACAAACCCCAAAGGAAATGTCTCTTCAAAGGGAATTGAACAATATGCAGCTTCAGTTTGAGCTTTTAAATAAGAAAATGAACCAAGCACAAGCTGTGCTTGCTGAAGTTGAAGATAGGGACAACAATCTGTATCGTGTGTACTTTGAAAGCAACCCTATTCCCGAAGAACAACGCAAAGCAGGTTTTGGAGGGATAAATCGCTATAAAGATTTGGAGGGGTTTGACAATTCAAAATTGATCATAAACACAACACGCAACCTGGATATTTTAACGAAACAGATTGTAGTACAATCAAAATCGTTGGACGAAATAGCAAAACTTGCCGAGGAAAAAGAGAAACTTTTGGCTGCCATTCCAGCAATTCAACCAGTAAAGAATGAAGACTTGACGCGGATTGCCTCAGGCTATGGCTATAGAACCGACCCTTTCACAAAAGCCCGAAAGTTCCACTATGGAATGGATTTCACGGCTCCTCGAGGCACCCCTATTTACGCCACAGGAGATGGAGTTGTAGCACGAGCCGATAATACAGCAACTGGTTATGGAAATCATATTGTGATAGATCATGGTTATGGCTACGAAAGTCTTTATGGGCATTTATATAAATACAATGTACGTGCTGGTCAAAAAGTTCAGCGAGGAGATATTATAGGTTTTGTGGGAAGTACCGGAAGAAGCGAGGCTCCTCATTGTCACTATGAAGTTTTTAAGGACGGCGAACGCATAAACCCAATTAATTTTTATTACGGAAGTTTAACTGCGGAAGAATTTGCGGAGATCTTGAAAAAAGCACAAGAAGAAAATCAATCATTGGATTAAAATTCTAAAATTTACAATCAAAGCTGACAACTAAAAAAATGCATATAGACCTACCAGAAAGATTATACTACAATATTGGCGAAGTGGCCGAAGCTTTTGGCGTAAACACTTCGTTGATCCGTTTTTGGGAAAAGGAATTTGACGCATTAAAACCAAAAAAAAATGCCAAAGGCAACAGAAAATTTACACCTCAAGACATAAAAAATCTTGAACTCATTTACCATTTAGTGAAAGAGCGTGGATTTACACTGGAAGGCGCAAAAATTCACTTAAAGGAAAACAAACAAAAAACGCTAGACCAATTTGAGATTATACGTAAATTGGAATCCGTTAAAGCAGAACTTATAAAAATCAAAGAACAACTCTAAAAACAAATAGCATCATGAAAAAATGGTTACCCATTATTATTATTCTTGGCATTATCCTTCTTATCGGCGCTTATATGGCCAGCCTAAACAATAAATTAGTCGTGCTAGACCAAAATGCCACAGCGCAATGGGCAAATGTAGAAAGCTCTTACCAACGCCGTGCAGATCTTATTCCAAACATAGTAAGCACCGCGAAAGGTTATGCCGAATTTGAACAGTCAACATTAATTGCTGTAACGGAAGCTAGAAGCAAAGCAACCTCTGTAACTATCGACCCCTCAAACATTACACCCGAGCAGCTTGCTCAGTATCAAGAAGCGCAAGCAGGCGTTACCTCTGCCCTTTCTCGCTTATTAGCAGTTTTTGAAAGATACCCAGATTTAAAGGCTAATGAAAACTTCAAGGAATTAATAAACGAACTGGAACGTACTGAAAATCGAATCAATGTGGAGCGCAACAGGTTTAATGATTCAGCAAAAGAATTGAACACTCAACTAAATCAATTCCCTACAAAGTTATTCGCAGGAATGTTAGGCTTTCATGAAAGAGCATATTTCAAGGCAGATGCTGGCAGTGAAAATGCACCTAAAGTTGATTTTGACTTCGGAAAAGATAAAAAATAATGTCAAAAGTAGAAGATTTTCTTACTTCGGAAGAAGAAGCCGCTATTGTTGAAGCTATTCGTATTGCTGAAAAAAATACTTCTGGCGAGATACGTGTACATTTGGAACCCACTTCCATTTCCGCAGAAGAGCCCAATGAACAAATTGACGCATTTGATCGTGCTGCAGAAGTTTTTGATATGCTCAATATGCAAAACACCAAAGAAAGCAACGGCGTACTTATTTATGTTGCAGTTCAAGACCGAACTCTTGTGATAATGGGTGACAAAGGCATCAACGATATTGTTGGGCAGAATTTTTGGGAAAGCACCAAAGACATTATCATAAATCATTTTAAAAATGGAAATATGAAACAAGGCTTGGTGGAAGGCATCCTAAAAGCCGGTGAAAAGTTGAAAAAACATTTTCCACACAAAAAAGACGATAAAAACGAACTGCCGGATGACATTTCGGTAGGGTGATTTTTAAATTTTCAGTCGGCGAATCAGTTGGCGGTAAACAAATTCAATGAAACATTTTCTTCAGAAATATAAAATACTGTTTGTATTAATTGGCACTGCATTTCTATCTGAAAATGTTTCGGCTCAGTATGAAATTCCTCCAATCCCTTCGGTTCAAACATCGGTTTATGATTATATAAACTTGCTTACACCTTCACAAAAAAGTGCACTGGAAAATAAGTTGATCCGCTATGCAGATTCCACTTCCACTCAGATTGTTTGTATTATTATAGGTTCTACCAATGGTGAAGATATTTCTATGCTCGGTGCTGAATGGGGCCAGAAATGGAAAATTGGCCAAAAAGGCGAAGACAACGGAATTGTTATTACTCTTGCCAAAGACGATCGAAAAGTTGATATAAATACAGGCTACGGAATTGAATACCGCATAACAGATTTAATGTCTGAACGCATTATCAACCGCATCATGATTCCCGAATTTAAAACCGGGAATTATTACGCTGGCTTAGACAAAGGCAGTGACGCAGTATTTGCAGCTTTAAAAGGCGAATTCAAGGAAGACCGTGATTTCGGGAAAAAAGACAGCGGGCACATTCCATTTTTTATCATTTTCGTATTCATCATTATTATACTGGCATTAATTCGTAAAGGTGGCAAAGGCGGCGGCAAAGGTGGCGGCGGAAGTCTATTAGATATTATTGTACTAAGTAGTCTTGGCCGTGGTGGTTTCGGTGGCGGAGGCGGTAGCTTTGGCGGTGGCGGTAGTTTCGGCGGCGGAGGTGGCTTTGGCGGCGGTTTCGGCGGCGGTGGCTTTGGCGGTGGCGGCGCTAGTGGAGGTTGGTAAAACGACATCCCTCCCCTAACTCTCCCTTCGAAGGGAGGGAGGTCAAAATTTACACGTGGAAAAATTTAAAGACAATTTTTCGAAACAATCTAAGGCTTATCAAAAGTACAGACCGTCCTATCCAAAAGCACTGTTTGAATATTTAAGTAAAATTCCTAAAGTCCACGGTTTAGCTTGGGATTGTGGAACGGGTAATGGGCAATCCGTTATAGGCTTGGCGGATTATTTTGAAAAAGTATATACCACAGATCCCAGTGAGCAGCAAATTTTGAATGCAAAATCAGTCCCACGGATTGTCATCTATCACGCCTTTTTTACCGAGTGTATTGAATTTATAACTTAGCGTAAGCATAAAATATTGTTTCAAAACTGTACTCTGAACATCCTGAATATAATCTTCACTGGAAGTACGTTTTACGTTATTGTTCTGATTGAGCAAGTCATAAATTTTTAAGCTTGCGCTCGCCTTATCATCCAAAAAGGAATAGGACACCGTACTGTTCCAAAAAATATAATTTTTATCAAATCCGCTGGCAACATCGGGGTTGTATATATAGGCAACATCGTTGTTCCATTCTAGGTTTTTAGGAAAAAAGGTAGATGTTCTCAGATTGAATTCGTGCCGCGTATATTTTCTATCTTCAAAAGAATCGATATCAAATGTATTGGTATTAAAGTTTAATGAATATTTGGGCGTTATTTCAAAATAATCATTCCATTTAAAGCTAAAATTCACTGATGGAAAATAGCTTACCGTTTTACTGGCGTATTGCACTTCATTATTAAAGTTAATATTTCTATTCAAAGTGGCATACATTTGCACGCCATATTTGAAACTGCGTAAAGTATCAATCTTTATATTTTTACTGTAACCCAAGCTTCCAGAAAATCTATAATTGCCGTTTACATTTGCGTATGTAGTGTTTCTTACCAAATTTTCATCAATAATTGTCCTGGTCACTACTTGATCATTTGTGAATCCCATATTAAAATAACTATAAATTCCAGATTGGGTTTTATAATCATAATTATTGGCTCCAAAATAAAAACTATTTGTGTTAGAAGGTTTTAAATCTGGGTTTCCTCGGATTATATCCAATGGGTCAGATACGTCCACAAAAGGTGACAGTTGCTCAACGGAAGGGGCATTATTTTCTAGATAATAACCCATATATGTTGTAAATTTTTTACTGAATTGATACCTAAAATTAAAACTCAACTCCAATGCATCAAAATCATTTTTAAAATTTATGGCTCGCAATGCATCTTTACTTTCCAAGGTTCTAAAAATATAACCAACGGTGAAACCAGTATATATTTTTTCTGAATTATAAGTAAGGCTTATTTGGGGCTTGGAGGACTGATCTGTATTAGTGAAATCTGTACTTTGTGCTGTATTGAAGATTTCATATTGCTGTGACAGATTATCAAAATCGAACACACTTTTACGATCTTTTCTTCTATCTTTTTCGAAATTATATCCTACATACAGAAAAAGTGTGTCAGCGATAAGAGGGATTCGCCAAGATGGCGTAATCGTAAAGTCAGTAGAACTTTTTTTACCATCAGCAAGTTGATTTCTTGAAATAGTGCTAGTTTCATCTCCAAATATTTGGATGTTGGAATTCGTAAAATCTTCATTATCGATATCATTGATTTTGTTGTTTGTCCTAATTCTGAAATAACCTCCCTTAGTCCCATATTTTTTAGTGACAATTAGTTCACTTTCAAAATTTCTACCTTCCCGCTCACCGTGGTTATTGTTTTGTGATTGATTAATTAATTCTTGATCTAAATTTCTACTTTCTTCACTTTTATTTAAATCTGTAATAGATTTATTGAATGTTAATTGAGGCTTCACTTCGATTAAAAAAGTTGAATCTATTTGGGTTTTAAAACGAACATTTGCCGAATGGCTATCGCTATCATTCTCAGAATTGGTACTGGAAGTTGAAAAATATCTATTCTCAGGCAAAATATTTTCTCTATTCCGCAACTCTTCATTAAAAGTATTTGCGGATGAATAAAAGTAATCTGTAGTTAAATCTGATCCTTTTCCAAAATCATCAGCAAAATTAGCACCAGCGGTTCGCGAATTGGTTATTCCTTCTCCACCACCAAAAGATCTTCCATTATAATTGAAAGAGCCATTACTATTCATATTTATGTAGCGGGCACTACCAAACATTTTTTCGATTTCCCCAAAACTGAAACCCGGTGAATTGATGTTGTTCCCACCAGCGAGTGCACTTACCCGAAGATCATTATCAAAATAATTTATTAGGCCCGCATATTCAAAACGTTTGTCTGTTCCGCCACCAGCAGCAACTCTCCCAAAAATTCCCTTGTTTTTTTCTTCGTCAATTTGGATGTTTATGGTTTTGTTATTTTCATCGCCTTTTTCTCCCGTAAATGCCTGTGAATCTGTTTTGGTATCCGTTACCTGAATTTTTTCTACAATTTCCTTGGTAAGATTTCTGGTTGCTATCGTTGGGTCATCACCGAAGAATGGCTTCCCGTTAACCAATATTTTATTTACAGGTTTCCCGTTAACTGTTATGTTGCCTTGCGCATCCACCTCAACGCCTGGAAGTTCTTTTAATAAGTCTTCAACCGTAGCGTTCGCTTTTGTGCTGAAAGAAGCTGCGTTAAATTCTAGGGTGTCTTTTTTGATTGTAATGGGTGCGCGGTTTGCAGTAACAATAACACCGTCCAATTCCTCAGTCTGAACCGACATTTTTATGGTTCCCAGATTAATGGGGGCTCCATTTAGCGTAATTTTTTTCCGAAAAGGAACATATCCTGTATAACTGACGTTTACATTAATTTCAGTTACCGAAGTCTTTCCTTCCAATTGAAAATCGCCTTGCTTTCCTGTAATTGTATAGGTTATTAATGAACTATCCGCAGGTTTTTCAGCAAATACGGTGGCAGATTCCAAAGGAGTACCTTCATTTTCGCCTATAAGCTTACCTGTTATCTCAAATTTTTGAGCATAGATAAAAGTAGATAATAAGCTAAAAATCAGTAGGTAAAAATATTTCTCCATAGAGATAGGTATCAATGTATTTAAACTTTGATTATCTGGGGAGAAAATAAAGTTTAAATATATAAGATTTCCCTCTTAAAATTATAAGGACTTTTATTTTTTTCTGAAATAAACCGTAATCGGAACACCTGAAAAGTCAAAGTTTTCCCGAAGTTTATTCTCAATGAAACGTTTATAAGGATCCTTCACATACTGCGGCAGATTACAGAAAAACGCAAAACTTGGATACGGTGTTGGCAGCTGCGTACAGAATTTTATTTTCACGTATTTAGCCTTGTAAGCTGGTGGCGGATAAGCTTGAATAATAGGAAGCATTACTTCGTTCAATTCACTTGTCTTAACCTTCTTGCTTCGGTTTTGGTAAACTTCAACCGCAGTTTCAATTGCCTTATAAATACGTTGTTTTGTTAATACAGAAACAAAAACAATCGGCACATCCACAAAAGGTTCGCATTGTTGGCGAATGTATTTTTCGTAATCCTTCACGCTACTGGTGTCTTTATCTTCAACCAAATCCCATTTGTTTGCTAGAATCACAATCCCTTTATTGTTGCGCTGTGCAAGCCAGAAAATGTTTTCAACTTGTCCGTCAAACCCGCGGGTGGCATCAAAAACTAAGATAATAACATCGCAATGTTCAATAGCACGTACGCTTCGCATTACCGAGTAGAATTCCAGATCTTCCTTTACTTTGCTTTTTTTGCGAATTCCAGCAGTATCAACCAAATTGAATTCAAAACCAAAACGGTCGTATTTAGTGTCAATACTATCCCGGGTAGTTCCTGCAATGTCGGTAACAATATATCTATCCTTGCCAATTAATGCATTGATGAAAGAAGATTTTCCAGCATTTGGACGACCTACAACTGCAAAACGAGGCAATTCACTATTGTCTTCCTCTTCTCTTTCTGGTAAAGCTTTTACCAAATCGTCAAGCAATTCACCCGTGCCGCTGCCGTTGATACTTGAAAGGTTGTATTGATGTTCAAAACCTAAGGAATAAAACTCTAAGGCGTCATTTACCCTTGAAGCTGCATCAACTTTATTGATTGCTAAAAAAATAGGTTTTTTTGAACGGCGAAGCAGTTTTGCAACCTCTTGATCCATTCCGGTAACACCGCTTTCAACGTCAACCATAAAAATAATAGCATCGGCTTCGTCAATGGCAAGTTCAACTTGTTTGTCTATTTCGGTTTCAAAAATATCATCGCTTCCCTTTACATAACCTCCTGTGTCAATTAAAGAAAACTCTTTTCCATTCCAGTCACTTTTTCCATAATGACGATCGCGTGTAACGCCACTCACCGCATCCACAATGGCTTCCCTGCGTTGAATCAATCTATTGAAAAAGGTGGATTTACCTACATTTGGTCTTCCTACGACGGCAACAATGCTCATAATCTTAATTTTAGGGTGCAAAAATAGCTTTTAGTTGGGAGAAAAAATACTATTTTAACTGCTTTAAAAATAAAAGGTAAAGAATGCTTTCGAATGAAATAGTATTGCGCCCACGTTTCCAAATGGAATTTGAACAGCCTTGTTCACAATTACTTGAGAGGTTTTCAAAAGTGAAAAAGTCACAAAACAAATTTATAATTTCCTGCGTAGATGACCATGTTTTTATAAAACTTCCAAATAGAGAACAGCATTTCTGGTCGCCACAGTTGCATTTGGAAATAGCTGAAAAAGATAAAAACTCTTGCTCTTTACACGGTTTTTTTGGACCGAATCCAACCGTTTGGACCATGTTTATGTTTTTACACGTGGCTATTGGAATATTATTTATGGTGGATATAACCTGGATGTATTCAAATTATAACTTGGGAAACCCAATAATAATTCAAATTACAATCGCTATTATTTTAGTTTTAATTTGGATTCTACTTTATGTTGCCGGAAGAATCGGCAAGAAAAAAGGAAAGCCAGTAATGCAGGAGCTTCATAATTTTATGATGCAAACACTTGATTAAAAATCTTAAACCTTAAATTTAGTGCTTCAATCTTTGATTTTACTTCTTCTCTTTCTATCTGCAGGGTTTTGCTGAAAACATTTTTCAAGCATTTCATAGATTTCGGGATGTTTTTTTTTGAAAAGATTTGGGCGCTCAAAAAAATATTCTGAAGCTACGGCTAAGAATTCAACTTCATTGGTGCCACCGTATTTTCGGATGTCAGATTTATTATCATTAATGGCTTCCATTTCTTCGTGCATCAATTTTAGCCACGGTGTAATGTATTGCCTTTGCAAAAGCCGTTCAGGAATTCCATCGGCCACACCATCCATTTTATCAATGAGATGAACAAATTCATGAACGGAAGTATTTCCCTTATCCGTATCATTTTGAAACCCTAAATACAGTGCTTTTCTGGAAAGTATCATTTGTTTTTCAAATCTACCCGAACCTACAAGACCGGCAATAATTCGCTTTTCACCATCATTTTCAAACTCTAGGTCACCGTTGAAATTGTTGGGATAAATTATGATGCCACTAAGATTATTATAATGCCATTCCTTAAATCCGAAAACGGGAATGACGGCACTGGCGGCAATAAGCACTTTATCTAAATCTTCGATTTCGGTTTCAACGGCATCAATATATACTTCACTTAAAAAAAGCATCATTCGCTCGCGAAACGTTTTCTGTTCAACAGTGGAAAGCTCCCTGTAAAAGTGAACATGCTCATTCAAAAGTGCTTTCCAATCTTCGGGAAAAGTCTGTACGGGACGTTTTTTGTTTTGATTGAAAGCATATACCGCAAAAGCAACCAGACCAATAAAAAGAATAAAATAAATCATTTTTTATTGTTGTACCCAAACCTTCGCAACTGCCGTTCGTCACTACGCCAGTTTTTATTGACTTTCACATACAGTTCTAAATGTATTTGTTTTCCGAAGAATTTTTCCAAATCCTTTCTAGCTTCCGTTCCCACACGTTTTAAAGCTGAACCTTTATGACCAATGATGATTCCCTTTTGGGTTTCACGCTCCACCATAATTACACTGCGGATACGGATGATGGTTTCGTCTTCAAAAAACTCTTCGGTATCAATTTCGACAGAATATGGAATTTCTTTTTTGTAGTGAATCAATATTTTTTCGCGAATGGCTTCATTTACGAAAAAACGTTCAGGTTTGTCCGTTAGTTGGTCTTTTGGATAAAATGCTGGAGATTCGGGCAGTAATTCTATAATTCGATTGAAAACTTCGGTAACCCCAAAATTTTGAAGCGCAGAAATGGCGAAAATTTCAGCATTCGGAACTTTTTCCTGCCAAAGTTTAAGTGCTTCAGCGAGCAATTCCTCATTGCCGATATCTATTTTATTTATAAGAAGTAAAACTGGAATTTTAGCATTTGTTATTTTATTGAAAAACGCTTCGTCTTTCAGTTCCTTTTCGCCCAATTCAACTAAATAAAGCAGAATATCGGCATCTTCAAAAGCAGATTTTACAAAATCCATCATACTTTCCTGAAGCTGATATGCTGGCTTTATAATTCCAGGAGTATCGCTCAACAGTACTTGAAAATCATCGCCATTTACAATTCCCAAAATACGGTGACGTGTGGTTTGTGCTTTGGAGGTGATTATGGAAAGTCGCTCGCCCACAAAAGCATTCATCAGCGTGCTTTTGCCTACGTTTGGGTTTCCAATAATGTTTACGAATCCGGCTTTGTGTTTTGTCATTTCTGAAATATTGATTTTGCAAATTTAAAGCTTAAATCCCGAAACATTGGATTTGGTTCAATTTTAAAACTTTCAGCCTTGAAATCCTTACTTTTGTACAATGCTTTTCCCAAAGAAAAAAATAGAGCTCAAAGAGGGCGATTATTACATTACCCCCGAAGGCTACAAATGCTTCACGGAGCAATATCATTTAAAACGTGGCTATTGCTGTGAAAGTGGTTGCCGCCATTGTCCATATGGATTTGACAAAAAAACGGGAAAGCATCAATAAAAATATATTCGGAAAATGACTTTTAAAGAACAAATACAACAAGGTATTCCTTCAGTTTTGACAGAAAAGAAACCTTACGACCCATCTATTAATCACGCACCAAAGCGAAAGGACATTCTTTCAGAAGAAGAAAAGGAATTGGCACTTCGCAATGCACTTCGTTATTTTGAACCTAAACATCACGCCACGCTTCTCCCCGAGTTTCGTGATGAACTTGAAAAATACGGTCGAATTTACATGTACCGTTTTCGTCCAGATTATAAGATCTATGCACGACCCATCGAAGAATATCCTGGAAAATCTGAACAAGCGAAAGCAATTATGCTGATGATCCAAAACAACTTGGATTATGCAGTGGCACAGCACCCACATGAACTTATTACTTATGGTGGAAATGGCGCAGTCTTTCAAAATTGGGCGCAGTATCTTTTAGTCATGAAATATCTTTCGGAGATGACTGACGAGCAGACTTTGGCTGTGTATTCTGGGCATCCAATGGGTTTATTCCCTTCACATAAAGATGCACCCAGGGTGGTTGTAACTAACGGAATGATGATCCCGAACTATTCAAAACCTGACGATTGGGAAAAATTCAATGCGCTTGGCGTGACGCAATACGGGCAAATGACAGCAGGAAGTTATATGTACATTGGCCCGCAGGGAATTGTTCACGGAACTACAATTACAGTTTTGAACGGCTTCCGAAAAATTAAAAAAGAAACTAATGGCGGCCTATTTGTAACTTCTGGATTAGGTGGTATGAGCGGTGCACAGCCAAAAGCTGGAAACATTGCTGGTTGCGTAACCGTTTGTGCCGAAGTAAATAAAAAAGCTACTGAAACCAGACACGGCCAAGGCTGGGTTGACGAAGTAATTTCAGATTTAGATGCGCTTTCAAAACGTGTTAAAGAAGCAATGGATAATAAAGAAACCGTTTCTATAGCATACGATGGAAATGTGGTTGAAGTTTGGGAAAAATTTGCCGAGGAAAATATTCATATTGACTTGGGAAGTGACCAAACCTCCTTGCACAATCCATGGGCGGGCGGTTATTATCCTGTTGGATTGACATATGAAGAAGCGAACGAAATGATGGCAAACAATCCTGAACAATTCAAAAAAGAAGTGCAGCGAAGCTTGCGCCGCCAAGTGGAAGCTATCAATAAACACACTGCAAAAGGCACGTATTTTTTCGACTATGGAAACGCTTTTCTATTGGAAGCCTCTCGTGCCGGTGCTAATGTACTTTCCGACGAAAAAAATAAAGAATTCAGATATCCTTCCTATGTTCAAGATATCATGGGGCCGATGTGTTTTGATTACGGTTTCGGGCCTTTCCGATGGGTATGTGCTTCTGGCAAAGCAGAAGATCTTCAAAAAACGGATGAGATAGCCTGTAAAGTTTTGGAAGATTTAATGAATAATTCACCAAAAGAAATCCAACAACAAATGCAGGACAACATTACTTGGATAAAAGGTGCACAGGAAAATAAATTGGTTGTTGGTTCGCAAGCACGCATTCTTTATGCAGATGCAGACGGGCGCGTTCAAATTGCTTCCGCTTTCAATAAAGCAATTTCTGAAGGGAAAATTGGTCCTGTTATTTTAGGTCGCGACCATCACGATGTTTCTGGAACAGATTCTCCATATCGTGAAACTTCTAATATTTATGACGGGAGCAGGTTTACGGCCGATATGGCAATTCAAAACGTGATTGGCGATAGCTTCCGCGGCGCTACTTGGGTAAGCATACACAACGGGGGTGGCGTGGGTTGGGGCGAGGTTATTAACGGTGGCTTCGGTATGGTTCTTGATGGTAGTAATGATGCGCAAAGGCGTTTGGAAAACATGCTTTTCTGGGATGTAAACAACGGAATAGCCAGACGTAGTTGGGCACGAAATGACGAAGCTGTTTTTGCTATTAAAAGAGCAATGGATAACAATCCACAATTAAAGGTTACACTTCCAAATTTTGTTGATGATAAATTATTCAAATAAAGATAACTCCTATGAAAGCACTTAAATTTTTACCGCTGTTGTTTCTTTTTATTTTAACCTCCTGTTCCACTGTTCGCGTGGCGACGGACTTTGATAAAGAAGCAAATTTCAACCAGTACAACTCCTTCGCTTTTTATAAGCCTGGAATTGATAAAGCTCAAATCAGTGACCTTGACAAAAAGCGCATCCTTCGCGCTATTGAAGCAAATCTTTCCTTAAAAGGAATGTCGAAATCGGAAAATCCCGATTTACTAGTTAGTATTTTTACCAAAGAGCGAGAGCGCGTTGATGTTTACAACAACAATTTTGGTTATGGCTGGGGTTGGAATCCTTGGTATTACGGTGGATATTATGGAGGAAACAATATTTCCCGCTCAACCGAAGGCACACTATACATAGACCTGATTGATGCGAAAACCAATAATTTGGTGTGGCAAGGTATGGGTAGCGCTGATTTAGTAACTGGTGATATGGAGCGAAAAGAAGAGCGTATTCGCGAAATTGTAACGAAAATTTTAGCTGAATATCCACCGGGAGCAATGAAAAAGTAAGCCAAAAAAAATTCGCATCCAACAAAACCTTATTCTGAAAAACTATTTAGTGACAAGAAATGATTTCTTGAGTAAATATAAAAATCGACCTCATTCGATAAAAAAATAAAAAAAGAAAAAGGTATGAAATTATTAAAATTAGTAATGCTCGTATTCCTTGTTAGCTTCGGAATGCAGGCACAGGAATTAGTAAGTGGAAAAGCGACTTTAACCCGTGTTGCTAGCGGGATTTATGAGATTAAAAAAACGGATGGCACACTAAAAAAAATAAACATACGCCCCAATGAAGACAAACACCTTCAGGGCACACTTGCTGTACTTTTCAGCGATTGCGAGCAACTGCGGCAATCGGTTTTTGATTCACAATTATTTACTGAAGGACAATTGATACAGGCCGTTGAAAAATATAACAACTGCGATTACAAACCTTTTGAACCCACGGAAAAGGAAATTAAACAAGCTGCCAATTTTCAGAGTGATGAATATAAATTATTCGCAAGCATTGGCGGTTCTTTAAACAGCATTAGTTTTTTTAATTTTGGTAATTCCGAAAATTTAGCACAAGGCCAATTAAGTTTTGGCTTGGCTGCAACACCAGGGTTTTTAGGTTCTTTACAAGGCAATTTACACCTTACTTTAGAAGCAAGCGCTGCGTTTTCTGGTGATAGGAATTTTGGCAATTCACCCTTTACCACAAATTTCAAGAAAAATTCATTTAGAGCCAGTTTTGGAACAGAATATCACTTCAACAAAAATGGTTCAATAAAACCCCTTATAGGGATAAGCGTAGGTCTTGTTCGCGATCGCTACAATGGGAATTATGATGGTTATAAAATAAAACAAACCGAAGGAAGCGCTTATTGGGAACCAAAAGCAGGAGTTCTTTTTTCGTTAGACGCCAAAAAATCGCTTGGAGTAATTGTAAGCTATATTCCCGAATACGAAAATGACCTTTCTTTTATAGGTAATGGTGAAATAGTCCCTTTGATTATTGATACACATTATATAAATGCTGGTTTGTATCTATATTTTTAATTAATTTTATGTTGCACATAAATTTGATTTAAAATATTGATGGTAAAGCTTTCAAAATATAATCAGCGCTCGCTGTATGGTGGACTCATTGCAGCAATCATTACTGGAACTGGTGTTTTCCTTTTAGGCAATGTTTCAGGTTACGAAGCAAAAAATCTAATAACTTCATCCCTGCCCGGCATAAACATGTTATGTAATACCATTGCCCTGGCTTCAGCAACAATCTTGGCTCTTTTGCTGACATTATTGGGTATAAGTTCCGGTTCTTCATCTAAGTTGAAAAAAGAACATTACCTTCAAGTAATGGCCATTGCAAAACTGGATACAATCCTTTTTGTGATTTCTATTATTCTCTTTCAAGTTTTCAATATACCCATCACCGAATCCGATGAATTACCAACAACTTGGTATTCTAATATTTACTGGGCAACGCTTTTTCTTTCATCCCTTTTAAGTGGCGGGATTGTATCGGTAATTTTTATGCTTTATAACACTGTAATCAATATGATTAAAATTGTGGGGTTAGGTGAAAAAGATCATCCGCTTGTTTTTCATGAAGATGATAAAGAGGATGAATAAAAAAGCCTTCCCAAATTTTTTTTTTGGAAAGGCCTTCAACAATTGGGGATAAATATTCTTTTATTGTTTAATCACTTTTATTCCTTTTTCTAATCCTCGGTTTGTTGAAACGTTCATAAAATAAATTCCTGAAGTCCAATTTTGAGCATCGATATTTATTGTGTTTTCACCATTATATTTAGCACTAAACAATTGTTGTCCTAAAACATTAGATATCGATATTTCTTTAATGGAGGAGTTACTTTTTATTAACATATTTTCTTTCACAGGGTTTGCAAAAAATATTGAACCGTTTGATAATTCTTCAACTCCAGCGGTGTCGTCCACCACATTTTGTGCATATATTTTTTGGCCACTACCTTTGTCTTCTACAAAAACAGCCACGCTTTGCATTGCTGCTTGTTTCGTAAAATTAATTCTACTTTTTGAATCTGAAAATGTAGCTACAGGTCGTGTTTCTTCGGGCCAAGCAAAATCGCCGTTTTCATCAAGATATACTGAGTGTAATGTTACAGGCGAAACACCATTATCTAATCCCTCTTTTATAATAAATAAAGGTGTGTTGTTATTTAACTGAAGACTTCCCGCATGAATTTTTTCTGAAGCAATTGGAAATACAACTTTAGCATTATCTGTAAACTCTCGCGCTCCCGAATCTTTATCAAATTTTTGAACATACTCTCCTTTTTCACTCTGACTTGTATTGGAATAAGTAGCTACAGACCAAATAAATTGTGAACCAGGTTCAAAAGCGATTTCAGTTTCCATTTCATAATCGGTTTCATTTACATCGAAGTCAGAGCCGTTGATTCCCCAAGGCAAAGTTCCGTCTGGATTTATTCGTTGCAAATAGGAGTCAAATCGTGTTCCCGCTGAAGCATAATAACCCATATAAACTACATCGCCATCCTGAACACCTTTGTACGAACGAATAAAAGCAGTAGCCCTGTCAGCAATTTGAACTGGATTTGCCCATACTGGATTTCCATCTGCATCATAGCGTTGGGCATATAGGTATGAGTTAATACCGCTAAGTAGCTTATGAAAAACCACAATAAAATTACCACCTGAAATTTCAAAAAAGTTTGCTGGAGAAGTAACACTTCCTGACAGCTCAATAGGCATTGTAGTTGGCCAAACTGAATTGCCGCTACCATCATACTTTTGCATCACACCCCCTGACGACCCTAGCCAACTAACAATAGCACCTCCTGTAGAAAGTGGCAAAACTGTTACTACATTACCACTACCAACTTGAACTCCATTAGCGCCCCATAAATGATTGCCATCGGTATCCATTTTAAACACAAAGGCAGGATCTCCGCCGGCTGTTCCTGTTGCACCAATATAAAGGTGATCATCCGCATCAACTACTGTACTCATTATTACGGTAGAAGTACTCATAGGTATTTGATCACTTACAAGCATTCCATCACTACCAAATTTTTGGTTGCCATTAGCATCCATTACCTGCAAGCGTAATTCAATGTTGGTAGGCGCACCAACATTTTTCCAATAAACCACATAAGTTTGACCATCAGAAGTTCCTTTGGCTTGCATATCGAGCTCTCCAGATTCTGCTACAAGTGTATTCAAATCAGTATCTGCAGTCCATTGCGCGTGCAAAAGAGCTACACTAAAAAGTGCGAAAAAAGTAATTATTGATTTCATAAGAATGTGTTTTAATTTATTTTTTTATGACAATTAACAAACCTAAGGTAAAGCTAATGTTTTATTAAATAAACACTTTATTGAAAGTAGCTTAGCCTTTTTTTAATAGTTTAGTATTTCAAGTATTTTTTTTCTCACTTTTTCAGTAGAAGGAATCATAGTTTCTTCCAATGTTGAATTTAAAGGAATGGCAGGCATATTTTCAGAGCCAATCAACATCACCGGCGCATCCAAGTGCTGAAAACATTCCTCCTGAATTCTGCCCTGCAAACCTCTACTGAAACCATTTTCGGAAGGTTCCTCGGTAACTACAAGACATTTTCCACATTTTTTGACCGATTGGAAAACCGTCTCATAATCCAATGGGTGAAGCGTTCGTAAATCTACCACTTCAATTTTATCCTGCATTCCAAGTTCTTCGGAAGCATTCATCGCCCAGTGCACGCCCATTCCGTAAGTAATAATAGAAAGCGTTTCCTCTTCTTCCTTTTTCCAAATTTCCTGTAAAACCCAAGCTTTTCCGAAAGGTAAAATATAATCTTCAGAAGGCATCAATGAAGTTGCGCCTTTTGTACCTTTCACTTTGCTCCAATATAGACCTTTATGTTCAAAAATGACAACAGGATTTGGATCGTAATATGCAGCTTTCAGCAAACCTTTTAAATCGGCGCCATTACTTGGATACGCAATTTTTAACCCGCGTATATTTGTAATAATGCTTTCCACGGAAGAAGAATGATATGGTCCACCGCTTCCGTAAGCGCCAATAGGAACACGCAAAACCATAGAAACAGGCCATTTTCCGTTTGATAGATAACAACTCCGCGAAACCTCAGTAAAAAGTTGGTTGAGTCCAGGCCAAATATAATCGGCAAACTGAACTTCAACAATTGGTTTCAAACCAACGGCACTCATTCCAACAGTACTTCCAACGATGAAAGCTTCTTGAATAGGCGTATTAAAAACACGGTTGTCACCAAATTTCTGAGCCAAAGTTGCCGCTTCGCGAAAAACACCTCCTAATCTTCCACCTACATCCTGACCGTATAATAGACATTCAGGGTGCTTCGCCATTAACTCTTCAATAGCGAAAAGTGCACAATCTACCATCACTACTTTTTCGCCACCTTTTGGGGAACGCTCTCCTACTTCTTCAGTAATTTCAGTTGGCGCAAAATCGTGCGTAAATAAATCTTCTGGTTTTGGATCTTCGGCTGCGAATGCTTTATTTAAATCTTTTTCGATTTCGATTTTGATTTCAGTTTCAATTTCACCAAGTTCTTTTTCAGTAAAACCATTCTCCAACAAAAGCTTTTTCAATTTTGGATATGGATCACGGCTTTTTGCTTCCTCTAAATCATCGCGATAAAACTCCATGCGAACTCCGGAAGTGTGGTGATTTAACAATGGAACCTTAGCGTGCACCAAAAACGGTCTGCGTTCTTTCCTGATTTTTGAAATAACATCTTTAATAGTATTATAACTTTCTTCGAAATCGGTTCCATCAATTGAAACAGCTTCCAAACCGTGAAAACCTTTGGCATATTCAAAAGCATCCTGCGCGCGAGTTTCTGCTGCATTTGCTGAAATATCCCAACCGTTGTCCTGCACCAAATACAATATTGGCAACTGTTTTAAAGCAGCCATTTGAAAAGCTTCGGCAATCTCACCTTCGGTAACAGATGCGTCACCTAAACTGCAAACTACAATAGGAAGTTCAGAAGTTTCATTTTTAAATTCTGACTTAAAAGATTCTTTATACCAAAATCCCATAGCAACACCCGTTGCTGGAATGGCCTGCATTCCCGTAGCTGAGCTTTGGTGTGGAATTTTAGGCTTATCGTCATCTTTTAAACTGGGATGTGAATAGTATGTTCTTCCACCAGAAAATGGATCGTCTTTTTTTGCTAAAACTTGAAGCATTAGCTCGTAGGGTTTCATTCCAATAGCCAATAAAATAGAATCATCACGATAATATGGAAATGCATAATCCTGCGGCAAAAGCTGCATTCCCAAGGCAGTCTGAATCACTTCGTGACCGCGCGAAGTTGCGTGCACATATTTTGAAACAACCTTGAAATTTTCTTCATAAATTTCTGTCATCGCTTTTGCAGTGACGAGATTTTTAAAGGCTTTTTTTAATATATCTTTATTCATTGTTTATTTTTTGGAGTCACGAAACACGACTGTTGGAATCACGACTTTTTTCTTTAACACACGAAACACGACGTTTTGAAACAAGACTTATTGATCAATTTGGCAAATGCGAAAACATCCCCCTAACCCCCTTCAAAGGGGGAATTGATTACTTTAAATTTTTCTTTCGGAATCAATCTGTTCCATATAATCGGCTATTCTTCGTAAAAAAGAACCTGCCAAGTATCCATCTACAATTCTATGATCAAAGGACAGTGACAAATACATCATCTGTCTAATTTCAATAGTATCACCCTCTTCCCGCTCCATAACTTCGGCGCGTTTTTTTATGATTCCAGTTGCCAAAATGGCGGCTTCGGGTTGGTTGATGATTGGTGTTCCCATCAAGCTTCCGAAGGTTCCTACGTTACTAATTGTAAAAGTACCTCCTTTGGTGTCATCGGCTTTCAATTTGTTATCCCGGGATTTTCCAACCAATTCGTTGGTAGTTTTGGCCAGTTCTTTTAAATCTTTCTTATCAGCATTTTTCACAACGGGAACAATTAAATTTCCAGAAGGAAGTGCCGTAGCCATACCAATATTTATTTCCTCTTTTACAATAATATTTGTTCCATCAAGCGTGGAATTTATCATTGGAAAATCTGTGATTGCTTTTGCAACACATTCAATAAACAAAGGGGTAAACGTGAGTTTTTCGCTATATTTTTTCTGAAAAGCAACTTTGTTTTTGTTTCGCCAATTAACCATTTCGGTCAAATCTGCTTCTACATATGCCGTTACGTGTGGTGACGTGTGTTTACTGAAAACCATATGGTCAGAAATCATCTGTCGCATGCGATCCATTTCTACTATTTTCCCCTTCCCTTTATCAAATTTTAAATCGGGGATTTGAAAACCAGAAACTTCAGGAACAGGCTGTGCAAACTGAAACGGACGACCGTTTTCCAAATAATTTGAAACATCACTTTTACGCAATCGGCCATCCTTTCCTGTTCCGGAAATTCGAGCCAGCTCTTCGTAACTAATATGATTTTTACGGGCAATGGCATCAACCAAAGGTGAAATGAAAACGTTTTCATTTACTTTAAATGAAGCGGGTTTTGAGGCTTGTTTTTGTGCTTTTGGTTTTTCGGAAGCCTTATCTTTAACTATATTTTTTTCAGTAGTTTTTTTTGAAGGTTTTAAAACTCCTTTTTCTTCAGAAAGCTCTAATACCGCTATCACTTCCCCAACGGGAACAACATCCTTTGCTTTAAATATATGTTCAAGCATTTTTCCAGAAGCAGGCGCAGGCACTTCATTGTCCACTTTATCAGTGGCAACTTCCAGCAATATATCGCCTTCTTCAAAATAATCGCCTTCATTTATCATCCAATTGATGATGGTTCCTTCGGTAATGCTTTCGCCCATTTTGGGCATTTTGAATTCTGTTTTTTGCATTTTATATTTCAATGTCACACTGAGCGCAGTCGAAGTGCTATTTTGTTAAAATCACAATATAACTTTTAAATGACCCCTCGACTGCGCTCGGGGAGACATCTTTATGATTCTTTTTTCTCTTTTCTAAATTCAGAAATAGTTTTATAAAAATCCTCCTGTTTTGGCCTATTCTTGGGAATTTCCCGAAGCGGCTCCACTTCTTTTAAACTTTCGTGGCAGTCCGTTGGCAATTGTTGGTATAATCTTGTTCCAGCAGTTTTCCAAGCAATCATTTCATCCGAAATATCTTTAATTGCTTTTGCAGGGTTGCCTACAATTAATTTACGCTTTGGAAATTTCTCTTCAGCTTTTACAAAACTCATTGCGCCAACAATACATTCATCGCCAATTTCGGCATCATCCATTATCACGCTGTTCATTCCAATCAAGCAATTTCTTCCTAAATTTGCACCGTGAATTATTGCGCCGTGACCCACGTGAGCACTTTCTTTTAGCACAATACTTTTACCGGGAAACATATGGATAGTACAGTTTTCCTGAACATTTACCCCATCTTCCAAAATAATTTCTCCCCAATCGCCACGAATGGCAGCCCCCGGACCGATATAACAGTTTTTTCCAATAATAACATTACCAGTGACTGCCGCCAAAGGGTGTACAAAACTGGATTTGTGTATAATCGGTATATGTCCTTTAAAGCTATAAATCATTATTTTAAATTATTTGACAAAAAGATAAAAGAATTAAGAGACAGTTTTTAGTTCAATGTATTTTTAAAATTTGATATCATTGCCTGTAATTTTTGTATAGTTTGTAAATCAAACGCACAAATCAATTGTGTCTCCCATTCAAATGAAGAACCCAAAGCAGTTTCTAAATACTGAATAAAATGCTTATCTGAATTTCTGGCCGAACCCTCTGCAATATTTGATGCAATAGAAATAGAACAACGTTGCAACTGATTTGAAAGACCATAAATTTCAGATTTAGGGAATTTGCAAGTAATAGTATAGGTTTCCTTCACAAGCTTTCTTGCTTCCTGCCAAATTGCCAATTTTCTAAAATTATGCATTAATGCCATTTTAAACTACATTATCTTTTCATCCTTTTCATCCTTTTCATCCTTTTCGTCCTTTTCGTCTTTTTACCCTTTGGTCTTTTTACTATTTGATCCGTTCGTGTCTACAATTAACTTTCGCCAAACTTTTTCAATGTTTCTTTTGTGAATTCTGAAAGCACCAATCTGCCAGAAATAACAGCTCTTTCCGACAATAATTCATCCCAATCTTCGGTGCCGCGCCAGAAAACTTTTTTCATTTCTTTCATGGCTTCGGGATTGTAAGTGCACAGATTTTCTGCACATTTTTGAACGGCTTCATCTAATTCTTCCAAAGAATCAAACACTTGATTGTACAAACCTTTTTGGCGTGCCCATTCGGCTTCGTAAAAGGAATTTGCGTCAATAGCGATTTGACTCATTCCGCTCAAGCCAAGTTTGCGCTCAACGGCTGGGCCAACCACAAACGGACCAATTCCAACATTTAATTCACTTAATTTTATCGCAGCAAATTTTGTCGCCATACAGTAATCGGTTGCAGAAGCAACCCCTACACCACCACCAACGGTTTTTCCCTGAATTCTTCCGATGATAAATTTTGGACATTTGCGCATGGCGTTTATTACATTGGCAAATCCGCTAAAGAATACTTTCCCCGTTTCGGCATCGTTGATGTTTATCAATTCGTTGAAACTGGCTCCAGCACAGAATGTTCTATCGCCACCGCTTTTAAGAATAATAACTTTTACGTCGTCATTATTTCCAGCATCGGTGATTGTATTTGCCAGTTTTGCCAACAAATCTCCCGGAAGGCTGTTATGTGCCGGATGGAAGAATTCAATGGTTGCAATTGCATTTTCGGTTTTTAGGTTTACGTACGGTTTATCCATTCTTAAATAATAAATTTTAAATGCAAAATGTAAAAGTATGTTTCAAACCATCTTTTACATTTTTAATTTTATATTTTTCGGTTTTAAATTACAGTAATCCAAATTGTTCAAAATGGTGGTTCAAATGCTTCCGCTCCAACAAATACCATTCGTAACGATTCATTTCGCCAAAAACCAAATTGTTTAATTTAGCTTCTGGGTTTTCTTTGAAATAGGTTTTATAAGCTTCCCTTTCTTCAAGAAATTTCTCCTTCGCCGTTGCTAAATCGGGATAGTTCAATTTATCCAATGTGTCTTTTTCGAGCATTGGAAAATTTGTATTACGCGGAAATTTGTCATAATTATATAGGCTTGCATGCACTTTTTCCAAAATTTTTTCTGGCGTTGTAGTTTCAAAATCCTGAATTTTTCCTGAAGCAATTTTATAAGTGTATTCCAGATGCTCCAGCATATGCTGTGGCGTCATAATACCCCATTTTGGCTTGGTATCTACCGTTAATTTGTTCAATAATTCCTGAATTTTTTCATCAGTCATTTCAACAAAAGTTTCTTGCTTCTTTTGAACCATTGTGAGAATTGTAGCCAAGGCAACTAGTTCATCATCGTTATCAAAAACCTCAACAAACCACTTTACGATTCCACTAGGATGTTCAGCAGAAGCGACGTCTCTATCAACTTTTTGTTTGCAAGTCAACCGAACATAAACGGTATCATTATGATACAACGGCCGCAGGAATCGGCAGTCCTCCAAACCGTAGTTTGCAGCAACAGGACCTTTGTTTGGATACACAAACAACCCCGCCGCAGCGGAAATAATGAAATAACCGTGAGCAGTTCGCTTTTCGAAAATGCTCCCGTCAAGTGAAGTTATATCAGTGTGGGCATAAAAATGATCCCACGTAAGATTGGCGAAATTGATAATATCTGTATCCGTAAATGTGCGCTTATGTGTTTTAAGCGACATACCCGGCTCGATGTCTTCCCAATGATATTTGAATGGATGTTGTTCGGTTTCTTTGTATTTAGAATTTGGTTGGTAAATACCTGTTACTTCGGTTAAGGTTGTTGGCGAACCTTGAATGGCACAACGCTGTAAATAATGTTTTACACCGCGAATACCACCCATCTCCTCACCGCCGCCGGCACGTCCCGGACCGCCGTGGATAAGGTTTGGTAACGGCGAACCGTGACCTGTACTTTCCTTCGCGCTTTCCCTATTCAGAATTAAAATCCTTCCATGATGCGTTGCTGCAGAAACAGTGTATTCTTTTGCAATTTTATTATCATTGGTTATAATGGAACTCACCAAAGAACCTTTTCCCATTTTGGAAAGCTTTATTGCTTCTTCCAAATTTTTATAAGGCATTAATGTACTCACGGGTCCGAAAGCTTCGGTTATGTGTGCAGCCTCGTTTTGCAAAGGATTGTCTTCGCGAAGCAAAATAGGTTTCATAAAAGATCCTTTTTTTGAATCGGCGCCTGTGACTTTAAAATCATCAAAATCGCCGTAAACTATTTGTGCGGTTTTTGTGATTTTTGAAATCTGTTCTTTCACTGAATTGCGTTGTGCATCGCTAACCAATGAACCCATTCGAACCTCTTTTAATCTTGGATCTCCAATGGTAACTTTGTCGAGTTGTTTTCCGAGGGCGATTTGAACATCTTCAATCAATTTTTCGGGAACGATAATTCGTCGAATTGCAGTACATTTCTGTCCGCATTTCACGGTCATTTCATTTCGAACTTCTTTTATGAAAAGATCAAATTCCGGTGTTCCCGGAACTGCATCTTCCCCTAAAATAGAAGCATTCAAACTATCGGCTTCCATAGTGAAAGGAACCGATTCCTCAATCAATCGCGGATGTTGTTTTAGTATTTTTCCAGTACTTGCCGAACCTGTAAACGTAATGACATCCTGTGATTCTACAGTATCTAAAATGTTTTTAGCGGTTCCGCTTATTAGTTGCAACGAACCCTCTGGAAGAATTTTTGAAGCGATGATTTCCTTAACCACTGCTTCCGTTAAATAAGCAGTTTGCGGAGCTGGCAAAACGACGGCTGGCATTCCAGCCATCCAGTTTACGGCACATTTCTCCAACATTCCCCAAATAGGGAAGTTGAAAGCATTTATATGCACAGCAACACCCTCGCGAGGCACCATAATGTGGTGCGCCATAAAACGTCCACCGCGTGAAAGATCAATCGGGTCGCCTTCCACATCAAAAGGTTGGTTTGGAAATAATTTCCGAAGGGATGCATTGGCAAAAAGATTACCAAAACCGCCTTCAATATCAATCCAACTGTCAATTTTTGTAGCTCCAGTTCTATAACTTATTTCGTAAAATTGGTCCTTCCTTTTGGTCAGGTACATTGCCAATTTTTTCAGCATCAGTCCACGTTCCTGAAAAGTCATTTTCCGAAGCACATTGCCTTTTTCCCTTCCGTATTGTAAGATTGAAGGAATATCGAGCCCTTCCGTAGTTACACTTGTAAACTGTTCTCCGGTTATAGAATCGAGAATTGGGCTTCCTTCTCCTTTTCCATCCGTCCAATTTCCTAATATATAATGTTGTGTTTTTGTCATAACTAATAATTCACATTTTCAATAATCGCTGCATAACCTTGTCCCACGCCTACACACATTGTGATCAAGGCATATCTTTTGTTTTGCTCTTGAAGTTCTAAAGCTGCTGAATAAGCAAGCCGAGCTCCAGTAACACCAAGCGGATGGCCGATAGCGATTGAACCGCCGTTAGGATTTATTCGAGGATCATCATCTTTTAATCCCCATTCGCGGATGCACGCCAAAGCTTGTGATGCAAAGGCTTCATTCAACTCAATTATATCCATATCTTCCATTTTCAAACCTGCTTTCTTTAAAGCTTTTTTTGAAGCTTCCACTGGGCCGATACCCATAATTCGTGGTTCTACGCCAATTACTGCGGAACTAACAATTCGCGCAATAGGTTTTAAATTATATTTTTTAACGGCATCTTCAGAAGCAATTATTGTTGCAGCGGCACCGTCATTTAATCCTGAAGAATTTCCTGCAGTTACACTTCCATCTTTTTTGAAGGCTGGACGCAATTTCGCCAAAACTTCTTTAGTTGTTTCCGGACGAATGAATTCATCATCTTTAAAAATAATTGGGTCTTTTTTTCGCTGTGGAATTTCCACAGAAACTATTTCTTTAGCCAACCTTCCATTTTCCTGAGCTTTTGTAGCTTTCATTTGTGAATGATATGCAAATGCATCTTGGTCTTCACGTGAAATATTGTGTTTTTCAACCAAATTTTCAGCTGTGTTTCCCATTCCGTCAGTGCCATACATTTCGGCCATTTTTGGGTTTACGAATCGCCATCCAAAACTTGAATCGTACATTTTAGAATCTGTTCCGAAAGCTTTTGAAGGTTTTGCAATTACATAAGGCCCGCGTGTCATATTTTCAACGCCCCCAGAAATAAACAGATCGCCATCGCCAGCTTTTATAGCCCTATTGGCGTGAATGATTGCGGAAAGTCCACTGCTACAAAGCCTGTTTACTGTTTCACCAGGAACTGTAACAGGTAATCCCGCTAAAAGTGAAGCCATTCGAGCAACATTTCTATTGTCTTCCCCCGCTTGATTGGCACAGCCGAGGATTACATCATCGTAAGCTTCTTTGGGGATGTTTGGGTTTCTTTTTACTAATTCAGCGATTACCAATGCTGCCAAATCATCTGTTCGCACAGTGCTTAGCGTTCCTTGATAACTTCCTATTGGGGTTCGTATTCCGTCTATTATATATGCGTTTTTCATTTCTTATAATATAATTAATCCGGAGGAAAACATCCCCCTGTCCCCCTTCAAAGGGGGAATAAACTCGTTATTAATTTAAAATTTCTGAAAAGGTATCACCCTGTTTTATATCGCCAGTTTTATAGCCTTTCAGAAACCATTTTTTGCGTTGTTCTGAGCTCCCGTGCGTAAAACTATCGGGGACAACATTCCCCTGCATTCTTTTTTGGATGGCATCATCGCCCACTGCATTGGCCGCACTCAGTGCCTCATCAATATCGCCTTCCTCAAGATATTCTTGATTGTAATGCGCCCAAAGTCCCGCATAAAAATCTGCTTGAAGTTCAAGCGCCACAGATAATTTGTTGGCTTCATTTCTATTTTGGCGTTGCAGTTGTGTTACTTTTTGCGAAGTTCCGAGTAATGTCTGTACGTGATGACCTATTTCGTGAGCTGTTACATAGGCAATGGCAAAATCGCCACCCTGTGCACCAAAACGGGTTTTTAATTCATCAAAAAATGCCAAATCCATATACAATTTTTGATCCGCAGGACAGTAAAATGGTCCCGAAGCTGAGCTTGCATTTCCACAACCAGTGCTTACTGCATCAGTAAAAAGAACCATCGTGGGGTCCTTATATTGTCCAAGATTATTATCACTGAAAACTTTTCCCCAAACATCTTCCGTATCGGCTAAAACAGTCGCCATAAAATTTCCCATTTCCTTTTCCTGGGCAGTAAGTTCTCTTTGCTCAGTTTGCTGAATGGTCTGGCTGTTTCCTATTTGCTCCACGATAGGTGCAAGTTGTTGCCCAGTTTCACCACCAAAAAATTGTAAAGCAAGAACAATTAGTGTTACCGCTATTCCGCCACCAGCGGCCAATTTACCTTTGCTCATACCGCGACGATCGTCTAAGTTACCGCTTTGTCTTCTGCCTTGCCATTTCATAATTTGAACATTTATATTTGTTAAGGGTTCATTTAATATTGTTGACTTAAAATTAAGCTTTCAATTTGAATATTATCACTTCAAAAATCAGATATCATTAATTTTACTACTCCCAATCCTTGCTAGTTCTATAAACTACACCTTTAAAGAGTGCAACCAATTCATCCCCGCGCTTTACTTCAACGATATTGAAACCTAGTTTATTCCCCACTTTTTCGATTACAGATTCTGCAGTTAAATAATCTCCTTCATTCAAGGCTTCAATATGATTTATTGAAGTTTCTATGGAAACTGCATACTTTCCGTGGGTGTTTGCCGCGAAACCGAAAGCCGTGTCGGCAAGACTATAACTTATGCCTCCGTGGGCTTTGTTCATACTATTCAGCATTTCTTTGCGAACCGTCATTGCAACTTTGCATCTGCCCTTTTCAACTTCCAATATTTCAATACCAAGCCAGGAGCTGAAAGCATCTTGACTGAGCATTTTATGTGGTATTTTCTTTCCTTCCATTCAAATTTAAAAATAATAAATGTAAAATTTAAAAGGCCAAAGTCAGACGATCACTTTTACATTTTTAATTTTTCGGCTTTACATTTTACATTAATAAAACGTTCTTTTTTCTTTTTTCATTCTTCTTAAAATAGGCGAACAACGGTATCTGTCTTCATGATATTCATCGTAAAGTTGATCCATTTTTTCAACGCACCAATCAATTCCTTTTTCATCTGCCCAAGCCAGTAAGCCTTTCGGATAGTTTACGCCTTTGGTCATTGCGTTGTCTATATCTTCTGCGGAAGCGATATTCCAAAAAAGTGCGTCGGCTGCTTCGTTTATGAGCATTACCAAAATTCTTTCAAAAATATTTTTAGCTTTTTCAGAAGACAAAGACCCCTCGACTGCGCTCGGGGTGACGTTCTTTGAATAATCGTAATATCCTTTTCCACTTTTTCTACCCAAATAGCCAGCTTCCGCAAAACGTTTTTGAGTGAAAGCGGGTTTGTACCTTGGGTCGAAATAAAATGCTTCAAAAACGGTTTCTGTTACGGTGTAATTTACATCGTTACCAATAAAATCCATCAATTCGAAAGGTCCCATCCTGAAACCTCCAATTTCTTTCATTGCGGAATCTATTTCAGAAAAAGTTGCAATTCCTTCTTCATAAATCCGGAGTGCCTCACCGTAAAAGGGACGTGCAACGCGGTTTACAATAAATCCGGGAGTATCTTTTGCAACCGCAACCGTTTTTCCCCAATCCTTAATTGTTTTTACAGAAATATTTAAAGTTTCCTCGGAGGTTTGGATTGCGGGAATTACCTCAACCAATTTCATCAATGGCGCTGGATTGAAAAAGTGAATCCCAACGCAGCGTTCTGGTTTTTGCAACGAAGAAGCTATTGAAGCAATGGAAAGAGAAGATGTATTAGAAGCAATAATACAATCTTCACTCACAAACTTTTCGAGTGTTGAGAACACATTTTTCTTTATCTCCAAATTTTCGACAATGGCTTCAATTGTCAAATCGGATTTTTTCAATTCTTTTAAGGAATTGACATATTTTATGTTGTTTTGGATGCGTTCTTTTTCTGCGGAATCAATTTTTCCTTTCTCGACCAAACGATCCATTATTTTCTCTAAATCAGCTTTGGCTTTATCCAAGGCTTCCGTTTTTGTATCGTATAATTTTACTGAGCAACCAGCTGTGGCAGCTACTTGTGCAATGCCCGCTCCCATTGTTCCGCTTCCTATAATTCCAACAAATTTGATTAACGATTGCTGATTTTTGATTTTTGATTTTTGATTTTCCAAATTATTAAATTTTATTTTTTTGTGAAGCTGTTTTAATACTAGCTACAAAAATTGAAATTAACTCATTGTTCTCTAAAAGTAATAAGTCAATCATTTGAACATTGGTTATTAAATTAGCTCCTTTTTGAATTTTCATATTAACGAAAGACTCTCTTAATTCCTTCAGTGAAAGTTTCATTTTATGAAGAAAATCTCTCGATGATTCAGCACTTCTCGCTTCCCCATAATTTAAAGCTACAGACGTAGTTGATCGTATTAGCTGTTTTGTCAAATGCTCTGAGGCAAATGAACCATCAAAGTGCTTGCACATTAAAATCACATCCACCGCAAACTTTATCAGTCTATCTTCAAGCTGGTTGGGTATCATTTCGTCATTTTTTACTTCTGAAATCAGCAATCAAAAATCGTTAATCGTTAATTACCTTCCTTTAAACTCAGGTTTTCTTTTATTTACAAACGCATCAACACCTTCCGCATAATCTTCACTTTGAGCGGCTTCTATTTGAAGTTTGCTTTCCAAATTTAATTGATCTTCCAAAGAATTTTGCATTGAATGATTTAACAAACGCTTCGTCAATCCCAATGCTTTTGTAGGCATATTCGCCATTGTGTTTGCAATATTATTTACTTCTTCCATAAAGTTTTCTGAAGCAACCACTTTATAAACCATTCCCAGTTTTTCGGCTTCTTCTGCGGAAACTTTATCGCCCAACATCATTAAAGCAGAAGCTTTTTGAAAACCGATCAATCGTGGCAAAAAGAAGGTTCCTGCACTATCGGGCACCAATCCTATTTTACTAAACGCTTGAATAAAACTAGCGTTTTCTGAAGCAATAACCACATCGCAGGCTAAAGCTATATTGGCTCCCGCCCCAGCGGCTACACCATTAATGGCTCCAATTACAGGTTTTTCAATATTTCGAATTCGGGAAATAATTGGGTTATAATGTTCTTCAAGAATTTTTTTGAAACCTGGATTCAATTCAGGCGAAGTAACTTCCTTTAAATCTTGTCCGGCACAAAAAGCCTTTCCACTTCCAGTGATTACAATTGCACGGACTTCTGGATTCTTTTCGCAGGCATCCAATTCGTTTTGAAGCAACAACGCCATTTCACGGTTGAAGCTATTGAAAACCTCTGGACGGTTTAGTGTTAAGGTTGCAATATTATTATTAACTGTTTTTAAAATTGAGCTCATTCATTTTTTATTGAAGATTGCAGATTAACGATTGTAGATTTTTGAAGTTTTGTTATTGTATTTTTCTAATTCAAAAATCTGTAATCATCAATCGTTAATCGTTAATCGTTAATCATTTAAGACATTTAAAATAATCAAAAGGTTCTTGGCAATCGTCGCATTTAAAAAGTGCTTTGCAAGCCGTGGAACCAAATTGACTAACTAAATGGGTATTTGTGCTTCCGCATTGCGGGCATTTTACCATTTTTTTTTCGCCGAGCAAAACATCTTTGTCGGCTGTTTCTGAAAGCGGACGGGCAATACCGTATTCCTCCATTTTTTTTAAACCTTCCTCTGAAATCCAATCGGTAGACCAGGCGGGTGAAAGAATCAATTCAACTTCTGCTTTCTTTCCAATTTCTGAAAAGGCTTTTTTTAAATCATCACCAATTACATCCATTGCCGGGCAACCGGAATAGGTTGGAGTAAGTTTTATGTGAACAATTCCATTTTCTTCTATTGCTTCGCGAATTACACCCAGATCCAAAACAGTAAGCACAGGAATCTCCGGATCTGAAACGGTTTTCATAACTGGAATTAAGTCTTGCTGTATGTTCGGCTTTTCTGTGAGTGTCATAATTTATTAACGATTGTAGGAACCTAATTAACGATTGTTGATTAACGATTTTTGATTGTTGAAGTTTAAAATATTAAATCAATTGCTCTTTAATTCTTAAATCTGAAATCAAAAATCAGCAATCGTTGATCTTTTTTACCAAGTCATATTTGGATAGGTGCGCTGCATATATTGCAAGTCGGCCAAAATATAGCCCATATGTTCAGTGTGAACTCCTTCTTTTCCACCTTTGGTGAAATATTTGTTTTCGGGGACTGTAAGGGTGGCTTCTTTTAAAACTTCGGAAACCTCTTCGTAATATTTTTCTTTGAAAGTTGAAACATCAATTCCGACACCTTCTTTTCCCTTAGCCTTTTCAGCATCGGTCGTAAAGAAAAGTTCGTCAGTAAATCGCCAAAGATCATCGATTGCTTCTTGCATTTTAGCGTTACTTTCTTCAGTGCCATCACCCAAACGTTTTACCCAATCGCTTGAAAAACGTTTGTGATAACTCACTTCCTTAATTCCTTTCTTGGCAATTGCAGCTAAAGTTTCATCAGGACTGTACTGCAATTTTTCCATCAACATCAAGTGATACACATCAAATAAAAACTGACGGCCAATAACGTAACCGAAATGTGTATTTGGCTGTTCAACAAGCAGACAATTTTTATATTCTCTTTCAATCCTTAAAAAAGCGATATCGTCTTCCGTTTTACCTTCTCCGGAAATTTTTGCGGCATATTGATAATAACTTCGGGTTTGGCCGAGTAAATCCAATGAAATATTTGTCAGTGCAATATCGGTTTCCAAGCTTGGACCGTGTCCGCAGAGTTCACCCAATCGCTGGGCGAGGATTAGGGAGTTGTCTGCGATTGTGAGGATGTAGTTATATAAATGCTTCATTTTAAATTATTAAAATCGAAATCGAAACTCAAATCGAAATCGAAAACATTAGCTATATTTTTTGAGAAGTGAAACAACAATTCTTATTAGTTCGTCATTTTCATTTCGTATTGCTGCAATATTATTAGACTCAATGAGATTCGCTTTAATTTGAATATTAATATTCCTTAGTGATTCTCGTAATTCTTTCAATGTAATCCTTAATTTATTGGCTCTATCTTTATCTGAACCCGCTCCTTCAAATTCTCCGAAATTTAATGCAGATGAACAAGCTGACCTTATAAGCTGTTTTGCTAAATAATCGGCGGCAAAAGGTTTTGGTGGTTCTTTAAAAATTACAACCACAGATGCTGCGAAATCTTCGAAACGGCTATCTAAATTATAGTTCTTCATTTTTCGATTTCATTTTCGATTTCGATTTCCCTCTACATATGTTTCACTTCATCTGGCAAATCATAAAAAGTAGGATGACGATATACTTTGTCCTGTGCAGGCTCAAACATTTCACCATTATCTGCAGGATTTGAAGCGGTAATATTTTTACTTTCAACAACCCAAATGCTCACGCCTTCATTTCTTCTAGTATAAACATCGCGGGCATTTTCCATTGCCATTTCAGCATCGGCAGCGTGCAGACTTCCAAAATGACGGTGTTCCAATCCATTTTTACTGCGGACGAATATTTCCCAAAGGGGCCAATTTTTTTTCATAAATATAGTCTTGAGTAGTTAGTATTTTGTATTGAGTTATTCATTATTTCTCTAAAGATTTAATTAATGCGTAATTCATTTTTTGTACTTCTATTACTTCTTTAAGAATTGGTTCAACCAAATTTTCTGAGACTAAATTTAACTTATGCGAAAGTATTAATTGAGTAAAAAGCTCATACGCTGAACCATTTGCAATGCTAATGAAATTTTTAAATTCACCTTTTGTATTTCTTCCTGCACCTTCAGCAATATTTGACGGAACAGAAATAGCACTTCTTCTTATTTGGCTAGTCAATTCATATTTTTCTTCTTTTGGGAACTTTGAAGATAATTTATAAGTTTCAACTGCAATGTCCATTGCTTTATTCCAAACTTTTAAATCATTTAATACATTCATAATGGTTAGATTCTCATTACTAATCTCTCAATACTCAATACTGAATTAACTTGCTTTTGCTACTTTTCTTTTTTCGTTCTTTTCGGCATGGGCCATTGCGGCATCACGCACCCACTCTCCATTATTCCAAGCATTTACACGGGCATCCATTCGCTCTTTGTTGCACGGGCCGTGGCCTTTTACAACTTGCCAGAATTCATCCCAATCAATTTCACCAAAATCATAACTACCAGTTTCTTCATTGAATTTCAAATCTGGATCTGGAATTGTAAGCCCAAGCAAATCTGCTTGCGGCACCGTTTGATCTATAAATTGTTGACGCAATTCGTCATTGCTTTTGCGCTTCAGTTTCCATTTCATTGATTGCTCTGTGTGAATGGACTCAGCATCGGTTGGCCCCAACATCATCAAACTTGGCCACCACCAGCGATTTAAAGCATCTTGCGCCATTGCTTTTTGCTCTTCGGAACCTCGGCAAAGCGTCAGCATAATTTCGAATCCTTGTCTCTGGTGAAAACTTTCTTCCTTGCAAACACGTACCATTGCACGAGCGTACGGACCGAAAGATGTGTTGCAAAGCGGCACCTGATTTATAATCGCAGCACCATCAACCAACCAACCAATGGCTCCCATATCGGCCCAAGTGATTGTTGGATAATTGAAAATAGAAGAGTATTTCGCCTTGCCGGAATGCAATTGTTCGTAAAGTTCATCTCTAGAAATACCTAGAGTTTCACAGGCGGAATACAAATATAATCCGTGACCTGCTTCATCCTGAACTTTTGCCAGCAATGCTGCTTTTCGTCTTAATGAAGGTGCACGGGTTATCCAGTTTCCTTCTGGAAGCATCCCTACAATTTCAGAATGAGCATGCTGACTTATCTGCCGAATATGAGTTTTACGGTATTTCTCCGGCATCCAATCTTTTGGCTCTATCTTTTCATCGCGCGCAATGCGGGCTTCGAAAATTTCTTCTAAGTTTTTTACTTCTTTTTCACTCATAATAAAATGTTTTAAGCTTAGGATAACATCCCCCTAGCCCCCTTCAAAGGGGGAATTATACATCAAAATCTACTTTCACTTTTTCGGAAGTTGGAACGGCTTGGCAACTCAACACATAGTTTTGGGCTACTTCCTTTTCTTCTAAAGCGTAATTTATTTTCATCTCTACACTACCTTCCAAAACCTGGCATTTGCAAGTGCTACAAACCCCGCCTTTACAAGCAAAAGGTAAATCTGCACCAGCGGCGAGGGCAGCATCCAAAATATTGTCAAAATCTTTGGTCATTGTGAATTGAAATTCCTTTCCAGCATCAACAATCGTTATTTCAACACCTTCCACATTTTGTTGGGCCAAACGTTCTGCACGTTTCTTATCTTCTTCAGTTAAACCTGTTACGAACAATTCAAAGTGAATTAATTCTTTGGGTAAGCCAGCGTTTACAAGATAACTGCTTACATAATTTATCATTTCCTCGGGACCGCACAGAAAAACTTCATTTGTATCTGGGATATCAATGAAATTTTTGGTCAACACCTCCATCTTTTCATCATCAAAACGACCGTTAAATAGTTCGATGTCTCGGCGCTCTTTGGTGAGGAAATAATAGATTTCCAACCTTCCAAAGTATTCGTTACGCAACTGTTCCAAAGCCTCTTTAAAGATAATGGATTTCGCCGTTCTATTGGCATAAAACAGTTTGCAAGTTGCTTTGGGCTCCAAGGCCAAATGTGTTTTAATCATTGATAGAACGGGAGTAATCCCGCTTCCTGCAGCAAAAAACAGGTAGTTTTTGACTTTGTCGGGTTCAATTTCAACCCCAAACATTCCGCTCGGTTCCATAATTTCCAGCGTATCTCCAGTTTTCAATTCTGAATTTACATAGGTTGAAAATGCCCCTCCCGGAATTAATTTAACCGCAACTTTCCATTCGTTGTCTACAGGACTGGAACACAAACTATAGGAACGGCGAGTGTCTTCACCATTTATATCGGCTTTCAAGGTTAAATGTTGGCCTTGACGAAACTTAAACTCATCAACCAAATTTTCGGGTACGTCAAAAGTTACTACCGAACAATCGTCAGTCTCTTTGTAAACGTCCTTTACTTTTATTTTATGAAATTTTGCCACGTGATTTTTGTCGAATTAGGTTAACAAAACTAACGCTTGTTAGTTAGAATTGCAAATTATTAACTTTGCGATAAACTGCCCCTCACACAATACCCTTTATCAATACCGAAACCATATCTTTTTTCAGAATATTTACATCCACTTTTCCACGCTTTTGATACCACAAATACAGGGTTCGCAATGTGGAAAGTATAGAAAATAATATTACTTCGGGATGGTATGGTTTTATTTCTCCAGCCTCTATGCCTTGTTTTATAATGCTTCGGAAATTCTCTTCGTAATCTTCCCGCATTTTCACAAATGACCTTAAATCTATTTCCTCCAAATGCATCCAATCGTTATTCAAAGCAGCAAGCGCTTCAGAATGGTTCACGGTAATATCTATATGAAGCTCAATTACTTTTTCTACTTTTTTTATTGCCGAACTATTTTCAGCCAACACATTTTCCATGCCAACAGTAAATTCTTCTGCAACTTTCAAAATAATTTCTGAAAGTATTTCCTGCTTGCTTTTTATGTGATTGTAAAGACTCGCAGCCTTTATGTCCATTGCTGTTGCAATGTCGCGCATAGAAACAGCGGTGTAGCCTTTTTCGTAAAAAAGACGTGTTGCGGTTGCTATTATTTCCTGTTTACGGGAGATTGTTTTCATTGATAATGCAATATAGGAATTTTAGGGCTGAGCACCCCTTCCGATTTTTTTGCGAAAAAGCAAAAAAACCACCTTCCCCTGAAAAAGGGGAAGGAGCTATGCATTTTCAAAACAAAACCAAGTACTTTTGAATTATGGAAAACAAGATTGAAACCAACGAATTGTTGGACCGGTTACCGCCACATTTAAAACAATATATAAAGCCACAGAATTATGAGCAATACACGCCCATAAATCAAGCTGTTTGGCGCTATGTAATGCGAAAAAATGTGGATTACCTTGCTAAGGTTGCCCACGAAAGCTATTTGGAAGGTCTTAAAAAAACAGGGATTTCCATTGATGAAATTCCTTCCATGTACGGGATGAACCGTATTTTGAAGGAAATTGGCTGGGCTGCAGTGGCCGTTGACGGGTTTATTCCGCCCAATGCGTTTATGGAATTTCAGGCCTATAAAGTGCTTGTAATTGCCAGCGACATCCGCCAACTTGAAAATATAGAATACACGCCAGCGCCTGATATTATTCACGAAGGCGCCGGTCACGCTCCAATTATTGCGAGCCCTGATTATGCAGAGTATTTGCGCCGTTTTGGAGAAGTGGGTGCAAAAGCCATTTCCAGCGCACACGATATTGATATGTATGAAGCCGTTCGCGAACTTTCTATTTTAAAGGAAGCGGAAGGTATTTCCCAAGAATTAATAAATGCCGCCGAAGCTCGCGTGGAAGAACTTCAAAATAAAAAAGTCAAGCCTTCCGAGATTTCGTTGATCCGAAATTTGCATTGGTGGACTGTGGAATACGGTATGGTTGGCACGGTTGAAAATCCAAAGATTTATGGCGCGGGATTGCTTTCTTCCATTGGCGAAAGTGTTTGGTGTATGAAGGATGAAGTGAAGAAAATCCCTTATTCCATTGACGCAGCATACCAAGATTTTGACATTACAAAACCGCAACCACAACTTTATGTAACCCCAGATTTTGCGTATTTACAGGAGGTTTTGGAAGAATTTGCAAACACCATGGCCGTTCGGAAAGGCGGTTGGCGAGGATTGAAAAAACTTATAAAATCAAAACAACTCGGGACGATTGAAATAAGTACCGGACTTCAAATTAGCGGCCATTTTTCGCGAATGATCAAAAACGAGGATAATGAAGTTGTTTATTTTGAAACCGAAGGCAAAACCGCGCTAAGCTATCGCGAAAAAGAAGTAATTGGTCACGGAGTAAGTCGACATAAAAATGGATTTCGCTCGCCATTAGGGAAGTTGAAAGGAATCAATCTCGCTATTGAAAATATGGGCCCGCGCGATTTACAAGCGTATAGTTTTTACGATGGAAAACCCATTGCTTTTGAATTTGAAAGCGGTATCACTGTGCAAGGACTTAACGTAACTGGAATACGGAATTTAAGAGGTGAATTGATGCTTATCCAATTTACAGATTGTACGGTGAAATATAAAGATGAAGTGTTATTTTCTCCAGAAATGGGCGATTTTGACATGGCTGTAGGTAAGGAAATTGTCTCGGCTTTTGCGGGTGCGGCGGATTACAATTCGTTTGATTTAGCAACACACACTTCTTTAAGCGAAACCATCCGTTCGCATACTTCAGAAAAGGAAAAAGAGCTGAATTCACTTTACAAAAAAGTTAGAGAGATTCGTAATTCTGAAAAAATAGATACGACAAAGCTTCAGGAAATTTTTGAAATGTTACAAGAAAACCATTCAACCGATTGGCTGCTTACGTTAGAGATTTATGAGTTGGTATCTAAAACAGACTCAGGTTTTTCCGAAGAAGTTTTGAAACATCTTTTACATTTGAAGCAACAAAGACCAAAAGTGGCGCATTTGATTGACGGTGGGTTGATACTTTTGGAAGCGAAAAAAAAAGGAAATTATTAATTAACACTTCGACAAGCTCAGTGTGACAAGTGCGAGGAAAAATTCATATTAAATGGGATTATTAGATTTTTTATTAGGAAACAAATCAAAAAAAATTGAGGACTTTAAAAGCCGTGGCGCTATCATTATTGATGTGCGCACCAAAGGCGAATATAGCGGAGGGGCAATTCCAGGCTCTAAAAACATTCCGTTACAAAATATTTCTTCAAAAATGAATGAAATAAAAAAATGGAACAAACCAGTAATTACATGCTGCGCCAGCGGAATGCGTAGTGGAAGCGCGGCGACAATCCTAAAAAGCAACGGTGTAGAAGCAATGAACGGCGGCGGTTGGTTCAGTTTGAGCAACAAACTATAACTTCAAGTCCTGAAGATCTTTTTCTTCTTCTATAGGTTTTCCATTATATTTCAATGTCCAACCCATAGAATTCGTTAATATATAAATTTTCTGAAGTTCGGATATGAGGCGGTTTTCTGCATTTGTTCGAAGTTCAGACGCCTCTATTTTTTTACGAAGTGATTTTTCAACACGCTGTTTTATTTTGTTGTAATCGGTAGCCGTAAACTGATTTAAATAATCTTGGGTGACGTCGTAATATTCAATATTTGGATTTATGGAAAGCTCGGGTTCTGGGATGTTCGTAATGGTTACAGTTTTTGTGGCTTCATCAATTTCAGTGTTCACTTTGCTTAAATCATAAGCTATGCTGGCTTTCGCATTTACAACAATCAACGCTTTCTTTCGGGCGTCAAAAAGGCCATACATTAAATCTTTACTATCGTTATAACTAAAAACCTGTGCATAACTCCCTTCGGTTACAATCAGTTTGCCCACGTTTTTCAGTTCTTTTTGAATTAAGGCCGTATTGGCTTCCAATTGCTCGCGATTATCCTTTCGGTTTTCACAATAGCGCAGACCGAAAACGATTATAAAAGCAATTACTATTCCGAGGAAGATGTTTCGCATAGTTGTAATTTAGGTAAAATTCGTGAGATTGCTTCGCTTCGCTCGCAATGACGGTTACAAGTCATATTTTATAACAAACATCACAATACGCGGAAGCACAAAATACTGCGATGTAGTGTTGAACTGGTCGTTAAAACTATCGTTGTTTATAGATTTGGTATCTAAAATATTTGTGGCCTGAACCGAAAACTCCCAAGGGCTTTCGCCGTGTTTGTAATACAGATTGGCGTTGAAAAAGGAATAGCTGTTATCCACTGTTTTGGCGTCGTTGGTATATTTGTAATAATCCCATTCTGTAAAAAGATTGAAGTCTTTTAAAAACCGAAGATTCACATTTGCATACGGGCGGTTTGTAAAAAATGTCTGCTTAATTCCACCGTTGTCGTAATCATTTTTCATAAAACGATAACCCACTTCAAAATTTGGGAAATCCTTAAAGTTACTCAAAACACTGGCATTGTAGTTCTGCGTAAGACTTTGGCTTTCCTGAATTTCATTATTTATAGTATTGTTTGTTTTGCTTAAAAACACAGCCGCATCCAGCTTAAACTGAACTTTTTTTACAGTTTTGCTAAATCTTCCCACTGCCGAAAAAGTCTCATCGGGGAAGTTGCTGTCAAAATTCAATGGACTGCTCACTTGACTTATGCCTCGCAAATCTGTATTTGTTTTGATGGCGTCAATTCGTCGTGTATAACTCAAATTTCCACCAATATTGGTATAATTGAAAAGATTGAAACTGAAATAAGTTAAATTATAACTGTGCGAAAGTGAATTTTCCAACTCACGATTTCCGCGAAAAAGACGGTTGTAGTTATTAAAAACATATGCTTGAGCGTAATTATTTACATCGCTATATTCAGAAGTAATTGCATAGTTGAAGCGTAAGTTTTCACTCTTTTTCAATTCCAAAACCACATTTACATCTGGCAAAACCATCCAATCGTTTTGGGTTGCAACTGTTCCTAATTGTTCGTTTTTTAGATTATAATTGTGAAGCGTAACGCCAGGTGTGAAAATAAATTTACCAGATTTCAATTTATAGTGAAGTCCGAAAAAGGCGTCTGTGAAGGTATAGGTTACGTCGTTATTAAAATCATTTTCAGTGAAATCATTTTGATTGCCATTATCCAAAATCTGAAAAATACTAGAATTGAATTTTTGATTGCTATAGGTAGTTCCGACTGTGAAGTTAAGATTGCTAACATTATTCAAAATGTAGTAATAATCAACCTTTGCATCCAGCTTATTGCTTTTTACTGTTTTGTTTTGATTGACATTATAGCGATCTGATTGCTGTAATGGGTCAAAGGTATCAGAATCACTATTGAATGGGTCTAACGGATTTATAACCGTGAAAACGCCACGGAAAGGAATAGAATCCTGTACCGCCTGATAAAACGGATCTTCGTTTTGATATAGATGCTGAACTTCTGCGGCAAATATATTCTTGTCATTTAACGTGTAATAAGCATTTGCAGTTTGATTGATAGAGAACGGTTTGTTTTCTTTTACTTCGGAAATATTGTTTTGGTTGCCACCCACGATAGAAATTGTGGCGTCATCTTCGCTTTGTTTTGACGTTTTAATCAACGCATCATAATCCAATTGAAAATCTTTGTTTGGCTTATAGGTGCTGCTCAATTTCAGCATTGCCAATTGGTTGCGCTGATCGTTTTCAGTATTGGTATTTTCGGTAATTCCGGTTAAAATATATTGACGAATACTGTTGTTTACAATGTTCGTTTTGTTGTCGCTCAATATTCCAAAGCCACTAACATCCAGTTTGTCATTTACGGCATAACTAAAGTTTCCAGCAACAAATTTCGCGTCAATACTTTTTGCGCGATCGTTCTGCGAAACAGCAAAGCCGAGGTCGCTATCGCTAATTCTAAAATTGGTTCCACCGCCTTTATTGAAATTCTTAAACCCACCCGTAAAGTTGAAATAATCCCGAAACGTAAAAGGAACTTCCCCAATATTGTTGAAATCGGTGATTACGTTAATGCTGTATTTTGGGCTATAATAAAACAGTTTTGGATGGACTAGATAACGGCCGTTTTCTCCTCCATATTCATCTGCCAAGCCAGCGCCGGCAGTAACTTCCCCAAACCAAAAGTTTTTCTTTCCCTCTTTTAGCCTTATGTTTATCGCCACGTTATCGCGGTCGTTTCCAAGGCCACGCATTTGGTCTACTTCGTTGTAATTTCGGAGCACTTCCACTTTGTCCACAGCATCGGCAGGAATGTTTTTGGTGGCTAGTTTGCTATCGCCGTCAAAGAAATCTTTACCCTCCACCATTACTTTAGAAACGGTCTTCCCTTCCACCTGTATTTCGCCTTCATCATTTACCTCAACACCGGGAAGTTTTTTCATCACATCGCCCAGTTTGCGCTCATCGCCGTTTGTAAAACTGTCTGCGTTGTAAACAATGGTATCGCCTTTTACGGTGACGGGCATTTCGTAAACGATTTCCACATCATCCAACTGGTTTTCCTGAGGTTTTAGGATAAAATCCAATTCAATATTTTCAGCATCAGTGGGAACGTTTACCGTTTGTTCTTTGGTTTCATACCCTAAAAAACTTGCCCTTAAAACGTAATTATTTCCTTTTGGAAGATCAAGCTGATAGCGACCTTGGTAATTGGTAATACCGTAAGACTCCGTTTTACCAGTAACTTTGATACTCGCTATAACATTGGCAAATTCCAGCGGATTGCCGATGCTGTCCTTGATGGTCCCTTTTACCTTGATGCTTTGGGCGGAGAGGGTGAGAGAGAAAATAAATAATAGAATTGTAAAGATTTTGTTCATTGAAAAGTTTTTTACCACAGAGGCACAGAGGGCACAAAGTTTATAAATAGCCATTAATTACTCTTTTTATTCCATCAACTACCTTTACCGAGTTGAAATTGATTAGAAGCCCAAGCTTTAAATCTTTAAGTTTTAGATATGTTAGAATTTGCGCAGTATGGATAGGCGCTAATTCCTCCACAGATTTTATTTCAACAATTATTGTGTTTTCAACAATTAAATCAATTCTATATCCAGCATCCAATTTAACTTCTTTATAAATTATTGGCAATGCAACTTGTTGCTTTACTTCTAATCCCAACAATTTCAATTCATAGGCAAGGCAATATTCATAGGTGCTCTCCAACAGGCCAGGCCCCAATTGCTTATGGACTTCGATGGCAGCACCTATAATTTTAGAAGAAATTTCGTTTTCTATCATATATTTCTCTGTGTCCTTTGTGCCTCTGTGGTTAATTTTTATCCGCCAAAACCGCCACGACGACCATTGCCACCACCTCTAAAATTCTCACGAAGTTCATCTGTTTTTTCCTTTACGATTTTTACGTATTCTTCACGACTAACTTCCTTTCCTTTTTTAGGGGGTTCAATTTTTTCGGAATCTTTTGGATTCATTACTATTTTAGAACATAAAAGTGTGGTTCTGTAAACATTTAGTTCTAAAATTAGACCCGGCAAACCAGCATATTCTCCTGGACCGTTGCTCACAGGAATCTGTGGTGTAAACCAAGCTGTAACCTCAATTTCTTCAGGAATTTCAATCATATCCATTGGGTCTTGGGGTTGAGTGGTATCTGTTTTCTTCTCTGCGCTTTCTTTTTCGTCTTTCTTTTTGGGTCGTGCCATACTGTAATCGTTTTGATCAACTTTCTTTATGGCAGTTGCCTTAAAAGCAATGTATTGCCCAATTGGTTTAGACTCCTTCGTTATTTGCCAATCCAAGGTTTGGATGGAATCTGTAACTAAAAATTGTTTTCCGAAGAATTCATTCTCCTCAATAATTTGTCCTGTTTTCAAGTTTTTGTATTGTGCTCCTGGCGTGTAGCTACTCATCATCATCTTAAAACCGGGGTTTATAGGAGCGGCATCCAGCTTTTCTTCTTCTTTATAGATAGATTCATCTTTATTGAATGTTAGAATGTAGGTTTTCTCCAAAGCATTTTTCATCATTTGGGCGACTGTTTTTTTCATCTCCTCAGACATTTCACGGTTGCCACCTCCAAACGCCTCCATATCAACAGTGGTTTTGGATTCATAATAGGCTTGTCCGCTAATATTTTGGGCGTTTATTCCGAAAGTAAAAAGTAGCAGAGAAATTAATATATATTTTTTCATAAAAGATATTATTTATTTGAAAGTCAAAGTTAAAACACTTTGACCGAAATGTTTAAAATTAGTTTAATTTGTTTGAACAAATTTTGTATGGTACCACTATGACGAACCAAATTATAATCTGTTACATTATTTTTCGTTTAAATAAAACCTTCATTTTGTAACTTGCCATTTCTATGAAACAACTTTTCCTTCTTTTGCTGCTTATCTGCCAAGTAGGCATTACTCAAAGCCTCGCTCCACTGAGCAAGGTACCATTTGTTGCAGATCGATTTATAGGTATGGATAATTACAAAAACACCTACTTTATAAAGGACCGGATAATCAACAAGCAAGGTCCCGACGGTAATTTTCTTTTTAACGACCTTCAGTTGGGACGGATTACTTCGGTAGATATTATAAATCCGCTGAAAGTGGTTGTATTTTTTCAAGATACGAATACCGTAGTGATGTTGGACAATAAGCTGAATGAAATTGAGCGTATCAATTTTAACAACCTACCGCAGTTTATAAATGTAAGTACCGCGACCAATGCCGGAAGCAACAGTCTGTGGCTTTTTAATGTGGACACCCAGCAGCTGGAACTTTATAATTACGGTTCCAAATTGCAAACGGTAGTTTCGCAACCCTTTCCTGGGAGGCTACTATCGCAGGCGAGCAATTTCAATTATTGTTTCACCTTAACCGAAAAGAAGATGCGCGCTTTTAATAGCTATGGAAGCATCTTGAATGAAGTGCCTTCCGAAGGCTATGAAAAAATCATTCAGCAGAATGAAAATCTAGTCGCTTTAAAAGAGAATTCACTTTATTATATACCCGATTTTGCCAAACGAAATAATGCTGTTTCACACGAAACCGTGAAACTCACATTCCCTGAAATAACCATTAAAGACTTGCAGCTTACCAATGATTTCCTGTATATTTATGACGGCGAAAATTTGCACGCTTTTAAACTAACCATCCCAATTAAAGAATAGCTATGCACGTTGCAATTGCAGGAAACATTGGTTCCGGAAAAACCACCCTTACTCGATTATTAGCAAAACATTACAAATGGCAAGCCCATTATGAAGATGTGGAAGACAACCCGTATTTGGACGATTTTTACAACCAAATGGAGCGTTGGTCCTTCAATCTTCAGATCTACTTTTTGAATAGTCGCTTTCGTCAAATTCTTGAAATTCGCGAGAAAGCAAAAAATGTAATCCAAGACAGAACGATTTACGAAGATGCCTATATTTTCGCTCCAAACCTACACGCCATGGGTTTGATGACCAATCGTGATTTTGAAAACTACCGATCGCTTTTCGATCTTATGGAAAGTGTTACAGAAGGGCCCGATTTGCTTATCTATTTGCGAAGCAGCATTCCAAATTTGGTGAATCAAATTCATAAACGCGGTCGTGATTATGAAAATTCCATTAGCATCGATTACCTAAGCCGTTTGAACGAACGTTACGAAGCTTGGATCCATGGTTACGACAAAGGCAACCTTATTATTTTTGATGTGGACAACATAAACTTTGTGGACGACCCAGAGCATTTGGGTCAGGTAATCAACAAGATAGACGCCGAACTTCACGGGTTGTTTTAAACAACCTAAAAAAATAAAAAAATCTTCTTTATTACGTTTAATAATAATTCTATATTGCGCGCTTTAACTTATTATTAACACGTAAAACACTACAAATGAAAATTATTAAACTATTTCTTTTTACCACATTTTTAGCATTAACTATTTCTTGTTCAAAGGATGATGACAATCCAACAACTGCAAACAATGGCAATATCGTCGGGGTTTGGAAAGGAACCACAGTAGATTATACTGGAAGCACAACTACTTCTGGTCAAGGGCAAACTATATCTGCTGACTATGTTGGGGAGGCCTATGACGTTGATTATACCCTAACTTTCACCGAAAACCCTAAAAAAGTTATTTCAGACGGGAGTTATAGCATTGAACTAACAACCACTATTAATGGTCAATCCACTACTCAAAACGTTGAGGGACTTGAGTTTCTTTCAAGCGGTGATTGGAATATAAATGGCGATACATTGTCAATTACTGTTGATAATGAAACGGACGATGCAACCATCATGGAATTGACTGATACAACTTTGGTATTGAAAGCAGTGGAAACTCAGACAATGAATCAAGGAGGCTTTACAGTAACTTCAACAACTCAGGTTATCTTAAGTTTTACAAAGCAATAATCGAATTCTTTAGTGATATAAAAAGCCCCGTCAATTACTGACGGGGCTTTTTTATATTCTATTTATATTATGAAGGAAGCTACTCTTTATCCTTCACTTTAATCTTCATTCCATCCACATCTTTCAATTGTGCTCTCACTTCTTCTTCAGTTCCAGTGAACGTTTTGGTTTCAGTAGTTTCAACGCCGTCAACTGTTTTTGTAATAGTTACGTTTGCAGTTACTTGATCGTTGCTATCGTTTTTCAACATTTCAACAGTAGTTTCGGTTTTGTCCTTCAGGTTTTCGCCTTCTTCAATGGTGCTTCCGGTTTCAATATATTGAATTTGCTTTTCGGTCAAAATAGTTTTGTTTCCATCGGCATCAATAAAGTATACTTCATCTGAAGTAGTTTCATTAGCCATTACATCACTACTAGTATGGCCTCCAAGGATTGGGGCAATTACAAGTCCGATCAAACAGGTAAGTTTAATCAAGATGTTCATAGAAGGTCCTGAAGTATCTTTAAAAGGATCACCAACAGTATCACCGGTTACCGCAGCTTTATGCGCATCAGAACCTTTGTAGGTCATTTCACCGTTAATCAATACTCCCGCTTCAAAAGATTTTTTAGCGTTATCCCAAGCACCTCCAGCGTTGTTTTGGAAAATAGCCCAAAGTACACCACTCACGGTAACTCCAGCCATATAACCACCCAACATTTCGGCAATTGCCATATTGTTCATTCCAAAAATCATCGGAACGAAAGCAATAACCAATGGAAAACCTATGGTTAAAACACCTGGTAATAACATTTCCTTCAAAGACGCTTTGGTTGAAATAGCCACACATTTGTCGTATTGTGGTTTACCGGTACCTTCCATAATACCAGGAATGTCACGGAACTGTCTACGCACTTCGTTTACCATCTGCATTGCAGCTTTACCAACCGCATTCATAGCCAAGGCAGAGAATACAACTGGAATCATACCACCCACAAAAAGCATCGCTAAAACAGGCGCTTTAAAGATGTTAATTCCATCAATTCCAGTAAAGGTTACATAAGCAGCAAAAAGTGCCAATGATGTTAATGCAGCAGAAGCAATGGCAAAACCTTTACCAGTTGCAGCAGTAGTATTCCCAACAGAGTCTAAAATATCGGTACGCTCACGAACAATTGGTTCTTGCTCGCTCATTTCGGCAATACCACCAGCGTTATCACTAATAGGTCCAAAAGCATCAATTGCAAGTTGCATCGCTGTTGTAGCCATCATTGCAGACGCTGCAAGGGCAACCCCATAAAAGCCAGCAAAAGCATACGATGCCCAAATAGCACCTGCAAAAAGTAATACTGAAGGGAATGTAGAAATCATTCCTGTTGCCAAACCTGCAATAATATTGGTTCCAGCACCAGTTGATGATTGTTGTACTATTTTAAGAATTGGTTTTTTACCCAAACCAGTGTAATATTCAGTTACCGATGAAATTGTAGCACCTACAACCAAACCAACCAATGTGGCATAAAATACTCTCATTGAAGAAATCTCTTGCAGTCCTTCGCCGAAGAAACTCATATTCATGGTTTCTGGAAGCATCCATTTTACAAGAACAAAACACGAAATAGCCACTAAAACTATGGACACCCAGTTCCCGATGTTTAAAGCACCCATTACTTGGGCTTCTTTCGCATCGTTATTTTTTATTTTAACCAGCATTGTACCAATAACAGAAATAATGATTCCTGCACCTGCAATTGCCATTGGCAATAAAATGGGGCCAATACCGCCAAAAGCATCTGTAATGGCACCGCCCATATCTTTTATAACGTAGTTCCCTAAAACCATCGCTGCCAACACTGTGGCTACATAACTACCAAATAAATCGGCACCCATACCTGCAACATCACCAACGTTATCACCCACGTTATCAGCAATAGTAGCTGGGTTACGCGGATCGTCTTCTGGAATACCAGCTTCAACTTTCCCTACCAAATCTGCACCAACATCAGCAGCTTTTGTGTAGATACCACCACCAACACGTGCAAAAAGTGCGATAGATTCAGCACCTAAACTAAAACCAGCCAATGTTTCAAGCACGATAGTCATTAATTCCTGTGGGGTTCTAGTAATGCCATCAACAGTTGTTGGCTCCCAAACACCGTTCATAAAAACGTGGAAGAAGATGATAAAGAATAAAGTTAGACCCAAAACAGCAAGACCTGCAACACCTAAGCCCATTACCGTACCACCACCAAAAGATATTTTTAGGGCATCTGGCAAGCTTGTTCGCGCAGCTTGTGTGGTACGAACGTTTGTTTTAGTAGCGATTTTCATCCCCATATTCCCTGCCAAAGCAGAGAAAAATGCGCCGAAAATAAATGCAATTACTATTAATATATGTGTTGTTGGAACAACGAAAGACACTACTGCCAAGGCAACACTAACGATAATAACAAAAACGGCAAGTAACCTATATTCCGCATTAAGAAAGGCTAAGGCACCTTCATAAATGTGGTCGCTTATTTCTTTCATTTTACCATCGCCAGGGTTTTGTTTCATTACCCATGAACGTTTAACGGCCATAAAGATTAAGCCTAATACCGCCATTACAATTGGCGCGTAAATCATCATTGATTCCATAAATTTTAAATTAAGTTGGTTTTCAAATTTGCGATTGCAAAAATAGGGAATTGGTTTGGGATACGAAACACTAAATTTTATCCCGAATGTGATTAAAACGAATATGTCATTTCGAGCGCAGTCGAGTATGCCATTTCGAGCGCAACCGAGTATGTCATTTCGAGCGCAGTCGAGTATGTCATTTCGAGCGCAGTCGAGAACTTTACAACTACAACAATTAATTAGGTCTCGACTGACCTCGACCAGACATTATTTTTAAATACTAAAATGCCCCTGAACTTCAGGCGTGTCTTTATAACGCTTGACGCATTGGTTGTAGATCTCGATAGCTTCATTAGCATCTCCCCAACCTTCAACGTCCACTTTTTTCTTTTCAAGGTCTTTGTAAACCTGAAAGAAATGCTCAATTTCCCTTACCAAATGAGGGTTCATATCAGACAGATCATTTAAGCTGCTCCAGATTGGGTCTGAAATTGGCACACATATTATTTTTTCGTCAGGTCCTTTTTCATCGGCCATGTGGAAAACACCTATTGGCTTTACTTCCATCACGCACATGGGGAAGGTTGGTTCGCCACCTAAAACCAAAACATCCAGTGGATCGCCGTCTAATGCTAGGGTTTCTGGTATAAAACCGTAATCGGCTGGATACATCATACTGCTGAAAAGCATACGATCAAAGCGGATCTTCTTCAGTTTGAAGTCGTATTCATATTTGTTGCGGCTGCCTTTGGGGATTTCTATTAGTACGTCGAATGTCTTGTTCATGATCTTTTCTGTAAATTATTTTTGTGGGGGCAAAAGTAGGTATTTTTTTTAGTAGTGAGTAGTGAGTTTAGTAGTTAGTAGTGAGTAATGAGTAGTGAGTATTTTAAGTGGATTCACTTTTGTTATTTGTTCTCATATAATCGGTATTTTGACAGTTCTTTTCTACTGAATTTTTTGTTATTTTTAATTTGTAGGAAAAAAGGCCTGTTTTCTTACATTCTAATGACTTTGCTATGGCTTTGGTATGGCTTTGCTATGGAGTATCCGTGGCTGGGGTTTTTAGGAGAAGACAGTGTGACTAATCGCTCATATTGACGACACTTCTACAATTTAAATAAGGTTTATTTTTGGAAGAAATTTACTCATGAAAGAGATATTTTTTATCTGTTTACACTTGATTACTCTTTAACTTTTTTTCTAATTTCAAAATATTTTGTAAATGCTTATTAATATTTTTTCTGATTTCTCTGCAAAAATCCTTATCAAAAAAAACTTCTTTATTTTTCACCTTAAAATATTCTTTTCCATTGTCATCCTTGATTAATTCAGTATGAGCAAATTGATTTCTTATAAGTATTATTTCATTCGTATAGTCCTCTGAAAAATTTTCTTCTTTAAGAATATTCAATATCTCACCCAAAGCAAATACTTTTTGAGAAGAGTTAAATAAGATATTATCTCTTAATATATCTTTAGCTTTTCTAGCTTTAGCTTTATTGAATTTTTCACTTGCATTCGCATATATATTGTCAAAAAGACTTTCTAATACAGGCAATATGGATTCAGATAATTCAGGTTTTTTTAGTTGAGATTTTACGATGTTTTCCATTTTTAAGTCCAAAGAACTGGTTTCTTGCATTATCATACCTCTCATTGTTACAATATGCTGAAATTTAGAAATAGTCAAATTAATTAATTCGATAATTGAGCTACCTAACTCTCTGTAAGCATTGGCTTCGTCCATTTGGTGGAATGTAATTCTACTGTTATTTATAAGCTCTGTGCTCGAAAGCTCACTATTTGCAGAATAGAAAAATATCTCAGTTAAAATGTGTTTTTCGTCCCTAACAAAATCAATCACTTCGCTACCATGACTTTCATTTAAGTTTAAATCTGTAATTATTAAATCAAACGTTTCATTTCCCTCGTATTTTTTCTTGAATTCATCAAAATCTTCTGCAGTTTCAATAGACACATTAAAAAACTCATCTTCTAAATGTTTATTAACACTCTCTTTTAGAGAAAGAAAGGGTTTTGTGTCAATTTTATCTTCTACCCAGATAATCTTGTAGTCTAGTTTCATAGCGGTATTTTGATTAAGAATTCAGCTCCATCAGAATTGGGTAAGAATTCAATTTTTGATTTATATTTTTCTAATATATCTCTAACATGATAAAGCCCAATTCCAGAACCATCTGTATTACTATATCTGAATTTGAATATATTATCTTTCACTTCATCAGGGATTCCGCTTCCATTATCCTTAAAATAAAGCAACAAATGAGTTTTGTCCTTTTTCCAATCCAATGAAACTTTAGTAGCTTTTGCTTTTCTGGAATTAGAAAATAGATTATCCAATATTACAGTTATTTCAAATGGGCGAAATTTCATTTCTTTTTTGAAATTAGGGTGTGTTGTTGAAATTTTGATTGGACGTTTTTTATGTATAAAAGAATCCGCAGGGATGTAAATGTTGTTTACATATTCATTAATAAATGAAACTATATCTTTTGTTATTTTTTCAGCTTGAGTATTAAAACCAGCCATAGTAACAAATCTAGACGCACTAACTATTCTTTGTACTTCTAAACTTATATCTTTAATATCTTCAATTAATTCGCTTTTTGGCTTGTCTTCATTAATGGCGTCTATCAAAGAATCTAAACTCCAGGTAATATTACCGGCGGTATGTATTATTTGATGTTGAAGGGCTAATAAATCTTTTTTCTCTCGACCAATTTGGGTTTTGTCAAAAAGTTTTTCAGCAATTTCCTTTTGTAATTCGGTCTCTAATTGTTTGTTTATGTTTCGTTGTGCATCTGCATCTTCTTCGGCCTCTTCTTTTCTGCTCTTTAGTTCCGAAAGTTTTTTCTCGACATTTTTAATTGTTTTTTTTACTTCATTTTTGTCAAAATCATCACTTTCTATTTTTTTTGCAATACATTTAATTCCGAAGCAAATATTATTATTGATGTTTATTATTATAGCACTTCTTTTTTCTATTTGGTTGTAACTTATCTGAATTTGTCCAGGAGGTGTTGTTGTTACTCGTCCAGCAAAACCAACTGGAACATAGGGTTTGTTTTTAAATTTAATTATATCGGGAATGAAGTTTTTAGGAAATAGTATTCCAATTACAAATCCACTGGGAACTTCGTAATCATCAATAAAAGTAATTTTGTCTTTCTCTGGTATTATTTTAGTTTCTGCTCCTACTCCTCTCTTCTTTGCGTTAATGTCTCCTTCAATTATAAATGGGAAATATTCTTTGTCATTTTCGTTTTTGCTTCTTCTTACTTGTGGAATTATCATAAAAAATACTACGAAAATTTTGATTGGCAAAATGCAGATTTGGGAAACAAAATTGGCGATAAGATTGATTTAATAATAAAATCTGTTCCCAAAGACGTTAATACTATCTTGGATGTTGGATGTGGTGATGGAACTATTTCAAATGGATTAAACAATCATTTTAATGTCGTGGCTGTTGATAGAAGCGTAAATGCTCTAAAGCTAGTAGATACGGAAAAGACTAATGTCTCTGCGGATTTTCTACCCTTTAAAAACAGTTCTTTCAATTTAGTTTTTAGTAGTGAAATGATTGAACATTTGCCAGATGATATTTTCACAAAATCTATTGAGGAAATGAAACGAGTTTCCAAGAAGTATATTTACCTTACTTTCCCAAACGATGAAAACATAAAAAAGCAAATAACCCAATGCCCCAAATGTGAATATATATTTAATAAATCGTATCATTTGAGAACTATAAACTTAGAATTGATTAAAAAGCTTTTCCCTGAATACATCGTAAACTTAACATTTGAGTATGGTGATAAAATACGTGATTACAATAAATTATTAAATTCGTTAAAACACAAATTCGTCCCATCAAATGCGTGGATTCCAATGTTTTGGACACCAAACCAAAAAAGATCAACTGCGTGCCCTAAGTGCAATCACAAATATGAAATTCCATATAAATTTAATATTATAGCTTATTTTTTGGATAGACTAAATGTAATTATTTCCCCAAAGCGTCCCTATCAACTCTGTGTTTTATTGGAGAAAAAGTAGTGTTTGCAGAAATAAA
>CAKZLK010000013.1 GCA_937125455.1 uncultured Aequorivita sp.
TGCTGAAACAGGTGCTGGCCAGCACGGCGTTGCATCGGCAACTGTTGCGGCTCGTTTAGGTTTGAAGTGTAAAGTGTTTATGGGTTCCGAAGACATTCGTCGCCAAGCACTAAATGTGTATCGTATGAAGCTTTTAGGTGCTGAGGTTATCCCTGTTGAGTCAGGTACTAAAACTCTAAAAGATGCATTGAATGAAGCCATGCGTTACTGGGTGAGTAATGTTGATGATACGTTCTATATCATTGGTACTGCAGCAGGCCCACATCCGTATCCGAAATTGGTTCGTGACTTCCAAGCCGTTATTGGACGAGAAACCAAAGCTCAATGTATAGAACAGGAAGGGCGCTTGCCTGATGCTGTCGTTGCGTGTGTTGGCGGTGGTTCTAATGCGATCGGCATGTTCTATCCGTTTATCGAAGATGAAAGTGTCGCAATGTATGGTGTCGAAGCGGGCGGTGATGGTATTGAAACCGGACGTCACGCAGCGCCATTAAGTGCTGGACGACCAGGTGTTCTTCACGGAAATCGTACTTATGTTATGGCGGATGATGATGGTCAGATTCTTGGCACCCATTCAATTTCAGCAGGTCTTGACTATCCAGGTGTTGGACCTGAACACTCTTGGCTGAAAGATGTTGGTCGAGCTAACTATGTGGCAATTAATGATGATGAAGCGATGCATGGCTTCCGTGAACTGACGCGCTTAGAAGGTATTATGCCTGCTTTGGAATCCAGTCATGCAATAGCTTACGGCATGAAGCTCGCAGCAACCATGGATAAAGATAAAATCGTTGTGATTAATGTATCGGGGCGTGGTGATAAAGACATCCACACTGTTGCAGAAATCGATGGTTTGGAGATGTGATCATGAGTCGTATTGAAAAATGTTTTGAACAATTAAAGACTGATGGCAAAAAAGCATTAATTCCTTATATTACCGCTGGAGATCCGGCTCCTGGGTACACCGTTGAGTTGATGCATGCCTTAGTTGAGTCTGGTGCAGATATTTTAGAGATCGGAATGCCATTCTCTGATCCGATGGCCGATGGGCCAACCATCCAGTTAGCAGGCCAACGTTCGCTTAAAGCCGGTCAGACGCTTGTTAAGACGTTACAAATGGCTCGTGATTTTCGAGAAGATGATGACACAACACCAATTGTGATGATGGGCTACTATAAGGACCCTGAAAAGACCGCAGAGGTGATGATCGACGGGTACTTTCATACGGGCGATATCGGAGAAATAGATACCGATGGCTTTCTAAAAATCACCGATCGTAAAAAAGAAATGTTCAAGACCTCTGGAGGCAAATACGTGGCACCCCAATTAATGGAAAACCGCTTTAAACAATCCCGTTTTATTGAACAATTGATGGTCGTTGGTGAAGGTGAAAAAATGCCGGCCGCATTGATCCAGCCCGATTTCCCTTATTTGTTCGAATGGGCGAAGAAAAACAACATTACCATTAGTGAGAATTCGGATATTGTCCTGAACGAAAAAGTATTGGCGCAATATCAGGAAGAGGTCGACCTTGCAAACGAGAACTTCGCGAAATGGGAAAAAGTAAAGCAATTTCGCCTCACCCCCGATATTTGGAGTATTACCGAAGGGCATTTGACCCCTACCATGAAACTGCGCCGTAAAATAATAAAAGAGAAGTACATGAAATTGTATAATGATATTTATGGGCATTGAACGGCACCTAATTTATTGCTAGCCGCTAAAATCCTACCTACTTAGCAACAACTTTAGACCCTTTTCGAAAAATATATCAGATTGTTGTATCTATGAACTTATTCGCCTTAATTTGGGTGAATAGGTTTACAAAGGGTATACATATTTATGTGTTGCCCACAATACCAAAACAATCGAGAATGATAAGAAAATTAGGTTTTATAATATTAATTTATGCGACAATTTTGACAAGTTGTAATAACGAAAAATCAAAAACAGAAGTAGAAAATCCCGAGTTCTCTAAAACTGAACAGAAAACTGATACGCTGACAAAACACCTAAAACCATTTAAAGCGGAATTACCAACAATTGGACTTTTAATGTATAACGGAGTTTTGCAAAGTGAAGTAATCGCAACTTCTGATGTTTTCGCAAAACCGAACGAAGATGGAAAACAACTTTTTAACGTTATTTCAATAGCCGAAACCGACAGCCCAATAACAACCGAAGAAGGAATGCACTTTGTTCCAGATTATACTTTTGAGAATTGCCCGAAATTAACAGCTCTTTTTGTACCAAGTGCATATGATATGTTTGCACAAGTCCACAACAAAAAAATCATTGATTTTATAATTGAGAAAAATAAGGAAACCGAATATATTGTGAGCAATTGTGCTGGAGCGCAACTAATCGGAAAATCTGGAATTGCAGACGGAAAGAAAATAGTAACGTGGATTGGTGGTGGCGAACAATTACAAAAAGACTATCCGAATTTAAAAGTACAAGATGAAAATGTAGTCACTTTTGTAGAAGACGGAAAATTCAGTTCATCGAACGGGAATTTGGCAAGCTACATTTCAGCTTTGAATTTAGTAGAAAAAATGACAAGTTCCGAACATAGAAAATTTGTAGAAAGTTATCTTTATCTCGACCGACTTCAAAATTGGAATGAATAAAGTACTGTGGGCAACAACGTATCCTATGAAAAGCCTTAGTCCAGTTCTCTAAAGTTAGTCAATATTTTCTTTTTGCCTTAAACCACTTTTTTTTCTTTAATATAACTTGCTCCGCATCCTATGTGTGATACACCTTTTTAAGAGGGTTCACCGGCATCTGTATGATTATAAGTTATAATAAACCTGTTCACTTGCTATAAAAATGTGATCCTATCTTTCGATGGTCACCCACATTGTTCTGTATTACAGGTTTTACTACTGTTTTGTGAGCTTTGTTATTGTTCTTTGTTATTGTTCTTTGTTTTTTTTATTCGATTACCCCAATTGCGTAAGGGGTCTCGGTTTTGATAACGGCCAAGGTTCTACTGAGCAACTTACGTGCTACTTTGATGATTATACTCTTGACATTTCTGCCTTGATGCTTACGATAATAGCCCTGCATAATCGGGTCGGCACGAATCGCCTGCCACGCCGCTTCGACAAAGTAACTGCGTATCAAACGATGGGCCCGTGGTGTAATACCAAGAGTTCTGTAATTACCGCCACTTTGATGAACACCGGGTGCAAGACCTACATAGCCTGCCAAATGTTTGATGCTGCCGAAACGTCTCAGATCCCCCAATTCACAAAGTATACCACAAGCGACTATTCCTCCAATGCCAGGTATACTTCTGAGTAGCATATAATCTTTCTTGTGGTACGTTTTGCAATACCTTCTCAGCTGTGTGGATACATCACGAAGTTCTTGGTCCACGAAACGAAAAAAACGCATACGGCTCTCTAAAGTCGCTTTTGCCGTCGGATTCTTGAATACCATAGCATCCAACCAATTTCTATACGCATGACTCCAATGATCATTGTCAAACTCCGCCGGCTCTTTTATACCGAAGTACAATAGCTGCATTTTTATATAGCTCTTGATCCTACGAAAGTCTTTGACCAGATCATTACGACGACGGAAAAGACTGCGTAACTCTTCTCTACCTACATCCGGCACATGAATACTTTCTAAACGACCATCTTTTAATTCCCTTGCGATCAATTGCGCATCTATCTTATCCGTCTTGGTATGTTTCTCCTTGCCCTTTCTGTGGATATCGGCAGGGTTGACCACTAAAGAACACCAGCCATAGGACTCGAAAGCACGATGCGCCGAATAACCGCAACAACCCGCTTCGTAAGCTATGGTCACCTCATAATCGACAAAATGTCTACCCACATAATCCTTGAGTTGTTTTGGGTCGGGTTTCATTGAAAAGGACTTACCCGCAAACAAATCCGTTGCACAATGTACTTTCCAACTTCGTTTGTGAATGTCGATACCAATGAATAGCTTTGGTCGGGCAGTTTGTTGTGATTCCATATCCTTGATTTTTTAGTGAATCTTAAAGATACTCGACAGGCTGCTTTTTCATCGATGCTATAAAAAATAGCGCGAATCGTTTCTAACACAAAGGTTCGGGCATTTTTAGGAAGTCGCCAAATTTTTAAATTTGACGATTTCCCAAAAATAAAATAAATAGTAAAATTTAAAAATTCGGCTTGTATTTCATCCGAATGGTAACCGCTTATTTTCAGCGCTACTTTTCATATACACAACCGTTGTGTGTAATTATACCACTCAAACGAAAAAGTATACATCATTCGAAAATCCGTATAAGAATTTAAGTTCCTTTCCTACCTAATTTTGTCTTATAAACTTAAAATAAGCAAAAATGGAAAATAATCAATTTGAAAAAAAAGGGTGGACACCTGATAGAATTGGAAACTTAAATGACAAAACTTACGTCATTACTGGTACTACGAGCGGAACAGGATTTGAAGCTGCAAAAATACTGCTATCAAAAGGAGCAAAAGTAGTGATGCTTAATCGTAACACAGAGAAAGCAGAAAATACTATAGCGACTTTAAAACAAGAACTTGGTACTTCAATAAATGTAGCGAATATACAAATGGACTTGGCGGAACAGCAATCTGTAAAAAAAGCAGCCAAAAAAATTCTTAAAACAATTCCTCAAATCGATGCACTAATTTGCAATGCTGCAATTGCACAAGTACCAAACCAAAAACTTACAGTTGATGGTTTTGAAAGCCAAATGGGAACAAATCACTTTGGGAATTTCACGCTTCAAGCTTTGTTATTTCCATTAATAGAAAAATCTAAAGGACGTATAGTAACCGTTGGTAGTATGGGTTATAATATGGGAATTAAAACCATACAATTTGACGATTTGAATTGGGATAAAAACTACAGTCCAAATGGTGTTTATAGCCAAAGCAAATTAGCACAGATTATGTGTGTTTACGAATTAAACGACCGACTGAAAAAAGCAGGCAGAACAGATGTAAAAGCCTATGCTTGTCATCCAGGTGCTTCCAAAACTTCATTGATTAAAACCAGCGGTAGTTTAATGACGCGATTTATATGGCAAATAATGAAGTTGACACCTTTAGTACAATCAGCTGAAAAAGGTGCGTATCCACAAGTGATGTGTGCTACAGAACCTAACCTTGACCCGAGTGGTTTTTATGGTCCAACCAAAAATATGAATACGGTAGGTCCAGTAGGTGCTCATAAATTAGAACCACACGCTAAAGATAAAATGGTTGCTAAAAAACTATGGGAACTTTCGGAAAAAGAAACAGGTATAAAATGGAATATTTAAATTTGTAGTATGCAACATTTTAAAACTTTATCATCGTATTTAGATTATTTAGAACTGCCTCGTCCAGAGCATCCAATGTTGAGTGTATTTAACTCAAAAGGCGATGGATACTTACCTTGTCCCAGAGAAAGTTCGCCACCAATTACAAACGATTGCTATTCGATTAGCTTAAAAAAGTTTGTAAAAGGCGACCTAAATTATGGTAGAACAAAATATGATAGCAGTACCGGGACAT
>CAKZLK010000014.1 GCA_937125455.1 uncultured Aequorivita sp.
TTTGCTACGCCACTGCAGTTGCCTGTAGTGTTATTTATAGTAATATCACCTGGGCAAACAATGGTTGGTGGATTGCCAACTACGGTTATGGGGTTAAAGGCAATGCAGTAACTATTTAAAGTTCCTGAGTCTCCCCCCGCATCATCATTGATTTCTAATGTCCAATTCCCGTTAATTGATTCTCCATCGAATATGGTATTTAAATCAACACCAGGACTGTCTGCGTTGGTAACAGGAAAAGTAGTGCCGCCACCTTCTGCCCGATAATTGGCTAAAGGGGCACCAGAGTTCCAACCTCCAATATCATTTGCTGAAGCATCTGTGAAAACAAGTGTAGCAGCGGTATCAAGCCCAGTGCTTCCACCGTTATCAGTACTAAGTGCAACTCGTGTTCCAGCTGGAGAAACAAGAACAACCTCCATATCACTAGCAAATGTATGAATGGCGTTCAAAGTAACGTTATCCAAGGTATAATCAGTTCCTATTAACCCAGTATCTGTCACGGTAATAACAGCGGGTGTCATTAATCCACTTGTACCCGTTGCTGGTATTGGTCGAGGATTGCCGGAAGCACAATCTGCAACTGGGCCGCTAGGCATATCACACATAATGACACCACCATTAGGTACAAAACTAAACTGAATACTGCAATTTGCTGCTGCAGAAGTATTTGTAAAAACAACTTCAAACCAGCCAGGTTCTACAGTTGCAGAGAATGGCTGGGTGGCAGAAGAACCTACATCTCCCAAATAATTTGTCCCTTGGTTTGCAGGATCATAAGGAGTAGTGCTTACGCCTCCTGCTCCTTGATAGATCATTGCATGACCATTGGTTGTACATGGTGCTGCACCGCTGTTCGGGTCAAAATTAACAGTTATACAAGTTGGGCCAGTATCAGAGTTATAAAAGCGGATAGCTGTATAATTATAAGTAGTTCCTGCATTGAATATTCCAGGATATACTTTTGATGGGCATGCACTCGGTATAGCATCCCTAAATATTCGACCCAATTGAGATCCAGATCGAACAAAAAAACCAGAGGGTTCTGCCGAAAGTCCAATTTGGGTTTCTATTGGACTGGTGAGATCATTACAGTCACCTTGTGCAAAGGAACTGATAGAAAACATTGCTAAAAGTAAGAGGCCTAAAAACGTTCTTACAAAATAATTTTTTTTCATAATTAATATATTTATAGTTAGAACTATAAATATATGTTAAAAAACTCACATCAAAGATGTTATATTTAAAATTTATGTTAAAAAAATATAATAATTTAATTAGTTGTGAAATATTATTGAAATGTCATAAAAAAAAACCATTCCCCTAATTTTGGAATGGCTTTTTTAACTGAAAAATTGAAAAAATTTATTTTATCATGTCATAACTTCTTTTTATAAAAGCTGTAAGCTCTTCTCCTTTCAGTAAATTTTTGCTCAATCTTGCCAAATCGAGTGCTTGATTTACCAAACGTTCTTTCTTCTTTTCAGTTTTGGTATTTAAAATTTCGCTAATCAATTCGTGATTGGTGTTCACTATCAAATTATACATTTCGGGAAAACCTCCCATTCCGAACATACCGCCACCACCAGTTTTCTGCATGTCTTTCATTCTTCGCATAAATTCTGGTTCTGTAATAATAAACGGATTGGCATTACTGTCTAAAGCCTCCAATTGAACACTGAATTTCTCTTTTGGAATAACACTGTCTAAAAAGGTTTTCAAGCCTTCCTTTTCTTCATCGGAAAGTTTTGAAATCTGTTCCTCGTCTTTTTTAATAAGATTTTCAACGTGGTCACTATCAACGCGTACAAATGAAACTTTTTCTTGGCTGCCTTCAACTTTTTGAAGCAAGTGTGTTACAATTGGTGAATCCAACAACAAAACTTCATAACCTTTTTCTTTGGCAGCTTCAATATAGCTATGCTGTTCTTCCTTGTTTGAAGCATAAAGAATAACAAGGTTATCGTCTTTATCGGTCTGAATTTCTTTTATTTTTTCTTTTAATTCTGAAAAAGTATAATATGAATTGTCAACCGTTGGATAAAGTGCAAAATCCTGCGCTTTTTCAAAGAATTTATCTTCAGTCAACATTCCGTACTCAATAACAATTTTGATATCGTTCCACTTTTTTTCAAAACCTTCGCGATCACTGTTGAAAAGACTTTTTAGCTTATCGGCAACTTTACGTGTTATGTAACTGGAAATCTTTTTAACTGCACCATCTGCTTGCAAATAGCTTCGCGAAACGTTCAGAGGAATATCCGGACTGTCAATTACCCCACGGAGCATTGTTAAAAATTCGGGCACAATTCCCTCTACATTATCGGTTACAAAAACTTGGTTTTGATAGAGCTGGATTTTATCTTTTTGAATGCTCATATCGTTCGTCATCTTCGGGAAATAAAGAATTCCTGTAAGATTGAACGGATAATCAACATTTAAATGAATATGGAAAAGCGGCTCTTCAAACTGCATGGGATACAATTCCCGGTAAAAAGAATTGTAATCCTTGTCTTCCAACTCCGTTGGTTGTTTAGTCCAAGCGGGATTTGGGTTATTTATTATATTATCAACCTCTTTTGTGGGTGCTTTGTCATCTTCTTTTGCGCCCTCAGGTTTTGGAAGGGTTTCAGTTTTAGTTCCAAATTTAATGGGGATGGGCATAAACTTGTTATACTTCACCAATAATTCACTAATACGTGATTCCTCTAGAAATTCAGTAGAATCATCAGCAATGTGAAGGATAATTTCAGTTCCGCGTTCCTTTTTGTCAGTTTCTTCTAATGTGAATTTCGGTGATCCGTCACAAGACCAGTGAACTGCCGGTTCGTCTTTAAAACTTTTTGTGATAATTTCCACTTTTTTGGCAACCATAAAGGCGGAATAGAAACCAAGACCAAAATGGCCAATAATTCCAGCGTCTTTTCCATCTTTATCTTTGTATTTTTCTATGAATTCCTCAGCGCCAGAAAAAGCGATTTCGTTGATGTATTTTTCAACTTCATCTTTGGTCATCCCAATACCTTGGTCTATAATGCGAAGTTCTTTCTTCTTTTTGTCTAACTTCACTTCAATTTTTGGGTCGCCATATTCCACACCTTCGGCTTCGCCAATGTTTGCGAGGTGCTTCATTTTTAAAGTCGCATCAGTTGCGTTTGAAATCAATTCACGAAGAAAAATCTCGTGATCACTGTATAAAAACTTTTTGATCAGCGGAAAGATATTATCGACTGATACATTAATAGTTCCTTTACTCATAATTATATTATTTAATTTTTTTTGTTTCTTTCCTTCATATAGTCAAATAGAGTACCAACCCATAACATGCTGACACGATGTCACAGCAAAGCTTTCAAAAATGACTAAAAACTTTAACAGAACATTTTGTTTAACTATTGCCTCAAATCTTTAAACAGTAGGTATCTTTGCTTTGTTGAAAACGAGTGTCTTTCAATTCAATTTTAAATATTTTAATACCATGGAGACTTCAGAAAAAAAATCGACTGCAACTAAAAAAGTAACTGCCAAAAGCCAGAAGTTTAAAGAAAAAATAATTTCAGCTTATATGGAATGGGTTCTTTTGAAGGAAAAAGCGCCTTTAAGTGTTTTTAAATTCTGTAAAGAAAATAATTTTAAGGAGGCAGAGTTTTATGAATATTTTGGATCTTTTGAAGGACTTCAAAACGCAATCTGGAATTCTTTTTACGAGCAGACAATACTCTTGTGTAATAAAGATGAGGCATATCCAGATTTTTCCAATAAGGAAAAAATGCTCACTTTTTTCTATACTTTTTTTGAAATTTTGACTTTAAATAGAAGCTACATCCTTTTCACATTAACGGAAAGCCGTGATATGATGAAAAACCTGAGTCAATTGAAAGGTCTTAGAAAAAACATAAAACATTTTGCTTCGGAATTAATTCAAGAAAAAAATGAAGAAAAAAAGCTTAAAGTTCTAAAACAATCCGTGCCCGTTTTCTCTGAAGGGGCTTGGCTACAAATGCTATTTCTTTTAAAATATTGGAAGGACGATAACTCTGCAGGTTTCGAAAATACGGACATCGCCATTGAAAAATCTGTTCGTGCAATTTTTGATGTTTTTGATACCCAACCCTTGGAAAGCATTCTTGATTTTGGGAAATTTTTATGGAAAGAAAAAATGATGTAATGAAAACAATAGATAAAATTCCCACAAATAAAATTCAACGTGCTTCAAAATTAATGACCACTGGTGTAAAAGTTGGCGGTAACTATTTGAAGTACTACGGAAAAAAAATAGTCAACTCTGAAACCACAAGAGATGAGCTAAACGAAAGCAACGCTGAAGATATTTACGACGGTTTAAAAAACCTAAAAGGGAGTGCCCTAAAAGTTGCGCAGATGTTGAGCATGGAAAAAAATATCATGCCTAAGGCCTATGTTGAGAAATTTTCATTGGCGCAATTTCAAGTACCGCCACTTTCTGCACCATTGGTTCGTAAAACTTTTAAAAAATATTTTGGCGATACGCCAGAGAGCCTCTTTGACACCTTCAATGCCGAATCTGTTGCTGCTGCTAGTATTGGACAAGTTCACAGAGCGACAAAGGATGGAAAAAATCTCGCTGTTAAAATACAGTACCCGGGTGTTGCCGAAAGCATTAGTAGTGATTTGGCAATGGTGAAACCAGTGGCAATGAAAATGTTCAATATTAAAGGTAAGGATAGCGATAAATATTTCAGGGAAGTGGAAGATAAATTGCTTGAAGAAACTGACTATATGCTGGAAGTGGAACAGAGTCAGGAAATCACAGAGGCCTGTAAAAATATTCCAAATTTAAGATTTCCAAGATATTACGAAGCACTATCGGGCAAACGAATCATAACAATGGACTGGATGACGGGCAAACACCTATCCGAGTTCACCAAAACGAATACTGATAAAACAAAAGCAGATAAAGTAGGACAGGCGCTATGGGACTTTTATATGTTCCAAATGCACGAATTGAAACGCGTTCATGCAGATCCACATCCTGGAAACTTTTTGATAGATGAAGATGCTAATTTAATAGCCATAGACTTCGGCTGCGTAAAAACTGTTCCAGAAGAATTTTATGTTCCTTATTTTGAATTGGCAAAACCTGAAAACATAAATAATCCCGAAGTGTTTTTAGAAAAAATGTATGCTTTGGAAATTTTAAAGGAAGAAGATTCACCAGAGGAAACAAAGTTTTTTTCTGAATTGTTTTTCGAAATGTTGAGTCTCTTTACAAAACCATTTCACAGTGAAACCTTTGATTTTTCTGATGAAGAATTTTTCGGAAAAATTGCAGAACTCAGCAACAAATACTCTAAAGACACGGAAATTAGAAAGATGAATGGCAATCGCGGATCAAAACATTTCCTTTATATCAACAGAACATTTTTCGGCCTTTATAACTTGATGAATGATTTAGGTGCCAAAGTTAGAATCAATAATTATAAAAATTACATATAAACTTTAACAAAACTTTGTTTAATCCTTTAACAATTACAATGAACAAAGAAGTTATCTTTACAAAAGAATAATCGAATATTAAATTGCTATGAAAAAGTAAAATATTCTATTATTTAATTGGTTAGGTTGTTTAAGAAGGGCGCATCTTTTGCGCCCTTCTTTATTTTATGCAATATAGCTTACGTTTTTTTGCTATGCACGCATACTATATAAAGTGTATTTTGTTTCCCTGAATTACTACAGATACTTATCTTTCCACTTGATTTAAAAAACATATAAATGTATACCTCAAAAATTACCGGTTTGGGTTATTATGTGCCCGATAATGTGGTTACCAATGATGATCTTTCAAAATTAATGGATACCAACGATGCTTGGATTCAAGAACGAACGGGCATTAAAGAGCGAAGACACATTAAAAAAGGCGATGGAAATTCTACGTCTGTTATGGCTGTAAAAGCTTCAACAATTGCTTTGGAGCGCGCCAAACTAGTTCCGAATGATATCGATATGATTGTTTTTGCTACGCTGAGCCCAGATATGTATTTTCCAGGTGGTGGGGTGGAAGTGCAGGAAATGATGAATATGCGAACCATTCCAGCATTGGATGTTCGCAATCAGTGCAGTGGCTTTGTTTATGCAATTTCGGTTGCAGACCAATTTATAAAAACAGGAATGTATAAAAACATTCTCGTTATTGGTAGTGAAAACCACAGTGGCGGACTCGACTTTACTACACGTGGCAGAAACGTTTCCGTGATTTTTGGGGATGGTGCGGGAGCGGCGGTACTTTCAAGAAATGAAAGTGGAAAGGGCGGCATTCTTTCTACGCATCTTCACAGTGAAGGGCAGCATAAGAATGAACTTTCGTTGAAAGGTCCTAGTACCCAACATTGGGTGCCACAAATAATTGCTGAAAACCCACAAGAAGATATTCCGTATTATCCGGTGATGAACGGACAGTTTGTTTTTAAACATGCTATTGTGCGTTTTGCTGAGGTTATTCAAGAAGGTTTGGAGGCGAATAACCTAGATGTGAAAGATATAAATATGTTAATTCCGCATCAAGCTAATTTGCGTATTTCGCAGTTTATTCAGCATAAATTAAAATTAAGTGACGATCAAGTTTTTAATAATATTCAAAAATACGGAAATACTACTGCGGCCTCTATCCCGATTGCCCTAACAGAAGCATGGGAAGAAGGGAGGATTAAAGAAGGTGATTTGGTTGTTTTGGCTGCATTTGGAAGCGGTTTCACTTGGGGAAGCGTGATCATTAGATGGTAAGCAATTGCACAGAGATAACTTATGGATGATATTGCTTTTGATAAAAATAGAATAATAGGCTTTAGCGATGCTATTTTTTCAATAGCAATGACGTTGCTTATTTTGGAAATAGCAGTACCGAATGGCGAATCTGTTAATGAATACGGAACTTGGAAAATTCTTGAGGCGAGAATACCTAGTTTTATTGGTCTTGTTGTGAGTTTTCTTGTTACGGCAATCTATTGGGTAGCTCATTTAAGATTAATGAAATACGTTACTGATGTTGACAGTAAACTACTTTGGCTAAACATTTTTTTGTTGCTTTTTGTAGTACTGCTGCCTTTCTCAACCGCATTTTATGTCGGGAGTTTCTTCTTGACGGGACCTTACGTTTTTTACTGCTTTAATTTAGCCGTGATTGGTTTGTTTAATTATTTGATGATTAGATACGTTGTTAAAAAGGAGCATGGAGAAACTGGACTTACAGGAGTATTGGCGAAATGGCACAAAGCACGAGCGATAAATGGTATATTAATTTGGGTGATTTCAGGGATATTGGCATTTGCTTTTCCTATATTTTCCAGATTTGTTTTTGTATTTCTCTTTTTGATTATTTTGATCATAAATAGATATTATAAAAATAAGATGAAACGCGATTTATAGTAAATTCAAAGAACGTATAAAGTAAGAAAGCCTTTCAAAAAAATGAAAGGCTTTTCTTTTACCTAAAAAAGGTATAATTCGTTAAAGGCTAATTTAAATAAATTATAAAATTAAGTTTTAGGTGTTCTATCTTAATAGACGACGTGAAGTATAGAATTGTTTCATTCATCTTGTGTTTTAACAAAAGAATAACGGTCTAGAAAATTCCCCCACCTCCTGAGGATGTGTTATCATCTCTGTTTTTTCGGCTCTTCGCATGATAATTTTCTCCACCGAATCTATAGGATAACCCTACGTAAATAGTATTGCTTTCATTTCTGAACTCGCCACTTTGTGGATATGGTGTGTTACCACTAAAAGCGAATTTCATAGAATCCAAAACATCATTATAATTAACGCTAAAAGTTCCTCGACCATCCCATAAGGTATATCGAGCTCCCAGATTGACAAAATAGAGTGGCTCAGATTCAAACTGAATGCCTTTGTTTTTTGCGCGGTAAAGCCCAAATGCCGAAAATGTAAGGTCTTTTGTAACAGTAAAGTTATTCATCATTCTCACATTCCAGGTTACTCTCTCTGCTTCTACAACTTGTGTAGTTATGTCTTCAACAGATGGAGTATCAGTAGGGTTTTTAAAAATTTCAGTAATACCCTTTTGAGTTCTTTTGTAAAGTTCAAAACTTGTATTAAAACTCCACCATTTTGTAGGTTTGTAATTTCCTGAAAGTTCAATACCGAAAGCATTGGTGCTGCTGAAGTTTTGAAAGGTAAGGATTGATCTGTCCAAATTTGTTCGGTCTATAAGTATTGCACGGTTTATTTCATTGTCCACAATACGATAAAACAGACCTCCCGTAAAGTTTCCCTTTCCAAAATTTCGAGTATAGTTGGCCTCTATCGAATTAGTGAATTGGGGTTTCAGGTTGATGTTTCCATAAGATGAAATTAAGGGCGTGCTAAATTCGCGAATAGGATTTACCTGGTCAAGACCGGGCCGGTCAACCCTGCGGCTGTAGCTTAGCTGATATTGGTTTTTTTCACTAGGAGAATAGGTAACAAATGCACTTGGGTATACCTGAAAATATTCATTAGTGAAAGCGCGTAAATTGTTGGTGTCGACTTTTACACTAACGTTTTCCACTCGAGCCCCTAGCTGATAAGACCATTTTTCATAAGTTTTTCCATAAGTGGCGTAAAGGGAATAAATATCACGGACATATTCAAAATGGGTTGAAGGTGTTGGCGCCAAATCGCCATTGGCATTATAGCTTTTACCATTGGAGTCATAATCGATAGTAGTTTCGAAAAGGCGTGCTTCTGCACCAGCTTCAAGTTTTACGCTTTCTGAGAGGGGATTTACATAATCGAGATTGACGGTGAGTTGATTTCGGTCCGTATCATCATTATCGGAGAAATTTGCTAATGGAGAAGCTCCGCTAAACAAATATTTCCCATTTGTCTCATTTGAAAATACATTATAATCCGCTTCCAGCTCAAGCGTATGGTCAGTCTTTTCAAAATTCAACTTATAATCAAAATTATATTGTGAAGAAATATTTTCATTGTCAAAATAGAATAACTGTTTCTGATTAAAAGAAGGTTGATCTAAATAGAATATTGAGGAACTGCCAATTCCAGTTCCATCATATAAATTTTGATTGGTGAAAAATGATATTGTGTTCTTATCATTTAGATAAAAGTCCAATCCCACCTTGAAAAGATTGGATTTACTGTCATCCAAAAAATGGATCACTTCATTCGAATTGTTTAGTGATCGCGAGATAAGACCGTCATTCTCGTTTTTGGAAACATTGTTACTGAGGTTGGTGTATAGATTGAATTTTCCATTTCTGTAATTCATATCCAAACCAGCATTAAATTTAGCATTTTCTCTAAAAGTAAGACCAACGGAGGCGTTGCCATTAAAACCCACATTTACGTTTTTATGAAGGATAATATTGATTATTCCACTCATTCCCTCAGGATTGTACTTTGCAGAAGGATTTGTTATGAGCTCAATTTGTTTGATGGATGAGGATGGAATCTGCTTTAACAATTGCGCTACGGGAATGTTTGAAAGTTTTCCATCTACCATTACACGCACATTTTCATTGCCTCTTAAGGAAAGTTCGCCTGTTTGCTGATCAACGCTTACGGTTGGTAAATTATTCATGATATCCGAGGCAGTGGGGCCAGCGGTAGATAGATCTTTACCTACATTTATCACTTTTTTGTCCAAACGTTGCTCAATGGTAGATCGTTCGGCAACAATACTAACCTCATCAAGCGACGCTATATCTTCTTCGAGAAATATATTGCCTAAGTCAATATTTAAATTGCCTTTGGTAATATTTATTTCTGTGGTAAAAATCTTGTATCCTATATACTGGATAAAAACATTGACTTTGCCTTCAGGAATCTTGTGGATCTCAAATTTACCAGTATCGTCGGTTACCGCACCGGTAATAATTTCGCCATTAAGGTTTTTTACTACCACGGTTACATAAGGTAGAGGTTCATTGAGAATTTTGTCTGTGACAATACCATAAATATTACCGGGCTTGTCTGTAGGATCGATGGAAGCTCTGGTTGTTCCAAAGGTGATAAATACGATTAACAATAAAATGTTTTTCATTTGTTTGATTGATGTTAATGATTAATGAATTGGAAAAACTATATTGCATTAGATATTACCTTGCATAGCATACTATGTGTGCAAATGTTTTTCTGGTTATATATACAAGACGAAATATTTACTTTTCTGTTACACGAGAAAGAAATTTTTTTTATAAAAACAAACAAACCCGAAGCAAGTGCCTCGGGTTTGAATCTTTACTGCAATTATTAACACTAACCATCAACGTAAAAACTGTCGCAGTAAAGAAATAGATTCTAACTACTATATAGACGTTCAAACTTTCATAATGTTTCACCCCCTTTTTCATTTTAACGAACATTTATGAAATCTTGAATAGGAGAATTGTATTTTCATAAACAAAACAATCAAAAAATGAAGAAGACATTAGTACTTGGCGCCAGCCTGAACCCAAGCCGTTATTCAAATCTAGCAATCAATAGATTGGTAAGCCACGGACATGCTGTTGAAGCTGTTGGTTTAAAAAAAGGGGTGGTAGCGGGCGTCGATATTTCAACTGAAAAGGAAGATTTTGAGAATATTGATACCGTAACACTTTATTTGAATCCAAAGCGGCAAGAGGAATATTACGATTATATAATTTCCCTAAAGCCCAAACGCGTCATATTCAATCCGGGAACTGAAAATCCAGTTTTTTATGAAATGCTTCGGAAAAACAAGATTGAAAATGAAGTCGCCTGTACTTTAGTCCTTTTGGGTACGAATCAATACTAAGCCAAAAAAGGTTAGCGCTCCATTCAGTATTAATATGAAAAATCCGAATTCGAAATTGAGATATTCTGAAGAAAGATAGCTTATGGCATATCCCAAAAAGGGAGTCAATAGGGCAACTGCTGGAACAAGTTTGTCCTTTACGTTCCACTTTGTGAAAAGTCCGTAGGCATATAATCCTAATAGTGGTCCATATGTATAACCAGCAAATACAAAGAGTTTCGCAATTACGGAATCATCTGCAATTACATATTTAAAAATTATTATTACTGCAATTAGCACTAGGGAAACCAGAATGTGAATCAGCTTGCGAACACGTACTTGTTTCTTTTCGTCGTATCTTTTTTCAATATCGAGAATGTCAATACTAAAAGAAGTGGTTAAAGCCGTCAACGCACTATCAGCACTACTATAAGCCGCTGCAATAAGTCCTAAAATAAACAATATTGCCACCCCAACCCCAAATTCATTTTGCATGGCAAGTGTTGGATACAATTGGTCCTTGTGAGCATCTATTCCATTTTGTTCAGCATAAACTGTAAGCAAAAGTCCTAAAACCAAAAAGACGAAATTTACAATAGTTAAAACAATAGTAAACCAAAACATATTTTTTTGGGCATCTTTAAGGTTGCGGCAGGTCAGGTTTTTCTGCATCATATCCTGATCAAGGCCTGTCATTACAATAGCGATAAAGGCTCCGCTTAAAAATTGTTTCACAAAAAAGTCGCTGGATTTCCAATCATCAAAAAAGAAAATTTGGCTCATATCACTATCCGCAATAAACGTAAAAAGTTTACTTCCCGAAAGCCCTAAATCTGTAGAAACATAATATACTGATACGCCAACGGCCACAAGCATAAATAGAGTTTGCAGTGTATCTGTCCAAACAATGGTTTTTATTCCGCTCCTGAAAGTATATAGCCAAATCAGCAAAATAGTGATGGTAACAGTTACCCAAAAAGGGATATTCATATCATCAAAAATCAAACTTTGAAGCACAACTGCAACTAAATACAGCCGAAAACTGGCGCCAACAACTCTTGAGAGAAGGAAGAATGAAGCACCTGTTTTATAGGAAGCTTTTCCAAACCTGCCTTCCAAATAGGTGTAAATTGAAGTCAAATTCAATCGATAATATAGCGGCAGCAATACAGTGCCGATAACTGCATATCCTACGATATAGCCAAGTACGACTTGGAAATAACTAAATTTGGAAGCTTCCACCCAGCCGGGAACTGAAATAAAAGTTACCCCACTCAAAGAAGCGCCAATCATACCAAAAGCAACTAAATACCAAGGAGACTGTTTTCCAGCTTTAAAGAAATCGGCATTGCTTCCGCCTCTATTGGTTAAAAAGGAAATTAGTATCAAAACTAAAAAATAACCAATAATTAAAAGCAGAATGTGTAAGGGTTGCATAATATTTAAGACTTTATATTTTAAAAAGGAATCTTCAGTGGTAAAAATACAAAGATTGGTTACGTAACCATTTTTATTTTTAATACTTTTGATATTCTTAATATATTATTGTGTAACTCCCTAAAGATTAAAAAAATGCGTTATAAATTACTACTATTATTCACCTTGTTTTTGGGTGCTTTTACTGTTCAGGCTCAAGAATATAAAAAGATGATAGACGAAGGCACATACACAGTGCAACAAATCATTGATAGTGCAGAGGCATATTTTGCAGCCAATGGAATTGATCCCCTTGAAACTGAAAATGGGGAAGAAAAAGAAGCCAGTGAATATTTTCAATTTAAAAAGTGGGAGTACCTTGCTTTACGATTGATGAACGAAGATGGTTATCTGCCAAATATTGAACAACGTTTGAGTGAACTTGAGCGCTGGAATGCATATTTGAATAGTACAGCTCAAAACAGACAAACCCTTGCTGATAATTGGCAAGAATTAGGTCCTACCGCATGGAGTGCTACTTCAGGATGGAACCCTGGGGTTGGAAGAATTACAGGTCTTGCTATTGACGAAGGGGATATTAACCATATGATAATTGGCGCAAATACAGGTGGGGTATGGAGAACTACAGACGGTGCACAAACTTGGACACCTTTGTGTGATTATTTTTCTAACCTTTCCGTATATTCTGTAGCAATTGACCCATCAGATTCTGACACCTACTTTTTTGGGTCCACAAACGGAAAAATTTTCAAATCCACTGATGCTGGCGCAACTTGGAACCTACAAGGAACAACCGCTAATAGTATTGTGAATAAAATTCTTATTAATCCTTCCAATACGGACATTATGTTCGCAACTACGGAAAACGTAGGGATATATAGATCTACAGATGGTGGCGTTAATTGGGTGAAAATTGTAACCGATGATACAAGAGGTTACGATATTGAGTTTAAACCAGGCGATCTTTCCGTTGTATATGCTTCTGGAAGTGGATTCCACAAATCAACCGATGGGGGTGCTACTTTTACCACAATAGGTGGTTTTACGAACGGCCCCAAAATGATTGGAGTATCTGCTGATGACCCAAGCATTGTTTATGTTTTGGAAGCTTCAGGAAGTAGATTTGGAGCTTTTTACTCTTCTAATGACAGTGGCGATAGTTTTACAAAATTGAACCATGCCGGACTTAACTTTTTTGGATATAGTATTACAGGTAATGATAACAGTGGACAAGCTCCACGTGATATGGGAATTGCCGTAAACCCAACAGATGCAGACGAAGTACATATTGCGGGACTTCTCACTTGGAGGTCTACAAACGCAGGTGTAAGCTTCACCTGTACCTCAGATTGGCAGCCAGGTTTGGCACAGTCGGAAAACATTGGCTATTGCCATTCTGATGTGGATGATCTTCAATTTTATGGAACTACATTATTTGCGATTACCGATGGGGGTATTTATAAAGCAGAAAATACAAGTGTAGTAAATTCAAACTATTTTGAAGATTTGACTAGTGGATTGGGAATCCGACAATTTTATAAAATAGGTGTTTCCCAAACAGCTGACGTTATTGTTTCTGGCGGTGCTCAAGACAATGGAACCTCTTTCTACAAAGCATCAACTGGTTGGAAAGATTGGTTGGGTGCAGATGGCATGGAGTCATTTATTGACAAAACAAATAGCAACATCTTTTTCGGGACAAGCCAAAATGGACAATTATACCGTTCCATGAATGGTGGAAGTTCCTATATTGGTATAAACGAACCTGGAAACGGTTCCGGAAATTGGGTTACACCATTTGAGCAAGATCCAGTTCTTGAAAATACGATATATGTAGGGTATAATATTGTATATAAGTCAACTAATTTTGGAGGATCTTGGACAGCCATTTCACAGAATTTTGGAGGTAATTTAGATAACTTGAAAATTTCTCCATCCAACAATCAGATTATGTACGCATCAAGAGGACCATTTCTTTATAGAACGGAAGATGCTGGAGCAACTGATTGGGCGCAGGTTACATTGCCTGGTGGAATTATTAACTCTATTGCCATCAATCCAACAGACCCAGATAAAATAGCTGTTGCAACTACTGGTGCCAGCCGAGTACTTGTTTCCAACGATGGCGGAAACACTTGGGTAGACTACAAAAAGAACCTTCCTAATTTTAGTGCTTTGGCAGTTATTTGGGATGATAATGGCAAAGAAGGACTCTATTTAGGTATGGATTATGGAATCTATTACATAGACAACACCTTTACAGATTGGCAAACCTACAGTAACCTTTTGCCAAACGTAATTATAAACGAATTGGATATCAACAATACAACCAATATGCTCTATGCGGGCAGTTATGGAAGAGGTCTTTGGGCTTCTCCATTGGTTGATAGCACTGTTGGCATTGAAGAGGTAATTTCTGATAGCAATGTTAGTATTTATCCAAACCCAGCAACTTCTGAATTTACAATCGCTTTGCCAAAAACAATGAAGGCAGAAGTGCGTATATTTGATATTACAGGGAAACTTCTTATCTATGAAGCAAACGCATTGATAGCAAACAGATATACTGTTGATGTTTCATCACTTTCTTCGGGAACATATTTTGTTCGTCTTAATACTGAGGAAGGCACTGCAACAAAAAAACTTCTTATAAATTAAGGGTTGTTTCTATAATAGGAATGCTTCAGGAAAACACTTTTTTCTGAAGCATTTTTTTTATCTTGCCAACAGGAATCAAGCTATGGAATTTTCTTCAAAACTTCTTGAAAACGCAGTAAACGAAATGTCGCAACTCCCTGGGATTGGTAAACGAACCGCCCTGCGTTTAGTGCTTCATTTATTAAAACAGCCTAAGGAACAATCACAAAAATTAGCCACTACTCTGGTTAAAATGCGTGATGAAATAAATTTTTGCGCCAATTGCCATAACATAAGCGATACCAAACTTTGTGAAATTTGCGCAAACCCTCGACGGGATGAACAATTGGTTTGTGTGGTTGAAGACATTCGGGACGTAATGGCTATTGAAAATACCAGCCAATATCGAGGGCAATATCACGTTTTGGGTGGAAAAATTTCGCCAATGGACGGGATTGGTCCTGGCGATTTGAGTATTCCTTCCTTGGTTGAAAAAGTAAAAGCCGGAAGCATTCGTGAACTTATTTTTGCGCTTAGTTCAACAATGGAAGGTGATACCACAAATTTTTACATCTATAAACAAATTGAACCTTATAATATAACCACGACTACTATCGCTCGTGGGATTTCGGTAGGTGATGAGCTGGAATATGCAGATGAGGTTACCTTGGGTCGAAGTATTTTACATCGAATTCCTTTCGAATCCTCATTAAAAAGCATGTAGTTTGTAATGTCCACATGTTAGTAGCAAACCAAATAAAGATGTTTATAAAGGCATTCCATTTTTACAGACCTTAATTTTCAATTACTGATGAAACTCTCCGTTGTTATTCTAAATTATAATGTGCGTTATTTTTTGGAGCAGTGCATTCGTTCCGTTCAAAAGGCACTTGAAAATTGGGATGCTGAAATAATCGTAATCGATAACGATAGTAAAGATGACAGTTGTGAAATGGTCAAAAACCTTTTTCCAAATGTTATTTTAATTGAAAACCACGAAAATGTTGGTTTCAGCAAAGCGAATAATCAAGCGGTTGCCATTGCTAAAGGCGAATATGTATGTATTTTAAATCCCGACACTGCAGTTTCCGAAGATACTTTTAGGCAAGCTATAGAATATTCGCAAAGCATTGAAAATATTGGGGCTTTAGGCGTTTATTTAATGGACGGCACTGGAAATTTTCTGCCAGAAAGCAAACGAAACCTTCCAACCCCAAAGGTTTCATTGATGAAACTTACGGGTTTTGCAAAAAAATATTATTCAAACCATATTTCAGAAACTTCCAACGGTGAGGTTGAAGTATTGGTTGGCGCCTTTATGATTTTAAAAAGAAGTATTTATAACGAAGTTGGCGGTTTTGATGAAGATTATTTTATGTACGGCGAAGACATTGATTTCTCTTATAAAATAACTCAAGCTGGTTACAAAAACCACTATTTGGGAAAAACGACTGTATTGCATTACAAAGGCGAAAGTACCAAAAAGGATGATGCGTATTTCGATCGATTTTACGGCGCAATGCAAATTTTTTACCGAAAGCATTTCAATAAAAATTTTCTTCTCGAAAGTTCAGTTTCTGCAGGAGTGGCTTTGGCAAAAACCGCACGAAAAATTTATTCCGAAAAAAAGACAAAACCTATTCCAAAATTGGAAAGAAATTATTTTTTCACTGAGAATATTGAACTGCTTGAAACACTTTCTGCAAGTACGGCAACTGTTTTTCAAATGGTTTCTAAGAATATGCACCCACAAATTGTACTGAAAAACAGTTTGTTGGTTTTTGACGCGGAATATATTCCCTATAAAGAAATCTTCAAATTGATGCGGCAACTAAAAGGCAATGGCAATATTTTCCGAATACGCCCACCCGGCTGCAATTTCATAATAGGAAGCGACCAAAGCGACGAAAAGGGCGGCGTGGTTGTTTTTTAAGAAAATTGAAACCCAAAACGAACAAATTTTAACTAATTTTGCAAGGTTTTTAAAACAAGCACCTTTGTGCTTACCAAATTCGATATTGAAATTATATTATGGCAAAATTTGAATTGAAACTACCCAAAATGGGAGAAAGCGTTGCAGAAGCAACACTTACCAACTGGCTAAAAGAAGTAGGTGATACTATTGAAGCGGACGAAGCGGTGCTCGAAATTGCGACCGATAAGGTTGACAGCGAAGTGCCAAGTGAGGTAGATGGCGTTTTGATTGAAAAACTTTTCAATGTTGATGATGTAGTGCAAGTAGGGCAAACCATCGCTATAATTGAAACTGCTGGCTCGGACAACGGGAGTGAAAAAACTGTTGCAGAGAATTCTCCTTCACCTGAAGTTGTAAAAGAAGTTGAAAAGCATGTTGAGACAGCCAAACAGGCAACACAAGTACCTATTGAAAATACAGGAGATCGGTTTTATTCGCCGCTAGTGAAAAATATAGCTGCTGCTGAAGATATCTCACAAACGGAGTTGGATACAATTTCAGGCACTGGCAAAGATGGTCGCGTAACCAAAAACGATATTTTGGCTTATGTTGAAAATCGTACTTCTGGAAAACCAAAACCAGAGCAACCACAGCCACAAACAGTTGTTGAGGCCAAAAACCCTGAAACTGCAAAGGCACAGCCTACAGAAGCAGCAAAGCCAAAAGCTTCGGTTTCTGTAAGTGGTGAAGACGAAATTATTGAAATGACTAGAATGGGCAAATTGATTGCCCACCACATGGTCGAAAGCACCCAAACTTCCGCACATGTTCAATCGTTTGTGGAGTGCGATGTTACTAATGTATGGAACTGGAGAAATAAAGTGAAAGGAGCTTTTGCAAAACGCGAAGGTGAAAACCTCACTTTCACACCAATATTTATGGAAGCCGTTGCGAAAGCACTCAAGGATTTCCCAATGATGAATATTGCAGTAGATGGCAATACCATCATCAAGCGTAAAAATATAAACTTGGGAATGGCTGCAGCATTGCCTGATGGAAATTTGATTGTGCCCGTTATCAAAAATGCAGACCGATTGAATTTGGTGGGAATGAGCAAAGCCGTAAACGACCTTGCAAATCGCGCCCGTGAAAATAAGTTGAAGCCAGACGAAATTCAAGGAGGAACCTACACGGTTACCAATGTGGGAACTTTCGGAAGTATTATGGGAACTCCTATAATAAACCAACCGCAAGTGGGTATTCTGGCTTTAGGTGCTATCCGCAAAGTACCAGCGGTTATTGAAACTCCAGAAGGTGATTTTATTGGAATTCGTTTCAAAATGTTCCTTTCGCACAGTTATGACCACAGAGTGGTGAACGGTGCATTGGGTGGACAATTTGTAAAACGTGTAGCCGATTATTTGGAGGATTGGGATATTAATAGAGAAATTTAATTGCATATATTGAGTATTAAAGGGGATTTTGAATTCAAAATCCCCTTTTCTTTTTTATATCTTGTTTCAAAACTTCAATAAAAAGTATCTTTGCATTTCAAAACAAAACAATGGAACTTAACTTAAAAAAACCAATCTGTTTCTTCGATCTTGAAACCACTGGAATCAATGTTGCAACAGATAGAATTGTTGAAATTGCAATTTTGAAAGTCTTCCCAAACGGTAACAAAGAAAGCCACACATGGCGCGTAAACCCTGAAATGGCAATTCCGGCAGAGTCTTCTGCAATCCACGGAATCACTGATGAAATGGTAGCAAATGAGCCCACTTTTAAAGAATTAGCTTCAAAAGTTTATGCTTTGATTAAGGATAGCGATCTTGGCGGTTTTAACTCTAACCGCTTTGATATTCCATTGCTTGCCGAAGAACTGCTCCGTGCCGAAGTAGATTTTGATATGAAAAAAGCGATGTCTGTTGATGTGCAGACTATCTTCCACAAAATGGAAAAAAGAACATTAGAGGCAGCATATAAATTTTACTGCGATAAAGATCTAAAAGATGCCCATAGCGCCGCGGCAGATACAAATGCAACCTATGAAGTTTTAAAAGCACAGCTTGACAGATATAGCGAGCTTGAAAATGATGTAAATTTTTTAGCGGATTTCAGTTCGCACAGAGATCATGCGGATTTTGCAGGCTTCATAAGTTATAATGAAGATGGTGTTGAGGTGTTTTCTTTTGGAAAATACAAAGGCAGTTTGGTTACAGAAATTATGGAAAAGGATTCTGGTTACTTTGGTTGGCTGCTAAATGCGGACTTTCCGCTGTATACCAAAAAAGTGTTGACGCGAATCCGCCTTCAAAAGTTGAATACAAAACTTTAAGTATAAAATGAAAATAATCTGCATTGGGCGAAATTATGCCGATCACATTAGTGAACTGAAAAGTGCCACACCTGCGGAACCCGTTATCTTTTTGAAACCTGATACTGCAATCCTATTAAAGAAGCAACCTTTTTTTATTCCAGAATTTTCAAATGATGTACATCACGAGGTGGAACTGTTGGTTCGTATAAACAAAATTGGAAAACACATCGATCAAAAATTCGCCCATAAATATTATGATGAAATCGGGTTGGGAATTGATTTCACTGCCAGGGATTTACAAACAGAATTGAAGGAAAAAGGGCTGCCCTGGGAAAAAGCAAAAGCATTTGATGGTGCTGCAGTTATTGGAAATTTCATTAAAAAAGAGCGTTTTGAAGATATAAATAATATAAAATTTAGCTTAAAACGTAATGAAAAAACTGTTCAAAAAGGCAGTTCTATGCTGATGATGTGGAAAATTGATGCTTTAATCGAATATATTTCAAAATATTTTACACTGAAAATTGGGGACATTATCTTTACCGGAACTCCCGCAGGGGTTGGCAGAGTGGAAGCCAATGATATATTGACGGGATTTATTGGTGAAACAGAAATGTTTTCCATAAAAGTAAAGTGAGATGACAAAATATTATGCAAAGGAAAATCTAAGTGAAATCGCCGATGGGGATGAAGATTTTTTAAAGATATTAGCGCAGACATTTTTAGATGAAATTCCACCAGATTTACATTCTATGGAAGAAGCCATTGAGAATGAAAACAGAGAATTGGCCTATCAATTTGCGCATAAAATGAAACCAAATATAGAGATGTTTGGTATAGATGCATTGAAAGACATAACAAGTATTGAAGCTTGGTCTAAAACATCAAAAAATAAGGCTACGGTTCTTCCGCACTTGGAAAATGTACTTACTACATTAAACCATGTGTTTGATGAGCTAAAAGCAGACTTCCAATTATAAAATGCTTGCAGAAATTATAACCATAGGCGATGAGATTCTCATCGGTCAAATTATTGATACCAACTCAGCGTATATTTCAAAAGAGCTGAACAAGATAGGGGTGAAGGTATATCAAATTACTTCCATTCAAGATGACCGGGACCATATTTTACAATCATTCAATGATGCCAAAAAACATGTCGACCTTGTTATAGTTACCGGCGGTTTAGGTCCTACTAAGGACGATGTTACAAAACAGACATTCTGTGATTTCTTTGAAGATACTTTGGTGGAAGACATGAATGTTGTTGAAAACGTTAAACAACTTTTCAAAAAGTACCAACTCAACAAACCGTTACCTGCCAATTTTCAACAAGCGATGGTTCCTTCCAAAGCAACTATTCTTGCCAATCTTCACGGAACTGCACCGGGAATGTGGATGGAGAAAGACAATGTTGTTTTTGTTTCATTGCCGGGCGTACCTTATGAAATGAAGCATTTATTGCAGGAAGAAGTTCTACCAAGGGTTGTAAAGCGTTTCAATAGACCTTTTATATATCACAAAACACTTTTAACGTATGGTTTGGGTGAAAGTGCTATTGCCGAAAGAATAGCCAATTGGGAAAACAACTTGCCGGAATCTATTAAACTGGCCTATTTGCCTTCTTTAGGAAGAGTACGTTTACGTTTGTCCTCTACAGGTAAAAATGAAAAATTGCTGCAAGAAAGCATCGATTCGCAAATGGATGTTTTAAGAGGTATGCTTTCGGATATTGCCGTTGGTTTTGAAGACGAAACGAGTATCGTTGGCAGAATTGCACATATCCTAACCCAGAAAGATCAAACTTTAAGTTTGGCAGAAAGCTGCACGGGTGGATCCATTGTAGAACAGATTACTATTGAAGCTGGTGCTTCTTCTTTTTTCTTGGGAAGTATTGTTCCTTATAAAACTGAGCTAAAAACCAAAATACTCGGCGTTCCTTCTTCGCTAATAAAAAAGCATTCTGTTGTAAGTATTGAAGTTGCTGAAAGCATGGCAATTAATTGTTGTAAGCTTTTCGATACGGATTTTTCCATTGCAACCACGGGAATTGCTGGGCCAACTAAGGGAGACGGAAAAGATGAGGTGGGTACTGTATGTATAGCTATTGGTACACCTCACGGTGTTATTTCGGAAAAATTTAGTTTTGGGAATGATCGTTTTCGTGTGATTGAAAAGTCGACAAACAAAGCGTTTGAGATGCTTCTAAAAGAAATTTCAAAAAACTGATTTTCTTTTGTTGTACATCACAAAAGAATTACTTAAATTTGCACCCTGTTTTAAAATAACTTAAAAAAGTTAAGGAAATGTCAAGAGTTTGTGAACTTACTGGAAAGAAAGCGATGGTTGGAAATAACGTATCGCACGCGATGAATAAAACCAAACGTAAGTTTGATGTAAATTTGCTTAAGAAGCGTTTTTATATTCCTGAAGAAGACAAGTGGGTAACCCTTCGTGTTTCTGCTTCAGCAATAAAAAACATCAATAAAAAAGGTATTTCTGCGGTTATTAAAGAAGCTCGCGAAAAAGGCTTTTTAAATAAATAATTGCAATAATCAATAAAGTCTGTTACAATGGCTAAAAAGGGAAATAGAGTACAAGTAATTTTGGAGTGCACAGAGCACAAGGAGTCTGGACAACCAGGAACTTCACGTTATATCACTACCAAAAACAAAAAGAATACACCGGACAGAATGGAGCTGAAGAAATTCAATCCAATTCTTAAGAAAATGACGGTTCATAAAGAGATTAAATAATATAAGTCATGGCAAAGAAATCAGTAGCATCGTTACAAACAGGTTCAAAGCGTTTAACCAAAGCAATAAAAATGGTTAAATCGCCAAAAACAGGAGCATATACATTTTCTGAGTCTATTATGGCTCCAGAAATGGTAAACGACTGGTTGAACAAAAAGTAACCAGCTTAAAATATTGATGAAAAGCCACTTTTTTACGAAGGTGGCTTTTCGTATTTTTGCCTTTTCGATAATTATTTTAGGCATTCTGTTTTATAAATCGACAACCGATAACCTACAACCTAACGATGAGTCTATTTAAGAAAATATTTTCCAAAGAGAAAAAAGAAACACTCGACAAAGGGCTTGAAAAATCCAAAGCTTCCTTTTTTGATAAATTGAGCAAGGCCGTTGCAGGAAAAAGCAAGGTTGACGATGATGTGTTGGATAATCTGGAAGAAGTTCTTGTTTCCAGCGATGTTGGTGTGAATACAACATTGAAAATAATTGACAGAATTGAAGCCCGTGTTTCAAAGGATAAATACTTAGGAACGGATGAGCTAAATAAAATTCTTCGCGAAGAGATTGCTGGACTTTTAAGTGAAATAGATTCTGGAAACGCTACCGACTTTGAAATTCCTCAAAACAAAAAACCATACGTTATTATGGTTGTTGGTGTAAACGGCGTTGGAAAAACTACTACTATCGGAAAACTTGCGTATCAGTTTAAAAAGGCAGGAAAGAAAGTTGTCTTAGGAGCTGCTGATACCTTTCGTGCAGCTGCAATAGATCAGTTACAAATTTGGGCAGACAGAACTGACGTTACAATTGTAAAACAAAGTATGGGCAGTGATCCTGCCAGTGTGGCTTTCGACACCTTACAGAGTGCTGTGAACCAAAATGCTGATGTTGTTATTATTGATACCGCTGGACGACTTCACAATAAAGTAAATTTAATGAACGAGCTTACAAAAGTAAAACGTGTTATGCAAAAGGTTATCCCTGATGCGCCTCACGATGTGCTTTTGGTTTTGGATGGCTCTACAGGACAAAATGCTTTTGAACAAGCCAAACAATTTACAGCTGCAACTGAAGTTACTTCACTTGCAGTTACAAAATTAGACGGAACTGCTAAAGGAGGCGTTGTAATTGGTATCAGTGATCAGTTTCAAATTCCTGTGAAGTACATCGGCGTGGGTGAAGGAATGGAAGATCTTCAGGTATTCAACAAATTCGAGTTTGTGGATTCATTTTTTAAATAAATGGAAGAAAAGACACCCCAAAAGAAAGGAAAGTTACTTACCTATATTTTGTGGGCTTTGGTTGGCTACATAGGAATACTGACTGGTTACCATTCCTTTAAAATCATTGAATATTTTATAAAACCAGTTTCAAGCCCATTGATGCCTTTGGGTTTTTATAAATACATCGCTTTTCCTTACCTGTCTTTTATTCCTTTTCTTTTAGTCTTATTCTTTTTAGGAATCTATTTTATCAATAAAAAATATTTCAAAAAAGGGCATGTCATTTTTTATATCATATTGATCCTGCTATTTCACCTATCACAAGATGGTCTGTTTGAATTCTTCAGCAGCTTTAACCCTTATGGGGGATAAAAAAAGCCCCAAAGTACTTTCGTCTTTTGGAGCTTTTTTGCTTTCTATTCTGTTTTATTTTATAAAGTTTCTTTAAGCCAGCTGAAAAATTCGCGTTGCCAAACCAATGCATTCTGTGGCTGAAGAACCCAATGGTTTTCTTCTGGAAGATATAGCAATTTACTTTTTATTCCCTTGAGTTGTGCGGCTTGAAAAGCTCCCAGTCCTTGTTCAATAGGAACTCTGTAGTCTTTTCCGCCTTGTACAATCATTATAGGAGTGTCCCATTTATCAACATATGATATTGGGTTGAATTCATTGAAGGATTTTTGTGCCACAGCATTATCTTTTTCCCAATAAGCACCACCCATATCGTGATTTACAAAGAATAATTCCTCCGTAGTTCCATACATTGCGCGTGTATCAAAAACACCATCGTGAGCAATAAAAGTCTTAAAGCGACCCTCGTGATTTCCAGCTAACCAAAACACGGAATACCCACCAAAACTTGCTCCAATCGCACCCAAGCGTTTTTTGTCAACATACGGTTCTTTTGCTACATCATCAATAGCATCAAGGTAATCCTGCATTGCCTTTCCACCCCAATCACCACTTATTTCAGCATTCCATTCCACACCGTGGCCTGGCATTCCGCGACGGTTTGGCGCTACAATAATATACCCTTCTGAAGCCATCAGCTGGAAATTCCAACGCGTAGAATAGAATTGCGATAAAGCTGATTGGGGACCGCCCTGCGCATAAAGTAAGGTTGGGTATTTTTTGTTCTTATCGAAATTTGGAGGTAGAATAACCCAAACTAACATTTGCTGGTTGTCTTTGGTCGTTACCATTCTTTTTTCCACAGTTGGTAAATCTAACTTTCCGTAGAACTCAGTATTTACCTGCGTAAGCTGTTTGAAAGTTTTGCTCTTTAAATTAAAAGCGAAAATTTCCGAAGCATGGTTCATATCAGTACGTGTAATAATTAGCTGACCGTTATTTTCGGCAACAATTCCCGTAACGTCAAACTGCCCTCTTGAAAGTTGTTCAACTACTGGCATTTTTTTAGTTTTTCCAGGATAGTCAACCTTAAAAATTTGTTGCGTACCATCCACAGGTGCAGTAAAATAAATATCCTTATTGTTGCTTGCCCAGATAAAGCTATTAACTGTTCCGTCCCATTGTGCGGTAAGGTTTTGTTTCACACCATTTTCCAAAACTATGATATCATTTTTATCAGCTTCATAGCCTGCTGTTTTCATTTGTAAATAAGCCATAGCGCCAGTTTTCGAAAAGGCTGGCTGTGTATCGTAACCTTTATTGTCTTCGGTTAAATTTTCTGTTCTTTTATCGGCCAGATTATATTTGTAAATATCTGTATTGGTACTAATTGCATAATCTGTTCCAGCAGATTTTTTACTTACGTAATAAATATTTTCACCTTTTGGCCCCCAAACATAATCCTCATCGCCACCAAATGGAGCTTGTGGAGTATAATAGGGTTGCCCGGGTGTAATGTCGGTTTCAGCACCTGTCTTAGTGTCTTTGTAAAAAACGTGGTTATAGCTGCCGTTGTTATAAGTATCCCAATGTCTATAATCTAAAGAGGTATAAACATAAGCATCGCTTTTTGGTAAATCTTTATAGATATCTTTTCCTGCAACATCTTTCACATGGACAGCTTTATTTTCAAGAAGATATTGTCCGTTTGGGGAAAGATTTTTATCGGTAACCTTTGCTTCATCTTTTGAAATTTCAGTAAAATTCCCACCATTAACAGGCATTTGGTAATATTTGGAATCAAAACTGTTTTCTTCCATATTTGGTGTAGAAACTTTATAAAACAGCTCTTTTCCGTCATCGGAAATTCCAATCGGACTTACTTTTTTCACCTGCCATAAAAGCTCCGGTGTCATTGTTTTTTGTGCGAATAAAAAGCCAGCGCATAGAAAGGCCAGCAAGAAAGTTATTTTTTTCATCGGTATAAAATATTGAATTTTTAAGAAGTGTAAAGTTACTCAAAAAAGTTGGCAGAATTTCAGTATTCAATGCGCACTATTGCGCTGCGGGTTTTATGATTTGTTTCGGTTTTTTCGTGGTATCTTTGCACCCCGATAATAAAAATTTATATGCGTACCAAAACCTTAAAAAAGAACAAGATAAACGTTGTAACCCTTGGTTGCTCTAAAAATGTGTATGACAGTGAAGTGCTGATGGGCCAATTGCGCGCCAGCAACAAAGAGGTTGTACACGAAGAGGAAGGCAATATTGTGGTGATTAACACTTGCGGATTTATTGCAAATGCGAAGGAAGAAAGCATCAATACCATTCTTGAATACGTTCAAAAAAAGGAAGAAGGTACAGTAGATAAAGTTTTTGTTACGGGCTGTCTTTCCGAAAGATACAAACCAGATCTTCAAAAGGAAATTCCGAATGTAGATGAGTATTTTGGAACCACGGAACTTCCTGGATTGCTGAAAGCTTTGGGAGCTGATTACAAACATGAACTGATTGGCGAACGAATCACAACAACTCCAAAGAACTACGCATATTTTAAAATTGCTGAGGGCTGTGACCGCCCGTGCTCATTTTGCGCCATTCCAATTATGCGTGGAAAACACCGTAGTACGCCAATGGAAGATTTGGTTACAGAAGCCGAAAAGCTTGCTGCGAAAGGAGTGAAGGAGTTAATATTAATTGCGCAGGATTTAACTTATTACGGTCTCGATCTGTACAAAAAACGAAACCTTGCAGAACTGCTTCAAAAATTGGTAAAAGTTGAAGGTATAGAATGGATTCGTTTGCATTATGCCTTCCCGACGGGTTTTCCGATGGATGTTTTGGAAGTAATGCGCAACGAGACTAAAATCTGTAATTATATAGACATTCCGCTGCAGCACATTGCAGATCCAATTTTGAAATCCATGCGCCGCGGAACTACCAAAGCGAAGACCACAAAATTATTGGAAGAGTTCAGAGCTGCAGTTCCCGAAATGGCAATTCGCACCACCTTGATTGTAGGTTATCCAGGTGAAACTGAAGAAGATTTCCAAACCCTGAAACAATGGGTGAAAGATATGCGTTTTGAGCGCTTGGGTTGTTTTACATACAGTCATGAAGAGAATACACACGCTTATAATCTGGAAGACGATGTTCCTGAAGATGTGAAAATGGACCGCGCCAATGAAATTATGGAGATACAATCACAGATTTCTTGGGAATTGAACCAACTTAAAATAGGCCAGGAATTCCGTGTTGTGATTGACCGTAAAGAAGGCGGTTACTTTGTGGGAAGAACAGAGTTTGACAGCCCAGATGTAGACAATGAAGTTTTAATTAATGCCGAAGATGATTATTTGCGTACAGGTGAATTTTTCAATGTAAAAATAACAGCTGCAGAGGATTTCGATCTTTATGCTGAAGTTGTTAAATAATTAAACTGTGCCTGGTCACAGAGCAAAGCCGAAGCATTGCTCTGTATGTTGAGGTAGTTAATTCATAGTTATTTAAAGCGAAGCATGGTCTCTAAGATTTCATTAATCTGTTTCCGTTTTTGTCTTGAAACGGGAATTTCAGTGTTATCGCCCATAATTAAACTACCTCCGTCCTGTTTTAAAATTCCTTTTACAAATATGGGATTTATAAGGTGTGATTGATGAACCCTTATGAAGTTGTGATCCGTCAACATATCTTCTATTTCCTTTAAAGTTCGGCTGATCAAAATTTTTCTTTCGTCCTTTAAGAAGAAGTTGGTATAATTGTTATCAGACTGGCAACGGATAATATTTTTAATTTCAACAATATTATAACCAACCCCTGTTGGCAGTGCAATTTTTGTGCGTTCTTTAATTGAACCTTGAAGATTGTTCTGGAATAATTGCCACTGCTCCGGACTTGTTTTTTTTCTTCTTTTTTCCCAGTTAGCGAGTGCTGTTACAATGTTTCTCTCTGTAATTGGCTTCAAAAGATAATTGATGGCACTATAATTAAAGGCGCGAATGGCGTACCGATCATAGGCTGTTGTAAAAATTATATCGAAATCTATCGGTAACAGTTTATCTAGTAATGCGAAACCGTTCAAATTGGGCATTTCAATATCTAGAAAAAGTAAATCGGGTAGATTGTTTTGTATGAATTCTAAGCCTTCTAAAGGATTCGAGAATATGCCAGTAATCACATAGTCCGAATGAACTTTTTCAATAAGATTTGCAAGTACATTGGTGCAGTGCGCCTCGTCGTCAATGATTATTACCTTTGTCATATTTCAATAAGAATAGGTTAGTGTTACTCGGGTTCCAAGAGGTGTGTTTTCAACTTCAAGATCAATAATTTCAAGACTTATTGAAGTATCGTTTGAATGATTGTATAGAGCTAATCGTTCTTGGGTGATGTTTGTACCCATTGACTTATGGAGTTTTTTCTTCTCGCTGCTCCTTTTTCTGCCAATGCCATTGTCTTCAATTATTATTTTTAAACATTCACTAGTGTCAAAAATAATGGTCAGTATCTTTTCAGGATTATCGCTTGTGCTCAGGCCATGCCAAATAGCATTTTCAACAAAAGGCTGCAATAAGAGCGGGGGAATTTGAAATTGAGATAGTTCTTCTCGTGAAGAAACTAGGATGCTATAATTAAAGTTGTTGCCCATTCTATTTTTTTCCAATGAAAGGTAGAGCTCCAGAATTTCAATTTCTTCCTCTACAGTAATAATTTCCCGATTACTATTCTGCAGTATGCCGCGAAGCAGTGTTGAAAAATCGTCAAGATATTTCACTGCATCGTCGTTACGAGAGGTCATTATTAAATGTTTTATAGAATTAAGACTATTGAAAAGGAAATGTGGATTCATCTGTGAACGCAAGGCAAGCATTTCCATTTCCTGCAGCTTTTGGGTAAATGAATTTTTTATTTGTTCCTCCTTTTGTTTTTCTATTTTAGAATAAAGCTGAATAAGTTCTTCAGTTTTTTCATTTATTTTTTTATCTAGTTCAATGCGCATGTTCTCTTGCATGAGCTGGTTTTTTTTCAATTGCTCAATAAGACTTTGACTCGCTGTTTCTTTTTCCTTTTGAAGGAGAAAAATGTTTTCCCCAATAGCAATTGAAAAACAGAAGACCTCCGCAAGTAAACCGACCTGAAAAACAATGTTGGATGAATATGGAAAAGAAAAAATACTTTCTGGATGCGAAGGATTAAAACTATAAGCTAAATAAAAGGCCAAGATGGCACCTATAAAAAAAAACGTTTGGCCTACAATAAAATACTTCAGAAGCGGATGTTTTACTTTATATATTATCCAAAATATTAGCGCAAAATTTAGTGGTAACACTATAAATCTTACAGTTGAAAATATGAAGTCCCCAACAGTAAGGTACTCCCAAAAAATATTATATATAAAAATGGCAATGGCATACAGAAAGCAAAACCTTCCAAAATAGATGAGAATATTAGAAAGCCTTTGATCATATTTTTTAATTTCCAGCAAATTCAGAATAAAAAATATATAAAAACCAATGAACAAGAATTGGGAGGACTCTGTAAATTTCGTAGCAATTATCGGAAAATTCAAGAAAAAATTACCCACTGTTGCTGAAGAGGTTCGTACTACCGTAAAAGCATAAATTATTTGAAAAAATAAATATCCCAAATAATAGAGGTACAATTTTTGGCGAAGCCGCATCCAAAAAACTAACCCGAAAACGAAAACGGTTAAAAGTGAAACAATATAGAAGAAAATAAATGCTACTGGCTTGGCCTCATATTTTGATTGTATATATGTTTGTAGCAAGTACTCTTCTTTTGAATAGAGCATGGTATGTGAAAAGTCTTTTTTCTTTTTGATACTACTAAGCCTTACGTAAAAAAGAGATTTCTCAAACGAAGGTATTTTGAGTTCCGTGAAATAAAATTCATTTTTATTGGAGCGATTGTATAAAGGAACAAGGCTTCCATTTTTGAATATTTTAACGTCACTATCAATAAATTGATAAATGTCAGTGTAATCATGGGCACTCAAGTAATATGCTTCTAATAATTCTTTTGAAGTGTTTTCAACTTCAAATTTTAACCAAATAGCTGAACCTGGCTCGTTTTCAAAAAGGGAGTCATATTTTTTCCAAGCACTTTCTTTTTGTACCTCTTCAAAAGTGGTTTCAAGGTTTGTACGTATTGCATGTACTTCAGGATTATTGAATAGATGTACATTTCCAACAATGGAATCACTAACTATCTGTGCGGAAACCTGCCCCAGACCAGCCAAAAAACTAAATACTATGAATAAGGAGCTTTTCATTAATCAGCTAAAATACTATTCTAGCACCTATAATTTTAAGTTTTTTAGAATTCAGTTCTTTTTAATGAGTATTTGGTATTTTTTTCACTTTCTGCCAAATTCTAATTTGCGCTATCCAAATTCTCGCCGCCCATTTTACAAGGCATAAGCAATCTTTAGGTTTGCTCTACAAATTCTACAATACGTAAAATCTAAACTATTTTAATTATGAAAAAGTTATTGAAAAACCTTTTTAAAAGTACAACTCTTTTTATGTTGTCTGCACTTTCCTTGATAGCAGTTTCCTGCTCCAGCGATGACCCTGTTGAAACACCAGTAAGTGTTGAACCTATTCAACTAGATTGTGATTACTTTCTAGAAAATAGAACCTTAGTAGACAATCCAGCCGCTCCTGTGGATTACATAGTGAGTTGTAATGCCCAAGTAAGAGCTAATCTTATAATAGAACCAGGGGTGGTTATTGCTTTTACTCCAGATTCTGGACTTAATTTCTTTGAAACCGTATCTTCCATCCACGCAGTGGGAACAGCAGATAAGCCAATTATTCTTACTGGAACCCAAACTACACGCGGTTCTTGGCGCGGACTTTTTGTTGATAGCGCCAATGCCGCCAATATTATGGAATACGTTACTGTTAGTTATGGCGGTGGCCAAGCTTTCAATAGTAATGGCGACCGTGGTAATATTATTGTTTACGCAGACGCTGCCCTAACCTTGAAAAATTGCGCTATAATTCAGAGTGAAACATCTGGACTTAATGCTGTGTATCCAAATGCAAATATTACTTTGCAAAACAATATTTTTACAGGCAATGCAAATCCGTTGCTTATAAATACTGTTTATGCAACGCAAACCTCTGCCACAGATAACTATGCTGGCAATGATTTGGATAGAGTACTGCTTTACAACTATTCGGCAGAATTTCAAACCCCAAGTGTTTGGAAAAATATAAATGTACCCTACCGTGTTACAACTCTATACGGAACTCAAGTAAATGCAAGAGGTGAATTAACAATTGAACCTGGTGTAATCATAGAAATGGCTGCTGGAACAAGTTTTAATATTCGCGATACTGGCGGTTTAAAAATGGTGGGAACAGCTGCATTGCCTATAATAATAAGAGGTGTTAACGATGTTCCAGGTGCTTGGAATGGTATAAAGATGGATGGGACAAACTCTATGAATGAAATTGCTTTCGCACAAATAAGTAATGCTGGGGAAGACCCGACAACTAATAAGGGTGCTGTAAGCCTATGGTATAATGCAAAACTCAACATACACGATACGCAGTTTAAAGATTTAGCTTCCTGTGGCGTTTACGGTAGATTGGCAGGAGGACAAACCGTCAATCCAAATTACTCCTCTTCAAATCTTATATTTAGTAATGCTCCCTGCACAGAATTTTTTGAATATTAACATAAATAGGGAGGCTATCTCCCTAAACTAATTAGCCAAACTTTGTTTAAACCTTCCCCAAATATAATTTTGTGGGAAGGTTTTTTAATTGAAGAAATACTGGCCGCGGAAACTTAGTTACTAATAGTTACCTTTGAAAAAATCCTGAAATCAGAAACTTGAAGCAACTTTTAATAATAGGCCACACTTTTCCAGAACCTTCCACAACCGCGGCGGGAAGCAGGATGATGCAATTAATAGGATTGTTTGCTGAAGAAAATTATCAAATCACCTTTGCCAGTACAGCTTCTGTTTCTGAGCGAACCTTCAACCTTGATACGCAAAACATTTCGGTAAAAAGTATACTGTTGAACGATACTTCTTTTGATGAATTTATAAAAGAATTAAATCCTAAAATCGTCGTTTTTGATCGCTATATAACTGAAGAACAATTTGGCTGGAGAGTTTCTGAAAATTGCCCAAATGCTTTAAAAATACTCGACACTGAAGACTTGCATTTTCTGCGAAAGGCTAGGGAAGAAGCAATAAAAAACAACAAACCAATTTCTGAAGTAAATCTATTTTCTGAAACTGCAAAGCGCGAACTTGCTAGCATTTTGCGTTGCGATTTGTCGCTTATCATTTCAGTATATGAAATGGAACTGCTTCAAAATACTTTTAAAATTTCTTCTGAAATACTTTACTATTTGCCTTTTCTGGTTAAAGCTATTTTCAAAGAAGTAAAAATTTCTTCTTTTGAAAAACGTTTAAATTTCCTTGCTATCGGTAACCTTTTGCACGCTCCCAATGTAGATTCGGTTTTGCAGTTAAGGGAAATTTGGCCAGAGATAAAAAAACAACTTCCAAAGGCAGAACTTCATATTTACGGAGCCTATGCGCCACAACAAATCCTTCAGCTTAACAATAAAAAAGAAGGATTTATAATTAAAGGTTGGGCGGAAGATGTGGAAACGGTTATGAATAATTATCGCTTACAACTTTCACCATTGCGTTTTGGCGCAGGACTAAAAGGCAAACTTTTGGATGCCATGCGTTTTGGATTGCCTTCGGTAACCACGAAAGTAGGAGCTGAAGGGATGTGTGGGGAATTTCAATTCGGCGGAAGCATCACAAGTTCAAAAGAAGACTTTATAAATACTTCGGTAAAATTATATTCTGATGAAAAAATTTGGAAGGATGCGCAACAAAATGGTTTCGAAATCATTCAAAAGCGCTTTCTGAAAGATCTTTTTTCCGAAGATTTTAAAAGACACACCCGTACCCTTTCTAAAAATATTGAAAAACATCGCCAAGAAAACTTCATAGGACAAGTCCTGCAGCACCAAAGTTTGCAAAGCACAAAGTATTTGAGCAAATGGATTGAAGAGAAAAACCGTATTGATTAACAACAGCATTTCCACACCTTAACACATTCTTCACGATTTTTAAAATCAAGCTATTTATATTTAAATTTTGCCTTTTAAAATGAAAGAATCCCTAATAGCATTTATAAAGAATTTCAGAAACTTTCTTTGGCGTACCTTTCATAAGGGTAATCCCAAACTGCCTTATATTATTATAGTTGTCGTTTCATTTATAATAGTTGTTGGCGGATTAAACCTTTTCATTGAACTGACAGAGACCTTAAAAGAAAGTATGCTTGCCCAATATGACCGGCAGATTACTGATTTTGTTATTGCCTACCGAAGTCCTTCACTCACTCAATACTTTATTTTTATGACTGATGTTGGGGATATTTATGGATATCTAGTGGTACTCATTCTCGCACTCATAATATCATGGGTGTTTTTTAAAAACTGGCGCTACATTGCTCAAACCGTATTAGTATTGCTGTTGGCTTCCATTTCAAACACTATGCTAAAACGTTTTATAGACCGTGCAAGACCAGGAATTGAACATTTGGTTTCCGTAGAAACATTAAGTTACCCTAGCGGTCACGCGATGAGTGCCATGGCATTTTACGGATTTTTGATATATCTTTTTTACAGATTCAAAATGAACAGTTGGCTTAAATATGGGATCATTCTTTTATTGTGTTTTATTATCTTAAGCATTGGTATTAGCCGTATTTACCTGGGCGTGCATTTTCCTTCCGACATTGCTGGCGGATATATTGCTGGTTTGATTTGGGTGTTTTTCTGTATCTTGATATTCAATTTGGTCGAGGTGTTCAGAAAAGATCCAGAATCCTAATGCGTGCGACATTTTGACCCTTTAAAAATCCTAACAAGGCAACTTTGTCCATAGGGTCTCCGGCTAGTAATATTTTTGTAAATCTTATCAGTATAGTTTTTTTCTTGGGTGATTAATATGCGCCACGCCACAACTTTTTAAAAGACCACACCGTCCATTTTTTTTCACAAAAACTACAGACGCCACGCAGCCCTCGCACGAGCACATCGCCATATTGGAAGAAGAGAATAAGGTGTTGGAAAATTAAGGTGGAAACGCTTATGGGCTAATGCTAAAGTAGTTGGGTTTTGTTTTATATTTGGAGTTATACAATATAACTTTAGCTAAGGGGATAAATACTATAATGGTGTTTATCCATATGCTACCTGTACAAATAATCTTAAAATCACTCTATTTGATAAGTAGATAAACAATGAAAAAGGAACAAAGTAACCTAATGAAAATAGCAATTTCGTTTGCCGTTTTGTTTGTTTTGTATCATTCAGCCGAATACATGCTTTTATTTAAAAATAGTGTTGTTGGGTTTTTTGTTTTTCAGTTTCTTTTTTTTCTGTTGGCTTGGCTTTTAGGAAATTGGAATTCTAAAAATGGATTTGGTTTTTGGGGACTGTCATTTTCTAAACTAAAGGTAAAACATCTGCTAATCGGTATATTGCTAGGTTTGGTATTGTATGGTGTTCCTTACCTAATTTCATTGTCCCTTGGAATTGAGTTCGTGTCAAAAATACCCCCTTGGACTGATATTTTCACAGCGAGTATTCCGTTTGTTTTTGGTGTAATTTTTTCTTCATTTTCTGAAGATATTTTAACAAGAGGAACTGTTTTCCGTCTTTTCAATAACAAAATAAAAACCGTTTGGATTATACTTATATCCGCCACAATTTATTTATTAAACCACATTTATAGACTTAATGATGGGTTGGACACACTTTCGTACCTCTTTTTGTTAGGTGTTCTATTTATTATTCCTTTAATATTTACTAAAAGCTTATGGATTACTGGATTTATGCACTGGTCTGGGAACGCCTTTTTTTATATTTCACATAATGTAATCCAGACTGATAGCAACTTGAACTATATAACTCCAAATCAAATTTTCGTCTTGTGGATTATGCTATTGATACCAATTGTTTGGTATTTTTTTAGAAGATTTAAATCAAAGCTTATTTCCTGATACGCTTCAAGATAAAAATTTACACCAGGCCCAGCTGTCGCCACCTTTGCCAAAACGAAATAGAAAACCAACGACAAATGTCCCAAAAAAAGAGCCTGCAATTAGCAGGCTCCGTTTTTTTACTTTATTGAACTAAGAGTGATTACATCCCTTCGTTCAAAGACTTTGTTGTGACATTCATATCACGAATGCATTCATATTTACCGTCTCTTTTTTCGAAAATAGACATATAATATCCATTTTCAGTTTCTGTGCCAGCCGCATCAAATTGAGTCCAGGAACCAACTTCTGTAGCAAGATTGCCATCAGCATAAAGGTCTACTACCTTGTATACACTATATTCGCCCAAGGTGTCGTTGGCAATACTTTTTGCAATACTTTCCCTGATGGCTGCTCTGCCCTGAAGGGGTTGCCTGTTGCGACTATAACTTACCGCATCTTCGCTGTAATAAGCTGCAACCGCATCTGCGTCCTTCGCCTTTTCTCCAGCGGAGTACGCATCTTCCATGGCCTGAATCTCTACTTTAAGAGCTGCCATATCAATTGGTTCTACCTTGGTAGTTTCTTCTTTTTGCTGGTTGTTGCAAGCAGAAAAAGTGAAAGCCAGAATTGTTAAAAAACTGGCAAGTTGAATGATTTTTTTCATAATTAATTGGTTTTAGTTTGAGATTTAAATTTACAACAAATACGCAGATAATCAACACATTAGGAGGTTGTAATTTGAGCTTGTCCATTTAGTTTATTTTTAATGCAATTATTTTTTTGCTTTCTGAATGTTTAAAACTTTGATGCGAAGCAACAGAAGGCGTTCATAATAAGCTTTATAAAAATCAACTATAAATAAATGGGCGCCTACCAGCTTGAAAAAAAAATTAATACTTGGGATAAAATACTATCTTTAAATTCCCAATCAGGTATATATGAATACGGAATTAAGTCCATCGCTACAGAATGATATTGATAATATTGTGCAAATTAGTGCAATACCCTCGCTTTTAAATATTATTTGCCGAACTACGGGAATGCGTTTTGCTGCGGTTGCACGAGTTACGGATGAAAAATGGATTACTTGTCTTGCCCAGGACGAAATTGATTTCGGATTGAAAACGGGCGATGAGTTGGTTTTAGAAACCACAATTTGTAATGAAATTAGGCAACATACAAATCCGGTTATAATAGAAAACGTTAGTGAGAGTGCTGAATTTTGTAACCATCACACCCCAAAGCAATATGGTTTCCAAAGTTATATTTCCTTCCCAATTAACAGAAAGAATGGCGATTTTTTTGGAACGCTCTGTGCCATAGACCCAGATCCCGCAAAATTGGAGAATAAAGAAGTAAAGGACCTATTTTTGCTGTACACTCAACTTATTTCTTTTCATTTGGATGCCCTTGAAGAATTAAATGAATTATCACAAAGCCTTCAAGAAGAGAAACATATTGGCGAGTTAAGAGAAACATTTATAGCGATATTAGGTCACGATTTAAGAAACCCAGTAGGCACTACAAGAATGTGTGCAGATATTCTATTGCAAATGGAACTTCCTGAAATTGGAAGAAGACAAGCTAATACCATAAAATCTACATCATACAGAATGCAAGGCCTGATTGATAATCTGCTCGATTTTGCAAAAGGCCATTTGGGCGAAGGTATTAGGTTAGAACTTTCAGACAATAAAATAGCTTTAAAGAAAGTATTAAAACAAGTGGCAAGAGAGATTAAAACTATGGATACTGCGCACGAAATAAATATAAATATTGATTTGGAAGATAATTTTGAGTGCGATATAAATAGAATTGGTCAACTCTATGCAAACCTTCTGGGAAATGCAATGAAACACGGTGCAATTGACCAACCAATAACGACCGATATTACAGCCCAAAACGGCATGTTTTCTATAAAAGTAGCAAATTCAGGCGATAAAATTCCTGAAGAAAAAATGTTGAATTTATTCAAACCGTTTTTCACAACAAACGCTTCCAGTAATAAATCTGGGTTGGGACTTGGATTGTACATTTCATCAGAAATTGCAAAAGCGCATGGCGGCAGGATGAAAGTAAGTTCAACAGATGAACAAACCGTTTTTGAATTTATAATGCCAGCTAAAATGGTCCGTAAAGAAATATAAGAAAAGGCAATTATAGTTGTCTCTTATCCGCTACCACCCAAAACCGCACTTTGCGGTTTTTTTTTAATCCACAACTTGTTGAAATACAGGAAAAACCCTTAAAAAAAATGGGGGATTTCCCCCTTGACAGGTATTAATATATTTTTGAACTTGATGCCATATTAATCCATAAATCAACTAATTATGGCAACTTTAACAGAAAACAGACTCAACGAAGTCGTAGACCCAGCAGTACTCACCACTGCGCTCACCGCCCTTAACGATTTTATGGACGCCTTGCCAGAAGGCGCCCTAAACGATGACCAACGCCGGCGCTACACCGGTATGGACGTGGACAACCGCGTGTTTGTAGAAACCGTGATAAACGTCATGCGCGGCAGTGGCGCCGAAGTGCTGCCCGCCAGCTTCCAGCTTACCAACTTGCAGAACGATTACGATCTGTTTGAGCAGTTACAGATGGTTAGCGAGCGCACCACCGCCCTGCAACGCAAGCTGGACGACCTTTCCCGCATCGCGGCCCACGAGGCATATACCTATTCGCTTGCCATCTACTCCATTTATGAGGCAATGAGCAGAGCAGGTAGCGAAGATGCCCGTGCCGGTTATGAAATGATGCGCGACCGTTTTACGCGGACGGGCGGTTCCAGACCTCCCGAAGAAACCCTCTAGAGTGACTTCCCAATGGAAGAACGGAAGGGAAACCTTCCGTTTTTTCGTGCCTGTTTTGTGCCAAAATGGTCATAGTTTATGACCAAAATGGACCTACTATATAACCAAAACGCTCCTATAATATGAACGAAACACACCTATTATATGTTTAAAACACCCCTAAAATAGGAGCAAAATGACGATATATTATGACTAAAAGACCCTAATATAGGTTCAAAACAACCCTATTATAGGGGTAAAACAGCCATAACATATGATTTAAAAACCCAAAAAATGAAGACTACGAACCCGCCGTTGCCGCATATTGGGAATATGTTGCGCACCCACATTAAAAAGCACCGATTGTTTAGAAGCGTACTTGCCCGTATGTTGGGCAGGGATTATTCCACAGTGCATAAATATGAAAAAAAGGAAAGCATGCAATGCAAATTGCTTTGGGAACTCTCCCTAGCCATAAAGCATAACTTTTTTGCAGACCTCGCCGCCCAGCTGCCGCCAGACTTTACCACCAACGCCCCAGACCCAACCCTGTCTTTGCAGGAGCGCATTGACGCGCTGAAGGAGGAGAATAAGTTGTTGACAACTAAGGTGGAAACCTTGATGGCGGTGGTGCAGAAATAGAGGTATATTTGGAAAGGAAGAGATTTGTGGATTTGTTCATTATCAAATGGAACGTTATAAAAAATTTATTTAGAAGGTTATGAAATCAAATACAACTGAAAACGAGGACACTAAAATCATGAAACATATTAAGCGAAAATTTGTGCATGAATATAAAATGAATGACGATGCATATCAATTTGCTCTTAAACAATTGCCCAAATTTCCAACTAATGCATTTTCTATTCCTAAAGAAAAAGTTGCACACTTGATTACAACTGATAAAACATTTATTCAATGCTTCACGTACAAAATAAATGGAACTCCTATTCCAATACCAGAGCCAAATCCAGTAGTAATTTATTTTTCGAATGCTCAAGGTTTTTTGTTTTCTATAGAAGAATTCCGGATAAATCTTTTTGAAGAAATTAAGAAACTCCCATATGAAATTGGTGAAGTCCAAAACCTGATGTTTGGTTTTTACAGTGTAGTAACAAGCTTTGTCAGTTCTCTATCCAATTCAATTGAAGCATTCGTAAATTCAAAAATTCCAAAAGATCTCGTTATTGATAATCCAAGATGGAAAAAGAGAAAAAGAAAAATGAATAAATATGAAATCTTACGTCATTTAAGTCTTGAAGAAAAAATAAAGTATCCTCTTGCTCAAGTAATGGGCAAAAATTTTATGAGCCAAAAAGGATATACAGAAATTAAAAAACTCGTTGAACTACGGAATGATATTACACATGCCAAATCAGATATAGAACATAATATAAACTACTATCAAAAATTGTATGTAGATACATTAGATTTCGATTATATCTCCACAATTGAAGCTGCTAAATCTTTAATTAATTTTTACGAACCAAATTTAATTGAACCTTGTAATTGTGGCCAAAAACATTAATTACTGCTTGTTAATAAAAAAAACCAACTTGTGGGAGCGTATTGCTGTGCTAGAGAAGGAGAATAAGGTGTTGACAACTAAGGTGGAAACCTTGATGGCGGTGGTGGGGAAAGGGTAAATTTGTATATTAGCAGAGACTTGCGAAATATACTACATGTTGATACATACTAGTTGGGCATAATTTAAAAACAAACTGAAATAAGAATTGAGTTTTTTTAGAACTTCATATTACAATAAGTCGAATTCCACAATATTTGTTGGTGCTAAAGCAAATTCATATAACATAAAGGATTTTGATTCTGCAGTCGGCAAATTCATTGAATCTGGTGAAAAACACTTGACTTTAAATCTAGAAAGTGTTCATCGCGCTTACCCAAGCGGAATATTACCAATGATTGTGACCATTGATAGATTACGGCTATTTGGAAAAACAATCTATGTAAAATTACCTTCAAATAGTAATACAAGAAAGCTTTTTCGTAGTGTAAATTGGGCTCACTATCTAGCTCCAGAGCAATTTGAGAAATCTGAATCTGTACATGATAGACATTTAGTTACACGTAATTTTGACGATGCAAATAATCAAAAATTAATTGTTGATGACTTTATGGATGTTATTTTAAGAAATATGCAAGTTCCTCTTGATATTATAAGTGGTTTGGAATGGTCAATTAATGAAATCACTGATAATGTTTTAAACCATTCAAAATCAAAGGTAGGCGGTTACATACAAGCAAGCACATATCCGAAAAATAATTTGATAGTTTTTGCAATTGTTGATGGAGGAATTGGAATTTTAAAGTCTATGCAAGAAGGATTTCCAAATTTGAGAAAGGATTTGGATGCTATCGGTGAAGCTATTAAAGCTGGTGTTACAAGAAATCCAAAATTTGGGCAAGGAAATGGACTTGCTGGTACTTTAAGGGTTACTACAATGACAGGCGGTTCGTTTGACATAACAAGTGGTACCGGAAGGTTGATAGTAACTCCGAATGAAACGAAGAGAAAAATGTTAGGTCTGGGAAAGTTTAAAGGAACTATTATCAATGGACAGGTTAAAATTACTGATGATTTTTCAATTATTAAAGCCCTTGATTTTGGTAAAGGTACTGACTATACTCCTTCAAATATAATTGAAACACAATATGAAAAGGAAGATGAAGATTGTTTGGTACTTAAAATGAGTAATGAGAGTACTGGATTTGGCACTAGGCGTTCTGGCTATCAGATAAGAACCAAAATTTTTAATTTACTCAATTCAAAAAAGGACTATCCTCTAGTAATTGATTGGTCTGGAATTCCAATTATATCAAGTAGTTTTGCTGATGAGGTTATCGGAAAACTTTTTTTAAAGTTAGGAGCCATATCTTTTTCAGCCAGAATTCGAAATATCAGTATGGAGGAAATCGTTAGGAACCTTTTAGATAAAGCAGTAGCACAAAGATTAACTCAAGCTGCAGATGAATAAAACTATGCCCCCGGCTACCGCGAGCCTACCGCTCGTGCACAACTAAAAAACTTCTCACCACTCACCACTCACTACTCACGTTCTATTTCACTACTTTTGTAAAGCAATGAAAAAGAACCCATGAATTTTAAATTAGCTACAGAATACACCCCCTCCGGAGACCAACCCCAAGCCATCAAAGCCTTGGTGGAAGGCCTAGATGCTGGTGAAAAATACCAAACCTTGCTGGGTGTTACGGGCTCCGGGAAAACCTTTACCGTGGGCAATGTGGTGCAGCAGGTACAAAAACCAACCCTGGTTTTGGCGCACAACAAAACCCTTGCGGCACAGCTATACACAGAGTTTAAAAATCTCTTTCCCGAAAACGCGGTAGAGTATTTTGTTTCCTATTACGATTATTACCAGCCCGAAGCGTTTATCCCCAGCAGCGGCACCTATATAGAAAAAGATCTTTCCATAAACGAGGAGATTGAAAAAATGAGGCTTAGCACCACCTCGTCCTTGCTTTCGGGCAGGAGGGATGTGCTGGTGGTTTCCTCGGTTTCCTGCCTGTACGGTATCGGGAACCCTGTGGAATTCCAGAAAAACGTAATCAGTCTGGAAAAAGGGCAGACCATCTCCCGCACCAAATTGTTGCACCGTTTGGTGCAAAGTCTCTATAGCCGCACCGAAGCGGAATTCAACCACGGCCGTTTTCGCATAAAAGGAGATACGGTGGATGTGTTCCCCGGCTATGCCGATGATGCGTATCGAATTCACTTTTTTGGTGATGAAATTGAAGAGATTGAAGTTTTTGATCCACTAAACAATAATATAAAAGCGAAGTACGACCGCTTAAACATTTATCCCGCAAATATGTTCGTGACCTCGCCCGATGTGTTGCAGGGCGCCATTCGCGCCATACAGGATGATTTGGTTTTACAGATTGAGTATTTTAAGGAAATAGGAAAACATCTGGAAGCAAAACGATTGGAAGAGCGCACCAATTTTGACCTAGAAATGATTCGCGAGCTTGGCTATTGCAGCGGTATTGAAAATTATTCGCGCTACTTGGATCAACGATTGCCGGGCACACGTCCGTTCTGCTTATTGGATTACTTTCCGAAGGATTATTTAATGATAGTAGATGAAAGCCACGTTTCCATTCCACAAGTAGGTGCGATGTACGGCGGTGACCGTTCCCGAAAGGAAAATTTGGTGGACTACGGGTTCCGCTTGCCTGCCGCCATGGATAACCGTCCGTTGAAGTTTGAGGAGTTTGAAGCACTGCAAAACCAGGTAATCTACGTTAGTGCAACCCCAGCCGATTATGAACTTGAAAAGAGCGGTGGCGTATATGTGGAACAGATTATCCGTCCCACAGGTCTGTTGGATCCGCCGATTGAAGTACGCCCAAGCCTAAACCAGATTGATGATTTGTTGGAGGAAATACAATTGCGCATAGAAAAAGACGAACGCATCTTGGTAACAACACTTACCAAACGCATGGCGGAGGAGTTGACCAAATATTTAACCCGCGTGCAAATCAGAACCCGCTACATTCACAGTGATGTGGATACTTTGGAACGGGTAGAGATTATGCAGGATTTGCGTCTCGGTCTGTTTGATGTTTTGGTAGGAGTGAACCTTTTGCGTGAAGGGCTGGATTTACCCGAAGTTTCCTTGGTAGCAATTTTGGATGCCGACAAAGAAGGTTTTTTAAGGAGCAACCGTTCACTGACACAAACCGTTGGTCGCGCCGCCCGAAATCTTAACGGAAAAGCAATTATGTATGCCGATAAAATAACAAAGAGCATGCAGGAAACCATTGATAGTACAAATTACAAAAGAGAAAAACAGATTGCATACAATCAAGAGCACGGCATTACGCCAACACAAATCAAAAAGTCTTTTGAAAACTCACTGACAAAATCAAAGCAAGCAGCTTACACTTTTGAAACTGCCGAAAGTCTTGCTGCCGAATCTGAGGTGGAATATTTGACCAAAGCACAGATAGAAAAGAAAATCCGCGACACCCGAAAAGCGATGGAAAAAGCCGCCAAAGATCTTGATTTTATGATGGCTGCTAAACTTCGGGATAAAATAAAGACTTTTCAGAAGCAGTTGGAAGAGGTTTAGTAATGAGTAATGAGTAATGAGGGATGCGTGGGGGTGCGCCATACCAAAATTGAATTCCTTTTTAGGCTTATTTTTTTTGTAGTTAATTTATTAAACAAGAAAAAAAGTAACGTACCTATGCAGTGTTCAAATTTATGCGTGTAATGAATAATTTTTAATTTTAACTCGCGACCCACAACCCACAACTCATAATTTTACAATGCCTTTAACGCACCTTACTGTCCCTATTTTGTATTTTGCCTGTTATATGTTATCAGCGCAAAGTATCAATTTAGAAAATAAAATAATTCCCCAAAGCCTCCAAAAGGAAGTGATTGAGGCGCTTTCCTTTTATCCAGAATTAGCGGATACTGCCATTGAATTCAAATTCAAGGATAATATTAAAAAATCGACCATGCAGGCGCAACCTAGATTTACAAGTTTTTTTAGGGCGAAGGAGTATCGGGAGTACGTAATTTTGATAAGTAGGAGAATTCAAATTGAAGGAGAGAAATTCACGATGGACGATATCCCTTCAGAAGTAAAAGTAGGTTGGATTGGCCACGAACTGGGGCATGTTATAGACTACAGCCAACGCACGAACATGGGAATGCTGATTTTTGGACTAAAGTACCTTTTCTCTACCGCACATATCAAAGAGGTAGAACGCACTGCAGATACTTACGCCATTGCGCACAATATGGGCGATTATATTTTAAAGACCAAAAATTTTATACTCGACAATGCCAATCTTTCTGAAAAGTACAAACAACGAATCCGTAAGCTGTATATTTCCCCCGAGGAGGTAATGGAACTCATTAATAAGAATAAAGTTGAGGAGGAGCCTGAGATTGTTGGCGAGGAGTAATTTATCTTTGACATAATTGATTGTCATTTGTCACACAGAGCTTGTCGAAGTGTTTCTAAATGTCTTCGACAAGCTCAGACTGACATTTTTTACATATTCCGATTATTGCTTTTGTGATTTTACAAAAGCTTCCCAATCCGTAAATTTTTCTTCATCCATCACTTTTTCCATTTTTACCTGTCCGCCTTTCTTTTTGTTTTTGGCGTTCCATTCATGGAAAATATTTGGATTTACGGTAGTAACCTTCACGCCTTTCAATGCTTTGGAACGGGCAACGGCATAGTTTTTATTTGCTTCTTTTAAAGCTTTGTCCAAAGCGTCCGCAATTTCTTCAGAATTGATTTCGGTTTCCGTGCCTAAGTACCAGTGATGGTAAAATTCACCTTCAATTTTAACTGCCGCCAATGTAAATTCAGGAATCTTTATATCAAATTTCTGCTCCATTTCGCGCAATCCGACTTCCATTTTATTTACTGAAAGCTGTGAACCTACAACGTTTAAAAAGAATTTAGTGCGCCCGGTGATTTTTATTTCTGCCTTTTCCACATCGGTAAAAGCAATGGTGTCTCCAATTAAATAACGCCATGCTCCCGAAACGGTGCTGATAATCAAAACATAATCTACATTTGGTTCAACTTCGGCAAGGGTTAGAGCAGGAGCGTCTTGTGAAAGTGATCCGTCTTCATTGATATATTCAGGTTTAAAAGGAACAAATTCAAAATAGATTCCGTTATCTGTAACCAATTTCATTGAGGTTGTTCCGGGGCGGTTCTGAAAAGCCAGAAATCCTTCTGAAGCCAGATACGTATCAATCACGGTAATGGGATGTGCAAGCAATTGGTTAAAACTCTTCTCATAAGGCTGAAACGCAACACCTCCAGTAGTGTAAACTTGAAGGTTTGGCCAGATTTCGTGGATGTTTTTTGCATCGTGATAATCTATAACGTTTTTCATCATCAGTTCCATCCAGGAAGGAATGCCGCTCAAAGCGCCAATGTCCCAATTTTTGGCATTTTTGGTAATGGTTTCTACTTTTTTATCCCAGTCGTCCATCTGGGCTATTTCCTCTCCAGGTTTATAATACCCTCTAAACCAAAAAGGAATGTTACTGGCGCTAATTCCGCTGATTTCACCTTCCAGAAACTGATCTTGTTTTTCAAGATTTGTACTGCTTCCCAGCATCATTATTTCCTTTTCGTAAAAATCGGATGGTATTTCAAAATTTGTTAGTGCGCCAACCTGCTTGATTCCGGTGGTCCTGATTGCTTCAATCATATCATCGGTTACGGGAATTTTTTTGGAAGATTTTCCGGTTGTACCGCTGCTTAGTGCAAAATAACTCGGTTTCCCCGGCCAGCTTATATCTTCCAAACCTTCCTGGGTCTTGCTCCACCATTCTGCTTCCATTTCGTGATAATCGAAATAAGGAACATGTTCAGAGAATGATTTTTGCACGTCTTCTGTCTTTAAAATTTTTGAGAAACCGTAATATTTTCCAAACGCTGTATTTTTGGCTTTTTCAAGTAGGTTTTTTAAGATTTCACGCTGTGATTCAAGGGGGGATTTTTCCGAAACAATTGCGCCTCGAAGATCTATCGCTGTTTTTATTATCGAACCAAGTATGGCCATATCATCAATTTTTTATGAAACTACAATTTTTGGGTTTTACGAAACGCTTGTTTAAATCAATTTTAACCTTTTTCTTTTAACCTTCGGAAATGGTATCTTTACCAAAAAAAAGAATGCACCATCCAGATTCCGTCCGTCTCAATAAAGCAATTAGCGATAGTGGGTATTGCTCGCGCCGTGAAGCCGATACTTTAATTGAAAAAGGGCGTGTGACTGTGAATGGTGAAAAAAGCGGACTTGGCGATAGGGTAATGCCTGATGATGAGGTTCGTGTTGACGGAAAGCTCATCAAGGAGAATACAGCCGAAGTTTTTATAATGTTGAACAAACCTGTTGGGGTAACTTGCACGACAGACACCCGTTTTGATGATAATGTGGTGGATTTTGTAAACCATCCCGAGCGTATTTTTCCAGTGGGAAGATTAGATAAGCCCAGTGAAGGACTGCTCTTGTTGACAAACGAAGGCGATATTGTTAATAAGATACTTCGTGCGGGTAACAAACACGAAAAGGAATATATTGTAAAAGTTGATAGACACGTTACCGATGAATTTATAAAGCGGATGGGCTCTGGAATCCCAATTTTGGATACTGTTACTAAGCGATGTAAAGTAGAGCGGGTTAGCAGGTTTGAATTTCGTATTATTTTGGTGCAAGGCTTAAATAGGCAGATACGAAGAATGTGTGAGTATTTGGGTTATGAAGTTGTGGCTTTGCAGCGAACACGCATTATGAATTTAGAACTAGGCGATTTACCGGTAGGAGCGTGGCGCGATCTTACTGCCGAAGAACTTAAAACCTTAAAAGATTCAGTAAAGGACAGTGATGGATTGCCACACGTTTATCAAAAAGATGGTCGACAAAAACCAGTAGAAACAATAAAACCTGAAAAGAAAAGGCAAGAGGAGCGAAATTTAAAAAGGGAGCAAAAGAGTACTGGCGGAAGAAGGCGCAGAGGCCCGAATTAGGGCCATGAAAAAACCGCGCACCGATTGAGTAGCACGCGGTCATTTTCAACTAACTAACCAAATTAAATTTCAATTATGAAATCTCAACCATTTTCTTCAATACTTTCTTTTCTTCCATCTTGGGAAGGGTAATCCGAAGGACCCCATTTTCGTAATTGGCTTTAATTTCTTCAATTTGAATGTTTTCAGGCAATTTGAAAGATCGTTCAAAACTTTTGTAATCAAATTCTCTTTTTCTGAAACGAGAATCATTACTTTCTTCTTTTTTTTCTTCTACCTTTTTTGAAGCGATTTTCAGTGTATCTTCCTCAACTTCAATGGTGAAATCTTCTTTCTGTAATCCTGGAGCAGCCAATTCGACCACAAAATTCGGTAAATTTTCAATAATATTTATAGCTGGAATGCTAAATGTTTCATAATTGTTTAATGAATCTAATCGATTTTCCAAAAATAAATTGTCTAATAGTCCGGGTAACCAAACGCTGTTTTTATTAACTGTTTTCATATTTATATACTGTTTATGTTATTCTTTAAATTCTTTATCCCATATTCAATAACAATTCCAATAGTAAAATCAGGACATTTTGACTTATTTTGGTGAATTATTTATGACTTTTTGACACTTACTGTAGCGGGACTAATAATATTTAATCCCTTTTTAAGATTTTTATGTTTGCGTTTCAGTACTTTTAATTTGCACTAACTTTTCATTATGAAAAAACTCTTCATTCGAATTTTTGATTTCTTCAATACCATCCAAAGTAAAATAGCATTTTACCCAACATTGCTGGCATGCTCTGGTTTTTTGGTGGCTCTTTTAATGATTTACTTGGAGCAACATGGCATTTCGAGAAAAATTATGGACGTGTTTCCGATATTGATGGTAGAGGACGGCGACACTGCCTTAACCGTGCTTAGTGCCTGTCTGGGCGGACTGATATCTTTGATGGTTTTCAGTTTTTCTATGGTTATGTTGCTGCTCAGTCAAGCCTCCAACAACTATTCTCCGCGTTTGCTTCCAGGATTGATTAGCGATAAACGTCACCAGATTATCCTGGGTGTTTATATGGCAACAATTCTATACAATATTTTTACGCTTTTTTCAATAGAGCCTAGCGAAAAGAAATATACGCTTCCGGGCTTTTCAGTGCTTTTGGGTATTGCTTTTACTATTCTGTGTTTGGCGGCTTTCATCTATTTTATTCATAATATTTCACAGAGTATACAGATAAACAATATTCTGGATAATATTTTTCATGGTGCTGAAAAACGACTTCAAAAATTAATAGAATCTGAGGAAAAATCAAATAATGATTTTCCCAATACTAAAGATTGGTATGAATACAAAGCGGGGAGGAGTGGGTATTTTCAGAATATTTCAACTGTAAATATTTTGAACATTTGTGAAGAGGAAAAAACCAAAATATATATAACGGTTCCTAAGGGGCTCTTTGTATTGAAGAATGGTATTTTCATAAAATCAGAGAAGAAACTTGATGAAAAGATAGTGGACTCTATTATTTCAAACATTAGTTTTGCGCGTGGCGAGTTGATTGAAGACAACTACACTTTGGCTTTTAAGCAGATAACCGAAATTGCCGTAAAAGCAATGTCCCCTGGAATTAATGACCCGGGAACTGCTATTAATGCAATCGATTATCTAACGGAACTCTTCGCGTTAAGAATGCAAAAAACCGATAACGGTGTTGTTGCTCAAGATGAAAAAGCAACGCTCAAAGTTGCTGTAGTTACTTTTAAGGAACTTATGTATAATGTGATGGCATCACTGCGAACGTATTGTAAGCACGATCCGATTATGGTAGAAAAGTTATTGTGGATGCTAAAATATCTTCAAAAACAACCCGCTGCCAAAGCGTACTATCAAACTGTTGTAGATGAAGAAATTAAAACTTTGGTGAAACAGGCAAAAAATGCATTTGATTCAAAAAAAGATGTGATCGCCATTAAGAACATGGCATTAGACTAATTGTAATATATTTTGAAAATTTTAAGCAGCTCTTTAGCCGGGACTATTTTGTTTTCATATTGCTCCATTTTTTTGAGAACTTGGTCCGCTACCATAGGACGTATGCCCATTTTCAATCCAAAATTTTTCAAGGCGACGACTTCTTTTTCGTGGGTTTCATTATCTACGTTCATCACCAATATCAACTTGTAAAAATGGGTTATTCTTTCAACTTCACTGAATAGTGGTTGTGACGGTTGTGGGTTCTTAAAAAGGGAGATAACGTCTTCATCGGAAATACCCATTCGCTTCGCTATTTTTTGAATAAACTCAACTTCGGAAACGTTTATTTTTCCATCGGCAATTACCATATTAATTAAGTCGCTCAGAAGCGCTTTCGAATTTTTTTCCATACTAAAAAAGGTAAAAAAAAAAGCCCTTGCACGAAGCGAAGGGCTTTTTTGTAAATTAAAGTCTTAAGAAAGCACTGCTTTAACTTTATCAGCAGCTTCTTGAAATTCAATAGCGCTCTGAACATCCAAACCGCTATTATCAATCAATTCCTTTGCAATATCTGCATTGGTCCCTTGCAGACGAACAATGATAGGTACATTGATGGTCCCCATATTTTTGTAGGCATCAACAATTCCTTGTGCCACGCGGTCACAACGAACAATTCCGCCGAAAATATTTACTAAAATTGCTTTTACGCTAGGATCTTTCAAAATCAATTTGAAAGCTGCCTCAACTCTTTCCGCATCTGCAGTTCCACCTACATCAAGAAAGTTTGCAGGCTCACCACCAGCTTGCTTTATAAGATCCATTGTTGCCATTGCAAGTCCAGCACCATTCACCATACAGCCAACGTTTCCATCAAGGTCAACATAGTTTAGCCCTTTTTCCTTTGCTTCAACTTCCACGGGATTTTCCTCGCGGATATCGCGCATTTCCATATAATCTTTATGTCGGAAAAGTGCATTGTCGTCAATGCTAACTTTTGCATCAACTGCAATAATTTTATCGTCGCTAGTTTTTAAAACTGGGTTTATTTCAAATAGGGAAGAATCAGATTCGTTGTATGCTTTGTAAAGAGCAGTAACGAATTTCGTCATTTCCTTAAAAGCTTTTCCGCTCAGTCCAAGGTTGAAGGCAACTCTTCTTGCTTGAAAGCCCAACAGGCCAACTGCTGGATCGATTTCTTCAGTAAAAATTAAATGTGGTGTTTTTTCTGCAACAGTTTCAATATCCATTCCACCTTCGGTAGAATACATAATCATATTTCTTCCTGTGGAGCGGTTTAAAAGAACACTCATGTAATATTCTTCTGGCTCACTATCGCCTGGATAATATACGTCTTCGGCAACCAATACCTGGTGTACCTTTTTTCCTTCCGCAGAAGTTTGCGGCGTAACGAGGTTCATCCCAATTATATTTCCAGCAATATCTTCAACTTCCTGTAAATTCTTTGCAAGTTTTACTCCGCCGCCTTTACCACGGCCACCAGCGTGAACTTGGGCTTTAATTACATGCCAGCCTGTTCCTGTTGTCTCGGTAAGTTTTTTTGCTGCCTCAACTGCCTCTTTTGGAGTGGTTGCAACGATGCCGCGCTGTATTTCAACGCCAAAACTGTTTAAAATTTCTTTTCCCTGATATTCGTGTAAATTCATAGTAGCGGTTTTGTACTTGTTTATGGAATGCAAAAATAACAAATGTAACAGGAATGCACTAATGTTTTTTAAAGCATTGTACTTCTGAAATTATGTAGATTTAACAAAAATGAAAATTTAAGTATTTATTAGTTAAGTATTTGGGGTTACATCCCTATTTTTGCGCCTTAATTTTTTTTAAATTTATTCTTAAGACAATGAAAAATCAAGACCTTTTGGCAATTGCCAAAGAATTCGGAAGCCCTGTTTATGTTTATGATGCCACTAAAATTGAAAAGCAGTATAAACGTTTAACAAGTGCATTTGATAAGGTGGAGAAACTGAGGATAAATTATGCAGTGAAAGCGCTTTCAAATATTTCAATTTTGAAATTGCTTATTAATATGGGTAGCGGTTTGGACACGGTTTCAATCCAAGAAGTGATGCTCGGCCTTGAAGCTGGTGCTAAGCCTGAAGACATTATCTACACCCCAAACGGAATTTCTTTGGAAGAAATAGAAAAGGCTGCAAAACTTGGTGTGCAGATTAATATTGACAACCTGTCCATTTTGGAGCAATTTGGAACCAAACATCCTAAAACTCCTGTTTGTATTCGTATAAATCCGCACGTTATGGCTGGAGGAAATGCAAATATTTCAGTGGGGCATATTGACAGTAAATTTGGGATTTCAATTCACCAAATGCCATTGTTGAAACGAATTGTTGAAAACACAGGAATGAATATTAACGGTATCCATATGCATACAGGCAGTGATATTCTTGATATTGATGTATTCCTCTATGCTTCGGAAATACTTTTCAACGCCGCGGAAAATTTTGATAACCTTGAGTTTATAGACTTCGGAAGTGGTTTCAAAGTGCCTTATAAAGAAGGTGATATTGAAACCAATGTCGAGGAACTCGGTAAAAAACTGAGCAAGCGTTTTAATGAATTCAGCAAGAAATACGGGAAGAAACTTACATTAGCTTTTGAACCGGGCAAATTTTTGGTGAGCGAAGCCGGACAATTTTTGGTAAAAGTGAACGTAATAAAACAAACCACTTCTACAGTTTTTGCACAAGTGGATAGTGGCTTCAACCATTTAATTCGCCCAATGCTTTACGGTTCACAGCACGAAATATCAAATGTTTCCCGACCACAAGGTCGAGATCGGTTTTACACTGTTACCGGTTATATATGCGAAACAGATACTTTTGCAAACAATAGAAGAATTCCTGAAATTCACGAAGGCGATATTCTTTCGTTCCATAATGCAGGTGCCTATTGTTTTACAATGGCAAGTAATTATAATTCACGTTACCGCCCCGCCGAAGTACTATGGTATAAAGAAAAAGCACATTTGATTAGAAAGAGGGAGACTTTTGAGGATATACTTAAAAATCAAGTGGTGGTTGAATTATAATATTTCTGACTAGGTTTTAGCCCCTTTTAAATTAAAATCATAGATTTGTTTAAATTCAATTAGAAAAATTTAAACAGAGTTATAAGGTTGGAAAACACTTCTTCTAGTTCCTCAGAACAACAATTTGACACTATTATTATTGGAAGTGGCGTTGGCGGACTTTCCGCTGCTATATGTTTATCTCGCGCTGGCCAAAAGGTTTTGGTTTTGGAGCAGCACGATGTTCCGGGTGGATGGTGCCACAGTTTTTATTTAAATGGTCACCGCTTTACACCAGGGGTTCATTACGTAGGTCTTTTGGAAAAAGGACAGTCTACTGCCCAGCTTTATGAAGGATTGGGTATTGCAGGCGATCTTACTTTTTTCAGAATGAACCCTTCTGCCTACGAACACGCCTTTATTGGGGATGAGCGTTTCGACTTTCCCGGAAATTTTGATGATTTGATAGTAGCACTTGTTGAAAGGTTCCCAAAGGAAGAAAAAAACATAATTAAGTATTTAAACTTGGTAAGGAATGTGAGTTCGGAACTGCAACTACTACCTAATGTAAAAGGATTTTGGCAGCATGTGACGATTCCTTTCAGGACCAAAAACATGGGTAAATATGCGCTTTTCACCCTGAAAAGGGTTATTGATTGGCACATTAAGGATCCGTTGCTCAAAAAAATTCTCAACATTCAGTTTGGCGACCACGGACTTGCTCCGGCTAAGGCCAGCTTTCCTTTACATTGTGCAGTTATGGATCATTATTTTAACGGGGGATTTTATCCTTGTGGTGGTGGTGCGGCTATCGTAAAGGCAATGACAAAAGCCATAAAAAAAAATAACGGTGTAGTAAAAACACAACAGCCCGTAAAAAGAATTCTTTTGGGAGGAGGTAAGAAAAAAAAAGCAATTGGTGTTGAACTTGAAAGCGGGGAGCAGCTATTTGCAAAAAATATAATTTCTAATGCAGATCCGAATATTACCTATCAAAAACTTATTGGGGAAGATAACTTGAGCAATGCACTACGCAAAAAACTATATAAAACTAAGTATTCCTGTACTTCATTAATGCTATTTCTCACAGTGGATATGGATTTAAGAGCTTCTGGGATCGATTCTGGAAATATTTGGTTGATGCCAAACGAAGATATGGATACGGTGTATGAGCGAATGATGGTGCCAGATATAACAAATGATGAGGCACTTGAAGGTATGTTCATTAGCTGCACAACCTTAAAAGATCCTTCTAGCTTTGACGGAAAGCACCATAGCATTGAAGCCATAACGTATTTGGATTATAACACTTTTGAGAAATTTAAGGACGAAAAGGAACCTCGCTCCAAAGAATATCTTCAGTTTAAAGAATTATTCATGGAGAAAATGATAAAAACTTTAGAGAAGGTATTGCCCACTGTTAGGAAACATATTGTTCACAAGGAATTGGGAACGCCAATAACCAATGAATACTATATAAATACAACAAGAGGAAGTGTATACGGAACAGAGAAGAAACTTACTCAAATAGGTCCATTTGCCTATAAATCGAAAAGCGAGATAAAAAACCTCTATTTATGTGGTGCCAGTATTGTGAGCCATGGAGTTGCAGGTGCTGGTTATTCGGGATTACAAACTGCAGGAGAAATTTTAAAACTTAGTCAGAATGAGCTTTTAAGTACTGACAATCAGCAGTCTGTAACTATACTGGAAGCTGAGAATGGTGCTGATTATCCGAAATGGCTGAATGACAAAATTGAAAGTAAAAAAAGAAAAACTACAAGTAGTTCGGGGGAAAACTTTGTTTAAGATTGTATAATTATCAGCAGTAGTGTTAAAAATTAAAAAATACTTCATTTATTTTAGTTTTTAAAATAAACAATCTTAAAAAGCTGTTTTGTCAATTATAATATTATCTTTGCCACATATTATAAATTTTTTAATTAAATACAATGAACAAAGGAACAGTAAAATTCTTCAACGACACCAAAGGTTTTGGTTTTATCACTGAAGAAGGAACAAACAAAGAACATTTTGTACACATTTCAGGCCTAATCGACGAAGTTCGTGAAGGTGATGAAGTAGAATTTGATCTTCAAGAAGGAAAAAAAGGATTGAACGCGGTTAACGTAAAAGTACTTTAATACACACAATTTTTTTAAGACAAAGCCTCCCAATTTGGGGGGCTTTTTTTTTGCCGATTTTTCATAATGTGAAATAATTAAAGAATTTGTGATGACAAATAGTTGATTCTTACGATTTTATTATAGATTTATAATAACTAACTAAAATCAAATTTCAATATGAAAAAATCAACACTATTATTGATGGTGTTGTGCATGCTGACTATTCAGCTTTCTGCGCAGCATAAAAATCCAGAAAAAGAAAAGGAGTCTGCTCGATTGGCCACGCAGCCATCAACCATTTCGCTGGAAAAGCTCATTACTCAAAAGAGTGATTCGTATGTAATTACAAATGAAAACACTAGTAAAAAAAGTGGTATCCGACACGTATATTTACGCCAAGCAATTAACGGCCTAGAGGTATACGGCACTGAATCCAGCATTCATATTGATAAAACAGGTAAGGTTTTAACCCAACACAATAATTTTTTAGCTGATGTTCAGGCCACTATTAAGAATAATTCGCAGACTTTAAATGCCCGAGCTGCTATTGCTTCGGTAGCTAACCAAATGGGGTATAAGGTTTCCAACCTACAAGAAATTAAAAATATAGGCGGTAAAAATAAAGCCGCCGTCTTCAATAAGGCCGGAATCTCTTTAGTTGAAATTCCAACCAAATTGATGTACTATTATAAAGAAGGGGTAGGAACTCAATTGGTTTGGGAGCTTTCCATAGCAGAAACAACTTCTTCAGACTGGTGGAATTTTCGGGTGAATGCTTCAACCGGGAAAATTATAGACAAGGATAATTGGACTGTTTCCTGTAACATCATGGATGGCCATAACGAACATTTTCATGGGGAAGAAGCCCTTACAGTATCAACGATTGTTGGCCCACTCAATGAAAATGAAGCTGTAAATAAAGACAGTAATACTTCTAAAACTATTGTCTCTGAAGTTGCACCAGCTTTGGTAGGTGGCTATAGAGTTTACGCAATGCCTACGGAGTCACCAAATCACGGACCACGGACTTTGCAGAATAATCCAGATAATGCAATCGCTTCTCCTTTTGGATGGCATGACACTAATGGTGCCACAGGGCCCGAATCTACATTGACCACTGGTAATAATGTGGATGCCCATAAAGGTACAGATCGTCCAGATGGAACTGCTTCATTGACGTTTGACTTTGCAATTGATTTAAACCAGAACCCTGCTTTAAATACAGCTCCATATATAACTAATTTATTTTATTGGAATAATATAGCACACGATGTATTGTATCAATATGGTTTTGATGAAGCCAGTGGTAACTTTCAAGAAAATAACTACGGAAATGGCGGTGCTGGATCAGACAGTGTAAATGCCAACGCACAAGCTTCGGGAAATTGCAATGCCAATTTTGGCACTCCCGCCGATGGTTCAAACCCAACGATGAATATGTATTTATGCAACCAATCAACACCTTCCCATGATGGTGATCTTGATGCGGGAGTTGTTGTTCACGAATACGGCCATGGTGTTTCAAACAGACTTACTGGAGGACCTAGCAATGTTGGTTGTTTAAACAATGCAGAGCAAATGGGTGAGGGATGGAGTGATTTTTATGGTCTCTTGCTAACTATTGAACCAGGCGATACAGGTACAGATGCAAGAGGAGTAGGGACCTATTTGTTAGGAGAGCCTATTACAGGACCTGGAGTGAGAACCCAAAAATACAGTACAAATTTTGCGGTTAACAACCATACGTATGATGATATTAAAACATCTTCTGCTGTACATTTTATAGGAGAGGTTTGGGCCACTATGCTATGGGATATGACATGGGGGATTATTGCGACAGATGGCTTTGATCCCGATGTTTATAATGGAACAGGAGGAAACAACGTAGCTTTAGCCCTTGTTACCGAAGGTTTAAAACTACAACCTTGTAGCCCAGGTTTTGTGGATGGTCGCGATGCTATTTTGGCTGCAGACCAAGCATTATATGGTGGTGCTCATATATGTACTATTTGGGAAGCTTTTGCAAATAGAGGATTGGGTTTTAGTGCCAGCCAAGGTTCATCAAATAGCAACACAGATGGTACAGAAGCTTTCGATTTACCTCCAACTTTTTCAGGTTTAAATGCTATTGATGAAGTATGTCTTTCTGATGGAATTCAAACGGGACTTTCTGGTGGAAATCCAGCAGGTGGTGTTTATAGCGGTACAGGTGTAACCGATGACGGTAATGGAACAACATTTACCTTCGATCCAAGTATTGGAGGTCCAGGTTTGATAACCGTTACTTATACAGTAAACGATTTTTGTACCGGTTTACCAACAGCTGTAACAGATGATATAAATGTAACCAATAACCCACCTGAAATTATATGTTTGGGTTCTGGGAATATACCAATGACTGGTTCACAGTCAAGCAGTCCGGGAACAGCAATTCCTGATAATAACACAACGGGTGTTACAGTAAATATGAATGTTACTGAAGATGTGGTCATTACAGATTTAGATGTAAATTTAAATATATCCCACACTTTTGTAGGCGATTTAATTGTTACTATAAAATCACCTTTGGGAACAACAGCAACTATTATAGATAGAATAGGAGCTCCTCCGGGGACTTTCGGATGTGGCGGAAATGACATATTAGCTACTCTTGATGATGAAGCAGCTACTCCAGTTGAAAATGAATGTGCAGGATCGGTACCTACAATTAATGGATCTTTCACACCAAACAATCCACTGTCAATATTTGATGGTGAGAGCACAATGGGTACTTGGGAGCTTACAGTTTCTGATAATTTTGGAACTGATACTGGTACAATAAACAGTTGGGGAATAGATTATGATTATGAAGTAACTGCTCCAGTATTAGATGTAACCCTAGACGGTAGTGGAAATGTAACTGTAAATGCTGAAGATTTATTATACAGTGTTACCGTTGATTGTGGAGGTTATACAGTATTAGCAGGAAGCCCCTTGGATACAACGGTTAGTTTTAGCTGTTCAGATACAGGCTTAAATACGGTTGCTGTTGAGGTTACCAATGACAGTGGGGCGACTTCAACATGTTCTGCCATTGTAAATGTTATTGGTAGTGGCGGCGGAGGCGGTCCATTTACCTGTCCTGGAGATATTACTCAGGACAACGATCCTGGAATTTGCGGCGCAGTTGTAACGTATACAGTTGCTTCACCTTCGGGTTGTGGTGGTTCTGGGCCTTTAGCCAATGGAATTGCTACTTTGGAATTGGTTTCATCAGCAGGAGGAAGTAATTACAGAGCAGCAGTAAGTTATAATCCTTCAGCAGACAGATACTATAGTGTAAATGGAGGATCTGCTGGTTATCCAGTTGATTGTTTTGATGGTACCACTGGAGCTATTATTAGCAGTATTGCAAGTGGTTTTGATTATAGAGGTGCTTGGTGGAATCCGAATTTGAATCAATCTGAAGGGAATGGTTTTGGTGCAGGAGGTTTGGTAATTACAGATTTGGCAGGTGACTGCCCTGCTGGAACTATAACATCAATTTTTCCTGCCAATCAGCCAGATGTTCATTCAGAGGGTGATTATGATTATGATAATAATGAAGTAGTTTATTATTTCACTGGAAATATCACACAAGTTGATAGGGCAACAGGCACAACAAGTGCAGTCTTGCCTCTTTCTAATATACCTGCAGGATCTTCCTATATGGGACGATGTATTGGTTATACTGGCGTGCCAGGTTTTGAGTACGCATTGTATGACAATACCACACTATCTGTTCATTTATATGATCGGGCAACGGGAGCCTATGCTGCCACAACTACAATTGGAATAACTCCTACTATCTCTGATAGTGGTTTTAACTATGAAAATGACCAAGCGTGGATATATGCAAACAATAGATGGAACGGCTTTACCATTTTTGGTGCAGCAAGCGGAACCATCACTCAAACAGCAGGTCTTGCCAGTGGTTATACCTTCCCAGTAGGAACAACTACAAATACTTTTGAGTATGACGATGGTATAAACCCAGTACAAACCTGTTCTTTTGATGTAACTATTAATGATGCTGAAGCTCCAGTAATTACTTGCCCTGGAGACATTACAGTAAGTAATGACCCAGGAGTTTGTGGTGCTGTTATTAATTATACTGTTACTGCAACAGATAATTGTAGTTCAGGAGGTCCTGGATCACAAACCTTTTCATATACTGGCGCAATTGATTCATTTGTAGTTCCAGCCGGTGTTACCGATATTACAATTCAAGCTTTCGGGGCACAAGGTGGTGGAAGTAATGGAGGCGCCGGTGGCCTAGGAGCTTCCATTTCAGGAGATTTTAGTGTAACTCCAGGTGAAACTTTAACTGTTGTTGTAGGTCAACAAGGCCAATTACAGATTGGCGGTAATGCACAAAATAGCTCTGGTGGCGGAGGCGGAAGTTTTGTTTACAATGCTTCGGACGTTCTCTTTGTTGCTGCTGGTGGTGGTGGTGGAAAATGTAATTATACAGGTTCACCACCACTACACCCAGAAGCTGCAGGTCAAGCAGGGACCTCTGGAGGAGCATCTTCAGACGGTAACGCTGGTGGAACAGCTGGAAATGCTGGAAATGAGGGAACTTGGAGTGGTTCTCCTGATGCTGGAGGTGGAGCAGGATGGCTTTCAGTGAGTGGAGGGCCTTACGGAGGATATAATGCGCCTACTTGGGCTGGAGGTGCTCCGTTTTGCGGCGGTGGCGGTGGCGGTTGTGGCGGCTTTGGCGGCTTCGGCGGCGGCGGCGGCGGCGGCAACCATTATGGCGGCGGTGGCGGCGGTGGCGGCTACTCTGGTGGCGGCGGCGGAACAGATCCAACCCATGGTGGTGGTGGTGGCTCCTTTAATGGAGGAACCAATCCTGTAAATAATAGTGGAGTTCGTACTGGGGATGGTGAAGTTACCATTACTTGGAACGCAACATTGGTACCTAACCAAACTGCTGGTCTTCCTTCAGGAAGCACTTTCCCTGTGGGAACCACAACAAATACGTTTGTTGTAACCGATGCATCAGGAAACTCAGACACGTGTACATTTACTGTAACCGTAAACGATACCGAACCCCCTGTGGCGGTTTGCCAAAACGCAACGGTTCAGTTGGATGCCAATGGAAATGGATCAATAACTGCTGCCGATGTTGATGGTGGTAGCACTGACGTCTGCGGAATTGCTTCTTTAAGCGTTTCTCCAAGTAGTTTCACTTGTGCAGATGTCGGTACAAACAATGTTGTCCTGACTGTAACCGATGTTAATGGTAATTCAAGTACTTGTACTGCAGTTGTAACTGTGCAAGATAATGTTGCTCCTACAGCAGTTTGCCAAAACATAACAGTTCAATTGGATGCTACTGGAAACGTCTCAATTACTGCTGGTCAAGTTGATGGTGGTAGCACCGATGCTTGTGGAATTGCAAGTACTTCAATTGACAATACAGATTTCACTTGTGCAGACATTGGCCCGAATAACGTAACCTTAACGGTAACTGATGTAAACGGAAATACAAGCACTTGCGTAGCTGTAGTTACTGTAGAAGATGACCTTCCGCCAATTATAGCTTGCCCTGCAGACATAACTGTAAATACAGATGCGGGAATCTGTAGCGCAATAGTGACTTTCCCAATGCCACTAGTGTTGGATAATTGTAGTGCAACAGCTACCCAAACAGGTGGACTTACAAGTGGAAGTGCATTTCCGGTAGGAGTGAACACTGTAGCGTTTACCGCAACCGATCAAAGTGGTAATACGGCAGTTTGTAGCTTTACCATTACGGTAGTTGATAATGAAGCACCAACTATGGTTTGTCAAAACATCACCATCCAATTGGATGCATTTGGCAATGCAGCTATCACAGTCGCTGATGTGGATGGAGGTTCTACGGATAACTGTGGAATTGCAAGCGCCTCTGTTAGTCCAAGTACTTTTGACTGTAGTGACGTAGGTGATAATCCAGTAGTACTTACGGTTACCGATGTTCATGGAAACTCCAACACCTGTACGGCAATCGTAACAGTTCAGGACGTGACTAATCCCCTTGCAGTTTGCCAAAACATTACTGTTGAATTGGATCCAGTAACTGGAATTATAACTATTGCAGGAGCAGATGTTGACGGTGGAAGTACGGATGCCTGTGGCATCGCGAGCTATGATCTTGACATCGACACCTTCGATTGCTCGAACATAGGCGACAACACGGTAGTACTGACCGTAACCGACGTAAACGGAAACAGCGA
>CAKZLK010000015.1 GCA_937125455.1 uncultured Aequorivita sp.
AAAAAAAAATATAATAATGAAAATCAAACAATTTGAATATAAGCCACTTTCACATTTTTCATATGCTATCATTAGCAATGGTAAAATGGCTTTGGTAGATCCCGAAAGAAATCCGATGCAGTATTATAAATATGCAGAAGAAAATGATGCAGAGATTGTTGCTGTGTTTGAAACGCATCCACATGCTGATTTTGTGAGTTCGCACTTACAAATTCGTGAGGAAACCGGTGCCACTCTTTATTGTAGTAAAAAAATGGGAGCTGATTATCCACATTCGCCTTTTGACGATGGCGATAAGGTGACAATGGGCAATACAACTTTCAAAGCTATAAACACCCCGGGACACTCCCCAGACAGTATAACCATTCTGGCTAATGAAGAAAATAAAACAGCCCTTTTTACCGGTGATACTTTATTTGTTGGCGATGTAGGTCGTCCAGATTTGCGCGAAAAAGCAGGCCATATGAAAGCTAAACGCGAGGAATTGGCTAAAATGATGTATGATACTATTCAGAATAAGTTTTCAGACTTACCAGACAATGCATATGTATATCCTGCACATGGAGCGGGTTCTCTTTGTGGAAAAGGAATGAGCGATGATGCTTCATCGAGTACACTTGGCAATGAAAGAGTGGGAAACTGGGCGTTTAAAAAGCAAACTGAAAAACAGTTTGTAGATTACCTACTAGACTCACAGCCTTTTATTCCGCACTATTTTGGTTATAACGTTGATGTGAATAAAAACGGAGCCAAAAACTTACGCGCTGCTTTGGGTAAAATCCCTTTTCGATTAAACGTTAATAGCGTCACTGATGGAGCTTTATTGATAGATATTAGAGAGGCAGATGATTTTAAAAAGAAACATCTCCCTGGTAGTATAAATATTATGGCTACTTCAGAAACTTCTAAATTTGAGACTTGGCTGGGTTCCATTATTCGTCCCGATGAAGATTTTCACGTGGTTATAGAATCCGCTGAGAATGTAGAAAACATTCTTAACCGAATAGCTAAAATTGGCTATGAGGCGAATGTTAAAACCATATTGACCTTAGGTGATGAGGTATCCGAAAAATCGACTACATTCAACTTGGATCACTTTAAAAACAATATTAATGATTATACTATTGTAGATATTCGAAATGAAACCGAAGTTTCCGAAGGTGAGTTTTTTGAAAATAACATAGTTATTCCTTTGTATCAATTACGGGAGAAAGCGAGTGATTTACCAACAGATAAACCCATTGTGGTTCATTGTGCTGGCGGTTACCGAAGTGCAGCGGGTGCAAGTATTCTTCAGAAAGAACTACAGACCAACAACATATTTGACCTGAGTGATGATGTTGAACATTTTAAATAATTACAGCTTTTGACCAAAGGAAAGATCACCAGCATCGCCTAATCCTGGTATAATGTAGCCACGGTTGTTTAGTTGGTCGTCGACAGCAGCAATCCAAAGATGGGTGTTTTTGGGAAAAATACTTTCTATGTATTCAATTCCAGGTTTGGCTCCGATGATTGAAATGATATGAATTTGCTTTGGAGTTCCGTGGCTATTAAATGCTTTTAGTACATTTTCGAGTGTTTTTCCTGTTGCTAACATTGGGTCTGTTAAAACTAATGTTTTCCCTTCAATAGATGGGGATGCCAAATAATTTACGATTACTTCAAAATCGTCACCGCCATCGGGATGATGTCTATAGGCTGATATAAAAGCATTTTCTGCAGTATCAAAAAAATTTAGAATGCCATTATGTAAGGGCAGCGCGGCTCTTAAAATGGAGCAAACAACCAAATCAATTTCGGGTACTTGCATTTCTTTTTTTCCAAAAGGTGTTGTTGCAATTTCTGTTTTATATTGCAAAGTCTTACTCATTTCAAAACTTAGAACTTCGCCAATGCGCTCAATATTTTTCCGAAAGCGCATTGAGTCGTTTTGTATTGAAACATTGCGCATTTCCATAATAAATTGGTTGAGGATTGATTTTTCGTTGCTAAAATCGTGGACTGTCATAATCTTTTGAAATTGTAATATAAAGATGTAAATAATGCTTTGCTTAAAACAAAATTAGAATAAAGTAAGGTAATTATTTAATTTGGTAACAATTGTTACAACAACAAGCAAAATGGCTTTTTATCTTTGTTTCGTTTTATACCCATTAATACAACTGCCAAATGGAAGATATGCTCTTTTATGATAGAATGCAATTCGCATTTACTATTACTTTTCACTACTTATTTCCCCAGTTAACAATGGGCTTATCGTTGATCATTGTTTATTTCAAGTGGAAATTTCTAAGGACTAAAATTGATAAATACAATGATGCTGCAAAATTTTGGATGAAAATTTTTGCGCTCAACTTTGCAATGGGAGTAGTAACAGGTATTCCTATGGAGTTTCAATTTGGTACTAATTGGGCTAAATTTTCAGAGTTAACAGGAGGAATTATTGGTCAGACGTTGGCTATGGAAGGCATGTTTTCCTTCTTTTTAGAATCCTCATTTTTGGGTCTTTTCATTTTTGGTGAAAAGCTATTGGGCCAGAAACTACATTTTTTAACTGGTTTTTTGGTTTTTTTAGGTTCATGGGCAAGTGGTTTTTTAATAATAGCAACCCACTCGTGGATGCAACATCCCGTTGGTTTTGAAATTTTGGAAAATGGAAAGTTTGTTCTTAATAATTTCTCTGCGCTCTTTTCCAATCCTTGGCTTTGGCCATCTTATCTTCATAACCAGTTAGCTTCCGTAGTTACGGCATCTTTTGTAATCGCAGCTATTGGAGCATTTTACATCTTAAGTAATAAGCATCGGGAAGCGGGTCAGTTATTTTTGAAAACAGGTGTGCTCTTTGGTTTAGTTTCTTCAATTCTAGTAGCCTTTCCTACTGGCGATTGGACTGCAAAAAACGTAGTGAAACACCAACCAGTCACATTTGCTGCAATGGAAGGTGTGTTTGAGACTGAAACTGGCGGTTCAGAAATTATCTTAATTGGCCAACCAGATGTGGAAAATAAAAAACTGGACAACAAGATAGCAGTACCAAATGTATTGAGTTTTTTAACCTATCAAAGATGGGATGCGGAAATTAAAGGTTTGAATGATTTTGATGAAAGTGTTTATCCAACCAATATTTCTGGATTATATTATTCCTACCACATTATGGTTGGCTTGGGAACAATATTTATTGGATTAATGATTCTTGCAAGTGTACAACTGTTCCGGAAAAAACTCTATAAAACAAAATGGATTCTATGGTCTTTAATGTTTATGTTGCCATTTCCTTATATAGCTAATACCACGGGTTGGTACACTGCTGAATTGGGCAGACAACCTTGGTTGGTATATAATCTCTTGCGAACTGCTGATGGCATTTCACCCACAGTTTCTTCAGGAAACACATTGTTCACTTTACTGGGTTTTATTGGACTTTATCTTTTATTGGGACTATTGTTCCTTATGTTGGCTGGAAAAATCATTTATAAAGGACCTGAAACCTCAAAACAACTATAACTATGGAATTATTTTGGTATATCGTTTTAATGACAATGTTAAGCATTTATGTTATTTTGGATGGTTATGATTTTGGCGCTGGCATTATTCATTTGTTTGTTGCAAAAACCGAAAAGGATAAAAAAGCAATCACAAACTCTATTGGTCCATTTTGGGACGCCAATGAAGTATGGCTCATTGCTGCGGGGGGTGTTTTGTTTTTTGCATTTCCAACGTTGTACGCATCATCATTTAGCGGCTTTTATCTGCCATTGATCATGATTTTATGGTTGCTTATTTTTAGGGCTATTGGTTTGGAGTTACGGGGTCAAATCCATAACAAGATTTGGGAAACTATTTGGGATAAAGCTTTTGGAGTGGCCAGTTTATTATTGGCTTTGTTTTTTGGAATTGCATTAGGAAATATTGTTAGAGGTGTTAATCTAGGGATGGTTACTAATGGTATTTCTGCACAAGAACCGCATTATTTCTTTCTGCCTTTATGGAATCCAACGTTTAGCCCGCATGCAGAGCATTTGGGTATTATTGATTGGTTTACATTGTTTCTAGGTATTGTTGGCGTAGTAGCATTGGCTATCCACGGTGCAAATTGGATAATTTTTAAAACCAATTCCGATATAAACCAAAAGCTTAAAAAATTGGTTTTCAATTTAAATTTTGTGCTTTTTGGTTTAGTTGTTACGTCATTATTAATCTGGCATATCATTGAGCCAAAACCATTTCACAACTTTTTAGAATATCCCTGGCTTTGGATTTTTCCAGCCATAACGTTCACGGGGCTTTTTGGCCTATTTAAAGTAAAATCCTTTAAAAAAGATGGATTAGGTTTTTTGTTTTCGTCTTTGTTTTTATTTGGAGGATTAACGTCTACTGTAGCTTCAATATTTCCAAAGGTCTTACCTTCAACCAATGATGTTAATCCCTCATTAACGATTCATAACGTGGCCGCAGATGATTATGGATTATCCGTTGGCGTGTATTGGTTTGTTATTGCTGCAGTTTTGGTTGCTGTTTATATGTTTGTTCAATACCGTATTTTTAAAGGAAAGATGGACAATGTAGGCTATGGTGAACATTGATTTCATTTAGAAACGCTTTTAGTATGACGGATACACTTATTGCAATCATCAGTATTTTTATTGGCATTATTGGAGCAAATGTATTTGGTGTCATTAAATGGAAATACACAATGGGTTTTACCGGAAATACCATCGCAGGAATTTTTGGCAGTATTTTTTTCATTAAAACCCTCGGAAGACTTGGTTTCGATCCTATTTCAATAATGAAATCAGGAGAAGTGAATGTTTTTTTGTTTGCAATAAACACTTTGGTATCACTATTTGGCGGCGCTATTGGATTAATAGCTATTAACCTGATAAAAAATAAATTGAATAGCGATAAATAATTCAATTTATTTTTAAATATGTAACAAAAGTTACTGAGCTTCATTATAAAAAATTAGATTTTTGATAAGTCTAATCAGCATATATTTAAATGATTACAATCTTTTTCAGATTGTTTTATCTGTAGTTTTTTAGATATCTAAAACTTTAAAAAAATGTCAAAAATAGTAATATTGGGAGCAGGTATTTCAGGCCACGTAGCCGCATCCCATCTGCGAAGAAAGCTCGACAAAAGTCACGAAGTAGTTGTGGTTTCCCCCAACAGTAATTACCAATGGATTCCCTCAAATATTTGGGTGGGCATTGGCCGAATGAAATCTAAGGAAATACTTTTTCCGTTAGCACCTTTGTACAAAAAGAAAGGAATCGGTTTTAAACAAGCCAAGGTAACATCGTTTTATCCCGAGGGCGATAGCGAAATTGACAAGCCATTTGTTATGGTTGAATATGTTTCTGAAACAATGAGAGGTGAAACTGAAAAAATAACCTATGACTACCTTATAAACGCTACGGGGCCAAAATTAAACTTTGAAGCTACTGAAGGATTAAATCCGGGTACAAATAAGGCCTATTCCGTTTGTACATATACCCATGCAGATCACGCATGGCAAGGTTTAAGTGCACTTATTGAAGAAATGAAGCAAGGTAAAGAAGCTAGAATAGTTATTGGTACTGGCCACGCCAAAGCAACCTGTCAAGGAGCTGCATTTGAATATATACTGAACGTGGAACAAGAGCTTCGCAGACAAAAGGTTCGCGACAAGGCAAAAATTACGTGGATTTCTAATGAATACCAATTGGGCGATTTTGGAATGGATGGAATGCTCCTGAGTTATGGAAGCAACATAATGAAATCACACGAAATGGTAGAGATGGTTTTTGAGGATCGTGGAATTGACTGGATTTTAGGTGCAGGTGTAAACAAAGTGGAAGATGGCCTTACCCATTATGAAACTTTAAACGGAGAACAAAATACTATTGCACATGACTTTGCAATGTTGATCCCTTCTTTTTCTGGACATGGTTTTAAAGCATTTGATAAAAACAATCAAGACATTACCGAAAAACTCTTTAAAGGGTTTATGATCGTTGACGCAGATTACACCCCAAGACCCTATGAAGAATGGACTGTTCAGGATTGGCCTGAAACCTATCAAAACCCAAGCTATAAAAATATTTTTGCACCGGGAATAGCTTTTGCACCGCCGCACAGTATTTCCAAACCTCGTAAAAGTTCAAAGGGAACTGAAATATTTCCAGCACCTCCAAGAACTGGAATGCCATCAGGAATTACGGCCAAATTAGTTGCCGATAATATTATTGATAGCATCAAACAACAAAAAGAATCGCTTCACCATAAAGGTTCTATGGGCAATATGGGTGCAGCTTGTATTGCTTCGGCTGGTTTTGGTATGACCAAGGGAAGTGGTATTAGTATAACCACATATCCTATTGTGCCCGATTATAAAAAATATCCTGACACAATGGGAAGAAAGTTAGGTAAGACTTTTGGCGAAATAGGTCTTGCAGGTCACTGGCTCAAACTTGCATTGCACTATGCCTTTATTTACAAAGCTAAAATGAAACCATTTTGGTATTTAATTCCTGAATAAAAAAATATAAAATTATGACACGTAGAATATCAAAATACAAACGATTTGTGATGATGAATCCCATTATCCAATTTTTCAAATTCATATACCTAAGTATCAAAGTATTAATTGTTGTAGCTGGCGGTCATGGGGGAACACGACAGCTTGAGAAATAATAGTTTTAAAAAATTTTTTTAAAAATAATATTATATATTTTTGAATCCGAAATGAAATCACTTCTTGCACTAACATTTTCTTTTCTCGTTTTTTTCCAAAGCGCTGGTTTGGGAATAAATGATTTATTCCTTCTTGGTAGTTTGGCAGAACATGCCAAATACCATTCAGAGAATTATGGTGATGATTTCTTTACTTTCATTGAAAAACATTACGGTTCACAAAAAACTGAGCACCAAAAAAATCACAATGAAGAAAAGCAAGAGCATGAAGAACTTCCTTTTCAACATATATCTTGTAACCACATTATTACTGATCTGGTGTTAATGAATTTTGACCTTTCGGTTTTAAAAGAGGAGATACTTTCCCAGCGTTCACAAACATTTTTTTATCAAAATTTATATTCTTCCTTGAAAAAAGTTTCCATTTTTCAACCTCCCAAATTTGCATAACTAAAAAGGCCTTATAAGGAAGGTAAAGCTTCCAAAACTTCATAAAGGCTAAATCTGTCGTTTCTTCACAGAAACGCTTAAAATCAATTTTAATTTTTTCATTTTTCAGCAATTTTTTGCTGAAAAGGTAATTTTTAAGTTAGTTATGCTTTCAAAAATCATTCAATTCAGTATTAAAAATAAACTCATTATTGGGTTATTCACGCTTGTGCTTATAGGTTTTGGCGTGTATTCACTTACACAGTTGTCCATAGGGGCGGTTCCAGATGTAACCAACAATCAAGTGCAGGTAATTACTACCTCACGTAACCTTTCCACACAGGATATGGAGCAATTCATTACGTATCCAGTGGAGCTTGAAATGGCCAATTTGCCTGGGGTGAAGGAAATTCGTTCCACTTCAAAATTTGGACTTTCCGTTGTAACGATTGTATTTGAAGAAAACTTAGGCACCTATTTACCGCGGCAACTAATCGCCGAAAAAATCCAATCTGCTGCAGAAAACATTCCCGAAGGTTTTGGCACTCCTCAGATGGGACCTATAACTACGGGACTGGGCGAGATCTATCAATATATTCTAGATGTAAAACCAGGGTTTGAAGATAAATATACTACCACAGAACTTCGCACAATCCAAGATTGGATCGTAAAACGACAACTCTCTGGAATTCCCGGTGTAGTAGAGGTGAACACTTGGGGTGGAAAATTAAAGCAATATGAAGTTGCCATAAACACCCACAAGCTCAATGCAATGGGCATAACAGCGCAAGAAGTGTTTACTGCTTTAGAAAAAAACAATAGTGTTTCAGGTGGGGGCTATATTGAAAAAGAAAACCAAGCCTATTTCATTCGTGGCGAAGGTTTGGCTTCATCGTTGGAAGATATTGGAAATATCGTGGTGAAAAATGAAAATGGCTTTCCTGTTTATGTGAAAGATATCGCGAAAGTCCAATTTGGAAGTGCTCTCCGCTTTGGTGCAATTACCGGGAATGGCGAAGGCGAAAAAATTTTGGGACAGGTAATGATGTTGAAAGACGGAAACTCAAACCAAGTAATTGAATCCGTTAAAGAACGTGTGGCGAATATTTCTGAATCACTGCCCGAAGGCGTTTACATAAATCCCGTTTTGGATCGTAGTGTTCTTATCGGGAAAACCACATTCACCATAGCCGAAAATCTTATACTGGGAGTCCTGATCGTAATTTTTGTAGTTGTGCTGTTGTTGGGAAATCTTCGCTCGGGACTCGTTGTTGCTTCGGTAATTCCATTATCGCTACTATTCACGCTTTCATTGATGTATATTTTTGGTGTAGATGCGAACTTGATGAGCCTTGGTGCGATTGACTTCGGGATTATTATTGACGGAGCAGTTATTATTGTTGAGTTTGTAGCATTTCAAATAAGTAAAAACGCAATAAAACTGAATGCGCTTTCTTCCGAAGAAAAACAATTGACGAAGGATAACCTCACTATAAAAAGTGCTTCAAAAATGATGAATTCTGCCATTTTTGGTCAGTTGATTATTTTGATTGTTTTCATCCCTATTCTTTCATTGAGTGGGGTGGAGGGAAAAATGTTCAAACCTATGGCGCTAACTTTCAGTTTTGCATTGATAGGAGCGATGGTTCTGTGTTTTACTTATGTTCCCGTAGCCGCTTCCATATTTTTAAAACCCACAGAAACTTCCAAAAGAAATATTTCTGTGCGTATAATGAATTTTCTGAACCGTTATTATGAACCATCAATCCGCTGGGCACTAGGTGCTAAAAAGCTAGTTTTAGGTATTGCTGCAACTATTTTGGTGGCTACTATTTACCTCTTTACAACTATGGGTGGTGAGTTTGTACCAACGCTAGATGAAGGCGATTTTGTAATCCAACCCGTACTAAAAACAGGTACTTCACTCAGCAATACAATTGATATAACAACCAAGATTGAAAAAATTCTAATAGAGAAATTCCCTGAGGTAGATCAGGTGGTAAGCCGTATTGGTGCTGCTGAAGTTCCTACAGATCCTATGTCGATGGAAGAGAGCGATGTTATTATTACTCTAAAGCCAAAAAGCGAATGGGTTTCAGCGGCTAGTAAAGATGAGCTAGCTGATAAATTTAAGGAGGCACTCTCAATTATTCCTGGTATGGAAGTGGAGTTTACCCAACCCATCGAAATGCGGTTCAACGAATTGATAACGGGAGTACGAGCAGATATTGCTGTCAAAATTTTTGGGGAAGATCTTGACATATTAAATAAAAAAGCCAATGAAATAAAGGGAGTAATAGAAAATGTGGATGGTGCTGCGGATATTACTATCGAAAAGGTGGTGGGCCTGCCACAGATGAATGTGAAATTCGATAGATCCAAAATCGCTCGCTACGGCTTGAACATTGAAGATTTAAATGAAATGATCTCTATGGGTTTTGCCGGCAAATCATTGGGAAGCATTTTTGAAGGCGAAAAACGTTTTGATCTTGTGGTTCGGCTTGATGAAAACAACCGTCAAAATCTTTCAAACCTTCAAAATCTTTATGTCGATACACCTTCTGGAGAAAAAGTACCGTTGCGCGAACTTGCTGAAATAAAGTATACCAAAGGTGCTGCTAAAATTTCACGAGACGACACCAAACGCCGCATTGTGGTGGGTATAAATGTGCGTAACCGAGACCTGCAAAGTGTTGTGGACGATGTACAAAAGTTGATTGACGAAAATATAACTCTTCCTGTAGGCTATACTATTGATTACGGTGGCCAGTTTGAAAATCTCCAAAGTGCGAAAAGTAGATTATTGATTGCTGTTCCAGTGGCTTTGGTACTAATTTTTTTCTTGCTTTATTTCGCCTTTAACTCTGTAAAGGAAGCACTGATGATTTATTCTGCAATTCCTTTAGCGGCTGTGGGCGGTGTTTTGTTATTATGGTTACGTGATATGCCTTTTAGCATCTCGGCAGGCGTCGGGTTTATTGCACTTTTTGGGATTGCGGTACTCAATGGAATTGTGCTGATAGAACATTTCAAAGAATTAAAGAAAGAAGGTATGAAAGATAAAAAAGAACTCATTGTGCAAGGTGCAAAAAATCGGCTTCGGGCTGTTTTGCTTACCGCAGCTGCTGCAGCACTTGGTTTTTTACCGATGGCTATCTCCACAAATGCTGGTGCTGAGGTACAAAGACCATTGGCAACGGTTGTTATTGGTGGCTTGGTAACGGCTACACTTTTAACCTTGATAGTTTTACCAGTCTTATTTTCAATTTTCGATTCAGATAAGAAAATAATCAAGCTGAAAAGAAAAGGAAAAAAGCTGCCCACAGCTATAATCATCTTCATATTTAGTTTTGCCGGAATGGCGCAGGAAAACCCTAAAACCCTGGAAGATTTAAAACAAATGGCTTTGGAAAACAATGCAGCGTTAAAAGCTTCATCACTTCAAAAAGACGAAGCAGACGCCTTGATAGGAAGTGCTTTCAATTTTGATAAAACCACAGTGTTTTATGAGTTTGATGAGAATAATTTAGCATTTAATAATGAGCCGCTTAGGATTTTTGGAGTACAGCAAAGCTTTCTTTTTCCGACGGTTTACTTCGCTGAAAAAAACGTGAACCAGCGACAGTTTGAAATGCAAAGTAGTCAATATGAGCTTCAAAAACGCAAAACGGAAGGGCTGGTGACTGAATCGTTTTATCAATTTCAATTTGAAAAAAATAAGGAGCGTGTTTATCAAAGTTTGGACAGTCTCTATCAAAACTTTGCTCATGCGGCACAACGTCGTTTTGAATTGGGTGAAACCAATTATTTGGAAAAAATAACCGCCCGTGCCAAACAACGGCAGTTGGAAACCAATTATAGACAAAGTAAGGAAGATGTTCAGATTGCAAGAGAACGTTTGAAGGCGGCAGTACAATCAAAGGATAGTTTGTTGATTGCTGAGCGGCCTTTGGAAAAACTACAACTTTCACTTTCAAACTTAGAAGAGCACCCCGCAATAGATTATTATCAAAACAGGAGTGATTTTTTTGAGGCAAAACGCAGTCTTGAAAAGCAACATTTACTTCCAGATATAAGTCTTATGTACTCCTTAGGTAGTAATTCTGGTTTGAATCAAAATTTATATGCCTATCAAATTGGTCTAAAGATTCCCTTGCTTTTTAGTGGAAATGCTTCAAAAATAAAAGCATCAAAAATCGCTATTGAGATGAGTCAACAACAGGCAACTGATTATAAAATTAATTTGAATTCAAAAAAAAATCAGTTGCTAAATGAAGTTTCAAAATATGAAGAAGCCCTTCAATATTATGAAACGGAGGGAAGATTACTTTCCGAAGAAATTTTAAAAACCGCAAATATCAGTTTCAAAAATGGCGAAATAGATTTTTTTCAATACATCCAAAGCCTTGAAAACGCTTACGAAATTGAACTGCAATATCTAGAAAACCTCAACAATTACAATCAAGCGGTTATCGCTATCAATTATTTAATGCTATAAAACATTCGTTATGAAATATATAAAATCAATTTTGTTGCTTTCCATTTTAGTTTTGGCAGCTTGCAACAATTCAAAAACAGAAGAAGCTACCCTTGAAATGACTTCGGAAGAAAACAATTCAGGAATAATCCATCTTTCAAAAGCACAGTTCGAAAATGCAAAAATGGAAATGGGGCAACTCACCGAAAAACCTTTTGCTGAAACAGTACAAACCACTGGAGTAATTGATGTGCCACCCCAAAGCAAGGCGGTAATCAGTTCTTTTTTAGGAGGGTATATAAAAAACACGCCTTTATTGGTGGGCGACAAAGTTTCTAAGGGTCAGCGGTTGGTAACCCTTGAAAATCCTGAGTTTATAACTTTGCAGCAAAATTATTTAGAAACAGCGGAGCAACTTTCCTATTTAAAATCGGAGTACGACCGCCAGAAAATTATGTTTGATGAAAAGATCACTTCGCAACGCAATTATTTAAAAGCTGAAAGTGAGTATAAATCAAATTTGGCGCGATACAAAAGCTTGAAGAAAAACCTCGAGATGTTGAATATAAATCCAGCTTCGGTAGAGGGAGGAAACATTGTTTCCCAAGTCAACATTTATAGTCCTATTGATGGCAATGTGACCCAGGTTTTTGTGAATACTGGCACTTACGTTTCACCTGCTGACAAAATTTTGGAAATTATGAATACAGACCATATTCACTTGGAGTTGAAGGTTTTTGAAAAGGATTTGTTGCAACTCAAAAAAGAACAGAATATACTTTTCAAAGTTCCTGAAGCTTCTAATGAAGTATTTAATGGCGAAGTGCACTTGGTCGGAACATCAATAGATCCTAACTCAAGAATTGCGATGGTACACGGACATATTGAGGAAAAAGATGAGAAGAACTTCACGGCTGGTATGTTCGTGGAAGCTCAGATTGTTACAGGCACTTCAAATCAACTGGCACTTCCCGAAAATGCCGTGTTGGAAAGAGAAGGTAAATATTATGTTTTGCTTATTGCAAATGAAACGAACGAAGCATTTGAAATACAACCCTTATTGGTGAAAGTAGGTTCAACTTATGAAGGTTTCACGGCTATAGAAAACGCTGATGATTTTAAAATGGATAGCCCGTTTTTGACAAAAGGAGCCTTTTTATTATTACAGGAAGAATTTGAAGGAGTTAAAGGCGATTAATAGAATTTCTTAAAAATTGTATATAGCCTATTTCAAGGAAAATTTCAAAAAAATACGTATCTTAAACTTTCATATTAAAAATAGTCTTGATTATGAAAAAGTTAATGTTTGTATTCATTTTTGCATTTGCATTTGCTGCATTTTCACAGAATAAAATTTTGCCGAAGAATATACAGATAAAAACCGCAGTTCTAGCCGCTCCTGAAATGTATCGCGATGGCGCTACGGTTTTGGGCTATAATGAAGAAGGAAAACTTACAACCCTTCGCGAAGGCACTAACAAAATGGTTTGCTTGGCAGATGACCCAAACAGAGAAGGGATAAGCGTTGCCTGTTATGGAGCCGAATTGGAACCGTTTATGGCCCGAGGCAGAGCCTTGGCCGCTGAAGGTAAATCTAATGAAGAAAAGCGTGAAATCCGAAAAAATGAAATAGATACAGGAACTTTAAAAATGCCTGAAGAACCATCCATTCTCTATATACTGGCTGGTGAAGAAAAAGACTATAATACCGAAACTGGTGAACTTTTAAATGGCAAAATTCGCTATGTGGTTTACAAACCTTATATGACAGGGGAAAGCACTGGTTTGCCCACTAAACCTCAGGCTCCAGGAATGCCTTGGTTGATGGACGCCGGGACACACCGATCCCATATAATGATTACGCCAGCGAATTAATGAACTACTTTTTTTGAAATACACATCACATTGTGTTGTCATATTACTTATTGTTTTTCAATCATACATTTGTTTAAGTATATTTAATATCTAAAATATCATGAGTTATTATATCAGTACAACCTTAAAGAACATAACTTTTAAAGATGCTATTGAAAAGACAATAGCAGCATTAAAGGAAGAAGGATTCGGTGTGTTGACCGAAATAGACCTAAAAGCCACCTTAAAAAAGAAGTTGGACGCAGACTTTTATAATTACACTATCCTAGGCGCCTGCAATCCACAGATGGCGTATCAAGCGTTACAAGCCGAAAATAAAATCGGAACGATGTTGCCCTGTAATGTCATAGTCCAGGAGCGCGAACCAGGAGTTGTTGAGGTTTCTGCAGTAGATCCTGCAGCTTCAATGATGGCGGTAGAAAATGATTCGTTAGGTGGAATTGCCAAAGAAGTTCAAATGAAATTGACCAAAGTCATCCAACATATTTAGAAATATCTAGGTTGTTTCTTTCCAAACAAACACCTATATATTTGGTTATTAAAAAGCACCCTACGCGGGTGCTTTTTCTTTGGTAACATTAGTTACTGACTACCCTTGTTTTCTGCCGTATGTTTGCATCAAATTTAATTTAGCAATGAAGATTAAAAATATAATTACACTAATTGGTTTGCTGCCAGCGATAGTTTTTGCACAGCAAACCGTGCCCATTTCCAAGGCCGAGGTACTGGAAAAGGTGGTTCAACAAAATAATAAATTAAAAATTGGCGAGCAGCAAGTACTAGCGGCAAAAGGGGATTATAACCAAACAAATGCTGTGTTTCTGCCCAACATAACTGCTTCCCATAGTGGAACTGCGACAACTAATCCGTTGATGGCTTTTGGTTTTAAGCTGAACCAAGAAATAGTTACCCAAGCAGATTTTGATCCGAATAAATTGAACAATCCATCACAGATTGAAATTTTCGCAACAAAATTTGAGGTTCAGCAACCCATTATAAACATTGACGGAATTTTTCAAAGAAAAGCTGCAAAAGCAAAATGGCAAGCAACCCAAATGCAGTTAGCACGCACAGGTGATTATCTTTCCTTAGAAACTGAAAAGGCTTATATGCAGTTGCAACTAGCCTACAAAAGTGTTGATGTTTTGGAAAATGCCTTAAAAGCTGCTAATGAAAATTTGCGCTTGGCAAATAATAGTTTTAAACAAGGGTATTTGCAACAAAGCGATGTTTTAGCGGTGCAAGTGCGCGTTACCGAGGTGGAGAACCAGTTGCAATATGCAAAAAGCAATGTGATTAACGCTTCAGAATATATTGCAGTGTTGATGAATGAAGAGGTTTCCGGTGTTTTAAAACCCACGGATTCCCTTATGGTTTCTTCGGAATTAAATACCGTTGAAAATCTTTCCGATTCCAGAGCTGATATTCAAGCCATGGAATTTGTGGCAGATGCCTACAAACAAAATTACAAAGCAGATAAAATGACTTTCTTGCCTAGGTTGAATGCGTATGGAAGTTACGAACTTTATGACGATCAGATTTTTCAAGCAGATGCTAACGGATACTTATTCGGTGCAGCCTTAACTTGGAATCTTTTTGAAGGTTCCAAACGTTTCGGAAAAACTCAAAAAAGCAAAGCTGAATTTAGCAAAGCAAACTTAGAATTAGAGCAATATAAAGCCGATAGCCAATTGGAGCTTAACAAGGCAAAACGTATGTTCCAAGATGCTAAAAACAATTTGAAATTAACCGAATTGGCACTTGATCAATCAAAAGAAGCGCTTCGTATTCGCACCAACCGTTTTAAAGAAGGTTTGGAAAGAACAACGGACCTCTTAATGGCCGAAACCCAATTTTCTCAGAAACAGTTGGAGTATTTCAACACCGTTTTTCAGCATAATTACGCCTTAGCATACTTACAATTTTTAACCAAAAAATAATCAGAAATGAATAAAATATATACCATTCTTGCATTTTCTGCGGTACTAGGTTTTACTGCCTGTAACAACGCTTCCGAAGAAAAAAACATAGATAAAACCCCTGCGGTTCCTGTAACAGTAAGCTCTGTGGCCGCAGAAAACAACACGCCTTTTTTAACTGCCAGTGGAAAGATTGAAGCCGTGAATAGTGCAACCCTCAGTACACGAATGATGGGTTTTGTGGATAAAGTTCTCGTAAACGTTGGCCAACAAGTTACAAAAGGACAATTGTTGGTGAGCATCAATAATTCTGATCTTTCGGCCAAACAAGCCCAGACAAGCGCTGGAATTAGCGAGGCACAAGCTGCTTTCAACAATGCAGAAAAAGATTATCAAAGATTTCAAAATTTGTTCGCTGAAAACAGCGCAAGTCAAAAGGAACTCGACGACCAACGCGCTCGTTACGAAATGGCAAAAGCCAGATTGGAAGGCGCAAGACAGATGAAAAATGAAGTGCAGTCGCAGTTTGCTTATGTAAATCTTCGCGCTCCTTTTAATGGGGTTGTTACCAATAAATTCATTGAAGCTGGCGATATGGCAAATCCAGGCGTACCGTTAATTTCAATTGAAGGTCCTGGGAATTTTGAAGTTACCGCTTCAGTTCCCGAAAGTGAAATTTCAAAAATAAAATCTGGATCCGAAGTACAAGTAATTGTAAAATCTTCAAATAAAATACTTCCAGCAACTGTTACCGAAGTGAGTACTTCAGCAAAAAATACGGGTGGGCAATATTTGGTTAAAGTAGTTTTAGACAAAACCGATGAGAGTATTCTTTCTGGGATGTACGCTACGGTTCAATTTCCTATTGAAAAGAAAACGGATGTTACGACGGTTTTAGTGCCAGAGGAAGCATTGGTGAAACGCGGGCAATTAATAGGAATATATACGGTTAGTGAGAGCAATACCGCAATGCTGCGTTGGTTGCGATTAGGTCGCACCTTTGGAGATAATGTAGAAGTGCTTTCAGGCTTGGCAGCAGATGAAAACTATATTATTTCTGCTGATGGAAAACTATTTAACGGTGCCAAAATAACTATTAAACAATAATCATGAAAGACGGATTTGCAGGCAAAATTGCCAAATTATTTATAGGCTCAAAGCTTACGGTACTGTTGATGATCGTATTTATGGTTATCGGTGTTTACAGTTCGTTTTTGATACCGCGTGAGGAAGAACCGCAGATTGATGTGGCTATGGCCGACATTTTTGTAGGTTATCCCGGAGCATCCCCAACCGAGGTAGAATCTCGTGTTGTAAAACCTTTGGAAAAACTGGTTTCTAATATTCCTGGAGTGGAGTATGTGTATTCTACATCATCAAAAGAAGGAGCAATGGTCATTGTTCAGTTTTATGTAGGTGAAGATATTGAGCGCTCTTTTGTAAAGCTTTATAACGAAATGAACAAGCATATGGACCAAATGCCTCCGGGCGTTACCATGCCGCTTGTAAAGCCTCGTGCTATTGACGATGTGCCAATGCTGGGAATCACACTTTGGAGTGAAAGCTACAATGACTTTCAACTAAAACAAATTGCAGATGAACTCACGCAAGAAATTGAAAAAGTAAAGCAAGTTTCTACCACCCATAAAATTGGGGGGCGAGACCGCCAGCTAAGGGTTGTACTTGATAAAGATAAATTGGCCGCAAGTGGTTTAGACTTTTTGGGTGTTGCTGAAATGATAAAGGCAAACAATCAGCAAATGAGTTCGGGCAGTTTTGATAAAAACGATACAGAGTTTTTGGTTACAACTGGTAATTTTCTAAAATCTGCAACCGATGTTGAAAACTTGGTTGTTGGTGTACAGCAGAATCAACCAATTTACTTAAAGCAAGTTGCCAATATTTTTGACGGCCCTGAAATACCTAACAAATATGTTTCCTTCGGTTTTGGTGGCGCTAGTGAAATTGCTTCAAAATATCCCTCGGAATATCCTGCTGTAACTATTTCTGTTGCAAAACGAAAAGGTGCCGATGCAATGAAAATTGCCGATGTGATTATTGACAAGGTAGATCATTTGCGCAGTAACCTAATTCCAGATGACGTTCACGTAGAAATCACACGAAACTACGGCGAAACAGCTTCCCAGAAGGTTTCTGAATTGTTGATGCACCTTATAGGTGCCATTATAGCAGTTACTCTGGTAGTAATGCTCGCTATGGGCTGGCGTGGTGGTTTGGTAGTTTTTCTTTCGGTGCCAATTACATTTGCACTGACACTTTTGAGCTACTATTTACTCGATTATACTTTAAACAGAATAACCCTTTTTGCATTAGTATTTGTTACAGGTATTGTTGTGGATGACTCCATTATTATTGCCGAAAATATGCACCGGCATTTCAAGATGAAACGCTTGCCGTTTAAGCAAGCTGCTATATACGCAATAAACGAAGTAGGAAACCCAACCATTTTAGCAACTTTCACGGTTATTGCTTCCGTATTACCGATGGCATTTGTATCTGGATTGATGGGGCCATACATGTCGCCAATGCCGATAGGAGCTTCCATAGCTATGATACTATCATTGTTTGTAGCTTTAACTATCACCCCATATTTGGGTTATATTTTCCTACGTGAAAAAGAGAAAAAAGGAAAAACACCGAAACCGGAAAAACCTTTGGAGGGGACTTTCATTTACAGAATTTATTCAAAATTTGAGACACCTCTGATAGAAAACAAAAAGACACGTTGGCTCTTCCTTGGAACTACCATAATACTTTTACTGGGTTCTGTAATGTTGTTTTTTACTAAATCAGTTGCTGTTAAAATGTTGCCTTTCGACAATAAAAACGAAATGCAAGTAGTGATTGATATGCCCGAAGGAACTACCCTGGAACGCACTGCAGTGGTTGCTCGTGAAATTGGACAATATCTTTCAACACAACCTCTTGTGGTTAATTATCAAAATTACGTAGGAACTTCTGCACCAATTACTTTTAATGGATTGGTAAGGCATTATGACCTTCGTGGCGGTAGTAATGTAGCAGACATTCAAGTAAACTTTGTAGATAAAGAAGAGCGCGATGAACAAAGCCATGATATCGCTAAACAGCTACGTCCACATATTCAGGAAATTGGTAAAAAATACGGAGCTAATGTAAAAATTGTGGAAGTTCCTCCAGGACCACCAGTACTTTCAACTATTGTAGCTGAAGTTTATGGTCCTAATTATGACCAACAGATTGCTGTAGCAAAACAGCTAGAAAACATTTTGAACAATACCAAAGATGTTGTGGATGTAGATTGGATGGTAGAAGCCAACCAAAGAGAATACGAATTTCTGATAGATAAAGAAAAAGCTATGCGGTATGGAGTGGCGCCGCAGCAGATTGTGTATACAATGAACATGGCACTTTCAGATAGACCCGTAACCAATCTTTATGATGAAAATGTTGTTGAACAAGTAGGAATACTAATGGCATTGGATGAAAAAGAAAAATCTACAATTCAGGATATTTCGCAATTGAAAATTGCTTCCAAGCAAGGCAATATGGTTTCGGTGGGTGATTTGGTAAATATAAAGGAAAGTACCAAAGCAAAGAGCATTTACCGAAAAAACCAAAAACGTGTTGTATATGTATTGGCCGATATGGCAGGAGAGCTTGAAAGTCCTGTTTACGCTATTTTGGGAATGACCGACAAATTGAAGGGTATAGAATTGCCAGCTGGCTACAAAATGAATGAGCTTTACCTTGAGCAACCTGAGTTTGAGGACGATTTTACCGTGAAGTGGGATGGCGAATGGCAGATAACTTTAGAGGTGTTCCGTGATTTGGGAATTGCATTTTTAGGTGTAATTATCATTATTTATATTTTGATCGTTGGTTGGTTTCAAAACTTCAAGGCTCCTATAGTAATGATGGTTGCTATTCCTTTGTCTTTAATTGGAATCATACTTGGTCATTGGGTTTTGGGTGCTTTTTTCACAGCAACTTCCTTTATTGGAATGATTGCCTTAGCTGGAATTATGGTTCGAAACTCTGTGTTGTTGATAGACTTTATAAATCTACGGACAGCAGATGGAATCCCACTAAAGCAGGCTGTTATTGAAGCTGGAGCAGTAAGAACTACACCAATTTTATTAACTGCGGGAACGGTTGTAATTGGAGCATTTGTAATTCTTTTTGATCCTATTTTCCAAGGACTTGCTATTTCCTTGATGGGTGGAACTATTGTTTCCACTGTGCTAACGTTGCTTGTTGTGCCGTTGGTATACTATATGATTGAACGAAAAAACTTTAAAGAATAAAACTATGAAACTATTAATTGTAACAATTGTGGACGAGTTTCAGAAAGAAGTACTGCAACTTTTCAAAAAGTCAAATATTGAGAGCTATAGTGGCTCGGATATAGAAGGATATAAAAATGCGTCCCCTTTTATGATGAATTCTAATTGGTTTCCATCGGAAAAAGGGGGAGCGGAGAGTATTATGTTTTTTTCTTTTACGGAAGATGAAAAAATTGATTTGTTTTTCAATTTAGTACTAGAATTCAATCAAAATATGGAAACTAACAATCCCATACATGCGATTGTGGTTCCAATAGAAAGAAGTATTTAATTTTTAAATTTCAAAAAAATGATAAACAGGTATATACGGGCAATTGCAGGAACTTTTATTTTAATCAGTCTTATTTTGGCTATTTATGTGAATATAAACTGGCTATGGTTTACCGCTTTTGTAGGTGCAAACTTGCTTCAATCTTCCATTACAAAATGGTGCTTGATGGAAAAAATTCTAAAAAAGCTTGGTGTAAAGGATGAAAAAGAAAATTGCTGCTCATAGTCAATTTCCTCTTTTTTTGAAGAATGTAAACTTTGCAGATTCATAAATTAATTGACAAATATCATTCTTCAATCAGCTTGTTGATACTATATTTGCCCTGTGAAAAATGTAATTCTTATAATCACCTCTTTAATAATGCTCACAAAGCCATTATGGCCAGTCGTTGATTATGCAGTGAATTATAATTACATTGTAAACGTGCTTTGTGAAAACAAGGATAAACCCGAAATGCACTGTAACGGAAAATGCCATCTAACAAAAGAATTGGCTAAGGAAGCCGGAGCTGATAGTAAAAATCCGTTTAGCGAAAAAGCTTCAAAGACTGAAATTCCACAATTTATTATTTCAGAAAACCTCAAAGAATATACTTTTGCAATGGAAACGATTTCAGTTTCCATTGCAAATATTGGCTATATGCCGAATTTAAATACTTCTCTTTTTACCTCTAAGATTCTTCATCCACCTCGCTTGGGATAGTTTATAGCTAGGATTGTGCTTGAAAAATTCCTTTGGAATATTTCAGCACGACCATTTTCTTCCTACACAGTTTTGAAACTTTGTAGGTATTCAAAAAACATATAAAATATTAACAAAGATGAAATCATCTATAAATGTATTTCCCTTAAGGGCAATACTTGTGGGGTGTCTTTGGTGTGTACTTCTATGTGGTAATTTTGTGTCGCGTCTTTACGCCCAGGAAACTCCCGTAGACAGCTTGAAACTGGTAAACCTAAGTGAAGTGGTAATCATTTCAACAGGCAAACAATTGGATTATCAAAAGCAGCACAAACCCCTGTCCACCTTGGACGAGTTTTTGGAATCCTCGCGCAGTATCAATATGGTAAAACGTGGAGCTTATGCGTGGGAACCAACTATGAATGATATGGCTTCAGAGCGTTTGGCAGTAACCATTGACGGTATGCAAATTTTTGGTGCTTGTACAGACAAGATGGACCCAATAACTTCTTATGTTGATGTGTCAAATTTATCGGAAGCCCAGATTGGTTCCGGACAGCAGGGCGCAGTATTTGGGAATACCATTGGCGGTGGCATCAATTTAAAACTGGACAAAAGTAATTTTAAACCAACTGGTTGGAACGGTTCTGTGGAGAGTGCTTATGAAACTAATAATGCAATGCGTGTTTTTGGTGGCGAGCTAAATTATTCCGATGAAAAATTCTATCTGAATACCGATGGAATCTATCGTAAAGCTGATAATTATTATGCTGGACGCGATCGAGAGGTTAAATTTTCGCAATTTGAAAAATATAATTTTTCCGTCAATTCAGGCTATAAACTAACTGAAGACAAGTCCATTTCTGCTACTTTAATATACGATGAAGCAAATGATGTTGGGTACCCCGCATTGACGATGGATGTTTCTTTGGCACGGGCAGTAATTGGTTCTGTGAGTTTTAACCAAGATACCTTGTTCGGAAACCTCAGTAATTGGGAATCCAAAATGTATTACAATACTATTAAGCACGTAATGGACGATACAAAGCGCCCAGATGTACCAATACATATGGATATGCCGGGTTGGAGCGAAACGGCAGGGTTTTATTCGCAAGCCAATTTCAACAGACAGAAGAACCATTTCTTCTTTAAGTTGGATGGTTTTTACAACAAATCATATGCTGAAATGACCATGTATCCAACCAACAGCAGCGAACCGTTGATGTTTATGTTGACGTGGCCAGATGTTCGTACCAAGGATGTAGGTTTTTATGCGGAAGATCATATTGCTTTTGGAAAAGCTTCTCTAAAACTTTCTACTCGTTTGGCATACCACTCCAACAGCGTAGCAGATGATTTTGGGCTTAACAGTTTAAAAATTTTCTACCCTGAAATGGAAAGGACAAACACTCGCTTTTTGAAAAGTTTTTCGGCACAGTATCACAAAATGCTGAATGATTTTCACTTTAACGGTGGCCTTTCTTATGGTGAACGAGCACCATCGGTTTCAGAAGGTTATGGGTTTTATTTGTTCAACAGTTTTGATAACCATGATTATATTGGTGATCCAGATTTAAAGACAGAAAGTTCTGCAGATGCAAATATTTCAGTGACTTATAAAAAACCAATTTTTGAAATTACCGCTGCGGCAAATTACTTCCATGTTTTCAATTATATAATTGGTGTGGTTGATAATTCGTTGAGCACGATGACTATTGGAGCCGATGGAGTGAAGTTTTATACCAATCTGGATTATGCACAGCTTTTTAATGCATCACTTTCTGGACGTTATAATATTTCCAATGCATTTAAATTAACGGGAACTGTTTCCTATCATCGTGGGGTTGATAATGATGGCGAAAACTTGCCATTAATCAGCCCTGTTTCGTACCGAAGTGCAGTCGATTTTTATAAAAATCAATATTCTGCTTCACTTTCCATAGCGGGTTCTGGAGAACAGATCAATTACAACCCGGCTTATGGAGAAACCAAAACCGCTGCTTATGCAATACTTTCAGCGAGCTTTGGGAAACGTTTTTTCATAAAAGAGAATTCTCTTTTTGTGAAAGCTGGGATTGAAAACATTCTCGACACCTATTACTCTTCCTATACCGATTGGAATAACATTCCTCGAATGGGTAGAAATATTTATGCAACAATTTCTTATTCAATTAATTAATAACAAAAAATAAAATGAAAAAACTAAAATATATTTTCGCAATTCTTATACTTTCAATCACTTTCGGTAGTTGTTCTGACGATAATGACGAAGTTATTGTAGAATCTAATCCTGTAGAAGGTTTAAACAAGATTTATGAATTTTCAGAAGCGGACCACACCGTAGAAATCTATTCAGAAAAAACGGCTCTAGAAGTAGGTTATAATGAAATTTCAATCAGAATTAAAGATATGGCCAGCAACAAATACGTTACTAATGCCGAAGCAAGTTGGATGCCTATGATGCATATGGAAACGATGGAACATTCCGCACCGCACAGTATGTTGACTAATTCAGAGGAAAGTTCGGTTTATAAAGGATATATTGTTTTTCAAATGCCTGGAAATGATACAGAATACTGGGATTTTACATTAAACTATAACTTGAACGGCCAAGCAATGACCGAAACACATCAAATTTCTGTTACACAGCCAATAGATGGTCTTAAAAAAGTACAAGTATTTATGGGAAGTGATGATAACAGATATATTTTGGCTTATGTAAATCCTAAAGCCCCACAGGTTGCAATCAATGACTTCCAGGCGGTGCTTTACAAGATGGAGAATATGATGACCTTTCCAGTGGTTGAAAATTTCAAAGTTACTGTTGATCCACGAATGCCTGGAATGGGAAACCACAGTTCACCAAACAATCAGGACTTGACCTACGATGCAGCTACCAAAATGTATAACGGAAAATTGTCCTTGACGATGACTGGCTACTGGAAAATTAACCTAAAATTACAAAACGAAAGCAATGAGGTTTTAAAAGGTGAAGACGTTACAGAGGCAAACCCGGAGAGCAGTCTTTATTTTGAATTGGAATTTTAATTTAAAAGTTTTTATTATTTCTTAAAACGTCTGCAAAAGCAGGCGTTTTTGTTTTATAAAGAGAATACAAACAATATACATTAAGATATGACTTTAGTCATTTTAAAACCTATAAATATGGGTTATATTTGAAAAATAGAAATCAATTATTAGTATTATGACAATAAATATCCAATATGTGAAAATGCCTACTAGTGAGGCCATGAACGATTACGTAGAAAAAAAGCTTCAAAAACTTGCTGTTAAATATGAATGGCTTATTAGAGCCGAAGTAAGTTTTAAAATGGAAAACAACGTATACGGAAAAGGCAACATTTGTGAAATTGAACTGAGTCTACCGGGTCCCAAAATTTTTGCAACATCAAAAGAAGCAACTTTTGAAGCAGCAGCAAAAGAAACAATTTCAGATTTAGAAAAACAGCTTAAAAAACGCAAGACAAAATTCACAACACACTAAACCATTCGATATGAAAAAAATATTAGTTCCCGTAGATTTCTCCAAGCATTCCGAATACGCAATAGAAGTTGCTGCAGGCATTGCAAAAAAGCAAAATGCTGAAATTATTGCAGTACATATGATGGGTCTAACCGATGCCGTTTTAACTAAAGATGAAAGTAAAGAAGTCTTTGAAGCGATGTATTACATGAAACTTGCTGAAAAACGCTTTGCAGAATTTTTAGATAAAGATTACTTAGAAGGCATTAAGGTTACAGATACCGTTCACAATTATAAAATCTTTAGTGAACTGAATGATGTTGCAAGCGATTTTGAAGCAGACTTAATTATTATGGGATCACACGGTAGTTCTGGCTTAAAAGAGGTTTTCGTAGGAAGTAATACCGAAAAGGTAGTGCGTACTTCCGAAATTCCAGTTTTAGTTATTAAACATCGCGTAGAGAAATTCAATCCTAAATTAGGTGTGTTTGCATGTGACTTTTTAGAAAATTCGGTGGGTCCATACATAAAAGCAAAAAAGTTGTTTAGCGCGCTAGATATTAATATGGAATTGCTCTATGTTAACCTTGCAGGCAATTTTCATAGCACACGTGAAATTGAAAAAAGAATCCTAAACTTTTTGAATAGTGCTGGAGAAACAAATCCGTTGGAAAGTCTAAACAAAGTTGTTCAATACAATGAATATTCTGTAGAAGCTGGAATTTTTGGCTATAGCCAAGTAAGTAACGCCGATATAATTGCGCTTCCAACACATGGTCGCCAAGGCTTGGCACACTTTTTCTCTGGAAGCATAGGTGAGGATGTAGTCAACCATTCGGAATTGCCGGTAATGACTTTTAAGGTATAATTAACTCCTATCGATTTCAGTTAAAAATAAAGGCAGGAATTTCAACTTGGGATTCCTGCTTTTATTATATTTTTAAAGAATTGTATTTAGGGCAATCTCAATCATTTTTGAAAAGCTACCTTCGCGTTCATCAGCCGTAGTAGTTTCACCTGTCACTAACATGTCTGAAATGGTCAAGATGGCTAATGCCTTTACATTAAATTTGGCAGCAATTGTATAAAGTCCTGCGGCTTCCATTTCGACGCAAAGCACACCAAAATCGGCCCATTTTTTATAGGCGTTAAAATCATCCTCATAAAACTGGTCACTAGAAAGTACGTTACCTGCTTTTATTGAAATGTTGTTTTCTTTTGCGTAAAGTACCGCTTTCATAAACAAATCGAAATTTGCAGTAGGCGAGTAGTCACAATTTATAAAACGAGTGTTATTGATGCCTGAAGTTGAAGAAGCTGCCATTGCAATAACAATATCGCGGAGTTTGATGTCTTTTTGATAACTTCCTGCTGAACCTACCCGAACCAGGTTTTTCACTCCATATTCGTTGATAAGTTCATGACAATATATCAACGCAGAAGGAATGCCCATTCCAGTGCCTTGTACAGAGACTCGTTTTCCTTGAAAAGTACCAGTATAGCCATACATGCCACGAACATCATTATAACATTTTGTGTTTTCAAGGAAGGTTTCGGCAATCCATTTTGCACGCATCGGATCGCCAGGAAGCAATACCGATTCTGCGATTTCCCCAAATTTTGCTTCAATATGTGTGCTCATCTGTATCTTTTTTGCCGGGCAAAACAATTGTTATTCCTGAAGAAGTTCCAATTCGGCTAACGCCCATTTCAATATATTTTTTTGCTGTTTCAGCATCTTTTATTCCCCCGGAAGCCTTAATTTGTAAACTGTCTTGTACTTCTGCAATCATTATTTTTAAAGTGTGTTCTGTGGCTCCACTCGTTCCAAAACCAGTAGATGTTTTTATGAAATCGGCGCCAGCTCGCTTGGCAATTTGGCATGCTATTTTTATCTCGTCATCAGTTAAATAACAAGTTTCCAAAATTACTTTTAATACTTTATTGCCAATGACTTCCTTTACGGCTGAAATTTCTTCACGAACGGATTTGTGCAACTTCGCTTTTAAAAAGCCTATGTTGAGTACCATATCAATTTCATCAGAGCCATCTTTTATACATTGTTCCGCTTCACAAGCCTTGGAATGGCAACTGTTTGCGCCAAGAGGGAAACCAACGACCGTTGCAACTTTTACATTACTATCCTTTAATTCATTTGCAGCTAAAAAAGTATAGCAACTATTTACGCAGACGGCATAAAAATGATATTTTTTTGCCTCGTTGCAAAGGTTGACAATGTCTTGCGGGGTAGCGGTAGCTTTTAATAATGTGTGGTCAATATAATGGCTGAGGTCCATTAATTTTTGTGTTGATTGATTATGGAGATCAAATCGTTTTTTTGTAGAACTCCGCTCTGCCGCCAAAGTTGTTTTCCGTTTTTAAATAAAATCATTGTGGGCACACCGCGCACTTGAAATTCTGCGGAGAGCGGTTGGTTTTTGTCAACGTCTATTTTTACAATTTTCACAGCATCACCCAATTCATCTTTAACTTGCTTTAGTATTGGAGCCAGCATTTTACAGGGGCCACACCAATCGGCAAAAAAGTCGACAAGTACGGGTGTTTCGGAATTGATTATATCTTTAAAATTACTTTTCATAATACTAATTTTCAGCTGAGTAATGGATTCTTTTTATATTTTCTTAAAACGGGCATTAATCTTTCCAATGGAATTTTAATTGAATAGGTTCCTGTGTAGGATGGGCAGATAACGCAATCGTCAAAATAGAATTCGACAACATCATCGTTTATTACGAAATTATTTTTTGCTTTGAAGAAATCATCTGCTGAAATTGTCCAGCAGTCGTAATACATTTCTCCAGAACTAATTTTTTCTTTTAAGAGGTCATTTAAAATATCGCGAAGCTCTTCTTCGGAGCCATTGTTGAAAAAATCCTCATAATTCATAAAGGTAGAACGCACCAAATCAAAATTCAAACACTCAAAGGTATAAGCGGCATGGGCGGCCCCGGTATAGAAATTCTCTTTGTAAAAAAGAACGCTAATGAGTTTATCGTTTAGGTTGTAGATTTTATAATCTACTAGTTTTTTTTCTTTTTGCTTTGGAATTCCTAGGGAATCGCACAATCTTTTTTCCTCTATAATCTGCTTCTCAATATTTTTTGCATCAACATAATGTTTGTAGATATATTCGTTGAAATTCTCAAAAGAAGGTTTTATTTTTTCATTTAGATAAGGGTATTTAAAGTCTAATGTATACCAATCACCTTCTTTAAAAAATGATTTTGAAATAAGTAGTTTTTCCAGTTCCTCTTTGGAATCTTTTTTTTCTATGAGTTCCTGGCGTTTAAGGTTGAGGGTTTTTTGCTGTTGTTCTAAATTTTTGTCGGACACTTTTAGTGTATCAATATTTTCTTCCGAAATTGTTTCATTATTATTATCAACTACTTCTTTTTTTTGGTCGTTTTTACAGCCCAAGAAAGTAAATAAAATAAAGGCTACCAGAAGAATTCTCATTGTGTTGGAGTTTTAATTTATAAAATTAAGCAAACAATTTAAAGCAGAAAAGCGAAAGCATTTTTAAACTGATTTAATCTTTCAAGAGTTGCTTCAGTTTTGTGAGCATGATCACTTCACTTTTGTTTTTCCCCGAAAAGGAGTTAGCGATAGCATTTGCTGTCTTCCAAATCAATTGTTTTCGATCTTTAGTGAAAAGGCTGGGATTTTCCGTTTTATAATCTGCAAAGCTTTCGAAACAATCTTGGGCGTCCAACTGCTCATAGTCAAACCAATCAAAAACAACCTCAATCTGGTATGCGGCATCGGTGTGGAAAGGATCTTCATAATCATCAAGATTCTCCCATTGTTTAGATACAATTTGCTTTAAAGTATCATACTCCTCTTCGCGCACCATTTTGTCTGCGGCGGCAATAGAATAAAAAAGTTCACCCATTTTTTGATAAAATAGAAGTTGGGGTTTATCTAAATTTCCCATAAAGCTATAATTTTAGGTTCTTCAAAGGTGTAAAGCTAAGTTGTATTTCAGTGAAATATTATGATATTGATCAGTTAACAAAAACTATTTAAAATCCTTACTTTTGAGGGATGAAGGTTTTTGACCAAAAAAAAGATAATGTATTCAAAATTCTTTCTGAATCTATTTCGGAAGGTATTGTTATCGTTAACGAAAAACAGGAAGTTGTCACTTCCAACGAAGCAGCTGAAAGAATGTTTGGCTACGGTTCTCATGAGCTTTTAGGGGAAAAGCTAGATGTTCTGATTCCGAAGGAATATCGCAGCAGCCATCCTAAACAGGTTGAAGCGTTTATGGATAAAAGTGATCCACGCCAAATGGGCCACGGACGTGATCTTTATGGATTGCGAAAAGATGGAACCACATTTCCAGTGGAAGCGGGCCTAAATCCGTTTGAGGTTTATGGAAACAAATACGTGATGGCTTTGGTTACCGATATTTCCATCCGTAAGAATCAGGAGCTGGAAATAATTGAGCTCAACGTATCATTAGAACACAAAATTGAAGAACGCACCAAGGAACTTCAAAAAACCATCAAAGAACTAAAAGAAGAAGTTACCAAGCGCAAGCAAGCCGAGCATAAAATGAAGGAATCGCTGCGGAAGGAGCGCGAGTTGAATGAGTTGAAAACCAAGTTTCTTTCACTGGTTTCGCATGAATTCAAAACACCTTTGAGCGGGATTCTTACCTCGGCTACACTTGCAGGAAAATATACTGAAACAGATCAGCAAGACAAAAGGGAAAAGCATTTAAAAACTATTCAAAGTAAAGTAAAATATTTAAATAATATTCTGAATGACTTTTTGTCTATTGAACGTTTGGAATCTGGTAAAGCCACTTATAAATTTGAAATTTTTCCGTTGAGCAAAGTGGTAAACGAGGTGATATACAACGCCAATATGCTATTAAAAGATGGTCAGAAAATTAAATATCCAAGTAATATTGATGAAATAACGGTAAATTTTGATGAAAAAATTCTTGAACTTTCATTGACCAACCTTATAAATAACGCCATAAAATACTCTCCCGAATATACTACGATTGATGTTGTTGTGGTTCAAAAACAATCAGCTATCGAAATAAAAATAATTGATGAAGGCATGGGTATCCCAAAAAGCGAACAGAAATTTATTTTCAACAGATATTTTCGTGCTGAAAATGCTCTTTTAGATCAGGGAACTGGAATTGGTCTTAATATTGTGAAGAGCCATTTGGAAAATCTTAGTGGTAAAATTACCTTTGAAAGTGAAGAAGGAAAAGGGAGTACATTTACAATAATCTTCCCAACGAACAATAATTTAAGCTAAAATGAAAAATATACTCCTTATCGAAGACGATAGTGCGTTAAGAGAAAACACTGCTGAGCTTTTGGAGCTTTCAGGCTATAAGGTTTCTACTGCACCCAATGGGAAAATTGGTATTGAAAAAGCTAAAAAGGAAAAGCCAAATGTTATTATTTGTGATATAATGATGCCCGAAATAGATGGTTATGGCGTTTTAGAGGCCATAGCTTTAGAAGAAGATACAAAACACATTCCTTTTATTTTTCTATCTGCCAAAACTGAACATAAAGAAATACGAAAGGGGATGGATATGGGCGCAGATGATTATCTCACAAAACCATTTGATGAAGATGAGTTGTTGAGTGCCATAGAAAGCCGTTTGGCAAAGGCGAGTATTTTGGAAAAGCATAAAAACAATCAAGATAAAGAAAATGCAGTAGATGAAGAAAGCCCTCAAAACCTCAATCAGTTAAAAAACTTTTTTTGTGATGAAGGTGAAGTGTCTACATATAAAAAAGGGGAAACAATTTATAGCAAGGGTGAGCACTCCAACAGTCTTTTTCTTATTCTTAAAGGCGTTGTGAAAACACATACAATGGATGCCAATGCCAAAGAACTCATCACGGGGCTATATAAGGCTGATGATTTTCTGGGTTTCACTACTTTTGACGATAACATTCCTTACAGCGAATCATCCACAGCCTTGGAGGAGACCGAGTTAGTTGGCGTTTCAAAAAAATATGTAAAGGATATTTTGAAAAAAAGCCAAGACATTTCTTTGGAATTAATGAATCTTCTCACTGATAATCTTTCCGAGGTGAAACAACAATTGCTTAAAATGGCATATAGTTCAGTTCGAAAAAAAACAGCGGCAACTATTCTTCAATTTGTGGAGATCATGGACAAGAAACCTGGAGCACCCTTTAGAATTTCTCGAAACGATTTATCTACTACCGCTGGAATAGCTACTGAAAGCTTGATCAGGACGCTTTCAGACTTTAAGAGGGATGGCCTTATTGAAATTGAAGGGCGGGACATTCGCATTGTTGATCTGGAAAGCTTGCGGGAGATTGAATAAGAAAGCAAAAATAATTCCACTTCACAATAAATCGAAAGCAAATTAATCAAAACTGATTTATATCATTTCTTGCCACGAGCTATATAAATACTTTTGCTGGTAAGATTATGATATAATGATGAATATATTAATTCCGACAGATTTTTCCGAAAATGCACAAAATGCCGTTCGGTATGCACTTGAGTATTTTTCTGATATTCCCGTGAATTTCTATATTCTGCATATATCACTAAAAGGTTTAGATTATAAAGAGGATGGTGCAGACGAAGGTTTTGAATTTTTCGAAGACAAGCAGGTTATTCAACAGCCTATAATTAAATTGCAGGAAGAAATTAAAACCTGTAAGCTATTGGCCAAAAACACCAACCATCAATTTTATATGCTTTATGAAAACATGCTTTTGGTAGAAGCTATTAGAAAACATGTTGCAGAAAAGGAAATTGATTATATAGTAATGGGCACCAAGGGGGCCTCAAAAATTTCCCAAAAAGAAATAGGAAGCAACACCAGTGAAGTAATTACCAAGGTTAAGTGCCCCGTACTTTTAATTCCTGAAAACGCAACGTTTATTGAAATAAAAAATATCGCCTTTTTAACGGATTATAATTATATATACCGTAACAAAGTTATAAAAGCTCTTTCCCAAACACTGCAAATACAAGAAGCTGGCCTAAGGGTACTGCATATTCGTTCACAAAACTCTACGCTAACAGCATCGCAGACAGACAACAAAGGTTTTCTACATTATTTTTTCAGGGAGACCAAGCATAGTTTTCATTTTTTGGATAATAAAAATATTGAAACAGGAATCCAAGATTTTGTGGAAACTTGGGAAATAGATATGGTTGCAATTGTGGCAAAAAATCTGAATTTGATTCAACGGCTACTTTTCAAACCAATCCTGAATTCAATAAACTACCAAAGCGAAGTCCCTTTTTTAATACTTCACGAGTAGTTTTCAATTTTTTAGTGTTAAATTACTAAGAGCGAAAAAAGTATACTGCAATCAGTGCTCTTGACCTATAGAGTGATCCTCATAAAAATCCCTAAATGTTTTGTCTGTAGTATAGTTGTCTTTTAACACCTTCAAAACTGAAAATACTAATAATGCTTGTCCAAATATTGTGAGATAAAATACCCAACTGAAGGGAAGTCCCATTGCTGAAAAAACAGTAACAGTAATTAAAATCAATGTAGTTATAACAAGATAGGTAATGGGTGAAACTTTCATAATTTTTAATTACAAGTTACGAAAAACAAATAATGACTATCCTTAAATGTTCCTTAAAAATCAAGTATTTAGTTGACAATAGTCATATTTTTATTAAGGTTGATTAGTTAATTTTACCTATTGAAATTCTAAAATAAAAAAAATGCGAAAAATAATAGTCCCTACAGATTTCTCTGAAAACTCATTGAATGCTATCAAGTATGCCACTGAGCTTTTCAAATATAATCATGCTGAAATTTATCTTTTGCATGCTTTTGCAGATGAAGTTTATGATGCAAAGAATCGTCTTCCTGACGAAATTTTTGATGAGCTTCAAGAAAAAATACTTAAAGAAACAAAAGAAGGGCTAGAGGATTTCCGTAAAAAAATAATTTCATTTTCGCCAAACCCTAAACACACCGTACACACGATTGCAGAATTTGGAATGTTAGTAGATTCTGTAAATGATTGGGTGGAAAAGGAGAATATGGATATAGTTGTGATGGGGACCAAAGGCCAGACTTCTGATAAAAAAATAACCTTTGGTAGCAATACGCTTCAAGTAATCAAATATGTGAAATGCCCGGTGCTCGCCATTCCAGCTGATTATGGAGATGTGCAGCCTAAAAATATTTTATTCTCAACAGATTTTCAGCTGACTTATAAAAGGCGTGAGTTAAAATTGGTGAGTAGCATAGCAAAAAGCTTTGTTTCCAAAATCAATTTTCTTTATGTTTCAAAATTTCCATCCTTGTCATTCCGGCAGCAAGACAACAAGAACTTTTTAGAAGCTTCTTTTTCTGAAAATCAGGTTATTTTTCATCAAGAAAAAGATAAAGAAGTTACAAATGCAATTAATACCTTTATTATTGAAAACCCAATAGATATGTTGGTTATGGTAAATACCCGTCATTCATACCTGGAAAATATACTTTATCAATCAACTATTGAAAAAATTGGATTACATATAGATATTCCTTTTTTAGTACTTCAAAATCTTCCTCGTTAATCTTTTAAATATTTTATAATGAAAAAAATACTAGTTCCTACAGATTTCTCAAAAAACGCTTATGCAGCTTTGTTTTACGTTACAAAACTCTTCAGTGATGAAGCTTTACAAGTAACAATTCTTCATTCTTTTGGCGATGAAGTTGATAAACTTACAAGCCGTGTAGATATTGGTCGTTCTGAAAATATGATCGAAAAACTTTACAGACAATCCGATGAAGACGGTAAAGCCTTATTGCATAAAATCAAGCTTGATACGGGTAAGATTCCTCACACTTATGAAGTGATTTCAACGCCAGCTACGTTGTCAAAAACTATCAATAAATTGGTTGCTACTGAAGGTATTGATTTGGTTGTGATGGGAAGCAAGGGTAGAACTGGTGCTGAGGAAGTACTTGTTGGTAGCACAACCGAAAGAATCACTAAAACTCTTGAAGGTTGCCCGTTGCTTATTGTGCCAAGGGAAGTTGATTTCGTTATTCCAAGTAGTATAGCTTTTGCATCAGATTATAACGATTTTTATCAACTTTCAAAATTGCGGCCAATTATTCGTTTGGTGCGCCAGTATAATTCAACCATACACTTGGTGCACGTAGGCGCAAAAAATGAATTGAACTCCAAACAGCACAAAAATTTGGAACAATATATGAACGACCTTACGGAATACGACACGGAATTCCACTTTATAACAAAAGGGGAGAATGTTTCGAAAACACTTCATGATTTCATTGATAATAAAAATATTGATTTGTTAGCTTTGGTATATCACAAACATGCTTTTTTAAAACAACTATTTCGTGAGCCTGTAGTTAGTAGGGTAGGAAAACACACCCATGTGCCTACACTTGTAATCCCTATTAAAAGCTAATTTTTAAAATAAAGCAATAATCTTAAAACCGAAAAAATGAAAAAAAGAATATTAATTCCTACAGATTTTTCGCAAAATGCTTTCAATGCTATTAAATATGCAATTGAACTTTACAAAAGGGAATATTGTGAATTCTTTATACTCCATACCTATTATCATCCAGGTTATTCTAAGGATAACCTATTGAGTCCAGAGCCCTCCGAAAAAAAATTGAACGAAGTAAAAGAGCGTTCCGAAAAGAACATTGAAAAGTTAAAGGTACAAGTTCAGTTTAATGATGACAACACAAACCATACACTCCACTTTTTAAATGAATTTGGTCCTTTTAACGATGTGCTCAAAAAAACTGTAGAAAAGGAAGATATTGAGCTAATAGTCATGGCAACTCGGGGTGAAACAGACGACAAAAATGTAATTATGGGCAGCAATGCAGTAAAAACCATGGAAAAAAACAGAAACTGTCCCGTTTTTGCAATTCCAGGAAATGTAAGGTATAAAGATCCAAATGAGATTGTCTTTCCCACTAGTTTTAAAACACATTATAAAGAAAAGGAATTAGAAACTTTGATAGAAATTTCTCGTATAACCAATGCACCAATACGAATTTTACATGTTCAAAAAAACGAAGAGTTAAGCAAAGAACAGTTGGAGAATAAAGCTTTACTCGATCGTATTCTGGGCGTGACAACATTTACACATCATACCTTGTATAGTTTAGATCTGCAGGAAGGAGTTCGTTGTTTTGCACAAAGCCGTGAGAGCGAAATGATTGCTTTTGTTAATAAGAAGCACAATTTCTTTGAAAGTATTTTTTCAAATCCAATGGTTAAAGAACTTGGAATGCACACCAATGTGCCACTTCTTGCTATGCACGACTTGCGAAATTAATCTATGAAGAAAAAGGTAGCAGATATTGAAATTATTAAGCATTCTGGTGAAAAGACAAATTTTTCAATTGAAAAATTAAAAAACTCCCTACGGAAAAGTGGTGCCGAAGAAGCATTGGTCAATGAAATTGCGAATAATGTTCGCGATGAGCTTTATCAAGGTATTTCAACTAAAGAAATTTACAATCGTGCCTTTGCCCTTCTCAAAAAAAAGAAAAAAGGATACGCTTCCAAATATAAATTGAAGAAAGCAATCTATGAGCTAGGTCCCACAGGTTTCCCTTTTGAAAAATTTGTTGGGGCAATCCTCTTTTACAGTGGTTATGAAGTAAAGACTGGTCAGATTTTACAAGGAGAATGCGTAACCCACGAAATAGATGTGGTAGCGCATAAAAACGGTCAATATGTAGTGGCGGAATGTAAATTCCATAGCGATGAAGGCCGCAACTGCGACGTGAAAGTGCCGCTTTATATCCATTCGCGTTATCGCGACATACTCAATTTTTACGGCGACAAAAACAATGGAGAAAAACCAAATGAAGGATGGGTAGTAACCAATACCCGTTTTACGGAAGACGCAATAAAATATGGAGCCTGCGTTGGACTCTATCTTTTAAGTTGGGATCTTCCAAAAGATAATGGCATCAAGGATCGTATAGACCGTTTAGGGCTTTATCCTGTTACTGTTTCCACCTTGCTCAGCCAGCGTGAAAAACAGTTTTTGCTTAGCCGCGATGTGGTGCTTTGCAAACAATTGATGGATGACCATTTCTATTTGGATCATTTAGGGATTTCAGATAAACGCAAAGAACGGATTTTAGCTGAAATCCAACTTTTATGTAAAAACAAATAGATATGCAAAAATTAAAAATCCACTTCCTTGGCGCAGCGGGAACCGTTACTGGCTCTAAATTTTTAATTGAAACCACTGAACAAAACATTTTGATAGACTGTGGCATGTTCCAAGGTTTAAAGGAACTGCGTGAAAAAAACTGGGAATATTTGCCCGTCGATGTTTCGGAAATAGATGTAGTACTGCTCACACACGGACATCTGGATCATACTGGCTATTTGCCGCGATTGGTTAAGCAAGGCTTTCGCGGAAAAATTATAGGTACAGCGCCAACCTTGGCCATTACAAAAATCATTTTGATGGACAGTGCCAAAATACATGAGGAAGAGGCCGAAAAGGCTAACGAAGAAGGCTATTCCCATCACAAACCCGCTGAACCATTTTATAGCGTTGAAGACGCTGAGGTTACATTAGGTTTTTTTCATGCAGAGGAAAGAGACCAATGGATTGAACTTTCCCAAAACATAAAATATCGGTTTCGGTATAACGGTCATATTATTGGTGCCACATTTATTGAATTGGATCTTTTCGGAAAAACTTTTGTTTTTTCAGGAGATATTGGGAGAGAACACGATTTGTTGCTTTTTCCACCCGAAAAACCGGAATGGGCGGATTATCTTTTTATGGAAAGTACCTATGGAAACAAGCTTCATCCACAAGAAAGTGTTTCAGATAAACTGGTGGAACTCATCAATAAAACCATTCATAATCGGGGGAATTTGATTATTCCTTCCTTTGCAGTAGAGCGTTTGCAAACGTTGATGTTTTTACTTTGGAAACTGTACAATGAAAACCGAATCCCCAACATCCCAATTTTTATCGATAGCCCAATGGGAAATAATGTACTTTCTGTTTTTGAAAACTTTCCCGATTGGCACAAATTGCCGATGAAAGATTTTAACGCGATGAACAACCGGATGAATATCATTACTTCCTATAAGGAAACTTGGGAAACTATAGATAATCCCCAGCCAAAAGTAGTTATCGCAGGTAGTGGTATGGTTACTGGCGGAAGAGTTTTAACCTATTTGAAACAACTGATAGACAAAACAAATACTACCGTTCTATTAGTAGGGTATCAAGCTGAAGGAACACGCGGGCGACAACTTTTGGAAGGCGCTTTTGAGCTAAAATTCTTTGGAAAATATTATCCTGTAAAGGCTGAAATCCATCATATTGAAAGCCTCTCCGCACACGCTGACCAACAAGGACTTTTGGATTGGACCAGCAATATAAAAAACATACCTGAAGAAGTATTTCTTATCCACGGAGAACCTACGGCACAAGATGCCTTTCGTGTAAAATTGAGAGATACCTATAATTGGAATGTCAGTATTCCAAAACTCTATAGCGTTAAAGAAATTACAATCTAACATTGGTTATTCCAACACATTCAATTTAAGTTGTTAGGCATTCTCAACCTTTTCAGATAGCCTCCAACACGATTTTTCAAAAGATTTTCTAGGGCTCAAAATTGTTGCTATCCAAACAATACTTCACTATCCAATTCAGCTTTTAGAAACACATTTTCATTAATACCTCTGGTAGCAGACCATTGCTATCGAAATCTACTTGATATTATAAAATTCTGTGAGCTGACCATTATCATACTTTCATTCTGAAGCAAAATTTACCTTTACCCTAAATTTAAAACACAGATTATGAAAACCTTAAAAAATTTAATATTAGTATTTGGAAGTTTGTTAATGTTTGCTTTTACAACACAAATTTCTGTGGCTCAAACGTACAATCTGAGTAATGCGGCTTCTGTATTAAAAATCGAAGGAACTTCAAATATTCACGATTGGGATATAACAGCAGCAGATCAAAAGGGTAAGATTGTGGTAGACTTCGAAAATGGAAAACTAATAAATATAGAGCAGCTAGATTTTATTGTTATGGCCGAAAGCTTGAAAAGTGGAAAATCTAGTATGGATAAGAACACTTATAAGGCCTTAAATACTGAAAAATATAAACAAATAGTCTATAAACTTACGAAAGTGAATAGTATTAACTGTTCAACGAATAGTAACTGTAAAGTAACTACTACTGGTAGTCTTAAAATAGCAGGAACAACCAAAACCGTTGAGATTACTTTTGATATAAAGATTACAGATTCTAAAATTATTCTTTCAGGAGTCGAGACACTTAAAATGACTACATATGGAGTAGAGCCTCCTACCGCATTGTTTGGCACCATTACTACTGGTGATGCCATTGACGTAAAATTTCAATCATCTTTTATTAAATAATACAAATAGATTTTTTTAAAAAAATTATTCACCCTTAAAATTATTAAAATGAGAACACTAATCAATTATTTCAGTACTGCTTTATTAATATTGTTTGGTTTCCAGGCATTTGCCCAAGAAAAGGGAACGAGAGACTTGGACAATTTTAGATATCCTGACAAACGTGGGATAAATCAATTTGAAGCTCCAAAAGACACCACTTCTACATTCAATGGAGTTAATGTACGTATAGGCGGAGCATCTACAATTCAATTCCAAGCTTTAAATCATGAGACTACAGGTACCCCTGTAGATGGAGATGGAAATCCGGTTTCACTTATTGAGATAGGTGACAATTTTAATCTACCTACAGCAAACTTGGACCTTGACGTTCATTTGTACGACGGTGTAAGAATGCACTTGAGAACCTATTTGTCTTCACGCCATCACCCTGAACCATATGTAAAAGGTGGATATATACAAATAGATAAACTTGACTTTGTAAGTAAAGGCTTTATGGAATCACTTATGAAAAATGTAAGATTCAAAATTGGTCATATGGAAAATAACTATGGCGATGCACATTTTAGAAGAAGTGATAATGCTCAAGCAATTTACAATCCCTTTGTCGGGAATCTAATAATGGACGCTTTTACTACTGAAGTGGGAGGAGAGGTCTATTACTTTAAAAGTGGTTTCTTGGGTATGGTTGGTGTAACAAACGGTAAATTAAACCAAGCCGTAAGCAGTCCAGATAAAACTGATCCATCATTTATAGCTAAACTAGGGTACGACAACATGATAAACGATGATTTGCGTGTTAGAATAACAGGATCTGTATATCATACCAATAAAACTGCTAGTGCATATCTATACACTGCAGATAGGGCAGGTTCAAGATATTATTTAGTAATGGAGCCAGAAGGAGCTTCCACTTCTTCAAATTTTCGTTCAGGTAGATTTGACCCTGGATTCAAAAACGAACTTACTTCCTTTATGATAAATCCATTTGTAAAATATGGTGGCGTTGAATTCTTCGGAACCTTTGAAAGAGCTTCTGGTAAAGCAGATGCCGAGCTTGATACAAGAACTTTTAATCAATATGCTGCTGAAATAATCTATCGCTTTGGCAATGATGAAAATGTATATGTTGGCGGACGTTACAATTATGTAGATGGCGAAATGATGGGAGGAACAAATGTTGATATCACAAGATTCAATCTTGCTGCTGGATGGTTTATGACCAAAAACATTCTTGCTAAATTAGAATATGTGAACCAAGAATACGGTGGGTTCCCAACTAATGATTTAAGAAATGGCGGTAAATTTAACGGAGTAGTGCTTGAGGCTATAATTAGTTTCTAAAAGAGCTAGATTTAATAAATGAAGGTGGGGGAAGTTGAATTCCTCCACCTTTAAAAATGAAAAGAAATGAACCGTTTGTTGGTATATTTTTTATTTTTTTTATTTAGCATAAAAGCTTGGACACAGAGTGAATTCAGTACAAAAACTATTCAAATACTTCCAACGAGCGAGCTTTCAATAAAAGGAGATACCAATATAAGTGAGTTTGGATGTGTTTTCAATACCGCTTACCTGGAAAAAAACAGAGTGGTAACCTATAAGCAACATGGAAATGCAATTAGTTTCAATAATGCCGTACTTTCTCTACAAAATAAAGGTTTTAATTGTGGAAATAATGCAATAAATAAAGATTTCCATTCCCTGCTCAATACAAAGGAGTATCCGATTATCATTCTAGAGTTGACTAAAATTACCTTCATTGAAAAAGAAAAGGCTAAGGCATACGTGAAAATTACCATAGCAGGAAAGAAAAAGGAATATTCACTTCCGATAGATATTCATTCTTCAACTACATTTCGTTTTATTGGTAAGCTAAAATTGAATATAAAAGATTTTAATCTAGAACCTCCTAAAAAAATGTTTGGTTTGATAGTTATAAAAGAAGAGATTGAAATAGCTTTTGATCTTGGAGCAAGATTATAATTCTTTATGATTGTATAAACATCTTTAAAATCGAAAAAACCAACCACACGGTTACTTATTTTAAAATTTCTTTCTGTTTTCACCATACCACCATTTTGGTTTGTATTGTTTTTTTACCAACCCAAACTTTTCAATAGCGTGTTCTTTTATATGGTTTATTACTTCTTCAACAGAATCAGATATAAATAGTAATTTCATGTCTTCTGGGCTAATACTTTCGTTTTCTGCCATTATTTTGATGTGTTCACACAATTCTTTGTGATATTCAGAATCAAAAATTACGATTGGAAAATTTTGGATTATCTTGGTCTGTATAAGGGTAATTGCTTCAAAAAGCTCGTCTAATGTACCCATCCCACCGGGCATTACCACATAAGCATATGAATATTTCATCATTAAAAACTTTCGAATGAAGAAATAAGGGATATTTATCCATTTGTGTAAATAGGAATTGGGTTTTTGTTCAAAAGGCAGAATAATATTTACCCCTACTGAATAGCCTCCAGCCTCAAAGGCACCTTTATTGGCTGCTTCCATTATGCCAGGACCACCGCCGGTCATAATAGTAAACCCTAATTTTGAAAGTTCTGCCCCAATTTTTTCTGCATTTTGGTAATGTTTGGAGTCGGGAGTAAATCTTGCCGAACCAAAAACGGTTACGCAAGGTCCAATAAAGTGCATTTTCCGAAAGCCTTTTATAAAATTGTATTGAACTTTCAGTGTAAAAATAAATTCCTTGAATCGGGAACGTGGCCCTCGAAGGAACGGCGATTCGCTTCTTTGTAAATGATATTTTATATTGTTTTTCACTAATGTACTTTTTTATAACTCCAAACTGCAAATCCATTCATTGCAATGGCATATAAGAGCGTCTTCCAAAGTTGCGGTAATATATCCGTAAAACTAGCGCCTTTGAGCATAACCATACGCACAACTTCCACAAAATATTTTATAGGATTAAAATTGGTAACTATCTGTGCCCATCTAGGCATGCTTTCAATTGGCGTGAACAAACCACTCATCAAAATAAAAATCACTATAAAAAACCAAGCGATGAACATGGCTTGTTGTTGGGTATCGGTGAAATTCGAAATGAGCAAGCCCATCCCGAGAATTACTAAAATATAAATGGAAGTGTAGGCGTAAAGCAGTACTATACTTCCTATCGTTGGAATATTAAAAATTACTTTTGCCAGTATTAATCCTACAGTTAATAGGCCCATCCCTATTACCCAAAACGGAAATAATTTCCCTATTATAAATTGGCTCTTGCGTATGGGCGTTACATTTATTTGTTCCAAAGTGCCGATTTCTTTTTCGCGAACAATGTTCATCCCAGAAAGAAAAAGTGTTATCATAGATACCAATAAAACTAAAATGCCAGGAACCATAAAGGTTTTGTAATTTAATGTGGTATTAAACCAAAAAGACGGGATACTTTCAATTGTTATGGGCTGTATCGCTTTTTTTGATGTGTTCATAATAGCCATTTTCACATCTTTATTAAAGCTTTGTACAATTTGATTTACATAACCGCTTTCCACTCCGGCTGCCGCACCGTCAATGGCGTTAATGGTTATGGACAGATCGGTGGTTTTATCCCTCAGTAGATTCCGTTCAAAATGATTTGGTATTTCCAGCACTACATCAACTTCGCCGGCCAACATGGAAGAGCTTGCTATTTCTTGTGAAGGAAAATCGGTTAAAACATTAAAATAGGTGGAAGCGTTAAACTTTTCAACTAAAGCACGGGAGGTTGAGGAGTGATCGAAATCTATGTATGCAAATTTTATGTTTTTTACTTCGTAAGTAGCGGCATTGGAAAGTATGACCAGTTGCAAAATGGGCAGGATAAAAATGATAGGCAACATCCCTTTATTTCTAAAGATTTGCTTGAACTCCTTTTGTATGATATAGCCGATGGTCTTCATTATTCCAACCGTATTTTATATTTTTTGACGCTTATCCCAATAAAGAATAGGGTCATTCCAATCAAGATTAAAGTTTCTTTCCAGACATACGTTATCCCAACCCCTTTTAGCATAATTCCTTTTATAATGATGATAAACCATTTTGCAGGGATTATGTTGCTAATTATTTGGAGTGGTATTGGCATACTCGCTATTGGAAAAATAAATCCGGAAAGCAATATTACCGGAAGCATCAATCCCATCAAGGAAATCATCATTGCCGCCTGTTGTGTTTGTGCAATAGTTGAGATTAAAATACCCAACGCCAATGAAGTGATTATAAACAAAACACTTTCAGCGCCCAATAAAAAGAGACTTCCCGCTACAGGCATCTTAAATATAAAAATGCTCAGAAGCACTATTACTGTGGCGTTGACAAGCGATAGAAAAATATACGGAACTACTTTTCCAATAATAACCTGAAAAGGTTTTAAAGGTGAAACCAATAAGATTTCCATCGTGCCCAATTCCTTCTCGCGCGTGATGGAAATAGAAGTCATCATTGCCGATACCAACATCAGAATAATGGTCATTACCCCAGGCACGAACATAAAAACACCTTTTAGTTCTGGATTGTAAACCATCCGTGTTTGGGGAACAATTTGATAATCTATTTGAATTCCTTTATTTTTTGACTGCTGATAGTTTTGAAGTATCGCATTAATATAATTGGTTATTGAATTTGCAGTATTCGGGTCGGTAGCGTCCGTTATTATTTGAATGGTAGCTTTCTGTTCTTTGATTAGATTTTTGCTGAAATCTTTTTCAAAATTCAGAACCGCCTTTATTTTTCCCTTTTTAAAAACAGTTTCAATATCGGCTTCTCGGACAATGATTTGTTTTATTGTGAAATATTTTGAAGCGGAAATTTTATTGATTATTTCTTCGGTAGTAGCATCTTTTGAATGATCTAAAATGGCGATATCTACATTATTTATTTCATTAGTAATGGCAAATCCGAAAAGCAATATTTGGGCAATGGGCATTCCAAAGAGTATAAACAGCGACCGCCTATCCCTGAAGATATGGTAGAATTCTTTTTTTATAAAACCTATAAATCGTTTCATGGTCTTTTTGGTTTCCAACCTTGAGGGTTAGGGGGCTTCAATATTCCTAGCGAGTTTTAAAAACACATCGTTCATTGACTCAACTTTAAACTGTTCCTTCAATTTTTTCGGTGTATCTAAAGCTTCAATTTTTCCTTCCACCATAATGGAAACGCGATCGCAGTATTCAGCTTCATCCATATAATGTGTGGTCACGAAAATTGTGGTGCCTTGGTCTGCTGCTTTATAAATCATTTCCCAAAAATGTCTTCGGGTAATGGGGTCAACGCCTCCCGTGGGTTCATCCAAAAAAACAATCTTTGGCTCGTGTAAAAGTGATACTGAAAACGATAGTTTTTGTTTCCAGCCCAAAGGCAAAGAGCCAACCAACTTATTACTGATGTCTTCCAATCCCAATTCCGAAATTAACTGCGCTCTTTTCTCCTTGATTTTCTTTCTAGATAGCCCATAAATCCCACCAAAAAAAGTGATGTTTTCTTTAACTGTTAGATCGTCATACAGTGCAAATTTCTGGCTCATGTAACCAATGTTTTTCTTTATAAATTCCGTTTGGGAATACACATCAAAACCTGCAACTTTTGCCGTACCCGATGAGGGCTTGGAAATTCCTATTAACATTTTCATAGCCGTAGTTTTTCCAGCGCCATTTGCACCTAAAAATCCAAAAATCTCCCCTTTTTTAACTTCAAAACTAATTGCATTAACAGCTGTGAAATCACCAAAAGTCTTGGTTAATTGATCGGCCTCTATAACATTCTCTTTTTTCATTATTTTGCTAATTCCATAAAAGCGTCTTCTATATTGGCTTGAGCGACTTCTATGTGGATGTCTGTTAAACCTGCCTTTTCCAGATAGGATTTTAATTCGGCTATTTCAAAAGATTCTCTTTGGTCAGTATAATGTACAAACTCTCCAAACGGAAATACACTATACAAATGCTCATAATCCTGAAGTGATTGTATCAATTTATACATATTATTTGCCCCCACATTATATATGGTTTTAGGGAATTTGCTTACAATTGCTTTTGGAGTATCAATATCCAATATTGCACCATTCTGAATCAGCGCAATTCTATCACACAAAGCTGCCTCGTCCATATATGGGGTTGATACCAAAATGGTAATTCCTTTTTTCTGTAGGCGTTTCAACATTTCCCAAAACTCTTTTCTGGAAACGGGATCCACGCCCGTCGTGGGCTCATCCAAAAAAAGCACTTTTGGTTTGTGGATTAATGCACAGCAGAGGGCGAGCTTTTGTTTCATTCCACCTGAAAGCTTTCCTGCGCGTCTGTTTTTAAAAGGTGCGATTTGAACATAGATATCTTCAATCAAATCGTAGTTTTCTTCAATAGTGGTTCCGAAAATAGTGGCGAAAAACGACAGGTTTTCCTCTACAGTCAAATCTTGGTAAAGCGAAAAGCGTCCTGGCATATAGCCAACAGAGCTACGGATAGCTTTATAGTCCGCTACAATATCAAAACCTGCAACCTTAGCAGTGCCCTCGTCTGGAATCAACAGCGTGGTCAATATTCTGAAAATGGTAGTTTTTCCAGCGCCATCAGGACCGATGAGACCAAAGAGTTCGCCTGGATTCACATCAAACGATATGTCTTGCACTGCTTTAACCTTTTTATACGATTTGCTGATATTGCTGAGGGAAATACTCATTTATGGTGCAATTTTGATGGTAACCTCCATCGTAATTTTTGATTTTATTGAATTTGAAACCAAACAAACTGCTTCCGATTTTTGAAGGACTCGCTCCGCACGCTCACGGTCTTTTTCGTCTTTAATGATTACGGTGGGTTCAAGAATTACTTCGGTCATTAAGTATTTGCCGTCAATTCTTTCTAAAATACCTTTCGATTTGCAACTGAAACCTGTGAAATCCAATTTTGAGTTTTCAGCAATTGCCAAAAAAGTTGTCATCAAACAACTGCTAACAGAAGCGGTAAAAAGATGTTCGGGCGTCCAAATATTGGGCATTCCCTTTGGGAATTCCGGCGGTGTAGCCACTTCTATGCAATTGGCAGAATGTGTATTGCCCTCAACCAATTCTGGCGAACACATCATTCCCTTTCGATCCTGCCGCCAAGTTATATCTACGTTATAAAGATGTTTTTCCATACTATTTTATTGAAAATAATTATAATATCCATCAAGATTTTCCTTAATACTCTTAGTAACTTGAGCACCTTCATCTTTGGTTGAAACCTTGTTTAAAGCTTCAATTTTCTCGATAAGTGGATGTAAAAAAATGTGTAAATTGTCGTGTGAAGGTCCTTCCATCGTGCATTTTTTTACTACAAAATTTTTATCCTCGTTTAATTTTGAAGCCAAGGAGTGGTAATCTTCCACGGTTTTTGGATCGCTGGATTTAACCAAACTGAGCATTTTATCTACCCCTTCGGTTGTTTCTGGGTTGGCCTGCCATTTGTAGCCGTTGTCTAGTTTTATTTCATCTGTCCAAGCATTATTCATTGCATGGTTTTCGGTGGCTATTTTTTCCATTTGGTGTTCGTGAATTCCTTCGGTGGTTTCAACGGTGTCTGTACTTTCTTCTTTGTGTTTAGTTTCATTACAACTTATCAATAATGCCGAAATGAGTGCTGTTATTAATATTGGTTTTTTCATAATTTGAAATGTTTAGGCGTTTATTTTTTTAAAAGTTTAAATAATTATTTTATTACGAATTATTCAGAAATCCACATTTCCGCAGGCATCCCAATTTTTAGGCTACCATTGTTTTTTACTGTAACCTTAACTGCATAAACTAGATTTACACGTTCCTCTTTAGTTTGAATTATTTTTGGTGTGAATTCAGCTGAGGAAGAAACCCAATTTATAATTCCGTTATAATCTTTCATTGTTTCGCCAGAATCAATTTTTACGGTTACTTGTTGTCCGACTTTAATGTTCGAAAGTTGTGTTTCGCTTACGTAAACGCGTAGCGTCATTTCTTCCAAATTCGCTATTTTATAAAGTGGTTTTCCGAAAGAAACAATTTCGCCCGGCTCGGCATATTTAGTCAAAACCGTTCCTTTTATTGGGTTTGTAATTTTACTATTATCAATCTGCTCTTCAATTTGCGCAACTTTTGCATCGATGGATTTCAACTCATTAACAATTGGGGCATTTTGGGTTTCCACGTTTTGTATTTGTTTTTTTAGAACGTCCACTTGGCTGTTGGCTTGATCTAGCTGGCGTTGGGTAGCAGCGTTTTCGTCAAACATATTTTGAACGCGTTGTTGTTCAGTTTTTGCGGTTTGCAATTGTTGATTCAAAACACTCACTTGGGACCAAACACCACCCGATTTTGAAGCTACCGTTGCTTTAGAAGCGAGTAACTGCTGTTTGTTTAGATAAGGCTGAACTGTGTCTACAAGTCCAACGACTGTTCCTTTTTCCAAAACTTGTCCTTCCTCTAAATTCAAAAATTCCAGTTTTCCATTTGCTTCGGAAGAGATTGTGATTTCAGTAGCTTCAAAATTTCCGTAACCATCTGCTTTTTCGCCATTAGAACAGGAGAATAGACTTCCTGTTATGCCAGCCAAAAACAATATTTTTATATTTTTCATCCTAAATAATTAATTAAAATTTCCTTTGATTATTTTATAATTTGCCTTTGCCATTGCCAATTGTACCTCGTGTAATTGTTGGTCAACTCTGGCTTCGTAAAGATTGTTCAGTTCCGTGATATATTCAGAAGAAGTGATAGCGCCATTCTGTAATTGTGAAGTCGTGGCCTGTAAAACTTTTTCACGCAATTCAATAATTTGAATGTCCTTTAGAAGCATTGCTTTATATTTTCCAATATCACTCTCGGCTTCTTTTTGTTGTATTTCGTTGTTCAGCAAAAAGGTCTCTTTTTCAGTGGAAACGATTTCTTTTGAAATATCGATGGTGTTTCTTTTCTCCTTCGTTTTTCCCCAATCAAAAAGGTTCCAATTCAATTTCAAGCCAACGATATAAAAATCCTGAAATGAATTGTCTAGCATATTCAATCCCGGATTGCCATAACCAGCTTGCGCAAAACCATATAATTTTGGGTAATTGCTTTTGGAAATAACTTCTTTTGAAGTTTCCAGCTGCGTTTCCTGTAACTTGAAAAGTTCCAGTTCAGGTCGCTTTGAATTAATTTCTGATTCGACCAAAATTTCTGGGTTTGTAAGGGTTGTATTGGTATCCAAATCCTGAAAAACCAACAAGGAGAGGTTTTTCAATGTTTTTTCTCTGTCAAAAGTTATTTGTGAAAGTTGTTGTTCCAGTTTCAGCAGCTCTGCGCTCAAAAGCTGTTCGGAAGCGGGGAGGACTGCGCCGTATTTTACGCCTGTGTTTGCTTCTTTTAAGCGGGCATTGAGTTGTTCCATTTTTGAATTGAGCAGTTTTTCCTGTTCCTGAAAAAGTAAAACGCTGAAATAATTTTGATTGATTCGCGATTTTAAATTGTAAAGATTTACCGCAACTTGTTGTTGCTGTGTTTCTAATTCTGCGGTTTTCATTCTTTTGTTAGCCCCAATGTTTCCAGCGTTATAAATCAATTGGTTTGCATCCAATGTAGCGCGATATTGATCATTGTTGGGGGGAGCAATTGTTGCGTTTGGAATTTGCAAGGGAAATTCAATAACATCTGATTGATAGGTAGCCTGTGCGTTCAAATCTAATTTGGGAAGTTTTTCTTTTTCTAAAATTTTTATTTCAGAATTTGTTTTTTCTTCCAATAAAGCGATCTGTTTTGCCAACGGAAAATTTTTTTCAGCTAGGGAGTAACACTCTTCCAATGTTAAAACTTGCTGTGCTATAGCAAATAGCGGAGCGAAACCGATAAATATGAATAATACCCTTTTCATTTTATTTTTTAATTGAATTTATTATGAATTCCGAAACCGCAGTTTTACGCTGCTCCATCATTTGTTTGAAACCTTTATCGTCAATTTTCAGAAATCCTTTTATTAAAGGAGTTGCCACAAAAGGAAAAATATTCAGCGAAATAATATTGATGAAGAGTTGTTCGCCGTTAATGGGTTTCAAAATTTCTTTTTCCACTTCTTCGGCCACTTGGTTTTTAAACTTTTCAAGTGTTGGGAAAGCGGCGTTTTGTTGAATTTTTTCAAAAAATTTCGGATTTCGGTTCAGCTCTTGAATAATGAAATTGGGCAGGTATGGATGTTTTATAATAAAGGAAATGTAATTGTTTGTGAAATTTTTCACCTTGTCTTCAATAGCTGAATCATCATTCAGGATTTTGTTCAGCTGAGGTGCTAAAAGTGAAAATGCGTTAGTGAAAACCGCTTCAAAAAGCAGTTGCTTGCTTCGGTAATAATAATGAAGCATCGCTTTGTTGATGCCTGCCGCATCTGCAATTTCCTGCATGCGCGCACCATCCATTCCTTTTTTTTGAAAAACGTTTTCTGCGGCAGCCAAAATTTGTCCTTCCGTATCGTGATTTTTTTTTGTCTTTGCCATTATTAACTTTATGGTTTAACCATTTGGTTAACAAAGATACATATTATATCTTTACACAAGGGTTTTTCGAAAAAAAAATGTAACTATCTATTGATGAATGATCAATATCATTTTTGAATCTATAGAAATACTTTAGGTTTATAAATTGTTTTGTTAGTACTTTAAAATTTAAAAACTAGTGAAGCTTACAACAAGCAATAGATTAAAAAGGAGATATGATTTGGAATAACTAACGCAAACAACAATATTATGCGACAATTAATGGCAATAGCAGTTTTTACGCTCCTACTTTTCGGTTGTTCAAGCAGCCGTTTGGTGGATGAATATGTAAATTCGGAAAGTCCAAATTTTCAGACAAGTAAAGTTATGGTGGTTGGATTAACGCCAGATAGCGTGTTGCAGCGCCAATTTGAGTACAGTCTGGTAAAAGCTCTGGAAGCTGAAAAAGTAATAGCCGTAAAGAGCGTTGATTATTTTCAAAGTACATTCAATGAAAACAACCAATCTGAAGAGAATCTTATTACCCTTGAAAATGAGCTTTTGAATGCAGGCTTTGATGCAGTTCTATTTTCAAAAATCACTGGTCAGGAAAGTAAGGTTACTATTGGACAATCGTATCGAAACCTTAAAAAATCATTTGAAACATTTAGTGATTATTATAACGAGAATAAACCTGTTTACGGAAACCCACAAACTGAGGATTATCCAGTTTATAACACAGAAACCTCCTTGTATTGTCTGTGTCCCGGCAAGGAACAGGATTTAATTTGGCGCGGAAAAATAGACATTGTTAATCCACCAGCAGCTGCATCGACTATTCGTGATTATGTTAAAACACTGGTACATAGGCTCAAAAAAAATAATCTCTTGAAAGTAAAATAAGTTTTTGGAAATTTATTAATGCAGTACCAAAAGGGGGATAGGAGAACCGTAGCTAATTTTTGATGTTTCCGATCCGAAAATGAATCGATCTAAAAAACTTTTGCGTTCCACAACCATAATGTGGAGCTGAACTGGAATTAACTGTTCAAACACATTTATAGCCATTGCGGCAGGTATGTTTTTTATGGAAAAACGTTCAAAACCAATTTTCTTCAAAGCTTCTTCAGTGTAATTTTTTTTGTTGGTAAGTTCAATATTTTCTTCTTCTATTTCCAGAACTTTCAAGGATGCTTTGTGCTTCGTCACTATTTCTGAAATAATACTTAGGGATTTTTCTGAAATTATATATTGATAGTTAAGTGAAAGCAAAACGGATTCTATTTTCTTGAAAGTATATCCTTGGGGAACAGCAATAACAGGACAATCAGCTTTTCGTATAATTTTTAAAGTATTGCTCCCTAAAATGACTTCAGCGGCATCTGTTGCTCCATTTGTACCCATAATAATCAATTCAATATTGTTTAGGGCAACTGCTTGGTTAACGGCAGCAACAATATTGTCAAAATCAAGCTTTGGAATGAAACTGTAATTTTCCTTTTCAGAAATTGACTCACAAAATCGAACCATTTTTTCAAGTTCCATTTTATTGTCGTTTAAAATACCATCGTGGATTGAGCTACCAGGCGAACCATATAGCACATCTGCGGTTATATAGCTTGATGGTTTTTGTGAATTGATTATATAAAACGTACAAGTTTCGCCTTTAAAAAAACTCATAGCGAACCGAATTGCATTCTTTGAGTTTTCTGAGAAATCTGTTGGTAAAAGTATGTTTTTCATAAAGTCATGATTTCTCCAAATGTACTTTTTAAGTATTATTTCTAAAATGATTTCCATCATAAATTTTCTTGTGAAGAGATTGGACCCGTATTACTAGAAAATTTTTCTGGATTGCAGTTTTTTTCAATTACAGATTAAAAGATAAAAATATCTTATTTATGATAAAAATCATATTCTATCCACCACTCTAGTGTTAATTTTGTCAAATAAATTAAATCAAACAACTATGAAAAGCATAATGAAATCTATAACCGCAATTGCAATTTTAAGTTTAATAAGCTGTGGTGGTAAAGAAGAAAAAAAGAATGATAGTATTCAAATTGGCCAAAAACCAGCTGCAACCGAAACCCCAAAAGAGGAACCAGCTGCTTCTACAAAGCCTTCGGAAACTATTGACTTAACAAATAAAGGCGTTGGCCCAATTAAAAATTTAGAACTTCCTGCTGAAATTGATCAAGCAATGGCAGCTAAAGGGATGGAGGTTTATAAAAACAAGTGTATGGCTTGCCACAAACCGGACAAAAAATTCATTGGTCCTGCCCCAAAAGGAATTTTATTAAGACGAACTCCTGAATGGATTATGAACATGATTCTAGATCCTGAGGATATGATTAAAAAGGATCCATTGGCAAAAGCACTTTTGGTAGAGTTTAACGGTTCGCCAATGGCAAATCAAAACCTTACCGAAGAAGAAGCACGACAAGTACTTGAATATTTTAGAACACTTTAATATACAATTAAACAACCAACCTCCTGCAGGGTTTATAACTCTGCAGGGCTTTAAAACCCTGAAGTAATATGAAAACAACACTTAAACTGTTATTTTTTTCAGCTGCAATACTCGTGTTTTCAGCTTGTAAAAACGAAACAAAAACCGAAGGGGAAGAAACTGTGATGGAAACTTCCGCAAAAAGTGATGCCCAAAATGAAAAACAGGGTCAAGCTTTTATTGAAAATGATGAATCTAAACCCAACGTACTTCAAATTGCAATAGCCTCGCCAGACCATACAACGCTAGTTGCTGCTGTCCAGGCTGCAGGATTGGAAAATTCACTGGTTAATGCAGGTCCATTGATGGTGTTTGCTCCAACCAATGCAGCATTTGAGGCACTGCCAGCAGGTACTGTTGAGAATCTTCTTAAACCTGAAAATAAAGAACAGCTCGCTTCTATTTTAAAAAATCATGTTACTCCAGGCAATTATTCAAAAGATTTTTTGAAGAAATTTAAAAAGCTTGGTCAAGCAGGAGGTGAAAGCATTTCTGTTGAAGTGAAAGGGGAGGATGTATATGTTGGAGGAGCTAAAATTCTAGCAAGTATTCCAGCCGGTAACGGAATTGTACACGTGGTGGACAAAGTGATATTGCCAACGAACTAATCAATTAATTTTTATAAATAATAAAACAATGAAAAAAGTAATTAATATTTTAGTTTCCCTAGTTATGGTCGCTGGTTTAGTGAGTTGTAACAATGGTGAAAACAAAAAAGGAAACAAGGGGCAGGGTGGTTTGGCTACCAATGCCGCTGAAAAAGTATACGTAGCTCCTGGTGATCATGATGAGTTTTATGCTTTTATTTCTGGAGGATTCAGTGGACAGCTTGCTGTTTACGGTTTGCCATCTGGGCGATTGTTTAAGGTAATTCCCGTGTTTTCACAAGACCCTGAAAAAGCATATGGTTACAATGAAGAAAGTAAGCCTATGCTCAATACTTCTTATGGTTTTGTGCCTTGGGGAGATGCGCATCACCCGGATATTTCACAAACAAACGGTGAGCTTGATGGACGGTGGGTTTTTATAAATGAAAATAATACGCCACGAATTGCGCGTATAGACCTAACCACTTTTGAAACTGCTGAAATTATCGAAGTACCAAACAGTGCTGGTAACCACAGTTCTTCTTTTGTTACAGAAAATACGGAATATGTTGTTGCGGGAACTCGTTTCTCAGTGCCAATTCCACAGCGCGATATGCCTATTAAGGATTATAAAGGAAATTTTAAAGGAGCATTATCTTTCATTAGTGTTGATCCTGAGTCAGGTAATATGTCAATCAAATTCCAATTGTTGATGCCTGGATTTGATTATGATCTTTCACACCCTGGACGTGACAAATCTCATGGTTGGTTCTTCTTTACTACTTATAATACAGAAGAGGCCAATTCATTATTGGAAGTAAATGCCTCTCAAAACGATAAGGATTTTATTGCAGCCGTAAACTGGAAGAAAATTGAAGAATATGTAAATAATGGTGGGGGAACAAAAGTTCCTGCAAAATATGCACATAACATTTATAGTGATGAAACACATTCGGCCACTTCAACTATGATGGACGAAGTGCTTACAGTAAATCCAGTCGATGTGCCTGGGGCTATATTTTTCCTTCCAACCCCTAAATCCCCACACGGTTGTGATGTTGACCCAACTGGAGAATATATTGTTGGTAACGGTAAACTTTCTGCTGACTTAACTGTTCATTCATTTACAAAAATGCTCGCAGCTATCGAAAATAAGAAGTTTGATGGCGAAGCTTATGGTATTCCAATCTTAAAATTTGAGGATGTATTGGCAGGAACTGTGAAGCAACCAGGCTTAGGCCCATTGCACACAGAGTTTGACGGTAAAGGTAATGCCTATACCACTTTCTTTATTTCTTCTGAAGTAGTAAAATGGAAATTGGGAACCTGGGAGGTTGTAGATCGTCAACCTGCGTACTATTCTGTAGGTCACGGTATGATTCCAGGAGGAAACTCACGCAAGCCTTTCGGTAAGTATTTTGTTTCAATGAATAAGATTACTAAAGACCGCTATTTGCCAACAGGACCAGAAGTTACCCAGTCTGCGCAGTTGTATGACATTAGTGGTGATAAAATGGAACTTTTGTTGGATTTCCCAACCATTGGTGAGCCACATTACGCTGCGGGAATCCCTGCAGATATTGTTGCAAAAAACTCAAGGCAAATATTCAAATTATCTGAAAATAAACACCCTTATGCCACGATTACTGATGGTGATGCACGGGTAGAGCGTAAAGGAAACGAAGTACATATTTATATGACCATGATCCGAAGCCATTTTAATCCAGATAACATTGAAGGTGTGAAAGTAGGCGATAAGGTTTTCTTCCACGTTACCAACCACGAGCAAGATTACGATGTACCCCACGGAATCAGTATGATTGGAGCAAACACTTCTGAGTTGTTAATAATGCCAGGACAGACCGAAACTTTTATCTGGGAACCAAAATTGCCTGGTGTATGGCCGTTTTATTGCACAGACTTCTGTTCTGCATTGCACCAAGAAATGCAAGGTTATGTTCGTGTGAGCCCTGCAGGTTCTGGAACAGAGCTTAAATGGTCTTTGGGCGAAGATTAAAAGATGTTTTTAGTTGTGAAAATACTAGATTAGTGATTAATAGTATTTTCAGAGTAAAAGGCGGGGGTTGTTGATTTCCCCCGTCTTTTAAAAAGATTTGAAAACCCTTTTATTTTCAATTTCTAAAATCAATACTCAAAATATCCTTACAAATACTTAAACAAAAAACAACACACACTGACGTTTAAGATTTAAAATTCAAACAAAATGAAGAAAGCAGGTATATTAATGATTGTGGGCTCTTTGTTGTTATTAGGACTTTTTAAATTTCCCTTGTGGAACATCATGCTCGGTGCACCACAATATCCAGATCCATTGGGAATGGATATTTATATTAAAGGAATTCAAGGGGTACAAGAATTTGACATTCAAAATATTGATGGTTTAAATCATTACATCGGTATGAAAACAATTCCCGAACCAAAAGATATGTGGGAATTTCAAATATTTCCACTAGTCATTGGAGCTATGGTTGCTCTTGGGGTTATTATAGGGTTGCTTGGTTTCTTTGGGAAAGTGAGTTATAAATGGTTTATTGGTTGGTTTCTGGTAATGTCTGTTTTGGGGATTATGGGAATGTATGATTTTAATGCTTGGCTAGCCGAATACGGAAGTGATTTAAACCCAAAAGCTATTATGAAATTGCTCAACCCCGACGGCACCCCGATGACTTACAAACCACCACTCATGGGCTATCAAAAAATGCTTAACTTCGATGTAGATTCTTGGCCAGCAACCGGCGCATATATGATGTTTGTTGGGATGATGTTAACCATTGTAGCATTCTTTGTTGGAAAGAAAGAATACAAAAAAATATCTTTAAAAAAAGTAACTGAATAATGAAAAACTTCATCTTTTTGGGTATTGTTACTGCTTTGCTAACTTCGTGCAACGTGAGCCCACAACAAATAGAATATGGCACAGATGCTTGTCATTATTGCAACATGACTATTGTGGATAGGCAACATGCATCTCAGCTTGTAACTACAAAAGGGAAAGCCTATAAGTATGATGCTATAGAATGTATGGTTAATTCCCTACAGGGCGAATTGAAGGACACTGAAATCGCTTTGTATTTAACTGCAGATTTCAGAAAACCAGGACAATTAATGGACGCTACCATGGCCACCTATCTTGTAAGCGAACAGGTTCCGAGTCCCATGGGGGCCAACCTTTCCGCTTTTGAAAATGAAAACGCTGCACTTAAGGGACAGGAAGAATTCACAGGGCAACTTTTTTCTTGGGAAGAAATCCAAAATCAAATAAAAAAATAAAATATGTATCAAATAAACGATACCATCAGTAATCAGGGTTTCAACAAGCTTCAGGTTTCAAAACTGAATAACGAACCCGCTGAAACTATATTAATTACACTTGAAAAAGGTGCAACATTCCCAGAACATACCTCACCAAGAGATGCACATATAATTGTTTTGGAAGGCGAAATACAATTCCATATAAATTCTGAAATTTTTCATTTAAAAACCTATCAAGATTTTAAATTTCCTAAGGAAACAAAGCATTGGGTGGAAGCTATTGAAAACTCGAAATTCTTGATTATCCGTTAAATTATCCACCTTCAATCTTTCGATTGGTTAATTTCAATTTACACTTGAAAAAAAATCTTAAAATATTTACTTTCTTTTTATTGGTTTTTTGCACTATCCAAGGTTTTGCAAAAACGATAACCGTTTGCAGTTCCTGTGCTGTAAAAACAATCCAGGAAGGAATAAAGCAAGCCGGGGAAGGCGATACGGTTTTAGTGAAGAAAGGAATTTATAAGGAAGTAAATATCATTATTGATAAAAGCATAATTCTTTTAGGCGAAAACCTTCCCATTATTGATGGTGAGGATAAAGGCGAAATCATAAAAATAACAGCTGATAATGTAACCGTTGACGGTTTCAAAATTATTAATGTAGGAACAAGTTATACTTCAGATTATGCTGCAGTACGCGTTATAAAAAGAAACGGATTTTTAATTCAGAATCTGGAACTCGAAAAACTTTTCTTCGGAATTTATCTCGAAAAATCCAACGACGGAAAAGTGCTGAACAACAAAATAAGAGGAGATGCTGTAAACGAATACAATTCTGGAAACGGCATTCAGCTTTGGTACTGCAAAGGTGTTGAGGTGCGCGGAAATACTGTAGAAAATGTTCGTGACGGTATTTACCTTGAATTTTCAGATAACATTAAAATAAGCCATAATTTAAGCAGAAACAACCTGCGCTACGGGTTGCATTTTATGTTTAGCAACCACGATACTTATGAATACAATACTTTTGAAAACAATGGGGCAGGAGTGGCCGTCATGTTTTCAAAGTTTATTGAAATGAACAATAATATTTTTAAGGAAAATTGGGGAACGGCTGCTTTCGGACTTCTTTTGAAAGAAATAAACGATGCCAAAATAACCAATAACGTTTTTAAGGAAAACACCATCGGAATAAACATTGAAGGCAGTAATCGAATAGATTATAAAAACAACGATTTTATAAGTAACGGCTGGGCCATAAAAGTGCGAGGGGCTTGCTATACCAATAATTTCGAGAACAACAATTTTCTGTATAATTCCTTTGATATTTCATACAACAGTAACTTGAACGATAATAAATTTGACCATAATTTTTGGAGTAATTACACGGGTTATGATTTGGACAAAAACGGTATAGGCGACGTGCCTTATCGCCCAGTGAAACTGTTTTCATATATAGTAAACCGTACGCCGGAAACCATTATTTTACTGCGAAGCCTTTTTATTGATATTATAGATTTTTCAGAAAAAGTTTCGCCGGTTTTCACTCCTGATAATTTGGTAGACGAAAACCCAAAAATGAAGACCATAAACCATGATAGAAGTTAAGGATTTATTTAAAAAATTTGGCAAAAACGAGGTGCTAAAAGGCATTGATCTTACTATTGAGCGGGGCGGAATTTTCTCTGTTCTCGGTCCAAATGGTTCTGGAAAAACAACATTGATAAAATGTATTTTAGGGATGGTTTTACCAGATGCCGGACAAATTTCCATAGATGGTAAACCATTGAAAAACAATTTCAAATACCGAAACGAGATCGATTATTTACCACAAATAGCGAACTTTCCGGGAAATTTGAAAGTTAGCGAACTTATTGATATGATAAAGGATTTGCGCGATGCAAAAGCAACTAAAGATGAAGAATTGATAGAACTTTTTAAACTGCAGCCTTTTCTCAATAAAAAATTGTCAAATCTTTCCGGTGGCACAAAACAAAAAGTGAATTTGGTACTCACTTTTATGTTTGACAGTCCGTTGATTATTTTGGACGAACCCACAAATGGTTTGGATCCCATTTCGCATTTACGATTAAAAAATCTTATCAATACTGAAAAAGAAAAAGGAAAGACCATTTTGATTACTTCCCACATTTTGAGCTTTGTAGAAGAAATTTCTGATGAAATTGTTTTCCTTTTGGAAGGAAAAATCTATTTCAAGGGAAGTATTACCGAATTGAAAACCAAGACCGAACAACCCGATTTTGAACACGCTATAGCCTCCATTTTATCTTCAAGTTATGCTTAAAATATTAAAATATAGTTTTTACGATTTAATGCGAAGCCGCTGGAGCTACGTGTATTTTTTATTCTATTTGCTATTGGGCATCGTGCTTTTGTTTTTGAACAATGACCTTTCTAAAGCAGTAATAACGCTGATGAATGTTATCATTATTCTGGTGCCGCTTATCGGAACTATTTTTGGGGTAATGTATTATTACAACTCGCGGGAATTTACCGAATTGCTTTTGGCACAGCCCGTAAAACGCAGCTCCATCTTTCTGGGTCAGTATTTTGGTGTCGCAACTTCTTTGGCAATGAGTTTAGTAATTGGGCTGGGAATGCCTTTTGTTTTCTACGGAATCTTCAACAGCAATGCCATTTGGGATTTTTCATTATTGCTTGTAACCGGCGCATTTTTGACCTTTATCTTCACTGCATTGGCTTTTGTGATAGCGCTTCGTAACGAAAACAAGATAAAAGGTTTTGGCTATGCAATTCTGCTTTGGCTTTTTATGGCGGTTATTTATGACGGTATTTTTTTAATGTCGCTTTTATATTTTGAAGATTATCCGCTAGATAAATTTTCGCTAGTGGCAACGATGCTGAATCCTGTGGATCTATCCCGTGTTTTAATTTTATTAAAGCTTGATATTTCAGCACTTTTGGGTTATACAGGTGCTGTTTTTCAAAAATTCTTTGGAACTAATTTTGGTCTAGTTCTTTCTTCAGCTTTATTGGCGCTTTGGGTATTGGTGCCTACTTTCTTTATTTGGCGAATTGCTAAGCGGAAGGATTTTTAATTTTCTTTATTACTTAAAATTGTTTTTCAAAGGTGTAATGAAACACCTAATTTTACAACTAATGGGACATAAAAAAAAGTATGAAGAAATTAATTGAACATTCCCTTTCAAAAGCAATGGATTACACCCATTACAACTTATTTTTTAAGCAATTGGTAGCAGAGAAAAGAACTACTGGAGCGCAAACCTTAGAAAAAATAAATTATACAAAATTGAATTTCAGTCGTACAAAAAGACTGGACAAAACAGCTGAGATCGTCCGAGAGTATATTGACGTTTTCAAAAATATTCCCGACAGACAAACGTGGCTTGTAATAAGCGAACCCTGGTGTGGTGATGCGGCACAGATGCTTCCCTTTTTGAATAAAATTGCCCAGCTTTCCGAAAATATAGATTTAAAGATCGTACTACGTGACGAAAATCCGGAGCTTATGGATAATTTTTTAACAAATGGTTCTCGCTCCATTCCGGTTTTACTTATAATCGATGAAAATTTTAATGTAACCCAAACATGGGGTCCGCGTTCTAAAACTGCTACAAAACTTGTAAAAGATTATAAAGTCAAACACGGAAAGATTGATGCCACTTTAAAAGAAATGCTTCAAATTTGGTACAACAATGACAAAGGTACTTCCGTGGTGAAGGATCTTTCCGAGATAGTTAATTCAACAAAAGCAATTTGCTGATATTTATCATTTTCAATGATTGGTAAATTCCCCAAATTTGCATAAAAATAATATCATGCAAATCGTTTCTGCCGAAGAGGCTGTATCTATAGTAAAATCAAATGACCGGGTGTATTTTCAGGGAGCTGCAATGACACCCAATTTATTGATTGACAGTTTATGCGAAAGGTATCATGAACTTAAAAATGTCGAAATAATACAAATCCATACCCATGGTGATGCCAAGTATTCGCGAGAGCCATACAGCAATACCTTTAAACTATCCAGTTGTTTTGTTGGCGAAAATGTTCGAAAAGGAGTGAATACACTTAACGGTGATTACATTCCTGTTTTTTTGAGCGAAATTCATTGGCTTTTTAGAAGAAATATTCTACCATTGGATGTTGCTTTTATTCAAGTTTCACCACCAGATAGCCATGGGTTTTGTTCCTTGGGAGTTTCGGTTGATGTTACTTTACCAGCTATCCAAACGGCAAAGAAAGTTGTTGCGCAAATAAATCCAAAAGTTCCCAGAACTCATGGAGATGGTATAATTCATATTAAAAATATAGATTTTGCCGTTGAAGTGGATATACCTATTCACGCTTCTGTAATGGGAGCTCCCACAGAGGTGGAGACGACCATCGGGAAGCACGTTGCTAGTTTGGTTGAAGATGGCGCCACGTTGCAAATGGGGATTGGTAATATACCCAATGCCGTACTTCACAATTTGCAAAACCACAAAAGACTGGGAATACACACCGAAATGTTCAGCGATGGCATTCTCCCCCTTATTGAAAAAGGTATTATTACTGGTGAGGATAAAGTGATTAAAACAGGAAAAATAGTTACTTGTTTTGCAATGGGAACTCAAAAATTATACGATTTTATTGATGATAACCCAATTGTACACTTCAAGGAAGCAGCCTATACAAATGATACGGCAATCATTCGTCAAAACCCCAAAGTAACGGCTATAAATAGTGCTATAGAAATTGATTTGACGGGACAAGTTTGTGCAGATAGCATTGGGATGTATCAATATTCTGGTGTTGGCGGCCAAATGGATTTTATCCGTGGCGCTTCTTTGTCAGAAAGAGGAAAACCCATTATTGCAATGCCGTCAACAACAAACAAAGGTCTTTCTAAAATCACCCCCTTTTTAAAAGAAGGAGCCAGCGTTACTACAACTAGAGCGCATGTTCATTATGTAGTAACTGAGTACGGGGTAGTGAATCTTTTCGGAAAAGGACTAGAGCAACGTACCAAAGCCCTTATTTCCATAGCCCATCCCAAACATAGGGAAGCTTTGGAAATAGAAGCTAAAAGGAGATTTGACAACTAATTTTTTTCAGCATTTTTTTAATATTTAAATACGTTGAAAGGTATTTACTTTTTAACAAAACAAAAATATGTTTTCAAAAGCATGCGAATATGGTATCAGGGCTGTTCTATTTATAGCTAAACAATCCCAAAATGGGGTACGACCAAATATAACGGAAATAGCTAAGGCGGTAGACTCTCCAGAACCATTTACAGCTAAGGTCTGTCAACAATTAGTGAGAGAAAATATTTTACTCTCCAAAAAGGGGCCTAATGGTGGATTTTATTTGAAAAAAGATTCTACTTTAAAGCTTATAGAAGTAATTACTGCGATAGATGGTGATAAACTTTTTAAAGGTTGTGGTTTGGGACTTCAAGAATGTTCTCCAGAACACCCTTGTCCTTTACACACGCAGTTTATGGGCGTTCGCAACAGATTGAAATATATGTGCGAAAATACATTGGTAATGGAGCTTGCCTTAGACTTAGAGGAAGGTGAAACTTTTTTGAAAGTTTAAATTCAATATTTTTGTAAAATACTGATGCAAAACAAGTTCAATAATGGAAAGAAAAAAACCAATAAAACGCCATAAAGCCCTACAACCCCTGAGTCGTCAACATCATTTTGGACTGCTGTTCAGTTGGAAAATACGAAAAGGCCTCAGTAAAAATATTGCTGTGGAAAGGCTACAGGAATATACCAAGTGGTTTTACCAAAAGGAAATAAAGCCTCATTTCAATGATGAGGAAAAGTATCTTTTTCCAATACTTGATGAAGATAATGAATTAATAGTGCGAGCACTTAAAGAACACGGACGATTAAAAAGTCTTTTTAATTACGAAGAAAATCCTTTAAAATCCTTAACCCAACTGGAAGAAGAACTAGTAGCCCACATTCGTTTTGAGGAACGTGTTCTTTTTAACGAAATCCAAAAAGTTGCCACGGAAGCCCAGCTTCAAAAAATTGATGAAATTCACAGTAATTTAGAAAAATCTCCTGTTTATCACGATCCGTTTTGGGAGAAATGATTTCTTCTTGTGAAGTTTATGCTATAAAGCAAAAAATAATTTAAGATAAAATTATCCTTTTATGATTTAGGTCATATTCTACTGCTTATTTTCTTTTAAAATTTGCATCATAATTATTCATTAAATTTTAAAAGCGATGACAAAACTTCAAGAAAAAACGGTAGCCGATTTGGTTACCGAAAATATAAAAGCCGCACACATATTTAAAAAATACGGAATAGATTTTTGCTGTGGCGGTGGGATAAGTATCAAAAGAGCCTGTGAAAGGGCGAAAATTGATCCAACAATTTTAGAATCAGAACTTCTAAATTTGGAAACCATACCTGACCGCGCTTCAGATTATAATAGTTGGAAGCTTGATTTTTTGACAGACCATATTATTAACCTGCACCACGTATACATAGAGGAAAGCAGTCCGCTATTGCTTCAATATTCTAAAAGGGTGAACCAAGTACACGGGCATCATTATATCGAATTAGCTGAAATAGAGGAATTGGTAAAAAATGTAGTGCAGGAGTTGGCCGTTCATATGAAGAAAGAAGAATTGATTCTTTTTCCTTTCATTAAGAAATTAGTACAAGCCGAACGCGAAGCAAGCGATATTCCTGCAATCCATTTTGGAACCGTTGAGAATCCTATCAATATGATGGAAGCAGAACACGAGCAAGCTGGAGATATAATGCGTAAAATTGCGAAGCTTAGCAACAATTATACACCTCCCGAAAATGCGTGTAATACATATCGCGCGTTTTATGCAAAACTTGACGAGTTTGAACAAGATTTGCACCAACATGTGCATTTGGAAAATAATATTCTTTTCCCAAAAGCACTGAACTTGGAAAAAAAATTAAAAAACAAGTAAATCGATTCAAATTATTCCCGGCCCCAAATCGTAGATTTTTTTTGATTGGTTTTTAGAACAGTTCGGAAGAATGGCAAATATGGATGTTTATAGCCAAATTTCGGACTGTTTTTTTATTTTTAAAGCTTGATAGATTTAAAAAAACATATCATAATTGCACTGGCATATTTCTTAATTGTGGCCTTGATGGGTTTGTTGCTGCGGTTTTTCTTTGTAACTCCCATTGCACTAAATTATAAGTTTATCCTGCATGCACATTCACACACTGCATTGTTGGGATGGATTTATTTGGGGTTGACAACCTTGATCTATAAACTTTTTCTTTCAGAGGCGCAAAACCTAAAAATTTACAAAAGCATTTTCCTCTTCACGAATATTTGTATTGTGGGTATGTTGTTAACCTTTCCTATCCAGGGATATGCATTGTTTTCCATTATATTTTCTACACTTTTTTTGTTTGCGTCCTATTGGTTTTCCGGGTTTGCACTAATGTATGTTCCGCAACAATTTAAAAACCGTTTTTCATGGAAACTTGTAAAAACAGCACTTTTATACCTAATTATTTCCAGCATTGGGCCGTGGGCGATAGGAGGGGTAATGGCGACTTTGGGGCCGGAATCCATTTGGTATAAAACGTCAATATATTTCTATCTTCATTTTCAATATAATGGTTGGTTTATTTTAACACTTTTGGGTGTTCTGTTTTATATTTTTGAAGAAAACGGAATTGTTTTCAATACCCATAAATTGAAATCTTTTTTTCTTCTTTTGAATTTTGGAATATTATTCACTTTCTTCCTTTCCGTGCTTTGGATTACCCCGCCAATTATTTTTTACATATTCGGGTTGATGGGAGCTGTGGCACAAGGTTTGGCTTTTTACGAGCTTTATTTTTTATTGAAACAACAGTTTCCAATTTTGAAAAAACTATTTTCTTCTCCTGCTTTTTCTCTTCTAAAAATCGCAGGTATTTTAATGATAATTAAACTTTTGGTGCAACTATTTTCTGCGATTCCATATGTTGCTGATTTGGCTTATAGGCTCAAAGATTTTATAATTGGTTACTTGCACATGGTTTTCCTAGGAATTGTAATTACGAGCTTACTCGTTTTTTTAAAGTATTTTAAGTTGGTAGTGCTACCCAGATATTTTTTACCCCTCTATTTTTTTGCATTTGCAACAACTGAATTTTTGATTTTTTATAAAGCCTTCGCTTTTTGGTTGAAATTGCCATTTTTTTCTCTCTATTATACGCTTTTGGCAGTTTTTAGTTTTGCTTTTCCAATGGCTGTAGCCTTACTTCTTTTTAAAAACATCTTCATCCAAAAACGCTAAAAACCCCTAAATTTTCTTACATTAGTTACCTTAAATTGACATAATTACTGTTTTTTATGAAACAATTAAATTTTGAGATATGAAAAAAAACATGGGCGGCGCAGACCGTACAATTAGAATTTTGATAGCTGCAATTATGGTGGCTTTGTATTATTTCGAGGTGATAAACGGAACACTGGCCATTGTTTTGCTCGTTCTTGCAGGTATTTTTGTATTAACCAGCTTCGTTAGTTTTTGTCCGCTCTATACAATTTTTGGAATAAGCACGTGTAAGGTCAAGAAAAATTAATTTGCCTTTTACCGATAGGTTGGTGATATTTATCATTTTTTAAAACACTTACTTTACTAAACTTTGCAACAGGTATAGCGAGTAAATTTAGCTTTATGGCAAACTGTTTTCATTGTGGCGATCCTTGTTTGGATGTTGAAATTAAACATGAGGAAAAATCCTTTTGTTGTCACGGTTGTAAAACTGTTTATGATATTTTTCACGAAAACGACTTAAGTTACTATTACGATCTTGAAAAAACACCAGGAATTTCACCCAGCGAAATTGTTGGTAAATATGACTTTCTAGAAAACGAAGATATTGTCGAAAAGTTATTAGAATTCAATGATGGCAATACGCAGATTGTTTCCTTTTTAATTCCTTCAATTCACTGTAGTAGCTGTATTTGGATTCTTGAAAACCTGAACAAACTCAATCCTGCTGTAAAATCCTCACAAGTAAATTTTCCCGAAAAAACGGTCCGAATTACTTTTTCTGCCGAAGAAAACTCACTGAAAAAATTAGTCATTCTTTTAAGTCGGATTGGTTATGAACCTTACATCTCACTGGATGATTTCGATAAAAAAGAAAAATACATCAACCGAAGCCTTATTTATAAATTGGGCATCGCAGGATTTGCCTTTGGAAATGTAATGTTTCTTTCATTTCCAGAGTATTTTGAACATTCCGAATTTTGGTTAGATCAGTTTAAACCGATGTTCCGATGGTTGATGTTCGCATTTTCACTTCCTGTGGTTTTGTATTCTGCAAGTGGTTATTTCACTTCTGCATACAAAGGTCTCCGTTCAAGAATTTTGAATATTGATGTACCAATAGCATTGGGAATTTCCGTTCTTTTTATTCGAAGTACGCTGGATATCGTTATGAATTGGGGCACGGGCTTTTTCGACAGTCTTACGGGACTTGTTTTCTTTTTGTTGCTCGGGAAGTTTTTTCAACAGAAAACGTACAATTACCTTTCATTTGAGCGTGACTATAAATCCTATTTTCCCATTGCGGTTACGCGACTTTTTAAAAACTCTGAAGGAGGAATAATTGAAGAACAAGCTGAAGTTTATAAGGTGAAAAAAGGCGATCGGCTGCTTATTCGCAATAATGAAATAATACCTGTAGATGCCATTTTAATTAAGGGAAGCGCACTTATAGATTACAGTTTTGTGACTGGAGAGGCCGAACCAATTTCCAAACAAAGCGGTGACAAACTTTTTGCTGGCGGCAAACAACAAGCAGGAATTATAGAAGTTGAAGTGTTAAAACCTGTTGCGCAAAGTTATTTGACACAGCTTTGGAGCAATGACATATTCAGTAAAGATAAAACCGGTATTTTTGATTCGTTGACCGATGGTATAAGCAAGCGTTTTACCATAGCCATTCTTTCCGTAGCGTTCATTTCTACTATTTTTTGGTTAATAATAGATCCTTCAAAAGCATTTAATGTTTTTACATCGGTTTTAATTGTTGCCTGTCCTTGTGCAATAGCGCTAGCAGCACCTTTCACTTTGGGTAATTTGTTGCGGATTTTTGGAAGAGAGAAATTGTATTTGAAAGAGGCTTCGGTAATTGAGCAAATGGCAAAGCTTGACACGGTGGTTTTTGATAAAACAGGAACACTTACCACAAACCAAAAAAACTTAATTACTTATGAAGGCATAGCACTTTCTGCTGAAGAAGAGCAATTATTGACAAGTACACTTCGCGCATCTAGTCATCCATTGAGCCGTTCGCTTTATAATATCTTAGATAAAAATAATATCCAGACATTGGACGACTTTGAAGAAGAAGTAGGGAAGGGGATTTCTGCGACTTCTAATGATAACTCCATTAAAGTTGGTTCGTATGAATTTGTGGGTTATTATAATGAAAATACTTCGGAATTAAAAGACAGAACCACTGTTCATATAAGCGCTAATCAAGTTTACAAAGGTTGTTATATTTTCAACAGTGAATACAGAAAAGGTATTTCGGAGCTTTTTGAACAGTTGGTGAATGATAGAGAGGTTATTGTGCTTTCTGGCGACAATGAAGGTGAGCGAGAACGTTTAGAAGCACTTCTTCCAACAGGTACAAAGTTATATTTTAATCAAAAACCAGACGACAAACTAAAATTTATAAAAAAGTTACAGCAACAGGGAAAGCAGGTTCTCATGATAGGCGATGGTCTTAATGATGCTGGAGCCTTAAAACAGAGTAATGTTGGATTTGTAATATCAGAAAACACGAATGTTTTTTCACCGGCCTGCGATGGTATTTTGGATGCTTCACAGTTTAAAAAAATTGGAGATTATTTAAATCTTTCAAAAAGTGGCGTGAAAATAATTAAATGGGCATTTTTATTTTCCTTGATTTATAATTTAGCGGGGCTTTCGTTTGCGGTTACAGGACATTTACGTCCAGTGGTTGCGGCTATTCTGATGCCCCTGAGCTCTATAAGTATAGTAGTTTTCACAACGGTTGCCACACAGTATATTGGCAAGAAATTAAGAATGAATATAAATAAGAGAAATTGATAAATATCATATTTTAAAGAGAGTCACAATAATATTTTTGAATTATAAATTTTAGGTATGAACATCATTTATATGCTTTTGTCAATCAGTGTTTTAGTAGCACTCATTTTTTTTGCATTGTTTATTTTTTCTGTAAAAAAAGGACAATATGATGATACGTACACACCTTCAGTCCGAATGCTCTTTGAGGATGAATTGGTAAAGGAAGGTACTTCAACAAAAAATAAAACTTCTAAAGAAAAAATAACCAATCCAGAAAAATAATTCTTTTAACACTATGCAAACAGAACAGTTTTATTACGACAACCAAATTGTCAAAAAATTCATCAATGCGACCATTTTTTGGGGTATCATTGGTATGAGCGTAGGCTTATTGCTAGCCTATATGTTTTTGTTCCCAAACATGACTGATGGTATTTCTTGGCTCAGTTTTGGACGTTTAAGACCCTTGCACACAAATGCGGTCATTTTTGCATTCGTTGGTAACGCAATTTTTGCAGGAGTTTATTATTCCACGCAACGTTTGCTTAAAGCCAGAATGTGGAGTGATTTCCTAAGTAATCTTAATTTTTGGGGCTGGCAGGCCATTATAGTTGGTGCGGCCATTACACTTCCGTTGGGTTATACAACATCAAAAGAATATGCAGAGCTAGAATGGCCTTTTGATATTGCTATAGCAATAATTTGGGTAGCGTTTGGTCTAAACTTGATTATGACAATGGTGAAAAGACGCCAGCGCCATCTTTATGTTGCAATTTGGTTCTATTTGGCCACTTTTGTAACCGTTGCCGTGCTTCATATTGTGAACAGCATGGAAATTCCAGTAAGCGCAATGAAGAGTTATTCAATGTATGCAGGTGTTCAGGATGCGCTGGTGCAATGGTGGTATGGACATAATGCAGTTGCATTTTTCTTAACTACACCTTTCCTTGGGTTAATGTATTATTTTGTGCCAAAAGCAGCAAACAGGCCAGTATACTCCTATAGATTATCTATTGTTCACTTTTGGTCCTTAATCTTTATATACATTTGGGCGGGTCCTCACCACTTGCTATATTCTGCACTGCCAGAATGGGCACAAAATCTAGGTGTGGCATTTTCTGTAATGCTTATTGCTCCTTCTTGGGGAGGTATGATTAATGGTTTGTTGACCTTGCGTGGTGCTTGGGACAAAGTACGTGTTGATCCTGTATTGAAATTTATGGTAGTGGCTATTACCGGTTATGGTATGGCGACTTTTGAAGGCCCTATGCTTTCGCTTAAAAACGTAAACGCAATAGCACACTTTAGCGATTGGATTATAGCGCACGTTCACGTTGGCGCGCTTGCTTGGAATGGTTTCTTGACCTTTGGTATGATTTATTGGTTAGTGCCACGCCTTTTTAAAACAAAATTATATTCCGTTAAACTCGCGAACGCGCATTTCTGGATAGGCACTTTGGGTATCATTATGTATACCTTACCAATGTATGTTGCAGGTTTTATGCAGGCATCTATGTGGAAACAATTTAATCCAGACGGAACCCTTACTTATGGAAATTTTCTTGAAACAGTAACACAAATTATTCCAATGTACGCTATGCGTGCCGTTGGGGGAAGTCTTTACATAGTTGGAGCTTTTATTTTACTTTATAACATTGTAATGACAGCGAGAAGAGGTAGTAAAGTTACTGACGAACTTGCAGAAGCTGCTCCACTAACTCCAGTTACAAAAAGACAAACCAGGGGGGAAGGCTATCACACTTGGTTGGAGCGCCGTCCTGTTAAATTGACAATCTATGCTACCATCGCCATTTTGATTGGAGGTATGGTTCAGATTATACCTTCTTTAATGGTTGATGATTACGTTCCTGTTATTTCAAGTGTGAAACCATATACCCCGTTGGAATTGGAGGGGCGTGATATTTATATTCGTGAAGGTTGTGTTTCATGTCACTCCCAAATGATACGTCCTTTTAGAAGTGAAGTGGAGCGCTATGGCGAATATTCAAAATCTGGTGAATATGTTTATGACCATCCATTTTTATGGGGAAGTAAACGAACCGGACCCGACCTACACCGCGTAGGTGGAAAATATTCAGATAACTGGCACTTGAACCACTTGTACGATCCACAAAGTACCTCTTCAGGTTCCATTATGCCGTCCTATAAATGGTTGGTGAATTCAGAATTGGACAAATCAGATATAGAGGCAAAAATGCGAGTTATGGTTACACTTGGAGTTCCCTACACTGAAGAAGAAATAGCAAACGCCCAAAAGTGGATGGACGAGCAGGGAACAAAAATTGAAAAGAACCTATACAGTGATCCTGATTTCGTAAAAACATATGAAGCTGATAAAAAATACGCACAAGACAATGGCGAGGAGTTTATAGAAATGAAGAATCGTGAAGTAGTAGCGGTAATTGCTTATTTGCAACGCTTGGGAACTGATATTAAAGTAGAAAACACTGAAAATACTTCAGCTAAAACCGAATAGATATGTTGCGATTTATAAAAGGAAACCTCGAGAACATTGATAATGTTCAAATATATCCAATGATTTCACTTTTAATATTTTTCGTCTTTTTTGTGGTACTTTTTTATTGGGTAATCACAGCGAAAAAAGATCATATTGCAGAAGTGAGCAATATTCCGTTGGAAAAAGATACTAACAACCAAAACGAAGAAATACTATGAAAACCACAGCCTCCTATTTAAGGGTCATTGGCTTTATGATCCTCGCCTTTTTCCTATTGGAATTTACCATTGATTCCGGTGAAGAATGGGCAATTATAAAATATCCAATTATTTGGGCGGTCCTTGGAATGTTATTTTTCTTCGCTATTGCTTTGGAAATAGTTGCTGCCGCCTTGCAACGTATTCTATTTGCTAGCCTTAGTGATGAAGCAAAAGAAAGATACATAGCTGCAGAAGCTTTGCGCAACCAAACTCGTTTTGGCTGGTTCAAAAGAAAGTATGAGGATATGCTTGGGGCAAAGCCAATGGAAAAAGAGCAGGATATTGTACTAGACCACAATTATGATGGTATTCGCGAGCTGGACAACAAACTTCCGCCTTGGTGGGTATATATGTTTTATGCTACTATAATTTTTGCAGGTATCTACTTGGTACGCTTTCAAATTTTTAATGGGCCCAACCAAATTGATGAATACGAAACCGAAGTTGCACAAGCAAAATTAGATGTTGCCGAATTTAAGAAGAACAACAAAGATTTAATTGACGTGAATACTGTGGAAATTTTGACAGAACCATCAGACCTTGCGGCTGGTGAAACTATATTCACGGCAAATTGCGTGGCCTGCCATAAAGTAGGTGGTGCAGGTGGAATTGGTCCAAACCTTACGGATGATTATTGGATTTTGGGTGGTGGCATCAAGAATGTATTCCACACCATCAGCGAAGGCGGTCGTGCTGGAAAAGGAATGATTTCTTGGAAAACAGACCTTAAACCAAGCGAAATGGCACAAGTTGCTAGTTATGTTTTGAGTCTTCACGGAACAAACCCAGCGGACCCAAAAGATCCAGAAGGTGAAATTTGGATTGACGAAAATGCACCTGTTGACAATGTGCAGGTAAAACAAGTTGATTCTACCGAAATTGAAGTGAAAATGACGAACGATCCTGTAATTGATAGTATACAACCAGGAAAATAATATTCAATTAAAGAATACAATATTACAATCACAGCTAATATCTAACATCTAAAATTTCACAATTGGATACTCCAGAAAATGAAAGGTTCCGTGACAGTATAGGAACAATAAACGAAGAAGGCAAAAGGGCATGGGTATATCCCAAAAAACCCTCGGGCAAATTATACCAATACCGAAAGTATGTAAGCTATTTTCTGCTCACCTTTTTGTTTGCCGCTCCTTTTGTGAAAATCAACGGGAATCAGTTTTTACTATTCAATGTATTGGAAAGACGTTTCAATATATTTGGTTTTCCTTTTTGGCCACAGGATTTCTACCTATTTGTGATTATGATGATCATTGGCGTAGTATTTATCATCTTTTTCACGGCAGCTTTCGGAAGAATTTTTTGTGGGTGGATTTGCCCCCAGACCATTTTTTTGGAAATGGTTTTTAGAAGAATAGAATACTGGATAGATGGAGATAGAGGCGCACAGATCCGCTTGGACAAGCAGCCATGGAATTCTGAAAAAATAAAAAAGCGTGTTTTAAAATGGATCATTTTCTTTATCATTTCATTTTTGATCGCAAACATATTTCTTGCCTATTTAATAGGTAGTGATCGTTTGTTGCAATACGTTTTTGAAGGTCCGTTAAATCACATGAGTACATTAATTTCGCTATTGGTATTTACGGCAGTTTTTTACTTCATTTTCGCATGGTTTCGCGAACAAGTGTGCATTATAGCTTGTCCTTACGGAAGGTTGCAGGGAGTGTTACTTGATAACAAGTCCATAATTGTAGCCTATGACCATAAACGAGGAGAAAAGGAATTGGGACGAGCTAAATTCAAGAAAAATGAAGACCGAGAAGCTTCTGGAAAAGGAGACTGTATCGACTGTTTTCAATGTGTAAATGTTTGCCCAACCGGTATTGATATTCGAAACGGAACGCAGTTGGAATGTGTTAATTGTACGGCCTGTATAGACGAATGCGACAGCATTATGGAAGCTGTAAATCTTCCAAAAGGATTAATCCGTTACGCCAGTGAAGAAAATATTGAAAAGAAAGCGCCATTCAAGTTTACACCACGACTAAAAGGTTATATAGCAGTTTTGGTAATTTTGATTGGTGTACTTTCTGGACTTTTATTTTTAAGAAGCGATGTTGAAGCTAATATACTTCGTCTTCCAGGCCAACTTTATGAGCATAAGGCAGACAATATTATCAGTAATGTTTTTACCTATAAATTGCTGAACAAAACCACAAAAAATATAGAGAATATTCATTTTAAGCTGAAGTCGCCAAAGGGAACCATCCATACAGTAAAGCAAGGTGAAATTGTTGTTCCAGCACAGGATTTGGCGCAAGGAACCCTCTTTATTGAAATTAACAATTCAGCCTTGAGCGGTGATAAAAACCGTGCAGTAATTGAGGTTTACAGTGGTGATAAGTTAATTGAAACAACGAGTGTTACCTTTCTTGGACCAAGAAGCTATAAATAATTAAGAGCTAAAGCAAAAACGTTATGAAAATAAATTGGGGAACAGGATTGGTAATTGGAATGGTACTTTTTATAGGGTTCATTATGTTTTTTGTCATAAAAATAAGTACCGATTCAAATTATGGCTATGATTTGGTTACAGAGGAATACTATAAAAAAGAAATGGTCTATCAACAAGAGATTGATGCCGAAGAAAATTCCAAGACACTAAATGGTGCAATAACCGGTGAAAAAACAGATGGCGGATGGATGCTTACTTTTCCTGAAAATCTAGATTATTCTAAAATTACTGGAACGGTATTTCTTTATAGACCATCAAACCAAAAACTTGATTTTCAAATTCCCTTGGAACTTTTAAATAAAAATTTGCTCATACCGGACGAACGTTTGGTAGCTGGCCGGTGGAACACGATTGTGAAATGGAACTATGACGGAAAAGATTTTCTGTACAAGAACGAAATTGTTTATTGAAACGAAATTCGATTTCTCAAATTTAAAAAAATGGTTACAACCGCACTTATTTTTGGATTATTAGGTAGTTTCCACTGCGTGGGAATGTGCGGTCCCATAGCATTTTTATTACCAGTTGATAGAACTAATAATGTAAAAAAAGTTTTTCAAATTTTTCTGTATCATTTTGGTAGGATATTGGCTTATAGTATTATAGGATTGATTTTTGGGCTAATAGGAAAAAGTCTAAATTTATTCGGTTTCCAGCAACAGCTTTCTATTTTGATTGGTATTTTAATGATTGCCGTTATCTTCATTCCTCAGAAAACTTTTAATAAATACAATTTTTCAAGACCTGTTTATAAAATCATTTCCAAAGTGAAATCAGCCTTAGGAAAAGAACTTAAAAAGAAAAGCCATGATACTTTTTTGACTATTGGTTTTTTAAACGGTTTTCTTCCATGCGGCCTTGTTTACATGGCAGTTTTTGGCGCAATTGCTTCAGGAAATGCTTTACAGGGAAGTTTATACATGGCGCTTTTCGGACTAGGAACAATACCGTTGATGACTTCGGCCATTTATTTGGGAAACTTTTTAAACGGACAGATACGTCAACGTATTCGGCGCAGTATTCCCATATTTGTAGTAATCATAGGCTGCCTTTTCATAATACGTGGTTTGGGTTTGGGCATCCCATATATTTCACCTAAACCTATTACAGAAACTGTTGATGCCAATTACGATTGTCACGCAGTGGTTTTAAAAAATGAAACAATCAATAACCATTAAACTTTTCAAATTATGATAAACGCAATAATTCCACTGGTAAATTGGGGTATGGGTACAGCAATAATAATTGTTTTCGCAATTGTTTGTATTGCTCTTACCGCATTGGTAATAAATTTTTGGCTATCTGGAAAGAAAAAAAATGAAGAGGAATAGCAATTTGCTATTTAAAATTAATTACTTAAACTGTCATTGAAAATAGCTGTGTTTCTGGCTTGCTTCGTTGTAAAAGCACATCAAAAGCCATGCAAACATTGCGAACGAAAGGTCGTCCTTTTTCAGTTATTTGAAGCTTTTTTGAACTAATTTTAATCAAGCCATCATCTTCCATTTCTTTCAATTTTGAAAGTGCCTTTTGCAATTCCTTAAACTGAAGCGAGGAGTCTTCCCAAGAAGTTTCCAGACGACACATCATATTCAAAATGTGCTTGCGAATTGTTAGGTCTTCAACATTCAATATATGACCGCGATATACAGGAAGAATTCCCTTTTCAACCAATTCTTGATATTCCTCCACATTTTTTACGTTTTGCCCAAAACTGTACCAGCTATCGCCAATCGCTGAAACGCCAAGACCAAGCATCAATTGGGTTTTACTGTCCGTGTAGCCCATAAAATTGCGATGTAGCTTTTTTTCTTTCACAGCTTTGTAAAGGCTATCGGTTTTTAGGGCGAAGTGATCCATTCCTATTTCAATATAGCCTGCTTCTTCGAGCATTTGCTTGCCTGTTTCATACATTTCCCGCTTTTCTGCGGCAGTTGGTAAATCTTCTTCCTTAAATCCGCGCTGCCCATTGCCTTTTATCCATGGCACATGAGCATAGCTATAAAAAGCAATGCGATCTGGCATTAGCTCTTTGGTTTTTTCAATAGTGTGGATGATATGTTGCTTTTTCTGAAAGGGGAGTCCAAAAATAATGTCGTGGCCTACGGAAGTATAACCAATTTCGCGCGCGGTTTTCGTAGCACGTTTCACATTTGCGAAAGGTTGCAGTCTGTGAATTGCAATTTGTACTGTAGTGTTATAATCCTGAACACCATAACTGACCCTCGTAAAACCGCAATCAAAGAGCGTTTGTAAATGTTCTTCTGAAGTATTGTTTGGATGCCCCTCAAAACTAAAGGAAGGATTTTCAGCAACAGTTGCATCACGAAATATTCCTTTTATGAGCAACTTTAAATTCTCTGCTGAAAAAAATGTAGGTGTTCCACCACCCAGGTGCAATTCCTTAATTACTGGACGTTTGGAAAAAAGCTCTAAATAAAGTCGCCATTCTTTTAAAATAGATTCCAAATAGGGGGTTTCAACGCCGTGATTTTTTGTGATCCGTTTGTTGCATCCACAAAATGTGCAAAGACTTTCACAAAATGGAAGGTGGACATAGAGACTTATACCTTCTGTTGAATTGCTTTCCGAAAAACTTTGAACTACGTTTTTCTTCCATTCACCTAAAGAAAAATTGTCATTGTTCCAATAAGGGACTGTGGGATAGCTTGTATATCGCGGTCCGGCAACGTTGTATTTTGAAACTAAAGTGCTTTGCATGGCTTTTAAATTCTAAGGTCAAAAGTACTTTTGATCTGCTTTTTATAAAATGATAAATGTCAGTTGTGCTATACTTCAAAAAAAGGAATCAGGATTGATGTTTTATTTTAATGTGTATGACAAACGAGCACGTCATTAATTTCTTCTTGAAAAAAGAGAGTAAATAGGTTCTATTAATTAAAATGTAGATAAATAAAATAAATTCAGAGATGTATTATGAGATACATCGAAGACCCACTTTCAATGATAACAGAATTTTATTTGAAAATTTTATATTTACTTTACAAACCAAAAAAATAATATTGAGTAGCGATTTTTACAAAACATCAATTTTACCATTTGCCGGAATAATTATAAAGTTATGTAGGGCCTATACAAATTCTCAAGAGGATTTCGAAGATTATTATCAGGAAGTATGTTTGCAAATTTGGAGGAGTAAAGATAATTTTCGTGAGGAATCACAATGGAGTACCTGGGTTTACAGAGTTACCTTAAATGTTTGTCTGACCTTACTGAAGAAAAAGAAAAACAATGTACAGCATTTTGTATCTGACTCTTTGACCGCTGAAGAAACTGAAGATAATCATGCGTTTTCAGACGAATCACTAAATCTCCTATATGATGCGATTAGACAATTATCAGAAATTGACAGAGCTATTATTATGCTCTATTTAGAAGAAAAACCATATCAGGAAATCGCTGATATTATAGGAACCAACCCAAATAATATTGGTGTGCGTGTTCAAAGAATTAAAGTAAGATTAAAAAAACTATTAGATGGAGAAATCAATTGAAAATATATGGAAAGAGGGTTTCTTGAAAAGTGATGCCTTAATAGCGCCAAAAATAAACGACCTATATTCCCAAAAATCAATTCATATTATTGATAAATTTAAAAAAATGTTTCGCATCAATTTGATTGCGATTGTGTTCTTCTCGTTTCTATTTTTATTGATCTCCTATTTTATAGGAATACCAATAATGGGAATTATATTCTTTGTAACCCTTTTGGTTCTCGTTTTTATTAATAAAGGTCTTCTAAAAGATTTAGAAACCATAGATAAAGGTGAAAATAGTTATCAATACCTCAAAGAGTTTAACCGATGGATAAAAAATCAGGTAGCTGTTAATAAGCGAATCTCTACATTTTTGTACCCTATAATATTTATGTCTTTTATATTGGGGTTTTGGTTTAAAGATGCAAAAGGTATTCCTTTAGGTGAGAGACTTGTAACTAAGATTCTCATAAGTTTTCCAGACACTTACCTAATCTTTGGAATCCCATTAATAGGAATTGTTATTGTGTTTTTAATTTTAGGTATACTAGCGTTTTTTGGCGGTCGAATTTATCAATGGGATTTGAACATTGTATATGGTAGGGTATTCAAAAAGCTGGAAGAATTAATGACAGATATTGAAAATTTGAATGAGTAAACGCTTTCCAACTAATTGTTTTTAGTGCTTCGCTACGTTTTTTTAAGAAATACAAGCTTCTACATGTAATATTTTTTGTTTTGTGCCACTAACCAAGAAAACAACAATATTATGACACTACAAGCAGCTTATGCCTTTTTTGAAAGTTTAAAAAAGGAAGCAACCAATAAATCTGAAATTAAGGTTTATAACAATTTCCTTGATATTCTAAATAAGTTGGGAAGGAGAGAGTTCTCAAAAGAGGAACTTCAATCCATTGAATCAGAACTTGATATTTTAAATTTAAAATCCAATGAAGGAAATAACAAAAAATACTTCAACCAAAAACTGAAAGAGTTCAAAAAATATTTAAAAGACAAACATTCTTTAATTCCGGCAGGATACTATGTAAATGTCGGGGTATCTACTGGAGCTGCCTTCGGTGTAGTTTTAGGAGTTGTCCTTGCTTCCCATTTTGAAAGATCGTTAGGAATCGCGGTAGGAGTTAGTATTGGCATGGTAATCGGCTTATTTATAGGCCGACAAATGGACTCTCAAGCTAAAGCTACAGGAACCATCCTTTAACTAAATGGACTGCGAATAACTACCGAGATAAAAATAATATAACTAAATTATTAGTTCAACTAATAATTTAGTTATATTTGCCTCCAAAAGGAAACTATTATTACGAAATCTCAACCTGTTATATGCTCTAAAAGCCCTGTGGATTTCAGCTTGATTCGTTTTCTTTAAATAAATTATTTCCTAACTAATCAGCGTGATATACACGTTGAATGAATAATTAAACAATGAATAAAACACTCGTATTATTAGTAATTGGCTTAAGTTTTTTCTTTCTACAAGTTGTACATAGCCAAACCGATCAGAATATTTCTTTTCTGCAAAAAGTGGGTACTTTGGATAGCATATATTCCGAAAGCCTGAAAGAATACAGGAAAATTTATGTGCAACTTCCTGCAAGCTATAACGCCAAAGAAAAGGGAAAATACCCCGTAGTTTATATTTTAGATGGAGAAGTGCTGCTTCCTACGGTAAACAATGTTCAAGATTTTTACAGTGGTGGTTTTACGCCCGATATGGTGCTTATTGGTATTTCAAACGATAAAAACAGAATGCGTGACTTGACGACTTCAAAAGTAACAGAAATGTACGGAATGCCGTTTAAACAAGAAAACGGAGATGCCGCCAATTTTAGTAAATTTTTAGAGTCGGAACTTATTCCTTTCATTGAAAATAAATATCCAGTAACCAATTTTAGAACTTTAATAGGGCATTCGTATGGGGGTTTATTTACGCTTTATTCGCTAGTACACCATCCACACTTATTTTCTAATTATATAGCAATCGATCCCAGCCTTGATTGGGACAACCAAAAATTATTGAAGGAAGCGCAAAGCATCTTACCGAGTAACGATTATAAAGGAAAATCTTTATTTATGTCTTTAAATGGACAGTTAAATATGCAGGATCCAACTGTTACAATAGCTAATGTTATGCAGGATACTTCAGATTTTACGCTTTTTCCAAGATCTAATATTGCCTTTTCAAATATCGTAAAGCAAAACAAACAAAATGGATTGGCTTTGGAGTGGAAATTTTATCCAAGGGATCTGCATGGCACCATAGCTTTTCCTTCTATAATGGATGGCTTAATTTCCGTGTTTCAATGGTACCAGATGGAGAATACCTCTAAATTCAATTCACCTGAAACTTCAAAGGAGGAATTATCTGAAATAATAAAATACCGTGCAAAAAAGCTAAAAACTTATTTTAAATATTCTGTGCCACCATATCCTGAAGATTTATTGAATATGCTCGGATATATGAGTTTAGATATGGAACAACCGGAAAAGTCGAAAATGTTCTTTAATTTCGACATTGAATTTTACCCAAATAGCCCTAATGCTTATGATTCTATGGCTGATTATTATGAAAGAAATGGTGATACTGCCAATGCTCTAAAATATGTGACTAAAGCTTTTGAAATAAGTGGAGATAATTATTATAAAGAAAGGATTGAAGCACTAAAGAAAAAATAGCAGATACAAACAAGCCTATATTATTTTATATTTTTATAGCTTATAAATATTTAATAGATGAAAATTAGTACCCGACTACACATATTGTTTATCACATTATTTTTTAATTTGAGTTTATGCTACGCGCAGGATGATTCAATTACGAAAGAATACAAAAAAGAGGTTATTCAAAGCATCTCCCAATTAATGAATGATTTTTATGTGTTTCCTGAAGTTGCAAAGTTGACTGAAGCGCATCTAAAGGCTCAATTGTTAGATGGATATTTTGATCAGTTTGAAAATAATGAAACTTTTGCAACAGCCTTGACTAACTCAGTACAAGCCATCAATAAGGACAAGCACATGCGTATTTGGTCTAACCAACCTAGCATCAATTCAGAAAAGTCTCAGGAAAGAACAGTTGATGAATATATTATTGGAATAGATAGATCCAGAGGGGCAAATTCAGGATTCAACACTGTTAAAATCTTGGATGGTAATGTTGGTTATCTAGATTTAAGAGGTTTTGCTGGAATGGAAACTGGAAAGCACATTGCAGATGCTTACATGAAATTAATGTCGAGAACAGATGCAATTATTATTGACTTAAGTAAAAATGGAGGAGGCAGTCCCCGCATGGTTCAGTACTTATGCAGTTATTTCTTTAATCAGAAATTGCTTTTGAATAGTCTTTATTGGAGAGAAGGAAACAGTACAGAAGAATTTTGGACATTAGATGAAGTTGGAGGGCGTAGGATGCCTGATGTTCCTTTATTCATTATTACAAGTGAAAGAACTTTCTCTGGTGCGGAAGAATTTTCATATAACATGCAAACTCAAAAAAGGGCAACTTTAGTAGGAAAAACCACTGGAGGAGGTGCTAATCCAGGGCGAGGTATGAGAATCAATGAAAATTTGCGTGTTTTTATTCCAACTGGAAAAGCAATTAACCCAATAACTAAAACTAATTGGGAAGGCGTTGGAGTAATCCCTGAAATAGAAACAACTGTTGAAGGTGCCTATGATAAAACACTCGAATTGGCCCAGAAAGCAGCGGAATCTTATCGGGCTAAGAGAAATAAAATATATAGCCAATTGTTTATGGATTTAAATAATGAGCTTGACCATTATACAGTTGGAAAATCAGACGACTTAATTCTTGAAAGTTTAAAAAAATGTAAAGAAGCCAATTTGTTTGACGAAGGAGACGTCAATAATCTGGGCTATGAATATTTATTGACGTACAAAAAACCAAAAATAGCTGAATCGATTTTGAAAGCAAATACTATTCTTTATCCGAATTCTGCAAATGCGTTTGATAGTTATGGTGAATCATTAATGATAAATGGCGATTTAGAAGCTTCTCTTACTAACTATCAAAGAGCAGTTGATATTGCTGTTTCAAATGAGGATAGAGATCTCGAGTTTTTTCAAAAAAACTTAGAAAGCATAAAGCAAAAATTAAAACAAAAATAATTTTCTTCGAAATAGCAAGTATCTAAATGGCTGATATTCATTATAAAAATGGAATTATCTTAAAATAAAAACCCTATAGCCTGTCATATTTTCTTAAAACCTGTCACTAACTATAATAGAGACATTAAAAATCAATAATTTAAATTTTAAGAAAATGGAAAACACAAAGAAATTAATTCAA
>CAKZLK010000016.1 GCA_937125455.1 uncultured Aequorivita sp.
AAATCTTTTCAAGATTTTTTCAGAAGAAACACGTTCGCCTCCATAATAAACCTCGCCTTTGCCAATTAAGGGTAAAGATAAATGTGCCAAGGGAGCCAAATCGCCAGATGCCCCTAAACTTCCTTGGGAGTATATTACAGGTAAAATATCGTTATTGTAAAATTCGATAAGCCTTTCAACGGTTTCAATCTGCACGCCACTATAACCATAGCTTAAAGATTGTATTTTCAATAAAAGCATCAGCTTTATTATGGGCTTTGGAACAAATTCGCCAGTACCACAAGCATGGGACATTACAAGGTTCTCCTGTAATTTCGAGAGATTTTCAGAGGAAATTTTCACATTACATAAAGAACCAAACCCTGTATTTATTCCATAAACAGGAGTTTCGTTGTCCTTCATTTTATGTATTAAATACGCTCTTGATTTTTTTATATTAAGCTGTGCTTCTTCAGAAAGCTCAAGTATTTTATGATTTTCGATTATCTCCTTAACCGAGTATAAATCAAGGATTTCTGAACTTATATAATGTGTTTCTTGCATTGGGAAGGTATTCTTTTGGCAAAAATACTATTTTTAAATTTCCACACCATCTTTCTGAGTTTAAAAGCAAGGTGAGGTTTCTTAAAATAATACCAAAAATTAACAAAATACAGTGGAAAGAGTTATTTATTCAATACGTAATTTTACAGTACAATTAAAATTCATAGCTATGAAAAAATTAAGTTTATTAGTTTTAGTGCTCTTTGTAATTTCTTGCAAACAAGAAGAAAAACCAGATTATTCCGTACTAAATGGTATGGTCGAAAACAATACTGCCGAATCTGCATTTATCCGCGGAAATGATTTCGAAGCACTCATTCCCATCAATGATAAAGGTGCATTTACCGACACACTTCATTTAAAAAAAGATGGTTTTTATGAACTTTATGTTGGCCGCGAACGCACAGAAGTATATCTCGAAAAAGGTATGGAACTTACTGTAAATTTAAATGCAGATGCGTTTGACGAAAGCTTAAAATATACGGGCGATCTAGCGAATGTGAACAATTTTTTAGCAGCCAAGTACCTCTGGGGAGAGCAAAACATAGATAGTAAAATGACTTTTTCATTGGATGAAAATAAATTTAAGGAACGATTGGGCCAAAACAAAAAAAGCCTTGATAGCTTATACGCAACCTATAAAATTGACAACGAAAGTTTTAAGAAAAAGCTTGATGAGGAGGAAAAATATTCCCACGCCCTTATGATTGAAAATTATAAGGACGCACATCGATATTATTCCGGTGATGAAGCTTTTAGGGTTTCTGATGATTTTTATGATGGTCTTAAAAATATAAGTTTTAATGACACACTTGCATATCGCAATTCTATGGCGTACCAAAATTTATTGGATGCACATTTTAATAGATTGGTAAACGAGGAAACTTTTGAAAGTGGTGATAATAACCAAACCATTCTATATCTCAAAAAAGTAAATGAAGCCCTTCCAAATGGTTATGCAAAAGATAAAATTATGAGCTCCTATTTACAATTTGGTCTAAAACCAGATTCCACTTTGGATCAAGCCTACAATATTTACAAAAAAAGTAATCCAAATCCTGAAAATCTTGCAAAACTAACCGAGCGCTACAACAAACTGAAAACAATTACCAAAGACAACCCTTCCCCTACTTTTAATTATGAAAACCACAAAGGCGGCACTACCGATTTGGCATCATTAAAAGGCAATTATGTTTACATAGATGTTTGGGCCACATGGTGCGGACCTTGCTTAAGAGAGATCCCTTCACTTAAAGAAGTAGAAAAAGATTACCACAATAAAAACATTAAGTTTGTAAGTATTTCTATTGACGAGCCTAAAGATTACAAAAAATGGAAAGCGATGGTTGCTGAAAAAGAACTGGGAGGCATCCAACTAATGGCAGATAATAACTGGAAATCTAAATTTGTTGAAGACTACGCAATTTTAGGGATCCCAAGATTTATATTGATAGATCCGCAGGGAAATATTGTTTCTGCCGATGCACCAAGACCATCAGACCCAGCGCTGAGAAAAACTTTAGATGCGCTGATGTAATTTATTTAAGCAACAGTCCGTTCAAAGGCTGGCGAGAACTATTAATTTCGTTCTTTGCTCCATTTTGAACGGGCTTTTTTTATTTTTCGCCTGATTCCTTTTCAACTTCTGGTTGTTTAAATAAATCTAAATAAGCTTCGGAAAGGTTACCAATTATATCGCCCGCCATAATAGCTTCATACCCCATTTGTTCCGAAGCAAGATCACCTGCATGCCCGTGCATATAAACCCCAAAAACCGAAGCCAATAAAGGATCATAGCCTTGTGAAAGCAGACCTGTAATTACACCGGTTAATGCATCACCGCTTCCTGCTGTTGCCATTCCAGGATTTCCAGAGGTATTCATATAAAGTTTATCACCATAAACAGTAATGGTATAAGCTCCTTTAATAATAACCACAACTTCGTGTTTGTCTGAAAACTTCTTTACTTTTTCAATCTTATCATAATCGTTTTTCCATTTCCCTATGAGTCTTTTTAGCTCACCAGGATGTGGAGTTAACACTGAGTTCTTTGGAAGCAATTTCAATAATTCTTTATTTTCAGAAATATTGTTTAATGCGTCGGCATCAATCACAAAAGGGACATCCATTTCCTGAAATAATTTTTTTAGAGCCTCCACGGTAGCTTTATTTTTTCCAATTCCCATTCCTACTCCAATGGAAGATGGTTCAAAATCCACTGAAATGGCACTTATAAAATCCGCTTCTTTATCTGTAATAACCATCGCTTCAGGAATTGTGGTCTGCAAAATATTATAGCCACATTTCGGAACAAAAGCCGTAGCCATTCCAGCACCAATTCTAAAAGCTGCAGTTGTTGCAAGAACTGCTGCTCCTATTTTTCCATAACTGCCAGCAACTAGCAATGCGTGTCCGTAAGTTCCTTTATGTCCAAATTTTTCACGCGTTTTATAGAAACGTTGTGCCTCTTGTTTTGAAATTAATTGCGCCAGGGGTTCTGTATTTTGCAGAAAATCCAAATCCAAACCTATTTCCAAAACATCAAAATTTGAGACAAAAACAGCAGTTTCTGGTAAAAAAAATGAAAGTTTGGGAGCTTGAAATGTCAAAGTGTGGTTTGCAATTAAAACTGCATCCTTATCTTCCAAAGGTGCGTTTGAAAAAAGTCCGCTAGGAATATCTATGGCTAATTTAAAAGCCTTACTTTCATTAAGATATTGAATCAGTTTCTTTACCCATCCACTAGGACAACGGTTTAAACCAATACCGAAAATAGCATCCACAATGATATCTTCATTATTTATTTCGGGAAAATCATCCACACCTTTCATTAAAACGGGCCATTTTTTGGTTACATTCTTAATCTTGCCATAGTTGAGTAGGAAGTTTTTTGAACGCTTGTCGCTACAATTCACAACATAAACAATCACATTATAACCGTGCGCAATTAAGAGTCTAGCCACCACCAAACCATCGCCTCCATTATTGCCAATGCCACAAAAAATGTGGATGGGAATTGGTGTACCGTTCAAACGCTGGTGCAACCATTGAAAAATTTGCGTTCCTGCCCGCTCCATTAATGCTTCCGAAGTAATTTGCTGTTTTTCAATTGTGATTTTGTCAGCTTCGTATAATTGCGCTGAAGAAAATATTTTCATAAGTAAAGACTATTTTTAGTAATTCTATTCAAAAAAAATGGAGTTGGCTTATTAATTGCACCATTACTTCCAAAGATAATAACATTCTGCTGTATTGTTGAAAACAAGGTTTATAACTAATCGAAGTATTTATAAATAGACTCAGGTTTATCTTTAATTTTAAAAAAAACCATACAATGGAAACAAGAGATAGTGTGCTGCTCAGTATACGCCCCGAAATCCCTTCCGCCAAAATTACACCAAATATGTCTGCCGACGAATGTTTTCAAAACAAGACATTGCGTCCTGTGGCTAAGCTTCAGAATGATTTGTTGCTGGCGGTTTTTAAAAACTACGTGGCGAAACACAAAAACGTTTTTTATGATCTTACGATTGAAAAAAGGTTAGATTATATTGAAAACGCAATTCATAAGGATATGAAGTTCCGAAACTCGCTAAAAGGCACCATCATAGGGCAATTTACTTTGGAAGAGTTTGACATCTATATTCAAAATTCCTCAGCGCTCAACAAGCGAATGATGGATATTGTTAAAGAGCGTTTGAAAAGTAATATTCAACTTTTGGAATACGATTTTGCTTAATTATCCAAAAGAGAAACACCATTTAAATCCGTAGTCAAAACGTCGCTCATATAATTAAAAAATGGGCGAAGAAGCTGATAATAGTAAATTAACTTGTCTTTAAAATCTGCAGCGAAGACTTCTTCGTCAGTAAATCTATGGTTTACAAAAAAGCTTTTTAGACGAATTAAATCAATGTTTTTATCGTCTTTGCTAAAACCCTTGGGGGCTGTCTTTACAGTGTATTCCTGGTTAAAATCACCAAAGGCTTTTTTGAAATCTTTTTGATTCAGAATCTCCCGTATTTCAGAACTGTCCATTTCAAATTCCCTTCGAATACGTAATAAATCGGCTGGATTGGGATTAAAGAATCCTCCAGCCATATAACTGTTTCCAGATTCCAAGCGCAGGTAATATCCGCCACGCCTTTGTGCTCCTGCCCTACTAAAACTTACGCTTCGGTGAAAGTTATAAGGTGTTTTATCATTGCTGAAACGGATATCACGATTGATTCTAAAAACTTTTGTGGTGGCGATTTCATCAGTAACATTTAAACCCTTTTCCACGGAAACATAAAATGCTTTTAACGTCTTTTCATTTGCCAAATATTCCTTCTTGTGCTCCTGCATCCAGTCGCGGTTGTTGTTTTCTTTTAGTTTTAATAAGAAATCGTAAGCAGATTTAGGAATGGTTGTACTCATATTTAGATTTTTAAAAGTAAAGATACAAGGAACAATTAGCAATGAGCAATTCGCAATAAGCAAAATCGATAAAATTGTCTATATTTATAACAACAACCTTAAAATCAATTTAATATGAATGAAACAACCAAACCAAACACGGGATTTTGGATAATTGCCGTGCTCGCGCTTTTATGGAACTTACTTGGTGTCTTTTTATGGGCAATGGAGCATTTTTTTATGACTGAAGAAATGAAAGCTGCCTACCCACCCGAAGAACTTGAATTAATGAACAGCATGCCTTCGTGGGGAATTTATGTATATGGAATAGCTGTATTTGGAGGACTATTGGCAAGTGTTCTTTTATTGATACGCAAGAAAATGGCGATCGCCATTTTCGGAATTTCTCTATTGGCAATCCTGATACAAATGGGATACTGGGTATTCGGCATGGATTCCGTAAGTGTTATGGGGCCACAATCATTGATTATGCCTCTCATTGTTATTGCCATTGCTATTTTTGAATATTTTTATAGTAAAGGCGCAGCAAGGAATGGCTGGCTTTCTTAGTTAAAAAAATTTTTTTTTAGTTGAAAAACTTCCTCTTTAGCGTTAAACCTAAAGGGGTTTTCTTTTTAAACAAAAAATACCCTTTGCTAAGTATTTCGTATTGCAGCCCTAGCTTATAGTTTTGTTTCGATTAATTATTTAACCACACTTTAAAATTTTTAAAAGAAACAACTTATGAAATCAACAAAATTAATTGTGCTTCTTTTTTTAGCAAGCATTACTCTTTTTTCCTGTAAGAAAGATGAAGGTAATGGTGACAGCCCAAGTTCTGAAATAGAAAATTACGAAGGCGATTTTAATGGAGGGATGGATGCTGATGGTATCTATAACCCATTAGAAGGAGTATTAAAAACTTCAACTGATGGTACCTTTTCTCTTGAATTACTTTCAGGAAGCCTAGAAGGCGCTATAGAATCCATTGACAATAGACTAAGCTTAACCGTTGACTATAGCGATGGATTATTTAATGAGGCTTCAGATTTAATAGGTACAATTACTAAGACCCAAGGAGGGTATGACTTTTCTGTTAGTGGTTCTTATATTGATGGAAATCCAATTACTATTTCTGGAACAAGTATGACCTTACCAGAAAGCAACCAAGCCTACCATGATAGTAAGTCAAAATCATCAGTATATTTTACCCATAATGAAAGCTGTAATGCTACAATCACTATTAACACCACTGTCTTAAGTGGCTTAAATGCGCATTACGAACAAAATGGAGGATTGTGCGCTCCTGTGTATTCTGGTTTCCTCAGTACGCCTAGGGATGTTGAAAACGAAGAGTCCCACATAAGTTGCCATACCGTAAGACTGTTGGGGCAAGACGGTAATTACATCACCTTTGAAGATTGTAATACTGCTGTTTTCATCTTGAACAAAAACACACAATATTCTTACTTTGTAGAATGGGAAAATGGCGAGACAGAAACTGGCGAATTCACTTCACCAGATGGAGGTTCAAGAATGGCAATCTGTATAGAAAATTCTGGTCCTGAGTGTAACGGAAATGGTGGCGGTAACCCAGATCCCATACTTATTACTACCGATACTGTTGAAATAGATTTCGGAAATAGCCAACTTCCTTCAGGGGATAACGGGATTCTTCCATTTATTGACAATACGGTTTTCAAAATTTATCCAACTACTATTCAAGGGAACAGTTTTAGTGGAGTTGTAATTGGAGATAGATATTCTCCTAACACACCACCTTCTGGCTATAGCGATACAAGAATTAGACTATACATACGCTACGGAATTGAAAATGGCTCATATAATGTTGAGTCTTGGTCAACAAGCGCGCCAATAGGAATTGAAGTTGATTATGGTGTGAATGGAGTCCCATATAGCAATACCAATTACCCAACATCAGGAACGATTACGGTAAGCAATTATGATGCGGCAAATAAAACCTGTTCAATTAATTTTCAAAATGTTATTGTTGCAATCAATGGCAATGCCGGTGTAAATTATAAGCTAAAGTTTTCTGGCATTATTGCAGGTACTTTCACAACCGATTAAATTTTAAAGAATAATAAATACTAACTACCTGAATTAGCAAAAGCTGCTTTCTTATGTTACTTAAGAAAGTGGCTTTTACATTTTTAAACACTACCTAAACTGTTGGATTCCAAAACCGTTATATGCGCCAGCGGGTCTATTTTATAGATAATATCTTTTACCACATCTAATTTTTTGGTATTCCGAGTCACCAATATCATCTTTTCATTACTGTCATGATGTATTAACTTTAAGATGCCATCTGTGCTTTTTTTATTCAAGAGAATTTCTTCCTGAATCAATAAATTTTTAGATGAAAAAACTAAGATAGTTTTGTTTTGAACAGATTTCTTCATAAAATAGGCTATGGTTTTGCTGATGGCAACAATAGCGACAATACTATAAGCTGCCATTGTGAAATCTGAAAATACTACAGTTCCCAAAAGGATCACAATACCATCAACCATAAGTATAAGCTGGTTATAGGGCAATCTTAATTTTGTAGAAAGAATACGAACCAAAATATCGTTTCCGCCTGTAGTAGCACCTGCATTCATAACAAAAGCTACCGCTACGCCTATGATTACTCCCCCAAACACAGAAGACATTAATACATCATTTATAAATACCTTTCCTTCAGTTATGGAAGTAATCAGATCTATATAAAATGAAACTAAGATCATAGAAAAAAGAGTCTTTAGGCCTGTTTTAGCCCCCAAGACTTTAGTGCCCCAAAGTAATAAGGGGATGTTTATTAGCAGAGCGATCCAGCCTATTGAAAAGCCTGTTAGCTCCTTCACAACAATACTGAGTCCCAAAATACCTCCAGGAACTATATGGTGGGGTATTATGAGTAAAGCATAAGCAGCGGATAACAACAGCGATCCCAATAAAACATGCGTATAGCTTTTTAGCTCTGTTAGCACAATATGCTTTTCTAATTTAAAGGCAAAAACTCTTTTCATTTTGTTTTCATTATAAAAAAAACCCTTTGATTTTTTATTTATCAAAGGGTTTTTAAAACAATTATTTTGGTTTTATCATTCACTTTGAGATATGGAAATATACTTGCGAATACGCTTCGGCATATTACACTTACTAAAATTGGAATGTGATATATTTTTCATTATAAATAGTATTATTAAACAAAAAAAACGTTCCTCTTTGGGGAGGAACGCTTTAATATTTTATATATAATCGCTCTATCCCTCGGAGATTTCTCCGTGAATCTTACAAATAGTATTTGAGCGAAATTTTTTCATATTAACAAGTAACAAAACTATGATATTTTTTTTAATGGCAAATTATCTTTTGTGAAAACTTTGAGATTTTAGTTCCTCAAAAATTTACTTATGGCATTTCTAAGCATAATCCAAAGTCTTCTTTGATTTTCTGTAAAGATAATTGGGATAAATAGTACGCTTAGCAAAACGGTTTAGCTTATCGCTATTCACCATTTTTATATATAGCTGTCTGGTAACCCCAAAGTATTCATAGGTACTGCCATCTAGGTAGGTAATCTCCAAAAGCATCCCTTTGTGTTGAAAATCTGCAATACCTGAGTTGGTAATAGTTTCTGTGTATTCTTCAAGGTTAGCTACTTTAGTTTCTGGGGCGATACTAACTAGAAAGTGATAGCCGTCTATGATCTTGCGGCTGTTTACTTCAGCTTCTTCACGCATCTCATCTCCATCTTGGAACTTATCTGGATGCCACTCCTTAACCAAGTTTCGGTAACTGGTTTTAAGGGCCTTTAGTTCTATTTCCTTTTCAACTCCAAAGAGTTTCTTGTATTCGTTGATGCGTTTCATAAACTATTTCTTTAGCGGCCGCGAAAGTAGTGTTTAATATTAAAGTATGCGTTATTTATGTAAACTTAATTCGCTTTACCGTGAATTTAGAAAACCAAACTGATTAGATTCACTACTTCTGCAACTTCATAAAAAAAGAAACGACTGAAGTATTCTAACTTGATCTGGTTGTAACTGAAAAGCCTTTTTACACCCTCAACCAGTAATAATGAAATTTGACATCATAATCAATGCTGCCAAGATGAGTGAAAACCCTATCATTTTTTCAAGAGTTTTGCTTTTAATACGTGTATTTAATTTATGTCCAACAATAGCACCTATTGCAAAACCCAACATAATAGGCCAAGCTTTTTCAAGATAGATATGGCCTTGTATATAGTGACTTATCGATCCCGTAATACTGGTAATAACAATCATAAAAAGTGCGGTTGCGGCAGCAATTTTAGCTGGTATTTTAAAAACCTTGAGCATAATAGGAGTTTTCATAAAACCACCTCCCACGCCAAATAAACCCGCAAGTGTTCCTGAGAGGATTCCAAAAACAAATACCATATAAAGGCTAACCCGATAGGCCGCAAAGTGTGCCGTATTTTTAATTACAAAGCGAGGCTTCAACTTATTCAACCTATAAAAAACACCCATCTCCTGGTTGTCGCGCTTCTTTAATTTTACAAAAAACGATAACCCAAGAAATAAAACCATCAAGGCAAAAAGAATCTCCAATCGTTTGGCCGAGATATAAGTGAGCAGCATACTTCCTAAAACTACACCTACTATAGTTGGCAATTCCAGCAAAATGCCCATTTTAAAATCTACATTACTGTTTTTTCTGTTTAAATAGGTTGATATCAGTGAAGATGGAATAAGTGAGATCATTGCAGCGCCAACAGCAGCATCCAGCTTATAATGAAAGATTGTAATTAAAATAGGCACTATGAAAATGCCGCCACCAAAACCAACAATGGAACCGAAAATGCTAATTAAAAAACTAATGGCAATTAAAAGAAATAGAAGAAGTTCATGCGAAGGCATTGGAAAGTTTTAGAGTCATTTACCGTGATTACAACATTTTCCTTGTTTCAAAAATGTTTTATTTGAAAGAAAATAGGAAATGCAAAGAACCTATTTTCTATATGCAAAGTTAGAAAGTTTTGCTTTTATATCTCAAGGATTTAGCAATTGTATTTACCTGTATGATTTTTATACAACTACTATTAGTAATTACGAAATAGCAACAAATGAAGTAATTATTTGGGGCTGCAATAACGTATCTATTTAAAATAAAAAAACCATCCGTTGAGATGGTTTTTTTGTTTGCTTTTTAAACTGTTATAGCAATCTTACTTTAACAGCGCTAAGCCCTTTTTCTCCTTGTTCTACATCAAATTGCACTTTATCATCCTCACGAATGTTGTCAATTAGATTTGTTGAGTGAACAAAAATGTCTTGGTCTGTGTCTTTTACTTTTATAAAGCCAAAACCTTTGGCTTCATTGAAAAATTTTACGGTACCTTCTTTCATTACTTTTACTTTTTTAGTATTTATTAGTTTATTTATAATTTTTTTTAACATTGTTTCTGTCTTTTTAATTAGATAATTGTCATCTGCACTTTATTGGCTAACAACAGTTTGTTTTTGCCCCAACAATCGGAGCATTTTAATATGGGCTACTATTGCAAGCCCAAAGTTTTTCTTAACATGATATTCCATACCATACTCTTCTGCAGTTTCAGCAACAATATTGGTTAGTTTTTTGTAATGCACATGGCATACATCTGGTAGTATGTGATGTTCAACTTGATAATTCAAACCTCCTATCATCCACGATAAAAGTTTGCTTTTTGGTGAAAAATTACTAGTTGTATTAAATTGATGACTGTACCAGTCGTCATTCATGACGCCTTCTTTATTGGGCATTGGAAATTCATTATCTGGCATAATATGGGCTACTTGAAAAACGGTACTCACTAAAAGCCCTGTTACAAAATGCATGCTAAAAAAGGCTAACAATATAATCCACCAAGCCTGCGGTACAATAATCATAGGTAATATTAACGCATAGGTATAATAAAGCATTTTCCAGCCTATCATAGAGCTCAAAACTTTTTTGAATTCGTGTTTTTTATTAAAGAACCCCATATTTTTATAGCGCGTAAGGCGAACAAAATCTTTTGTGGTGATCCATGATATGGTAGATATTCCGTAAAAAAACCAAATGTAAATATGCTGAAAACGGTGTAGCCAATAGTGTTTTGCGTGGGGCGAAAACCTTAAAAAAAACGGTGCATTAATATCATCATCTGCATGTTCTATGTTTGTAAAGCTGTGGTGTAATACATTGTGCTGTACTTTCCATACCGCATCATTCGCACCTATAAGATTAAAGGTGTACCCCAAAATAGTATTTACTTTTTTATTTCTCGAGTAGGAGCCGTGTATTGCATCGTGCATAATGCCCATGCCAATACCGGACATACCGAGACCTGCTATCAAATAGGCTACAAAAAGCAGCCAGACTGATGTTATTAAACCCGTAGACAGCAGAATGATTGGAACAAAAAACAATGCCAACATAACAATGGTCTTGGTAATCATTGTACCATTGGCGTTTCTACTGATACCATTGGTTTTAAAATAGGCATTTACTCTACTCCGTAATGTTTTAGAAAAGGTGGCGTTTCGATCTCTCGAAAATTTTGGGCTATGTAAGTTGTTACTCATATTTAATTGCTAACACTCAGAAACCAAAAATAAACCCAAAATCGAGGGGTTATACCATTGGTTAAAGAATGGCGCTGTGTTTTGCGAATTAATTATGAGGAAAGTTTTTAAAGAGAACTAATATTATTAACCCTACTGGTCTTTACCATAAAACGCCTGATTCACTACGACTGTTAAAGTATAGTAGAAAGCGAAGGATTAATTAAAATTTGATGGAGATTAAAAAAAGATAAGCTGACTAAATCGTTTCTGGCGTAAATGTAGTCTAAAATAACGGGGTAATTTCATTTTATATGTTAAAGGATTGATTTACAATTAAATAATTGAAAAAACCGACTATTAAAGAATATAAATACGTACTTTCTTCTTTTTAAGGCGGCTGTTGTTCAATTGGCCTACCAATTGATTGGCAAGAGCTAGCGGTACTGCAACAAACGCACAATCCTGTTTTAGCTCTATAGCACCCAATTGTTCCTTTGTTATATTCCCTTGTTTAATAAACAAGCCTGCAATATCTCCTTTGGATATTTTATCTTTTCTTCCACCCGAAATGAAGAGCGTTTCCCAATATTGTGGCATTAACTGCGCTGCATGAGGAATTTCAATTGGCTCTGTTTTTTCAATAAAATCGGGCAATAGCTGATTTTTCCACTTTAATACATAAGCGGTACCTTTTTCATTAACCCTAGCCGTTCTGCCGTTTCTATGAGTAAACTCTGTTGCCGAATGGGGCAGCTCGTAATGAATAATAAATTTTAATTCGGGAATGTCAATCCCTCTAGCCGCAAGATCGGTTGCAACCAATATCTGGCTGGTGCCATTTCTAAATTTTATAAGTGCCCGTTCTCTGTCTTTTTGCTCCATCCCTCCCGAAAAGCACGTATGACTCACGTTGCTTTTATTCAGAAAATCACTAACCATTTCAATACTTTCCCTAAAGTTGCAAAAGATAATTCCAGGTTGATTGCCAAGGTAATGAACAAGTTTTAACAAGGTTTCTAATTTGTCTTTATCAGGAGAAATAATTGTTTTAATTGCAAGTTTTGGATCTGTCTTTTCTGATAAATAATCCAATACTGTAGGTTTATCCAATTTCACAAACTTAGGAATGCCAACTCCTTGTGTTGCAGATGTTAATATACGTTTACTCACACCTGTTAATCCATTAATTATTTCACTCATTTCGCTTTCAAAACCTATCTCCAAAGACTTGTCGTATTCATCAAGCACCAAAGTTTTTATACTCGCTTTTGAAAATCGGTCATCGTCAAAATGATCCAAAATTCTTCCCGGAGTACCTACCAAAATAGCTGGGGTATGTTTTAATTCTATCTTGTCCTTGCTCTTGGCCCTACCGCCATAAACGGCATTTACTTTAAAACCAGAACCCATATTTCTAATAACCTGTTCTATCTGTATAGCAAGTTCGCGAGTGGGAACCACAATTAAAGCTTGTACTTCAGGATTTTCTGCATCCAAATTTTTAAGAATTGGCAATAGAAACGCCAAGGTTTTGCCCGTTCCCGTGGGAGATAATAGAATTGTGTTTGCCGTTTTCCCAATTACGGAAATGGCTTGCTCCTGCATCGCGTTTAAGGCCGCTATGTTTAGCTTAGCTAGAATATCCTGTTGATCCTTTATATCGTTTGCCATTATTGCTGTTTCTTCTTTTTCTTTGTTGGTTTTGCGGGTGTTTGTGCTTTTGGAGAAATAGCTGTTTGTGCTAGTTGATGCGCCAATATCTTATCTATCAATTCTTCCTTGGTCAAATGATGGAATACCGTGCTTATTTTTTCCTTAAACTCCGCTGAAATAGTTCGGTTGGGTTTTGTTTTAAAAATTTTCTTTGCCCATAATAACGTATTATTTTCCGCAGTGCTTTGGGGGGCAGGCTTTTTCATTTCCTTAAAAACAATGCCTAGTTCTTCTTCAAATTCTGGGATTTCAAAAACCTCTTCTTGCTGCAGTATGGCTACCGAAAGACCCGTTCCACCTGCCCTGGCCGTCCTACCACTTCGGTGAACGTAGGTTTCATAAGTATCTGGCAAATGGTAATTTATTACATAGCTAATTTCCTTTACATCAAGTCCGCGAGCTGCAAGATCTGTGGCTACCAATATATCTATATTTCCTTCCCGAAACTGCCCCATCACCCGATCACGAATGGCTTGAGTCAAACTACCATGGATGGCACCGGAAGAAAATTTATTAATGGCCAAGTTCTTTGCCAGTTTGTTGACGGCTGCTTTCGTTTTGCAGAAAATAATTCCACGTTCTCCTTCCTTACTGCTTAAAAAATGCAGCAATACCTCCAGTTTTTCAATGGGTTCCACCACCATAAATTGATGGTCAATACCCTGATGGCCCAAGGTTTCCATATCAGCTTCTATATGTAGCACGTGCTTGGTCATATAGTTTTGAACCAATTGCTTTATCGCACCGGGCATAGTAGCTGTAAATAGAAGCGTTCTTCTACTTTTTGGAATCTCCCCAATAATGCTGTCCAAATCGGTTTTTAAGGCAGTTACCATTTCATCTGCCTCGTCCAGCACCAAATAGGCAACATTTTTTAGGTCAATGGCGTTTCGGCTAATTAAATCTACCAAGCGTCCTGGAGTGGCCACGACTATGTGGGTAGTGTTCTTTAACCGTTCTATTTGAGGTTTTATAGGAATACCGCCACAAAGTGAAGCGATACATATTTCTGGAATATGTGTAGCAAAAGCAACCAAATTGGCATGTATTTGCTGCCCCAATTCTCGTGTTGGCGCCAAAATAATAGCTTTTATATTGGTGTTTTTGGGGTCTATAAGTTGTAATAAAGGCAATCCGAAAGCAGCGGTTTTTCCGCTCCCTGTTTTTGCCAAGGCCACGACATCCTGGGTATGTGTCAAGATCAGCGGAATTGTTTTTTGTTGTATGTCTGTGGGAATAGTAATATTTAGCTCGGCTAAACGCTGTTCTAGCTGGGAATTGATTCCTAACGTGGAAAAGGTATTGGGCATAAAATAATTTTAGGCAAAGATAGGTAGGCTTTTGGTGTAAAGAGTTAATTGTGGCAGGAACTTAACACACTACCAAGAGGATTCGTAGTCGCCTTTGCAGAAAACCGTAGCGCCTTAGGTAGTAAAAACGCTTAGGTGCCATTGTATTTAAAACCAACTGACTATAAAATTACTAATGGGGCTCTACTTCCATATTTTATAATTTATTTCCAACTTCTTTGTTTGGATCAGTTTTCGCCAGTTTATGAATAAAAGACAGAAAAGAAGTATAAAGCTCAATATTAAGCTAGCAATGGACTGCCAGGAGTAGGTATTTTCAATGAGACTTTCAATGTTTTCAGAGGCGTATTTGCCAAGGTGCAATGCAACAGTGTCACTTGTAAATTTACCAATGATAAATGCGGGAATAATATAAATAGGCTTTAATCTGGAAATACCGCCCCATAAAAAAAGAGGTGTCGTGGGAAGTGGCAATAAAGAATATGCAAGTATAATTGCTTGCCCCTTCCATTTATTCTCCTTCATTTTAGCCCCGAGAAACTGAATGTCATTATTCTTTGATTCTTTTAAATACTTCGTAGCCAATAATGGCGCATATAAAAGCAAGATGTATCTGCCCAAAACCGATCCAGCTACACCTATTACAATTACGGCCCACACATTCAATCCATAGATGATCTGAAAAAACATCATTATCGTAAATGCTGGTGGGAAGGGAAATGGAACGATATCAAATAATAACGCACCTAAAAAAACCAATAGATATTGCCACCACATTTTATAATTTCTTTACAAGAATTCCTATTTGCAAATTATACAACAAAAGTCTAAATAAATATTTGTTTTAATGGTCATACTAAAGATGAAAGATAGCTAAATGTGTTTTAGTGATAGCAATTATTAAATCAAATACTATTTTAGATTTCGTTTTCCGTATTGGCTTCGGGTTGAAAAAGAATAGTTGCGGGTTTATGACGGGAAATTTATGTGGAAATTGTAGAAAAAAGATTAGGTTTTTAACTTAGTTCTTTGTTAGCTACCGTTTTTATTTATCAAATATATTCTACGGTCATTTTCCCTTTGAAATATTTCGGACATTAATTTATCTGATGGTTTAGGAAATATCTCACAACCAAAAGGTTTCCATTCCACCTCTTTTGCCTTTTCTTTTTCATTTTTCAGTATTATCAGAGCTTCATTAATTTTGTCATTTTTAAGTAATGCCCAGAAACCATAAACACGAATATTAGGAAAATTATTTTCGGTCATTTTGATGAAATCTGAAATCTTACCCTTCCGATAAATTTTAATGAAAATTAAATGCTGTTCATTGTCGGCAAACCATTTTTCGCTAGATATATAATTTGAAGTGTATTTATCATTAACTTCATAAGTTTCTTTATTCCCAACTGGTTCATCAATAGGTCCGCTAAAATCAGAATCATTTAGGTTTACAGATATTTTAATTAATTCATCGACAAGGCATTTTATTCTTTTTGAAGAATATTCTTGTCCGAATGTTGATCCGAAGATGAGTAATGCAAATGATATGAGTATGTTTTTTTTCAAATGGTAGCTAACGGGTTTGGCTATGGTTTCGTTGCGGAAAAATCCGCCGGGATTTTTCCGATGAGTAACGAATATATTAAAAAGCGGTGAATTCCGTGCTCGGAATTCAGCCGCAATGAACCATAGCAGGTGTTGTAAGTAGTTTTTTTAAATCAGATATAGAATTATTGAAATCACAATCAGTAAAACAATTCCAAAGAGAATTAATTCTTTTCGCTTTTCCGCTTTAATCTTTTTTCGAATATCAATTTTTACTTTTTCTAATTCTGAATCCGTCAACTTTGGAAAGCCATACTCAGGTTTCGAATCAGAAATTTTGTAGCTGCTGCTATCAATTTTTCCACGCCTTTTATCATCACGCGCTTTTTTGCGAGCAAGAGTAGCTTTAAATTGTGATAAACTTCCGTCGGCCATTTGATTGAGTTTTAAAATCAGTTCAATTGTGCGATTTGAGTCAAAATTACTTACAACATGTATATATGCGAAGTCCCTATTGCTGCTATCCCGCACATGTACGCCGTGTTTTTTATTTATTAATCATTCAAAACTTTTAAAATATAGCAAACCCATAAGACATACCGAACCTAGGGCGTTAACTAAAAATGCCACCTTCACTAAAGCTATGGAGAACAACGGGGGAGAAAAATGTGTGAAATCAAATGTATAAAAAAACTGGAGTTCCCCTACTCTTTTCCACAAATTATTCGACCAATGGCATCTTCCAAAGTGCAAGAGCAGGAATGTGGTTTGGGCTGTAATAGGTGTTATTCAGCAACTGGACACCAAAAATGGGTAAGTATTACTACAGCTGTAGAAATACTAAAAATTAAGGGTTTCAACACAAAGTTGGGAGGTTATTACCACCTCCCAACGTATCTAAATCTGTTCAACAAATTCTAAAAAGACTTTTTTATGGCGTTCAAGATCCAGATTAGGTGAGAGTGAAGCGCGTACAATATAATCCTTGTCGCCTTCTTTGGTCGTCCCTTGTGTAGATGTAGCGGGTATGGTCCAATAACAGCCCTTTAACTGTCCATAGCTAACACAGAACTTGCTTTCAGCAGGGATTTCCGTAATCATTAAATTGATCAATTTAAGATTGAGCGCTCTTTTATATGTTTCTTTTTCTTCATCCGTATTTCCTTTTGTGGGTAGGTCCAATGAAAAAACAGATGGTGTAAACCCTTGTGCTGCCAAAGCCTCTGAAACAAAATTGATTTTTGCGGTGGGTAAGGTTTCACGGATAAAGTTTACAAATTCGCGTGTGTTTTCATACGCATCCCTAATCCGTTGATTCATGGAGGGCAATTGTTTTGCTAAAATTTCATATTGAAGGTAGGTCGCTTCATTATCACAAAGATTTAGATGCAATTCTATTTTTTCCATCAATCTTTTCGTTTTTTCATTTCCCACACAATAGCCTGCAGTACATTGCCCACCACTTGGAAATTTAGACCCACTAACATACGAAATGGTCCTAACCGTTGCGAGTATTTCGCCCGCACCTAAAAAGTGTACGTTGGGACAAAATGTTTGATCTAAAACAAAAACAGGATCGATAGCGGTTTCACCTTTACTTGTTTTACGCGCTTTGCTTAAAACTTCCTTTAATTTTAAAAGATCTGGAACCTCAACTCTAGGGTTTGTTGGTATTTCAGCGATTATATAAGGGATAGCATCTTGGGCAGCAACTTCATCTAAAATCCTGTCAATGCTTTGCACCATGTCGTTATCACCATCAACCGGTAAATCAACTATTTCAACATTTTCAATGCAAGCAGCAACACGCCTAGCCTGATCATTTGTACCACCATAACAATTTGGGGGGACAATAAACTTGATTGCCTTTCCCTTGTGTTTTTCCAGTGCATCATGAATGAGTCCCATCATAATAGCATATTGAATGGACAGACCACTTGAAGCAACGAGTGCATTTGTATTTGAACCGGTAATGGTTGCAATTGAATGTAGGACACTGGTTTTGTTTGTCTCAAAATTACTTTTCACAGTATTAAAAGCAGGTTGACCTATTAGCGTTTTTAGCGCTGCATAACAATTGGCTGGTGTCATTGCTATGGTTTCTCTTCGGCGTACGTGTTGAATTTCTGAGATATAACTTTCGTTTTGTTCTCCATTTACCAATAAAATACTTCCTAACTGCGAATGGATACTGATAAAGAAATCAATATTCGGGTTGAGTGCGACAGTGCCAAAATCATCGTGTTTTGAAACGAAAATCGTACTACCGTCAAACACAGAAATTGGTGCTGAATCCGCAACTTTTTTTAAGTCGAATTTATAACCATACACACTCCTCAGTACTTCGGCATCAAAAAAGTGGGGCAATTCATCTGTGTAAAGAACTTGTGTCTTTTTATTCGCCAATAAATTTTTCCGAAGAATAGCCATAATTGGAACTGTCCTCGAGGAAAAACTGATTGCATTTTCAGGCTTTAGGTTGTTTAAATTTGCAATTCCCCATTCCAATACAGAAGAAAGTGGATGGCCTAATCGAATATAATCATACGCAGTGGGCAAATTATGTAGTGAAGCGGGTTCAGAATTGTTGTTTTTGAACAACGTTTCAAACTGGTTCAAGAATTCAATTTTCGCCAATTTTTCATCGTAAATATCTAATCGATGGGTTGTTAGATTCAACCAGTCGGCTGGCATATTTGCGAGTACGTCTTTTATATAATTTAGCATTTTTTTTTCTTCCATAACTTCTCTTTTCAATATGCCGCAATTTACATTAATTAGCGCTGTTTTAAAAGCACTACAAGACCTTTTCCTACGTTATTAGTAATGTTTCTAAGCGATTAACTACTCGATATATTAGTGCTAAATATGTTAAGTTCCTATAAAACTGTTGTTAGCTGAAGCGCACTGAACATTTGTAATACGAAGTTGTTTTTAATGATGCCTTTGGGGAGTTGCATAGCTAGGAAAAGGAATCTTCTAAATTTCTACAAGTACCTGTTTTATTTAGAAGAATTATTATTGATCAACCACAAAAGTGATGTATACAAAAAAAGTGAAAAAGTAGACTTTTACATATAATTTTACCTTCCCTGAAGATGTTTTCTTCGCGCCATGATTAACCGGAACCTTAAATCGTCATAAAATAGACTTGTCAATAGAATTATGGCGGCCAATAGCAAGGTGTTTGTTTTTAAGCCTATAGCCGAATAAAGAAATCCAGCTGTGATTCCTCCCCAAAAGAAAAAGGAAATAATAAAAATACGCAGTTTTATAGTCGCTTTAATTTTATCCCGTCTTGGATGTGTTTCCGGAAAAAACAACTGTGAGAGTTCAATCCCCAGATCTGTAAAAAGCCCTGTTAAGTGCGTGGTTCGAACCACGGCATTTGATATTTTGGTAACGAAGGAATTCTGCAGCCCCATAGCGAAAAGCAAGGAACAGGCAATAATATTTGGGTAGCTAAGATCTGTAATATTGTAAAACCCGGTAACCGCCAGTAAAATAAACACTTCCAGCAAGGTCGGTAACACAAAAACATTCAGCTTTTTAGTTTCTTTAAAGTATTCTATCATAAAACTAGAAGCAAAAGACCCAAAGAGAAACGAAAAGATGTATAGAAAATAAATGGCACCTTTCCAAAATTTAAAGTTCTCAAAATCAAAGATGAAAAGGGCAAAATGGCCTGTTACATTTGTGGTTAGCTGCCGTATGGCCAAAAAGCCGGTTACGTTTACAATACCCGCTACAAAAGACAACACCGTAGCAATTCGGAGATTGTGCTTAAATGTTCTCCCTTTTCCTTGATGTCTAAACATTTTATTTGAGTTGGGTTTGTATATGATAAGGAACAGCAATGCGGCTATTGCGTCAAAGGTATTTAAAAAATTAGCGCTTAGAAGGTTTTCGTGAATGTAAAAAAGTTAGAATTTTCTTACTTAACCAATACTCCCTAAAGCATTCCATGCTCAGCAGCAAACTTGTAAAGTGCAATAGTATTACCTTCTATATTAAGTTTTCTAAAAATATTACGACGATGGGTTTGCACAGTAAAACTGGAAAGAAAAAGCTTGTCGGCTATTTCTTTAGAGTTATAGCCCTTACAAACCATTTGAATCACTTCTGCCTCGCGCTTGGTAAGGTTGTATTTTTTTAAAAATTCATCCAGATAAGTAAAATCATTGGCGACCTCTTCGGTTTTTTCAGAAAAGTCCGGGAATACGGTTTGACCATCTATGATGGCTAGAATATTATCAGCTAACTTATCAAGGTTGTCTGACTTTAGAATGTATCCGTTGGCACCTGCCATTTGGCACTGGTTGGCAAGTTCCTTTGAAAAATAGGAAGTAAGTACAAGAATCTGCACATTAAGGTTCATCGTTCTAATGTCCTCCAGTACTTGCAAACCATCTTTACCGGGCATATTCAAATCCAACAACAAAACATCGGTGTCTGGCAAGGAAGTAGACTGCATCAATGCGTTGCCATCGTTATACGTGGCCATAATAGTGAAGCGTTCATTCTTTTGCAGTATTTCGGTAATTCCATTAATAATAAGTGGATGATCGTCTGCAATGATTACTCTTATTTTGTCTTTGTGGGAAGCGGGGACTTCGTATGTCAAAATGTTTTGCTTTTATAGTTCTAAATTAGGTAATTCAAGTTTCAATAGATTTCTTTGCTTTGTTCGCATAATTATCTACTCACGTATCCAGTTTTTCAATAGGTAATTCTGCCAGTATAAAGGTGCCTTTGTTGGTATTGCCGTTAATTTCTATGGTTCCATTTAAATATTCCACATTGCTTTTAAGTATTTTTAAACCCAAGCCGTCTTTCGCTGCCTGATCATCCATTCCTTTTCCATTATCTTCAATATAAATAGTCACAGAGTCTTCCAATTCCACAACCTGTAAAAGTACGTTTGTTGCCTGCGCATGTTTAATGATGTTATTCATCACTTCTTGAACAATCCGGTACACAGTAAGGCAAAACTCTTCACTCCAAGTACTGGTGTCATCAAGCCCTTCAATAATTTCTTCTACCTTAAGTTTTTGGGAAGTGTTCACGGCATTTACCATTTCTTGAATAGCAGCTTTTAGTCCATATTTTTCAAGTACTACAGGCATAAGTGTATGACTTATGTTGCGAACACTATCGCTGATATCGGTCAATATTTTTTGGGTGGTTTCTAGTTTTTGCTCAGCATTGCTACCCGTTTTAAAAACATCGCTTTTCAGTTGCTTTAGGTTCAAGATGGCTATGGAAAGCATAGATCCAGCCTCATCGTGAAGTTTATGTGCAATTTTCTTGCGTTCCTGTTGCTCGGTTTGCTTTAATGATTTAGATAGGTTTAAACGATGTTCTTGATCCAAATTGATGATTTGGGCCTGATGGCGTTCTTTTAATTGTTTACGACGAAGCCATAGCGATAGTGATAGCAGCAACAAAACAAGTGTGATACCTCCGCCAATAAACAACAACCGCTGCCTAGCAAGCTCCTCTTTTTCTTTTTGTAACGCCATTTGCATATCGCGTTTTTCCATTTCGTAGGCTGTTTCAGTCTTTAATGTATTTACCTTTTCATTTTCAGTGAAAATAGTTTTTTCTAATTCCAGCTCCTGGGTTTGGTACTGAAGTGCTTTTTTAAAATCTCCCTTCTCTGTGTACAAATCCTTTAAATAACCATACAATTCCTTTAAGCTTCTATTTGCACGGTTCTTTCCTTTATAAACGGTTTCTGCTTCCAATAAGTAGGCTTCGGCTACATTCCATTTTTTCTGTTCCAAAGCCGACTTTCCCAATACGGAAAGCGTACTTGCAGCGGACAGTGTTGCTCCAATTTCCTTGCGAAGCGTATATGCTTTCTCCAAACGTTTGTCAGCTTCGGCATAATGTTTTGTATTGACCAAGAAGTTTCCATAATTGTGATTTGCAAAAGCAATTCCACCCTTATCTGATGCCATTTCAAAATAATGGATTCCTTGTGTGTAAAGGGTATCCATAGCGTCAAGTTGCTCTTTCTGACTGTATACGGTTGCCAAATTGACCAGGCTTAAACCCAAGGATTTGTAATTTGATGCTTTCTTGGCTAAAGCAATGCTCTTTTTGTAATATGTAATTGCTTTGTCATATTCCCCACCATTGCGAAAGGCTATACCCAGATTGTTGTAGGTTCGCAATAAAGCTGTAGTATCTTGCATCTTTTCTGAAAGCCGAATAACCTTAAAATGAACTTCCACGGCTTCATCAAACTTTGAAAGTCGTGAAAGGGTGTTTGCATAATTATTGTAGACGTTAGTAAGCAATTTGTCATCGTTGCTACCTTCACAAAATTCTAAGGCTTTTTCAATAAGAGCCAAGCTTTCCACATAGTTTCCTTGGGCTCCTTTTAAAATACAGTATCGGTTATATAATTCTGCCAAACGCGCTTTGTCCTGCGGCTTAAAGCTTTCTTCCTGTGCAATGGCGGTTATTAGTAGGTTTTCTGCCTGTTTTAAATTTCCGAAATTAATAAATTCCCTACCCAAATTTCCAGTGGCTACTGCTCTGCCCTTATTGTATGAACTAGTTTCAGCCAGTTTGATAGCCAGGGAATCAAAATGTGCTGCTTGCTTGGGCTCGCCATAACTAAAATGAAGGTTACCATACGCAATGTAACTGTCTGTCTCTCCTATTTTATCTCCTTTGCTTTTATAATATTCTAAAGCAACGGCAACATCATTAAACGATTTTTTACGCTCATTCTTACTAAATAAAACAGCCCGTTCTAGATGTAACCGTGCTTTTTCAGCGGGTATTTCCTCTTTATCAATAAGCTGTGAAAGACTGTCAATTTTAGATTGTCCTATTCCATTTGAAAACAATAAAAATGGAATGGCGATAAGAAATGCCTTTAAAAGTTTTGAAAAAAATATATAACTAGAATATAGGTGGTTGCTTTGGGACAATATCACAGTTAGTTGCAGTTTTTTAGATAAATTGTTGAAGAATTACATCTTTTTTGTGAACATAAAGATATACAAATCATTAAAATGGCAATGACTCAAAATTAGTTTTGGTGTCTCAATTTTTTCAATGAAAATGTATGTTGCTCTTTTTAAACGAAATAGCTTTTTGATAAAACTTAAAATTATTTAAAAAATAATATTGATACGATTTGATTTCAAGGCATTTATAGTACGATAAAAAAAAATGCGGCTCCATAAGAGTCGCATTTTCAAGAAGAAGTTATGTATTACTAATTTTTAAGCGAGGCCATATCAATCACAAATCGATATTTAACATCTGCTTTTACTACGCGATCATACGCTTCATTAATATCTTTGATATCAATAAGTTCAATATCAGAAACAATGTTGTGTTTACCACAGAAATCAAGCATTTCCTGTGTTTCTTTAATACCTCCGATCAAAGATCCCGCAATACGCTTACGCCCCATAATGATACCTCCGCCGTTAAAAGGCTCTAAAGGCTCTACTGCTCCAACAAGTACCATTGTGGCATCAACTTTTAAAAGACCAATGTAAGGATCCATTTTGTGGCCCACGGGTATTGTATTCAAAATAAAGTCGAATGTTCCTTGGTGTTTTGCCATTTCTTCTTCGTTCTTGCTAATAAGCACTTCATGGGCGCCTAATTTTTTAGCATCCTCCGCTTTAGACGGTGAAGTAGTAATCATTACCACATGTGCTCCCATTGCATTTGCAAATTTAACACCCATATGGCCAAGACCTCCAAGACCGATAACACCTACCTTGTCACCTTTTTTCACTTTCCAATGACTAAGTGGAGACCACGTAGTAATACCTGCGCACAACAAGGGTGCTGCGCCTGCCTCGTCCAAATTTTCTGGAATACGAAGAATAAATTCTTTATCTACCACAACACTAGAAGAATAACCTCCAAAGGTCTGCTGGCCTTTTAGATGTTTGTCCTCACTGTTATAAGTGAAAGTTGCCCCTTTTTCGCAGAATTGCTCCATATCATTTTTGCATTGGGCACATTCCTGGCAGGAATCTACCAAACAACCTACACCAACCAAATCACCTTCTTTAAAATCTTTTACGTTTTTGCCAATTGCGGTAACACGACCAATAATTTCGTGGCCAGGAACCACAGGATATGTAGAGCCGCCCCATTCATTTCGAGCAGTGTGTATATCACTATGGCAAACGCCACAATAGGTAATATCAAGTTTTACATCGTCATCACCCACATCTCTACGTTGGATGTCCATTGGTTTTAGGTTGTCTTTTTCACTTTGTACTCCGTATGCTTTTGTGCTTGTAGCCATTTAATTTATGTTTAAAAATTTATTTTTAGAATCAATAACGTAAAGATATTTATACGGATAAACTTAACGGGTTAAGGCAATGTTAATAATGAACCACGGAATTTCCCTGATTAAATATTAAACATTCATAGCTAGCAATAGATGGTTCATTGATTTGTAAAAAACCAGTCTTTTATTAAAGAAAAATCAATTGGGATTTAAGACTTTACTCGCTTTTTTATCCTTCCTGAAAAACGCGGAATAGTTAGCGATGTCTTGGTAGTATTTATGAAATAAACTCCCGTCAACAACACTGCTGCTGCTATTATAGACTGGGTAGTAATTTCTTCATCCAAAATATACCAACCCAAAATAAGAGCAATAATTGGGTTAACATAGGTAGAGGTAGCTACCTTATCAGGAGATACTGTTTTTAGCAGATAATTGAAGGAAGTAAAAGCCACGATACTTCCAAAAAGTATCAACAACACCATACTCAATTGTACGGGTTGTCCCCAATCAGTTGGGACAATCCATTTTTCCCCAAAAATTAAGCTTGCGATAGCGAGTGTAATTCCTGCGGTAAACATTTGATAACCTGTGTTTACAAAGAAGTTTTTCGGCAAATCAGCTTTACCTACAAAAAGACTGCCGTAGGCCCAAGAGAGCATGCAGGCAAAAATCATAATCATTCCCATAACAGTTCCCTCCTTAGCGATAATTTCTTTTTGGCCAACGAGAAGAAAAATACCTATAATACCTAAAGCCACACCGACCAAAGACATTGGTTTAATACGTTTTCCCTGTAAAAGGCGCATCAGTAACAAAACCACCAAAGGTTGTGATGAAATCTCTAGAGCCGCAAAACCGCTATCTACATATTTTAAAGCCCAGACGATAATACCATTGCCAAAAGAAAGAAACAAAACGCCTACGATAAAAGCATTCTTAAACTGTTTACGCGTAATTGCGAGGCTTTTACCCATCGCTTTGGAAATAATAAATATTAGTAATCCTGCACTCGTGAAACGAATTGAGGCTAAAAAGAAAGGTGGTAATTCTCCTACCGCAACTTTGTTAAGCATATAGGTTGAACCCCAAATAACATAAATGGAGAAAAAAGCAAGGATTATTAAAAGAGTGCTTTTTGGTTTCAGGGGTGTTGGCAAAGTTTTAGATCGTTAGATAATTGGATTATTAGATGGATAAATGAATCAATGGTTGATTTTGCCCATAGCCATTTAAATACTACTTCTTATTCCGTTTATTATAATTTTTGTCCCCCCGCGTTTTGGGTTTCTTGTATTTCTGCTTTATAATGCGTTTATACGAGCCGCCTTGATTTTCCTTTCTGTTTTTCTCCTTCTTTTCATGGAAAGCAGGACCAACTTCTTCTAGATTGTTAGGGTTGTTAATCTCTACAACTTGTGGCTGTTCATCGTATGTAAGTCGTTCTGATATTTCAACCACTTTCGGAAGCTCCAATTCCTCAATCTTTAAATCCATCAAAGTTTCAATGGCTTCCTTAGCCTCTTTTTCATTTTTGGTGTAAAGCAAAATAGCAGTTCCCTCCTGTTCTGCTCTTCCCGTTCTACCAATTCGGTGCATATAGTTTTCGGGGAATACAGGGGTATCAAAATTGATAACGTGACTAATCTGATCTAAATCCAAACCACGCGCCATAACATCGGTTGTAACCAAAATGCGGGTCTTTTCAGCATTAAAGTTTTCTATGGAACGGATTCTATAATTCTGGGTTTTGTTTGAATGGATTACGGCTACTTCACTTCCAAAGAATTCATCCAACAGATCAAAAACCATATCGGCATTTTTCTTATTGGGAACGAAAACAAGCGTTTTCCTAAATTCCTTTTCGTCCTTTAAAATATGAAGCAATAGATTAATTTTTGTGTAAAAATTTGGAACAGCATAGGCATATTGCGTAATATTTTCCAAAGGTGTCCCACTAACAGCAACAGAAACAGTGCTTGGTGCAACAAAGAAGTCGTGTATAAAAACATTCACATCATCCGTCATTGTTGCAGAAAACATAATGTTTTGTCGCTTTACAGGAAGTAGTTCCAGAATGTTTGTGAGTTGAAATCTAAAGCCAAGATCTAGCATCACATCCACTTCATCGATCACCACTTTTTTAATGGCTTTCAATTGAATGGCTCGGCTGATAATCAAATCGTAAAGCCGCCCTGGAGTAGCAACAATTATATCTGTTCCCTGGGCTACAGCTTCTTTTTGGTTGTTGATATTTGTTCCACCATAGATTCCAACAACACGTACGGAGGAATATTTTCCAAACTTTTCTATTTCTTCAACTACCTGTATAACTAGCTCCCGTGTTGGCACCAAAACCATCACTCGAGGATGCACTTGCTTTGAAAACTTCAAATCTTGAAGAATTGGAAGCATATAAGCAAAGGTTTTCCCTGTTCCTGTTTGCGCAATTCCAACCATATCGGTTCCCGACATAATCACCGAAAACGACTGCGCCTGAATGGGCGTAGGCTTTTCAAAGCCCAAATCTGCAATAGCATATTGCAATTGTTTGGAAATATTAAGCTCGTTGAATGATTCCATGGATGTTGTTTGGTGCAAAAGTAGTGAATTGTAAGTTGGGAAATTCCAGATTAATCTTCAGGCGGGTGCCCGTGGATTTCCTCAAAAACCTCATCAAAGTTATCACGAAGATAACTTCGTAATTTAAGGCGATAATCGTCTTTTAACCAACTTATAAAATTATGCGTGCTCTTGCTGATGCACTGTGAATATTTCTCAATTCGGTGATCGATATCATCCCCTAACATTTTTGCCAAGCCCAGTGCATCATATACATCCTCACTGTTTTCTATGCAAATATAGGCGTGATGTGCAATAGATCGTTCTAACACTACTTTTGAAGACTCCCCTCTAAAGGTGGCTTCTTGGTAGGTTGCTTTAATGTCAAAGTAAACCTCTTTACTATTTGCGAATTCCGCGCGAAGCTCTTCGGGCATTTCATACCGAAAATTACTTTCCAAATCTTCATCGCTAAGCAATCGATCCATATAATAATCGGGCGATCTGAAAATTGCTTGCCAATCTAGAGGAGCTTCCCAAGGCCCAAAACGTTGATAGTTATTTCCGAGATCAATTACAGAAAATTTCGACTTATTGTTCAAAATACGAGATCCACGACCAATCATCTGAAAATAAAGCGTTAAGGAACGTGTTGCTCTGTTAAGAATAATAGTATCAATTGTTGGTTCATCAAAACCAGTTGTCAAAATACTTACGGAAGTTAAAATAGCATCCGGAGTTTCGTGAAACCAGCGCAATATTTGCTTTCGCTGTTTTTTGGTAGCCGTGTTGTCCAAGTGCATAATGGGCAATCCTTCCGCTTTCAAATGATAATACACTTGAATGGAAGTATTTATCCCATTGTTGAAAATTAACGTCTTCTTTCCCTTGGAATGGTTTAGGTATGCTTGGTACAATTGGTCCAGCATTCCCACTGCAGAATACAGATCATCAGAGGATTTCACTGTATAATCGCCATTAGAACCAATTTCCAAGGAAGTCAAGCCCATATTGTACTGAAAGACCTCAACTTGTGCCAAAAATTCATTATCAATCAATGACTGTATACTTTCACCAACGATCAGTTCCTGATAATTGTCCTTCATAGGAAGGTTTCTATTGGAACTCAAGGGAGTAGCTGTCACTCCAAGGATAAATGATTTCTCGAAAAACTTAAAAAGTTTGGTGAAGGAATTATAATGCGCCTCATCAATAATCACCAAACCGATGTCTGAAATATCAAGTTTGTTGTCATTAAGGCGATTGTTCAAGGTTTCAACCATCGCAACAAAACAACTGTATTTGTCTTGATCTGAAAGGTTTGCGGTGCTATTTACTACTTTGTTTACAACCCCAAAACTGGTCAACATTTCTGAAGTTTGCTTACATAGTTCCACGCGATGGGTCATTACAATCACTTTTTTATTGTGATGCTTCAAATACTGGCGAACTATTTCAGAAAAAATAACAGTTTTTCCACCACCTGTTGGAAGTTGATAAAGCAAATGATAATCATCTGGCGCTGTTTCAAATTTATCAAAAATTCTGTCAATAGCCCCTTTTTGGTAGCTATACAGCTCTTTATCTGTTTTTTTTTCTTGAATTGCGTCTTTAGCCTCGGTCATAAAATCCCCATTTGTGAAGTTTTGCAAAAATACACCCTTTTGTAGGTTTTTGACGAAGAATATTTAAATTTATTACGAAGGAATTTTCTGATGGTTATTTAAACTTCGTTTTTAGATAAAGTTGTTCCACTTTTTCACGCGCCCACGGCGTTTTCCGAAGAAAGGTTAAACTAGATTTAATGGACGGATTACTGTTAAAGGAATTGATTTTAATTTTTTCGCCCAAGACTTCCCAACCATAATAATTTACAAGATATTCCAGAATATCTGCAAGTTTAACTCCGTGTAAAGGATTATTTGGTTGTTGATTATCCATAATCATTTTTTTAATCAGTTTTAAGTCTTACTTCGTATAGCGAAGCGATCTTGATTCTTTGCTCTCTATCAAAAAACTACCAATCAATCGGTCTATAATCTTTCAAAAACTTACCGCTCCAGTGTTTTCCAGTGTTTATTCCATCAATTAATGGATCCATTACTCGAGCTGCTCCATCAACAATATCTAAAGGGGGTTGAAAATCGTGCAGTTCCATTTTGCGTTTTGCCAATTCAACAGGATCCTCATCCGTTACCCAGCCAGTATCAACTGCATTTATATAAATTCCTTCTTTTGCGAGGCTTCCAGCAGCAGTATGCGTCAACATATTGAGGGCAGCCTTTGCCATATTGGTATGTGGATGGCGATCTTCCTTAAAAAAACGGTGAAACTTTCCTTCCATTGCCGAAACATTTATAATGTGCTTTTTCCCAGTATTTTTCTTCTTCATAACCTCACCCAAACGATTGCATAACACAAAAGGCGCAATCGAGTTTACTAGCTGAACTTCAATCATTTCAGTAGTTTCAATTTCACCAAGCCTTAAACGCCAACTATTTGTTTTTCGAAGATCTACTTGCTGTAAATCTGCATCCAATTTTCCTTCGGGAAATACTTCTTTTGCGCTTAAGGAATTGTCAAAACTATACGGAATCTGTGAAAGCTTCGCCGAAGCCCGAATACCAATTCCTGGTTCAGATCCATGCCAGGTTACAGGTAAATTTTTGTTTGGATTTTTGCCAATATCTGCCGTAAGTGTCTTCAATTCCTGCAAGCAATTCATATGATCGTGCAGCAAATCCTTCACGAACCGCGGATGCTCTTCAAAAGGCATCTCTTCTTTCGCCATCAAATGCTGGTAAAAGCCAGCGGGTCTTCGAACTGTCTGTGCAGCATTGTTAATTAATACATCGAGGTTTTCATATTTCTGCTCAATGTAATTGCAGAAAATTTCCACACTTGGTATATGTCTAAGGTCCAAGCCATGAATCTTTAATCGGTCTGCCCATTGATGGAAGTCTTCCTCTTGTGCAAATCGATAGGCTGAATCTGCTGGAAATCTTGTTGTCGCAACCACAGTAGCTCCCGCTCGCAATAACATTAAGGAAATATGATATCCAATTTTTAAGCGCGAACCTGTCATAACAGCTACTTGTCCTGTTAAATCCGTAGTTTGAAATCGCTTGGCATAATTGAAATCTCCACACTCAGTACACATCGTATCGTAAAAGTGATGCAGTTTTGTGTAAAGGGTTTTACAAACGTAGCAATTACGAGGTGTTTCAAGCTCCAGTTCTTTCTTGGAAGACAAATCTACGGCCTGCAATAGTTTTGGAGCTACAAACACTACGTTTTCGCGAGCACTCCTAATTCCTGTCTCTTTTCGTGCTGTTCTGTCTTTATTGGCCTGCTTGCGCTTTTTAGCTTTCTTAGCATCTTTTTTTCTTCGGGAAAATTCGTCACGATTAGGACGCGAAAATTGACCCGAAGCTTTTATTAATAAAGTGCGTTGCTCTTTCGGAATCTCGAATATTTGGTCGGTATTATTGTTCAAATATTCAAGAATGGCTATACATTTCGATATTTCCTCCGAATTGATTTCATTTTTCAATTCAGCATCTTGCATATCCTGCTTTGATTTAACTACTTCTTCCGGCTCGGAAGTCTCCACTTGAGAAACCCGCTGTGACATAAATTAATTTTCGGCAAATATAGTCACAGTTTGAACGCGCAAAACATTTTATTTCAAATACTAAAAGATACAGGTCATATACCAACTAATTCCTTTTGAACATTAACAGGAACAGGTTGATAGGATGCAAAAGATGATTTAAAAGTCGCTCTTCCCTGTGTCAACGAACGTAAATCTGTTGAAAAACTATATAGTTCTGCTTCGGGCGTCAAACATTTCAAAACCTGATAATTATTATTGCTTTCCACCCCTTGAATCATTGAGCGACGTGCCTGCAAGTCGGTCATTACATTGCCTACCATTTCCTCAGGTACTTTTACGGTAAGCTCCATAACAGGTTCCAAAAGTTTGGGGTTTGCATTTAAAAATGCTTCTTTGAATGCATGAGCTCCTGCAATTTTAAAGGATATATCATTAGAATCCACAGAGTGCATTTTTCCATCGTAAACCATTACCCGCACATCGCGAATATAAGAGCTTACTAAGGGGCCTTCTTCCATAACCTCTAAAACGCCTTTCATTATCGATGGCAAATATCGTTGGTCAATAACTCCGCCCACGATACAGTTATAGAAAATTAGTTTTCCGCCCCAGGAAAGATCTACTTCCTCTTTCCCCCGAATATTGAAACCTTGTGGCTCCTCCATATTTTCATACCACGGTTCTATTTTTAAATGAACCTCTGCAAATTGTCCAGAACCACCAGATTGCTTTTTGTGTCTATAGTTTGAAGTCGATGAACGTTGAATAGTTTCCCGGAAAGCGATTTTGGGCTTTTCAAACCTCGCCTCCACTCCATAAATATTTTTCAAAGCCCAATCAATAGTGGCAAGATGTAGATCGCCTTGACAGGAAAGAATGAGTTGTTTGGCTTCTTTTGAAAAGGATATTTCTACCGTTGGGTCTTGGCTGTGAATTTTTTTTAGAGAATCGCTAAGCTTTTCTTCATCCTTTGTATTTACAGAGAATACTGCCTTTTTTATTCGCGGTTGTGGAAATTTAATAGGTTTTATGGTAATGCTATTCGTTGCTGAAGCCAGGGTGTCATTTGTTTCGGTATACTTAAGTTTTAAAGTTGCACCAATATCGCCAACTGTCAATTTGGTTACAGGTTGTCGCTCTTTGCCATCCATGATGAAAAGTTGGTTTATCACCTCGGTTTCCCCATTTTTGGAGTTTGTTAATTTATCGTTTAAACGCACTTCCCCACTCATAACTTTAAAGAACGTGATTTGTCCCAAGTTAGGCTGATATACAGTCTTAAATACAAAAAGCGCAGTTGGACTTTCTTTTGACGAAACGACTTGTTTCCCCTCAACACTTTGTTCAGGTTTTAAATCGGCAGCGGCAGGTGCAACATTATCTATAAATCCCATCAACCTTCCTGTGCCCATATCGTTTAATGCTGAAACACAAAACACTGGAAAAAGATCGTGGTTAAGCATACCCGCTTTAATGCCAGCGCGCATTTCGTCTTCGTTTAAAGTTCCCTTATCAAAAAAAAGCTCCATCAATGTTTCATCATTTTCTGCAGCTTTTTCTATCAATTCATTATTCAATTTGTTGGCAAATTCCTTTTGATCATCAGGAATTTCCAACTTTTCTGGTTTACCTCCTTCGGGGGGAAATTTGTACATTTTCATCTTTAGTACGTCAACAATACACTGCGCACCGTCTACAACTAAAGGATATTGAATTTTCACTGCATTGTTGCCCACTAAGTTTTTTATGCTATTAAAGCTTTCGTCAAATTTCGCGTTAATATGGTCTATTTGGTTTATAACAAAAAGTGTTGGTTTGTGATAATTATCGATGTAGTTCCAGATAATCTCTGTTCCCACTTCCACGCCCTGTTGCGCGTTCAAAACAGTAACAATAGTATCTGCAACGCGAATGGAGGAAATGATTTCACCTATAAAATCATCCAATCCGGGTGTGTCGATAATATTGATTTTGTAATTACGCCATTCCGTATGCAATGGCGTTGCGAAGATGGAGTTGCCCCTTTCGTGCTCCACGTCGTGATAGTCTGAAACCGTGTTTTTGTTTTCAACTGTGCCACGACGGTTTAGGAGTCCAGCTTCAAAAAGCATCGTTTCTGCAAGTGTAGTTTTGCCACTATTGTGTGCTCCAACAAAAACTACATTTTTAATGTGTTTGTCGTCATATATTTTCATCTGTATTATGTTTTAGTTTATATTTTTTCAGATGCAATGCGCCAAACATTTTTGGAGTTTGGACTTGTTTATTTACTATTATTCATAGCCTAGATTTGTTCTTTTTTCGCCTATTAAATATACGGAATTATTTCAACATTTTTTTTTAAAATCATCACTAATTAATTATAGTTTTCCGCAAATGATAAATATCCTGTCAGTTTTGAATATGCCAAAAAAATGTATATTTATTAAAATTTCAAAAATGAAAAAAACACTAACCATCCTAAAATTTCAAACAATCAACAACAAACTTTATTTGCTTTTAATTATTTTATCTATTGGCAATCAAAGTATTGCGCAATGCTGGGAAAAAGTGGAAAAAGGTGCTTGGCACACTCTAGCCATTCAAGATGACGGAAAGCTGCTTAGCTGGGGACTCAATGAATATGGACAATTAGGCATTGGCAACACCACTAACATGCTGTCTCCTGTACAAGTAGGAACAGATAGCGACTGGCTATTTGCAGAAGGAGGGCTTTATCACTCTGTTGCTCTTAAAACGGATCATTCATTATGGGCATGGGGCTCAAATCAACAAGGTCAAATCGGCGATGGCACAAACACAGATAGTAATGTACCTGTTAAAGTGAATACAGATACAAATTGGCAAGCTGTGGGTGTAGGAAATTTCTTTACAGTTGCGTTGAAAAACGATGGGACACTCTGGAGCTGGGGCCTAAATGATCACGGCCAGTTGGGCGACAATACCACAAACAATAGAAATGTTCCTGAGCAAATAGGATTAGACCAAGATTGGGAAAGCTTTTCTGTAGGCCTTTTTCACGTTCTCGCTATAAAAACAGACGGTACCTTGTGGGGTTGGGGATTAAATAATTATGGCCAATTTGGAGATGGGTCAATTACAAACAGATTGGAGCCAACACAGATAGCACCTGGCACTGATTGGAAAGAGGTAAGTGCCAGTTGGGATCATACCCTCGGTATTAAAAATGACAGCACATTATGGGCTTGGGGCCGAAACAACAAATCACAATTGGGAAATGGTACCTCCAGCCAAACACTTACGCTTTCCCCTATAAAGATTGGCTTAGATAATGATTGGAAGAATATAAAAACGTATTATCACCATAACCTTGCACAAAAAAACGATAACACCCTTTGGGTTTGGGGTTATAATAGCAATGGACAATTGGGAAATGGCACATTAGACAATATACTACAACCTACGCTTTTTGATGCTAGCAACAACTGGAAAACAGCGGCATTAGGAGCCTTTAATACATACGCAATAAGCACAGATAATATTTTGTATTCTTGTGGTAAAAATGAATATGGAGAATTGGGAGACGGAACGACAATTGACAGACTTGAACCAGTGCAAGTTGATTGTATTTTATTGGATACTGAAGATCTTGAAATATCTCAGCAAGTACTAGTTTATCCAAACCCTACCCAAAAAAGTATTCATATTGTTGCTTCCCAAAAAGGAACTATTGAACAAATTAGCATTATTGATCTTACCGGCAAGTTTATTATAAAAGACCAACTATTTAATAACGAAGAGGTCAATGCCGATTTTTTAGATGCAGGTTTGTATGTTCTACAAATAGTATTGAATGGAGAAATCCATAATATTAAACTGATAAAAAACTAATAAAAGGGAACAGAAAAATAGCTAGGGATTATAAATTGATTCTTTTTGCCACTGATTCTTGTGAAGAAAATGCTAATATTTTTTTGATTTCCTTTCTTTAATATTAAATATTTACTAAAGTGGATTGAGATATACTGAAGAACAGTAATATAGCCGTACCTTCACATAAACTTAAAAAAAACAACATGAACAATAAAGGAAAAGGATTATTGGCTTTACTAGGAATAGCAGGCGGTGCATTTGCATTTTGGAAATATAAAAACATGTCACCTGAAGAAAAACAAAAGCTTAAAGATAAGGCCAACGAAACAGGTAGAAAAATAAAAGAGAAGGCTGGAGAAGTAGAAGATACTATCTCTGAAAAATATGAGCAACTTAAAAGTGCTGCAAAAAAAGAAGTAAACGATATTTCAAATTAATATTCTTGTTATTAGATAAGAAAAATCCCGCTTTTAGCGGGATTTTTTTTTCTAAGGCCGAAGCGTTAGTCTTTTATATCTTTGTAACTTTTACTGCGTTCATACCACGTTGCCCTTTTTCTAGTTCAAAGGAAACGTTATCATTTTCGGTTATTTCATCAATAATTCCGCTAACGTGAGTGAAGTATTTTTCACTGTTTTCATCATCAATGATAAATCCAAAACCTTTGGAAGAATCATAAAAAGAAACTTTACCTTTTCGAACGGGATCAAAAGCTTCGCGATCGCCTTCTTCTTTTTTAGGAATTCCCAAGATAATATCATCAGCCTCTACTTCTACCTTCATTGAAGGATCTGGCGGCGTATCAACCAAATTTCCATTATAGTCTACATAAACAAAATCTATCCCTGGGGTTTTTTCAGATTTACGCGCTTCCTTTTTCTTTTGTTTTTCTTCGCGCTTTTTCAATTTCGCTTTTTCCTTTTCTTTCTTACTGTATGTTTGTTGTGATTTTGCCATTATTTTTTTAATAAAAAAAGCCATCCGCTGAAGGCAGATGACTTATGGATGAGTTATATATAAATTGTTTAATTATGGTTTACCTTACTGGGGTTTTATGTTCATCGCCCTAATACTGCAAAGGTACGGTAAAATAAATCGTTAAAATCACAAAAAGGGTTAAAGTAACTAATCAATAAAGTTGAAATAATATTTTTCTAAAATCAATAAACAAAAAAACCTCCCGAAGGAGGCTTTCCCAGCATAACTATAATTGGGGATTAGTTCTGCTTTATAAATTTTAGTGCTGCAGAATTCATACAGTAACGTAAATGTGTGGGTGCAGGTCCATCATTGAAAACGTGTCCCAAATGGAGTCCTGTCGCTTTTTCAACAATTTCATCTCGTGTCATTCCCAAACTATTGTCTTTTACCCAAATTACAGCATCGTCATTAATCGGTTTGGTAAAAGAAGGCCATCCTGTTCCAGACTCAAATTTATCTTCACTACTAAATAATGGTTCTCCAGTTGCAGCACTCACATAAATACCCTTTTCATGATTGTTGTAATATTCATTGTCAAATGGAGGTTCAGTGCCTTTTTTCACCATTATTTGATATTGTTCTTGTGTAAGTTCTTTTTTCCATTCCGCATCTGATTTTGCTTCTGGAAAATGCTTACCTAAAGCCGTTTCTTTAGGAGTATTCACTGTTTTTTCCAATGTGTTCATCGAGTTATCAACCTCTTTTTTTTGTTCATTTTGGCAAGAAACCTGTGAAAGGGTTGCCGTTAAAACAAATGAAAGGATAATCGTTTTTAGTAAATAGCTTTTCATATTTTTTATGGTTGATTTATAAATAATTTTTTCAATATATATACGAGAGGTGAGTCGGGATGGTTTACTGATGCTTTCTTAAAAAACTCACAAAATTGAAATATCAAAAAGATTCTAGCCATTTTCGCAATTCATTTTTGAATTAACGCTGAAATTTATACCTTCGAGAACACAATAAAGTCCTCAATAATGATTAAAAATTTACTCTTAGTATTTGTGATGGCGTTAAGCTTCACCCCCCTATTTTCACAAGAAAAACCAATCGAAATCGTTGAAGAAGCTAAAGCTAACCGACTCTTCCTTTATGCTCTTAATAAGAACGAAAAGGATTTGGATGTTTCCATTACTGTTGAAGGAACTAATTTCAGACAGAGCAAAAGTGTCCCTAGAGCAGTCCGTGTTCCCGCTGCTTCAAAAGTCTTACTCACAAATCTAATTGTTGAAAGAGGAAAAAGAGCAAATTATACCTACGAGTTAAAAGTAAGCGATAGCCTTTCCCGCAGAGCACTCCGAAGGGAATACGAACCCATCAAAATTGAGCCACGAAAAAAAATAATCCTTTACATTCCAGAAAACTGTAAAAGTTGCGATAGCCTTATTTCCAGTTTGGAAAAAAGTCATTATTTATTTACTTCCTATAGTTTTTCGGAAAAGCCTGAGTTAAAAGATCAACTGGCGCCAGCTTTTATAAACTCCACAGTAAAAATTGATTTTGTTACTACCCCAATCATAAGCCTGAATGGAGTGCTTCATGTAAAAATTGAGGATTATGATCAATTATTGGAGGAATTAAACAAATAGCTTCAATCCTCCTATTCTATCAAATACCAATTTCTTATCATACATCAATGCAGAGCTTTGCTATGCAAACTAATTTTGTCCAATAAATAATTAATAACTAAAAAATTATTGCAATGGACAACAACACAAAAACAACTTGGATTATTGATGCTACACACTCAGAAATCAATTTTAAAGTAAAACACATGATGATTTCTACCGTAACTGGTAGTTTTGAAAAATTTGATGGAAACGTGGAAACTTCTAATGATGACTTCAAAAATGGAAATTTTACATTTTCAGCGGAAATTGATTCCGTAAACACAAATAATAAAGACCGAGACAATCACTTAAAAAGCGATGACTTTTTTGGAGCTGAAAAGCATCCACAACTTACCTTCAAATCAAAATCTTTTGACGGCGAAAAAATAGTTGGCGATATAACCATAAAAGGAATTACGAAAGAAATTACATTGGACGCAGAATATAACGGAACAGCTGTTGACCCCTATGGACAAACAAAAGCAGGTTTTGAATTTGAGGGTCAAATAAACCGAAAAGATTTCGACCTTACTTGGAGTGCAGTTACAGAAGCTGGAAACGTTGTGGTAAGTGATAAAGTAAAGTTGATTGCTTCACTTCAGTTTATAAAACAATAATTTTAAAAATTCAATACTCCCCTTTTAAGAATCGAGAGCTATATTTAAATTAGATAGAGCTCTCGATTTGTTTTTTTAACGGTCTAATCACACTTCTCGAATTACAGTTCACCAAAAAAGTTCTTATCATACATCAATGTAAAACAATAATTTACAAAGTAATTTTACATTACAATTAAAAATAATTCAAAATGAAAACTCGACAAATAGAACGCGTATTGACACCACCTGCACCACACATGGTTGGGGATGGTTTTAGGGTTCACCAATATATTCCTTCTGGAATACAAGAAGGTTTTGAAAGAATGGATCCATTTATTATGATGGATTATAACAGTAAGTTTTACTTTCCTCCTACCGATCAGCCGCGCGGCGTGGGCGTACATCCGCACAGAGGTTTTGAAACTGTAACTATCGCCTATAAAGGAAGTGTTGCACACCATGACAGCGCAGGCAATAGTGGAGTGATCGGTGAAGGCGATGTGCAATGGATGACGGCTGCTTCGGGAATTCTTCACAAGGAATATCACGAAGAAAATTTCAGCAAAGCTGGTGGATATTTCCAAATGGTACAGTTATGGGTGAATCTTCCCGCAAAGGACAAAATGAGCGCGCCAAAATATCAAGGTATCACAAATGCTGAAATGAAAAAGGTAGAACTGCCCGATAATGCTGGAATTGTGGAGGTAATCGCTGGAGAATACAACGGTGAAAAAGGACCTGCTTTTACTTTCACACCAGTACATATGCTTAACGCTAAAATGAATAAAAACGGAAAAGCAACGTTCAGTTTTCCTGAAAACTACAATACCGCAATTTTAGTGGTTGAAGGAAATATAAAAGTGAACAATTCCGAAGAGATTAAAACGGATAGCTTAGGCTTGTTTAAAAATGTGGGGGAACAATTCACTATTGAAGCAAGTGATGATGCAGTGGTCTTAATACTCAGCGGTGAACCTATAAACGAAACCATTGCCGCCCAAGGCCCTTTTGTGATGAACACCCGAGGCGAAATTATTCAGGCAATAAGTGATTTCAATATGGGTAAATTTGGGTATTTGGAATAATTGCAAAGAAAATTACCACGCGAGCTTATTGAAATTAATTTTAAAAAGCTCGCGTGACTTTTTACTTCATTTTAAAATTGGTACGAGCAAGTTCCTTACGAACACGGCTTAAACTTTCTGGGGTTATTCCTAAATAGGAAGCGATCATCCATTGTGGGACGCGCAACAATAAATCGGGGTACATTTCAATAAAGCTCAGATACCTTTTCTCTGCAGTTGCACCTAGCAATAGATTAATTCGTTTTTGCATTTGCCGAATGTGATTATGTAAAAGCCTATCATTATATCTTCCGAAAATTGGGCTTACCTCCGCTGCATGACACATAAAGTCTTCACCTATAAAAACAGTTTCGGTATCTTCAATGGCCTCAATATAACTTTCTGAAGGGTCATTAAAATAAACACTACTTCTATCAACAATAAACCAGTTTTCGGGAGCAAATTGAATGACGTGCTCCTTTCCACTTTCATCTAGCATATATGAGCGCAAAAGTCCTTTTTCAACAAAAAAAGAATGCTTGCAAATAGCTCCTTTTTTTAAAAGAATACTTCCTTTTTCATAACGCATCCGTTTGAGAGGCAAGGATAGTTGCTCCGCCTCTATTTTAGGCAAACCAACTGTTTTCATTAGATATGAGGTGAAACTTCTTGGAGATGTTTCATTTTCGCTTTTAATCATTTCAAAAAATTGAATTTCTAAATTACGTTTAAAATTAAGGTATTCTTTTGAAAGGTATTTCCGAAAGGCAAAAAACTGTGGCACTTTTTTTGTTTTCTGCAAAGCCAACACTTAACATTTTCAATTATGAGAAATTTCAACACTCCCTCCGTAAACGCCGGCAGTATGGCCGACATTGCTTTTTTACTTTTAATCTTTTTTCTTGTAACCTCTATGATTCCAAACGATAAAGGAATCGCACGAGATCTTCCGCAGCCTTGCCCATCGGGTGCTGATTGTAATATCCCACTAAAAAAAAATAACATTCTTAGTATCCGAATCAATGAAAAAGGTGAGATCACGGCAAATGAAATACGTACCAATATTGAAGATTTAAAAGGTGCTATTAAAAGTTTCATCGACAACAATGCCGATAAATCCTGTTTATACTGCAAAGGCGAACAACTTATTTCGGCTTCCGACAATCCAAAAAAAGCTTCCATTTCTTTATCGATTCACCGCGAATCACCGTACCAAAACTTCATTTCCGTTCAGGATGAAATTGCCAAAGCGTATTTTGAACTTCGTGAAAATTATGTTTCTGAAGTTTTAAAAACCAATGCCAATGAAATGACTGAAGATGATTTGAAAAAAATGCAGAAAGCTTATCCGATCAGGATTATTGAATCAGCTTTATAATTTTTTTTTAAAATATACTTATGTTTTTAAAATGAATTATTTAAGTATTACTTTTAGATAAATAAATACTTTAAAACAACAGCAAAATGAACTGGATTTTCGAAAATTTCAAGCCAGCACTTGACGGTCTGACACCACAAGTACGGCAAAAAGCTTTAGAAATTGCAAACCAGTTGATGGAGCAAGGAGGCACCTCAGAAGAAAAAGCAATACAACAAGCAATTGTGGAGGCTGACGAATGGTTTTATGACTCTGATGGTTAATTATTAAACCAAGCAAAAGGGACGCTGCCAAACAAATTGTTAAGCTCCTAATAATTTACTCCTTTTCGTGTTCCTCCAAATCCTTCCGTAAATCCAACTTTCGAAGTTTGGGAAAAAAGAATCCAGTGCCCACAACGGTAAGTATAGTCATACTACCACCAAAAACAACGGCAGTAACCGTTCCCATCAGTTTTGCGGTAAGTCCGCTCTCAAAAGCTCCCAATTCATTGGAAGACCCCACAAACATAGAATTAACGGATGCTACACGACCACGCATCGCATCTGGAGTTCTGAGCTGTAAAATTGTGGATCGGATAACCATAGAAATACCATCGGTAGCGCCACTTAAGAAAAGTGCTATTACGGAAACCCAAAACCAAGTGGAAACTCCAAACACAATAATACAGATACCAAAGCCAAAAATGGCGGCAAGCAGTTTCATCCCTGCATTTTTATTAAGCGGAAAATGTGCAGACGTAAACATAATAAGCAATGCACCAACTGCAGGAGCTGCACGAAGTATCCCAAAACCTTCTGGGCCAACTTTAAGAATATCCTGCGCATAAATAGGTAAAAGTGCCACAGCTCCTCCAAAAAGTACTGCAAACATATCTAACGTAAGTGCACCCAAAATAACCCTTGTGTTCATTACAAATTTGATCCCTTCCTTTAAACTTTTCATTATTGGCTCACCAATATTTGGATTTAAAATTGGCTTCTTTGGAATCTGCATTAGAAGCAATAAAGCCATCAACGAAAAGGCAAAGACAAAACACATAGACCAATGCACCCCAATCCAATGAATAAAGAAACCTCCTGCTGCTGGACCTACAACTGAACCCATTTGCCATATAGAACTACTCCAGGTAGCTGCATTGGGATATACTTTTTTTGGAACCAATAATGAGAATAACGAAAAAATAGTTGGCCCCAGAAATGCACGGACAATTCCTCCAAGAAAAACCAAAAAATAAACTGCATACAAGACAGTATTTGTGGAAAGATCACCAATTACCCTTGGCCAGGTAAGCAAAAACAGGCCAAGGCTTACTACTGAAAAACCAAAAATACATTTAAATAAAAGACCACGCTTCTCTCGCTGGTCCACAATATGTCCCGCAAACAAAGCCATAGATACTGCTGGAATAACTTCCATTAAACCAATGATTCCTAAGGAAAGTGGATTTTTAGTAATGCTATAAACCTCCCATTCAATCACCACAAACTGCATGCTCCAAGCAAACACCATTGCAAAGCGAACCAATAGAAAAATATTAAACTCCCGATATCGTAATGCAGCGTAGGGATCGTTTTTCTTCATTGACAAGAAATTGGAATTTTAGAATGAAAAGATTTTGTCTTCAAAGCAAAGTGCTTTTAGCAAGCCAAAAGTACTATAGCAAACTGAATATAGCAATGGCATAAAGATAAAACCTCACAAAACGAAGTAAGCCAAACAATAAATAGTTCCTAAACTTATAATGAATAGTTCCTGCAGCCATACTAGTTATAGAATAAGGAATTGGCAACAATGCGCCAACAACAATAAGGAAACCACCCCATTTGCGTATTTGCTTCAGATGTTTCTTCATTTTTCCTTCCATATAAGCATATACTCTTGGAATGGTAAAAATCCATTTTCCGATGAAGTAGGAAATAATTCCACCTATGTATGATAAAGTAGCTAAAATAGACAAGTAAAGTATGGGTTCTGGCATCTTATCGCTCCAAGCGATAAATATTTCTGGTGGAACAAGACCTAACAGTGATTCCGAAGCTAGAAAAACCAACAAAATGTTTATTGGCGCATAGTTTTCAGTAATATAAGTAAATAAGTTGCTGAAATCCACAACATAAAGATCCAAAATTATTAAGGTAACAATAACCAAAACAATAGGAATAATTGCTTTCTTAAGACTTTGACCTACAAAAGAATAAAATCCCGTGTACTTATAATACAAATGGGCGCGTTTTAATTTGTTTGTTTCGGATTTTCGTACGGTATTCATCTATTCTTTGAAAACTATAAAATGCAACTAATTATTTACTAGCTGCAAATATATATTGAAAGCTTCTACCCTACAACCATTTGGCAAATCATTAATGGTTAATCCTGTGTTAAACATATTACGTTTCAAAATAGTCGGAAATGTTAATTTTAAGTTAAATCATTACTTTGTATTACATAGTACTGTAACAAATATATAACTATTGCGTCTTTTAAGTATAACCCAATAAATCAAATTATAATGAGAACTTTAAACAGCAACCTTTTGACAGAAAAAATGAAATCTTCAAGATCCTATTCATGGAATATCAAAAGAAGGTTTCGCTAAAAAAAATAACTGAAAACAATTAAAAATTAAAAATCATGAGAACATTAGACAGTAACGAAAGACAACACAGACCACAAAATTCCAAAGCTTTTAATTGGAATATGAAAAGACGTTTTAAATAAAGGTCTTCATTGAAAATTTCAAAATCAATTAACTATGAAAACTTTACGAAATATTCAAAAAAGGATTAAATGCGGGTCGCAAAAGCAACACACGCTGAGCTACCTAAATGGAAATCAGCACCTGTTTGAAGATCCTACAATTAGAAAAACATGGAGATATATATATTGAAACATATAAGAGAGAAAAAAACCTAAAGCTGGATTGAAGAAATTTAATTCAGCTTTTTTATTTTTTAGGGTTTGGATTGTACTTACGGACAGGTTTAGGTTTCTCCTGAACTTTAGTTACTTTCTTTTCCGGCATTGGTCCTCGCAAATGAATCACCAGACCATTTAAAAAATTACGAAGAAACTGATCGCCACATTCCATATATTTTTCGTGATTTTCATTTCTAAAAATAGCGCCCAACTCACTCTTGGTTACCGCAAAATCAATGAGCGAACATATTTTCACAATATCCTCATCGCGCAGTTTGTGGGCTACGCGTAGTTTTTTCATGATGTCATTATTGGTTAAAGCCATATGTAATTTTTAATGTGAAACATTCTGTGTGCGAAGGTATCAATTTATGCCTTAATCCTTAAATACCTGTTATATTTTATTTAATGTGTGTTAAATAGGGTTTGTTTTTTCTTCATTTCAAATATCTTTAAAAGAAAAAGACATGAAAACTTCAGAAAAAAATTCTGCAACTAAAAAATCTAAAAAAGATGAAAACCTTTCGTACAACCCAAATTTGACAAAACACGATAAGGACATTCTTTTACAAAAAAATATTCATGGTGATGGTGGTGACGACCAACAACTTCGGGACCGAGCTGAAAAAGTGGATTTCAAAGGGGAGGATTTAGACGTGCCAGGGAGAGATCAAGCAAAAAACTCCACAGGAAAGGGTCTTCGCGATGAAGAAAACAAACTTTTCAGCTTAGGCGGAGAAAACAATGAAAGTTTAGAGCAGGACAAGCCACTTTAAAAATTATTGCGTTTTAAATTACTTACCGGTCGGCACCATATAAACTGGGATTTTTGTATGCTCCAAAATACTTGAAGCAACCGTCCCCAAGAATATTTTCTCTAATGTGCTGTGGCTATGTGTTCCCATAACAATCAAATCGGCTTTCCATTCTTCTGCATATTCCAAAATCTTTTTAGCGGTATCGCCTTCTGCTAAGTGAGTAGAGATATTATTTCCATTTAAATGCTCCTTGGCTTTGTCAAGATAGTCTTGTGCTACTTTAACAAATTCCTCTTGAATTTTATAATCTACAGGAAATGCATAACCTTCATACCCCATAAAAGGTTCATATTGCATTCCGTAGTATTGTACTTCTGAAAGCACGTGAAATAAACAGATTTCGGCGTTCATCAGTTTTGCAAGTTCATAACCCATATTCACAACTTTTTCTGAATTCGGATTGTAGTCGAGGGTAATCATTACTTTTTTCATGGTTAATTTGTTTTGGTTCAGAATTCTTTGTGTGATGCGACTCTTTCATAAATTTTTCCCAGATATTGTTGGGTAAATTTCTTCGTAACATTTTATTTCAGTTTCTACTTGCTTAAAGATATAACTTCTATTCAAATCTGAAAGGGTTTTACAACCAGCAGCTGCAAAAAGTTCCAAAAATTCCTTTACTGTTTGACCTTGATAATTTTTAACGCGTTTCCACTTATCCTCTACTACCAAACCGCGCATCAAACTTGAGTTGTTTGTTGTAACACCCGTTGGACATTTGTTTGTGTCGCAACGCAAGGCTTGAATACATCCAAGAGCAAGCATCATTCCGCGAGCAGAATTGCATATATCCGCGCCAATACAAAGTGCTTTAAAAATATCAAATGCCGTAAATATTTTTGTAGCGGTTATCACTTTTATATCTTTTTTCAGGCCATAACGATTCAACGTGTCCACTACAAATACAAGGGCTTTTTCCCAAGGCATTCCTACATAGTTTGAAAAATCTATTGGTGCCGCGCCTGTTCCACCTTCAGAACCATCAACGGTTATAAAATCTGGTTTTATTCCAGTTTCAACCATCTTTTCACATATATCAATAAATTCCTGTTTACTGCCAATACACAATTTAAAACCTATTGGTTTTCCTTCACTCAAATCACGCATTTGTTGTACAAACCGAAGCAATCCTTCCGCATCATCGAACGCACTGTGACCAGGAGGGGAAAGTACGGTTGTATGTGGTTTAACGCCCCTTATCGCAGCGATTTCTTCATTATTTTTTACTGCTGGCAAAACACCGCCATGACCAGGCTTTGCTCCTTGCGATATTTTAATTTCTATCATTTTTACATTTGGAAGCGCCGCTTTTTCCTTAAATTTTTCAGGGGAAAAGTTTCCATCCTCCGTTCTACACCCAAAGTAACCTGTACCCACTTCATAAACCAAATCGCCTCCTTTTAAATGATATTCGGCAATTCCCCCTTCCCCTGTATCGTGGAAAAAGTTGCCGGCCTTTGCCCCAAGATTAAGTGCCATTACAGCATTTTTGCTCAACGCACCGTAGCTCATTGCTGAAATATTAAAAATACTTGCGCTGTATGGTTGCTTGCAATCTGGTCCGCCAACAAGCACACGCGGTGGTTCTTCGAGCAGTTTTGATGGATAAATACTGTGTTTCATCCACTTATAGTTTTCTGCTTCAACATTCAACTCTGTTCCAAAAGGATGAGTTTCATTTTGAAGTTTTGCTCTTTCATAAATATAAGTTCTATGGTTTCGGTCTATCGGTTTTCCATCGGTATCATTTTCTACGAAATACTGATGAATTTCAGGTCCAATCATTTCCAAAAGAAAACGCATATGCCCCAAAACAGGAAAATTTCTTAGAATGGAATGCTTCTTTTGAAACAAATCGTACAAACCAATTCCGAAAATAAGTGCACCAAATATGGAGAACCCGTAAACTGGCCAAATGACTGTGCAAGTAATGATAATAATTATGCCTAAAGCTAAAAACGTAAACTGTATTGCTTCTCTCATTTTAAAAGTATTTCAAATTATTTTGAGTTGTGAAAGAATGCCTTTATTTCATCCATCAAATTATTTTTTTGGTTCTTATCGCCTTTAACAGAAAGGAGGATTTCCTTCACTTTAGATTTTCCAAAACCCCACGCTTCGTCCAAGGTGATATTTGGCGGTAATGAAAGTTCACCAGGATTTGTAACGGCATCAATAATAAAAGGTTTGGGCGAAGCGATTGCCATTTCTATGGCCTTTTCAATATCTGCTGCGTGTTCAACCCGTATTCCGTCACCACCACAAAGTTTGGCATATTCAGCAAAATTTGGGTTTTGGAGTCCAAGAGCTTCATCTGCCATTGCGTAACCAGCTTCTTCCATTTCAATTTTCACAAAACCGAGTTGACTATTATTGTAAACCAAAATCTTTACAGGCCAATCATAACGAACTGCGGTAATGAAATCGTTCATGCACATTCCAAAAGCTCCGTCGCCTACAAGGGCCCAAACCTGTCTTCCAGGATTAACAGACTGAATTCCCATTGCAGCGGGAAAACCTACAGCCATGGAACCGTGATTAAAGGAACCTAAAAGTCTTCGCTTTCCATGGAGTGTTAAATGATGCGCAACCCAAATGGCACTTTCGCCAACGTCAACGGTAAAACAGGCATCATCTGAAGCCTTTCGGTTTAAGGCATTCATAAAAAGCTGCGGATGTAAAGGCTCTTCATTATTTTTTAAACTACTGCTTTCCTCCTTCTGCTTTTTCCATTTATTGAAATTTTCAACCAAATTATCCAAAAACTCAGAATTTTTCTTCGGAAGAATTTTTGAATCCAGTTTCTGAAGTGTCGCCAAGCAATCTCCCTGTACTCCAATATCAACTTTAACACGATTACCGATATTCTCGATACGTTTGTCTATCTGAATTACTTTTGAATTCTCAGGCAAGAAATTGCTATAAGGAAAGTCCGTTCCCAGCATTAACAATAAATCAGCTTTCTTCACGGCGTGATATCCAGATGGATTTCCAATAAGTCCCGTAAGTCCAACTACATTTTTATCGTCATTGTGTATTATATCGGACGAACGAAGTGTATGCACTATCGGTGCCTTTAGCTTTTCTGAAAGCGCCAAAACCTCTTCCCTACTATTTCGACAGCCTGCACCCGCAAGTATTGTAACCTTTTTAGCTTCATTTATAGCATTGGCAATTTTATTGACATCTTCATCAGAAGGAACCAAAACTGCATTACCCCTAAAAACCGGATGCTCATAGTGAGAACCTTTGGCCTCTTCAATGGCGATATCTACTGGAATTTCAACACGAACAACTGCGCGTTGCTCCAAAGCGATTTGGATTGCTTTTAAAACTACACGTGGCGCTTCTTCAGCCGATCGAATTACGGCTTGATACGCACAAACATCATCAAATATCTTGGTGAGCCCCACTTCCTGAAAATAATTGGTTCCCATATTTACACGCGCCACTTGTCCGCTAATGGCGAGTACAGGAACGCGCTCCTTCTTGGCATTATAAAGACCGTTTATAAGGTGAAGTGTTCCAGGGCCAACCGTTCCGGCACAAACTGCAAGATTATCTGTCATTTGGGCTTCAGCACCTGCGGCAAAAGCACCATTTTCTTCATGCCGCACAGCATTCCATTTTAATTCTTTATCACCACGAAGTGCGTCTGTGAAGGTATTCAAGGCATCACCAGTTACGCCCCATATTTGAGTTACACCAACATTTTTAAGGATTTGAAGGATTTGTTCTGAAACATTCATAAAATTGTAATTTTATATAAAATTACAGACCTTCAAAAGAAATTTGAAGAATATGAAGAACTATTTCAGTTTAATTAAGGGAAATTTAACTGATTAGAAAAATTAATATTTTAAAAATAATCTCTAAAAAATAAAATATAAGTACGCTAATCATGCTCTTCAAGTTTAAAAAAATCATTCACGGGTTTATTGAAAACCTTTGACAACTTAAGAGATAAAAGAGTTGAAGGAACATAACGATTTGTTTCAATTGAATTAATTGTTTGTCTGGAAACTCCTATCTCTTGCGCAAGTTCATCCTGTGTTAAATTGAGAATTGCGCGCTCTACTTTTAAAGTGTTTTTCATGCGTTTTTCCTTTTTAAGGACCAAAATGCTGTTAAATAAACAGCCAAAAGAAACCACAAGATTTGAAAATCACCCAAATCCTCAAAATTCGCTTTCTCAGATTGTAGTATAAGCGATACAATATAATTTACCAAAGGTTGAGCTAGCACATAAATAACCCCAAATATAAAAGCCAATGAAAATGATTTGCTTCTTAGGTTTTCAATAAATTCATCTTCAATTTTTTCTCTTGAAATTGTAACAATCAAAAGACCTATTAGCATTGCCTTTTTTAAAATACTTTTTAGCAAATCAAAATCACCATCAAGAAATTTTGTAGATAGAATTAAAACAAGGGATGCAAAAAAAATACCCCAACCTATATTTTTCCAATAATTAGGCAGTTTGAAATTAATCAGCCAATTCAATCTGCGTTCTTCTGCTTCACAAAATTTTTGTTTGTTCATATTATTAGTTTTTAATTAATGTAAGTTTACTTAACAATATGACAAATATACTATTTATTTTGTAAAATATACTTTACATTTAAAATTAATCATTTTACATCATTATTTTGAAGTTAAAAAATTTGTAGGATTTACTGTTTAACTAAAATTGCAGTGGCTTTATTACCTGTGAGAAGATTCCATTCATATGAAGCCAACAAATTGCCGATTTCATCATAAATATTTAATTGCGCAGTGTTGGGACCGGAAGAACCTTGGTTCAAGGCCTCAAAATCTATTTTATTGAAGCCTGATTTTAAAGGAAGGTCAAAACCTCTAAAACTGCCTTCTAATCTGGCTTGGGGTATTACAACATCGCCATTAACATATACTCGAATCATATCTCCATCCACAAACTCGTGGTCACGATACATGAAAGTAGCAGTTTTTGCAGTTGTTTTAAAATCTCCAAGATATTGGTCTTTACCATATTCTGGCTTTTCCTCTTTATCTTTCGTAAAGTATTTTGGAGCTTTGTTAGTACCTGTATATTCAAGCAAACCATCCCCATTTTGCATATCAATTTGCTTTTCCTTTTCCTTACCCAAATCGGAATTTTTGGGTGTATTGGGGTTCTTGGTATTGGATAGTGTTGGAGTTTTAACTGCAGGGATATCAAAACCAGTAGGACTATCTAAAGTAGATTGGGAAGAATCAAACTGTACAGAACTATTAGGCAAATCAATTTGAGAAAAAGCACTCAATGACGTTAAAACACAAACAAGGAAAAATAATTTCTTAAGCATCTCTATAAAATTTCAAAACATTATAACAACAATTGCACCAAAAATAGTGCGCAAATAATTACAAATTGCTGTTAAATCCTTCGGGGACGTAATTATTTATTTTTCTTTCTTTTTTTAACCCAAATAAAAAAGAACAAAACGGCACATAAAGGTAATATTATATATATAATCACATCTGCAGGATTGGTTAAATCTATAGGTTCTTGACTTGGTTTTGGAACTTCAGTAGGTTTTTGGGCGTATAAAAACCCCACTACAAATAAAGCCAAGGCAAAAAGAATATTTTTTTGAGCTTTCAAATTCATTTTTTCTTTTAAAGTATATAAAAAAAACGGTACTGTCAAATTTTAACAACTTGTGTTAACTTTTTGGAAATTAGCCTAAAATGTCTTACTATGCCGTGTTATTTAAAAAAAACAGAGAGAATATATGAGACAACTTAAAATCACGAAGCAGGTAACCAACCGAGAAACCAAATCATTAAATAGTTATTTACAAGATGTTAGCAAGATAGATTTGATAACTGCAGAAGAGGAAGTGGAGTTGGCACAACGCATTCGTGAAGGAGATCAAGCTGCTTTAAATAAATTAAGCAGAGCAAATCTTCGATTTGTGATTTCCGTGGCAAAACAATATCAGAATCAAGGGCTGAGCCTTCCCGATCTTATAAATGAAGGAAATGTGGGCTTGGTTAAAGCAGCCAAAAGGTTTGATGAAACCAGAGGATTCAAATTTATCTCCTATGCTGTTTGGTGGATACGTCAGGCTATTTTGCAAGCTATAGCGGAGCAATCTAGGGTGGTGAGACTTCCTTTGAACAAAATTGGCGATATAAACAAAATAAAAAAGGCATCAATCCATCTTGAGCAAAAATTTCAGCGCATTCCAACTGCAGCGGAAATTGCCAATGAACTTGACTTCAGTGAGTCAAAAGTGAAAAGTTCACTAAAAAACTCAACACGAAGTCTATCTATGGACGCTCCGTTTCAAGAAGGTGAAAACGACAACAATCTTTATGACGTTTTAAGTTCTGGCGAAAGTCCAAACCCTGACAAAAACTTGTTACACGAATCACTTAGAATTGAAATAAATCGTGCCCTTGATACATTGGCACCCCGTGAAGCAGATGTTGTAAAATTGAATTTTGGCCTTTGTGGACAGCCCCCTATGACGCTTCAGGAAATAGGCGATACTTTTGATTTGAGCCGTGAGCGCGTTCGTCAGATTCGTGAAAAAGCGATTCGTAGGTTACGTCAAACTTCAAAAAGCCACATATTGAAGAAATATCTAGGCTAGACAAAAAAGTTAAAAATATTGAGGGTTTCAATATTTTATGAAATTCTTAGGAACGGGTTTTATTTCTGCGGTTATCTTTATAAGATCAACCATCTCACAAAATGACCACAGAAATAATTCTCGTTTTTTTTATCCTGTTTGTAACTATTCTTCTTTTCGCTTTTGAAGTCTTTTCCGTAGATAAAATAGCGATGCTGATTATTGCTTCCTTAGCCTTGACGGGCTTAGTGAAGCCTGAAGAAGCAATTTCAGGTTTTTCAAACACCGCAACAATTACCGTTCTTTCTTTAATGATTATAGCTCTCGCGCTCGAAGACAATGGCGTTATAGCTTCGCTTGCACGTTTTCTAAAAAATCTTCACATACTCCCCCTCTTCCTTTTGTTGCCTGTACTGATGTTTATTACAGGCGGGATTTCAGCTTTTATTAATACTACAGCTGTAGTTATTGTATTCATAAAAATCATTTCAGAATTATCAAAACGATTTAATCTGCCACAAGCAAAAATGCTCTTACCGATTTCCTTTGCAGGTATTCTAGGTGGAAGTTGTACGTTGTTGGGAACTTCTACAAACTTGATAGTAAATTCCATAGCATTGGATTTAGGTGCAGAACGGTTCAGCTTTTTTGAGTTTTCATTCTTCGGAGCAATTTTTTTGGTTGTCGGAATAGTCGTGATAACAATTGCTTCACGATGGCTTCCAAAAGATTCCAAGGAGAATTTAAGGGACGCTTACGACTTGGAAAACTATATAACCACAGTAGTAATCAATAATGACTCAAATCTAATTGATAAAAAGATTGAAGACACTTATCTTTTTACAAATCCAGAAATATCCATATTAAAGCTAACCCGAAATAAACAAATTACAAATGCGCCAGGACGCTACATTACTTTAAAGGCGAAAGATAAACTTGTTTTAATGTGTGACTTGGAAAGCCTTACAAGACTAAATGAAGCCGAAGATTTAAGTGTTCATAAAACAAAAGAGAACACAAAAAATAAAGAAAATGAGGAAGAGGACGAGAATTCAAAGAAACAAGAAGATTTGGGATTTGTGGAATTATTAATCCTTCCGGGGTCTGTCCTAATTGGTAAAACTTTAAAACAACTTAGAAAACAGACATTTCAAAATGCACTGCCCATTGCTATTAAAAAAAGAAGGAACATAAGAAATACGAAGGAGCGTTTAGTGCGGAAAAATATTGAACAGATTACTTTAAAGCCTGGAGACAGACTGCTCGTGGAAACTCCAAAAAACGAAATTCATCATCTTGACGATATTGAAAATGTTGCGGTTCTTATAGAACACGATGTTAAGCCCACTGCCAATTCGACCAAAAGGGCCATTTCATTTGGAATATTATTATTAGTGGTTGGCTTAGCTGCTAGTGGAGTTTTAAATATTTTAATTAGCACCATTACAGGTGTCGGCCTTTTGTTATTAACGCGATGCCTAGACCTAAATGATGTATATCATCGAATAAACTGGCAAGTAATTTTTCTGTTGGCTGGAATGATTCCCTTGGGAATTGCAATGAACAATACGGGCGCAGACAAATGGATTTCAGACCATTTGCTAAGTATCCTTAGCGGACAGTCTCATATTGTCGTTATTGGTCTAATATTCCTAATAGCAATGCTTATGAGCGGCTTTGTGAGCAACAACGCTACTGCAATTATAATGACGCCTATTGCAATAGCAGTTGCCATTGGTTTGGATTTGTCGATGAAACCATTTATCCTTTCGGTTTTATTTGGGGCCAACTTTAGTTTTTTCACACCAATGGGATATCAAACAAATACTTTAATTTATGGAATGGGCTTTTATAAATTCAAACATTTTTTTATAATTGGAGGTATTCTATCAATTATTCTTTGGGTTTTGGGTACTTTTATGCTGTCCACTCTCTTATAACTAAAAAAATAATATGTCAGAAAAATTTTCAGTAAACGATTCAATTTCAAATTTATGGGACAAACTCGACGGATGGCTTGATGCCATCATCCTAAAACTTCCCAATTTTGCAGTCGCAGTGTTGGTAATGATTATGTTCTACTTCATTGCCAAAGGGTTAAAGAAGTTCTCATATAAAATACTTTTTAGAAAGATAGCAGATGAATCTGTCAAACAGATGCTTGCAAAAATTGTAAATGCCGTTGTTATTCTGATTGGCTTCTTTATCGCTCTTGGTGTAATGCAGCTAGACAAAGTGCTTACATCTGTACTTGCAGGAGCTGGAGTAGTTGGCTTGGCCATTGGTTTAGCATTGCAGGGAACCCTTAGCAATACTTTTTCGGGCCTTATGCTTTCCTTTTTGCCTAAAGTTCGTATTGGTGATTTTATTGACGCTCAGGGAAAAAGTGGCTATGTAGACGAAATAAATCTTAGAAATGTAACTATACGCCAAACGGACAATGAATATGTAGTAATTCCCAATTCGGTCTTTATAGAAAATCCGTTTACCAACTATTCTTGGTCACACCGCTCTCGTGTGGATGTTAGTTGCGGGGTAGGTTATGAAAGTGATCTTCAAAAAGTAGAGGATTTAGTGACTAAAATTATTTCTGAAAATTTTGAGCAAAAACAAAACGAAGAAGTGGAATTCTTTTTTACCGAGTTTGGTGATAGCTCCATCAACTTTACCACACGCTTTTGGATTGAAAGCACCAAACCAAAACCCAAACTTGAAGCTCAACACAAAGCGATAAAACTAATCAAGAAAAACTTTGACGAAGCTGGCATCAATATTCCTTTCCCTATCCGCACGTTGGATTTCGGAAAAAATAAATTGCAGATGGCTCCAAATAAAGAAGAATAAATTCTCTGGCGCGACAACTATCTTTTAAAAGAATTTTTATGAAAAAATTACTCAGAATATTACTTGCTGGCTGGGGAGCCAAAAAAATTGGAGGAGGAAAGTGCGGTTGTATAGGTACAATTGTTGTTTTTATTATTCTCTATTGGTTATTAGGTTATGTTTTTAAATTATTCTGAGGAACTTCTTTTAACAAAACAATAGCATGCATTAACTAATTTTTTGGTGAGGTACACGGTTATATTTGCATAACAAACCTTTAAAAAACTTAGTATTATGAAAAAAGTTATTGCATTAACCATGCTAGCGGGAGCGCTATTTGCTACCTCCTGTGTTTCAAAAAAGAAGTATGTAGAATTGGAAAATCAATACAACGATACCCGTTCTACGCTTTCTAAAACCCAGCTTGAAAAAGAAGAAATTGAAGCCAAGTACGCCAAGATTGAAGAGCGTGTTGCCAGCTACAATTCAAAGATTCAGTCGTTAACTGATAGTAACAATAGTCGCCTACAGGAAATTGAAGGCGTAGTAGTTTCAGAAAACGACAAAGAGAAAATGAGGAAAGCCCTAGCCAATGTAGATCCCCAAGAATTGGCACAGGCAAAAACCCTTAAGGATTCTATGAATCTTATTGTTTCACACAATCTTAAAAAGAACCTTGACAACAGCCTAGTTGGCGAGGGTGAAGAAGATGATATCAATATTGATATTGATGAAACAGTAGTAATGATTACTATTTCTGATAAATTATTGTTTAGTTCAGGAAGTGCTCGCGTAAACCCAAAAGCAAATAATCTTTTGGAGCGTCTTGCAAATGTAATCAACAGCGAACCTGCTCTTGAAGTTATGGTAGAAGGCCACACAGATAGCCAAACTGTTAAGCCAGGCGCATACATTAAAGACAACTGGGAGTTGAGTGTAGACCGCTCTACAGCAGTTATCCGCAAATTGCAGGATGACTACGGAGTAGATCCAGCAAAATTGATTGCCGCTGGACGTAGCAGTTTCCACCCGTTAACAGAAAATGACACCAAGGAAGGCCGCGCAACTAATAGAAGAACGCGCATTGTAATTTTACCAAACCTTGATAAGTTCTTGGCCTTGCTTTCTGCCAACTAAAATAGAAAGTAAACAACTATGGTAAAGGCGATTCATTTTAAAATGAATCGCCTTTTTTTATACTCTAAACTAAAGTATAATTTATTTTGAAGGTGGCATTGTTGGCCTCACTTCTATCTTGCTTGGCAGCGTGCGCGGATTCATCTTTAGCAAATCAACAATAAGTTTACCAATATCCTCTTTTTGGATTTTCCAAGCGTCTTTAGCATCGGGCTCGTTACCTGCAAAATGCGTTGAAACCGAACCAGGCATAATTGTGCTTACTTTTATTCCGTAATCGCGCAAATCCAGCATTGCAGCCTGAGTGAAACCCGTTAAACCAAATTTACTGGCGTTATAAGCGCTACCACCTTTAAAGAAATTGGTTCCGGCCAAACTGGAGATACTTATAAAATATCCTTTATTTTTCTTCAATTGGTCCACACTTGCTTTTAAAGAATAGAACGGTCCCGAAAGATTTGTGTCAATAGTTTCCTTCCATTCTTCAACACTAATATCTTCCACAGAACCAAAATGTCCCAATCCTGCATTTGCAATTACTATATCAACACCACCAAATTTTTCAACAGCTTCTTTTACTGCTTTTTGCTGACTTTCATAACTGCGGACGTCGGCTTCCAAACCTATGGCCTGTGCCCTATCGTTTCCATTGGAATTCAATTTTTTGGCAGCTTCCTCAGCCGTTGCTTTTGTTCTTCCGGTTATAGCTACGTTAATGCCTTCTTTTAGCAAAGCTTCGGCAATTCCGTAACCTATTCCTTTTGTACCGCCTGTAACCAGTGCGGATTTTTTTCCTAAATCATTCATAGTTTTTCGTTTTCCTCAAAGTTACAAATAGCGAAAGCGAATGTTATTAAATTCTGCTTAAATTTGAAAAATGAAGCTGCTATCCATTCTATTTTTCACATTTATATTTTTCAGCTTTTCTTCAGAAGCGAAATTTCAGGAACCACTGGTAAATCTTGAAAACCTTTCAACGGAATTCCGTTATGAAATCCGGTATGCAACGCCAAACAACTTTATTGGTGAAACTCTTTATGATTGTCCAAAATGCCTACTTAGACCCGAAGTAGCTGAAGCACTTTTACAAGCCAACCAATATTTTTGCGAAAAGGGATATCGAATAAAATTATATGATTGCTATCGCCCGTTGGATGTGCAAAAAAAGATGTGGGCAAAAGTTCCGCGGCCAACCTATGTTGGGAATCCGTACGGCAATGGTTCTATTCACAACAAAGGTGCTGCTGTTGATATTACACTAGAAACCTTAGACGGATGTTATGTTGAAATGGGCAGCGATTATGATTACTTTGGAAGGGAAGCGCATATTGATAATTATAATTTTTCAAAAGAAATACTCAATAACCGAAAACTTCTTTTTGAAGGTATGCGGAAATTCGGTTTCAATACTATCCGCACGGAATGGTGGCATTTCAGCTATCGAAAAAATTGGAACTACAAAACTTTAAACATTCCCCTGCCCTGCGATTGATTTAATATTTCATTAGTACACTTTCCATTTTCTTCATTGTAATTTTATAGAAAACAAAATTATTATGAAAAACAAAACCGTAATTGTAACCGGAGCTGGCTCTGGTCTAGGAAGGGCTATCGCCCATAAATTTGCAGAAAATGGCGCAAATGTAATTGTTTCAGATATCGTTGAAGATGCTGGAAAAAAAGTTGCTAAAGAAATTAATGACAAAAAAGGTACAGCTTATTTTATTAAAGCTGACACTTCAAATGCGAAGGAGTGTGACCAACTGGTAAAACAAACCGTTGAAAAATTTGGCGGTTTACATTATGCCGTAAATAATGCCGGTATTGGGGGTGAAATGGCAAAGACTGCCGATTATCCTTTAGACAGCTGGGAAAAAGTGATAGGTGTAAACTTAAGTGGTGTATTCTTCAGCACACGATATCAAATTCCTGAAATCATCAAAGCTGGTGGTGGCGCTATTGTGAACATGGCTTCCATTTTAGGAAGTGTTGGTACTCCAAATTCAGTGGCATATGTAGCTGCAAAACACGGAGTGGTTGGACTCACTAAAACTGCTGCCTTGGAATATGCTAAGGATAATGTTAGAATAAATTCTGTTGGGCCTGGGTATATCAAAACCCCACTACTCGACCAAATTGATGAAGAACAAAAAAAGCAATTAGTACAACTGCATCCTATCGGGCGATTGGGAGAACCTGACGAGGTAGCAAATCTTGTTTATTGGTTGTGCAGTGACGAAGCTAGCTTCGTTACAGGCTCCTATTACACTGTTGACGGCGGTTATACTGCACAGTAACAGAATATTTTATTTTAGCTGCTTCTTTATGGTTTTTAATAAACCGCATGGAAGCAGTTTTATTTTTTATCTTCTTTAGGAAATTCTGGGCTATTTCTGAATTTAATAGGAATGGCATCTTCAGTTCCATAAATTTTAAGTTCTTTAATATCTGCTGGAAGATTAAAGCCTTTCTTAAATAGTTCTTCTTTTACTTGGCGAATAATTAAGCCACGGAGAACAAGAGATGCGCGGCGATAATCTATGGTGTCAACCCAAAAAAATACTTTCAGGTTCACAGTACTGGCAGCTAATTGATCTTCAATTACAAAGTTTTCATGGTCAGCATCACGCATTATTTCCTCATTAGCATTCAAAATATCCTGAATCACTTTTTTTGCCGCTTCAATATTATCTTCATAACCAATACCTACAATGAAATCAACCCTGTAAAAACCATCGGCAGTATAATTTTCAACAGGTTTTGTAAGGACATCACTATTCGGAATATAAATATCACGACCATCAAAGGTCTTTATGTGTGAGTAACGAAAACTAAGTTCTTTAACCTTTCCGAAAATATTGTCAACCTTAATTGTATCGTTAATATTAAAAGGCCTATTGAAAGCGAGAATAATTCCCGCTAAAAAGTTCTTGCCAATATCCTGAAAGGCAAATCCTAAAATGATTGCCCCACCGCCAACAGCTGTTAATAGCCCTGTAGCAATTCCGTCTAACCCCGCAATTCTCAACGCCAACATAATTGCTATAATAATGAGTATAATTTTTACGGCTTGTGCTAAAAAACGTGACATTAAAGGGTCTTCAGATTTTTTCTGAAATCGTTTTTTATAAAAATTGGTCAATAACTGCGCAAGTAAAACACCCAATATTATTACTAATATAGCCAACGCAATACGTGGAAGTATTTTTAGAAACTCTTCGTAATAACTTTCCAAAGAATTTTGAATTGTTTCAGTTGGCGATTGTATAAGTGTAAACATATTTTTTTCTTTTAAAGATAATCATTCTTCACAAAAAATTCTTCGTTTAAATTAATCTTAAAGTTTAGCAGGGCAAGTCGCAAGGTGTATCTTTGCAAAAAAATAAAAACTTTGGAACTTTCAGTAAAATCATTCAGATTGATCAGCACATTGGAAGCAATATCATTTCTTGTACTTTTAGGAATTGCAATGCCCTTAAAATATATTTGGCACATGCCGCAAATGGTCCAAATTGTAGGTATGGCACACGGTGTTTTATTTGTGCTTTATGTTGGCGGAGCAATTTATATGTTTAAAAAACTTAAATGGTCCATATCAGATTTGTTTATCGTTATAATGTGTTCCGTATTACCCTTTGGTCCCTTTTATGTAGAACGTAAATATCTATAATGAATACAGAAACATTACAAAAATACAGTTGTATCCTTCAAGAATACCTTGTTGGTGAAGGAATGACCCAACAATGGGCTATTTTTCTTAATGTGGTTGTAAATTGTATTGTAGTTTTTATTGGCGTTTTTATTCTTGATGTCTTTTTTAGAAAATTTATTGTAGAAGCTTTTAAGGCTTTTAGCAACAAAACCAAAACAACTTTTGACGATTATCTTGTAAAAAGCAATTTTCCCAGATTTTTTGCCCATATCGTGCCTTTGATTATTTTTTGGCACTTGATTCCGATAATTTTCATTGAATCACCATTTATGACAAATCTTTTGCTGGTTTCGGCAAAGATATTTTCAGTCATACTTTCAATTTATATTTTTAGGAGCATTCTTCGTAGCACGCGCAAATTTCTTGAAGAAAGCGAAAGGTTTAAGGATAAGCCGATGGAAAGTTATGTACAGGTGATGATGATTTTTGCCTGGGGTGTGGGTGTTTTTTGGATAATTCAACTTCTTACAGGATTTTCAATTGTAAGTCTTACCACCCTTGGAGCAGCTTCGGCAGTAATTCTACTAATTTTTAAAGATACTATCCTTGGTTTTGTCGCTAGTATTCAAGTTTCTGTGAATGATATTGTGCGTATTGGCGATTGGATCACGTTTAGTAAATTTGGTGCAGATGGTTACGTAACTGAAATAAACCTTGCAACCGTTCGCGTCCAGAATTTCGACAATACTTTTACAACTATTCCCACTTACAGTTTGATTGCCGATTCCTTCCAGAACTGGCGTGGAATGCAGGAAAGCGACGGAAGAAGAATAAAGCGTGCCATATTTATAAAACAATCTTCCATTCATTTTCTTTCTGAAGATGATATCGAAAGGTTAAAAAAAATCCAGTTGATTAAGCCATATTTGGAACATCGCCAAAAAGATGTGGAAAAGTTCAACAGGAAAAATGAAATTGATAAAGAGTTATTGATAAATGGCAGAAATCAAACAAACCTTGGTGTTTTCCGCTATTATGCAGACGCACTTTTAAATGAAAATTCGGCGATCAATAAAGATCTATTTTTAATGGTACGCCACTTAGCCCCTACCGATAAAGGAATTCCGATTGAAATATTCTGCTATAGTAAAGACAAGAGTTGGGTGAACTACGAACATATTCAGGCAGATATTTTTGACCATTTATTGGCTGCTATACCCTATTTTGACTTGGAAATCTTTGAGCTGCCCAGTGGAAAGGACATTCAAGCTTTGGCATAATTTTATTTTGCCAATCGGTCCTTTACATATTCAATTTCCGTTTTACCATGTGGCAATGGGTTTCCATCCTCATCTAAGCTTACCATTATAATTTTATCGATACTAATTATAACTTCGCGTGTCATTTTGTTTCGAACTTCGCAGGCAAGCGTCAATGAAGTTCTGCCAAAGTTTATAACCTCCAAACCTATTTCAATTATATCTCCTTTTTTCGCAGAACTTCTAAAATTTATTTCACTCATAAATTTGGTCACCGTTCGCGGGTTTTCAATTTGGATAATTGAGTAGAGCGCGGCTTCTTCGTCAATCCATTCCAGCAGTCTGCCACCAAAAAGTGTTTCGTTTGGGTTTAAATCTTCGGGCTTAATCCATTTTCGTGTGTGAAAGTTCATCTAAAATAAAGTGTTTGGGTTATCCATTTGCGGAATATGAAGGTCCGTCCCGAACCGTTCATTCGCTTTTTTAATAAAATGTGCTGAAAGCAAGGGCGAGGCTTGTTCAAGATTTTGATGAACGAAAAAATAAATGTTCTGCAAACCTTCATCAATCCAGGTTTCTAAACGGTCTATCCATTCGTCAAGTCGCGTGTAATCGCTTTCGTGGTTTGCGCCGTTATACCTAATAAAAGCAGTAGGCGTTGTTAGACGCATATGTAACAAATCACGCCTTCCTGCAGAGTCTACAATTGCGTTTGTGATTTTATATTTTTCAAGAATTTCATAAAGCTGTTCCGCAACTTCTTCATTATTGAACCAGTCTGTATGACGGAATTCAATTGCTGGTTTTATGTCTTTTGGAATCATTTTGAAAAAAGGTTCTAACCTATCAATATTTTTCGGTCCAAAATTATCTGGAAGTTGAACAAAAGGCATTTCCAACTTTTCTTTCAAATTTGAAGAATTCAAAACATATTCATTCAAAGTATCCACACAATCCTGAAGCCTTTTCCAATGTGAAATTCCCTGAAAAAACTTCGGGAAAAATCTGAAATCTTCGGGTGTCTTTTCATACCAACCCGCAAAGGTATCTGCTGAAAAAATTCTGTAAAAAGTAGCGTTCAGTTCAATACTGTTAAATTGTGTAGAATAGTATGCAAGTTCATCTTTTGTGCCTCTTGGATAAAACCCTTTTAAATCGGCTTTGTTCCATTTTGCGCAACCTACATATAGGTTTGGAGTGCTCGATTTTTTATATTTTGAAAGAACTTTTTTGGTTCCGGGATGGTCCGGCGGTAGCGTAAAGTCTATATTTTCGGGGTTGTCAACTTTTCCAAATTTCATACTTCTTTATTATTAAGTAAAGATAACTCTTAAAATTTATCCTCAAAAAATTAATAGGCTGTAACTTTTAATTATACTGTTAGTCTTATATTTACTAAAATTTAAAAAAAATTATTTGTGAAATGTCCTATTACAAAATTTCATAACAAATGAAGAAGGAAAAAGGGCATTCCATCTTCCAATAAAAATCTAATATTATATACAGATGAAAATTTTCAAAACACTTACCATTGCTTTATTATTGATTGCAATTTCTCCAGTTTCTGCACAAACGGCAGATGAAATAATCAATAATTATTTTGAAAACACAGGTGGGAAAACAGCTTGGGAAAATCTACAAGCTATAAAAATGACAGCCACCGCCAACTCACAAGGAATGGAGATTCCAGTAGAAATTTACCAAACCAAAGACGGAAAGCAATTGGTTAAAATTAATTTTCAAGGTCAGGAAATAACTCAAATTGCTTTTGATGGTGAAACCATGTGGACCACAAACTTTATGACCATGCAACCCGAAAAGAGCGATGCAGAAACCACAGAAAATATGAAAAAGCAAATGAAGGATTTCCCAACTCCTTTTATGAATTACAAAGAAAAAGGGTTTACTGTTGAATTGATGGGCAAAGAAACTAAAGAAGGTACAGAAACCTACAAAATAAAACTTACCCAATCCCCCATTATGGTTGATGGCGTAGAACAACCTAACGTTTCCTATTATTACTTTGATACGGAAAACTTTGTGCCAATTGTTACCGAAACCGAAATAAAAGACGGTCCAATGAAAGGACAAATGAGTGTGAGCACTATGAGCGACTATCAAGAAGTTGATGGTTTGTATTTTCCTTTTGCACTTTCAATGGGCGGACAAGGAATTCAATTGAAAGATGTAATTCTAAACCCTGAAATCGACACAGCAATGTTCGTATTTCCAGTGACAGAAACTGATTCAGTAAAGAAAGAGTAATAATCCTATTTATAAAAAATCCCTGCTCGTCGGGGATTTTTTTTTCAATATATTTTCTTAGCCATCAAACGGAATAATTAAAAACCAACCAAAAATGAAAACGTACATTTTTACATTTCTTGCAATCGTTTCATCATTAACCTTCGTTCAAGCCCAGGAAACTTCTTTAAAAGGAAAAGAACTTTTCGGCAATATGAAAGCGCGACATATTGGTCCAGCACTTATGAGCGGTCGTGTTAACGATATAGAAAACCACCCCACCAACGCACGAATACTCTATGTTGGTGCGGCTGGTGGTGGTGTATGGAAATCTGGCGATGGCGGTGCCACCTTCGCTCCTATTTTTGATGAACACGCACAATCAATTGGCGTTGTAAAACTGGATCCAAAAAATCCAGACGAAGTAATTTGGGTTGGAACAGGCGAAACTTGGACCAGGAACTCAGTTTCTGTGGGAGATGGTCTCTATAAATCTACCGACGGCGGGAACAACTGGAAAGAAATTCCAGGTTTTGAAAATTCAGAGAGAATTTCGTCCATCGTAATTAATCCAAACAATACCGATGAAGTTTATGTAGGCGTTTTGGGCGCACTTTGGAGCGATAGTGAAGATCGTGGTATTTATAAAACCACAGACGGCGGAAAAACATGGAATAAAATTCTGTATGTAGGTCCTTCAACGGGTGTTTCGGATATTTTGATGGATCCAAAAAACCCAAATGTTTTGCTTGCTTCTATGTGGCAATTCAGAAGAACTGCCTGGGGGTTCAATTCTGGAGGGGAAAATAGCGCAATCTACAAATCTACAGATGGTGGAAAAACCTGGAACAAATTGACAAAAGATCTTCCAACCGGAAAGCTAGGAAGAATTGGAATCGCAATGGCACCAAGCGATAGCCAAATAATTTATGCCGTAATTGAAACAGGTGAAAAAAATACGAACGGTCTTTGGAAATCACCCGATGGCGGAAATTCCTGGGAACATTTAAATAGTGATTTTGGCTTGACTGTACGTCCTTTTTATTTTTCGAGAATTACAGTCGATCCCAAAAATCCAGACATTATTGCCAAAGGTGGACTTAATGGTTCCATAAGTCGCGATGGCGGAAAGACATTTAAAAATCTCGGAAATATGCATAGCGATATTCACGATATTGTTTTTGATATCAATAATAGTGATAGAATGTATGCGGGAACAGACGGCGGCGTTTACCGCTCTTGGAATGGTGGTTCTACTTTTGAAATTGTAGAGAACCTTCCACTTTCACAATTCTACCAAATTAGTGTAGATGATGCTGAACCTTATAATGTTTATGGAGGTTTGCAGGATAACGGCTGTTGGTATGGTCCTTCTTCTGCTCCGGGCGGCGTAACTGCACGTGATTGGAATAGTGTTGGCTACGGTGATGGCTTTAGGGTTTTGAAGCACCCTACAAAAAATATTATCTATTCCGAAATGCAGGGCGCAGCAAATGTTTGGCGCTATGATGTAGATCGAAATAGAACAACAACAGTTCAACCACAACCGAAAAAGGGAGATCCTGAATTGCGCTTTAACTGGAATGCTCCAATGGCAGTAAGCAACTTCGTGCCAGATAGATTTTATATGGGGAGTCAATTTGTTCATCGATCAGACGATATGGGGGATAGTTGGACTATCATTTCTCCAGACTTAACTACAAACGATAAAACAAAACAAGATCAAGCCAACTCAGGCGGTCTTTCAGTAGATAATAGTGGCGCAGAAAAGTATACTACAATTTTTACCATTGCAGAATCGCCTTTAGACCAAAACATTATCTGGGCCGGAACTGATGACGGAAATGTTCAACTTACAACCGATGGTGGAAAAACTTGGACAAACCTTACCGAAAACCTTGTCGGCATCCCCAAAAATACTTGGGTTTATCATATTGAAGCGAGTGTTCACGGTAAAGGAACAGCGTATGCAGTTTTTGAAGGACACAGTTCGGGTGATATGAAACCCTATGCATTAAAGACAACTGATTACGGCAAAACTTGGAAATCAATTATTTCTGATGACATTGATCCTAAAGCTTTCGTCAGAAATATTCAGGAAGATTATGTGAACGAGGATTTGCTTTTCCTTGGAACGGAATTCGGACTATATATTACTATTGATGGCGGAAAAAATTGGTCACAATTCACTAATAATATGCCTCCAGTAGCTGTACATTTTATCGATCTTCAAAAGCGTACAAATGACTTAGTGATGGGTACCCACGGACGGGGTGTTATTATTATTGATGATATAAGTCCACTTCGGGAATTAACTCCAAAAATCTTGAATCAAGATGTTCACTTCTTTGAAACAAAACCTTTTACAATGACAGAAGATAGTGGTTTTAGCGGAAGCTTTGGCACAGAAACACAGTTTGTTGGTGAAAATAAAAACACGGATGCTCGAATTGTTTACTATTTGAAAAAACGCCACACTTTCGGAAAAATGGAAATGGAAATTCAGGATATGGACGGTAATAAAATAGCAACACTATCCCCTGAAAAATCAAAAGGAATAAACATAGTAACTTGGAGTTTTACTACCTATGCTCCAAAAATGGCACAGGCAAAAACCATTTCATATGGTGGTTTTACAGCTCCCAGAGTTCCTGCAGGAAAGTATAACGTGGTAATGACCAAAGGGAAGGAAACCTATACTCACGAAATTGAAGTGAAATATGACGAAAAATCCATAACTACTTTGGAACAGCGCAAGGAGCAGGAAGCCTTAACTAGAAAGCTTTACGATATGGTTGAAGATCTGGCCTATATGGTTTATGAAATAAACGAAACCCAAACAAAAGCCACAGAAATAATTGAAACCAATCCAAAGGGAAAAAAAGATGCACAGAAATTATACGATGCGTTGGAAAACCTTCGAAAAGATTTGGTAATTACAACAGGCGATAACTATGTAGCATCAGCAGATCCAGAACTCCGCGAAAAAATGGCAGATCTTTACAGTAACGTTGCTTCAAATTTCAACAAAGTTTCTGGTGCATCGCTAGCAAATTTTGAATTGATTGCCGATGATTATTCAAAAGAAAAGAAACGCTATGCAGCAATAATGGAAAAGGAAGGAAAGAAATTTAATTCATTCTTGGAAAAGAACGATATTCCAAAACCTGAAATTCAGAGCAAGGAGGAGTTTTTAAAGAAAGGATGATTTAATCGAAAAATAGAAAAGCCTAACAAGTTTTCAATTTGTTAGGCTTTTTTTATTTATTTATAAAAACAGTTTTCCTATTTACAAATTCTCTAATCCCGTGTTCACTGAGCTCACGTCCATAACCACTTTCTTTGATTCCGCCAAAAGGAAGCCTTGGATCACTTTTCACCAGTTCGTTTATAAAAACCGCTCCTTCATCAAATTGGAAAGCAAGCTTTTCTGCTTCTTCAATATTTTTTGTGAAGATGGAAACCCCCAACCCAAATTTTGAACTATTAGAAAGCGCAACAGCCTCTTCGACTGTTTTAAAAGTCGTTACAGAAAGTACAGGCCCAAAAGTTTCTTCTTTAAAAGCAACCATTTTTTCGGTAACATTCGTAAGTACCGTTGGCTCAAAATAAGCGCCTTGCCGCTTTCCTCCTATTGCTATTTTTGCTCCATCTTTCACAGAAGACTTTACTTGTTTTTCCAAATCTTTTGCAAGATCTTCCCTCGCTAATGTTCCAACATAGGTTTCCGCGTCCATAGGATCGCCGCTTTTTAATTCACGCACTTTTACTAGCATTTTTTCAACAAATTCTTCAGAAATGGATTCATCAATAATCAACCGTTTTCCAGCAATACAACTTTGACCCGTATTCTGAAATCGTGCCTGCACACAGGTTGCTATGGTTTTGTCCATATCGCAATCCTTCATAACTACTAGGGCATTATTTCCTCCCAGTTCCAAAACCGTTTTTTTAATATTTTTTCCAGCAATGGAAGCTACGGAAGAGCCTGCTGGTCCACTACCTGTTAACGTTACCGCCTTTACTTTTTCGTTTTTAATAACTTCTTCTACTTCATCGCTACCGATTAATAAAGTGGTAAAACAGTATTCGGGGAAGCCTGCTCTCTTGAAAACTTTTTCAATATTTAAAGCACTTCCGAAAACGTTGGAAGCGTGCTTTAAAATCCCAATATTTCCAACCATCAGCGCAGGTGCTGCAAAACGGAAAACCTGCCAAAATGGATAGTTCCAAGGCATAACTGCGAACACAACACCAAGTGGCTCGTAACTCACATAACTTTTGTGTGCATCGGTTTTTATCACTTCATTTTGAAGCTGTTTTTCGGCATTCTCAGCGTAATATTCACAAACCCAGGCACATTTTTCAACTTCTGCGATGGCTTGTGAAATTGGTTTGCCCATTTCAAGCGTCATCGTTTCGGCGTATTCTTTTTTATTTTTCTTCAATTCTGAAGCTGCTGCAAACATCAACTTTTTTCGCTCAGCAAATGAGGTCTCTCGCCAACTGTAAAAGCGTTTATCGGCTTTATCTATAATTTCTGAGACTTCTTTCTTTGTATGATTTTTATAGTTTTTTAATTCCTCTTCAGTATAAGGGTTTATTGAAGTTGTTGTTATCATCGTTTTTCTTTTAAAAGTATTGAAAACATTGAGAACAACGTAGACGATTAAGATGATTTTAACGCGAAGATTGTTGAAAATAATCCCAATAAACAGTCGTTAACTTTTAAGTATTGTAATACATTTGCGAAAATCTTTTTAAAATGAAAAATACAGCACTTTCTCATATACACGAACAATTGGGTGCCAAAATGGTACCATTTGCAGGTTATAATATGCCCGTTTCATACGAAGGCGTTAACGCAGAACACGAAACCGTCCGCAACGCTGTTGGCGTTTTTGATGTTTCGCATATGGGTGAATTTTTGATTACTGGCCCAAAAGCATTCGATTTAATTCAAAAAGTATGCAGTAACGATATCTCAAAAATTGTCGACGGACAGGCACAGTACAACTGTCTCCCCAATGAAACAGGTGGAATTGTTGACGATTTGATTGTTTACCGTTTTGAAGCCGAAAAGTGGTTGCTAGTAGTAAATGCGTCAAATATTGATAAAGATTGGGATTGGATTTCAAAACACAACACCGAGGGTGCCGAAATGCGAAATCTTTCCGAAGATTATTCATTGCTCGCTATTCAAGGTCCAAAGGCTATAGAAGCTATGCAATCGATAACTTCTGAAGATTTAAGCGCTATAAAATTCTATCATTTTAAAGTTGCTGATTTCGGAGGAATTGAGCACGTAATCATAAGCGCAACTGGCTATACCGGAAGCGGCGGCTTTGAGATTTATTGCAAAAATAACGAAGTAGAACAAATTTGGAACAAAGTGATGGAGGCTGGAAAAGAGTTCGGCATTAAACCGATTGGACTGGCTGCACGCGATACGTTGCGATTGGAAATGGGCTTCTGTCTTTATGGAAATGATATAAATGATACTACTTCCCCTTTGGAAGCTGGTCTGGGCTGGATTACAAAATTTACAAAAGATTTTGTCAATTCAGACAATCTGAAAAAGCAAAAAGAAGAAGGTGTAACAAGAAAACTTATCGGTTTTGAAATCAACGAACGCGGAATACCTAGACATGATTACGAAATTGCAGATAAAGACGGCAACAATATTGGTGTTGTAACCAGTGGAACAATGGCACCTTCATTAAACAAAGGAATCGGGATGGGTTATGTTACCTCTGAAAACAGTGCTCCAGGCACTGAAATTTTCATTCAAATAAGAAACAAACCCGTTGCGGCAACGGTTGTGAAAACTCCATTTTACAAAGGGTAATGTTAGATTACCAAGCCATATTAGAAGAAATTCACAAATCACTTAAAAAAGTTGAGAATACAGGAGAAGTTGCAGCTTATATTCCAGAATTGGCGAATGTTACCAAGGATAAATTTGGAATACATTTACATCTGATAACGGGCGAAAATTACTCGGTTGGTGATGCTTCCGAAAAATTATCCATCCAAAGTATTTCAAAAGTATTGTCGCTTGCCAAAGCATTTCAGCTAGTGGGAAATGATTTGTTGGAGCGTGTTGATGTGGAACCCTCGGGACACCCTTTTAACCAACTTTCACTTTTGGAGCTTGAAGATGGAATTCCTAGAAACCCGCTGATTAATTCTGGAGCCATTGTAGTTGCTGATATTTTACTTTCACATCTTAAAAATCCGAAAGAAGATTTTTTGCATTTTGTGAGGGATTTAGCGCACGACGAAACCATTTCATATAGTGAAAAAGTAGCCGAATCAGAAAGATTGACTGGTTTCAACAATTACGCAGCGGCCAATCTTTTAAAGGCCTATGGAAATCTCCACAATGATGTGGAAGATGTTTTGGACTTCTATTTTCATCAATGTTCAATAATGATGGATTGCAGGCAACTTACCAACGCTTTTTTCGTTTTCGCTAACAAAGGAAAGTGTTTAAAAAATGTTCAGCACTTAACTGCCAGTCAAGTAAAACGAATCAACGCAATTATGCTTACCTGTGGTTTTTACGATGAAGCTGGTGAGTTTGCATTTGAAGTGGGTTTGCCCGGAAAAAGTGGCGTAGGCGGAGGAATTGTTGCTTTATTGCCTCATTGTTTTACCATAGCAACTTGGGCGCCAGCACTGAATCCCAAAGGAAATTCCTATTTAGGAATGCAGGCATTGGAACAGTTTACCACCAAAACAAAACTGTCCATATTTTAAGAATTTAGGGAAAGGATTTTCGGATGAAAAAAGTAGAAAAGCAACGGATTTTAATTTTGGGCGGTAGTGGCTTTATTGGCAACGCCATTTACAAAGAGCTTCTCTCCTATTTCGAAGTTCACTGTACTTACTGCCGGCAGTATGGTGCTTTTTCAGAAAATCAAGTTTTCCATAATTTTTGCGTGGAAGATAATTCGATGTTATTGTTGCTAAATAAAATTCAACCTACTTTAATAATTTCGGTCATTAATGGGGATTATAATAGTCAATTTGAAGCGCATCAACAGATTGTGAATTATGCGCTGATAAATGCAGGTTGTTCCATTCTTTACATTTCTTCTTCGGAAGTATTTGATGGGAAGTTTAGACATCCTTCGTATGAAAATGATATACCATTGTCGCAAACAGTTTCAGGAAAATTTAAAATTACTGTTGAAAAATTATTATTGGAAACCATTCCACTGCAAACAGCAATTTTGAGGCTACCTATGGTTCTTGGCATCAATTCGCCCGAAATTCTGCATTTAAGACAATGCATACGTCACCAAGCTACTTTTGAGGTATTTCCTAATTTGGTAATTACTACTACGACCATTAACAAAGTATGCCAGCAGATTCATTATATAATCAACCAATCGCTTCGTGGAATTTTTCACTTGGCGAGCAATGATATGATTCATCACGAAGATCTTTTTCGAGAAATCACTTCAAAAATGGGTGATAAAATGCCTATCTTTAAAAGTGTTTTTACAAGTAATGAAGATCGGTATCATGCTATTCTTCCAAAAAAAAATAAGTTGCCAATATCAAATCAAATTACTGTCGCACAGGTTATTGAAGAATCTAGCCTAAATGAAGAGATTATGTCAATCAAATAAAAAAGTACATATATATGAAAGCTTTATCAGAAAAACAGATTAATGAAAGATTAAAGGAATTTGAAGGTTGGGACTACACCGAAGGTGCTTTGCATACAATTTTTGAATTTGAGGATTTTAAGGAAGCATTTTCAGCAATGACTAGAATTGCTTTTGAAGCCGAAAGGATGCAACACCATCCAGAATGGAGCAACGTTTACAATTCATTGGAAATCTATCTTTCAACCCACGATGCAGATGGCGTAACGGAAAAGGATTTTGAATTGGCAAAGATTATTGATGATTTAATAGGTTAAAGCACAAACCCCAAATTCCAAAGGCTTTGTGATTTGATTTTGGATTTTGTTATTTATTTGGAATTTGGTGCTTGGTTTTTGGAATTTTTTATATTTGAACTTTCTTTTTAAGGAATAAATAATAAAAATAATAATTTATGGGAAGAGCTTTTGAATTCAGAAAAGCAAGAAAAATGAAGCGTTGGTCCGCGATGTCCAAAGCTTTTACACGTATTGGTAAGGACATTGTAATGGCCGTGAAAGAGGGCGGACCCGATCCGGATGCAAACTCTAGATTGCGTGCTGTAATCCAAAATGCCAAGGCTGTAAATATGCCTAAGGACAACGTAGAGCGTGCCATAAAACGTGCCAGCGACAAAAGTTTAGGCGATTACAAAGAAGTTCTTTTTGAAGGCTACGCTCCGCACGGCATTGCTATCTTAATTGAAACCGCTACCGATAACAATACACGGACTGTTGCCAATATTCGAAGTTATTTCAATAAATGTGATGGTAGTTTGGGAACGTCTGGCTCAGTTTCATTTATGTTTGACCATACCTGTAACTTCAGAATAAATCCAGAAGGCTTGGATATTGAAGAACTAGAGCTAGAATTGATAGACCACGGTGTTGAGGAAATTTTTGAGGATGAGGATGGAATAATGATCTACGCTCCTTTTGAGAGTTTTGGCGCAATCCAGTCGTATTTGGAAGAAAATAATATCGAAATTCTTTCTTCAGGATTTGAACAGATTCCACAAGTAACAAAAAAATTGACCGCTGAAGAAGCCGCAGATGTGGAAAAACTTTTGGAAAAGATTGAAGAAGATGATGATGTGCAAAACGTCTACCACACGATGGAAGAAACTTCGGAAGAATAAAACTCTTTTTAAATCAATAAAAAAAATGCCATCTGAAATAAATCAGATGGCATTTTTTTATTGATTAGTCTGTGCTATTTATTATCAAAATAAAGTGACGAAGCACCTGGAAACACTGAACTTATGGTAGGTTGTATATTTCCTCCTGCCCCTATTTGATCAAAAAACAAAACCTTTCCACCACCGTTTAAGCGTTCTGCTATAAAAATTGTCTGGCTGGAATTATCATATGCTACAGCTACTGGATTACCCATTTCTGTCATTGACCCTGAAACTCTTAATTGGTTTCCTGGAAGTTCCAAAGTACCTCCATCAGCAACGGCATTAAACCTATTGACAAAATCACTAATAAACTGAAAGCCACCGTCATTGTCACTTTGAGCATCGCCTATATCTGTGAGAATTACAGTCCCACCATCTTGAGTAATTCCGTGTGTGCGTGTTATACCTCCTATTGTAATCTGCTTATCTGGTGTGGCTGTAACATCAGTAGTATAAGTTGTTAGAAAGTTTTTTAGAACAGCAACATCTGCTGTTTTATCAACCGTAGTATAAAGATCATCACCTATTAGCTCAATGCCCCATACAGCATAATTTACCTTTACAGTATTACGCAGTGTATAGGCATTTGTATCTTTCGTGAAAATGAAAAATGTTCCATCATCTGTATTAGGGTCTCCATCTAAATCAGCATTATCTGAAATTATATAAAAATTATCCTTTACAGCAACATCACGAGGGCTATTGAGTAGGACACCCCCTGATGCCAAAAGGCTCAAATCACTATTGGCGGTTGTATTGTTAATGTTTTTATAGGTATTTATTACTTTTTGTTCTCTAGATAGAACCGTTAATTCGTCTGCAACATCATCGTAATAAATTCCTTCATTGTCATTAGAGCTAAGCCCCATGGGACGTAAAAAAACACCATTGGTAGTAATATCGTACGAAATAATTGAACTAGCACTATTACTTGTTGCGTACAAATTTGCTAAAATTGTAGGGGGAATTTGGGATCCACCTCCTTCAGATCCATCATCTACAGTACAAGAAATGAAAAATGGAACCAGGATCAAAAAGAATATCGAATATTTTATGTTTTTCATAGCAACGTAAATTTTTACATAGGTTTAAATAATTAACGAACGTTTGATAAGCTATATTGTAATTATAAATTTATAACTGGAATTTTCTTATACTAATTTTGGAGTTTATGAATATTCAGCTTTTTTGCCAACAACACCTTTAAAATAAGTCCAAAGTTTTTCGGTATCTAACTCAATATCACCCGTTGGATAAAATGGTTCGTTTATAGTTATAGTCTTCTTGCTATAATCGAAAGAAACACAAATAATTGGAACATTGGCTGCCATAGCAATATAATAATAGCCTGTTTTCCAGCTTGTTACTTTTTTTCGAGTTCCTTCAGGGGCCAATGCCAAACGGAACTCTTTTTTATTTTTAAAAATTTCAGCAATTGCTTCTACCTTGTTTTGACCGGGTGTCCGGTCTAACATTTCGCCTCCTGTCCATCGGAAATACCAACCAAAAGGCCATCGGAATAATTCTTTTTTAGCTATATAATTAATCTGTGTTTTTGTAAGTCTACGGGTAAATAAACCAAGGTAGAAATCGTGCCAACTAGTATGTGGGACAACAATTATAATAGCTTTTTTAACTGTTGGATCAAAAGCACCATCAATATGCCAACCCATTATTTTTTCAAAAATAAATTTTGTTATTCCCATGAACGGATTTTATCCTAAAACTACATTTTCAGATACAATTGTTTCAGTTTTTCTGGTGTGATTATGGTTTCCCATTCACTACCAAGTGCATTTTCCCAAAGTGGAATCATCCCCATTGCAACCGTAATCATTGTATCCATTTGGTCTTCTGAAAGATTTTTGCAAATTCCCTGCGGAATTTCAACACCATGTTTTTCAGCCATTTTTTTAAAGATTGCAACATCTTTGGGATAAAATTCTTCCAAATATTGAAATACAATACAGTTTCCTACTCCGTGCTTGGTTCCCAAAACATACCCAAGTCCGTAGCTCATAGCGTGAGCAACCCCCACTTGAGAATAAGCTATGCTCATACCGCCATGCCAGGAGGCCATCATTAACTTGGCGCGGGATTCTTGTTTAGTAAGAGAATCTCCCAGAAATATTTCCATACAAAGATCATAGGCCTTTTCGCCATAGCTCTGACTAAATGCATTTAAAAAAGTTCCATTCAAAGATTCTACGCAATGGATGAAACAATCCATTCCAGTATAAAACCATTGATTTTTTGAAACCCCTTTTGTGAGTTCTGGATCAAGTATAACCTGGTCAAAAGGTGTGAAGTCACTATTGATGCCCAATTTACGAACAGGACCAGTTAAAACCGTTGTTCGTGAAACTTCTGCACCAGTACCAGAAATTGTTGGAATACCAACGTGATAGACCGCTTTCTGTTTAACCAAATCCCATCCCTGATATTCTGCAGCACTACCTTTATTCACTAACATTAATGAAACTGCTTTTGCTAAATCCATAACCGTTCCGCCACCGATACCTATAATTCCTGAAGGCGTATAGGTAAATTCAGTCTTTATATCATTTACCAAATCGTCAACCTGTGAAGTTTTTGGCTCTTCTTCAGCAGAGATAAAAATTAGTTTATCATTAAATCGAAGATTTAGTCTATCTGTAAATTCTGTATTTCCTTTAAAAACATCGTCCACCAAGAATATAAAAGGCGCTTTTTCTTTTTTCTGCAACGAAAGAATAGATGAAAGTTGATCAAAACATCCTTCCCCAAAAACCACTTTTGGCACCATTGGGAAGTTTCTAAACTTATTATTAACGGTGTCTGGCTTATTCTGCTTTAATATTTTATTAGCTCTAACCAAATCTTCCGGAGTATCTATTTCTACACCTGTAGTATTTGAAATGGCCATTTTAATATTTTTACCATATTCCAAGTAACGAATACATTCAATTTTTTCTACAGCTTCCAATGAACGCATTGGCAAACGGTAGAAGTCCATAATGGCTTGCTTTCTAAAAGCATAAATACCCTTGTGTTTATAATATTGCAGTGCCACGTTTTTATCACGTGGATATGGAATTGGCGAACGTGAAAAATAGAGTGCAAAATTATCTTTATCAACTATGACTTTTACGCAATTGGGGTCGCTTATTTCTTTCCAATCGTGGATTTCTGTCATTAGAGAGGCCAAATCAATTTTGTCAGCATCCGGTTCGTTAAATACAGCCAGAACCTTTTCCAGTCCTTCACGACTCGTAAAAGGTTCGTCTCCCTGAACATTCACAACAATATCCACATCCATATTTTCAACAGCCTCAGCAATACGGTCGCTGCCACAATCGTGTTCTTTAATACTCATAATGGCTTTTCCGCCATTCATTTCAATTTCCTGAAAAATCACCTCGCTATCCGTAACTACATAAACTTCATCAAAAAGATTTGTTGCTTTAGCGGCTTCATAAGTTCTGACTATTACGGGTTTTCCACCTAAATCCTGCATTAATTTTCCAGGAAATCGAGACGCACCATAGCGTGCGGGAATCATTGCTATTATTTTCAAGATATAGTTTTTAAAATGATTTCAAAAATAAGAAGTTTATGTTCGTGGCAATCTATTTTTATTAAGCTTTTTATAAAATCTAAAAAGTATAATAAAGAGAAGAGCAACAAATATAAATGCCAAAATAGGAATAAATATTGAAGCAAAAGCCATTACAGCTGCGATAGCGGTTTCTACGGTAGCAATGATAGGATTTCCAACGCCTGCCGTTGTGGTAGTAGAGGTTAGCCTAGCCACAGAAGCATTTCCCTTTATAACAGCTGCAGTTCCTCCTCCTGCGATAATAGCCAAAGACCAAGTAAACACTGGACTCAAATCTGTTACAGTTGCAACCATTACCGCTGTTCCTGCCAGCGTTGCTAATGGAAGGGCAATGGTGTCCAATAAATTATCCAACCATGGAATATAGTAACCAAAAATTTCAACCAAAGTAGCCACTCCTAGTGTCATAACGACTGAAAGGTTTCCAATCCACAGCCAGTTTTCGTTTGGTGAAATAACATCGCAATAACTTGCCAAACTTAAAATCAGTAAGGGCAAGAAGACGCGGAAGCCAACGGCCGCAGCGAGGCCAATACCTAGAAAAATACTGATTATGATTTCAAAGCTTTGCATTTGCTACTAATTTACAAAAAAATCATCCTTAAAACCTATTAAATATATTTTCTCTCGGGCACGTGTAACCGCTGTATAGAGCCAGCGAAGATATTCTTTGTCAACGCCATTGGGAAGATAGGGCTGTTCTACAAAAACTGTATTCCATTGCCCCCCTTGCGATTTATGACAGGTTATGGCATAACTAAATTTAACTTGAAGCGCGTTGAAATATTTATTGTTCTTCACAGCCAAAAACTTTTTGTATTTGGATTTTTCGGTTGCGTAATCCTTCATCACTTCTTGATAAAGTTTGTTTGATTCATCGTATGTGAGTGAAGGACTTTCTGATGTCAATGTATCTAAAAGCAGCACCGTTTCCAGTGGTTTCATATTTGGATAGTCTACCATTCTTACTTTCACTTCAGCAAAACGGAAACCATACAATTCCTTAAAAGCGAAAATTTCCAAAACCTCTACAATATCGCCATTTGCAATGAAACCAGCTTCACTAGCATTATCAACCCAAAAATAATTGTTCTTTACCACCATCAAATAATCACCAGCTGAAAGCTCCGAATCCTGAAAAAGTATGCGTTCACGAATGCTTTGATTATATAGGTTAGCTCTTTTATTAGAGCGGACAATTATAACGGTGTCTTCATTTCCCAAAGCCGAATAACTGTCGTTAATGGCATCCATAATTTCCTGTCCGTCTGTTGGACGAATGATATCTGGAAAATCAGTTCCTGAAAATTTAAAAGCCTCATAAAGCTCATTATCCAGACATTCGCGAATTCTTGTGGCATTTTCAAGGATACCACTGTCCTTTTGCTGACGAACTACTTCATCCAACTCAAGCATTATAACTTCGCGATTGTATTGGTTTTCCAAAACCCTTGCATCTAAAGCAGGGCTTATTGATAGGTGCACAGGCGGCAACTGTGCCGAATCACCTATTAATAAAAGCTTGCAATTATTTCCGCTGTAGACATACTGCATCAAATCGTCCAACAAGGAACCGTTTTCAAAAAGTTTTGAATCTTGATTAATGTCGGGGATCATCGAGGCCTCGTCAACTATAAATAAAGTGTCTCGATGTTTATTTTCTTGTAAAGTGAAGGAAATAGAACCTTTTTCACTTTTCGGGAAATATATTTTTTTATGGATCGTAAAAGCCTGTTTATTAGAATAATTACTGATAACCTTAGCTGCTCTTCCCGTTGGTGCCAAAAGCACCGAGCGTTTTTTCACTTTTGCTAAGTTTTTCACTAAAGAACCTACAATGGTGGTTTTTCCGGTTCCGGCATATCCTTTAAGTAAAAAAGTTTCATTTTTGTTCGTGCTTAGCACAAATTTTGCTAATAAATGGAGTGCAATATCTTGCTTGGTAGTGGTATTATGTGGAAAATCATTTTTTAAAAAACTGTAAAATTCTGATACATTCATCATTCGCTTCTGTCAATGAGGGTTTAAAGATAGGTATGATTTTTTCGTAATATACTTTTACGAACAAAAAAAAATTGTAGATTTGCGATAGACCTTTTAGTAAAATCAACACTTAAATAATATCAATAATGAAATTAGTAATTCAGATTGTTCTTTGGATTGTCATCATCTTCTTAGGCTGGAAACTTTATAATTCGGTTATGGGCCCCGTACAATTTAACAAAGTTAAAGAAGCACGGTATGCAAAAGTAATCAAGAACCTAAAAGACATACAAGCCGCAGAGCTTGCGCATAAAGAAATAACTGGAAGTTTTACTGGTGATTGGGATAGTTTGGTACGTTTTATTGATACTGCAAAATTTGCTATCACACAAAGAAGAGACACTAGTTATGCCGATGTAGCAAAAAACAAAGCTTACGGAATTGATCAAGGTTACTTTATTGAAGAATCCTTAATTGACACATTAGGCTTTACCAATGTTAAAGATTCTCTTTACGGAAGTACTGATAGGTACAAAACAATGATGAATGTACCTGTTGAAGGAAAAAATGCTAAATTTGATCTTAAAGCTGGAAAAATTGAAAAGAACGATGCCACCTATTCCGTTTTTGAAGCAAAAGTTTCAAAGTCGGTTGTTTTAAGTGATCTTAACAAAGATCTCTTAGCACAGGAAATGCAAGTTCAATCTGTAGATGGTGTTAATGGTCCTGATATTAAAGTAGGGTCTTTGGAAGATGTAAACACTTCTGGAAACTGGCCAAAAATTTATGATTCTGCAAAAGACAAGTAACATACAAAATACAACGCAAAACAGACTGTCCGTTCAAGTTTCTTTGAACGGGCTTTCTTTTTTGGTAACAAACCCTGAAGAATCAAAAGTTGTTTTTTTTATTGAGAAAACCCTAGACCATAGCACTACGCCAGAGGAGTTGTTGATGGATATTGAGTCCATAATGTTTAAGAACGATATTCTTAATACAGACTTTCCAGAAGTTTCAATTATTTATTCCACACCCGTTTACAGCCTTGTTCCGGCAACGCTTTTTGAGGAAACTAAGGCAAGTGAATATTTAAAGTTCAATTCAAAAATATTGGCCAATGATTATATGGCCAACGATTTCTTGGAAGACATAGACATTGTGGTAGTATATGTTCCTTTTATGAATATCAATAATTTTTTCTTTGAAAAATATGGTTCATTCAATTATTACCACGCTACAACGGTACTTTTGAAAACCATTCTTGAAAAGGAAAAATATGCACTTCCAAAAATGTATTTGCACTTTCAAAAAAATAGTTTTGATTGTATCGTTTTAAAAAATGGTGAGTTGCAACTGTGCAATACCTATACCTATAAAACTCCAGAAGATTTCATTTACTACACACTTTTCTGTATGGAGCAACTAAATCTGAATCCTGAAAACCTGCCTGTAATACTTTGTGGTGATATTGAAAAAGGGGATGATAATTATAAAATTGCATACACGTATATACGGAATATTGAATTTGCAAAGACAAACACTTCCAGAATAAAGATCGATTCCGAAGACAAAGGCCATATTCACTTCATTTTACAAAACACACTATAAATGCGTATAATTTCAGGCATATATAAAGGAAGACGACTGACGGCACCAAAAAAATTGCCAGTTCGTCCTACCACCGATTTTGCTAAAGAGGCTCTTTTTAATATTTTACGTGTTCGCTATTATTTTGAAGAAATTACGGTGCTGGATCTTTTCAGTGGCACCGGAAACATTAGTTTCGAGTTTGCTTCGCGCGGTGTTCCGAACATAACTTCGGTTGATGCACATTACGGTTGCATTCAATATATAAATAAAATTTCTGAAGAATTCTCCTTTCCTATTACCACAATTAAATCTGACGTAAAAAAGTATTTAGAGCAAACTCCCGGCAAATATGATGTTATTTTTGCCGATCCTCCCTATGACTTCTCTGCCGAAGTTTTGAAAGATTTGACAGAAGAAATTTTCAACAATTCTTCGTTGAATACCGAAGGATTGCTTATTATTGAGCATTCAAAACAAAATGACCTTTCCACATTTCCCCATTTTGTTGAAGCCCGTAAATATGGAAGTTCCGTATTTAGTTTTTTTGCTTAGTTTACCCTTATGATTCAACTCCCATTAAAACTCATTGAACTCGAGTTTGTAAAAATTGAGTTTTATGAGCACTACATGATCTCAACCTTTATTGAAGGAATGATATTAAACAATGAAGATGTATACGAGATTCAACAACTTGCTGCAGGGTTTTACCAAAACAAGCCATTCGGTTATATTTCAAATAGGGTAAATGATTATTCAAGAAATCTATCGCCAAACTCTTACAACATTCAATTGCCAACTATGTTTGCATTTGCAATAGTTTACAAAACGGAAACTTCGCTCAAGGTTGCTAATTTTGAAAAGTTCTTTATAAAATCGCCTTTTAAAACTTTCAAATCGTTGTCTGAAGCTAAAGAATGGATGCGCGAACTAGCGGAGGAAATTAATAAAAAAGCAGGCCTGTAAGCCGGGTTCTGTATCCATCAAAAGACGAATCCTTATCATTTATCTAGGCGTTCCGTTACCGAAACGCTCCATCTGCCTACCCTCCTGCATCGGGCGGGTACCCTCAAGCACAGGTTTACGTGGCATTTCACCGCATAGAGTTTACCTGATTTCACTACAGCATTACCTGTACATCCTTTCTGCTGCACTTGTCCTAATCCCGAAACGAATTCGGAACCGACGGCCGTTAGCCGCTATGCTTCCCTATGGTGTCCGGACTTTCCTCTCCCGAATTTAACTTCGGTAGCGATAAGGCGGCCTGCTGCGCAAAAGTACTCCAATGTTAATAAATATGGGAAAATACAAACATCTATTTTTTAAAAACCCATTGTACATCTTTATATTTGTTTCCACGCTATGGAACACTTCATTGTATCTGCCCGAAAGTACCGCCCCGCCGTTTTTAAAGACGTTGTAGGGCAACAGGCTATTACCAATACTTTGGAAAACGCCATAGAAAATAACCACCTTGCCCAAGCATTGCTTTTTACCGGTCCACGAGGTGTTGGGAAAACAACTTGCGCACGCATTCTAGCCAAGAAAATAAACCAGGACGGTACCGAAAGGGAAGGTGAGGATTTCGCTTTCAATATTTTTGAATTGGATGCCGCTTCAAACAATTCGGTAGACGACATTCGAAACTTAATTGATCAAGTTCGGATTCCGCCACAAGTTGGAAAGTATAAAGTTTATATTATTGATGAGGTACATATGCTCTCCTCTGCGGCTTTCAATGCTTTTTTGAAAACTCTGGAAGAACCGCCCAAGCACGCCATTTTCATCTTGGCAACTACAGAAAAGCATAAAATAATTCCAACGATACTTTCACGTTGTCAGATTTTTGATTTCCGAAGAATCGGCGTTCGAGACATTAAAGAACATTTGGCAGAAGTCGCAAAAGCTGAAAACATTGAAGCCGAAGACGACGCACTACACATTATCGCCCAAAAAGCAGATGGTGCCTTGCGTGATGCACTTTCAATCTTTGACAGAGTGGTTAGTTTCGCAGGCAAAAATCTTACACGCGAAGCAGTTACCGAAAATCTTAATGTATTAGACTATACGTGGTATTTCCAAATTACAGATTTGATTCTGGAAAACAATATTCCACAAGTTTTGATTACTTATAATGATATCCTTTCAAAAGGCTTTGATGGCCACCATTTTGTAATGGGTCTTGCTTCCCACTTCCGTGATTTGTTAGTATGTAAAAACCAAGCAACAATTGATCTCTTGGAAGTTGGCGAGCAAGTGAAAACAATGTATTTTGAACAATCACAAAAAACGGGAACTCAGTTTTTGATTGACGGAATTGAAATTGCAAACTCTTGCGACCTGAAATATAAGAATAGTCAAAACCAACGGCTACTTGTTGAGCTTTGCCTATTGCAGCTTGCTTCCCTGACTTTTCAGGGCGAAAAAAAAAACTCCAATAACCTCGGACGTTTCGTAATACCCCCCTCCTATTTCAAATCTGAAAAATTCACTTCCGAAAAAATTACTTCTGCTGGAAGTGTTGTTCCACAATCTCCAAAAAAGATTGAAGTAGAATCTGTTGCAACTAAAGCCAGTGTCCCTGCTGAAGAAATTTCAAAAGCGGAAAATTCCCAACCAAAAACAGACAACCGGGAACAGGGAACTGACAACCAAGAACCTCAAAAAGTAATTGAACGCCCACAAATATTAGCTGAAAGAAACGCCAAAAAAGTTTCTGCGCTTTCTCTAAAAAGCATTCAAAAGAAACAGGAAATAAAGCAGGAAATGGTTGCAAACCAACCCGATGCTAAAAATCTTCCTGTAAATAATTTTTCAGAAGAAGCAATGCAAGCAGCGTGGACAGAATATACCACCAATATTGAAACTGACGGAAAATATAATCTACTTTCGCATTTAACGATGGGCATTCCAAAACTTGATGGCTCCATTATTCATCTTGAATTTCCCAACCAGACAATAAAAACCGAAGTAGAGCGCGCAAAATATGAGTTACTAGGCTTTCTGCGTGAAAAGCTTCAGAATTACGATATAGATCTAGACATAACCGTAAATGAAACTTCTGAAAAACGTTATGCCTACACTACTCGTGAAAAATTTGAAAAGATGAAGGAAATGAATCCATTGATCGAAAAGCTGCGAAAGGAATTTGATTTGGATATTTAAATAAGCTATAAGCCGAAAGCTTTTAACCTTAAACTTTAATCAATATGCTTGGTTTAAAACTTCCCACAGACCCACGTTGGGTAAACATTGTTGAAAAGAATATAGAAGACATTCTTACCGATCACGCTTGGTGTGAGCAAAAAGCTGCTTCCACAGCGGTTTCATTGATTGTAAGTTTTCCGGAGTATACCGATCTTATTCAGGAAATGATTGCTTTGGTAAAAGAGGAAATCAGCCATTTTAAAATGGTGCACGACAAAATCTTGGAAAACGGTTGGGTTTTGGGTCGTGATCGAAAAGATGAATACGTAATGCAGATTATTCAATTCTTTCCAAAAGGCGGAAGTAGAACCACACAACTTGTGCATAGATTATTATACGCAGCATTAATTGAAGCTAGAAGTTGCGAACGTTTTCGGTTGCTTAGCGAAGAATTGGAGGACAAAGAATTGGCAGAATTCTACAGAAAATTGATGGTGAGCGAAGCAAACCATTACACTATGTTCCTTGGATTTGCACGCCAATATGGCGATAGAAAAGAAGTGGATCAAAAATGGAATGAGCTTCTATCTTTTGAAGCTGAGGTTATGAAAAATTTGGGCAAGCATCAATCCATTCATGGATAAATATTTTGAAGTTATTTTTTTATGATTCACATAATATCTTGATAAAGATGTTTTTACTTTATATTTGAAAAAGCAACCCAACCTTTTAAATATGAAAAAAATAACTTTCCTTTTATTAACAGTCATACTTCTTACTGGTTTTAAAGAGTACCAAAGTTACGCACAACAAAAAAAAAATATAGAAACACCGGAAACATTGGGTGTTGATAATATTGCATATAAGTGGGGGAAAATGGCACTCACTGCACAGGCAAATGATACAGAAAGATTTAAGCCAAGACCAACTGTCACATCCCGTTACTTAGGATTGATATTCGTTTCGATCTTTGACGCATGGTCAAGATTTGATGCTAAAGCAATTCCAGTATATCTCAACGGAGTTGAAAGAAGACCAATGGATGAACAGATATTAAAAAACAAAGAAATTGCTATTAGTTACGCAGCTTTTGGAGCGATGAATGAATACTATTATTCTGACAAGGAAATGTTCGCTAAATTTATGATAGAACTAGGGTTAAATCCAAACAATAAATCTTTAGATCCAAATACTCCTGAAGGCATCGGAAACTTAGCTGCAATGGCGGTAATCGAAGCTAGAAAAGGAGATGGAGCTAATCAATACGGAGAAGAAAACGGCTCAAATGGAACACCTTATTTCGACTATACAAGATATTCTCCCGTAAATTCACCTGATAAAAATATAGATCCTGATCGTTGGCAACCCAAGTATTTTTCAGACGGTAAAGGAGGAAAATATGCACCAGGATGTTTAACTCCTTTCTGGGATAAGGTTAAACCTATTGCTTTAAAATCTGCTGATCAATTCCGTCCAGGGCCACCTCCAAAAATAGGCTCTGAACAAATGGAAAAAGAGGTTCAAGAAGTTATTAATTTACAAATGAATTTAACCGACTACCAAAAAGCTTTGGTAGAATTTATGCGCGATGGCCCACAATCTGTTCAACAAGCAGGACATTGGTTAAAATTTGCGCAAGATGTTTCCCGAAGAGATAATCACACACTTGACCAAGATGTAAAAATGTATTTCTACAATCAGGTAGTAGCAATGGATGCCTTTATAGCTAATTGGGACTCTAAAATGTTCTATGATTCTGCAAGACCCTATGCATTGGTCCACCAATATTACGACAAACAAAAAATTAAAGCTTGGGGAGGAGAAGGAAAAGGAATGATAGAAATTGACGGTTCTGAATGGCAACCTTATTCACCACCAATATTTTTATGCCCACCATTTCCTAGTTACACATCAGGTCATAGCACCATTAGTGGCGGATGCGCTGAAGCCCTAAAAATGTGGACTGGCAGCGAAACATTTGGTTCAGAAGCTATAATGATTGCTGGTGCTTTAACGGAGCCAAATAATTTGGGCGACACAATTACTTTAAAGTTTCCAACTTTTACAGAAACAGCAGAAATGGCTGGAATATCTAGGGTTTTAGGAGGTTACCATATTCAATCAGATAATTTAGCTGGATTAGAGTTAGGAAGAAATGTTGCCAAGGAAGATTGGAAGTTTTATTTAAAGCATATAGGCGAAGAATAGCAAAATAAGTTAAGGCAAAATAAAAACTATATAAAAAAGTAGATCAGTAAAAGTTCGTCTATAACTACTTTTTTTATCCTCTTTTCGTGTGAACTCTTCTCCCAAAATATAAAAGCAGCTATCTATTATAAATAAATTCGGGAAATATTTTTAAGGGTATGGTCGATTTAAGAAAAAACAATAAAGTACAATTCAAAACAATAAAAAAAGAAAAAGACTAAAAGTAGCTTTAGGACAATGCAATTAAAACTTAATTAAGAAAAAATTTACAATGAACACCATTACCCTTATCATCATAATTTTAATCGTACTGCACTTGGTTGCAGGTTTTGGCTGGTTAATCTACAAGCTATCACCACGAAAAGAAGATGAAAACCAAAATGATGAACCACAGGAATAATAAGTATATCTAACATTAACAACTCTAGCTATAATTCCGACACAATAATATCTAAAAAAGTTCTGAGTTATTTTTAATATTGAATTATTTCAATCAGAAATACCTTGGAATACAGGGTTGCAACCGCTTCATTTATGAGAGTATTGATGACTTTTATCAAAAAAAGCGAAACAATAGTTACAACCACGTTTTATTAACTAAAGTCAACTAATTCACCTCAAGTTCCGTGGCAATCTTCTCATTATAAAGGCTCTTGATAATCCCATCACTAAGCCCGATTTTAGGAACAAACATATTCTTAGCCTTGCTCCATTTCATAGCAGAAAGATAAATGCGTGTTGCGGGAACCACAACGTCTGCACGGTCTGGGTTCATATCCAGCTCTGTAATACGCTCCTCAAAAGAAAGCGATTTGATGAGTTCATAATAAGAAGAAAGATAAAAATAGCTAAGTGGCTTCCCAATCTTCTTACCACTCTTTTTGTAGATGCTATTGATGTTTCCCCCACTTCCAATCATAGAGATTTTCCGGTATCCTTTTGTTTCCAGTTTTATCCATTGTTCTACATCATCCCACATACGATCATCTACTCGGTCCTCAAGAAGCCGCACCGTTCCTAACTTAAAGCTCCGGGAAGAAACTGCACGTCCGTTTGCAAAAACAGTAAACTCCGTACTACCGCCTCCAACATCAACATACAAAAACGCCTTATCGTCTGAAATCAAGCTCTTTAAGTGTGTGGAAGCAATAATGGCGGCCTCATCGTTACCATCTATAATATTTATTGCAAGACCACTCTCCTTTTCAATCCGTGCTGCAATCTCACGCCCATTAGAAGCCTCTCGCATAGCAGAAGTAGCACACGCCCTAAAACGCTTAATATTGTGGGTTTTCATCAACAGTTTAAAAGCCATCATAGCGTCAATCATGCGCTTTGCGTTGCTTTCAGAAATCTTCCCTTCCAGAAAAACATCAGCTCCCAAACGAATAGGAACACGGACCAAAGAAGTTTTTTTGAAAATGGTATCCTTTCCCTCCTGCTCAACAACAGTGGCAACCAACAAACGGATGGCATTGCTGCCAATATCTACCGCACCATATTTTTCAATATTCAACAAATCAGTTTACTTCAAGTTTTTTTAAATAATAATCATACATCAGAAATTGCGAACGCACTGGAGGTTTGTTGTTTTTAAGGTACGCATTATCATTTTTAATACTTATTACACGCGCCTTCACATTATCGCTCCATCCAATCGCAAAGTTTTCAAGAATTTCTTGTTTGATGTCAGCATCATAAATAGGGCATGTTATCTCTACCCTATTATCTAGATTTCTTCCCATAAAATCAGCAGAGGAAATATAGACTTTAGTTTCGCCAGCGTTCTCAAAAATAAACACTCTAGGGTGTTCCAAATACTTACCAACAATACTGATGGCCTCAATATTCTCACTCATTCCCTTCACTCCGGGAATCAAACAGCAAATTCCCCGAATAATCATTTTTATCTTTACGCCCGCACGACTGGCTTCATAAAGTTTATCAATCATCTTAAAGTCCGAAAGACTGTTCAGCTTCAGTTTTATGCCACTGGGCAATCCAGCCTTTTTGTTCTTTATTTCATTATCGATTAAATGATATAGTGCGTTTCGCGTATAGTGTGGCGAAACTATTAAGTGTCGATATTTCTTTACCTGATAATTTACTTCAAAAAAATCAAACACCTTGTTTATTTCTTTGCATATTCTTTGATCAGCGGTAAAGAGTGTATAATCAGTATATAATCGCGCAGTAGATTCATTGAAATTTCCCGTACTGATAATACCATAACGAACCAGTTTATCGTTCTCTAATCTTTCAACTACGCATGCTTTGCAGTGTACTTTTAATCCTTTTACGCCAAAAATAAGGCGCACGTCTTCGCTTTGAAGCAACTCGGCATATTCTATGTTCGCTTCTTCGTCAAAACGCGCCTGAAGCTCTATCTGTACAGTTACATCCTTACCATTCTTTTTGGCATTAATAAGCGAACTAGCAATGTGTGATACTTCCGCCAAGCGATAAATTGTAATCTTGATAGATTTCACTTTCGGATCTAACGCCGCTTCTCTTAAAAACTTTACCACATACATAAACGTTTGGTAGGGCGCGTGGAGTAAGTAATCTTTCTCAACAATTTTATCAAATAGGCTCCCCTGAAGGCTTAACCCAGGAATAGGCAAAGGCTCTTTAGGTTCATACTGAAGATCGGGTCTTCCCAAACGCGGAAAATCCATATAATCACGGCGGTTGTGATAACGCCCACCAGGAATAATACTATCCGTTTTATCAATGCCCATTTTGTTCAAGAGATATTGAAGTGTCTTTTTATCAATACTCTTGTCATATACAAAACGAACCGGATCACCCGTACTTCTATTCTTAACACTTTTTGAAATCTTATCAATGAAACTCTTGCTCAGATCACTATCAATATCCAACTCCGCATCGCGTGTAATCTTTATCATATGTGCCGAGATCGTTTCATATTTAAAAATACTAAAAATGTTATGCAAACAATGACGAATAAGATCGTCAAGAATAATAACATACTGCTTTTCCCCTTCCTGTGGAAGTACCACAAACCGATCAATGGTTCGGGGAATCTCTATCAGCGCATAATTGTGTTTCGCTTCAAAAGTATCATCTTCCTTACTCATCACCATTGTTATGGCAAGATATGCAGCGCTATCGCGCAAACTTGGAAATTCATCCAGCTCCCCAATCATAATGGTCATCATTGCAGGGCTCACATTCCGCACAAAATATTCTGAAATAAATTTGCTTTGCTTTGGTGTAATTTCCGTTTCATCTATGATAAAGATGTTTTCCTTCCGAAGTTCCTTCTTTATATCACTAAGGATTTTTAAACTATGTGCTTGTTGTTTAATAACCGTTTGGGTAATCTCCTCTAAAAGATCTTTTGCGGAAATTCCACCCAAAAAATTACGTCCCATCTTTCCAGCTTCCACAATTCGTTTGATAGTAGCATAGCGTACTTTGAAAAATTCATCAAGATTGTTTGAAAAAATACCCAAAAAACGAAGTCTTTCAATTAATGGTATTTTCTTATCATTCGCTTCCTGCAATACCCGAGCATTAAACTGTAACCAGCTTAATTCCCTGTTGTTGTATTTATTGCGAACGTGAGGATGTGTTACTACTTTTTCGGTCATTACTTAAGATCCCGTGGGAAGATTGTTTTTACGGTCTTGCCCGTAGTTATATCGCTCCATTTTTTTTCATCAAACTGCAACATTACAAAACCACAGGTTGGAACGTTGTCAATATAACGGTTTCCAAGCATATTTACAACGGATGTAAAGGCATGGTTATGGCCAACTAGCATTACAGTATCCAAATCATCATCAAGCGATTTTATAATACGCATTACATTTTGCCCACTAAAATCATAAAGTTCATGATTATTTTCAAAGTTGGCATCACTAATTTCCAACGCATTTTTAAAAAATTCTGCAGTAGCCAATGCGCGGGTAGCATCACTACTTATAATTTTTTGTGGTGGATCAATTTCTGCATTTACTTTTTTTGAAACCAATCTTCCATCACGTTCTCCCCTATTTTTAAGTGGACGTTTATGGTCGTCTACATCGTGTTTCCACGATGATTTTGCATGTCTTACCAAGTAAAGTGTTTTCATAAAAAAATATTTTTTTTATTGTTATGGAGCCAGTCTTTCAATTAACCAATCATTATCGTTTAATGTATAACGTATTCTATCGTGCAACCTGTTAGGTCTGCCCTGCCAAAATTCAATTGAAATTGGTTTTACCAAAAAACCTCCCCAATCATCCGGTTTTGGAACTTCTTGATTTTCATATTTTTTTTCAAGAGCAACCAAATCTTTTTCAAGCACTTCTCGAGATTCTACAACGCTGCTTTGTTGTGAAACTGCTGCTCCCAACTGGCTTCCCTTTGGTCGTGAATGAAAATAATTGGTAGAATCTGCTTCGGAAGTTTTTTCAACGGTTCCTTTAATTATTATTTGCCGCTCCATATTGGGCCAAAAGAAAGAAAGCGAAACTTTATTATTATTAGCTATGGCCTTGCCTTTCTCACTATTGTAATTGGTATAAAAATAGAAGCCGTTTTCGTCATACTTTTTAAGTAAAACCACTCTACCCTTAGGAAATCCATCTGTTCCAATAGTAGAAATTGTCATGGCATTAACTTCATCTATACCTCCGTTTTCCTTTACTTCAAAAAACCAAGTGCGGAATTGTTGCATCGGGTTTTCATCTACAGCAGGTTCAGAAAGCTCTCCTTTTTCATAAGATTTTCGGTAATCGTGAAGCTTTTCAGCCATAGTTCAAGTTTTAACGCAAGTTAAGAGTTTTAAATAATCTTTAAAACTGAGTCTTATTAAATCTCTATTAAAATTTAAAAAGAAAATTGCTTGCCGTCTTCGGCCAAATCAACATTTCCAAAAACTTCCTGTGCCTCTTTTCTAAAAAGTTCTAAATTGCCGTAACGCCCAGAATAATGGCCAAGAATTAATGTTCCTACATTTGCTTTTTTGGCAATAAGCCCAGCTTCTTTTGCCGTACTGTGCTTTGTTTTATCACACAAATGATGATGTTCTTCCAAAAAAGTAGATTCATGATATAAAACTGTTGCTCCTTCAATCTGCGGAACCATCTCAGGATTATAAGCCGTATCACTGCAATAAGCATAGGATTTTGTGGGCGGTGGATCAAAAGTTATTTCGCTGTTTGCAATTAGTTTCCCCGCTTTGTTCTCAACATCAAAGCCCTGTTTTATTTTGTTGTAGTAACTCAAATCAATATTGAGTTCACGAGCTTTTTCAATATTTAGTTTACGGTCGTCCGGTTTTTCCTTAAAAAGAAATCCGTTTGTATAGACCCTATGGTTTAGTGGAATTGTTTTCACAGAAACTTTATCATCTTCAAAAATTATTTGTGTTGTAGATTCTTCTAATTCGTGAAAATAAAGCGGATAATTTGTGTAGGTTTTTCCCAATTTTAAAAGAAGTAAGATAGCCTCTTTTATTCCTTTTGGACCGTAAACATGAAGCTCTGCTTCTCTTCCTAGGAGCAGGAAAGTAGAAATCAAACCAGGTAATCCGAAAAAGTGATCGCCATGCAGATGCGAAATAAAAATGTGTTTGATTCTTGAAAACTTAACTTTGTATTTTCGTAACTGGACTTGAGTACCCTCTCCACAATCAATCAAAAACAGATGTCCCTTCATCTCTAAAACCTGCGCAGTTGGGTGCGCTGAAGCTGTTGGTGTTGCAGAATGACATCCTAGGATTGTTAGTTTCATTTTAAGTTTTCAGTAGCAGTTAATTTACAAAATAAAAATTGTGACTGTTTATTTTGACTGCTAGCTTTATTAAAATCCAAGGTCTCTTTCAATTTCTTCCATTTCAACAATATCTCCAGCTTCTTGAAGTGTAGGGACCACAATCATTTCAAAAGGAACCTCATCCATATCGATAGCGTCATTCACAATTACAAAAGATTGTTTTGTTTTACGGTGTAGGTTTGATGTTTTAAGAAATTGCAATAAATGAGGCAGCTCCAATGAATCGTATTTCAAAAGATTCAAAACCACATTCTGACCTTTGTACTTTGAAGGAATTTGACTCTCCATAAAGGAGGCAAAATCTATAATATCATCCTTTTCATCTTCAAGGACCACAAAATTTGGGTGATTCTCAATCTTCATGATGTTTAATTTTTGAAGCCAATAAATAGATTACAGCCATACGTATGGCTACGCCGTTTTGAACTTGTTCCAGAATAATGGATTGTTTACTGTCCGCTACGTCGCTTGTTATTTCAACACCTCGATTAATTGGGCCCGGGTGCATTATTACAATTTCTTTACTCAGCGAATCAAGCATTTTTTTATTTAAACCAAATTGCTGTGTATATTCTCGGGTTGTGGGGAAATAGCTAATGTCCATTCGTTCGTTTTGAACACGCAGCATATTTGCTACATCACACCATTCCAAAGCTTTACGAAGGTTGGTTTCAATACCAACATTAATATTTTCTATGTATTTAGGAATAAGTGTTTTAGGACCACACACTTTAACGGTAGCTCCAAGTTTCTGAAGTGCGAAAATATTGGATAAAGCAACTCGTGAATGGAGAATATCGCCCACAATCAAAACCTTTTTCCCTGCAACATCACCCAGTTTCTCTCTTATGGAATAACTATCTAGCAAAGCTTGCGTTGGATGCTCGTGAGCACCATCGCCAGCGTTAATGATACTCGCGTTTACGTGTTTTGAAAGAAATACGCCAGCTCCCGGGTTTGGGTGGCGCATCACTACCATATCAACTTTCATAGAAAGAATATTATTAACGGTATCAATGAGTGTCTCGCCTTTGGCCACAGAAGAACTTGACGACGCAAAGTTTATAACATCTGCAGAAAGTCGTTTCTCAGCAAGTTCAAAAGATAATTTAGTTCGGGTACTGTTTTCAAAAAAGAGATTGGCAATAGTAATATCACGGAGCGAAGGAACTTTTTTGATTGGCCGATTGATAACTTCCTTGAAATGGTCAGCCGTTTCGAAGATGAGTTGGATATCGGCTTCGGTAATGTATTTAATTCCCAATAAGTGGTTTACACTTAGTTCGCTCATAGTTCTTTAATTCTTTACTAAATATACAGCGTCTTCTCCATCGTTTTCTTTCCAACAAACTTTTACTTTTTCCCCATTGATAGCATCCACTTGTCTTCCGCGATAATCAGGTTGGATTGGTAAATGACGACTAAAACGGCGGTCAATTAAAGTGAGTAGTTCAATTTCCGAAGGTCTTCCGAACGATTGCATTGCGGTCAATGCGGAGCGTATGCTTCTTCCGGTGAAAAGGACATCGTCTATGAAAACAACATTTTTATCTTCAACAATAAAATCGATTCGGGTTTTATTGGCTTCCAAAGGTTTTTCGCTTCTTCGAAAGTCATCACGATAGAATGTAATGTCCAAATAACCGAGTTTTATATTCTTGATTTTATATTCGGTCTCTAGCAATGTTTTCAGTCTTTCAGCTAAAAACACCCCTCTCGGTTGTATTCCGATAAGCACAGTTTTGGAAAAATCGTCGTGTTTTTCAATCAATTGGCAAGCCAAACGGTTAAGCGCAATGTTTATCTCGGTTGCGTTCAGTAACACTTTTTGGCTCATAGGAAGTTCTGAATTATATTCAGAAAGCAAAAATACATTTTTTTTGGCTTTTAAAAGTGATGTATTTAAAATTGATTTAAATCTGGAAAACAAAAAAGCCTCCCGTATCCGGAAGGCTTTTTTTTATTTATAAAATGAAACGATTATTTTTTACCGTCCATTTTGTCTTTAAGTGCTTGAAGCGCAGAGTTGGCATCACCTAAAGTGGTTTTTGCCTCTTCTTGTGAAGCTGCTTGTTTTTTCACAGCTTCTTTTACAATTTTAGCTTCTTCTTCTTTGTGAAGTATCATATGTGAAGCAACCACTTTCTTGAATTCTTTGTTGAACTCAATAATTTGGAATTCTGCTTCATCACCTTTCTTCAACATAGAACCATCTTCTTTTTCAAGGTGACGGCTTGGAACGAACGCAACGATATCATCGTTGAATTTTATTGTTGCTCCTTTGTCAACTACTTCATCAATTGAAGCAGTGTGCTTAGTTCCAACAGCAAATTCGTCTTCGTATTTATCCCAAGGGTTTTCTTCAGTTTGTTTATGACCTAAACTAAGTTTACGGCCTTCAACATCCAATTCTAATACAACCACTTCTAGTTCATCACCAATATTGGTAAATTCACTAGGATGCTTGATTTTCTTGGTCCAAGAAAGGTCGCTAATGTAGATAAGACCATCGATACCTTCTTCAAGTTCAACAAATACACCGAAATTGGTGAAGTTGCGAACAATACCTTTATGGCGTGAACCCACTGGGTATTTTTTAGTGATATCAGTCCATGGGTCTGGAGTCATTTGTTTGATGCCAAGGCTCATTTTGCGCTCTTCCTTATCCATTGTAAGGATTACCGCTTCAACCTCATCACCAACATTTACGAAATCCTGTGCGCTACGTAAGTGTGTAGACCAAGACATTTCGCTAACGTGGATCAAACCTTCAACACCTTCAGCAACTTCAATAAATGCACCGTAGTCTGCAATAACAACTACTTTACCTTTTACTTTATCGCCAACTTTCAACTCTTCTCCAAGAGCTTCCCATGGGTGAGGGTTCAATTGCTTAAGACCTAATTGGATACGTGTTTTATCTTCATCAAAATCAAGGATAACAACGTTCAATTTCTGATCAAGTTCAACAATCTCGTTTGGATGGTTAATACGTGACCAAGAAAGATCTGTAATGTGAACAAGTCCATCAACACCACCAAGATCAACAAATACTCCGTATGAAGTGATGTTTTTAACAACACCTTCAAGTACCTGTCCTTTTTCAAGTTGGCCGATGATTTCTTTTTTCTGCTCTTCGATATCCGCTTCAATAAGCGCTTTGTGGGAAACAACAACGTTTTTGAATTCGTGGTTAATCTTAACAACTTTGAATTCCATTGTTTTACCAACATAAACGTCATAATCACGGATTGGTTTAACATCAATTTGCGAACCTGGCAAGAAAGCTTCGATACCGAAAACATCTACGATCATACCACCTTTTGTGCGGCATTTTACGTAACCGTTTACGATTGTAGCTTCGTCGTGGGCTGCATTTACGCGATCCCAAGCCTTAATGGTTCTAGCTTTACGGTGGCTTAGAATTAATTGACCAGTGCTGTCCTCACGAACATCGATCAATACTTCTACTTTGTCACCAACTTTTAAATCTGGATTGTAACGGAATTCGTTTAGAGAAACAACACCTTCACTTTTCGCGTTAATGTCAATGATTGCATCACGATCGGTGATGTAAATCACTTTTCCTTCAACAACCTCATCATCAAGAGTATCAACGAAATTCTCTGCTACTAGTTTTTCAAATTCTTCCAGCTTACCATCGTCGATAGGATCTATACCTTCTTCGTAGTTGTGCCAGTTGAAATCTGCAAGAAATTTTTCTGGGTTGCTTTCCTTTAAAGAAACTTCCTTTACAGGTTTTTTGGTTTCCTCTGTTTGAGTTTCTTCAGTTGTCATTTCTGCAACTGCAGTTTCCTCTTGTTTTTTTGCAGCTTTCTCTTCAGCTACTTCTTTGTTTGCTTTATCAGCCATTTGTTTGTAGAATTGATTTTTCAAAGCTCCGAAGTTTCGGAAAAACCTTTTAAAATCAATGTTTTGTATTCTGCGCTATTACAAGAAGTTTATGCGACTATCCCACAGAAGGGTTTGTTTTTGTTTTGTTTCAATTCCTCTTATTCTTGACTCGTCGCTAAAAGGGGTGCAAAAATAATGTTTTTCTTTTGAAAATCAAAAGGTTTGGAAACAGAAAGTGAAATTTCTTCTGAAGAAATAAATTAAGACCAGATACATTTAGAATTATTAAAACAACAGGCCTTGTCCGCCTTCGTCTGTTTTTGAATTGTTTTCATCGCTTGAGTCTTTTGTTGCTGAATCATTTTTGGTTTCGGGTTCTTTTTCATCGGAAGCCATATCCTCTTCATCCACAACGTCCATCTCTTCTGGCTCAACGGCTGGAGGTGGTTCGTAAGGTAGAGGCTCTAATGCATTTATTTCCAAAACCTTTTCCTTGGTCAGTTGATTGCCCATTGCGGTAATTCCTTTTACCGCGATGAATTCTTCCAAATTGAGCTCCATATTCTCATCGCGCTCTTGCCCTCTTTTTTTGGCAAAAACCACTTCTGTCATTGGGCGGTAATCTGTAAAAATCTTTTCGAGATATGAATTGGGGTGATCTGTGATAATCGTTTCATCTTTATCTGGGTGTTCAATCAAAAAGCGCTTCACGTAAAAAAGCTCTTTTTCTCCTTCCCAATAAATGGCACTCAACGGTTTTTTTGGGTCCCACTTTTCAAGAATGATCATATCATCATCAAAACGCAACTGAAGATCGGGAACTACCGTTTTAACAATACCTTTTTGATTTACAATAAGCAATCTATCCTCTTTTCTGAATTCACCCAAAAGCTCTCCGCGTTCGTCTACATTCAAGCGTTGTACGGAATCGTCAAACCATATTTTTCGGGGTTTCAGTGTGGAAAGTCCTTTTTCTTTAAGCTCAATTTTCTTAATGGAATACTTGGTAACAATATTTCCTTTGGAATTTCTTCCTTTCACCAACTGATCAGCAAAGTCCAAATCGAACTTTAGTTTTTTAATACTTCCGCTTTGGCGCAGATAAATAGTAACAACTTCCGCTTCACCGTTGGGGTTGGCCGTAAAGTAGAGCACTTTCGAGCCTTTATTCCCATTGGTCATGTCATACTCCCTGTCACGAGTAGTAGAAGTTACCGCAAAGCGTTTCACATAATTTGCGCCACGTGCGCCATCGCGATAAATCATATTGTAAATAGTACGCTTATCTTTTTTCTTGAAAACAGCAACGTGGATAATGCCTTTGCCAACAAAAGTTTTTTGATCCACTTTTGTAACCATCATCGTTCCGTCTTCAGTAAAAACAATAATGTCGTCAATATCACTACAATCTGTAACGTATTCGTCTCGTTTTAAACTTGTACCCACAAAACCTTCAGCACGGTTTACGTACAATTTTGTGTTTCGAATTACAACCTTCGTTGCTTCTATATCATCAAAGGTTCTGATTTCGGTCTTACGCTCCTTTCCAGCTCCGTAATCCTTCTTCAATCTTTTGAAATAATCAATCGCATATTCAATCAAATTCGCTAAGTGATGCTTTATTTTAGCGATGCTATCTTCTAGTGCATCAATCTTTTGCTGGGCTTTATCAATATCAAATTTCGAAATTCTTTTAATTCGAATTTCTGTCAATCGCACAATGTCTTCTTCGGTAACGGCTCGTTTTAAGTGCTTAATATGAGGCTGCAAACCTTTATCGATTGCAGCAATTACACCTTCCCAAGTTTCTTCTTCTTCTATGTCGCGATAGATTCTGTTTTCAATGAAAATACGCTCCAAGGAAGCAAAATGCCATTGCTCCTCCAGCTCATCCAATTGAATCTCCAGTTCACTCTTGAGAAGTTCAACCGTTCTATCGGTACTTACACGAAGCATTTCTGAAACCCCGACAAACAAAGGCCTGTTATCCTCAATTACACAGCCTAAAGGCGAAATGGATGTTTCACAAGCCGTGAATGCATATAGCGCATCAATAGTTTTATCAGGTGAAATACCACTAGGTAAATGAATCTGAATTTCTACCTCGGCCGCGGTATTATCCTCTATCTTTTTGATTTTTATCTTTCCCTTGTCGTTCGCTTTTAAAATGGTATCAATAAGCGAAGATGTATTGGTTCCAAAGGGAATTTCAGTAATTACAAGTGTATTTTTATCCAGTTGATTGATTCGTGCACGACTTCGGATTTTCCCACCGCGCAAACCGTCGTTGTAATTCGCAATATCCATAATGCCACCAGTTGGGAAGTCTGGATAAATCTGGAATTTTTTTCCCTGTAGATGCTTAATGGAAGCATCAATCAATTCAATAAAGTTATGTGGAAGAATTTTAGTTGAAAGTCCCACAGCAATCCCCTCGCCTCCTTGATTTAAAAGAAGCGGAAATTTAACCGGAAGATTAATCGGCTCTTTTCTTCGACCATCATAGGAAGCTTGCCATTTGGTGACTTTTGGATTATAAACCACATCTAAGGCAAACTTTGAGAGTCTCGCTTCAATATATCGTGAAGCCGCAGCGCTGTCGCCAGTGAGAATGTTTCCCCAGTTCCCCTGCGTGTCTATCAATAGATCTTTTTGACCAATCTGTACCATGGCATCCGCAATACTTGCATCACCGTGCGGGTGGTACTGCATTGTGTGACCAACAATATTAGCCACTTTGTTATAACGCCCATCATCTAGGTCTTTCATGGACTGCATAATGCGGCGCTGCACGGGCTTAAAACCGTCCTCAATAGCGGGTACAGCACGTTCTAGGATTACATAGCTTGCATAATCCAAAAACCAATCACGGTACATACCAGTTACCTTTTTTATAGATTCACCGGAAGTATCGTCGTTTACGCCCAAATAATCTGGGCCTGTACTTTCTTGTTCTTCGTTATTGTCGAGTTTGTCACTCATTGGGTATTACCTATTCTTTATTTTTATTTTTTATTCTCTGTGTAACTCTGTGATTCTTTGTGTAACTCTGTGTTATAGCTATTACGCCAAGGTGCGCAAAGAATCACAGAGATTCACAAAGGTTTTATTTTTGAATTACATACGTATTAAGATCAGGTTGTATTGCTTGTCCATTGACCTGAAATTTCTCAATTTCATAAGTATCAAAGCAAAAACCGTCATTTCTTGCTATATCTAAATTTAATATATCCATTTCTTCAGAACTCAGCTTCAACATATAATCTTGTCCAGATTCCAATAAATCGAAATAAATTTGAATAACCGTAATTCCTATGGATTCATCTTCAAAAAAATCTATAGCAGAAATCTGCTGACCATCTTTTTCCAAAAAAATTTCGGAAGGTTTATAAACGTTATCTTCTCCAATTAAAGAAACACCATCTCCATCTATAATAGATATAAATGCAATTGGCTGTGAGGGTTGTATACTTTCACATTCATCATTTTTATTGCAAGACAATACTACAAGGCAACTTAAAACTGTTAAAATCTTATTTTTCATAAAATTTTTATTTCGTTAAATATAAAATAGACTTTCCGAATATAATGCACGCAATAATTCGCAAACCTACTGCCAACTGCTAATGATTACTATTCACTACTCCTCAACCCTATCAAGTTCCACCTTCAAATTATCAATAATAAACTCCTGCCTATCAGGAGTGTTTTTTCCCATATAAAACGAAAGCAATTCCTCAATACTCATAGATTTATCAAGCATCACAGGGTCCAAACGGATGTCATTACCAATAAAATGCACAAACTCATCTGGCGAAATTTCACCCAAACCTTTAAATCGGGTGATTTCGGGTTTTGGTTTTAATTTTTCTATTGCATTAACTCTTTCTTCTTCGGAATAGCAATAAATGGTTTCCTTTTTATTTCTGACACGGAACAACGGCGTTTGCAAAATATATAAATGCCCCTCTTTTATCAATTCTGGGAAAAACTGAAGGAAAAATGTAATCAGCAATAACCGAATGTGCATTCCATCCACATCGGCATCAGTTGCTATAACAATATTGTTGTAGCGCAAATCCTCCATGGAATCCTCAATATTCAACGCGGCTTGCAAAAGGTTGAATTCTTCGTTTTCGTAAACGATTTTTTTTGTCATTCCGTAAGTATTCAATGGTTTTCCACGAAGTGAAAAAACAGCTTGCGTATTTACATCGCGACTTTTGGTAATACTTCCACTCGCGGAATCTCCCTCCGTAATAAAAAGAGTTGACTCCAAGTTTCGATCGTTTTTAACATCTGCTAAATGCACACGGCAATCGCGCAGTTTTTTATTGTGAAGATTGGCCTTTTTAGCACGATCTTTCGCCAGTTTACGAATGCCACTGAGTTCTTTTCGCTCCCGTTCGGCTTGAACTATTTTACGCTGAATAGCATCTGCAGTCTCAGGATTTTTATGTAGGTAATTATCGAGTTGGGTTTTTACGAAATCATTGATGAACGTACGCACCGTAGGTAAATCTCCTCCCATATCGGTTGAGCCAAGCTTTGTTTTGGTTTGGCTTTCAAAAACCGGCTCCATTACTTTGATGCTAATTGCCGAAACAATTGACTTTCGAACATCGCTAGCATCATAGTTTTTATTATAATATTCACGCACAGTTTTTACCAAAGCTTCTCGAAAAGCCGCCAAATGCGTTCCTCCTTGCGTCGTGTTTTGTCCATTTACAAAACTGTGATATTCCTCACTATATTGGGTTTTGCTATGGGTTATCGCAACTTCAATATCATCACCGCGAAGGTGAATTATTGGATATGCCATATCCTCATCGCTGATGGTTTCCATCAAAAGATCCTTCAATCCATTTTCGGAATAGAATTTTTCACCATTAAAATCTATGGTCAGTCCCGGATTGAGATAGACATAGTTTTTTAGCATTTTTTCTACATACTCATTTCGGTACTTGAAGTTTTTGAAAATGGTTTCGTCTGGAATAAAGAAAACTTTCGTTCCCTTTCGTTTCGTGCTTTCCTCTATTGCGGCATCATTTGTAAGTTCACCTTGCGAAAATTCTGCCGTTTTTAATTGGTTTTCACGAATCGATTCAACCTTGAAAAAAGATGAAAGTGCGTTAACAGCCTTGGTACCCACTCCATTCAAACCAACGGATTTCTTAAATGCACGGCTGTCGTACTTCCCTCCGGTATTCATTTTAGAAACCACATCAATCACTTTTCCCAGCGGAATGCCACGACCGTAATCGCGAACTTTTACTTCTTTATCCTTTATTCGAACTTCAATGGTTTTTCCGGCACCCATGACAAATTCATCGATACAGTTGTCAATTACCTCTTTCAGAAGAATATAAATGCCGTCATCGGGCGAAGAACCATCACCCAACTTCCCGATATACATTCCGGGGCGCATCCGGATATGTTCCTTCCAGTCGAGCGAGCGTATGTTGTCTTCGGTATATTGTGTTTCGGCCATAAAGATTTGGTGTAGGGTTGCTAATATAAATATACGGTAGCACTTGTGAAACCAATACTTGGGAAAGTAATTAACAATAAATTGATGGTGATTGTTAGTAAAATTCGCAAGTAGCTTAAAGTATAAAAAAATGAATTACTAAACTTTTGTGAAGAATGAGCATTATCATTGATTTCTTACAATTCTTTTTATAATTTCATTGCGTAAATAAAAACATCAATGGAATTTATAGATTATTACAAAATTCTTGGTCTTGACAAAAGTGCAACTGCAGCAGACATTAAGAAAGCGTACCGAAAACTTGCGCGAAAATTACATCCAGATTTAAACCCAAATGATAAAGAAGCACAACAAAAATTCCAGCAGCTTAACGAAGCTAACGAAGTATTAAGCGATCCCGAAAAACGAAAAAAATACGACCAATACGGAAAAGATTGGCAACATGCCGATGCTTTTGAGCAAGCAAGACAACAACAGGGTTCACAAGGATTTGGTGGCCAAAGAACCTATTCGGGTGGTGGACAAGGTTTTGACGAAAGTCAGTTTTCAGATTTTTTTGAATCTATGTTTGGTGGAAGTGGCGGCTTTAGTCGCAGTGGCGGAAGTAGAAGGCAAACTGCGCAGTTTAAAGGTCAGGATTTAAGTGCTACACTTCGATTGAACCTAACCGATGTTCTTAAAAGCCAAAAACAAACCATTAGCATTGGAGAGAAAAAAATTCGACTTACGATTCCCGCAGGTGTTGAAGACGGACAGACCATTAAAATTAAAGGCTACGGAGGCGAGGGAATGAACGGTGGCCCGAAAGGAGATTTACTAATCACTTTTGAGGTTTTCAACAATACCAGGTTTAAGAGGTTGGAAAGCGATTTGTATGCCACAGAAGAAATATCACTTTACACTGCACTTTTGGGCGGAGAAATAACTATTGAAACCTTAACCGGCAAAGTAAAACTAAATGTAAAGCCCGAAACCCAAAACGAAACCAAAGTAAAGTTGAAAGGCAAAGGCTTGCCCAAATATAAAAAGGAAGACCAACACGGGGATCTTTTTATTACCTATAAAATTGTGTTGCCGAAAAAGCTTTCAGAAAAAGAAAAAGAACTTTTTACAGAACTTTCAAAACTTAGATAATGGCACGGGAAAAATATATATTGGTAAGTCACTATTGCAAAAAAGCACAGATAGAGGACTCTTTTGTGCAAAATCTCTTTGAATATGGTTTGGTAGCTTATGAGGAAAAAGAGAATGACCTTTTTATAGACGAAGAAGATATTACTGAAATTGAACGCATGTTTCGACTTCACAATGATTTGGGAATCAATTTTGAAGGTTTGGATGCTATAAAACAAATGCTAAAACGCATGCAGAAGCTTGAAAGTGAAATGAATTCACTTCAAAAAAGATTGCGGTTGTATGAATAAACATATCAAAAAGGAACTGTAAATTCTATTTAATGAAATGTTAAATCAAATTTCCGGTATTTAACAATCTCATATCTTTATCCGTCTATGAGAAAAATAAATTTACTATTTGCATTTTTGGTTACTCTAAACCTATTTGCACAGCAAACTAATTTCGGTTCAACAACAATAAACCACAACGAAAAAATTGCTTTCCAAAAAGGGTTATCCGATTTCGATTATAGCCTTATCGATAAGGATAAAAAAGAAGATAATTCCTCAGGAATTAATCTTCAACCCAATTACAAAACTGTTTTTGAAACACAAAAAAGTGATTCTCCCTATGAATGGAAATGGGTTCGGGATGGAATCTGGACGGGAGCTGCACTCGGAGCAAGCGCCTATGGACTTCTATTAATAAAAAATAAAGATGATTTATCTTCATCAGAACAAATAAATTTCACTGATCCACAATTATTACAAAAAAAAATTGATAACCTGCCTTTTTTAGACCGATGGGTAGCGGGCAACCATTCAAAAAGTGCCAATAGTATAAGCGATATTCCTTTTGCTCTTTCATTTGCTGCGCCATTTGCTTTTCTTTTTGACGATGAAATTAATGACCATACGGGGCAATATATTGGTCTATATATTGAAAGTTTGGCTACAACTGCAGCTTTATATACCATTACCGCGGGTTTAGTAGACAGAAGTCGTCCATATGTTTATGATAACAGCGGCGATACCTCAAATGATAGACGATTTAAAAACAATGGCCAGCGCGCTTTTTACTCCGGTCATGTTGCAGCTACGGCTACAGCAACATTTTTTGCAGCCAAAGCTTATAGTGATTTTAACCCCGATGCAAATGGAAAAATATTTATTTGGGGTGGAGCTGCCGTTCTTCCTGCAGCTGTTGGAGTTTTTAGAATGGAAGCTGGCCAGCACTTTTTATCAGATGTACTGATAGGATATGTCTTAGGTGCGGGAACTGGAATTTTAGTACCTGAATTACACAAAAGAAAAATAGATAATTTAGATATTTACCCCAGCTCTGGGACCAGTTTTAATGGCGATAGTTATAACGGAATGGCTTTTAAATATACCTTCTAAGAAGAAGTTACTTTAAATAAAAAATCCCGCAAGAGCGGGATTTTTTATTTTTATACATTAAAGCGGAAGTGCATCACATCGCCATCTTTTACAATATATTCTTTTCCTTCTACTCCCATCTTTCCTGCTTCCTTTACTTTAGCTTCGCTTCCATAAGTTACATAGTCGTCATATTTAATAACTTCTGCACGGATAAAACCTTTTTCAAAATCTGTATGTATTACGCCAGCTGCCTGAGGTGCTGTTGCGCCCACGGGAATTGTCCAAGCTCTTACTTCTTTTACACCTGCTGTAAAATAGGTTTGGAGATTCAATAATTTATAAGCGCTGCGAATCAATTTTGCGGATCCAGCTTCATCCAATCCTAAATCTTCGAGGAACATTTGGCGTTCTTCAAAAGTTTCCAATTCGGTTATATCTGCTTCAGTGCCAACTGCCAAAACCAAAACTTCGGCATTCTCGCCAGCAACAGATTCTTTCACTTTTTCAACATAAGCATTTCCAGTTGCAGCTGAGCCTTCATCTACGTTACAGACATACATTACCGGTTTGTCTGTAATAAACTGGGCGTTCACTATAAATTCCTCGCGCTCTTCATCTGACAAATCAATGGCACGAACTGAAACTCCCGCTTCCAAACCACTCTTAACCTTTAATAAAGCCGTCTCTTCTTTTTGAGCTTCTTTATTACCAGTTCGCGCAGCGCGTTTTACTTTTTCAAGTTTTTTATCAACGGTTTCAAGATCCTTCAATTGAAGTTCAATATCTATTGTTTCTTTATCGCGTATAGGATCTACACTGCCATCAACATGAACAATGTTATCGTTATCAAAGCAGCGCAGCACGTGCAGAATAGCATCAGTTTCTCTAATGTTACTCAAAAATTGGTTTCCTAAACCTTCGCCCTTACTTGCGCCCTTTACAAGTCCAGCTATATCTACTATTTCTACCGTTGCGGGAAGCACACGTTCGGGGTTTACCAATTCTTCCAATTTCAACAAACGTTTGTCTGGCACGTTTACTACGCCTAAATTTGGTTCAATGGTACAAAAGGGAAAGTTTGCGCTTTGGGCCTTAGCGTTCGATAAACAATTGAAAAGAGTGGATTTTCCCACGTTTGGCAATCCTACAATACCTGCTTTCATTAAATATATTTTTAAGGGTGCAAATATACATCTTCAAAGCATACTTTTCATAATTGATTTAAAATGCTTTTAATAAAAAGTTTGGGTTTTATTTCACTATTAATTTGCAATAATTTAACGACAATAGTCTTAAGTTTACCCTTTAAACCATAAATAACCAATAATTATGAAAAATGTAGTAATGAGCTTTGCCTTGGCTATTTTAACGATAGCAAGTATTCAAGCGCAAGAAAACAAGACCGTTAAAGAAGAATCTACCGTAAAACGTGTTGTTACAAAAGAAGGTAATGACGTGAAAATAAAGGAAATCAAAAAAACAGATACCGAAAGCGGTGCTGTAATTGTAGAGGGAAACGACGAAACGAACCAAGAATTCAGTGAAACCACAAAGAAAAATTCTGACGATAAAGTAATGGTTGACGATGTAGTAATAAATAAAGCGAACGAACAAAAGAGGTTGGCAATAAAAGAGAATCAACAGGCAGAACTTGAAAGGGATATTAAAGCACAAAAAGAAAAGGCCGCAGCGGAAGCCGAAAAGGAACGTCAAGCAAAACTAAAGCAGCAACAGGCCGAACTTGAAGCCAGAAGAGCAGCGCTTATGCAAAGACCTAAAGGAATGTCCAAGCTGAAAAAAGATTAAATATTTTAAAATTTTCTTGAAACCGTCGCAATAATATTGGGGCGGTTTTTTGTTTTAAAGGATTGAATCAAGTGTTGCTTTATAAACATCATAAGTATCCAAATCGTGGTGTGTTCCATCTGGAATTGTTATAAAAGTAAGTTTCCCCGGAGTTTTAATATTTGAAAGTTTCTTGCTGTTTGTATAGCTTACTACAAAATCATCAGTACCGTGAAAAATTAAAATGGGGCACGAAACTTCCTCTAGATACGTATGGGTTGGAAAATGGTACTTTAAAAACCAACTTACAGGATAGATTGGAAAACGTTCGCCCGCTACTTCCTCCAAACTATAAAAAGGGGCTTCAAGAATTAGTTGCTTTGGATGGTTTTTAGCAGCAACATAGGTCGCGAAAGTTGTTCCTAATGATCTTCCATAAACTACTATTTCATCTTCTGAATAACTTTTTAGAAGATAGTCATAACATAATTGAGCATCACTATATAGCGTCTTTGTACTAAGTTTTCCGATACTTTTCCCATAGGTCCTGTAATCCATCACTAAAACATCGTATTGGCGTTCAACAAATTTCTGCACCACAATTCCCCATCGGGAAAGTTCGCCTGCATTGCCGTGGAAATAAAGAACAACGCCCTTGGGATTTTCAACTTTAAAGTGAAGAGCATTTAGTATAGCGCCATCCTCCGAGTTTAGATTGATTTCATCAAAATTTCCAGGAAAGGAATAGGAATAATCCTGTGGAAGTGACTCTGGCATAAAAATCATTTTTTCCTGCAGAAAATAAAGTGCGATAAAGACCAACACATACAGTGAAGCTAATACAATTAAAAATTTCTTTAATCTGCGATTCATTATTTTGAAGCATGTTTTACGCCAATGCTGGTGGTTGAAAGATCAATTTTCTTTTCTTTATAATCAATGATCTCTGTCAATATTTTGTGGTAGGACTCAAAGTTATTCAAATTTTTATGTCCACCTTCAATAATTGGATGTAGCCGTGTGAGCTTTGAATTTACTTGCGAAAGTTTTACGCTACTTTTAAATGGTATTAATTTATCTTTTGTTCCGTGAATTATATGAATTGGACACTTCACATATTTCAACCATTTGTAGGTTGGCATTGGATATTTCAAAATAATGGAAAGTGGCATAAAGGGCATATACCGCCCGGTAACTTTCGTCAAACTATAATATGGCGCATCCAAAATCAGCATTTTGGGATTATTCATTGAAGCTAATTTAGTTGCAAAGCCGGAGCCCAAGGAACGACCGTAAATGATAACGTATTTTTCATTTACCTTTTCGCGGATTTTATTGTAAATAAATTGCAAATCGTGTTTTATAGCTTTTTGAGATCGCTTTCCAGTACTCTTACCAAAGCCTCGGTAATCAATCATAATTACATCGTAATTATTTCTGGTAAAATCCACTGCAAACTTACCCCAGCCTTTTATACTTTTTGAGTTTCCTTTTAAATAAAGCACCACTCCCTGTGGTTTTTCGACACTAAAATGAAGCCCATTTATAATGGCTCCATCGCGGGTTTCCAAATTGTATTCTGAAACTTGCTGGTTTTCGTAATAAAAACTGAAATCCTTCGGAAGTTTTTCAGGCTTGAATAAAAAGTAATCTTGAAGATAATACAATAGCACGCTAATGACGATATACGTAGCTAGAACAAGAACCAAAATGTGCAACCAAACCGGCATAAAAAACGTTTCAACTAAAGTACAAAAAATTGATTTGTCCCTAAAAGGATTTAATGTTGGATAAACACATTATTTCAAAGAACTTTATGAAATGATTATCAGTGATTTAATGGTTTTTAACATCAATACTTCCTATCTTTGAGTATAACAAAATAAATACAACCATTATGAAAAAAATATTATTAATTTTTGCTTTAGCAGCTTTTACTACTGCTTTTGCACAGGAAAATAGAACTGAAAAAAAAGAAACCGTAGTAACCAAAACTGCCGTGAAAAGCGATAAAGGAACCGATGTTTCCACAAAAGCTGTAACAAAAACTGAAAAACAAGTTATTGGGCTAGCTGACAAAGACGCCAATCAAACAAATCAAACAATGATTATGGAGCCTATGAAAGTTAGCAGTGATGTTAACTATGATTACGAAGGCAATCGTTTTAAATTTATTAGCCAAAAAGATGAAGATGGATATAGGTTAATGACGGTTAAAGACAACGCTACTCAAGAGGAATATGCTATTATCAAACCAACTTCACAAGAGGGATATTATATTTTAGCTAAAGACGGAACTTCGTCTTTTGGTTATTTTAATGCTGATGGAAACTTTGTAGTTGAACATTATGATGCTGATAAAGATGCTATTGTTTCTAACATCTATAAACTAGAAATGAATAAAGATTCCATGAAAAAGCAATAAACCAATGCTTTTAAAATAAGGTTATTACAAAAAAAATCGTCCCTCAGGATAACTCCTGAGGGACGATTTTTTCGTTCTTAAAGATACTTAGTCTTTGTGCATAAATGACTGTTTTGCCAGAAGTGTTTCTTCACTTTCCACGTGATCCTCATCTGGAACACAACAATCCACTGGACATACAGCAGCACATTGCGGCTCGTCGTGAAAACCTTTGCACTCCGTGCACTTATCAGGTACTATAAAATATATTTCATCACTTACAGGTTCCTGCGCTTCGTTGGCATCAACTTGTTTTCCATTTGGCAATACAACCTTTCCATTGAGATCAGTACCATCTGCATAGCGCCAGTCATCCGCACCTTCATAAATTGCTGTATTTGGGCACTCAGGTTCACAAGCGCCACAGTTTATACATTCATCTGTTATAATAATTGCCATGGGGTATTCTTTTTCTAACTTTGCGCAAATTTAATGCTATCAAGTGCAAATCCAAAATAAGTATGCAATTAAATCAAAGAATTAACGCTTTTGCAAGTTTAGGGAAATTTCTGAAACAAATTGTTTTCGAAAACGAAAATTCTAAAGCTAAAAAAACAATCAAAAAGGCTGAAACTGAAAACGGTTGGTTTACTTCCGAAAATATAATTGGCGCCTTGAATAATTGGAGCGACGCCCTGTCAGAAAAAAACCTCCAACAATGGGTTTCAAAATATGAAATTGAAGAAACCAAACCGAAAAATATTGCAATCATTATGGCGGGAAACATCCCCCTTGTTGGCTTTCACGATTTTCTTTCTGTTTTGATAACCGGCAACAAAGTCTTGGCAAAACTTTCCTCTAATGATAAAACACTTCTTCCTCTTTTTGCTGAATATTTAATTTCAGTTGAGCCTGAGTTTAAAAATTACATTGTATTTACTGAAGAAAGGTTGAAGAATTTTGATGCTGTTATCGCAACAGGAAGTAACAACACAGCTCGCTATTTCGATTACTATTTTGGGAAATACCCAAACATTATCCGAAAAAACAGAAACTCGGTTGCCGTTTTAACCGGAAAAGAATCCGAAGAAGATCTGAAAATGCTCGCTGATGACATTTTCTGTTATTTCGGTCTCGGCTGTCGCAATGTTTCAAAGTTATATATTCCTGAAAGCTATGATTTCGAGCCATTTTTTAAAGCAATGTTGAGTTGGAAAGAAATTATTCACAACCACAAATACATCAATAATTACGATTATAACAAAGCGGTTTATTTAATGGACAGCTTTCCATTATTGGACAACGAGTTTATGCTACTGAAGGAAGACGATGGGTTCTCCTCTCCTATTTCTGTAGTTTTTTATGAAAAATATACTTCATTGGATAATTTAAAAGAAGAACTAAAAACCAAATCTGAAAATATTCAATGCACAGTTTCAACTGCAGGTTTACCAAATGAAATTACGTTTGGAAAAGCACAGCATCCAGAATTATGGGATTATGCAGATGGGGTAGATACGATTGATTTCCTGTTGAAACTTCCTTGATAAATTATTCATAATTCCCATATATTTCGTGGCATAATTCACATCTTTGTACTATAAATTTTCATCAAAATGAAAAAACATAATTTTAGTGCAGGTCCCTGCATTTTGCCGCAATCCGTAATGCAAAAATCTGCTGAAGCAGTTTTAAATTTCAACAATTCAAACCTTTCACTACTTGAAATCTCGCATCGAAGCAAAGATTTTGTGGAAGTTATGGATAACGCCCGTAGTCTTGCATTAGAGCATTTAGGACTTCAAAATAAAGGATACCAAGCCTTGTTTCTTCAAGGTGGTGCAAGCCTTGAGTTTTTAATGGTCGCCTACAATCTATTAGAAAAGAAATCAGCCTATCTAAACACAGGAACATGGAGTGACAAAGCCATCAAAGAAGCCAAATTGTTTGGTGAAGTGGTTGAGGTTGCCACTTCAAAAAGTGAAAATTTCAACTTTATCCCTAAAAATTACAACGTGCCAAAGGATGCAGATTATTTCCACTGCACAAGCAACAACACAATTTTCGGAACTCAGATGCAAAGTTTTCCGGAAACGGAAATTCCAATGGTTTGCGATATGAGCAGTGATATATTTTCACGCCAATTGGATTTTTCAAAATTTAGTTTGATATATGCAGGGGCACAAAAAAATATGGGTCCAGCAGGAACAACCCTGGTTGTTATAAAGGAGGATATCTTAGGTAAAGTTTCGCGATCCATTCCTTCCATGCTGAATTATAAAGTTCATATTGATAAGGAAAGTATGTTCAACACCCCAGCAGTTTTTCCAGTGTATGTTTCTATGTTAACACTAGAGTGGTTAAAAGATTTAGGCGGCATTTCTGCAATTGAAAAAATCAATAATCAAAAAGCGGAACTTTTATATAACGAAATAGACCGAAATCCTTTGTTTGAAGGCTTCGTATCCAATAAAGAAGATCGATCTAAAATGAATGCCACTTTCAATTTAAGAAATGATGAATTGAAGGCAACCTTTGACGATCACCTAAAACAAGCAGGAATAGCGGGTCTGAATGGTCACCGAAGCGTTGGTGGTTACCGTGCTTCTATGTACAATGCGCTGCCACTTGAAAGCGTGCAAGTTTTGGTAGATGTGATGGAAGCAGTTGAAAAAGGCGCATAACATAATAAACAATAACTCATTAATTTTTATAAATGAAAATATTAGCAAACGACGGAATTTCAAAAAGTGGAATTACTGCTTTAGAAAAGGCTGGATTTGAAGTATTAACAGTTCAAGTGGCACAAGAACAACTTCAAAATTATATTAACGAACATAAAATTGAAGTGCTCTTAGTACGCAGTGCTACAAAGGTCCGAAAAGATATTATTGACAATTGCCCTTCGCTGAAAATTATAGGTCGCGGCGGTGTTGGCATGGACAATATTGATGTAGACTATGCTCGCGAAAAAGGAATTGAAGTTATAAATACACCTGCGGCTTCCTCTGCCTCAGTTGCAGAATTGGTATTTGCACATTTATTTGGTGGGGTTAGATTTTTACACGATTCCAATAGAAATATGCCCTTGGATGGGGATACTAAGTTTAAGGATTTAAAGAAGAATTATGGAGGAGGACGCGAACTCCGCGGAAAAACCCTGGGTATTGTTGGCTTTGGAAGAATAGGTCGCGAAGTTGCAAAGATAGCCTTGGGGTGTGGGATGAAAGTGATTGCAAGTGATAATTACGTAGGTGAAGCGGATATCACACTTGATTTTTACGATGGACAAAAAGTTACTTTAAAAATAAAGACTGAACCGGTAGACCAATTAATCAAGCACAGTGATTTTATAAGTTTGCATGTACCTTCTCAATCTGGATATTTAATAGACAAAGAAGAGATTTCAAAAATGAAAGATGGTGTGGGAATTGTCAATGCAGCTCGTGGTGGAATTCTTAACGAAAAAGCACTATTAGAGGCTATTGAGGACGGTAAAGTTTCCTTTGCCGCACTTGATGTTTTTGAAAACGAACCTACTCCTTCTATAAAAGTTCTTATGAACGAAAAAATTTCACTAACGCCACATATTGGTGCCGCAACAGACGAAGCACAGGATAGAATTGGTACAGAACTCGCAAACCAGATTATTTCAATTTTGCACAAATAATCAAATTGTTTTTCTGATTTTTTAACTGCTTATAATTCATTTTCACTAATTTAGAACCTTAATTTTAATCAAGAAAACAAATGTCAGGAATTATAGATCTATTAAACAGCGACCTAGGAAAACAAATTATTGGTGGTATCAGCCAAGAAACGAAACAACCAGCAGATAAAACTGCTTCGGTTGTAGCAATGGCAATGCCAATTCTTTTAGGCGCCATGAAACGTAATGCAAGTAGTGATGATGGAGCTACCAATTTGATGAATGCGCTGAACAATAAACACGACGGTAGTATCTTGGATAATTTAAACGGTCTTTTTGGCGGTGGTGTAAATGAAGATGTAAAACAAGACGGTCTTGGAATATTAGGACACGTTTTAGGAGGGTCACAAAATAATGCCGTACAGGCTCTTTCCAAAAAATCTGGCTTGGACACTAATAGCGTAATGCAAATTTTACAAGTTGCAGCGCCTATTTTGTTGGGTTATTTAGGAAAACAAAAACAACAGCAAAACGTAAATTCAGAATCTGGTATTGGAGATTTGCTGGGAGGCCTTATGGGCGGTAATGGCAAGCAGCCACAACAACAATCACTTATTGAATCTATTTTGGACGGAAACAATGACGGAAGCGTTATTGACGATATTGCAGGAATGGTTTTGGGTGGAAGCAATCAGAAAAAAAGTGGGCTTGGAGGCCTTTTGGGTGGTCTATTTGGAAAATAAAATCACTACTATAAAATGTAAAAAATACCGTCCCTAATTAATTTAGAGGCGGTATCTTTTTAAATGAAAGTTAAAAGTAATGCGCTTCGCACTACATTGCTTAACTTTGTGAAAATAATTTCTATGAAAAACTTTTTACTTTTAATAGCACTTTCTGCTGCCATTTATAGTTGTGGAACTGGCAATAGCGCAATGAATGGTTCTTCTTCAGAAACAACTAAGAACGATACAATTCGTATTGCTAATGATAGTTTGGAATACGAGATTATGATTATTGAGCCTGGTTTTGATTCTTGGCTTGTTAGTCAACCCCCACGCGGATTTTATGGTCAATCCATTTTGGAAACTAAAAATCGTCTTTTTGTTTCAGAATACAACAGCCGTGTAATGAACCCCACACGATATTCTCATAATTTATACAGCGAACAAATAAACTATGATCCAAATGTGGATTATGGTTACGAAGTTAATTATCTACTTTACAACTACTTTGTGTATTTTCAAGATAAGTACAATCAAAAATTTATAGGCGGAAGAAATTGAAAAAGCTCAAAAAACGTTGGAATATCAAAACCAACGGACAACTTTTTATAGTCTTTCTTGTCTTTGCCATAACTGGAAGTTCAGCGGCAAAACTCGCTGCGCCATTAACTGATTTTTTTGAAATAAAGAAAGAAATGGGTTGGCATATTTACTGGCCTTTTCGAATTTTAATAATTCTCCCTATTTATCAATTATTATTAGTTTTTTATGGTTGGGTGTTTGGAGAACTTGAATTTTTTTGGAACTTTGAAAAAAAAATGCTTCAAAAAATGGGTTTCGTATTTCTATTCAATAAATGAAAATTTTTAAGAAGGAAATATTAAAGGTTTTTATCGCTGCGATTTTTTCGTTCGCCTTGCTGTTTCCGACTGCCGTTAAATTCGCACACACTTTTGAAGGCCACAAACACAAAGCCTGCACAGAATTTTCTACACATATTCACAAAAAGCAACTCGATTGTTCCATTTGTGATTTTCACTTTTCAATTTTTAATTTCACTCCTCAGGAACTTCCTGAATTTGCAGTACTGAATGGTTTTCAAAAAACGGAAGCTGTTTATTTATTGCCAGAATTCAATCTAAATCCTACCCATTATTTCCTAAGAGGCCCTCCACTGTTTACTTGATTTTTAGCATTACAAATTCATTTCACAATTAAATTTTTAAATCAAGAAAGCATGAAAAATATTCTATGCTTGCTTGCAGTATTTTTGTTATATACTGCCGCGAGCGCACAAAACTCCTTAATAGGAAAAATAACGACTAAAGAAAAAAATGAGCCTGTCTCGGCAACTGTATATATTCCTCAATTGGAAAAAGGCACAGTAGCAGATTTTGACGGAAATTATAAAATCAATAACATTCCCGATGGCAGCTATAATGTTGTTTTTTCATCTTTGGGATATGCAACCATTTCTAAAAAAATTAATTTCTCGAACAATCAAAGCGTTACCGAAAATCTTCAGATGGATGAAAGTGCCGTAGAAATGGAGGAAGTGATCGTTTCTACACCTTTTCATAAATTGCAAAGTGAAAATGTTATGAAAGTGGAACGCGTTTCTACTGAAGATTTAAATTCCTCCGGAGCGGTAACCTTGGCAGATGGTATCAAAAATATTGCTGGTGTAGACCTCATTACAACTGGAACCGGTATTGGCAAACCTGTTATCAGAGGCTTGAGCTCCAACAGAGTTTTAACGTACACGCAAGGTGTTCGCCTTGAAAACCAACAGTTTGGTGATGAACACGGTCTTGGAATAAATGAAGCCGGTGTTGAAAGCGTTGAAGTGATAAAAGGTCCAGCATCACTTTTATATGGAAGTGATGCCCTTGGCGGCGTTCTTTATTTAAATCCTGAAAAGTTCGCTATAGCTCACGAAACTCACGGTGATTTGAGCAGTACCTATTTCTCAAATAGCCTGGGAACTTCAACTAATTTAGGAATAAAAACTTCTGGTGAAAAGTTGAAGTTTTTGGCACGGGGTTCTTATTCTTCCTTCAGTGATTACAAAACTGGAGCGGGTTATCGTCTAACCAATTCTAGATTTAATGAAAAAGATTTAAAAACAGGCATACAGTATTTGGGCACAAAATTTAAATCAACACTCCGCTATAACTACAACCGCTCGAACATTGGTATCGCTGAAGAAATAGGCACACAAACTCGATCAAAAGATCTAGAGCTTCCTTTCCAGGAAATTGACAATCATATTCTGAGTCTTGACAATACCGTCTTTTTTAATAATTCAAGTTTAGATATTAAAGCCGGCTATCTATTCAATGACCGCCGTGAATTTGAAGATGATCCAGCCTTAGCTGCCCTTCGATTAAAATTGAATACGTTTAATTATGATGTAAAATACAACTTACCGGAATTGGGAAAATTTGAAACTATTATCGGGTTACAGGGAATGTTTCAAAACAATAAAAACGAAGGCGAAGAAATCCTGATTCCAAATGCAAACACCACTGATGTTGGACTTTTGGCGACTTCGCACTACCATTTGGAAAAAGTGGATTTGCAAGCAGGAATCCGTTTTGATTCGCGGAAAATTGAAAGTGAAGCAGCTCGCAATCCCTCAGATAATGATTTTATTCCAGCCTTGAGCAAAACGTTTACTAGTTTCACTGCTGCACTGGGAGGAAAAATGGATTTATTCGAAAACTTTTCTACGCGGTTAAACTTGGCAAGTGGATTTAGAGCACCAAACTTGGCTGAGCTCACATCAAATGGCATACACGAAGGAACCAATCGATATGAAAAAGGAAATGCAGACTTGACGAATGAACAGAATTTTCAAGCCGATCTTTCTTTTGAATACCGAAACGAGCACATTGAATTTTTCGCAAACGGATTTTACAATGCTGTAAACAATTATATATTCCTTTCGCCCACCAATCAAACGATTGATGACACTCAAGTGTATGATTACCTTCAAGACGATGCCGCTTTATACGGTGGTGAATTTGGGTTTCACCTTCACCCCCACCCATTGGATTGGCTGCATTTAGAAAGTAGTTTTGAAACGGTCACAGGTAAATTGAGCAATGATAACTATTTGCCGTTAATCCCTGCAAATTCATTACGAAATACTTTTCGCGTAGAGTTGAAAGATGGTAAAACAAGAAAAAAGAGTTTTGCTTTTATAACACTCGAAAATACTTTTGATCAAAAAAACGTGAGTAATTTTGAAACTAGGACTGGCGGATATTCGCTTTTAAGCGCAGGTATAGAAAGTAGTTTTCAGCTTCAAAAAGTATTGTTGAAACTTGGGTTGAACGGAACGAACCTTACCGATAAAGAATACATTTCGCATCTATCGAGATTTAAACCTGATGGAATTTTGAATATTGGTCGAAGTATCAACGTAAATCTGAAAATAGAAATTTAAAAAAAAAAGCCCCGATTGGGGCTTTTTTTTATTCGTTTACTCGAACTTCAATAGTTTGTGGTGTTGTTTGCTTTTTCCAAACAAATTTATAAAGCCACATTAAGGTAAATGTTGGAATAATATCAGAAAACGGCAAAATCTCTTCTAGAAACACAAAAACAGACGCGATTTTACCTTCTGTTCCTTTGTACATATCGTTCATTTTTTTTGCCGCAAATGGCGCCCAAAGTATATCTAAAAAAGGACCTATGAAAGGAATCGCCATGGAAGCCATCCCAATTAAATCATATAAAATTCCTTTGCGTAATAATTTATATTTTTCGTTTTTCATTTTTGTTGTGTTTAATTCATGATAAATAAATCAAAAAACATTCCAAAAAAAAAATTACGAAAGATCGCTACTTATCAATTTCAGAAATTCGTTTCTGGTTTCAATGGCTTCAAACTGACCACGAAACCCAGAAGTTGTAGTAACGCTATTCTGTTTTTGAACGCCGCGCATCATCATACACATATGGGAAGCTTCAATTACTACAGCAACGCCTTTGGGTTTTAATGTGTTGTTTATACATTCCAAAATGTCGTGCGTAAGGCGTTCCTGTACTTGTAACCTTCTTGAAAAAACATCAACAATTCGAGGAATTTTACTAAGTCCAACTATATAGCCATCTGGAATATAAGCTATGTGAGCTTTTCCGAAAAAAGGAAGAATATGGTGTTCGCATAAAGAGTAAAGCTCAATATCCTTTATAATTACCATATCGTGATAAGCCTCCGCAAACATGGCACTTTTTAAAATTTCTGAAGGATCTAGATTATTTCCAGAAGTCAAAAATTGCATCGCTTTTGCTGCTCTTTCTGGTGTTTTGACTATTCCTTCGCGAGAAATATCTTCACCAATAGTATTTAAAATTTTGCTGTAATTTTCAATTAAATTATCGGTTACGGGTTGGTCGTATTCTTCAAAGTATTTGTATGATGACATTTTTTTTGTTTAAGAATTTAATGCCAAATGTAAACACATAACTTTGAATAAAAACAATAAAATCAATTGGATTGCATTATAGCACTATAAATAGTACTTTCACACTTTAAAATTTTGCTATGATCGAGGCACAAAATATTCACAAATACTACGATAAACTCCACGTTTTGAAGGGTGTGGATCTTCATATAAAAAAAGGTGAAATTGTTTCAATTGTAGGTGCTTCTGGTGCAGGAAAAACTACTTTGCTTCAAATATTGGGTACACTGGACACCTTAAACGACAGCAAAAGCAAATTGTTGATAAATGGAGTAAATATTGGTTCCCTTTCAGGAAAAAAAATGGCGAAATTCAGAAATGAAAATTTGGGCTTTATTTTTCAGTTTCACCAATTGTTGCCAGAATTTACGGCCCTGGAAAATGTTTGTATTCCAGCTTATATTAAAAATACACCGAAAACCGAAGCTGTAAAAAGAGCAAAAGAACTACTCGCCTTTTTAGGGCTTTCGCACCGGGAAGACCATAAACCCAACGAACTTTCGGGCGGTGAGCAACAACGAGTGGCTGTGGCTAGGGCTTTAATAAATAATCCAGCAATAATTCTTGCCGATGAGCCCAGCGGTAATTTGGATACGGAAAGTGCCGAAAATTTGCACAACCTATTTTTTAAATTACGTGATGAATTTGGCCAAACTTTCGTAATTGTTACACATAATGAAGAGCTTGCGAATATGGCTGACCGAAAATTGGTCATGCAGGATGGAAAAATTGTAAAGTAATCAATGAAAAAAAGTGAACTAAAAGATTTCCTTGACGAAAAAGTAACTATTTACAACCACCCAAACTTTATCGAATCTGATCCAATTCAAATTCCACATTTATTTACACAGAAAGAAGACATTGAAATTACTGGTTTCTTAGTCGCCACAATTGCATGGGGAAACAGAAAAAGTATCATAAATAATGGGCATCGCTTAATAGAAATGATGGGCAATTCACCCTTTGATTTTGTAATGAATTTTTCAGAAAAAAATTCGGAATCACTTTCGCCTTTTGTACATAGAACTTTTAATAATAAAGACCTTTTCTATTTTCTAAATGCACTTCAAAATATTTATAAAAACCACGATGGATTAGAAACCGTTTTTGCTCAGTATTCCGAAAAAGATTCGATGCAACCTGCAATCCATCAATTCAAGAAAACATTTTTTGAGCTCCCGCATCTTTCCCGAACACAAAAGCATGTTAGCGATCCTTTTAAAAATTCGGCTGCAAAAAGAATAAATATGTTTCTGCGCTGGATGGTTCGAAATGACAATGCAGGTGTCGATTTTGGCATATGGAATAGTATTTCTCCATCCAAACTCTCCTGTCCCTTAGACGTTCACAGTGGAAATGTAGCAAGAAAACTTAATTTACTTAAACGAAAACAAAACGATGGAAAAGCTTTGGCTGAGTTAGATGCATCACTCCGAAGGTTAGACCCTAAAGACCCTGTAAAATATGATTTTGCACTCTTCGGGTTAGGTGTTTTTGAACAGTTCTAATTCAAAAAAATCAATTCCTTCCAGATTCTTTTGTGGCATTAATGATTCCTACCAAAATGTTGTATATTTACGGTTAACCCTTACAAACCGCCAGCTGCGGATTTAAGATAAATTTTAGAGTAAGCTTGATACCACCAAAATTTCCTGTAGATGAAGAGCAACGTTTAGCTGCGGTTAGGTCCTATAACTTGTTGGATACTTTGCCAGAAAAAGATTTTGACAACATCACTGAGTTAACAGCAAATATTTGTGATGTACCAATATCGTTGGTTACATTATTAGATGCAGACCGCATTTTTTTGAAATCTCACTATGGCATTCCTTTCAACGAATCGCCCCGTAATACTTCTTTTTGTGGACATGCTATTTTAGAGGAATCGAGTATTTTTATTGTTGAAGATGCAAGAAAAGACCCTCGTTTTAAAGACAATCCTCTTGTTAAGGATTTAAGGGCTATTTTTTATGCAGGTGTGCGTTTAATCAATTCAGACGGTTATCCTTTGGGAACGCTTTGCGTTTTTGACAATAAACCCAGAACACTCACAAAATCTCAAAAAAAGGCTCTGATTGCTATGGCATACCAGGTTGTAAACCTATTTGAAGCTCGAAAACACAACAGAACTTTATTGAAGGTACAGCGGGAACTGGAAGAAATGAATGAAGAACTTAAAAATTTTGCTGGAATTGTGTCCCATGACATGAAAATGCCATTGGCAAACATGATCATAACTTCAGATATGCTTCGCAGTAAATATGGACATCTTTTGGACGAGCAAGGCAAGCAATATTTAGATTACATTAAACAATCTTCTTTTACATTGAGCGAATATATAACAGGGCTTTTACAACATTATGAAAGTGACAAAACCGCTTCCTTAACAAATGAGGTTTTTGACAGCAATGATCTATTAGAAGAAATAATAGAGTTATTAAACATTAATATAGATTGTGAAATAAATCTTCCGGAAGTTAATATTGAAATGCACGCCAACAGATCGGCTTTAGAGCAAATCATTCTCAACCTAGTGGGTAATAGTTTAAAATACAATGATAAGAAAAAGATAAAAATAGATATTGATTGTACCGAACAAAATGGATTTTATCTTTTTTCAATTTCAGATAACGGTATGGGTATCCCAAATAATAAGCTGAAAAACATTTTCGATCTTTTTGTCACAACTGGTAAGCTAGACAGAAATGGGAAAAAAGGAAACGGCATTGGCCTATCGACTGTTAAAAAACTTATTACCAAACTGGATGGCGAAATTGAAGTTTTTTCAAAACTGGGAAAAGGAACAACCTTTAAATTTTACATCAAAAAAAATTAACCTTTTTTATCGTAATATCCTTTAATACATTTTTCGGGAACATTATATCCAACTATATTTACGGAAAAATAAACGTTGAAATGTTTTTATGATTTTTCCGAAATACCCCGACAATGAAAAAGATAGGATTGCCGAATTAAAAAAATATAATTTACTCGATACACTTTCCGAAAACGATTTTGATAACATTACAAGACTGGTCGCAACAATTTGTGAAGTACCAATCGCATTAATAACACTTCTAGATACAGAGCGGAATTTTTTTAAATCTCACTTTGGCCTTGATTTTAATCAATCACCACGAAATATTTCTTTTTGCGGACATGCTATTTTACATGATGAAGAAATATTCATTGTTGAAGATGCCAGAAAAGATAAACGATTTAAAGACAATCCGTTAATAACTGAAAGCAAAGCAATCTTTTATGCAGGTGTGCCACTTACAAATTCAAACGGTTTTAAATTGGGAACGTTATGTGTATTTGACCACAAGCCCAGGCAACTGAACGAAGTTCAAATTATCAGTTTGAAAGCTTTGGCGAAACAAGTTGTAAATCTTTTTGAACTTCGAAAAAAAAACAATCTTTTAGTTGAATTTCAAAAAGAACTACAAAGTAGAAACGAAAGACTTGTAACTTTTGCCCATGTAGTTTCACATGATTTGAAATCGCCTTTGGCCAATATTACCTCCCTAACGCGAATGCTTCGAGAAGAGAACTTGAAAAAACTTTCCGAAGATTCAGAAATGTACCTGAATTATATTGAAGAATCTTCCTTTACGCTGAAAAATTATATAAACGGTATTCTAAAATTTTACAAATCTGACGAATTATTAGAGGCTCAAAAGCAGGATGTTGAAATAAAAAAACTATTTGAGGAAATAAATGAAATTCTCATTACTGAAAATATCGTTTTTGAATTTCCAAGTGAAGGCTTCCTAGAAAATGTTAATAAAGCAGCACTCACACAGATTTTCCTAAATTTGATCGACAATAGTTTAAAATACAATTTAAATGAACAAAGAATGGTTGTAGTTACATATTCCGAAGAGCTCGATTTACATAAGTTTTCAATAAAAGACAACGGAATGGCATAGACCTTGGGGTACATGAAGAAATATTCAACCTTTTTAAAACCACTGGAATAAAAGACCGCAACGGTAAAGAAGGAACCGGTATAGGTTTAGCAACAGTAAAAAGCCTAGTTTCAAAGCTCGGTGGTTCTATTTCTTTAGATTCAGAACCTGGAAAAGGAAGCACCTTTACGTTTACCGTTCAGAAATAGCTGTAATTACATTCCATTTTTTATCTTTGACCAATATTTATAGGAATGCAGTTTAAACACCCAGAAATTCTTTACGCCCTTTTCCTGCTGCTCATCCCTATATTCATTCACCTTTTTCAACTTCGTAGATTTCAAAAAGTTGATTTTACTAATGTCGCTTTTCTTAAAAAAGTGACTATCCAAACCAGAAAAAGTTCACAATTAAAAAAATGGCTCACTTTGCTGATGCGTTTGTTGGCCTTGGCTTTTATCATCATTGCATTTGCCCAACCGTTCACTGCCTCAAAAACCGCCTTAAATACCAAAAAAGAAACTGTTGTATATATTGACAATTCGTTCAGTATGCAAGCAAAAGGAAACAAAGGCCCTATATTGGAACGCGCTTTACAGGACTTGTTTAATAAAACAAACAGTACAGAAAAAATAAGCTGGTTTACAAATAATTCCGAAAGAAAGAACGCCACGTCCCAAGATTTTAAAAACGAAGTGCTTTCCGTTCCATATTCACAAAATCAGTTGGCACCGAGTCAAGTATTATTGAAAGCCGCCCAACTTTTTTCAAACGAAAAAGACGTATCTAAACGCCTGGTCTATCTTTCCGATTTTCAACAGAAAGAAGCTTTTCCAGAAATTCCTGAAGATTTGATTGTTGATGCTGTCCAACTCAAGCCTGTAAAACCATCAAATATTGCTATTGACAGTGTTTATATTGTTTCCAATAATACCGCCACCCTTCAGTTAAAAGTAAAAGTTTCCAAACAGGGAGATGTAGTTTCAGAAACTCCAATTTCTCTTTTCAACAATGGAAAATTGATTGCAAAAACAGCTCCAGATTTTTCAGGAAATGCCGATGGTACGGTTACTTTTGATATAGATAATTCCGAAGGTTTTATTGGGAAACTGGAACTTAACGAGCCCAACCTGCCATTTGACAATACCTTGTTTTTCAGCATCAACAAATCCCAAAAAATAAAGGTCTTAGCGATAAATGAAGCCAATGGGAACTTCCTAATGCGCCTTTTTGAAAAAGACGAATTCCAGTTTACACAACAAACTTTCAAAACGCTTAACTACAACGAAATTCCAGATCAAAATTTTATTGTTCTGAACGAGTTAAAAGAAATACCTGCATCATTGGCTACCACTTTAAAAGCTTTTAGTGATGAAGGCGGAAGTGTACTAGTTATTCCTGCTTCAGAAGCGAATATTAGCAGCTATAATAATTTTCTTTTAACGATGTCTCTTGGAACAATGTCAGACAAGAGAGTACAAGAAAAGAAAATAACAAAAATCATTTTTTCGCATCCTCTTTTTAAAGATGTTTTTGAAAAGGAAGTTGCAAATTTTCAATATCCAAAGGTTAATTCTTTTTACAATATTTCATCAAACGCAACACCTGCAATTGGTTTTGAGGACAACCAACCTTTTTTGCTTCAAAAAAACAAAGCCTATTTGTTTACCGCAGCAATCAACAAAGAGAATTCCAACTTTCAGAATTCACCATTAGTGGTTCCCACAATTTATAATATGGCATTGCAGAGTTTGCCTTTGCCAGACTTGTATTATACAATTGGAACGCAAAATACTATCGCAGTTCCTGTTAAATTAGGACCAGATGAAATTCTTACAATTAAAGATAGTACCTCTCAATTTATCCCGCTTCAGCAAACAAAGGCTAATTTCGTTTTGATGACAACTACAGAGGAACCTAACAAAGCTGGAAATTATCAAATTAGAACGGAAAATGAGTTTTTGGAAAATATTAGTTACAACTACACGAGAGCCGAAAGCGAATTAAAATACTTAAACCCCGAAAATTGGAACGATGCAAAAGTCTATAAAACCGTTGATGATCTTTTTGATTCCATCAATGAGGCCAATTCCATCAACAGTTTTTGGAAATGGTTTGCTATTTTTGCATTGCTCTTTTTACTTTTTGAAATGCTTATCTTAAAATTTTACAAATGAAGATATTACTGAAATCTGCCACCATTGTTGATGCTTCCAGTAAGCATCATTTAATAAAACGCGATGTTTTGATAGAAAATGGTAAAATTTCAAAAATTGCTGCAACGATTCCTTCTTCAGAAAAAACAAAGGAACTTTCTCTGAAAAATCTTCACATTTCGCAAGGTTGGTTTGATAGTAGTGTTTCTTTTGGTGAACCAGGTTTTGAAGAGCGCGAAACCATCGAAAACGGCTTGAAAACAGCAGCCCTCAGCGGATTTACAAGTGTGGCAGTAAACGCAAATAGTTTTCCTGTAACGGATAGTAAAGGCCATATAAAATTTTTGAAATCAAAAGCCGAAGGAAATGCGGTTAACCTCTACCCTATTGGTGCGCTTACTGTTGGTAGTAAAGGGACAGACCTGGCAGAATTATATGATATGCAAAATGAAGGTGCCGTTTCGTTTTACGATTATAAAAACCCAATTACAAATGCAAACCTTCTGAAAATAGCACTGCAATACACGCAAAACTTTGATGGATTGGTACAATCCTTTCCTTTTGAGAAATCGGTTGCCCGAAATGGGATGGTGAATGAAGAAGTGAATAGTACCCGCCTGGGATTGAAAGGAATTCCAGCACTTTCAGAAGAACTTCAGATAATCCGAGATCTGTATATATTGGAATATACTGGCGGCAAGCTTCACATACCGACTATTTCAACCAAAAAATCTGTGGAACTGATTAAGGAAGCAAAGAAAAAAGGATTGAACGTAACCTGTAGCGTTGCCGTTTTCAATTTAATTTTGACGGATGATGTTTTGGAAGATTTTGACACCATTTACAAATTACTTCCGCCGCTGCGAACCAAAGAGGACACCAAGGCTTTATTAAAAGGTCTAAAAGATGGCACCATAGATGGAATTACGAGTGACCACAACCCAATTGACGTGGAGCACAAAAAAACAGAATTTGAGCATGCGTACTTCGGAAGTATTGGATTGGAAGGATGCTTTGGTGCTGCCAATATGCTTTTGGGGGTTGAAGATTCTGTTAAAGCACTCACAGGTTTAAAAAATAGTTTCAATATCCCTTCGGAAAAAATTGATGAAGGAAACTTTGCAAAACTGACACTTTTCACTCCAGAAGAAAACTGGGAGTTTTCTGAAAAAAATATTATTTCAACTTCAACAAATACCGCATTATTAGGCGTTAAGCTTAAAGGCAAGGTTTACGGCATATTCTCAAATAACAAATTGGTATTGAACAAAAAATGAAAAATTCGCCGGCAGGAAAATCAACAGCTTTAATTGCATATGCTCCTTTCGTAGGATTTTTGATTGCTTTTTACATCAACAAAGACGAAAAAAGTGAATTCGCAACTTGGCATATTAAAAACATGTTTGGATTATCCATTTTGTTTATTGTTTCGCTCATAGTGCAATCCCAAATCAATTTAAAGACTGGAGATATTTTATGGTTTGCCTGCTGTTTACTATGGCTTTTTTGTTGGGCAATGGCTTTTTCAAATAAAAAATTAGGTATTCCTTTTCTAAGTGAAAAATTTCAACAATGGTTTACATTTTTAAACTAAAGTATTGATTATCTTTCGCTTAAATTAAATCACTAACCAAAATTTTAAAAAATGGAAACAACTACAGATAGCGGTAAAACGGTTGCAATCATTGCATACATTACATTAGTCGGTTGGATTATCGCATTAATAATGAACAACGGAAGTAAAACGGCACTAGGCTCTTACCACGTGCGCCAATCATTAGGAATTATGTGTGTGGGAGTACTTTTGAGTATTATTGCCGGCGTAATTGGCATTTGGATTATTTCAATGATTGTAAATCTTGCGCTAATTACTTTTTGGCTCCTCGGGTTTATAAGCGCTATACAGGGCGAAATGAAACCTGTTCCTGTACTAGGAGAACAATTTCAAGAATGGTTTAAGGGAATTTAATTTTTAAATACTATTTTAACAAGACCTTTTAGGCTAAAGATCCTTTAGTTTAAAAGGTCTTGTTTATTTTTGCAGTCTATGGAAAAACAAACTTTACTTTTAGAACACAATTATAGGCCCGCTAAAAATCCTGCAGGAAATCCACCAGTTATAATAATGCTTCATGGTTTTGGAAGTGACGAAAACGATCTATTTTCATTTGCCAGCGAATTACCTGAAAAATATAGTATCATTTCCTTAAAAGCTCCCATTCGTTTGGAACCTTACGGAAATGCTTGGTACAATATTTATTTTGACAATTCACAGGGAAAATTCAGCGATGATGAACAAGCTATTGCTTCACGAGAAATAGTTTCAAAATGCATTGATGAAATTGTCGATAAATACAAAGTAGATAGCAAAAATGTTACGCTTCTGGGGTTTAGTCAAGGTACTATTTTAAGTTTTGCAATTGCGCTTAGCTACCCTGAAAAAGTAAAAAATGTTGTCGGTTTAAGCGGTTATATTAACGAAGCTATTTTGAAAGAGGGATATGAAAAAAATGATTTCACCAATCTTAAAATTTATACTTCTCACGGAAATGTCGATCAAGTAATTCCAGTGGAATGGGCGCGTAAAACAGAACCTTTCCTGAAAAAATTGAATATTGATTGTACCTATTCAGAATTTCCAGTGGGCCACGGCGTAGCACCACAAAATTTCTACGGTCTGAAAGCGTGGCTTGAAAAGTATTAAAAAAAGCTTTTAATATTTAGAAGAGTCGATAAAAAGTTAGATAATCAATTTAGTTTGGATAAAGAAATGAAGCAATTGTATTCAATTCAAGCTCTTTCTTATCGTTAAAGGAATATTCCAAAATCATTTCCCCCCAATAGGTTCCATCGGTAAAATCTGCTTGTATCCATTTGTGGTTAAGAAATTTCAACTTGTTGATTTTCATCGGTCCATTCATTCCCTCAAAAGGCACCAAAGGATTGCTTCCCTTCGTCAAGTTAAAATCATAGATTTGGTCTGAAACCATAGCTTCAACATCTGCTGCTTCAAAACCCATTTTTTCCAAATAGGTCATTGCATTCTCATTTCCTTGAAGTGTAAAATAATTCAAATCTCGAATTTCATTCCGCAAGCTTTCAATAGAATCATTTCCTTTTTGAACTTTTGCCTCAAGATTTTCTATTTTGTTTTCCTGAGATTCAAAAATGCTTTTTTCATTCATATATTGGTAGATGATGAAAAGCAATGCAAAAAGGAATAGGTACAAGAAAATTTTGTTCCTCATAATTATATTTTTAACGTGAGTGAGTCATATGCCAAATGTACATTCTTCGGAAGCTTTTTCTCCACTTCCTCGTGAAAGCCCATTAAATGACTTATGTGGGTAAAGTATGTTTTTTCTGGTTTTACTTTTTTAACAAAATCAAGTGCTTCCGAAATATTGAAGTGTGAATAATGTGGCTCTTCACGGAGTGCATTGACGACCAAGATCTTTGTTCCCTTTACTTTTTCAATCTCTTCTTCTGAAATAGTTTTTACATCGGTTAAATATGTAAAATCAGCTACTCGGAAACCCAAAACAGGTAAGCTGTCATGAAAGGCTTCTATTGGTATTATTTCTTTTCTGCCAATGACAAATGATGTGTTTTTATCTATCTCTACCGCAGTAATACTGGGTGCTCCGGGATATTTGTTTTCTGTTGCAAAAATATAGGCAAACCGTTCCCGCAATGATTCAAAAACCCGTTTATGTCCAAAAAATGGCATACTTCCCTGCTTAAAATTGAAAGGTCGAATATCGTCAAGGCCTGCTGTGTGATCACTGTGTTCGTGAGTTAGTAAGATTCCGTCTACTTTTGAAACATTTTCGCGTAACATCTGTTGCCTAAAATCTGGGCCACAATCTATAACGAAAGTAAATTCGTCCCAACGTAATAAAACGGATACCCGCAAACGTTTATCCTTTGGATCATTACTTTTACAAACTGGATGATCACTGCCTATTACTGGGATTCCCTGTGAAGTTCCGGTGCCAAGAAATGTAATTGTCAATGTTGAATTCATTCTCGCAAAAATACTGGTATTTTTTTTGTTTACCTATTGTATTTGCTACCTTTGTTACTAAGAAAAATAAAACGTTGCTATGCCGGAAACCATATTAGGTGACAAGGAATTTGAAAACATTCCTTCCATAAAAAGTAAGGCTTTACGAATTAACCTAAACGAAAACATCTACGGTACTTTTGCCGAAATTGGTGCTGGACAGGAAACGGTTCGTAATTTTTTCAGAGCTGGTGGGGCCTCTGGAACTATTGCAAAAACAATGTCTGCCTATGATAAAGATTTTAGCGATGCTATTTATGGCATTGAAGAAGACGGTAGATATGTTACTGAAGCGCGTCTCATTAAAATGCTTTCACACGAAATCAATTTAATTGAAGAGCGTATTATACGCCAAAAACATCCTAATAAACTATTTTTTGCATACGCAAATACTGTTGCAACCATAGATTTTGCAAAGCAATATAAAGGTCACGGCTGGGTTGGTATACGCTATCAAGTAGATCCAAAGGAACCTTACAACGAAATAGCTCTTCACGTTCGCTTTCACGAAAATGACGCACAATTACAGCAAATTACACTTGGAATACTTGGTGTAAACCTAATTTATGGAGCTTACTATAAATACGACCAACCAAAAAAATTGCTTCGTTATTTGTACGACCATATTGATAAAGACAAGATTGAAATAGATACCATTAACTTTTCTGGTCCACGTTTTAAAGATGTGGACAATCGTTTAATGAGCCTCCAGTTAATCAAAAATGGAATGACCGATGCGGTTATGTTTGGCCCTGATGGTCATAACATTCTTCCCGCAAGAATTCTTTACAAGAAAAACATACTCGCTCTTCGCGGAAGCTTTAGGCCCGTAACTAAGGTTAACATTGATATGTTTGAACGCTCCTACAAAATGTTTCTCGATGAAAATAGGGTAGAAAAAGAACGCACCGAGGTTATTTTTGAAATAACACTTTCAAACCTTCGTTCAGAAGGTGAAATTGATGAGGAAGATTTTATGGACCGTGCAAGGCTGCTATGTTCGCTCGGCCACACTGTAATGATTTCGAATTTTCAGGAATATTACAAATTAGTTGAATATTTCTCCCGCTATACCAAAATGCGTATGGGACTTGCTATGGGCGTTAACAATTTAGTGGATATTTTTGACGAGAAGTATTATCGCCATTTGAGTGGAGGGATTTTGGAAGCCTTTGGAAAACTATTTTTTAAAGACTTGAAAGTATATCTCTACCCAATGAAAGATCCAGAAACTGGAGGGTATACAAACAGTGAAAACTTGAAAGTACACCCGCGAATGAAAGAATTGTACAAATTCTTCAAATACAACGGAAAAGTTGTTGATATAACAGATTACAATCCAGAAATTCTTGATATATTCTCTAGAGAGGTACTCGCAAAAATAGAAAATGGCGAAGAAGGCTGGGAAGAAATGTTACCTGCGGGTGTTTCCGAAATAATTAAAGAAAAACACCTATTCAATTGCAAAGGAAAAACTGAAAAAATTAGTGATTAATTCATCAATATTTGAGCTGCGTGGTCTTTTGTTTTAACCTTATCAATCACGCGCTCAATTATTCCATCTTTGTCAATAATAAAAGTTTTCCTGTGAATTCCATCATACTCCTTTCCCATAAACTTTTTTGGTCCCCAAACTCCAAAAGCATTGATTACTTCTCTATTTTCGTCTGCTAATAAAGGGAAAGGGAAGCTATATTTTTCTTTAAAGTTTTTTTGGCGTTTTTCATTGTCAGCACTCACACCCAACAATTCATAACCTTCATTTTGAAGTTCTTTATAATTATCGCGAAGATTGCAGGCTTCAGCTGTACAACCTGGTGTATTGGCTTTTGGATAGAAAAAAACAATCCATTTTTTTCCTTCAAAATCTTTTGAGGAAATACTGTTTCCGTCTTGATCGTTCACTTTAAAATCTGGGGCTTTATCGCCTACCGTTAATGTTTTCATTATCTTTATTTTTGTATAAAAATACTTAAAATGACCAAGCAAGAAAAGGTAAACTTTGTTATTGATACGTTAAATAAGATTTATCCACAAGTCCCAATACCATTAGAACATAAAGACCCATATACACTATTGATTGCCGTTCTGCTTTCTGCCCAAAGTACTGATGTCCGGGTAAACCAGATCACACCACTTCTATTTGAGATAGCAGACAACCCTTACGATATGGTAAAACTTACTGTGGAAGAAATAAGGGATATAATAAAACCAGTTGGCCTTTCGCCTATGAAATCTAAAGGAATACACGGCCTTTCAAAAATTTTAATAGAGAAGTACAACGGTAAGGTGCCCGCAGATTTTAAAGCATTGGAATCGTTTCCAGCCGTCGGTCACAAAACAGCAAGTGTTGTGATGAGCCAGGCTTTTAACATTCCAGCATTTCCAGTTGATACACATATCCATAGATTGATGTACAGATGGGGATTTACAAATGGTAAAAATGTTGTTCAAACCGAAAAAGATGCAAAACGTTTGTTCCCCAAAGATTTGTGGAACAAGCTTCATCTCCAAATAATATGGTATGGAAGGCAATATTCTCCAGCCCGAGGATGGGATTTGGAAAAAGATATAATCACAAACACAATTGGCAGAAAAAGTATTATCAATGCGTATTTAGCAAAAAAATAAAAAGCTTGTAACTTAGTTCTCTGAAGTTTTTTGGAATAAAAAACCCCGAAAAGCTAATTCCGGGGTTTTTCCAAAGTTTAGTTTAGAAGTGCTTCAAACTTCATTTTATGGTAATCTATAACACTTAAAGCCATCGAATAATCCAGAAGAAATTTAATGGTTTCTTCTTTTGGAACAAGTTTTTTATTCACGTCGTCCAACCGTGATGTTTCAGTGTAAAATTTTTGCATAGAGCGTTATTTTGAGGTTTATTTTCAAATAACGCAGCAAAATTTAGTTTATTGTATTAATTGGTTAATATAATATTGTGTTTATCAATTACTTTACGCAAATTAATAAGTGCATAACGCATCCGTCCCAAAGCAGTATTGATACTGACACCAGTTTGCTCACTTATTTCTTTAAAACTCATATCTTTATAAATCCGCATCATCAGTACCTCTTTTTGGTCCTCAGGCAGTTCTTGTATCAATCTTCGCACGTCTTCTTCAACCTGTCCTTTAATGATTTGTTTCTCTACATTCAGAGCATTATCACTCAATACAGAAAAAATGTTGAAATCATTATTATTTTCAAACTTCGGCATACGATTGTTCTTTCTGAAATGGTCTATAACCAAATTGTGGGCAATACGCATAACCCAAGGAAGAAATTTGCCCTCCTCGTTATATGCACCTCTTTTAAGGGTTTTAATGACCTTAATAAAGGTGTCCTGAAAAACGTCTTCAGCAACGTCTCGGTCAAAAACTTTTGAATAAATAAAACTGTAGATTCTTTGCTTGTGTCGAGTTATTAACTCGCTAAGTGCAGATTCATTACCGTTCATATAAGCGTTTACTAAAAACGCATCAGTGCTAGTGCTTTGCTTCATATCAGTACTTTTTTAAAAAATAAACAACTATGGATTTGGTTGCTTAGTTACAATGTTTATTTGTTAAAAGTAGTGATCAGCTATAGGCAATATTTTTTTTATATGACGTTAAGAGCCGTAAATATAACAACAAAGAATTCACAAATGCAAAAAAAAGGTTAAATTTTTATATAAAAAATAATAATATCCTCAAAGGTGCATTGCTTAAACCGATATAGTATCTTTGCAAAATGCTAAAAAAAAGGGAAAAATAAATTGACTAAGAAAACATTAGACATCAAAAAAAATATCCTGATTCAGGGTGCAAAACTTCATAATCTTAAAGATATTTCGGTTGCGATTCCAAGAAATAAGTTAGTTGTAATTACGGGCCTATCGGGCAGTGGAAAATCCAGCTTGGCGTTTGACACTCTTTATGCAGAAGGACAAAGACGCTACGTAGAAAGCCTTTCCAGCTATGCACGCCAGTTTTTGGGAAGATTGGACAAACCGAAGGTTGATTCTATTAAGGGGATTTCTCCTGCTATTGCCATAGAACAAAAGGTAAATTCAACAAATCCCCGCTCAACTATTGGTACTTCGACTGAAATTTATGATTATTTAAAATTGCTCTACACCCGAATCGGAAAAACAATTTCTCCAATTTCTGGGAAAGAAGTAAAAAAAGACACGACTACAGATGTTATAAATTTTATAAAAAACTTTTCAGAGGGCGAAAAGTTGCTCCTCCTTGCCCCTATCCATTTAGAAGAGGGCCGAACAATGGAAAACAAAGTTCAAGCATTGGCTCAGCAAGGCTATTCCAGAATAAAAATTAAAAATGAAGTTTTACGAATTGATGAACTAGAAGGAAAATCTTTCCCAAAAAAAATAGATTTGGTCATTGACCGCGTGATTACAAAAGATGAAGAAGATTTTTACAATCGCCTTGCCGATGCCATTGAAATAGCTTTTTTTGAAGGAAAAGGTGAACTGTACATTGAGGAACTTTCTTCTAAGAAAAAAACTGAATTCAACAATCGTTTTGAAGCGGACGGAATGGTTTTCATGGAACCAAATGTCCATCTTTTTAGTTTTAATAATCCATACGGTGCGTGCCCAACCTGTGAAGGTTATGGTGATGTGATTGGCATAGATGAAGATTTAGTTATACCGAACACGGCACTTTCTATCTTTGAAAATGCAATATTTCCTTGGCGTGGCGAAAGTATGAGTTGGTATCGCGATCAATTGGTCAATAATGCCTATAAGTTTGATTTCCCCATCCATAAACCTTGGTTTCAATTGACTGATGAACAAAAACAGCTGGTATGGGATGGCAATAAATATTTTGAAGGACTAAATTCTTTCTTTTCTTTTTTGGAATCGAAAAGCTATAAAATTCAAAACCGAGTGATGCTTTCACGCTATCGCGGAAAAACAAAATGTACAAGCTGTAAAGGAAAGCGACTTCGGCCCGAAGCTAGTTATGTTAAAATAAATGGAACAGCTATTCAAGAATTAGTAGAACTTCCGCTTGATAAAACCGCTGAATTCTTTAAAAATCTTAAACTTTCAGAATTTGAGGAAAAAGTTGCAAAACGTTTACTGATCGAAATCAATAATCGACTTCGATTTTTACGGGATGTCGGTTTGAGTTATTTAACCCTGAACCGAAAATCTAACACGCTATCTGGCGGAGAATCACAGCGTATAAATCTTGCTACTTCTTTAGGAAGTAGCCTTGTAGGCTCTATGTATATTTTGGACGAACCAAGCATTGGCCTTCACCCAAAAGATACCGAAAGACTTATCGTTGTTTTGAAATCACTTCGTGATCTGGGCAACACAGTTATTGTTGTGGAACACGATGAAGACATCATGAAAGCCGCCGACGAAATCATAGATATCGGCCCAGAAGCGGGAACTTTTGGTGGCGAAGTGGTTGCGCAAGGAACATATGCTGAAATTTTAAAATCAGATTCGCTCACTGCAAAGTATTTAAATGGCGAAATGGAGATTGAAGTTCCCAAAAAGCGTCGAACTTCAAAAAATAAAGTCACTATTTCAGGCGCGCGACAAAACAATCTTAAAAATATAGATGTTACTTTTCCCTTAAACGTTTTTACAGCAGTAACGGGAGTTTCTGGTAGTGGTAAAAGTACCTTGGTAAAAAAAATACTTTATCCTGCCCTACTTCGCGAAATAGGAGGTTATGGAGAAAAACCAGGGCAATTTTCAGAAATAAAAGGAGATTTTGGAACCATCAAAAGCATAGAATTTATTGATCAAAACCCCATCGGTCGATCAAGCCGAAGTAACCCTGTAACGTATATTAAAGCATATGACGATATTCGGAATTTGTATGCTTCACAAAAGCTTTCGGACATACGCGGTTTTAAAGCGAAGCATTTTTCTTTTAACGTAGATGGCGGTCGTTGCGAAACCTGCAAAGGCGAAGGCGAAGTAACCATCGAAATGCAGTTTATGGCTGATGTCCATTTGCTTTGTGATACCTGCAATGGCAAACGGTTCAAAAAAGAAGTTTTGGAAGTGACTTTCCAAGGTAAGAACATAGACGATATTCTGACGATGACGGTTGATGATGCAGTAGCCTTTTTCGGGGAACATAAACAGGATAAAATTGCCGCAAAATTACAACCCTTGCAGGATGTGGGATTGGGTTATGTCCAGCTTGGGCAAAGCTCCTCTACCCTTTCCGGCGGAGAGGCACAACGTATCAAACTTGCTTCGTTTTTAGTAAAAGGAACCTCGAAAGAAAAAACGGTTTTCATATTTGACGAACCCACAACGGGGCTTCACTTTCACGATATCAAAAAGTTGCTTGCTTCTTTTTATGCATTGCTCGAAAGAGGACACACGGTGATTGTGGTTGAGCACAATTTAGATTTAATTAAATGCGCAGATTACGTTATTGATCTTGGACCCGAAGGTGGTGAAAATGGAGGGCTAGTGGTTGCAGCGGGTACTCCAGAAGAAGTGATAAAAAATAAAGAGTCATATACCGCTGCCTATTTAAAGGAGAAAATTTAAGAGTTTATTTGTTTTTTTGGCACACTAATTGAAATCAAAATAACAGAAATAAGATTTTTAGTTTTTTGGTTGGTTAGTTTTTTAAAATCCGTTGAAGTGGTAAAATACTTCAGCGGATTTTTTATTTGAATACGACCAAAACACCTTTTCAATTTTACCCAACCTCGAAAACACTTCTGATAATCAATTATTTAAAAACTTGGCACGGTCATTGGATATTTGTAAATGTACACAGCTAACCAAAAATCCAAAGCAAGTACAAATCTTTAAATTTTGAAACTTATGAAAAACATAGCATTTATTTTCAGCATCCTTTTAATGGGATTTTCAGCAAATGCAACTTCCCACGAAAGTGAAAACAGTTACAGAAGAGGTTATGACGGGAATGCCTATATATTCGTTGAAGGCGATGTAGAATTCTCCGTTTTCCCTGATGGTCAGTTTGACTTTGTGTATGTTGGCCCACAAAAAGGCTCAAGCGTTACTATCAATACTCCAAATGTCAATATAAGTTTCAATTCCGGATATAATTATGATACTTATGTGCAATATGATGATTACGGTGCTGTAATTCAGGTAGAAAATGTTCCTATTTATTACGATTATTACGGTCGTATCATCCAGGCGGGAAATGTGGACATTCAATATAATGACAGAAGAATAGTCAGAGTTGGCGGATTGCACATAGTTTATAATAATTATGGTTATTTTTCACACTGTACAGGCGTGATAAATATGTACAATCCATATTACGTATACCGCCCTTGGCATGTGTATTACGCGCCCCCAGTGTACACTCACTGCGTAGTTTATGATATGCCTTATAGAAGATATTACAGTCCTGTAAGATATAGCTATCACGACCACATTATGTATTACAAAAACAGAAAACATGTGGCCTACCATAATGGTCGAAGAGACTTTTATCGTCCTGGAAGCCGTGTTTATGACAAAAAAGGAAGATCATCTATTAACAAGGAATACAATCCGAATAGAAGAAACACTATGATCGCTTCAAACAATTCAAGAAATAATAGTTCAATTAGAAGCAATACGGTTACCCGAAACAGAAGCACCAATAGCAAAGGAGCAACAAATGTGGATCGAAATACACGAAATAATTCAGGAAATGTTACTCGAAGCAATACTGTTACTTCACGTAGCGGCAATACCACAAGAGTAAATAGCAATACTACGAATAGAAACATTAAAAAAAGCAGTTCTCAAAATACGGTAAGAAATAACAGAAGTGAGACTAATGTTCGCTCAAATAATTCAAGAAATGTTTCTTCCGATAGGGCAGCTCAAAAACAACAAGTCCGCAGTACTTCTGCAAATAACAGAAGTAGCTCGGTTACAAGAAATACAACACAGGCTCCAAAAAGAGAAACCGCGAGCCGTAGTACAGTAAATAAATCCAGCGCTCCTTCGCGAAGCAGTTCAAAAGCGAACACAACTTCAAGAAGCAGTTCCTCAAACAGTAAAGCTAAAAGAGGGCGCGGATAAAGATAGTTTTTTGGTTGGTTGTTAAACCTCCGTGACTCGCCATTGGCGGAGATCGGAGGTTTACTTTTTTAAACTTAGAATTAAGTAAGCCATTTGTTTTGTAAGTTCCCTCCTACTGTATTTTTCAACTCCTTCGGAAAGAACACTCAAATTCTCTTTTTTGAAATTCTCGTATAATTGAAGTATTTCAGCTTTCAGTGCATCATCGTCCCAATAACTGAAAAATTTCCCCGAATTGGTTTCAGTAATAATTCCCTCAATATCACTTTCCTTGGGTCCTAAAGCTATTATAGGTCTTTTGGCAGCCAAATACTCAAAAAGCTTTCCAGGAATAATGGCGCGGGTTTCTGCACTGTTTATTTCAACCAAAAGCAACACTTGGCTTTGATGCTGCATTTTCAATGCTTCGGAATGGGAAATGTAGCCTAAAAATTTGCAATTCTCCAATAGCTGAAAACTTTCAAGACTTTGTTTCACTTCTGCACTAATGGCACCGGCAAACCTCAATTGCAAATCATTTTTAAAGGAAGTATTTTCTTTACAAATTTCAGCAAGCACTTTCCACAAAATGGCTGGATTTCGTTCACTCAAAAGCGAGCCAATATGGGAAATTGAAAAGTTAGAATCCATTTCAAAATCTATTTTTTCAGAAACATCAAAACCATTTGTAATAACCTCAATTGGAGTTTCTGTAATCATCTCGAACTCCTTTTTTGTTGTTGGGCTAGTTACGGTAATTAAATCGGCTGATTTTAAAACCAAAGCTTCCAATTGTTTATGTTTTCGTTCCGAAGATTGATTCAGTCTAAGAGATTTGTGGTAATGTATTGTTGTCCACGGATCGCGAAAATCTGCAATCCACTTTATGTTCAGCTCTTTTTGAAGTTGCATTCCAATAAGGTGAAGACTGTGCGGTGGACCGGTTGTAATTAGGACATCCACAGAGTTTTCGGAAATATATTTTGAAAGAAATTCCACAGAAGGTTTTACCCAGCCAACGCGCGCATCGGGAATAAAAAAATTTCCTCGAACGTAAAGCATCAACTTTTCAATTGCGGAAATTTCCTTTTTTGAAATGATACCGCTACTTATCTGCTTTGTCTTCTTTTTTGAAAAAAATCTTGCAAATCGATAAGGTTCATTGATTGGTTGTTTTAATATTTCAATATCTGGAGGAATTTCAGAAGAAAAATTGGCATCCACCAATGGGTAGTTTGGGTTTTCGGGAGCGTAAACTATCGGCTCAATACCAAATTCCCTAAAATACTTTACAAATTTTAACCATCGCTGTACGCCCGGACCACCTGCTGGAGGCCAATAGTATGTAATGATTAGGGCTCGTTTCATTTATTCTTCCACTTCTTTTTTCCGAAAGGCAAAATACAATCCGCTTAATAAAATTAATAGAAAAATAATACTGCTCGCCAAAGAAATGGTAGTTCCCGTTTGTATAACTTTCGGTTCAAATTTGAATTCTATTTTATTGTTACCAGCCGGAATTACCATCGCTCTCAACAAATAATCCGCCCTAAAATACTCCGCAGGTTTTCCATTTATATATGCGTTCCAACCATTTGGATAATACACTTCTGAAAATATAACTAGTTGATCTGTATTAGTTGAAGCTTCGTACACCAAGTGATTCGGTTGGTAACTGAAAAGCTCAATGGTCGCCGTGCTATCCCTTTCAATTTTTTTGCTCGGTATTTTTGAAAGGAATTCTTTATTTACAATTGCGGTTTTTTTGGTATCTAAACTATCTAAAAGCTGAATTTCTTCGTTCGCGTTTTCTGCTGGAAGTACATTTTCAACAAACCATGCATCGCCATTTGCATAGGGATTGCGCTGCGCAACCGGTCCGCCATTTTTGGTCTGAGTAATAATGTAACGCACATTCATCATATTCAGAATACCAATATTTCCTTTGCTGATGTAAAATTCAAATAAATCCTGCATTCTGCCAGGCTTAGCCGCATGATAACCGCCCAAAGCGTTGTGGTAATAGCTTGCGCGACCACTATTGAAAGCGTTGGTAGTAGCATCATAAACACGGTAATGACCTTCGTCCTTCAAGATTTGTTCATCAGCTCCGTTCTTTTGAAAAGGTTCATCAACCAATTTTGCCTGTACAAAATCATCCTCGTTTACATATCTTCTGTCAACACCTACTAAATCAATTAACACCAACAAGCAAAGTGCTGCAACTGCATATCCTTTTTTCAGTGTTCCTTTTATAAAAAACCATAAAACTGCAGCAGTTAAAAGCACAAATATCAAAGAACGGATCGAATCTGAAGTAAACAATGCCATTCTATCTTCCCTTACAGCTTCCATAAACGGAAGTCCGAGTTCCTTTATAATCTGACTGTCATACAATTCATTTGTGAAATCAAACAATGTTGATTTGAAAAGAATAAAAAACAACGTGACTCCTCCCACAATTCCTGTGGACCAAAGCAATGCTTTTTTCCTTTCCTCTTCCTTTTCAAACTTATTAAAAAACTGGTGCAAGCCAACTATGGCAAGGATTGGAAGAATTAATTCAATTATTACCTGTATTGAAGAAACCGCCCGAAATTTATTATACATCGGCACATAATCGATAAAAAACTGTGTGAGTCCGCTGAAGTTTTTTCCCCAAGACAAAAGAAGTATTAAAACGAATGCGGAAACAGACCACCACTTTAATCTTCCTCTAATTAAAAATAACGCCAGAACAGCTAAGAAAATTATAATTGCACCAATATAAGCCGGAGCACCTACAAAACTTTGGTTACCCCAATACATTGGGATTTGATTTAAAATTTGGTTTGCTTCTTTTGAAGAAGCACCCATTCGCATTAAACTTTCAATAGTTTTTGAATCCTTTGGAAATGCTTCGGAAGAACTCCCGCCCATAAAACGGGGTATGAACAAGTTGAAACTTTCCAATCTTCCATAGCTATATTCGGTTATATAATCAAAATCGAGTCCTGTTTTATTATCTTTTGGAGTTCCATCTGCATTGATGGTTAATTCCGTTTTACCTCGTGTTGATGTGTCTGCATATTCCTTGGTTGCCAAAATATTTGTAGCGTTTAAGCCTATGGCAATCAAAACACCAATAGTCATTAATCCAACAGCTTTAAAATAATGTGGAAGTAATTTTTTCTGAAAAGCATCAATGAAATAAACAACACCAATAATTACAACCAAAAGCATCAAATAATACGTCATTTGGAAGTGGTTTGCTACTAATTCTAATGCCATTGAAACCGTCAACAATAAAAACCCCCAGAGATACTTCCCCCGAAATGTGAGGAATATTCCACTTAAAACAAAGGGCATATAAGCAATGGCGTGGGCTTTTGCGTTATGGCCAACACCCAAGATAATTATTAAATAGGTAGAAAAGCCAAAAGCCAAAGCGCCGAGAAAAGCCAGTTTATAGTCAACTTTAAGCACTAAAAATAAAATATACATTCCTATAAAATAAAGGAACAGATAGTCCGCTGGCCTTGGTAAAAAACGAATGGCAAGATCGAGCTGTTTTATGTAATTGTTTGGATATTTCGCACCTAATTGGTAGGTGGGCATTCCACCAAAAGCAGCATCAGTCCAATAGGTTTCTTCTCCTGTCGCTTTTCGGAAATCGTTTTGTTGCTTTGCCATTCCGGTGTATTGTACAATATCACTTTGAAATATTTTTTTTCCCTGTAAAACAGGATTAAAATAGGCCAAGGATGCAACGATAAATAAAATGAAAACAACTAAATGTGGAAGAAATTTTTTATAGTTGGACTGCATAATTTTACTTGTGAATATGAACTGGGGAAATTAATCAATATTTTGGAAACACGAACCAAGAGTTAAACGAAACACGAACCAATAAGGTTTGAAACAAGACTGAAGCGATACAGAAAACGAAACCGCCCATAATTTCAATCAAGACAATTGATGAAAAAAGTTATGGGTAATGAAGTCGTGAATCAAAAAGTCGTGGGTTAAACTGTCATTTTACTCCACTTCCTCATAATCCACATACTCCCCAACTTTTTTACTAGAATGATAGTTTTGGGATGGATTTTTATCAATAGTTATACTTCCCTCCTTTTCGCGCTGTGCATTCATATTTGTACCGTTTCCGAAAAACTGTTCAAACTGTTGCCCCGCTTTTTTTGAAATATAGCGCATTAAATAAGGAGTGGCGAGCCTAAATAAAAACTTAAGTGCGAAATATACCAGAAGAACGATTAAAATCGTTTTTAGGAATGTCATCATAATTGTCAAATTGTTTTCAAAAATAAGGATTGATGCATAAAAAGACGAATGTTGACTATTAAATAAATGGTAAAATCTTATATCTTTGAACTAAACCCAATATTCCATGAACCTCAAACATCCCTTTCTTTTTATACTTTGCTTTATAACGTTTTCAAACGTTTCGGCACAATATACCGAAATGATAAATACCAATCGTCCTGGAGGGTCACAAGGTGCATTTTCAGTGGGCACAAATGTGCTTCAATTTGAATCTGGAATAAGCTACGGAAAAGAGAAGCACAACCTCCTTGAAACCGAAATCAATGGTCTGGCTATAGACTACTCCATTCGATATGGTTTTTGGAAAGAACGACTTGAGGTTAGCCTTATGGGCGAGTTTCAATCGAACAAGGTAACGGATAACCGCTCTTCATCAGCGAGAGAATATAGCCTTTCAAACTTCAAAAGCAATACCCTTGGCGCAAAATACTTGATTTATGATCCTTATAGAAAACGTGATTTAGAAGGGCCAAATCTGTATAGCTGGAAAGCAAACCATAAAAATCAATGGGCAGACTTGATTCCTGCAATCTCAATCTATGCAGGCGCCAATTTTGATTTTGCAGACAATCCTTTCACTCCTGAGGCAGAGGCTAAAATAAGTCCGAAATTAGTTCTTTCAACACAAAACAATTTTTTAGGTGGATGGGTTTTTGTTACAAACATTATTGTTGATCGCGTAACTACTGATTTTCCAACTTATGGCTATATTATTACACTCACCCACGCAACTAATCGCTATTTCTCAATTTTTCTTGAAAACCAAGGCCTTAAAAGTGATTTCTATTCAGACCAATTAGTGCGTGGAGGTGCTGCTGCACTGCTAAATGAAAATTTACAGTTAGATCTTTCGTTAACGTACAGCTTTAAAGATACACCTTCAAAATTTTACGGCCGTGTCGGTATGGCCTACCGCTTTGATATGCACAGCAAAGACGAATATCTGGAAGATAAGGTAAACAAAGAGTTGGACGAAAAAGAAAAGAAAGACAAAAAACAGGAGCGTCAAGAAGAATTGACTCCAGAAGATAACGGCGAACAATAATATTTATGATTACTGTAAAACAAACCACCTCAAAAAGTGATCTTAAAAAATTTATCACTTTCCCCTTTAAGCTATACAAAGATAGCAAATACTGGGTTCCATCGCTTATTAAAGACGAAATGGAAACCTTGGACACGAAAGAAAACCCTGTTTTCAAAAATGCCGATGCTTGGTATTATTTGGCTTATAAAAACGATGAAATTGTTGGCCGTATTGCGGTTATTTTGAATCACCTGGAAATTAACGAACAAGGAAAGAAAAAAATCCGTTTCGGTTGGCTGGATATGGTGGACGATATTGAAGTGACCAAAGCCTTGCTTGAAAAAGTCTACGAAAAAGGACGGGAGCACAACCTAGAATATGCCGAAGGCCCTGTGGGTTTCAGCAATATGGAAAAAGCCGGAATCCTCACCATGGGCTTTGAAGAAATGAACACGATGATTACGTGGTATCATTACCCATATTATGCCCAACATCTGGAAAAACTAGGCTATGAAAAGCAAGCCACTTGGGTTGAATACAGACTAAAAATACCAGAAGCTATTTTTGAAAAAGTTGCTAAGTTTTCCAAAATTATACGGGAACGCTATAAACTTTCTGTAATTCGTTTTAAGGACAAAAAAGAAATTCTTCCATATGTAGATGCTATGTTTGGTTTGTTAAATAAAACGTATAATACATTACAGACCTTCGTACCAATACAACAATACCAAATTGATTATTACAAAAAGAAATATTTCAGCTTCATCCATCCAGACTACATTTGTTGTATAAAAGATGAAACAGGCAAATTAATCGCCTTTTCAATTGTAATGCCTTCCTTTTCCAAAGCATTGAAAAAGGCGAATGGAAAGCTTTTTCCTATTGGATGGAGTTATATCCTTCAGGCGCAGAAAAAAAACGATACTGCTGCTTTCTATTTAATAGGAATTGACCCTGAATACCAAGGGAAGGGCGTTACGGCAATTATTTTTGAAGAGATGCAACACCTTTTCAACTCAAAGGGAATTCACACCGTTGAAACCAACCCGGAATTAAAGGAAAACACGGCGGTGCAGTTGCTTTGGAAAGATTATAATCCTCAACAACATAAGGAGCGAAGTACCTTTAGGAAGGATATTTAATATCAAAAAAAATCCACCCTAAAAAGGTGGATTTTTCAATATATAAAGAATTAATTTTCTTAGATTTTCTCTCCCATCGCCTCTGCAACAGCTGCAGAAAGACGTTTATAAGTTCCATTCTCCAATCGCTCGCGGATCGATGAAAAAGCTTCCAAAGTCTCTTCAATGTCTTCCAAGGTGTGTGAAGCCGTTGGTATCATTCTTAAAAGAATCAATCCTTTAGGAATTACTGGATAAACAACAATTGAGCAGAAAATTCCGTGGTTTTCACGAAGATCTTTTACCAAGGCCATTGCTTCAGGAATACTTCCTTTTAAGTAAACTGGTGTTACACAACTTTGGGTTGTTCCAATATCAAAACCTCTCTTTTTAAGACCACCTTGAAGTGCATTTACATTTTCCCAAAGTTTCGCTTTTAATTCTGGCATTGTACGAAGCATGTCCAAACGCTTCAAAGCACCTTCCACCAAAACCATCTGTAGTGATTTCGCAAACATCTGCGAACGCAGGTTGTATTTTAGGTAATTAATTATCTCTTCATCACCAGCAATAAATGCTCCAGTACTTGCCATAGATTTTGCGAACGTAGCAAAATAAACGTCAATTCCGTCTTGTACTCCTTGCTCCTCACCTGCTCCAGCACCTGTTTTACCAAGGGTTCCGAAACCGTGCGCATCATCTACAAAAAAGCGGAAATTGTATTTTTTCTTAAGTTCTATAATTTCTTTTAGCCTTCCTTGCTCACCGCGCATTCCAAAAACTCCTTCTGAAATAAGAAGAATTCCTCCGCCCGTTTTCTCAGCTACTTTTGTAGCACGCTGTAAGTTTTTTTCGATACTTTCCATATCGTTGTGCTTGTAGGTGAAGCGTTGCCCCAAGTGAAGACGAACACCATCAATAATACAGGCGTGTGCATCAACATCATAAACAATCACGTCGTCCTTTGAAACAAGGGCGTCAATAGTGGAAACCATCCCTTGGTAACCAAAATTCAGCAAATAAGATGCTTCTTTATTTACAAATGCAGCGAGCTCTCTTTGAAGCTGCTCGTGTAAATCTGTATGGCCACTCATCATACGCGCACCCATTGGATAGGCAGAGCCCCATTTTACACCCGCTTCCGCATCTACTTTTCTAACTTCAGGGTGGTTAGCAAGGCCTAAATAATCATTGATACTCCAAGTAATTACTTCCTTTCCCTTAAATTTCATTCTATTGGAAATGGGTCCTTCCAGTTTGGGGAACACAAAATAGCCTTCCGCTTGTTCAGCCCATTTTCCCAATGGACCTTTATCTTTATAGATTTTATCGAATAAATCTTTCATTAAATCTTTTGTTAAAAATGTGGGACAAAATTAATTAAATTATAATTAGATTTTGGATTTTGTGCATTAGATTTTAGAATCCAATAATCTTAATACAAAAAAATCCCGAAAGCGTTTTGCATCGGGATTTTTTTGTTAGTGTAATTATTACATTACTTTATGTATTCAATTTGATGAATTTCTGCAGTTTCAGAGTCAAAGAAGCCTTGTTGGCTCATCCATTCATCATTGTAAATTTTACTCATATAGCGTGATCCGTGGTCAGGAAAGATAACTACAATATTGCTATTTTCGTCAAATTCGCCTTCTTCTTCAAGTTGTTTTATACCTTGCATTGCGGCACCACTAGTGTAACCCACAAAAAGACCTTCCGTTTTTGCAAGTTCACGCGCTGTGTGTGCACTACTTTCGTCGGTTACTTTTTCAAATTTGTCTATTATATTAAAATCTGTAGCTGTTGGAATCAAATTTTTACCCAAACCTTCAATACGATAAGGATATATTTCATTTGCATCAAACTCTTTGGTTTGATGGTATTTCTGAAGAACTGAGCCGTAAGCGTCAATTCCTATAACTTTTATATTTGGATTTTTTTCCTTTAAGAACCGTGCAGTTCCAGAGATTGTTCCTCCAGTTCCACTGCAGGCAACTAAATGCGTTATCTTTCCAGCAGTTTGCTCCCAAATTTCGGGACCGGTGGATTGGTAATGCGCATCGATATTCAGTTCATTAAAATATTGATTGATATATACTGAACCTTTGATTTCACTGTGAAGTTTTTTTGCCACTTCGTAATAAGAACGAGGATCATCAGCACTAACATGGGCTGGACACACATAAACCTTGGCGCCCATGGTTTTAAGCATATCTATTTTATCCGCAGAAGATTTTGAACTTACTGCCAAAATACACTCATAGCCTTTAATGATACTCACCATTGCTATACTAAAACCTGTGTTTCCACTGGTAGTTTCAATAATAGTGTCGCCAGGTTTTAGAATACCTTTTCTTTCGGCTTCTTCAATAATATAAAGTGCAATGCGGTCTTTGGTAGAGTGTCCTGGGTTGAATGCTTCAACCTTTGCGAAATAATTACCCTTCATCTTCTGGGTAATCTTGTTAAGCTTTATTAATGGCGTGTTACCTATTAGTTCCAACACGTTATTATGGGCTTTTATTTCTTCTTTCATAAAGAGGTAGTTCGTTATAAAAAATACTCAGCTTGAAACTGAATTTTTCAACCCGACAAAGGTAAGGAAATATTTTTATTACTCCTTAATTCCTTCCAAATCCAATAAAAAAGCATAATCCATAGCTACTTCCTTCAACGCTTCAAAACGTCCGGAAGCCCCGCCGTGGCCAGCATCCATATTGGTTTGCAGTAGTAAAGTATTTTTATCAGTTTTTAAATCTCTTAGCTTAGCAACCCACTTTGCTGGCTCCCAATATTGCACTTGACTGTCGTGCAGGCCAGTTGTAACAAGCATATTAGGGTATTCTTTTGCCGTTACATTATCATATGGTGAATAACTTTTCATATAATTATAATAATCTGCTTCATTTGGGTTTCCCCATTCGTCATATTCACCTGTGGTTAATGGAATTGAATCATCAAGCATTGTAGTAACAACATCAACAAAGGGAACCGAAGCAATAACGCCATGGTATAGTTCAGGCGCCATATTCACAATGGCTCCCATTAAAAGTCCGCCAGCGGAACCTCCCGAAGCGTAAAGATGTTCTTTGGAAGTATAACCTTCTTCAATCAAAAATCTTGAGGCATCAATAAAATCGGTAAACGTATTTTTCTTTTTAAGCAATTTCCCGTCCTCATACCATTGTCGGCCCATATATTCTCCGCCGCGAACATGCGCGATTGCAAAAATAAACCCACGGTCCAAAAGACTTAAACGTACCGATGAAAAATAAGGATCAATTGTAGCGCCGTATGATCCATAACCATAAAGTAGCAACGGATTTTTCCCGTCTTTTTTTATTCCCTTCCTATAAATTACCGACATCGGAATTTTTGTTCCATCTTCGGCTGTCGCCCACAAACGTTCGGTTTCGTAATTATCTTTATCAAATTTTCCACCCAAAACTTCTGTTTCTTTCAAAAGCGTTTTTTCTTTGGTTTCCATATTGAAATCAATCACGGAAGCTGGTGTATTCAACGAATTATAGCCGTAACGCAATGTTTTTGTGTCAAATTCAGGATTTTGAGTAGTGAAAGCGGTATAAGTTTCATTATCGAAAGGAAGATAATAATCTGTATCTCCCTTCCATTTTTTTATACGAATTTTTGTAAGACCGTTATTCCGCTCGCTGATTACCAAATAATCTTTGAAAATATCTATGTCTTCAAGCAGAACATCGTTGCGATGCGAAATCATATCCACCCAGTTTTCTTTGGAAGTTTTATCCTCAGAAGTCTTCATTAGCTTAAAATTGATCGCTTTGTCTTTATTGGTCAACACATACCAATTGTTTCCATAATGCGAAATGCTATATTCCAAACCGCGTTCTCTAGGCTGAAATATTTTGAATTCGCCCATAGGTTTATCGGCATCTAAAACTCTGTATTCTGAAGTAAGTGTGCTATAGGAGCCAATTAATATGTATTTTTTCGACTTCGTTTTGTAAACATAGGTACCGAACGTGTCATCTTCTTCTGTAAAAACAAGTTCATCCGTAATTGGATCTGTGCCTAAAGTATGGCGAAAAATTCTATCTGCGCGAAGTGTTTTATCGTCTTTTCGGGTATAAAACAGTGTTTTGTTGTCACTCCCCCACGTAGCGCTACCAGTAGTTAGTGGAATCCTTTCTGGATAAATTTCACCAGTTTTCAGGTTTTTAATGAATATATCATATTTTCTTCGACTAAGTGTGTCTACGCCAAAAGAAATAAGATTGTTATCTTCAGAAACATTCAAACCCGAAAGATTATAATAAGAATAATCTTTTGCCATCTCGTTTACGTCAAAAAGAATTTCTTCTTTTGCATCCAACGAACCTTTTTTTCGGGTGTAAATTGGATAATCCTTTCCAGTTTCGTAACGGGTTATGTAGTAATAACCGTTCAATTTATAAGGAACCGATTCATCATCTTCCTTAATACGCGACTTCATTTCCTCAAAAAGAGCCGTCTTGAACTTTTGGGTGTGTGCCGTCATCGCTTCGTAATACGTATTTTCATCATTCAAGTAATTAATTACTTTTTCATCTTCGGGATTGTTGAGCCAGTAATAATTATCAATGCGAACATCGCCATTGACTTTTAGTTCCTTGGCAATTTTTTCGGCTTTAGGGGGAGTAATTTTCATAATAGCTTCTCTAATTTCCTGCGCGTTTATTGAAGCGGCAAAAGTAAGGCTTGCAATTGAAACAAAAACAAATTTTTTCATCATTATAAGGTTGTTATATAGCTAACCAATTTAGTAAATTTGCATTAAACTAAAATAAAAAAATATGTTTGGAGATTTAATGGGAATGATGGGCAAATTGAAAGAGACCCAAGAAAAAGTAGAAGTCACAAAAAAGCGCTTAGACACTGTGCTAATTGATGAAACCAGCAGTGATGGACTTTTAAAAATTACGCTTACTGCAAACAGAAAAATTAAAACCATCGAGATAGCCGATAACCTCTTGGAAGACAAAGAGCAACTGGAAGATTATTTAATCCTAACCCTAAATAAAGCAATTGAAAAAGCCACAAACGTAAATGAAACTGAAATTGCAGCTGTTGCGAAAGAAGGAATGCCAAATATTCCAGGTATGGATATGTTTAAGTAATTGAATGATAAAATTCCTATAAAAGGAGTGATTTTTTTTTCAAAATAGATTGTTTTTTCCGATATTACACGTTATAAAATTTAGAAAACTTTAAATAAGCTATTAATTATGTTTGAACTAAAAAAAAGCGGTGATAAATATCACTTTACTTTAAAAGCAAGTAACGGACAGGTAATTCTTTCCAGCCAGATGTATGCTACCAAAGCATCAGCAATGAACGGTATTGAATCTGTTCAGAAAAATTGTGGGAAAGACAGTAGTTTTGAGATGAAAACCGCTAAGAACGGTAAAATCCACTTCAACATTAAAGCTACAAACGGACAGGTTATTGGAAGCAGCCAAATGTATGCTGCGGAAAGTGGCGCAAAAAATGGAATTGAATCTGTTCGTAAAAATGCTCCTGGAGCTTCAGTAAAAGAAATAGAGTAACCCTTTATTCATTCAATGAAATCCTCGGTTTTCCGGGGATTTTTTTTTCTCATAGAAAACTATAATTAATAAGTAATCAAAATGGAACTACTAAACAACTGGCGCATCATTCTTCTGCTCTGCCTTACATTAGGCCTGGCTCCTTTTTTTCCTGAACCACATATTTGGGGTAAACTTAAATGGATTGCTGGTGGCGCAGTTGGAATGCAAGCTGCAGATTGGTTTGATGTTTTGCTGCACGGTTTTCCTTTCATTCTGCTGCTTAGATTATTGATAATTAAGCTCATCCCTTCCAAAAAGAATTAAGCTAAGCATTCTTTTCATTTTTAAATATTGGCTGTGTATAACTAACCATTGTGAAACACGCTCGATTTCGTTATTTTTGCAAATGTAAAACCCATTGTAATGCAAACAAACCCTAAGACCAACGGAGAGATTTCTTTTGACGATTTTAAAGAAACCGTACTTAACGATTATAAAATAGCAGTAACCAGTCGTGAATGCAGTTTATTGGGCCGTCGCGAAGTACTTACCGGAAAAGCTAAGTTCGGAATTTTCGGAGACGGAAAAGAAGTACCTCAACTCGCTTGGGCAAAAGCATTCCAAAACGGCGATTGGCGCAGTGGATATTACAGAGATCAAACCTTTATGATGGCTATTGGGAAACTTACCATTGAACAGTTTTTCGCAGGTCTTTATGCACACACCGATATTAATGCCGATCCAATGAGTGCGGGAAGACAGATGGGTGGCCACTTTGCAACCCATAGTCTAAACGAAGACGGCAGCTGGAAAAACCTTACTGCACAAAAGAACAGCAGTGCCGATATTTCACCTACAGCTGGACAAATGCCGCGCCTTTTGGGCCTGGCACAAGCTTCAAAAATTTTCAGAAACGTAAAAGGGATTGAAAATAAAACCAACTTCTCCATAAACGGAAACGAAGTTGCTTGGGGAACTATAGGAAATGCCAGCACCAGCGAGGGGCTATTCTGGGAAACCATAAACGCCGCAGGCGTATTACAAGTACCAATGGTAATGAGTGTTTGGGATGATGAATACGGAATTTCAGTACACGCAAAATACCAGACTACTAAAGAAAATATTTCAGAAGTACTTAAAGGCTTTCAGCGTAACGAAGAGGAAGACGGTTATGAAATTATCCGTGTTAAAGGATGGGATTACCCTGAACTTATTGAAGTCTATAATCGCGCTTCAAAAATAGCAAGGGAAGAACACGTTCCCGTTTTGATACATGTGCAACAGTTGACTCAACCACAAGGACATAGCACCAGTGGATCGCACGAAAGATACAAAAGCAAGGAGCGCTTGGAGTGGGAGGGTAAATACGACTGCAATGTAAAAATGCGTGAATGGATGATCAATAGCGATATTGCTTCCGAAGAAACACTTGTTGAAATTGAAAAAGATATAAAGAAAAAAGTGCGTGACGGAAAAAAAGCAGCTTGGGATGCTTTCGTTTCACCTCAGAAAAAAGAACAAGAAGAAGCAGTTTTATTACTTGGAAATTTATCCGAAACCAGCGCTAACAAAAATTTTATTGAAAAGATAAAGAATGAACTTGCAGCGGAAAAAGAACCGTTGCGAAGAGACATTCTGGCTTCCACTAGAAAAGCATTACGTTATGTAGTGAGCGAAGACTCTTCTGAAAAGAAACAACTACAAGACTGGGTTAATAATTATTTCGAAATAATTCAACCCAAATACAGCGCACACCTTTACAGCGAAGCAAAGAAAAATGCCAAAACCGTAAAAGAGGTCCTTCCCTCCTATGCCAACAATGCGGAAGAAGTGGATGGCCGAGTAATTATCCGTGACAACTTTGACACTATCTTCAACAAATATCCAGAAGTTTTAATCTTTGGAGAAGACAGCGGTGAGATTGGTGACGTAAACCAAGGGCTGGAAGGAATGCAAGAAAAGTACGGGAAACTAAGGGTTGCTGATGTCGGAATTCGCGAGGCAACCATTCTCGGACAAGGTATTGGGATGGCTATGCGTGGTTTGCGCCCCATTGCAGAGATTCAGTATTTAGACTATATATTGTATTGTCTTCAAATAATGAGCGATGATCTAGTGACCGTCCGTTATCGAACCAACGGCACTCAAAAAGCACCATTGATCGTTAGAACTCGTGGCCACAGACTAGAAGGTATTTGGCACAGTGGTTCGCAAATGGGGGGATTGATTCATCTGCTTCGTGGAATGTATATTCTCGTGCCACGAAATATGACAAAAGCTGCAGGTTTTTACAATACATTATTGGAAACTGACGAACCCGCATTGGTAATTGAATGCTTAAATGGCTATCGTTTAAAAGAAAAAATGCCGAATAATCTTGGAGACTTTAAAACCCCGATTGGCGTAGTTGAAACTGTAAAAGAAGGAACAGACATTACTCTGGTTTCTTACGGAAGTACATTACGCGTAATTGAAGAAGCTGCCAAAGAACTACAACAAGCTGGTATTGATGCCGAAATTATTGATGTTCAATCGTTACTTCCTTTAGATATTAACCACGATTTGGTAAAGAGTGTTGCTAAGACAAATCGCCTACTTGTTATTGATGAAGACGTTCCTGGCGGAGCTTCAGCTTATATACTTCAAAATATCTTGGATGTGCAAGGTGGTTACAGATATTTGGATAGCAAACCACAAACGCTCACTGCTAAAGACCATCGACCTGCTTATGGAACAGATGGTGATTACTTTAGCAAGCCTTCAGCAGAGGATGTTTATGAAAAGGTTTACGAAATTATGCACGAGGCAAATCCAAAAGACTTTCCAAAACTGCGATAATAATAAAACAACTCATTGGTTCCTATTGTAAAGCCGCTATGCTGAATTAATCGCATTTAATCGAATATTTAATTCCTTAAGCTATTAATTACATTTTATTCAATAAGCATTTGGAAGTATTGAATTAATTACTTTAAATTAGCAAAACATTTATTAAAACAAACAAGTTTATGTCTTTCTTCAGCTTTAACAACAATAATAATAACGTGCTGCCGTAACAAAAACTTGTCGCGATATATGGCCTGTCAAGTTTTTCTTGACAGGCTTTTTTTTTGAACTAAAACTAACTATTTAAATTATAGAAATTATGTGTGGAATTGTATGTGCATTTAAACTTAAAGAGCCTGCGGAAGCGTTAAGACTTCAGGTATTATCAATGGCAAAGTGTATTCGTCATCGCGGACCGGACTGGAGCGGAATTTTCAGTAATGATAACGCCATTATGGCGCACGAAAGGCTTGCTATTGTTGATCCCACATCTGGTAAGCAGCCACTTTTTAGCAGTGACGGCAATTTAGTTCTTGCAGCCAATGGCGAAATTTATAACCATATGGCGCTTCGGAAACAATTTGAAGGAAAATATACCTTTCTAACTAAAAGTGACTGCGAGGTAATACTGCCTTTATATAAAGAAAAAGGCGCTGCCTTTCTTGACGAAATGAACGGCATATTCGGTTTTGCAATCTATGACATCGAAAACGACAATTACTTTATAGCCCGAGACCATATGGGCATTATACCACTATATATGGGTTGGGATCAAAACGGAACTTTTTATGTCGCATCCGAGTTGAAAGCTTTGGAAGGCATTTGCACAAAAATTGAACTCTTCCCTCCTGGTCATTATCTGGACAGTCGTGAGGGCGAACTGAAACGTTGGTACACCCGTGATTGGATGGACTATAAAAATGTAAAGGACAACGCAACTGAAATCGCAGAACTACGCAACGCTTTAGAAGCCGCAGTACACCACCAATTGATGAGCGACGTGCCTTATGGAGTTTTATTATCAGGCGGATTGGACAGTAGTATTACTTCAGCCATTGCAAAAAAATATGCCGAAAAACGTATTGAGAGTGAAGACACCGAAAGCGCTTGGTATCCACAACTTCATAGTTTTGCGATTGGCTTAGAAGGTAGTCCAGATCTTGCTGCGGCGCAAAAAGTAGCAAATCACTTAAAGACAGTCCACCACGAAATAAAATTTACGATACAGGAAGGTATAGATGCAATTCGCGATGTAATTTATCATCTGGAAACTTATGACATTACCACCATCCGTGCCAGTACACCTATGTACCTAATGGCACGCGCTATTAAAGCTATGGGTATCAAAATGGTGCTTAGTGGCGAGGGCTCTGATGAAATATTTGGGGGCTATCTCTATTTCCACAAAGCGCCTAATGCCGAAGAGCTCCATAAAGAAACCGTTCGGAAGTTGGACAAACTGCATATGTATGATTGTCTTCGCGCCAATAAATCGCTCGCAAGTTGGGGGATTGAAGGTCGCGTTCCCTTCTTGGACAAGGAGTTTATGGATGTAGCCATGAGTATTAACCCACAGGATAAAATGATTAACGGCGAACGTATGGAAAAATGGGTACTACGCAAAGCCTTTGAAGACATGCTCCCAGAAAGCGTTGCATGGCGCCAAAAAGAACAGTTTAGCGATGGCGTAGGCTATAGTTGGATTGACACTTTGAAGGAAATGGTAAACGAGCAAGTATCTGACGAACAACTCGAAAATGCCAAATACAAATTTCCCATACAAACGCCTACTACCAAGGAAGAGTTTTATTACCGAAGTATTTTTGCTGAACATTTCCCCAGTGATACCGCGGCACTCAGCGTACCCTCTGTACCCTCAGTGGCGTGTAGCAGTCCGATTGCATTGGAATGGGATGCCAGTTTTAAAAATATGAACGACCCCAGTGGACGAGCTGTTAAGAATGTACACGCTGATGCATATGGAGAGTAATTTAATAATGAATGTGTATGGACTTTCGCAATCTTTATAAACAGTATTATTTATTAGCATTTTATACATCCACTCTTAAGTTATAACTCGGTAGCGTTTCGTATCTTTGCGCTTTTAAATTTTCAACCATGTATACCAACTCTTTACAAGCCATTTCGCCCATTGACGGCAGATATGCATCAAAAACCGAAAGCTTAATACCCTACTTTTCTGAAGAAGCGCTTATCCGTTATCGGGTTCAGGTAGAGATTGAGTACTTTATTGCCTTGGTGGAGCTAGAACTTCCACAATTAGCAGATTTCGACAGAAATCTTTTTTCAACCTTAAGAGATTGGTATTATGAGTTTACTGTTCAAGATGCCATAAAAATAAAGGAAACAGAAAAAGTTACCAACCACGACGTGAAGGCTGTTGAATATTTTATAAAAGAAAAGTTTGACGCACTAAACCTGCAACAATACAAAGAGTTTATTCACTTTGGATTGACCTCACAAGATATAAACAACACTGCAATTCCACTTTCGCTTAAAGACGCGATCAACAATGTTTATGTTCCTCTTTTAATGGAAGTGAAAAATAAACTAAAAGAACTTTCCGAAGATTGGGCAAATATATCAATGCTTGCCAGAACACACGGCCAACCAGCATCTCCTACCCGTTTGGGAAAGGAAATTGAAGTTTTTGTGGTTCGTATTGAGGAACAGTTTGACTTAATGAACGATATAAAAAGTGCTGCAAAATTTGGCGGCGCAACTGGAAATTTCAATGCCCATAAAGTTGCCTATCCAAACATTGATTGGAGAGCTTTTGCAAAACAATTTGTTCAAGGAACCCTCGGGCTGCACCACTCCTTCCCTACTACACAGATTGAACATTACGACCATATGGCAGCGCTTTTTGATTGCCTAAAAAGAATCAATAATATTTTGATTGATTTAGATAGAGACATTTGGACTTATGTTTCTATGGATTATTTTAAACAAAAAATAAAAGCTGGTGAAGTGGGATCCAGTGCAATGCCGCATAAAGTGAACCCGATAGATTTTGAAAACAGTGAAGGAAATCTCGGCATCGCCAATGCGCTTTTTGAACATCTTTCAGCCAAGCTTCCCATAAGTAGATTACAGCGTGACCTTACAGACAGTACGGTTTTAAGAAATATTGGAGTTCCTATTGGACATACACTTATCGCTCTTTATTCTACTTTAAAAGGCTTAAACAAGTTGGTGCTAAATGAAGTGAAATTTGCCGAAGATCTTGAAAATAACTGGGCTGTTGTAGCTGAAGCCATTCAAACGATACTTCGCCGTGAAGGCTATCCAAATCCATATGAAGCGCTGAAAGGTCTTACCCGGACAAACGAACGCATAAACGAAACTTCCATCGCTAATTTTATAGAAACGTTGGAAGTGCCTGAAAGTGTGAAGCAAGAAATGCGAGATATCACGCCCGGAAACTATACGGGCATTTAATTATAGGAATAAAAAAAGGCTTCAACCCCAAATTGAGAGAAGCCTTTTCAAACTATTAATCAACTAAATTTAATCCTTAAATATTTCTCCAAAACCTTCGAGTTTGGAAATATCCAAATCGCCACGTTCTGCAGATTTCATAAGTTTCAGCATTTGATCCGGGCGCATATTCTCACCCAATAATCTGAAAACTGCAAAGCCACGTTTGTCATCGCTGGCAAAAACAATTACCTCATCAATGGCGTCTTCTTCACCAGTATATTTTAGAGTTGCGTTCCAGCCATTGCTTTTTATACGTGTCAATTCTTTATACTGTTCTTGGTCCAAAATATTTTTTAACTTATTTCTTTCCGTATCGTAATCTGCCGTATCGCCTTCTTTTATTGGATAGGCAACCACATTCACTTTCTTGATTGTGTTTAGAATATCCTTCTCTTCTTGGGTAAAATTACTGTTTCTTCCTTGAAGCAAACTAGCTGCAACGTCCACTTTCATAAACTTATCATCATCCTGTTTCTCTACTAAATACTTCTGTAAAGATTTATCGCTACAGGATGTTAATGCTACAAAACCCAACATCAAGGCTAAAAAATATCTTGTGAGCCCCATAATTATTGTTTTTTGGTTTTATCTATATTTTTCAATTGATCACCGCCAGGCACTTTTAGATCTTCCGTTAATTTTGAAATCTGCTTCAAATCAATATTGCCAGTTATACTCATTATTACCGTGGTAGGTTTTCCGTCCACCACTCCATCAAGATGCATCAAGAGTTCACTTACAAAATTTTCACTTTTGCCTTCTTTGCTGTAGAATTTAATGTTTTTACCATCTTCTTTCACACGCATCAATTCGCCCAAATTCTTTGAAGCTGAAATATATTTTGCAACAGCAGCGTCCATTTTTTGAGCAACCGCAGGATTATTTGTTGTGAAAATTTTAATGTTGTCCAAGTCATTAACCATTTTAAGATAAGACTGCGCTTCGGGATCAGTTGAGTTTAGATCCATTTTGCTCAAAAGTTTGAACATGTTTTTTGTGACCACTACAGAAGTTACATCTTTTTCATCCTCAAAGGAATCAAAAGCGTTTTGACCCCAAGAAACTATCGGTGCTATTGCCAGTGCTAATACTATTGCTATTTTTTTCATTTTGTTTAAATTATTAATTGTTTGTTATTTTAAAATTTTATTTTTTGTTACTGTAAATTGTTGTACAAAACTTAGTTGTTCAGCCCCTTTGTTTAAGTTTTCAGAAAGGAGCATCATAGCATTTTTACTTTTTTCAAAAGCTGCCAAAGCGTCCCTTTCCTCTTGGCTATAATGAGGCTGTGAAAAGTAAAAGCTTCCTATACCAAACGCTACCACGAGTATTGCCGCTGCAGAATACCATTGTTTTTTAATGATTTTCGGTTTACTTTTGGGCAAGGTGAATGCTTTGTTTGAGCGCTCTTCTTTTGCTGCTTTCAACCCAGCGAATATTGGCTGATATTGAACCAGATCATCCGCAACTTTTCCATTATTGAAATAGTTCTGTAAAGCTTTTTCTTCTTCAAGGTTGGTCGTGCCTTCAAAATAAGCATCCAGTATTTTTTTTATTTTAACCGATTCCATAATTGTATTTTTTAATCATTGCATCTCTTACTGTTTTTCTTGCGCGGGAAAGCGCCACTCTTATTGCTGTTTCGTTACTATCAAGCATTTGGGCAATTTCGGAAAATTCAAACTGTTCCACATCCCGCAGTTGAAGCACTATTTTCTGTTGCTCAGGGAGGGATTCCATTATTTTGAAAACCATTTCAACGCCATCATTCGCTTCAATGTTTTTTTCAATATTTTCTGAAGTTTGATAATTGCTGTGAACGATTTTTAAATTTGATGCTTGTTTCGATTTCAATCTGTCCAAACAATAATTTTTAGTCATCGTGATTGCAAAGGCTTCAGGGTTTTTATAGTTTTCAATATTCTGTTTTCCGTTCCACAATTTCAAATAAACTTCTTGCACTGCATCTTCAGCTTCATCTTTGGAAACCAGAATTCTTTTGGCCAAACGGTAAAGTTTATCCTTATAAGGCATTACTAATGCTATAAATTCAGTTTTGTCCATTTGGTTTGGTTGTTGTTTTTCTGGCTTCTATTTAAATGACGAATAGCATCAATTTTTGTTACAATCCATTTAAAAGAAATTAAGAGTTAAGTAACAGGAACGTTTTTCCACTTGACAGCTCAGTAGCATTGTTTCCATTAACAACAATTCATTTTAAATCATCTAAATTAATTTCAGCTAAAAAACATATTTTTACTATTGCAATATAATCCCTAATTTACCTGTTTAAATTCTATACATTAATAAACCTTCTTATGAAAAGAAAAATTTTCATTCCCCTATTGGTCATTTCCGCACTATTGGTATCATGTTTTAAAGATGCTGACGACACCGTTCAACCGGCATCAACACTTGACATACAAAACTTTATATACCGAGGGTTAAATTATTATTACCTCTACAAATCGGATACCCCTGAACTCGCAAACGATGCATTTGCCAACCAAGGCGAACTTGATGGTTTTTTACAAAATTATGATACTCCAGAATCTTTATTTGATTATTTAATATCTCCTGAGGATCGGTTCAGCAATCTCTATAGTGATTTTACCGTAATTGAAGATGCCTTGAGTGGTATCAGCTTAAGCAACGGAATGGAATTTGGGCTAGTATACTATCCCGACGGAAGTGGTAATGTTTTTGGATATGTTCGCTATGTTTTACCAAATACGGACGCTGAATTGCAAGGTTTAAAACGCGGCGATCTTTTTACAACTATTGATGGGCAGCAAATAAATCAAACAAACTATAACGATTTATTATCTACAAACAGTTATACTATTGGCCTCGCTACTTATGATGGAGCCAATTTCACTTCTACAGGGCAAACAGCACTGCTCAACAAAACCCAATACAACGAAAATCCAGTTTTTTTGGCAAAAACGCTTGATGTGAATGGAGAAAAAATTGGCTATTTAATGTATAATGGCTTCATCAAAGACTATGATACACAACTTAATAATGCCTTTGCGCAATTTAAGGCAGATGGAGCTACCAACCTTGTTCTGGATCTTCGATATAATGGTGGTGGTGCAGTTGAAACGGCAACAGATTTAGCCAGTATGATTACAGGGCAATTTAACGGACAGGTTTTTTATAAAGAATTTTGGAATGCAGACCGCCAAGCCGCAAATGCTGAGAATGGGCTTTTTGACAGTTCTATTAGCAATGGTTCAGCTATAAACAGCCTAAACCTAAGTAATGTCTATATATTAACAACACGAAGAACGGCTTCTGCTAGTGAGCTTGTTATAAACGGTCTCAACCCATACATAAATACAGTACAAGTGGGCGATACAACTACTGGAAAATTTCAGGCCTCCTTTCTTCTTTATGATGCACCTGCGCCTAATTTTAGCAGGCAAGAAGCAAATCCTTCACATAACTATGCAATGCTTCCGTTGGTTTTCAAAACGTCCAACGCTGCTGGAAATACTGATTATGGAGATGGATTGTTTCCGCAAATTGCTTTAAAGGAAAATTATTTCAACCTTGGTCAGCTTGGCGATGAAAACGAACCACTTCTTGCAGCGGCACTTTTTGAAATTGTCGGAAGACCATTGCCCGTTAAAAAAGATTTTAAATCATTAAAAGAACTATCAGACAGTAATGCCAATTCTCCGATTTATGGCAAAATGATTGGGAATTAAAGAATAACTGTACATTAAAAAAATCCATTAAGCTTCGCTACTTAATGGATTTTTTTAAAAAGCCTATGAGGCCTATTCATTAAAATAAATTCCGCCAGGAACGATACCAGTTTGGAAGTCCTGAATTTGTTGATTGGTGGATATATCATAAATCAATAAAGAACCTTTGCTAGCGTAATCCTTTGCATCAGCAGCGAATAGTTTTCCATCTTTTGCTTGGAGTGTATAAAAATTACCTGTGATAATGTCTGTTCCCGGTAATGAAATGGAAGAGCTATTCAACTTATAAACCTTTCCATCAAGATTATAAAAAAGATTGGTTCCGTCCATTGTCAAACTGTTTGGATGCTCTGTTATTCCAAAAGTAAATGTTTGTGAAACCTGTCCTGTCGAAAGATCTATTTTAACTAGCATACCGGCAGTTTCAATGCCAGCATAGCTTGGGGTTCCACCACAAAGCACATAAAGTACATTTCCCGAAACTACCATAGAGTTGGGAACATCACCCACAGTTATAGTGCCTTCAACTGAGTTTCCAGAAATTACGGTTATTAAATTGTTTTGTCCGTATGCGCCTTGGTGTGCAACATATATTTTACTGTTGTAGGAAACCATTCTCTCAGGGCCATAAGCAACAGGAATAGTTGAAGAAATTGTATTTGTTCTTAAGTCCAAAACGGCAACATAATCATCGGTACTATTATTTGGGTCACCCCAATTGCTAACATATCCTTTGTTCCCATCTATACTAACAAAATAACGCGGATTGTTCAAGCCCGTTTTTATAGAATCTACAATTTGAAATGTATAACGGTCTGCTACCATGATTTTTTGCGAATTGCTTACCACTATATACGCATTGCTATCTTGAAAGCCCATTGACTGAACAATATTGCCCAAATTGGTTCCGTTTACGCTTTTATATATAGTTTGGGCAACTGTACTGTAATCTTCAGAAATATAAGTAATGGTACCACTTCCATTATTGAAAGGACCTTCATTGGTAACCAAAATACCTTTTTCAAAAGCTGCTGGAACATATTCGGGTTGGTCGTCATTATCACTGCTACAAGCTGTAAAAAATAAAGTCGTAAGAGCTAAAAAAAGTATTTTGTTCATCATTTTTATTATAGTTTTATATGTTAAATTTTAAGAAGATTTCTATATTTCGTGACGGCATTGGCCTATACGCTACGTTTTCATAATATATATTAAAAACATTATTGAGCCTACTACCAAAAGAGAGATTTGTATTACCCGACAATCTATATTCCGCTCCAAGATTAAAAATGGTATACGCATTCACGTACTCGCTATTGTCCGTTGTAGTATATGCTTCTCCATTAAACAAACCCTGGGCATAAAAAGAAATTTGTTTAAAATAATATTGCAGCGTTCCACCTGCTTTGTGAAAAGGCACATAAATAAGTTGCTTTTCTTTTTCCAAATCTTCCGCTTTGGTATACGAATAGTTTGCATAAAAATCTAAAGTCTGCCGATTACTGAACTTTAGGGAATAATCCAAATTTATCTCAATGCCGTAATTCTTAGTCTTATTTATATTTAATGGTTGCCAAAGGCCGCCGCTATTAGGCACCCATTTAATTAAATCTTTAGAAGAAATGTAGTAAGCAGCTACATCTGCCTTCAAATTTCCGTAGTAAAATTCCTGGCCCAATTCAACTTGGTATGATGTCTCTGGCTGTATATTTAAATTGCCTCCAGCGTACCAATACAGATCATTAAATGTGGGAATACGATAATTCCTAGAACCATTTAAACGAAGGACATAATTTTCTGATACCTTATATTTCGCATCCGCAGAAAAAAGAAAGGGATTGTCAAAATCATTCAAAAATTCTTTTCTCAGATTGATTCCGTAATTAAACTTTTCTGAAATTTTATGGTTTATTAACCCCACAGCCGCCAATGTTTTTCGAGAATTACGCCCCACATTATCGCCTTCAGCATCAATAAAGGTATATTCAACCTTACCATTTATACGAAGTTTTTTAATAAGTAAAACTTCTGTTTGAAGTGATCCAATAAAAGTATTCGCTTTACCTCCATTATTGAACGGTTTTTCACTGTCTGGAAAATAGCTGTACTTTTCAAAAAGATGCGCTATACCGGCTTTTGTATTAAAAACTCCTATTTTTTTTTGTAATTGCCAAAGATTTCGGGTTGCAATGTCTTTATAGGCGTCTTTCCCTAAGGTGTTCAAACTACCTGAGAAATTACGATCGTTGTAGATGTATTCAGAATTCCACGTGGCCACACCATTTTTCAGTTTTCTTGCTTCATTCACTTTTGCGGCAAAACGCAAAAAACTACCGTGATCGTTAGTTTTATTCTTTCCAACGTATTCATAATCGTTTTCAGAACTAATAAAATCCACACCAACATTTAAATAATGATCTCCCCATATTTGCGTTGTACTGGCATTTCCGGCCAGAGTTGAAAAACTTCCGTAGCGAATCCCTACCTTAGTTATATCGTTTTTTTTAAAAGAAAAAGTATTGTTTAAATGAATACTTCCGCCAACGGCACCACTTCCGTATTGAACACCTCCTCCTCCACTTCTAATATCAATTTCATTATAATTTAACGGTGAAATTGTATTAAAATCCATTTGTCCAGTAAATACAGAATTAATGTTTATACCATTCCAGATAACCGCAGTTTGTGCAGCATTTGTACCTCGGAACGAAGGTGAAGAAACCATTCCAAAGCCATTCTCTTTAAAATAAATTGAAGTATTATAACGAAGTGTTTCCGTTAATGAAGCTGCATTTCTTTCAACAACCGAATCTGTTAGTTTTTCAAGTTTGAAACCCTTTGAAAAATGGACGAGTTTCCCATCAGAAAGTATTACTTCGGGCAACTGCTGAATACTATCCAATTGTGCATATGCAGAAAAAGTGCACAGGAAAAGTACCAAAATAATATGGAAAATGTTTTGCTTCATAATTCAACCTTTATCCCGAAAGTTTGATGATTTTATGTTACGAATTCGGCAGGTCTCCTGGCTTGTCTTTTGTGCCACCTTCCCATCCCGATAGCTATCAAGACAGTGGTTTTTGAAGCATGCACGTCCGAAAATGACTTCGAAACGACTTACAGTTGCGGGAACAGCTTCGGTTTTTAACCGAATTCCCTTTTAAGAGCTTTTTTCCGTAATAGAAATCAGCTCACCAAAATTCCTTACAAAAATAGACTTTAAATACTAGTTAACCCAAACAAAACTATTATTTTTGAGGATGCAAAAAATTGTATTCCTATTAACTCTTCTCTGTGTTTTCGGTTCCTGCAAAAACAATGATACCAGTTCAAAAACTGAAAAAAACGACAGCAATAAAAAAGGCTTTTTAGAAATTAAATACGCAAAAGGTTTTGAAGTTAAAGCTTTTGAAGGATACAAAACCATCACTTTAAAAAATCCTTGGCCAGGGACTGACAAAACATATACGTACGCATTGGTTGAAAAAGGAATTTCGCTTCCAAATCCTAAAACTTATGATGCTGTAGTTGAAATTCCTGTAAAAAGAATTGTTGCAACTTCTACAACCCACATTCCTTCCTTAGAAATGTTAAATGAAACTGAAGCGTTGGTAGGGTTTCCTAGCCTAGATTATATTTCTTCAAAAAAAACACGTGAAAAAATTGATGCAGGAAAAATAATAGAGCTTGGCAAAAACGAAGATATAAATACCGAAATACTTATAGATCTAGCGCCCGATGTAGTAATTGGCTTTGCCGTAGATGGAAATAATTCAACTTTTGCCACAATACAAAAAACGGGGATTCCTGTACTTTATAATTCGGACTGGACAGAAAACTCGCCTTTGGGAAAAGCGGAATGGATCAAATTTTTTGGCGTCCTCTTTAACAAAGAGAAGGAAGCTGATAGCATTTTTAAAACCATTGAAACTGAATATCTTTCTGTAAAAAAAGTTGCCTCCAAAGCTAAAAGCACGCCAACAGTTATTAGTGGAGCCATGTATAAAGATGTTTGGTATATGCCCCAGGGCGACAGTTGGGGGGCACAATTTATTGCTGATGCCAATGGCAATTATCTTTGGAAAAATTCAAAAGGAACCGGTAGTTTGTATTTAAATTTGGAATCCGTTCTCGATAAAGGCCACAATGCTGAATTTTGGATTGGTCCCGGCCAATTTACAAGTTTGTCCGATATGGAAAACGCCAGTCATGCATATACAGAATTTATGGCTTTTAAAGCGGGAAATGTGTATTCATATAGCATGAAAAAAGGTGCCGACGGCGGAGTAATCTACTATGAATTAGCTCCCAATCGCCCAGATTTAGTTTTAAAAGACCTTATAAAAATTTTACATCCAGAACTGTTGCCAAAGCATGAGCTTTACTTTTTTGATAAATTGAAATAATGCAAACCAAACAAACATATCGGGTTCATCATGCTGTACTTTTTATTGTGCTTGTTGCAGCTTTTTTGACAAACTTGAGCATGGGTTCTGTTTCCATTCCGTTAAAGGATATTTTTAGTGCTTTTATAGGAAACGGTGCATCAAAAGAAACTTGGCAATATATTTTGATAGACTATAGATTACCCAAAGCAATAACCGCAATGCTTGCTGGTGGCGGATTAGCAGTCTCAGGGATGTTGATGCAAACCCTCTTTAGAAATCCACTAGCGGGACCTTTTGTTTTGGGCCTAAGCAGTGGTGCAAGTCTAGGTGTGGCCATTTTAATTTTGGGAGCAAGTGCTTTTGGAGGTTTTTTTGGAATAATTTTATTGAGTCAATGGAGTTTGGTAATAGCTTCAGCATTGGGGAGTTTTTTAGTGCTATTGGCTGTTTTGGCAGTAACATATCGAATAAAGGACACGATGGCAATCTTGATTATCGGATTAATGTTTGGTAGCGTTACGACTGCTGTGGTATCGGTTTTGTCATATTTTAGCAATGCGGAACAACTACAACAATACATTTTTTGGTCCTTCGGAAGCTTAGGAAACCAATCTTGGCAAGGCGTTTTAATTTTAAGTATGTGCATTTTGGTTGGTTTAGCTTTAAGTATTTTTAGCAGCAAATCATTAAACGCACTACTATTAGGTGAAAATTATGCTAAAAGCATGGGGCTCCATATAAAAAGGACCACTTTTATAATAATTCTAGCCACCAGTATTCTTGCAGGAAGCATTACAGCTTTTGTGGGGCCAATCGCTTTTATAGGTTTGGCGGTGCCACATTTGGTCCGACAGTTTTATAAAACTTCCGACCATATGGTTTTGCTACCCGCTGTATTGCTTTGTGGCTGTTTGTTGATGCTAATCTGTGACACTGTCGCGCAATTACCTTTTAGTGAATTTACATTGCCCATAAATGCAATTACTTCGTTAATTGGCGCTCCTGTTGTAATTTGGCTTTTAGTGCGTAAACGAAAACTTTTCTTTTAATGGTTATAGAAGAAAAAAATATAATTTTGAAAGCAAGGAATCTTGCGATTGGTTATTCGGACAAGAAAATTAATTCAACCATTGCCAAAGAAATTAATTTTGCCATTTTAAAAGGAGAGCTGGTTGGGCTTGTGGGCGCAAACGGAATAGGAAAATCAACGCTTTTGCGAACGTTGACAGGGATGCAAAATGCTTTGAGTGGTGATATTTTTTTAAATGAAAAAAAGCTAAAAGAATATTCTTCGTTTCAGCTCGCAACACATTTGAGTGTGGTTTTAACAGAAGCACCAGCATCTAAAAACCTTTCGGTTGTGGAAATGGTTTCCTTAGGAAGACAGCCCTATACCAATTGGCTTGGCACCCTTTCCAAAACAGACAAAACAGCAATAGATTTTGCTATGGAAGCCACTGAAACAGAGATTCTTGCGAATCGTAAATGTTTTGAACTAAGTGATGGCCAGATGCAGCGTGTTGCCATAGCAAGAGCTTTGGCTCAGGATACGCCAATTATAATTCTGGACGAACCTACAACCCACTTGGATATTTACCACCGTGCCTATATTTTAAAATTACTGAAGAAACTAGCTTCGGAAACGCAAAAAACTATTCTTTTTTCAACACACGAAATAGATTTGGCTATTCAGCTTACCGACAAGATGTTGGTAATGGCACAAAACGAAATTTATTTTGATGATCCCTGTAAATTGATCGAAGCTGGAAGATTTGACACACTTTTTCCCAAAGAAACTATCGATTTTGACGGAAGTACTGGTCGGTTTACCATTCGGAAATAAGTATATTTACTTTAAAATTTATTGTAATGAACGAAACTTTTTTATTCCTTTTACTTGCCGCTATTAGTATATTAATTGGAGCATTTATTGGCAATCTTTTTGCCCGTTTGAAAAACAAAACAGAAACAAGCAAACTGGAAGAACGCCTCCAAAATACTTTGTTGCAGGAAGAAAAGCTTAATGAAAGATTAGACATTTTAACATCAGAAAAAGATGGTTTGCAAAAAGAAAAAGAGCAAATAAACATGCAACTTTCAAAGCAAAGCGCTGAATACAATGCGCTATATGCTGAGCTTGAGAAGGAAAAAGAACGTTTTCAAAATTTTGAAAAGGACTTCAAAGATAAATTTGAAAACCTGGCCAATAAAATTTTGATTGACAAAACAGAAATGTTTACCGATTCCAACAAAAAGAATATTGAAAGCATATTAAAACCTTTGAATGAAAAAATTAAGGAATTTGAAGAAAAGGTTGGAAAAAACAATGTAGATTTTATTAGAACACATGCTGAATTAGGCAAGCAGCTCCAGTTTTTGAATGAACAAAATATTAAAATAAGTCAAGAAGCAGATAACCTAACCAAAGCACTAAAAGGCGATTCCAAAATTCAAGGAAATTGGGGCGAAATGATTCTGTCCAGGGTTTTGGAAGAATCTGGCTTGGAAAAAGGAAGAGAATATACCATACAGGACAGTCACGAAAATCCTGATGGCGGTAGGCTGCAAACAGACGTTATCATCCATTTGCCGGATGGAAAAAAAATGATCATTGACAGTAAGGTCTCATTAACGGATTTTGAAAGATATGTTTCGGAAGAAAATGAAGATCTTAAAAGAAAATATCTAAAAGACCATATTGATTCCATTAAACGCCACATTGTTACTTTAAGTGAAAAGAAATATTATCACGCCATAAACGAAAGTCCAGATACCATTTTTATGTTCGTTCCTATTGAACCGGCATTTGCAATAGCAGTAGCAAACCAGAAAAATCTGTATCAAGAAGCTTTTAAGAGGAAAGTTATGATTGTAACCCCATCAACACTTTTGGCAGCATTACGCTTGGTCGAAAATCTTTGGGAAAACGACAACCAGAAGAAAAATACACTTGAAATAGCAACTGAAGCTGGAAGACTATATGATTCTTTTGTAGGACTTTTAGATGAACTAAACAAAATAAGAAAGCAATTGGGAACTGTTCAAGGTTCTTTTGATAATGCCTTAATAAAGTTGGAAGGAAAAGGCAACCTAGTAAGAAGAGTAGAAAAACTTCGAAAATTAGGCGCTATTACTAGCAAAACCATCGACCAAAGACTATTGAAAAATAGTGAAGAAAATAACGAATTAAAGAATTGAGAGGTTCAATCTTTTTTTCTATTTTGCATTCCTTAACTTTTAAAAACCCCAAATTCATGAAATTAAAATTACTTGTCATAACCATCTTATTATCAGGATTAAATGTTTTTTCGCAAACTAATTTTGTGACTGGTTATATTATTAAAACCAATGGTACTAAAGTAGACTGCTTAATAAAAAATGAAGACTGGAAAGGAAGTCCGGAAACATTTGACTACAAACTTGAGGAAAATGGTGAAATAAAAACAGGAACATTAAAAAATGTCATAGAATTTGGCGCACCGCAATCCTTTAAATATGTAAAAGCTACAGTAGCAATAGATCAATCTAGCGATAATGTAAATGATCTAACAGATGTTCGCAATCCTATAATGGTAGAGGAAACGCTTTTTCTAAAAACTTTAATAGAAGGAAAAGCTTCACTTTATTATACCGAAAGAGAAAACACATCACGCTATTTTTATAAAGTTGACGATGGTAAAATAGAACAGCTCATTTATAAAAGATATATGTCCACTGTGACAAAAATGGGCAAAAACGAACGCTATAAGCAGCAACTTAGCACAGATCTAAACTGTAGTAAATTAAACGAAAATAACTTTGAGGATCTTCAGTACAAAAAAAACAGTTTGGCTAATTTAATTACGAAATACAATAATTGTGAAAATTCTGAAGCTTTTGTTTTCAATAAGAATACCCAAAAGGCGAAATTTAATTTAAGCATTCGTCCTGGCGTTACTTTTTCTTCACTTTCAATTAGAAAAGACAATAAGGACAAAATAGATTTTGATAATAAAACAGGTTTTAGAATTGGTCTGGAAGCAGAGTATATTTTACCTTTTAATAATGGAAAATGGTCGGTTTTTATCGAACCAACCTATCATAACTATAAAGCTGAAAAAGAATTTACATACGTTGATTTTAATACATTTCAAAAAACAACTTTAATAACTGCTGAATACAATTCTATTGAGCTTCCCATTGGTGGCCGCCATTATATGTTCCTAAATAAAGGTGCAGCATTTTTTGTAGATGCTGCGGTATTAATAGACGTAGCCATGTTGGATTCTAAAATTGATTCAAGCAATGAAGGTGCGTATGATCTTGAAGTTAATGCTGATGTAGGTATTGCATTTGGTGCAGGTTTTAGGTTTAAAAATAAATACAGTATAGAAGCCATATACCATACTTCACGTAATATTTTAAATTATGATACCGTATCTTCCGCCTACGATTCATTTGCTTTAATTGCGGGGTATAATTTTCTATAAAAAAAATAAAATGAATCTCAGATTTCTCGTAATAACTTTTTTTTTATCTTTTTCAGCTATTTCCCAAAGCGACTTCAAAAGTGGCTATTTTGTTAAAAATGATGGAACCAAAGTAGAATGTTTGGTACAAGCATTAGATTGGGCTAAAAATCCTGTTACTTTTCGTTACAAAATGGCTGCAAATGCCGATATAGAAACGGGAACGATAGAAAATGTGAAAGAGTTCGGAATTGGTATAAGCACAAAATATATAAGAGCTACTGTAAATACTGATCAATCCAGCGATGTAGTATCAAATCTTACTTATGACAGAAACCCGGAATTCCAAGAAGAAGTTATTTTTTTACAAGTCCTTCTAGAAGGAAAGGCATCATTATTTTTTACTTCGAGGGGAACAAGAAATAAATTTTATTTTAATTTTAATGATGGCGAAACAAAACAACTAATCTATAAACGCTATTTAATTTCCCCTTCCAAAATAGGTACAAATGAACGTTACAAGCAACAATTAGCTACAACATTAATTTGTGAAAAACTTAGTGAAGAAAATTTTGAAAACCTTGAATACAAAACCAAGGAACTGATCAATATTTTTGAAACTTATAATTCATGCAAAGGCTCTGATTTTATTCCTTTTGATAAAATTGAGAAACAAGAAATCGAAAAAGAAAGATCTAAGTTTAAAGGGAAATTAAACCTTAGTATCCGTCCAGGAGTAACGTTTTCAAAATATTATACCAATACAGATATTCAAAGGGAAGATTTTGAAAATAAAACTGGTTATAGAATTGGTTTGGAGATTGAATATCTCTTTCCAACAAAAAAACACAATTGGGCCATTTTTATTGAACCAAGTTACCGCAATTATGAATCACAAAAAGAAGTGCGTTATGTTGATTTTAATACCATTCAAAAATACACCACGATTACCGTAAAAAAGAACTCTTTGGATATAATTACTGGGCCACGATATTATTTTTATTTAGACGAAAAATCCTCAATTTTTATTGACGTTTCATTGTTGATAGATACAAATATAAATTCTGAAGAGACTTCCAGTGTTGATCTTGGTTATTACAGGGATATGAGTATTGACTTAGGAAATTCCTTTGGACTGGGTTATCGATACAACGAAAAGTTGAGCCTACAATTCCGCTATAATAATTATGGATCAACTTTCAGCTCTTCGTCAATCGTTCTGGGTTATAACTTTCTATAAAAACTAAAAATAATTTACTTATTTTTAGTGAATGAAAAAAGTCCTCTTCATTATTCTTGGAAGCCTTTTGGCGCTATACCTTCTCTATTTCGCTTTTGTTTACTTTGTTCCCTATAGCGAAGGAACTCGTGCTGGTGAGCTCATAAAATTTAGCCACCGCGGAGTGGTAATTAAAACTTGGGAAGGTGAGATAAGCCAAGGAATTAGTGGCGCCCAGATTTTTTCATTCTCAGTCCTGGACCAAGACAAAGAAGTGATTGAGAAACTAAAAGAATATCAAGGCAGTTATGTAAAGGTCAACTATATAGAACGCTTTGCAACGTTTGCAATTTGGGGCGACACAAAATATTTCATCACTGGAGTGGAACAAGAAAAATCTCCTCATTTTAATCGAGATTAAAAGGGGGAGATTTTTCTTGTTTATTTTTTCGCAATCTTTAAAGTAGTTTGCATACTACCCGAAACAACTTTCACAAAATACAGGCCGCTATTCAGCCTACTCATATCAACTTGAGTCAAATTACCTACCCCTTTTCCTTGAGAAACGAGTGTACCCAAAACATTATAAATCTGGTAACTGTCAATTTTAAATATGGAAGAGATAGTCAAGTCATTTTTTACCGGATTGGGATAGAAGTTCAAGTTTTTCACAAACTTATCTTCTGTTGAAAGTTTTCCCACTACGGTAACTTTTCCATGCATTGAAGGATCGGAGTCATTTTGATATTCTGTTACCCCAGTTTTGGAAAAAGTAAATGTAAACTCGCTATTTGCGCCTTTAAGCATGCCACTGTCAAAATACTCACTTCCGTTTGCAAAGCTTGTAACGCTTTTTTGAGAGCTATCACTCCAAGTCCAAAGAACCGTATCCCCTACTTCTATGGTAGGACTAGCAACAGACTCATTAATTCCTTGCCCCCAAGCAATTTCAAAAACATTCTGTGCACTAAGAATGTTCATTGTAAGAAAGCAAAAGAACAAAGTAATTTTTTTCATCAATGAAATATTAAGTAGGTTATTAATCTAATTTACGAAAAAAAAACAACAAAGATTTCCGCAAAAATAAAAACATCTAATTATTTGCTTAAATACATTTTTCGTCTTGCGTATAAATCATAAAAAGCATCGTCTTTTAAACTCTCTATAAATAAGATACTTTCACCTGTACTTTTCATTTCAGGCCCTAATTGTTTATTCACATTTGGGAATTTATTAAAACTGAAAACTGGTTGTTTAATTGCAAACCCTTCTAACTTTGGATTGAAATCAAAATCAGTTACCTTATTGTGTCCCAACATTACTTTAGTCGCATAATTTACATAAGGCTCACCATAGGCCTTGGCAATAAAAGGCACTGTTCTAGATGCACGCGGATTGGCTTCTATAATATAAACCATATCATCCTTTATTGCGAATTGAATGTTTATCAAACCAACCGTATTCAATGCTTTGGCAATCTTCACTGTATGGTCTTTAATTTGCTGCATTACAAACTCACCAATATTGAAAGGTGGCAACGTTGCATTTGAATCACCGGAATGGATTCCGCAAGGTTCAATGTGCTCCATTATTCCAATGATGTATACATTTTCGCCATCGCAAATGGCATCTGCTTCAGCCTCAATGGCGCCGTCAAGATAATGGTCGAGCAATAATTTGTTATTTGGGATTTTTCGAAGTAAATCTACAACGTGTTCTTCCAGTTCTTTTTTATTAATCACGATTTTCATTCCTTGCCCCCCTAAAACATAAGAAGGACGAATCAACAATGGAAAGTCAAGCTGATCTGCAAGCGCTAAGGCTTCTTCTGTTGTCTCAGCAACTCCAAATTCTGGATAAGGAATATTGTTTTCTTTCAAAAGGGTTGAAAAACTTCCGCGGTCTTCAGCCAAATCAAGTGATTGGTATGTTGTTCCAATAATGTTTATTCCGTACCTATCAAGTTTTTCTGCTAGTTTTAATGCCGTTTGTCCCCCTAGCTGAACGATAACACCTTCTGGTTTTTCATGGCGAATGATGTCGTATATATGTTCCCAAAAAACAGGCTCGAAGTAAAGTTTATCTGCTACATCAAAATCTGTAGAAACGGTTTCTGGGTTACAGTTTATCATTATGGTTTCATAACCACATTCCGCTGCTGCCAAAACACCGTGAACACAGCAGTAATCAAACTCGATGCCTTGGCCAATTCTATTGGGTCCAGAACCAAGGACGATTATTTTTTTCTTTTCGGTAACAACGCTATCATTTTCTGAATACGGTTTTTCACCCTCCAGCTGCATTTCATTTTCAAATGTGGAATAATAATATGGTGTTTCTGCCTTAAATTCTGCAGCGCAGGTATCAACCAATTTATAAACGCGCTGAATGTTCATTTCTTCACGTTTTTTGTAAACTTGGCTTTCCAGACATTTCAGCATATGCGCTATCTGCCTGTCGCCGTAACCTTTTTGTTTTGCCTCCAAAAGCAATTCCCTCGGAAGTGTTTCTAAGGTATATTTTGAAATTTCTTTTTCCAAAAGGAATAATTCCTCATACTGGCGAAGGAACCACATATCAATTTTAGTGATTTCGTGAATTCTACTCAATGGAATTCCAATCTGAATTGCATCATAGATTACAAAAACACGGTCCCAGCTTGCATTTTTAAGTTTATCTAGAATCTGTTCGTAGTTTGTATAGCTTTTTCCGTCGGCACCAATTCCATTTCTTTTTATTTCAAGAGATTGTGTGGCTTTATGAAGCGCTTCCTGAAACGAACGGCCAATCCCCATAACTTCTCCAACAGATTTCATTTGAAGCCCTAAAGTTCGATCGGATCCTTCAAACTTATCAAAATTCCAACGTGGAATTTTAACAATCACATAATCCAAAGTTGGCTCAAATAAGGCCGAAGTTGACTTTGTAATTTGGTTTTTCAACTCGTCCAAATTATATCCAATAGCTAATTTTGTAGCAATTTTTGCAATGGGATACCCGGTTGCTTTTGAGGCTAAAGCTGATGATCTAGATACCCGAGGGTTTATCTCGATCGCAATAATTTCTTCATTTTCATCTGGGCTTACAGCAAACTGAACGTTACAACCACCGGCAAAATCACCGATACTGCGCATCATAAGGATTGCCATATCACGCATTCTTTGGTACGTTCGGTCATTAAGTGTCATTGCAGGAGCAACGGTTATTGAGTCTCCCGTATGAATTCCCATCGGGTCCATATTTTCTATGGCACATATAATAACAACATTGTCATTTTTATCGCGAAGGAGTTCTAGTTCATATTCCTTCCAGCCCATCATAGCTTTATCTATCATCACTTCGTGAATTGGTGAAATTTCCAATCCGTATGATAAAAGTTCGTCAAAATCTTCTTCTTTATAAACAATAGAAGCTCCAGCCCCTCCCAATGTATAAGAAGCTCTAATTACTAAGGGAAAGCCGAATTGCTGTGCTATTTCTTTTCCTTGCAGATAAGAATTGGCGGTAGCTTGCGGTGCCATACCAACACCTATCTTCTCCATCAATTCCCTAAATTTTTCACGGTCTTCGGTAATATTTATGGCGTCAATATCTACACCTATTAGCTTTACTCCAAAATCCTTCCATATACCTTTTTCGTCAGCCTCTATACACAGGTTCAATGCAGTTTGTCCACCCATAGTTGGCAAAACTGCGTCAATTTGCGGATGTTCCTTTAAAATTTTTATTAAGGACTTTGTGGTAAGTGGCAAGAGGTAAATATGATCGGCCATAGAAGGGTCGGTCATAATAGTAGCGGGATTGCTGTTTATTAAAATGGTTTCAATTCCATCTTCACGCAAAGAGCGTAATGATTGGGATCCGGAATAATCAAACTCACACGCTTGACCAATAACAATAGGGCCAGAGCCAATAATTAGGACAGATTTAATGGAGGGATTTTTAGGCATTTCTTTTACTTTTTCGATATTGCAAAACTACGACGCGTTCAGGTATAAAAAAAAGGTGTTGCTTAGTTAAACAACACCTTTTATATATAATTTATCAACATTATTTTTTGTGACGGGATTCAGAAGATACAGATAATCTCTTTCTGCCTTTCGCTCTGCGGGCAGCCAAAACTTTTCTTCCGTTTACAGAAGCCATACGCTCTCTAAAACCGTGTTTGTTTCTTCTTTTTCTCTTTGATGGCTGAAATGTTCTTTTGCTCATTATAGTATTCTTTAACTTCTGTAAAATCCTTATTAAGAACCTTTGGGTACTACCTCAAAAGTCGGGTGCAAAAATACAACAAGTTTTTACTTAGGCAAACCTTTTTTAAAAAATATCCATATTTTTTTTTCGCTTCAAAACTAACTATTATATATAATATTTTTATATCAATTAATTTCCTGCACAAGTCAGAAAATATTCCATATAGTCTTTAGTTTTTATACCTTTGCAGGCTCTTATAAAGATGAAACATGTTCAATAAAAATATAAAATTAGTTTTAGCCGCATTGATAATAGGAGCGGCAGTTTGGCAATTTACCGAAACAAATATCGGTAACGGCATCATGCTTATTTTGCTTTCCTTGATTTTCGTTTTCCTATACTTTAAAAATGAAATAATCCTACTTGCTTTTCTCCGTCTTCGTAAACAGGATTTTCCAGGAGCTAAAAAGTGGCTCGATAAAATTAGTAACCCGAATGCCGCCTTGGTTCCCAAACAAGAAGGTTATTACAACTACTTAAACGGTTTAATGGTTTCCCAAACTAATATGGTCGAAGCTGAAAAATTCTTTAAAAAGGCTGAAAAACTTGGATTGAACATGTCTGCTGACATGGCAATGACAAAATTAAATCTCGCCGGAATTGCAATGACCAAAAACCGTAAGCGTGAAGCCGAGCTGCTACTTACAGAAGCAAAAAACCTTGACAAACACAATATGCTGGATGATCAAATAAAAATGATGAAACAGCAGATGAAAAAGATGGGACAGCCACGGCAACAGTTCGGCAAAGGTGGTCGTGGAGGCAGAAGGTTCTAAATATATCTTTAATAAAATTTTTGCTTTATTGCTTTTAAACGATTTTTTATTACCTTTTATCGAATAACATACTGTAAATCAGCTCAGTAACCTATCTTTGCCCAAAGCTTATGCTTATGGGTAGAAAACTACTTTATCTAATCTTATTGATAACCATTTCAGCACAATCACAGATTGAGCAAAGTTCCTTATTCTCTGAAGTGATTGGAAAAAATATCAAAAAGTACACGAAAAATTCGCAAAAAGCATATGCCGAGCAGGATTTTGAACGTGCTGAATTTCTTTTTGACTCACTCATTAATAATGTAGTAAACGGAAGTTATCTGGACAACTTCAAAGTCAGAAAACTTTCGGGGAGAAAAATTGAGCTTTATAAATTTGAAAAGCCAATGTTTTTGATGACTTACGCATCGTGGTGTACTCCTGGTGTTGGTGAAATTCCAGCATTGAATGAAATTGCCGAAAAGCATTATAAAGATATTGATTTTGTGGTTCTTTTTTGGGATTCAAAGGACAATGTTCGAAAATCCTCTCGAGATTATTCCAGCAAAATAAATATTATTTATGTAGATGAAAAGGAAAACACAAACGACCATATTGTTGAAATAATGAAACACAGTCTTGGTTTTCCAACTTCTTTCTTTATTGATGAAAACAAACGCATTGTTGACGTAAGGCGCGGTGTGCTCCATCCATACAATGAAAAATACGAAATTTCCTTTGAGTTGAACTACAACTCATTCCTAAATGGAATATCGCTTCTCAAAAACTTGGGCGACGAAGAAAAAGGTCATTTTGCTTCAAAACAAAAACCGTAAATAAGATAATATTTACGGTTTTCATTTTACTGTTAATCTGTTACTTATAATATCCCTTTTCCGGAATCTCTATAAAGTATTCCTTTCCAGAAGCATTTTTTAAATAGGTATCACGAAGCCACGGGTTGTATAGTTTTAAAATTTTGTAATTAATTCCATAGGGTTTCACCCACTCAGCCCAGTCTTCCACTGGAGTATCTACTTTTACTTTATAGGTAGGAATATTTGTATATAAATCCTTTTCCCTAAAATTAAAGCCATATTGCTTCGGATGGGTCATTATTTCTTTTAAAGCTATAATTCTGAACACATATCGGCTTGTTTCATCGTTTAACAACAAGTCGTAGTAACTCGTTTCCTTTTGCCGATTTATTTGTTTGTTCATTCCTCCCACTCCAGCGTTATAAGATGCCGCAGCCATGGTCCAGCTTCCAAATTTTTCTTTTGATTTCTTTAGATACTCAGCAGCTACCATCGTGGCTTTTTCAAGGTTATAGCGCTCATCTACATAATCATTGATTTCAAGGCCATATTCTAACCCCGTTCCTTTCATAAAATGCCAAATACCTGAAGCTCCAGCAGGTGAGCTAGTGTATTCCAAACCACTTTCTGCCACTGCTAAATATTTAAAATCGTCAGGCAATCCATATTTTTTTAACAAAGGCTCTAGTAATGGAAAATATTTATTGGCGCGCTTTAAAAGCAAGAGTCCATTAGATTGCCAGTAGGTATTAACCAACAACTCTCTGTCCATTCGTTCACGAATATCGGGGTTATGGAGCGGCACAGCTTCACCAGCAAAATCTAAATTTTCTGGTAATGGCAAGGCATAAACATTATAATCGTTTACCAGTTTTTTTTCAAAATTTTCATCTGTTGGCGCATCTTGAACAGCGTGAATACTTAATGCGCAAACCGCTAAAACTGCTATTCCCAAACCTACTTTACCTATCGTTTTCATAAAATCATATTTTCAATAAAGATACTTAATAAACCCATTTCCTTAAAAAATAGGGACATGTTATTCTTCAATAATTTCTAATAGTTTTTGTGAAATTTCCCTGCCTTTGTTCAAAATCATAATATGTGTTCCACCTTTGATAACTTCACAGCTCTCAATATATTTTATTGGAAAGACCATATCTTTTTCACCGTGAAGATGAACAATATCCTTAATTTTTTCTTTTCTGTCCCAAGTCACCATTTTTTCCAGTGCCCAATCTAAATACTGTTTATTACGAACGTGAAGGTATTCCTGATACATCGCCAATCGCTTTTTTGATTTTGGCCCCACTGAAAACTTGGTCAAATCTTCAGCACTCAAAACCAAACTGGTGGGTATAAGCTTATAAGCTTTTGTCAAGCTGGCCAATTTCATTCTTCGAGGAAGTTCATTACGTGACTTTACACTGGAAATGATTATCAATTTTTTTAATTTCAAAAAATAACTCATTTCCTGCACAACAACACCTCCAAAGGAAATCCCTACCAATATTGGGTTTTTTTCCTTTATACCAAGCAACATTCTTTTGGCATAAGCTTTCAAACTTTCATCTTTCTCAGGAATTAACCATTCCAGTATGTGAATTTCATAGTTTTCTGGCAGTTTTATATTCCTGAATATTTCACTGCCAGCAGCCATACCCGGTACAAAATAAATGTGTGTTTTTTCAGAATTCATAAGTCTTTCGTGAAGAAAATGGCAAAGCCCAAAGATTATTCGTAAATTTACGGTAACAAAGATAGAATTATAATATAGTTTCTGTTAAACTGAAATTTTCTTACAATAATTTACTTTGAAAACAATCCAAACATTCCAGTGTAGCGTATATACAATGAACCGTATTTTACATGTTCCGCACCACTATCACTACATTCAAAATATCGCGATTAAAAATTAAAAACAATTCCCAATGATTGAAGATGTAGAAATTACCGACAATGAATTTTTAAGACAATTTGAACTTGAAATTGGCGACAATATGGCTCGCATAGAATATGCGCTGCAAGACCGAAAAATTTTTCTTACTAAGTATCAAATGCCTGAAGACCTAGAAGAACAGGGTTTCCGCGATATCTTTATAAAAGCGGTTTTTGAAGAAGTAAAGAAGCGTGGTATCAGCTTAGTCCCAACCAGTCCTGAAGTTGCAGGATTTATGCGAAAAAACCGCCGAAAATATAAAGATTTATTGCCTGTAGGGATTAATATTTAAGCCAAGGCTTTTTCAGAAATTTCAAACCGCACCAAACCATCCTCGTCAATTTCCGTGAGTGTAATTTCCTGAAGTGTATTAACCAATTCTGGATTCCACGGAGCTTTCACTTTTACGTAATTTTCGGTAAAACCGTGAATATAACCTTCCTTGTTCTCCCCTTCAAAAAGAACAGTTCTTTCAGTCCCCAACTGGCTTTCATAAAAAGCCCTTCTCTTTTTTGCTGAAAGGCTACGCAACATTTTGCTCCGTTTGTTTCTAACTTTCTTGGGCACTACTCCTTCCATCTCAGCTGCAGGTGTGTTATCTCTTTCCGAATATGTAAAAACGTGCAAATAAGAAATATCCATCTCATTTAAAAAATGATAGGTTTCCAAAAAATATTCTTCGGTCTCCCCTGGAAAACCAACAATAACATCTACCCCAATACAGGCGTGCGGCATAACTTCGCGTATTTTCTCTACCCTTTCTGTGTAAAGTTCACGCATATAACGACGGCGCATCAATTTTAAAATTTGATTGCTTCCACTTTGCAATGGAATATGAAAGTGCGGCACGAATCTTTTCGATTTTGAAACAAAATCAATGGTTTCGTTTTTAAGAAGATTTGGCTCTATAGAAGAGATACGAAGCCTCTCAATACCTTCCACTTCATCCAAAGCTTTCACCAATTCAAGAAAGGTGTGCTCGTGCTTTTTATTTCCGAATTCTCCTTTTCCGTAATCGCCAATATTTACACCTGTTAGAACGATTTCCTTTATTCCCTGTTGTGAAATTTCAAAAGCGTTCTGCAAAACATTTTCCAAAGTATCACTTCTTGAAATGCCTCGCGCCAGAGGAATCGTGCAATATGTACATTTATAATCGCAGCCGTCCTGCACTTTTAGAAAAGCCCGCGTTCTATCTCCAATGGAATAGGAACCTACATAAAAATCAGCTTCCTCAATTTCACAGGAATGTACTTCGCCAAAATGATTTTTTGTTAGATCGTTTAAATAGTCTGTGATTTTGAACTTCTCAGTCGCCCCAAGAACCAAATCAACACCGTCAACATCTGCCAATTCTTGTGGTTTTAATTGAGCATAACAACCAACCGCGACAACAAAAGCTTCTGAATTTGCCTTTTGAGCTTGCTTTACAATAGTTTTAAAACGCTTGTCTGCATTTTCGGTAACACTGCAGGTGTTTATTACGTAAATATCAGCTTTTTCAGAAAAATCAACGCGCTGAAAACCCTCTCCTTCAAAATTTCTAGCTATTGTGGAAGTTTCGCTGAAGTTGAGTTTACAACCCAAAGTGTAGAAAGCGACTTTTTTTGGTGCGTTCATTATTGTATTTTTGGCAAACGAGGGCACAAAAATACAAACTAAATTCGGTTCCCAAAAACGCATGCAAGAGCCTTTAAAAAAACTAATCCAAGGAATTTCAATATGTTGCGCCATTCTTATTTTGTTCGCTTGTGAGAATAATGTAGAATCGGAAAAAGACCATCTCGTTTTCCGTTATAACGAGCACGGCAATATCCCAACCTTAGATCCCGCATTTGCAAGAAACCCACAAGCCATTTGGCCCGACAATCAACTTTATAATGGTTTGGTACAATTGGACGATTCCTTAAATATAATACCCGATATTGCAAAAAATTGGGGCATAAACGATTCAACCTATACTTACACTTTTTTTCTAAGGAACGATGTTTACTTTCATCAAAATAAAGCCTTCGCACAAAAAGGACTTCACACTCCAACACGATATACTCGAAAGGTTGTCGCCCAAGATTTTGTTTACAGTTTTGATAGATTGACGGATGAAAAAATAGCTTCATCAGGAAGTTGGGTGATGAATTATGTGGAAAGCTATAAAGCAGAAAATGATACTACGTTGGTTATCCAATTAAAGCAACCATTTCCTGCATTTTTAGGATTGCTTTCCATGCGCTATTGCTCGGTTGTCCCGAAAGAGGCTGTGGAGTTTTATGGCAATGAATTCCGAAGAAATCCAGTGGGAACCGGTCCTTTTCAATTTAAAATGTGGGAAGAAAACGTGAAACTCATTTTTAGAAAAAACCCACTTTACTTTGAAAGAGATGAAAATGGCAATAAGCTACCGTATTTAGAAGCAGTTGCAATCACATTCTTACCGGATAAACAAAGTGAATTTTTGCAATTTGCTCAAGGAAAGCTTGACTTTATTTCAGGTCTCGACGGAAGCTACAAAGATGAATTATTGACTACGCATGGGAAGTTACAGCCAAAATATCAAAACTGGGCATATATGATTACTGGGCCCTATTTAAATACGGAATATCTCGGTTTTTTTCTTGACGCCAAAACACCCGAAATAAAGAGTAAAGCATTGCGTCAGGCTGTAAACTATGGTTTTGACCGTCAAAAAATGGTTACATATCTTCGCAATGGCGTAGGTATTCCTGCTATCCATGGATTTATTCCGAAAGGATTACCTGGCTATACTGAAATTGATGGATATACCTATCAGCCCGAAAAAGCAAAACAATTAATTGAGCAATATAAAACGGAAACGGGAGATGATAATCCTGAAATAACCATTGGCACAAATAGTCAATATTTAGATTTATGTGAATATGTGCAGCGTGAGCTTGAAAAATTAGGAATTACGGTAACAATAGATGTGATGCCGCCTTCCACACTTAGACAAATGAAAAGCAGCGGCGAGCTTGATATTTTTCGAGCCAGCTGGATTGCTGATTATCCAGATGCCGAAAACTATCTTTCGCTATTTTACAGTCCTAATTTTGCGCCAAACGGACCAAATTATATGCATTTTAAAAGTGCTGTGTTTGATAGTATCTACGAAAAATCACTTACTATTTCAAATATAGAAAAACGTAAGCTTCTATACAGTAAAATGGATTCATTGGTAATTGAACAAGCGCCCATAGTTCCGCTGTTTTATGATATGGCAGTCCGGTTTGTGAATAAAAAAGTATCGGGACTCGGCATTAATCCACAGAATTTTTTGGTTTTGAAACGCGTGAAGAAAACAAAATAATAATTTTAAGCCAATCAATTAGCTTCATAAACCCTCTTCAAATTTTAAAAAAATGTTAAACTTAAAAAATTAATTAATTAAACAAACGTTTAATTTAAACAAATGTTTAATTTTGTGCCGAAATTAATAATTCGGTTATGGAGTTGAACGAAAAACAGATTCAAATTTTAGAGGTCGCCGAAAAGCTATTTGCAGAAAATGGTTTTGACGGGACTTCAGTCCGACAGATTGCAAAAGAGGCAGATGTTAATGTGGCAATGATTTCATATTACTTCGGAAGCAAAGAGAAAATGCTTGAAGTACTTTTGGGTTATAGAATGGCCGATTTTAAAATCCAATTAGAGTCAATTCTTTCTAAAAAAACAAGTTATCCCGAAAAAATAGATGAAATAGTTGCTTTTGTTGTGATGCGGATTCACAAAAATCGACGCACACATAAAATAGTAAACCTTGAATACTCAAAGGATTCGAGAAGCATCAATTTTGAAAAGTACCTTCAACAAAAAGATGAAAACTACAGAGTAATTGAAGCCTTCGTAAAACAGGGACAAGAAGAAGGCGTTTTTTCAAAAAAAGTGAATATTCCGCTTATAATCCCGACAATTATGGGCACCTACTTCCATTTTTATTACAACAAACGATTCTACACATCATTACATAATCTAACGGATGAAATCTCACTCGATGAATTTGTCCACACAACCCTTACAAAACACATTCAACAAACCATAAAAGCGCTACTTACTTATGCGAATTAAATTTTTATTACTCTCCCTTTTAATTTTGGGAAGTGCAAATATAAAAGCCCAACAAAAAAGACAACTTACCCTGGATGATGCTGTTAATATAGCACTTCAGAATAGTGATGCTTCTAAAATTTCTGATGCAAAAGTTACTTCTGCCGAAGGTCAACTGAACGTTACCAAAAATCTTCAGTATCCAGATGTTGACATTTCTGGGCAATACCGATATTTAACGGGTGCAGATGTTAAATTGAAGACGCTAACTAGCGATAGTACTAGTGGCGGAATAGCTCAACCAAATGTAAATAGTTTGCTTTTGGGGCAAGCGAATGTTTCTATGCCGATTTTTTCAGGTTTTAAATTGAAAAATACTATTAAAGCTACTGAAAATCAATTTAAAGCAGCACAATTCAACGCTAAAAACGAAAAGGAGCAGATTGCACTGCAAGCTATTCATGATTACTTGAATCTTTATAAAGCCAAGAAGACCATAGAGCTAGTGCAGGAAAATCTGAAAAGTGCCCAACAGCGCGTAACCGATTTTTCAAATATGGAAGAAAACGGACTGCTGGCTCGCAATGATCTTTTAAAAGCGAAACTTCAGCAATCTAATATTGAAATAAGTCTCGAGGAAGCAAAAAAGAATGAACGCATTCTAAACTACACATTAGCGGTTACTCTAAAGCTTCCCGAAAATACGGTAATAGAAACCATAGATACCAATTTTGGAAATGTTTCCGGTTTAATTTCATCTGAAATTACGCGTAATGATCTACAAGCACTTCAATTTCAGGAAAAAGCTGCTAAAAATAAGATAAAAGTAGCCAAAAGTGCATACTATCCTTCCTTAGCATTGATAGGCGGTTATATTGCTTTGGATCTAAATAATTTGCTTACCGTTTCAAACGCTATGAATATTGGAGTTGGGGTTTCGTATAATCTTTCAAATCTTTTCAAAACAAAAAGTGATGTAAAACTTGCAAAAAGCAAAGTGCAGGAAATGGAATATACAGTAAGTATGATTTCCGATAAAATAAAAGTTCAGGTTGAAAACGCAAAACAGGAATATGAGCTTTCACAGAAAAAATTTGAAGTTTACACCCAATCAGAAGAGCAGGCAATTGAAAATTACCGCATTGTAAAAGATAAATACAACAACGGACTTTCTGACACAAATGATTTGCTCGAGGCCGATGTGCAGCAACTTCAAGCCAAAATAAATTTAGCATACGCACAGGCAAATATTACCCAAAAATATTACGAACTGCTTACCGCAAAAGGAGTTTTAACCAATCAATTCAACCAAAAATAATTTTTAATTGCAATGGAACAAAAGAAAAAAACAAATAAGAAGTTTATTATAATCATTTCAACTTTTGTGTTTATAGGGCTTGTTTACGGAGGTTATAAATTTATTCACTCACTTTCCCACGAAAGTACGGATGATGCTCAGGTTGAAGCAAATATGAATTCAATTATTCCCCACGTAGGCGGCTATATAAGTAAAGTATATGTAACCGATAACCAAAAAGTAAAGAAAGGTGATACACTTTTTACCATAGACCAGAATGACTATTTAATAAAGCTCGAACAAGCAAAAGCACAACTAGCCGCTGCCGAAAGTCAAGTAAATGTAGCTGAGGCGAGCATTGGTTCATACCGTGCAAACGCTGCAGCTTCAAACGCTCAAGTTACTTCAGCAGGTGGAAATATTGAAACCGCACGCATAAAACTTGGTCGCGCAACAAGTGATTTTAAAAGATACCAAAATCTTTATTCAAATCATTCAATAACTGCACAGCAATATGAGCAAGCTTTAGCTGCAAAAGAAGAAGCCGAAAATCAGTTAAAGATTCTTCAAAGCCAACAGAAAGCTGCTTCAAGTCAGAGCAGTGCTGCAAATTCGCAGACTACGATTTCAGAAAAGCAAGTGAACGTTGCTGAGGCAAATGTAAAAAGCGCACAGGCAATGGTTGATGCGGCAAAATTGAATTTAGATTACACAGTTGTTCTTGCTCCAATTGACGGGCAATTGAGCGAAGTGGGCATACAACCCGGACAATTTGTTCAACCGGGACAGTCACTGTTTTATTTGGTGAATACTGAAAATAAATGGGTTGTTGCAAATTTTAAGGAAACTCAGTTAGATAAAATGCGGATTGGCCAAAAAGTAACTATAGAAATAGATGCTTATCCTGGCGAAGACTTTGAAGGTACAATTACAAATTTCTCGCCAGCAACTGGCGCTAAATTTTCTCTATTGCCCCCAGACAATGCTACTGGAAACTTTGTAAAAACCATACAGCGGCTTCCCGTAAAAATTGAATTCACCAAAAATAATGATGTTGAAAAACTTGCGCTTTTACGTTCAGGAATGAACGTTGACGTTGATGTTCACCTAAAATAGTTATGCAGGAAAAAGAAGAAGACAGTCTGGTAGAATATGGTGCCAGACGTGTAATCATTACAATTACCGCAGTTTTATGCGCGCTTTTGGAGATAATTGATACAACCATTGTAAATGTTGCTCTAAATGATATGCGCGGTAGTTTGGGAGCAACGTTAACCGATATTGCTTGGGTAATTACCGCATACGCTATTGCAAACGTGATTGTAATACCCATGACTAGCTGGCTTTCAAAGCAGTTTGGAAGAAGAAATTACTTTGCAGCTTCTATCGTTATTTTCACAGTTGCTTCTTTTCTCTGCGGAAATGCCACAAATATTTGGGAATTGGTTGCCTTTCGCTTTATTCAAGGTTTGGGAGGAGGTGCGCTTTTAGTAACTGCACAAACAATTATTACAGAAAGTTATCCTATTGCAAAACGAGGAATGGCACAAGCTATTTATGGAATGGGCGTAATTGTTGGTCCGACTTTAGGACCGCCGTTAGGAGGTTATTTGGTTGACAATTTTTCGTGGCCTTATATTTTTTACATTAATATTCCTATTGGAATTATCGCTACCCTTTTAACCATAGCATACGTTCGAAGCCCGAAATATGGTGAAAAACTAAAAGTAAACCAAGTTGATTGGTGGGGGATTTTGTTTTTGGCTTCTTTCATTGGTTCGCTTCAATTTGTTTTGGAACACGGGCAACAGGACGACTGGTTCAACGACTCTTTGATTACTTCGTTAAGTGTAATTTCATTTTTCGGCTTGATTGCTTTCATTTGGCGCGAAATGGTATATGAACATCCTATTGTTAATCTCCGGGTTTTACGGAACAACAACTTAATGATTGGAACCATAATGACTTTTATCTTAGGGTTTGGTCTTTATGGAACTACTTTTATTATTCCAATTTATACGCAATCAATTTTGGGCTGGACGGCTACCGACGCAGGTTTACTACTCATTCCAAGCTCAATAACCACCGGATTGATGATGCCTATTATAGGAAAACTGATTGAACGCGGTGTACCACAAAAATACTTGGTGGCAGCTGGTTTTATAACGTTTTTCATTTTCAGCCTGTGGATGCACAATTTAATGACGCCTGATACCGGAAGTGAACATTTATTTTGGCCACTAGTAGTTCGCGGAGTTGGTTTGGGGCTGTTATTTGTTCCTATTACCACTTTGGCACTTTCCACCTTAAAAGGAAAAGAAATTGGTGAAGGCGCTGCCTTTACAGGGATGATGCGCCAGTTGGGAGGTTCTTTTGGAATTGCGATTATAACTACTATGATTTTCAGATTCAACCAACAACATCGTGTTGATTTAATACCAAGCCTCGATCCCACGAAACCAAATGTGCAAAATCGTATCCAGGGCTTGCAACAAATGTTTATGGGAAAGGGTTTCAGCGCAAATGAAGCTTTGGCACGTGCCTATCAGGTCTTGGAAGGAACAATAACAGTTCAGGGAACAGTTTTAACGTATATGGAAGTTTTCCTTTATATGGGGTTATTATTTCTATTTTGCGTTCCTTTTGTTCTTTTAATTAAGAAAGGTGCTGGAAAGGTTGATACTTCGGCCCTTCATTGAATGATTTTTTAGATAATTTATTTTTACATTTTTTTGTAAATTACTACTTGTAAATACAAAAAATGTAAACTATGGGTTTCGGAGGTTCCGCTGCTGCAATGATACAGTCAATTCGCAATAACGCGAAACAACTGGCCAAACGAAATAATTATTTTGAAAAGGATGTTCCTTCAAAATATGGTACACCCACAAAAATTGTTGATTACAAAAAAATGTCTCCCGCACAATTTGAGGCTTTCAAAAAAAAATTGAAGGAAAACGAATTACGCCGCCAAAAACATTTAGTAATTGTCTTCGGAAGTGTAATGCTTCTGATTATTTGCGTGTTGATTTACTTTTTATTTTACCACTAAGATTTCCGCCACTTCGCAGTTTCTTCGAAAACATGTTCCAAAATCTCGGCGTCCATTGCTGAAAATTCAATATTTCTTCTGTCCATCACCACTTTTGCAACTTCAAAAGCTTTGTCGGTTTTATAGGTTGTAAAACCACCGCTTCCGCCCCAACTGAAACTTGGTACATAATTCCGGGGGAAACCGCTTCCGAAGATATTAGCGCTCACACCTACAACCGTTCCCGTATTAAACATAGTATTGATGCCGCATTTACTGTGATCGCCCATCATTAAACCGCAAAATTGCAGTCCAGTTCTGGCAAAACCTTCAGTTTCATAATCCCAAAGCCGCACTTCGGCATAATTATTTTTTAAGTTGGATGTATTAGTGTCAGCACCCAAATTGCACCATTCCCCCAAAACGGAATTCCCCAAAAATCCATCGTGGCCTTTGTTTGAATATCCAAAAATAACCGAATTGTTCACTTCTCCCCCAACCTTACTGTGTGGTCCAATTGTGGTGTTTGTATAAATCTTGGCTCCCATTTTCAAAGTGGAATGTTCACACAACGCAAAAGGTCCCCGAACCAACGAACCCTCCATGATTTCAGCATCTTTGCCTATATAAATTGGCCCTTCGGAAGCATTTAAGGTGCAAAATTCAATTCTGGCTCCTTCTTCAATAAAAATATTCTCCGGATTTTTTGACCAAACGCCATCGGGTATAGGTTGAGATTCGCGCTCTTTAGTAAGCATTTCAAAGTCTCGTTTTATGGCTTCGCCGTTTTTTGAAAAGATATCCCAAGTGTGTTCTATTCTCAAAACATCGTTGTGTTCGTATTGAATGATATCAAAGGTTTCAAAATCTACTTCCTGACCTTCGGTTGTAAAAAAGGCTATGGGTTCGTCGTCAAAAAAAACGGCTTGATTTTCTTCTAAGCCTTTAATAATGTTCACCAAGTTTTCCGAAGGAAGAAAAGAAGCGTTTATAAGAATATTCTTTTCGAGCTCCAAAAAGGGATACTTTTCTGAAAGATAATCTTCAGTAACCGTAGTTGTGGTAAAACCCAAAAGGTGTTCCCATTTTTCACGAATAGTCAAAATTCCCACTCGAATATCTGCCACTGGCCGTGTAAATGTGAAAGGCAACAATTGGTTACGAACGTTTCCGTCAAAGAGAATGTAGTTCATTTTCAGTTAAAGGTTATGAGCTCAGAGTTATGAAGTATGTGTTTTGCTTATTCAATATTACAGAAAAATCAGCAATCAACAATCGTTAATTGGCAATCTAAAATCAAAAAGCCCTCGATTTCTCGAAGGCTTTTGTATGTTTTTGTAAGAAAGAAGATTACTCTTCAGTTTTTGCTTCTTCTTTTTTTGCAGGTTTTTTAAACTTGTCGTATTTGTTTTTGAATTTGTCAATACGTCCCGCAGTATCGATAAGTTTTGCTTTTCCGGTATAAAAAGGGTGTGAAGATCGCGAAATCTCCATCTTTACCAAAGGGTATTCAACACCATCAACTTCGATAGTTTCTCTAGTATCTGCAGTTGATTTTGTAAGGAATACATCTTCATTGCTCATATCCTTAAAAGCAACTATTCTATAATTTTCTGGGTGGATACCTTTTTTCATCTCTGTAATTGTAATATTATTATTTAAAATGCACTCTTCCGACCTTTCGGAATTGAGTTTGCAAATTTAATTATTAATTGCAAATTAGCAACAAAATAACACACTTTTTTAATTCATTTCAAAATCACTAGCAAATGTAACGTTTTGCTATCTTTGTTTACTAACAACCTGAACCAAAAAATTATTAAAAATGGAAACACAAACAGCTTCAATTAAAAAAATAGCACTGAACTATGGTGTGCTATTAGCCTTACTTTCAATTGTTTTACAGGTAATATCATATGTATTAGATGCGCATATTGATCGACCATGGTGGCTTACCGTTTTACAGTTATTAATTTCAGTAGGAGTTATTACATATGGTATAAAAGCATATAAAACTGAAAACGCTGGTTTTCTTACAATAGGGCAAGCATTAAAAGCTGGTTTAGCCATTAGTTTAGTAGCTGGTATAATTGCTGTTGTTTTCAATTATATTTTCATGAATTATATCGATCCTGATTTTGTTCAAAAAACATTAGATTTTTCTAGGGAGCAAATGATTGAAAAAAATCCAAATATGCCACAAGAACAAATTGATACAGCAATGAGCATGTCTGCTAAGTTTATGTCTCCGCTAATTATGTCTGCTTTTGCAATGATTGCTACTTTGTTTTTTGGCTTTATAATTTCCTTATTTGCAGGATTAATTATGAAGAAAAATCCACCACAACAACTATAATTACTTGAATGAACATATCCATTGTCATCCCACTTCTTAACGAAGAAGAGTCACTTAATGAATTGTACCGTTGGATTGCATCCGTTATGCAATCCAATGGTTTTTTATACGAGCTCATATTTATTGATGATGGCAGCACAGATAATTCTTGGAAAATAATTGAAAAGCTTTCCGAAGAAAACTCAGCGGTTAAAGGAATTCGTTTTCAGAAAAATTATGGAAAATCACAAGCCCTGCATGCTGGCTTTGCGATGGCGAAAGGTGATGTGATTATCACTATGGATGCCGATTTGCAGGACAATCCCGAAGAAATTCCAGAACTGTACAAAATGATTATCGAGGAAGGTTTCGATCTTGTTTCGGGCTGGAAAAAGAAACGGTACGATTCTGTTATCAGCAAAAACCTACCTTCAAAATTATTCAATTACGCAGCACGGAAAACTTCCGGCGTAAAACTACACGACTTTAATTGTGGCTTGAAGGCGTATAAACGTAATGTTGTAAAATCCATTGAAGTTACGGGCGAAATGCATAGATATATTCCTGTGCTAGCTAAGAATGCAGGCTTCAATAAAATTTCAGAAAAACCTGTTTTGCATCAGGCCCGAAAATACGGAACCACAAAATTTGGCGCTGAGCGCTTTATCCGTGGTTTTTTAGATTTGATAACCATTTGGTTTTTATCGCGTTTCGGAAAACGTCCGATGCATCTTTTTGGTGCATGGGGCGCAATAATGCTTATAATAGGTTTCTTTTTGGCGCTTTATCTAGGAATTGATAAACTATTTTTGAATCCTTACGGCAGGCTCATTACAGAGCGACCACAGTTTTATATTGCACTAACCGCAATGATTTTGGGATCCCAACTCTTCCTAGCAGGATTTTTGGGCGAATTGATTCTAAGAAGTAAAAAAGATTCCCGAAACTACATTATCAAAGAACAACGAAACTTCAAAGATTAAACTTAGAGATTCTTTATTTTTGCACTTTAATTTAGACGAATGATTTACGTAGATCCGAAAACTTTAGCCCGCGTTAACCAATGGCTTACCCCCTTTTTCGACGAAAAAACCCAACACGACATTAAAGAAATGATTGCTTATGATCCCGAAGGATTGGAAGACAGTTTTTATAAAAACCTTGAGTTCGGAACTGGTGGAATGCGAGGTATAATGGGTCTTGGCGACAACCGAATCAATAAATATACTTTAGGTAAAAATACGCAAGGACTTTCAAATTATTTAAGAAAACAGTTCCCTAACCAAGAAATTAAAGTAGCGATTGCCTTCGACTGTCGTCACAATAGCAAAGAATTTGCGAAAATAGTAGCAAATGTATTTTCGGCTAACGGAATAAAAGTTTTTCTTTTTTCAGAATTGCGGCCCACACCAGAGCTTTCTTTCGCTGTAAAACAGTTGGACTGTCAAGGTGGAATCGTTTTGACCGCATCCCACAATCCGCCTGAATACAACGGCTATAAAGTGTATTGGGAAGATGGCGGACAGCTAGTTCCGCCCCAAGATGGCGAAATAATTGCTGAAATAAATTCGCTTAACTATGAAGATATAAAATTTGAAGCGAATGAAAGTTTGATTCAATTTATAGATTCAGAAGTAGATGAAGCATTTGCAAAGGCTTCCATCAAAAATGGAACTTTCAATACTTCTCAAGAAGCTAAAGACAACTTAAAAATTGTTTTCACTTCGCTTCACGGCACTTCAATCACAATGGTTCCAAAGGTTTTGGAAAAAGCTGGTTATAAAAATATTTCCATAGTTGAAGAACAAGCAGAACCAAACGGAGATTTCCCAACCGTAAAATCACCAAATCCCGAAGAGCCCGCTGCTCTTAAAATGGCTTTGGAACTTGCTGAAAAAGAAAATGCAGATATTGTAATCGGAACCGATCCAGATTGCGACCGCTTGGGCGTTGCAGTTAGAAATAACGAAAACAAAATGGTTTTGCTAAACGGAAACCAAACCATGGTTTTGATGACGCATTTCCTTTTAGAGCAATGGAAAAAAGCTGGAAAACTAAATGGAAAGCAGTTTGTTGCCTCTACAATCGTTTCCACTCCCATGGTTGAAAAGATTGCGGAACATTTCAAAGTAAAATATATTGAAGGACTTACGGGTTTTAAGTGGATTGCGAAAATGATCAAGGATTTTCCCGAGCTTGAGTTTATTGGTGGTGGAGAAGAAAGTTTCGGATATTTGGTGGGTGATTTTGTTCGTGATAAAGACGCTGTTACCGCTACCCTACTGGCTTGCGAAATCGCGGCACAGAAAAAAGATTCCGGCAGTAGTATGTTTCAATATTTGAACGATGTTTACAATCATTTTGGAAACTACCGTGAACATTTGATTTCAATAACCAAAAAAGGAAAACAGGGCGCAGAAGAAATTTCAGCAATAATGAAGAAGCTCCGCGAGAATCCATTTAAGGAAATTGCAGGAAGCAAAGTGATTCGTATGGATGATGTTTCAAAAAATGAAACCACAGATTTTATAAAACAGGAAACTATGTCATTAAACCTGCCAAAATCCAATGTATTAGTCTACTATACCGAAGATGGCAGCAAAATTGCAGCGCGACCCAGCGGCACTGAACCGAAAATAAAGTTCTACATTAGCGTGAATACTTTGGAAAAAGAAAATTTTGAAGAAATACTCCAAAATAAAATTGACGCTATTGCCGCACAACTAAACATTAGTTAATGAATTATTTCAGAAAAATATTGCGCTACGCTTATCCCTATAAAAGATTTGCGTTTTTAAACATTTTTTTTAACGTTTTGTATGCCCTGTTCGGGACACTTTCCTTTGTAGCGCTCATTCCTGTTTTGGAAATTATTTTCAGTGACAAACGAACGCTTGGCGCCAAGCCAGTTTATGAAGGAATTTCTAAAATAAAAGATTTTTCACAGGAGTATCTTAATTATTTTATCATTGAAAACATCAATAAATACGGCGAATTTACCGTGCTTATGTATATGGTTGGGATTATAATTTCCCTCTTTTTATTAAAAAACCTAAGCAATTATTTAGCGATGTTCTATTCTACTTTTCTCCGGAACGGCGTATTAAAAGATCTTCGGAATGACCTTTACAGCAAAGTAATTCAGTTTCCATTGGCTTTTTATTCTGAAAAAAGAAAAGGAGATACCATTTCCCGATTGAGCGCCGATGTTGATGAAGTGAAAAACTCCGTGCTTTCTGTCCTGGAAATGATTGTCCGCGAACCATTGACCATAATTTTCTCATTGGCAACCATGCTTTTTATAAGTCCGAAATTGACACTTTTTGTGTTTCTATTTTTACCAATTTCAGGTTTTTTTATCTCAAAAATTGGTAAATCGCTAAAAAAAGGATCCTTAAAAGTTCAGCAAGAACAAGGTGTTTTCCTTTCTATTTTGGAGGAAACCATGGGCGGATTGCGCATTATTAAAGCCTTTCACGCCGAAAATCTTTTTCAGAAGAAATTTGAGGACAGCAACGAGCGATTTTACAAACATTCCAACGCGGTACTCAATCGCCAAAACCTAGCCTCTCCGGTTAGTGAACTTTTGGGAATTATTACCATAGGTATACTTTTAGTGTATGGCGGTTATTTGGTTTTTGTTGACCGGACGTTAGAAGCAAGTTTCTTTATTGGGTATATCATGTTGGCCTACAACATTCTTACTCCCGCAAAAGCTATAGCAAAAGCAAGTTACTCCGTAAAACGTGCCGATGGGTCAGCACACAGAATTTTAGAATTGCTGGAAGCTAAAAACACGATTACAGACATTGAAAACCCAGTTCAAAAGGAAGGATTTGACAACGTTATTTCTATTAAAAATATTTCGTTTAAATATGAAGATCAATACGTTTTAAAGGATTTCTCGTTAGAAATTCCAAAAGGAAAGACCGTAGCGCTTGTTGGCCAATCCGGAAGTGGAAAAAGTACGATTGCAAATTTGCTTACACGTTTTTACGATGTAAACAAGGGCAGTATTGAAATTGATGGTGTTGACATAAAAAATATTTCGAAGAGATCTTTGCGAGGTTTAATGGGTATTGTTTCGCAGGACTCCATTCTTTTTAATGATACTGTAGGCAATAATCTAAAACTTGGAAAACCCTTGGCTTCCGATTCAGAATTGATGGAAGCTGCGGAAATAAGCAATTCATACGAATTCATAAAAGACTTACCTGAAGGTTTTGATACAAATATTGGCGACAGCGGAAACAAACTGAGCGGTGGCCAAAAGCAACGCTTAAGCATAGCCAGAGCCGTTCTTAAAAATCCGCCAATTATGATTTTGGACGAAGCAACTTCAGCATTGGACTCTGAAAGCGAACGTTTGGTTCAGGATGCTTTGGAAAAAATGATGAAAAATCGGACTTCCATAGTTATTGCTCACCGTCTTTCCACAATTCAAAACGCCGATAATATTGTTGTTCTCTCCAAAGGAAAAATTGTGGAGCAAGGCAAACACCAAGAGCTCTTGGAGAAAAAAGGGGTATACTACAGCCTTGTGGAAATGCAATCCCTAGCGTAATTATAGACTTTTCAATTAAACCATTCTTCTGTAACTTAGTCCTATAAATAAGTTGCGCACTTAAATATGGTTGAAGAACAAGAACTGGTTGCGGCATTGCAGACCGAAGCAGACAAAGAGTCCGCCTTTCGGGAACTTGTTTCGCAGTATAAGGAACGACTGTATTGGCAAATTAGGAATATGGTTTTGGATCACGATGATGCTGATGATGTGCTTCAAAACACCTTTATAAAGATTTTTAGAAATATCAATTCGTTTAAAGGAGATAGCAAGTTGCACACCTGGATGTATAGAATAGCCGCCAACGAATCCATCACGTTTCTCAACAAAAAAGCGAAACGAAAAAATGTTTCAATTGAAAACATGAAGGATAATGCGGTGCGTAAGCTGGAAACCGATGTTTATTTTGAAGGCGATGCCATTCAACTGCAATTTCAAAAAGCAATTGCCACGCTTCCTGAAAGACAACGGTTAATTTTTACGATGAAATATTTTGAAGACCATACTTTTGAAGAGCTTTCGGAAATTTTAGAAACCTCGGTGGGTGGATTAAAAAGCAGCTATCACATTGCTGTGAAAAAAATTACGGAATTTATAAAGACCAATGAAACCTTATAAAATATTAACAGTCAAACTTTAAGTGAAAAAAGAAAAAAACATACCCGATTTTAAAGTACCAAAAGATTATTTCGAAACTTTTGAGGAACGTCTTTTTAGTAAAATTTCGGAAGAAAATTTTCCTAAATCTGCGGGCTTTAAAGCTCCCGATATGTACTTTGAAAATTTGAATACACGGATTTTAGAAGCCATCAATTCATCTGAAAAGTCTCAGAAAGCAATACCGCTTTTCCCGAAAAAATATCTCGGGTACGCAGCCGCGATTGCAGCTTCCTTGGTTATTGGTTTTTTAATTTTTAATACAAAAACCGATAATTCAAACTTAGATTCACTGCAATTTGCAGCTATTGACACCTACATTGAGGAAGGCAATTTGAACTTAGATTATTATGATCTAACTTCTTATATCGACGATGAAGATATTACCAATATAAAGCTTGAAGACCAACAATTTTCAGAAGCCACACTGAAAAATTATATTATGGAAAATGTGGATGAAGAAACTTTAATAAACGAACAATGAAAAATATAGTTATTCTATTTCTGCTTTTGGCGACAGGCATGAACGCCCAAGACGGAAAACACGAAAAGATTAAGGCTTTAAAAACTGCTTATATAACAGAAAAATTAGCCCTAACATCTACTGAAGCTGAAAAATTTTGGCCCATATATAACAAATTTGAGGAAAAGTTCCACGACATTAGAAAGAAAGAAAAATACGAAATTTATCAAAAATTGCGCGATGGATTAGATAAGATGAACGACGCCGAGGCCAATACCTTAATTGATGCAAGCTTATCGCTAGAGAGTGATGAGTTAGCGTTACGCAAGCAAATGATTACTGAACTTAGAGATGTAATTTCACCAAAAAAAATAATCATCCTCAAAAAAGCAGAAGACGATTTTAAAAAAGAACTTCTCGATAGGTACAGAAACAGCAAAGGCGAAAAAGGACCAAAAGGACCAAAATAAAAAAAGCCCCGAAATTCGGGGCTTTTTTTTTAACGGTTAAGTGCATTTTACATTGCACCCCATTCTTTTAAAGACTTTTCATTTAAAGCCACATAATCATCATTTCCCGCTTCTTTAGCAAGCTCCATTGATTTTTTTGCTGCTGCAATTGCTCCTTTTTTATCACCTGCTTTCGCATAGATCAATGATTTTTGACGCAACTGCCAATATGCAGGTTCTTTGTTCATCTCAATAGACTTATCTATCCATGTTTTAGCCTGGTTGATGTCTTTTCCAGCCTCAAGATAATATACTGCTGCAGCGTAATAATCATTTGCGCTCGGTCCATTCATCACCTTCTGAATGTTTTCCGAAACTGTTTTATCAGTTCCAACTTTTATTGGTACACCAACATAGGTCTTTTCCCATAGCATTCCTAGCATTGCTGAATCGTTTTTCAAATCATCAAATGTCATTGTAAATGTTTCAACATTCATTGGCATTGGGTAAGCTTTTGCAGATACTTGTGCCGCTACTTTACTATCATCCCACTCTTTTGGAGTTCCCCAATTTGAAGTGTCATTATAGAAATATACTTCCCAGCTTGAAGTACCTGGCTTGGTATAAATAGCATAACTACCGGCTTTTAATGTTTTGCCTCCCACTTCAACATCTTCGCTAAATGTTATTTTGGTGTTTGCATTTGCACCTGTTCGCCACATAGCGTTATAAGGCACCAAGTTACCAAAAATGGTTCTGCCTTTCATGGATGGTCTTGAATATTCTAAAGTTACATCCGTAAGTCCAACTTTTTGTTCAATTTTTTGAAACGGACTTGGCTGCGGTGTTTGAATCTGTGCCTGAATACCAATAGTTAGCATCAGGGCAGAAAAAAGTAAAATAATTTTTTTCATAGTAATGATTTTTAGTTGTTTATATATACTTACGAAAATACAATATGCGGGGGTTTAAAAAGTTAAGAAAAGCCTAAATTAGTAAAATACTGCATTTTTATTAATCGCTGAAAAATCAAGCTATTGTTTAAACACGAATGAATTGTTAATATTTTGTTTAATCTTTTTTTGACATCTTAAAACAAAGTATTTTTAAAAAAAATTTATTGAAATGTGGAAATTTTTAAGAAAATTTATCAAAATAGATTTACAAGGTAGTGCTTCAGACCTCCAAACCTATAGGTTATTGCGTATGAACCAAAAAATATCATTCAAACCGAATAAAAAAATTTAAATGAAAGTTTATACGTTACACGCCAAACAGAACCTGCCAATTACTATGGGTGAGGCCTGGGATTTTCTATCAGATCCCAAAAATTTAAAAGTAATTACTCCAGATTACATGGGGTTCAATATTCAATATGGAGCTGACAGACCAATGTTTGCGGGTCAAATTATTGAATATATTGTTACTCCAATTTTAGGCATCAAAACCAAATGGGTTACAGAAATAACTCACGTTGTGGACAAAAAATATTTTGTGGACGAACAGCGCTTTGGACCTTATTCGCTTTGGCATCATAAACATTTTATTAAAGAAATTGATGGCGGAGTTGAAATGGAAGATTTGCTCCACTATAAACTTCCGTTTGGGGTCCTTGGACAGCTTGTGCACCCTTTTTTAGTAAAACCAAAACTGGATGAAATCTTTGAATATCGAAAAAACAAATTGGTTGAGCTCTTTGGAACCCTATAATTTCAAAAAATAAAACAATGCAAAAAAATATACTTTTAATCGGTGGTTCCTATGGAATTGGAGCTGCCATTGCTGCTAAGTTGAAAGAAAACAACAATGTAATTATTGCATCCCGAAGTAGCGAACATATTCCCGAAGGAATAACACATTTTACCTTTGATGCTTTAAACGATGACATTTCAACCTTGAATTTGCCCGAAAAGATTGACGGTTTCGTGTATTGCCCAGGTAGTATCAATTTGAAGCCTTTTAAAATGATGTCCCCCGAAACGTTTCATGAAGATATGGAACTCAATTTCCACTCTCTTGTTCGGGTAGTTCACGGTTTGTTGCCCAAATTGAAAAATTCAAAGCAAGCTAGTCTTGTTTTTTTCAGCACTGTTGCTGTAAAAGTAGGCATGCCCTTTCATACCAGTGTTAGTGCTGCAAAAGGAGCTATTGAAGGGTTTGCAAAGGCGCTGGCTGCAGAGTACGCTCCAAACTTCCGTGTAAACGTAATCGCACCTTCATTGACAGATTCGCCTTTGGCGTCGAAGCTTTTGAACAACGATGCCAAAAAAGAAAAAATGGCGGAGCGCCACCCTCTGAAAAAAGTAGGCACAACTGAAGATATTGCTTCAATGGCAGCATTTCTTCTGAATGATGAATCGCTATGGATTACAGGGCAAGTTTTTGGTGTGGACGGCGGACTTTCTACTTTAAACATTAACTAAATTGGCAGAAAAAGTAAACATATTTTGGTTCCGAAGAGATCTGCGATTGGATGACAATGTTGGATTTTACAAAGCGCTGCACGGCAAATTTCCAGTGCTACCACTATTCATATTTGACTCAGAAATATTAAACGAACTCCCCAAAGATGACGCCCGCGTTACTTTTATTTTTGAAACACTTCAAAAAATGCGCAATGAATTACAAGAGCACGGAAGCAGTATTGCAATCTATCATGGCAAGCCAGAAGAAGTTTTCAAAAAAATAATCTCCGATTTTGAAGTTCAAAATGTAATAACGAACCACGATTATGAACCATATGCAAAACAACGTGATGAAAACATTAAAAAGCTACTGACCGAAACACAAATCGGTTTTTATACATTCAAAGATCAAGTAATTTTTGAAAAGGACGAAGTAGTAAAGGACGACGGCAATCCATATATTGTTTATACGCCTTTTATGAAACGATGGAAAGAAAAATTCAAGAAGGAATACGAGGGAAAATTTTTTTATACTAATGATTTTTTAAAAAACCTATACAAAAATTTACGCCTTCCTAATCTTTCGTTGAGTGATCTCGGCTTCAAAAAATCCAAAATTGAGATTCCGGAATTTGACGTAACGCCTACAACTATTCAGGAGTATGAAAAACGTAGAAACTTCCCAGCAGAAGATGCAACTTCACATCTCGGCCCACATCTTCGTTTTGGAACTGTAAGCATCCGTAAAATGATTAAAAAAGCGACAGCTGAAAAGAATGAGGTATTCTGGCAAGAGCTTATTTGGCGTGAGTTTTTTATGCAGATTCTTTGGCACTTCCCAGAAACTGTAGAAAATGCATTTAAAAAGAAGTATGACCGAATTGAATGGAGAAACAATGAAGCTGAGTTCAAAAAATGGAAAGAAGGGAAAACAGGTTATCCCCTAGTTGACGCTGGGATGCGGCAGTTAAACGAAACAGGATATATGCACAATCGAGTTCGGATGGTGGTAGCTAGCTTTCTCTGTAAACACCTTTTGATAGATTGGCGCTGGGGTGAAGCCTATTTTGCTGAAAAGTTGCTAGATTATGAAATGTCCAGCAATGTTGGTAATTGGCAATGGGCAGCAGGTAGCGGTGTTGATGCTGCGCCTTATTTCAGGATTTTCAACCCAACAACACAGATTGAAAAATTTGACAAAGAACAGAACTACATTAAAAAATACGTGCCAGAAATTGGAACAGAAAATTATCCTGAAAAAATGGTAGACCACAAAGAAGCAAGGGAAAGATGCTTGGATATTTACAAAAGCGCTGTTTCTTAAAATTTGTTAATTTCTGTACGATTATTCCTATTTTGTGTATTATATCGATAAAAAGTGTACTTTTATCGATAATAATCGAATATAGCATTTGCAAAACCCCAATTGTAAACAATGGAAACCTACAAAAACGTATACAGCAATGGTGATGTTATTGTTACCTATGAACCGAGTCGTTGCATCCATGCAGAGGCTTGTGCAAAAGGCCTTTCGGCAGTATTCAAAACTTCTGTGATTCCTTGGATTGATTTAGACGGAGCAAGCACCAAAAAAATTATTTCACAAGTAAAAAAATGTCCTTCAGGAGCACTTGCATGCTCTACCGTAGAAACTAAGAAGTTTGTTAAAGATTTTGTAATATGAAGTAAAATTTGGGTGGTTGTGTACAATTTTTCTACTCTTGCACTGTTTATAAAGCATTGCAAACAAACCTGAACACATGAAGAAGATAATTTTACTGGCCTTCCCTCTATTTTTACTTACATTGAGCCTTTCTGCGCAGGATTCTATTCAAGTCAACAAAAACACCTTAAACGACCAAATGACCGATGCTTTTGATAAAAGCAACAGTTATCAGGAATACAAGGTTATTAAGAAGACGCAACTTGCTACTTTAAAGCGAAACATTTTAGATTCGGTTTCCTCTTTAGAGAAAAAGATAACTGGTCAAGAGCGGGAGTTGGGTCAACAAAAAAATGAAATTGACTCGCTTCGTCAAAATTTAAAAAATACCCAACAAAATTTAGCTGCTTCAAAAGAAAAAGAAGATGGTATTGCTATTTTTGGAATCCTAACCTCAAAAGCTGTTTATAACACCATTATGTGGAGTATTATTTTAATTTTATTAGCTTTTGGAGGATTTTTGTTCTTTAGATTCTTAAATAGCCACAAAATTACAAATTCTGCACAGCTAAAAATGGCGGAAATGGAGATCGAACTAGAAGATTATCGTCGAAACAGTTTGGAACGCGAACAAAAACTTCGCAGAAAATTACAAGACGAAATCAATAAAAACCGAAAAGCTTAGTTTTATATTAAGGTTCAGTTCTTGTGATTTTTGCGCCAATTGCTCGAAGCCTTTCGTCAATATTTTCGTAACCTCTGTCTATCTGTTCTATGTTGTGAATAGTGCTTATACCTTGGGCAGAAAGTGCTGCTATCAACAATGAAATTCCAGCTCTAATATCTGGCGAAACCATGGTAGTAGCCTTAAGATTTGATTGAAAATTATGCCCAATCACTGTTGCCCGGTGTGGATCACACAGAATAATTTTAGCCCCCATATCTATAAGCTTATCCACGAAAAATAAACGACTTTCGAACATTTTTTGGTGAATGAGAACGCTTCCTTTGGCTTGTGTACAAACCACGAGAACAATACTTAACAAATCTGGTGTAAAACCAGGCCAAGGTGCATCTGCCACAGTTAGAATAGAACCATCAATATAGCCCTGTATTTCGTATTCCTTTTGGGAGGGAATATGAATATCGTCCCCTTTTTTGTTCAGTTTTATACCCAGTTTTCTAAAGGTCTCTGGAATGAGTCCGAGATTTTCCCAACTCACATTTTTAATCGTGATTTCGCTTTTGGTCATTGCTGCCAAACCAATCCAACTACCTATTTCAATCATATCAGGTAGAATACGGTGTTTGCAGCCACCGAGGCTTTCAACGCCTTCAATAACCAATAAATTTGAACCCACTCCACTTATATTAGCTCCCATCGAGTTGAGCATCTTGCAGAGCTGTTGGATATAGGGTTCGCATGCAGCGTTATAAATTGTAGTGGTTCCTTTAGCTAATACTGCAGCCATAATAATGTTTGCCGTTCCCGTAACGGAAGCTTGATCTAAAAGCATATAAGCGCCTTTTAGACCTTTGGGTGCTTCAACTCCGTAAAAACGTTCTTCTTTGTTATAGCGAAATTTAGCGCCTAGTTTTATGAAACCTTCAAAATGTGTATCGAGTCTTCTTCTGCCAATTTTATCTCCACCGGGACGTGGAATATAACCTTTACCAAATCTAGCCAATAAGGGCCCAACAATCATTATGGAACCACGCAGCGAACTTCCCTCCTGCTTAAAAAGTTCAGATTCCAAATAATCAAGATTAATGTCATCAGCAGTAAAAGCATACTGGCCTTTACCCAGCTTTTGAATTTTAACCCCTAGATTTTCTAAAATTTTTATAAGTTTATTAACGTCAAGAATATCGGGGATATTCTCTATAATCACTTTTTCTGGGGTCAGTAATACAGCGCAAAGAATCTGTAAGGCTTCATTTTTGGCACCTTGTGGTGTAATTTCGCCTTTTAGTTTATGCCCACCTTCAATTTGAAAAGTTCCCATAAATATCAGTTGGAATTTTAGTAACGCTTACGGTTGCGGTTGTTTGACTTGTAGTTTTTCTTAGAGGAATTATTCGTGTTGAAGCGTTTTTTATTTTTCAATAAATTGGAGGCGTCACTCAAATCTTCATCACTGTTTTTTAGATTTATTTTTCCGTCGGAAAGCTCAAAAAGATGTGCAAAGATTACGTCATCTTCCACCGTATCCTTGTTCCAGTTCAGAAAGCATTTTTTCATATGGTTCGCAATCGTAAGAATAAGTCCTTCCTTTTTGTCTCCTTCCTCCCAACTGTTAGCAACATCAATCATTCGTTTAATGTTATTGCCATAGAAGCGGTACTTAGGGAAATTTTGTGGATATTTTAAAGGTTCCGGACGCTCCATAAGTTCTTCCCGTGAAGGAATTGGAAAAGGAGAATCTACATCTAATTTAAAATCGGAAATAATAAATAGTTGATCCCAAAGCATCGGCTGAAAATCTGGCACATCACGAAGGTGTGGATTCAAGTTTCCCATAACAGCAATGATGCTTTTGGCTATCTTATTGCGCTCGTCCTTATCCTCGGTGGCAATGGCTTGATCTACCATTTTTTGAATATGGCGTCCATATTCAGGAATAATCAATTTTGGGCGTTCTGTATTATATTCTATTTGTGCTACTTCTTGTATCAAAATGCTTTTATTAAGGAAAGAAATTATTTATTGGGAAAGATTGAAAATCATTTCACCCGCAAAATACTAAAAATTATAGTGAAATAACACCTTCAACCTTGGAAACTTCAAGATATTTTTTAACTACATCGTCTGGAGATTCCATAGTTACTTTTATTGACACACTTGAATAAGTTCCTTTAGAAGAATCACGCGTATTTATTTCAGCATCCGTATTATCAAATATGGCCTCTATTTCGGCTATTTTTTCTAAGCTGGCTGGTACTATAAATTTAAAAAGATATGGAGAAGGCCACGTGGTATCCTCTTCAAGTTGTTTCTTTAAACGATCGTAAAATTCTGCGGTGTTTTTATCTTGATCCATCAAACAATTTTAGCGGTGTGAGCAACAAAGATACACTTTCATCACAAATATTTATTTACTTACTTTGTATAAAATTCAAACTTGTTGGAAACAAAAAAAATTGTAATCACTGGCGGACCGGGTTCGGGAAAAACAGCACTTATCAAACATTTGGAAAAAGAGGGCTATCCCGTAATGCACGAAATTTCACGACAAGTGATTCTTGAAGCACAAAAATCAGGAATTGAACAATTGTTCCTGGAAAACCCCATACTTTTTAGTGAAAAGTTGCTAGAAGGAAGATTGAAGCAATTTCATGAAGGAAAAAATTGCGACGCCCCTGTTCTCTTCTATGATCGTGGAATGCCCGATGTTACAGCCTATATGGACTTTGTTAACACCCGCTATCCTGAAAATTTTTCGGAAACCTGTAGTAAGCACAGATATACTAAAATTTTTGTACTTCCGCCTTGGGAAGAAATTTATGAACAGGATAACGAGCGCTACGAATCATTTGAGCAAGCCGAAAAAATCTTTCATTTCCTAAAAATGGGCTATGAAAATTACGCCTATAAAATTCACGAAGTGCCCGTAGGTTCTATAGAAGATCGGGTGGATTTTATATTGAGCAAACTTAAAACTGTAATTTGACAAATGTCCACAACATCCTGACCAAATATTGGGGCTATACTTCCTTCAAACCGATGCAGGAGGAAGTAATTGCTTCAGTTTTAGATGGAAAAGATACCGTGGCACTTTTGCCTACGGGCGGTGGAAAATCGTTATGTTTTCAAGTTCCAGCTTTGGCCATGGAAGGAATTTGTATTGTGGTTTCGCCTTTGGTCGCGCTAATGGGCGATCAAATAAATTCACTGAAGGAACGCGGTATTAAAGCTCTAAAACTTACTGGCGGGATTTCATTTGACGAATTAAATACATTGCTGGACAACGCACTTTACGGAAACTACAAATTTCTCTACCTCTCCCCCGAAAGATTGCAGCAGGAAATAGTGCAAAACTATATTAAGCAAATGAACGTCAACTTAATAGCAGTTGATGAAGCGCACTGTATTTCACAATGGGGAAACGATTTTAGGCCTGCTTATAAAAACATTACAGTGCTTCGGGAAATTCATCCATTGGTTCCAATCATCGCATTAACGGCAACAGCAACGCCAGAAGTTTTGGAAGATACTATTTCAGAATTGCGCATGGAGCTTCCCGTGATTTTTAAAAATTCATTTGTTCGTGAAAATCTTTCCTATCAAGTCTATAAAGAGAACGATAAACTTTACCGAGCCGAACAATTACTTAAAAATAATTCAGGTTCGGCAATTGTTTATGTGAGAAATAGAAAAGGCACTATCGAAATAAGTGACCAACTAAATAGCTTGGGAATTTCGGCTACATTTTATCACGGCGGGATTTCGGCAAAAGAAAAAGCACAAAGACTAGAATCTTGGCGAAGCGGAAGGGTTTCTACAATGGTTGCAACAAATGCCTTCGGAATGGGTATTGACCACCCTAATGTTCGTTTCGTTATTCACCTTCAAATTCCGGAGAGTCTGGAAAGTTATTTTCAGGAAGCAGGCCGTGCCGGACGTGATGGCGAATATTCCTCCGCAGTGCTACTCTATAATGACTCGGACAAAATGCAAGTGATAAAGCAATTTGTAGAATCACTGCCAACAACTTCAGACTTGAAAAAGATTTATCGTATCCTGAACAATTATTTCCAAATCCCCTACGGAGAAGGAGAGTTTACAAAACATAATTTTAGTTTTTCTGAATTCTGTAAAACTTATAGTCTGAACACGCTTCTTGCGTATAATGCGTTAAACAATTTGGACCGTTTGGGGGTTATCCAACTATCACAGGAGTTTGGACGCAAATCTATTGTAGAATTTTTGGTTTCTTCGGAAGAAGTACTGAATTATTTTGAAAAGGATGTAACTGCTTCCGTAATTGGAAAAACAATTCTCAGAATTTACGGTGGAATTTTTGAAATGCCTACGGCAATAAATCTTGATTTTATCGCATCAAAAACTGGCCAAACAATAGAAACTATAATTTCTGTACTGAAAAAATTGGAGCGTGACGGCTTGGTAGAAATGATGTTACAAATAACCGATGCCACGCTAACCTTTCTCGTACCAAGAGAAGACGAAAAAACCATAAATGTAATTTCACGAGATGTGGAAGCCTTGAACAGAAAAAAAACAGCCCAAGTAAATTCTGTGCTTCAATATATAGAAAACAAGAAAACGTGCAGAAGCGTTCAATTGGTTTCCTATTTTGGTGAAACAACAGCAAGCAAATGTGGAATCTGCTCTGTTTGCAAAACATCAAGTTCCAACTTATCAAGCAAAGAAATGAAGCATCTCGCAAAACAAATACTTGCGCTACTAGAAGGAGAGGATTTAAATTCGCGGGAGATTTCGGAAAAACTTACTTTTGCCGAGACCGATGTGTTAAAAGCAATACATCTTTTAATGGATGCCGAAAAAATTAAAAGCAATCCGAAAAAACAATATTATCTAAACTGAAAAAATGCAGAACGACTTGAGAATAGTATTTATGGGAACTCCAGATTTTGCTGTTGGGGTTTTAAAAGAAATGGTTGAAGCAGGCAAAAATATTGTTGGCGTAATCACCGCGCCAGACAAACCTGCAGGACGTGGTAGAAAGCTCATGACTTCAGCTGTTAAGGAATATGCCACTTCAAAAAGTTTAACTGTACTACAACCTACAAATTTAAAAGACGAATCTTTTCTGAAAGAATTAAAAAGTTTAAACGCCAATCTTCAAGTTGTCGTTGCTTTTCGAATGCTCCCAAAAGCAGTATGGAAAATGCCTGAACTGGGCACTTTCAATCTTCACGCTTCACTTTTGCCACAATATAGAGGTGCTGCCCCTATAAATTGGGCTATCATTAATAAGGAAGAAAAAACAGGTGTAACCACTTTTTTTATTGACGAAAAAATTGACACTGGCTCCATCATTGCCAACAAAGAGGTAATTATAGAAGAAAGCGAAACTGCAGACACACTCCACGATAAACTGATGAGGAAAGGTGCTGACCTAGTTTTAGAAACGCTTAATTTAATAGAAAAAGGCAATGCCAATCCAAAGCCGCAACCAGAAAGTGGCAGCTTAAAAGATGCTCCAAAACTTACCCCAGAAAACACACGTATAGATTGGTCACAGAGTGGAGAGGATATTGATGCATTTATCCGTGGGCTTTCCCCCTATCCTGTAGCCTGGTCATTGCTTCATAACAATAATGAAGACCTGAAAACTAAAATTTATGCCGCTCGTTTTGAAAAAGACACCCATGAACAAGAACCTGGATTTATTCAAGCTTCGAAAAAAGAACTGAAAGTAGCTTGTTTGGATGGATATATTATAATTAAGGAAATACAACTTCCCGGAAAACGAAAAATGGAGGTTTCCTCACTTCTGAATGGGTATTCTTTTAGCGATGATTCCAAACTATCGTAAACCCTTGTCAGCACTGATTTCATTAAAATCGTTGAAAAAAGCGCCATGTTTATTAACAAACGCCCCAAGTTATCAACAAAAACAGGGATTTACTGCGTGGTTACTTGCCTGAACGGATATTCCTGTTAAATTTGTAGGGCAATTAATCGAAGTTTAACCAACAATTTAATTTAAAAAAATTATGAACAAATCAGATTTAATCGATGCAATGGCAGCTGATGCCGGAATTACTAAAGCTGCTGCTAAGAAATCTTTAGAGTCTTTCTTAGGCAACGTTGAAAAATCCCTTAAAAAAGGTGATAGAGTATCACTTGTAGGTTTCGGATCTTGGTCAGTATCAAAAAGAGCTGCTAGAGAAGGTAGAAATCCTCAAACTGGTAAAACCATTAAAATTGCTGCTAAAAAGGTAGTGAAATTCAAAGCTGGTTCAGATTTACAAAACAGCGTAAACTAATTGTAAATAATATTTTACAAAATGTAAGAATCCTTCTTTTCATTTATATGGGAAGAAGGATTTTTTTATTCACCAAACTGATGGTTTTTTAAATTTAAATCGTGTTGTTGAAGCAACGAAAAAAAGTAATATAAATATCAAATGAGTTAATTTTTGGTAATTTTAAATTTAATACTTAGATTTATTTGACCAAAAAAACTAAAATGACCACTTTAAAACCTGCCAAAGGATTACTATTGGTTGCAGAACCATCTATTATTGGAGACGTTTCCTTTAACCGTTCTGTCGTGCTTTTGGCAGAATACAACCAAGGTGGATCAGTAGGTTTTATCCTCAACAAGCCTCTGGAATATAAGCTTCGCGACTTTGTGCCTGAAGTAACTTCAAAACTTCCAGTGTATAATGGAGGTCCTGTTGAGCAAGACAACCTCTACTTTATACATTGTATTCCCGAAATTATTCCTGGTAGTATTGAAATCTCAAATGGTATTTATTGGGGTGGCGACTTTAACGCCATAATAGATTTGCTAAAAGAAGATAAGCTGAAAAAAGACCAAATACGGTTCTTTCTCGGATATTCTGGATGGGAAAGTGACCAACTGGAGCAGGAACTGGAAGTAAACAGTTGGGTGGTGGTTCCCAATAACTACAACAACAGTATTATTGGCAAAACCAACATCAATTTTTGGAAAGAAAAAATGATTGAGTTTGGTGGTGATTATCTTTTGTGGTCCAATGCACCTGAAAATCCAAATTTCAATTAGCCTATTCTGGCTTTTAAGTTCAGTTTTGGCAATAATAGCTTAACCACCCTATCTCCATATTCTTTTTTGCGATATTTTGTTATCGGAATAATTCCTTGAATCACATTTGTAATAAAAATCTCGTCGGCTTTTTGAAGTTCAAAAGGACTGATCGAAGTTTCTTCAATTGTGAAATCGGGAATCTCTTTTATAATTGAAACAAGTTGCTTCCGCAAGATTCCATTTAAACAGCCTTCCGAAAGCGGTGGAGTTTTGATTTTGTTGTCCGAAACCAAAAATATATTCCCATTAAGCGCTTCCACCACTTGTTTGTTTTCATTCAGAAGCAAGCAATTTTGATATCCGTTCTCTTTTGCGAATATGCTTCCCAAAATATTGATAAGTCTATTGGTGCTTTTTAAAGTTGAAAGAAGTCCGGAAGTAACATAGTGGTCTTTAAAAAGTTCAACTTCATAATCTACTTCACTTAAAATATAAAATGGCGTATCCAGTTTTTCAAATGAAATTGCATATTCAATGTCATTGGTCACCGGTGTATATTTTCCACCCGTTTTACGCCAAACGAGCAGCTTGACACGAAATGTGGTATTTTTTAAATCAGATGGTTCTATTGTTTTTAAAACTTCTCCCTCTAGAAATTCCATCGTAAAATTCATAGGAATTTCCATCCGGAGAATACGCATGGAGGCCATTAAACGAAAGTAGTGATCTTCCCAGAAGTAGATTTTTCCACCAGAAAAACGAAGTGTTTCAAATACAGCATCACCATAATTAAACCCTCTATTGTCTATAGTAATTTGAGCCTTATTGTTTTCGACTAATGTCCCGTTGAAATTTGTCATAAAAAAACCGTCCTTTTTTTGAGGACGGATCAAAGGTACTATATTTTAGAGGGTTTTTAAACCGATCCTAAAATTTGCTTTAGGTTTGAAACCATGTTTTCCCACAGCATTTTTCCTTCTTCCACTTCATCTTCTTCGGCAAAATCCGTCACCATCAATGAAACGTCTTTAGTGATTTCGTCTACCTGAATTCGCAATTCAAAATAGAACTCTTCGCCTTCGTCCTCAATCCATCTGAATTTGATGCGCTCTGGGCTTTTTTTACTTAATAATTTAGCACGTTCTTCACTTTCAGACCAAATAAAAGTATAGAATTCACCTCGTGAATTTACGTTGTCTGCATACCATTCCGAAAGGCCAGAAGGCGTTGAAATATATTGGTATAACAATGAAGGGGAAACTTGGATCGGAAATTCCAATTCATATTTTATTTTATCTTCCATAGCTTACTGTTAGTTGATGCCCAATATATATATATTAATTTTAACCTCAAATGAAAGATTGAAAATTTTTCATTTAAAAGTAACTCTAGGAATGACGAAATAAATTCAATAAAAAGAGAACCTAATATTTGCGTCAGATAATTTTGTTATTATCTTTGCACCCGCCTACGCAAAATGCTTCGGCAGGTGCAGGTTTATAAAATGGCGAGGTAGCTCAGTTGGTTAGAGCGTCGGATTCATAACCCGGAGGTCGGGGGATCGTGCCCCCCTCTCGCTACTTAAATCCCCAAGAATAAATTCTATGGGGATTTTTTTATGGAAGAATTCGTTACATATATTCTTTATTCGATAAGGTACCAGAAAATATATATTGGTTACTCTTCATCATTGATTCAAAGATTTTATTCCCACAACCATTTTTCGAACAAAGGATATACACTGAAATACCGTCCTTGGCTGGTTTTGGAAGTTGAGTTCCATAAAACCAAAAAACAGGCAATGCAAAGAGAAAATTTCCTGAAGTCTGGAAAGGAAAGAGAATATATATACAAAACAGTTTTTCCAAAATATATCACGGAAGGATTCATATCCGCCTGAGGCGGACAGGGGATCGTGCCCCGCTCTCGCTACAAGTGTTAAAGTACCAAAAACAAACGGCTAGGTTCACTCCTAACCGTTTTTTTTATGGAATCTATTCTCGAATTTCTTACCTTGGAACACAAAATTTAACACGATTTGGAACACAAAAAGCTATTTTCCACACCAAAAAATTTACAATGCCAACGGCGATCTCAACAAGCGATGGTATGTCTATTATTCTTTCCGAAATCCAATTAACGACAAACTTGAAATGCAGAAAAATGTATATGGTATAACAAATACCTTTTCGACTTTCGAGGAAAGAATGTATGTACTTTCCACCTATGCAAAAAAATTTTTAAAGTTTTTGAAGAAAGTCTATAGGCCTTATAAGGATAAATAGAGAAAATTGCTTCGCCAGTTCGCTGCGCTTGTGTTGCGAGGATTTTCGAAATTAGACTGCAAAAGCAATTAATTTTATTGGGTGCTTCCCACTGTTTTTTTTCATTGTTTATTCTTTTTTCGGATTATGAATATCGATGAAAAAATAATGGTTATATAACCAATTATCAATAAAGTTAATATATATGATTTATTACGTTGTATCACAACATAATCAGCAATTCCAGCTTTCCAAAAAAGCCATTCATCTGATAACGCTGATGCAATATCATAATTACCCGTTTCCAAAATTATAATTCCATTTTTTGATTTAAGGTCGATTCTTGCTGCTGTATTAATAGCGTTGTTTCCACTTCCATCGTGTCCAATTATATTAGAATTATGGTCGTTTTGACTATAAAGATGGGGACCTAATCCATAAACACCAATTTTATTTATAAACGTTTCAGGTATACTCATTTTTGCAATGGTTTCTTCGGAAAGAACTACGTTACCAGAAATATTTGCCTTTAAAAATCTCGATAAATCTGCTGTAGTAGTAAATAAAGAGGCCGCTGCAAGTGCAGTAAATTTGTTCATTTCCCTTGTGGTTCCGTCACTCTTATAAATTTGCGCTAATTGAATATTTGGTTTTTCTGTTAGCACGAATGTTGAGTTTTCCATTTTCAACGGTTCTAAAACCTCTTCTGCCATATATTCTTGAAATGATTTACCGCTAATTTCTTCAATTAATAATTGCAATATTGTGTACCCAGCTCCCGAATACATATACATACTACCAGGTTCATAACCTACAATTGCAACACCGTCAGAATATTCTGTGTCTGAAGCTTTTGTCAATGATTCTTCAATGGTTTGAACGGTTTCATTAGGCGAAAAACCATCATATCCAAGGTCGTCAACTAAACCAGAGGAATGAGAAAGCAGTTTTCTAACAGTCACTTTTTTATTGTCAAATTCACTTTTGGGCAGATGCCATCTTGTAAGGTAATCGTCAACTGGTTTGTCCAAATCCAGTTTTCCTTGTTCAACCAATTTTAAAACTCCAAAAGATGTAACCCATTTGCTAATTGATGCGACTGGAAAAACAGTATTTTCATTAACAGGTCTGTCAACAGTATAAAAGAAATCTTTTGAGACCTTTCCATTTTCTATCAAGGTCATTGCGAAATTACCAACGAATTCGTTATCGATTTTTTCTTTTGTTGCCTCAATAAAAGCTTCCGATGTTTTTTTTGAAGTAATTGGCTTTAATAGAAACCCGTTCATAGATCCGTAGCCAATAAAAGATGTCCATACTATAACGACAAGAATTATAAGAGATATGTATTTAAATATTCATTTTTTAATTTAAAATATCCACATTTAGCTTTAAAAATTAGCTAAAAGATAGATAAAAGTGTTTTGTGAAGAATCCACAGTAACAGGATGATGAATAACATATTAAATATCAACCGAGTAAAATCATACTATAATAGCCTAGCACTTTATCAATTGTTTCCAAAGATCTATATAAGATTAGTATCGGATGGAAATGCAACTAATTTTCAGATAACAATATACTTAATAATACGGAAATACGATTTAGGCTAAAACCTAAACCGCTATTACTTTTATACATAATGTTTAGAATTATGTAGTCTTTATTCAGGACGGGGCAAAATTACTTACAACGTGTTTGTATTTGGCTTGTTGCGAGTTTTTACCACAGTACTTTGTTGTCTGTAGTGTTTTTTTTAATCCCATATTTTTGGTCTATCAATATTTATTGTTCTTAAATACGACAGAAATTGTCCTGCGTGAACAGATTCGTGATATCCAATTCGTAACAAATATTTTGCAAGGATTTTCTTGTCTCCATTTCCTGGGTGAACGATTTCAGTTTCGTTTAATTCTTTATCCGAAAATTGTCGAACACTTTCTAAAAATATTTTTCTAATAGGCTTAGCAAATTCAAGTTCATTTTTTAGGTTTATGAATGGCCTGTTTCCCCAAGGTGTTTTATAATTTGTCATATCACCTTGATTAATAATAATATTCCAACCATAATCAGCTTCCAAAATGTGTCTTATCATTTCTGATGCACTCATTGCTTTTTCATCAGGTTTCCAATTATAATATTTCTCAGGTAGACCATTCCAAAGTTTTATACTTCTTTTTCTTATTTCTGTGAAATTTAAAATTATGAGTTCAGATTGGGTCATTTTTTTTGTTTTAGAGAATTTAGTTTCACATTACAGCCAACAGGATTTTATAAGATTTGTGCGACTGGAAAATCGGAGGTTTTTCGGTCATAATAAATTTTAGTTGAATGTTTGTTGGTTCGCAATTTAGCTTAAAATTAAGCAGGAATTTTATGAAGTGTTACTCGCCGGATTTTTTTATATTTTTTTTCAATATTCTTAGTCAGAAGTGATAATAAGATCTCAAAAGTGAGTAAACAACTGAATCTTCAAATTCAGCACCATTTTTAAAATGTCCTCTTAGTACACCTTCTTTGATGAATGAATTTTATTACCTGGATCAACTAAAGCTTCTATTTAATTTTATTTTTTTAAACCCATAATCAATCAATTCTTTTATGGCTTTACTCATATATCCTTTATTCTGGTATTTTGAATGAATCTCATATCCTATTTCACTTCTTGCTTGATTTTTCTCCCATTTATGAAATCCACAACTTCCAATAACAATATTATTTTTTCTATATTAAATCAAATATGCGAAAGTCTATATCATTAGATAGTCCTTTCTCAATTCTATTTAACTTATGTTCTAATTGTTCTTTTCTTTCAAACCACAAAAAATAACATTTGTTCGTCTTTGGAATAGGTCAACATTTCATCGATAAGTTTCCTTGTTCTATTTCTGAAAAATCAATCTATTCGTATTCATTTAATTCTTTTTTGTTTTTTACTAAAATATTTTTTTATGGTGAGTAGCATGCGGATAAATACTGTATAGTATTTATCCGCATTATATCTTCACAAATCTAAGAGATTTTAAATTGAATTAAAATTAGTTGTAGATACACGGGAATATATTTCAGAGGTTTTGGCGCGCTATGTCTCAACAGTGTGTGAATAGATTATAAAGAGGTTGCCCCCCAACCATTTTCACACATAGGTTTCTGCCTAAGAAAGAAAAATTCCTTCAAAAAAAAATTTATCCTTCATCAAGCTACACTACATGACTACAGCTCTGTTTATATAATTTGAAAATAAATTCCATTTTAATGATGACATTTTTCCAATTTTCCGATTTATGATTATAAGGTGGAAATAATTAAACATCACTACCACTTTTCAATAATTAATTCTAACCAATTAAATCTAACACAATGAACGAACAAAAAATTTCCTTGTTAATTCGTCACATCGCAGGCTCCAAAAAAGGCCAAGTGGAAAAGTTTTCAGTTATAAACACTCCTGAAATTCGTATAGGTCGCGGATTGGAAAACAATGTAAGCTTCGACCCTGTTAAAGAAGATACCATCAGTCGCGATCATTGCCGAATAATTCAGGAGAATGCAAATCCTGAGCGTTTTTTCATCTCGGATAGCCAGAGCAAAAACGGAACATTTGTAAATGATTTGAAAATTAACGGTAAAACCGAGCTTTTTGCTGGCGACATCATAAAACTTGGGAAGGAAGGCCCTTCCTTTGAATTTGATCTTGATCCGCGCCCGCAATCGCACATCAAAAAAACCCGTATAATCGATCCAATAGCAGCAAAAGAAACGAAAATACATACTGCTACTGATTTGCCAAAGGCCTCTTCAGAGAAAACACCTCCAGTAAAAGAGAGTATTGGCAAGAATACGATGCAACACATGATTCGCGAATCTGAAAAGAAAAGCAAAACTGGTCTCGTGATCACGATAATTGCAGTGTTACTTCTGGTTTCAACCGGCGGATATTTATTGTTTAAAAATCAGAAGGTAAAGGAAATCGTTCACGTGACCGATCCTAAAACTACTTTTACTCCAACCGAAATAGCTAAGGCTAACCAAGAGAAAGTGGTATATATAGAGATGGCTTGGAAACTAACAAATACGGCATCTAGCGAGGAGATGTATCATGTATATTATCCTATTATCAAGGAAAAACAAATTTTGGGATACCGTGCTGCTTATAGTCAAAATGAACAGGGGGCAATCGTGCCATTGTTAGTGACAAAGGGCGACTATCTTAAGGCACTTGGTAATGCGCAAGGTATAGAACTTGATCTTATTGCGAGCGCTGGCAGTGGCAGTGGTTTTGTTGTGGACGACCGGGGTTTTATTGCTACAAATAGACACGTGGCTTCCAATTGGCTTACAAGTTTTCATTTTCAGCAATATGCTTTTCCAGGTGTACTTGTTGAGACTGATCAGAATGGACAATACGCGCCTTCGTGGGATAAAACTGTTACCCAGGAGATGGTCGGTGAATGGGTTCCTGGTAACGATAAGAGATATACCGGGGTGAATACATATCTCGACGTGACCTTTGCCAATAACTCACAAAGGACACCGGCGAAAATCGTACGTATCTCTTCTACTCATGACGTAGCGATGATTAAAATTGATTTGCCTGAGGCATTACCAAAAGTAGATCTTTTTGACAGTTATGAGGAAATTCAGCCAGGTGATCCTGCAATTGTTATGGGATATCCCGGTATCGCACCAGTGCAGCTTGTGTTAAAGCGCTCCCAAGATGTATTTAATACCAATGCAAATATAACATCCGTTCCAGTTCCTACTGTCAGCACAGGAAACGTTGGACGAATGGTTCGTGGTTCCGAAAAGAACAGCAAAATTGATGACTATAAATCTACATTCGGAGACTATTACCAACTTACTATCAATTCAACCGGTGGTGGAAACAGTGGCGGACCTATGTTTGATGAAAAGGGTCGCGTAGTGGGTATATACAGTGCTGGCAAATGGGAGCCAGGTACCTCGATTAGTTTTGCCGTTCCAATTAAGTACGTCATGGAGTTAATGGGCCGTCAACAAGTAATTAAATAGCAATCACTATCAACTTACCGTTTTTTTTTAATGAATACTGTCATTTTACCAACAGTTTTGATAGTAAAATTGGCGGGAGACAGTAGCATAGCATTTAACATTATCAAGTATGAGATTTTTATTTTCAAAAAATAATAAAAAGGCAGCAGATTCAAATAAGAGCAGTCCTAGCAGTAAAGGAAATTTTTGTGCAGTCTATGCCATTTCAGAAACTGGTCCAGTACGTGACCACAATGAAGATTCCATAGCATTTTCATTTCCAGAAAATGACAAGCACAATCTTATTGCTGTGGTTGCAGATGGAATGGGAGGACACAATGCGGGTGAAGTGGCTAGTAAAATGGCTTGCGACCTATTGCTTAACTACTGCATGAAAAACTGGAACCAGCATATTCCCGAAATCCTTCTTAATAAAGCCTTTAGGGAAGCGAACCAAGAGATTGCTATGGCCGGCAAATCAAATTCCGAACAACATGGAATGGGCACTACGGCTACCTCCGTGATTATTAAGAAAGATGTTTGTCATATCGGACACATTGGTGATAGTCGTGCATACTTGTTACGGAATGATAGTCTTATGCAGCTAAGTAAAGACCACACCTTGGTAAACCAAATGTTTGAAAGCGGTGAGATTACAGAAAAAGAACGCGATCATCACCCAATGAAAAATGTGTTACTGCAGGCACTTGGTACTATGCCAACAATACAACCACAGATTCCATCTGAGGCAAAAACCGTGTATGAAGGCGATCGTTTATTTCTCTGCTCTGATGGCGTGTATGATGCGCTTAGTGATGAAGATATCAAAGACTTACTTTTAATGAAACGCCCTGAATTTGTGTTGGAGTGCCTCAGTTCGGTGGCAACGTCCCGCAATGTCTCTGACAATTTCTCAGCTTTGCTCATAGATATTTCATCTGGCGTTCAAGATACACCTTCAAGGACAAAAGAACAAAATACAATATAATGAGCGGACTAGGTAGCCAATATGAAATTATCCAAAAGCTCGGCGAAGGCGGAATGGGAACGGTTTATCTCGCAAAAGATACCATGATTGATCGATTGGTCGCCATAAAACAACTTCACCGAAATACTGGATCAGAAGAAGAGAGTCTGGGAGAACGTTTTCAAGCAGAAGCACTTGCACTGGCCAAACTGAATCATCCCAATGTCACCCATCTTTATTCGTTCATTCCTAAGGAGGATACGTATTGGATGATCATGGAATACGTGGAAGGAAAAACACTAGAAGACTGGCTTTTTGTCCATAAAAAAATCACACATCAACTCGCTGCCAGCATTACTGTGCAAATACTTGACGGTTTACAACATGCACACCGTAAAGGTATCATTCACCGCGATATAAAACCAGCAAATGTCATGATTAATGAAGATGGTGAGGTAAAGATCATGGACTTCGGTATTGCAAGAATGCGCAATGCACAGCGTATTACCAGTCACGGAAAATCAGTGGGAACGCTAGAATATATGGCACCGGAACAAATCCAAGGTCATGAAGGAGATGAAAGGACAGACATCTATGCAGTGGGAAATATTCTGTATGAAATGCTTTGCGGCTCCACTCCTTTCAAAAGTGATACCGATTATAGATTGATGAAGGACAAACTGGAGAAACAACCGGAATCTATTTTACAGGAAAATCCTACGGTTCCCAAACCTCTCGAGAAAATAATCTTTAAAGCTCTTCAGCGCAATCCAGATAAGAGGTACCAATCCGCCAGAGAAATGAAAAATGTTATTGAGAAATCTCTGGACGGATCGCTACTCGATCAGGCGACACTTACTAAAGTACTTAAAGCCTCCCAAGTTTTCACAGTACCAGAAAAAGGAAATGAAATTATCTCTGTCAGCAATATTTTGTCCCGCGCAAAATCGATATCGGGAAAATTCAGAGTTCCTAGTGCGGGAAGCTTCAAAGTTCCCGTTATTAGTAAAATCAATAGATCTTATCTAATTCTTGGCGCTTCCGTGTTATTGTGTGTCCTTTTATTAATCTGGAGTGCAGGAACAGATGTAAGCAAGGCGGAAGAAATATCTAAACCTCCAGTTATTACGTGGGAAGAGCCTTTGGAAGAACCACAAAATGAGGTGGCAGAGCAAAGTTCAGGCAATTTTAATGAAACGCCAAGCGAGATGTACCGCCGCATTGCTAAACCACCAATAGGAAAAGCAAAACCCAAAGAGAAGAAAAGCGATGTAAAAAAAATTGTGAAAAACCCATCGGATAGTAAACCATCAAATACTTCCAAAAAAAATGAGAGCACTGAAATTATAAAGCAAAACCAAAGAGCTGAACAGCCTCCTGTTAAGGTTCCTGCAGGACAAACAATTCTTGTAACCCTAATGGAAGATATTAGCTCGGAGGAAAAAGAACGTGACGGAACACTCATTCGGCTCACTTGTAATGAAGATGTAGTTGCGGAAAACAGAGTTATTATTCGTAAAGGTGCGGTCGTTACAGGAAAGATTGTGGACTGCGTACCGTCAAATAGCAGAAAGAAAGCCTTAATCGGCTTTGTAGTCATCCGGGTGGAAGCAGTTGATGGCAGTACGGTAAAATTAAAGTCTAAACGATTTCGTTTATTTTCTGATGTTGCAGGAAAGCCAATAAGCTATCGCTCCGGACAGACTTTTGAAGCAATACTGCAGCGAGGTATTGTGAAGTAGATGAATTGTATTGTTGCTACAAACTTTATAGCCATTTTTGTGTAACGATTCCTGAAAGAAATTACGAAACCGGTAATTATTAGCCTTTGTCTTTTTGTCCAATTCCATAATATATGTATCGCATATCTAGAACAATTTCGCAGTAAACTTTATATTGTTTATCTGTTAATAAACCTACGCACCACTCCCCTTTCACTACAAAAAATGCTTTAAAAATGAAGGTTTTTTTATTCTCCATATTCTAGAAAAAAATCTTGCACATATGCTGAATATTCTTACTTTTGTTAAAAATGAGTTAATAAGTTATTGAGCAACACCTTGATATAGGTATTTCAAAGGTTTATTTTTACCCTTGAACTTTTAAAACCTATATTATGAAAAATTATTTTATTGCATTTTTAATGCTAGCCAGTGTAGCAATTAGCTGTACCCCAGAAAACCAAATTAGTGATGAGCAACAAATTGAAAAACACAAAGTATGCCCCCCAGGAGACAGAAACTGTAACGGGGTTCTTGATTCTGAAGAATAAATCAAAAATAAGCATATATCTTACATTGCTTGCCGGGGTGGCGATTTTGACACCATTCTTGCATGTTCTTTACCTTTTTAACGAAAAAGAGGGCATATTTGGCTTTGCCTATATGTCCTCTTTTATGTTTTCATTAAGCCTTCCTATGATGGCAATATGCGCTGGACTACTCTTGAAGTTTGCAGGAGAAAACCTGGATGTAAATTTGAAAAAATCTTTTAATTTAATAAGCAATTCCTTTCTTTTTGTGGGCTTCTTCTTTTTAATTTACACATTTACCCCAATGGTAGATTTTTCAGCCTATGTTTATTTTACCTCGCTCATTGCACTGGCGATAGTAATGACAATTTTAGCAAATTATATTCATAAGGCCTTTTTAACAACCGAGCAACGCCTTAAAAAAATTATCTCAAAACTTTTTGATTTTATAATTCTTGAAACTCCCCGCAAACACGTTTCAGAGGAAAAACAGATTGATTATGTTATTTCCTATGAAAAAATTATTAACGAAATAGGGGACGAATGAATAATGAAACATTAAAAAACTTAATCAAGCTGAGGATTTCCGGAATGCTCTCAGAAGCCGCAAGTTTAGAGGTAGAAGAAAAAATACAGCAAAGCCAAAAAGCTAAATCTTCTGAAGATCTCAACAAAGTAAATTTTAGTTGAGTACTTTTTATTTATCAGCCTGAAGCGCTTGAAGCAGTCCGTTTAAATTAAGTTCGTGTTGCTCACCACTTTTCATATTCTTAAGTGTGAATAGTCCTGACTCCATTTCTTTTTCTCCTGCCAAAACTGCAAATGGAATATTACGCTTATCTGCATAGCCCATTTGTTTGCCCATTTTTGTTGCATCGGGATACAACTCAGCCTTAATTCCTGCTTTTCTCAAGCTAGTTATTGCTTGCATAGCATATAGCGCTTCTCTTTCACCAAAATTAATAAAGAGTGCTTTGCTATTCTCCGAAACGGTTTCTGGGAAAAGATTGAGCTCTTCCAAAACCAAATAAATTCGATCCAATCCGAAGGAAATACCTACTCCACTCATATCTTTCAGACCAAAAATCCCCGTTAGGTCATCATACCTGCCACCACCGCCAATGCTTCCCATATTCACTTCTGAGGGAGCTGAGACTTCAAAAATAGCACCTGTGTAATAGTTTAACCCGCGAGCAAGTGTAACATCAATTTGCAAAGAAGCCATTTGCAAGCCGAGCGTTTCAATATTGTCAATAATGAATTCTAGCTCTTCGACACCTTTCATTCCAGTTTCAGATGCCTGAAGCATTCCTTTTAATGAATTTAATCTTTCTTCGTTACTTCCTTTGAATGAAAATAGTGGCTGCAATTTTTGCAAAGCATCTTCTGATATACCTTTTTCACGCATTTCTTTTTTTACGCCTTCCTCCCCTATTTTATCAAGCTTGTCCAACGCTACGGTAAAATCTATCAACTTGTCTTCAGCGCCAATGGTTTCGGCAATACCGCTCAATATTTTCCGGTTGTTGATTTTGATGGTTACGCCCTTTAATCCGAGCTTGCTAAAAACAGCATCATACAGTTGCACAAACTCCACTTCCTGCCAAAGTGAGGTTGAACCCACAACATCGGCATCGCACTGAAAAAACTCACGAAAACGCCCTTTTTGCGGTCTGTCTGCACGCCAAACGGGTTGTATTTGATAGCGTTTAAAAGGAAACGTTATCTCGTTTTGGTGCTGCACCACATAACGTGCAAAAGGAACGGTTAAGTCATAACGAAGCGCCTTTTCGGAGATACTCGAAGTTATTTTGCTACTATCCTTTTCAGCGTACAAATTTTCATCGACTTTTGACAAAAAATCCCCACTATTCAAAATCTTAAAAATCAACCGATCGCCCTCTTCACCATATTTCCCCATCAAAGTTTCACTATTTTCAAACGAAGGAGTTTCTATAGGTTGAAAACCATACAACGAAAAGGTCTCCTTTATTGTACTGAAAATATAATTTCGCCTAGAAACTTCTTCCGGGTTAAAATCGCGGGTACCTTTGGGGATGGATGGTTTTTTTGACAAGACTTTATGTTTTTGAAATTTATATTTTCTACTTGGCAAATATCCTAAATAATAATGAAGTTTACCACAATAAGATTGTTGGAATCAATATATGCTTCAGAGTAATTCTGTAACTTTATCGTGCGTTTGCAGTCTAACGATAAACACAAATTAAAAATATGTTTTCACTTTTCTGGGAAAATGTCCGCATTGCGCTGGATTCCATCAAAAGTCAATTGCTTAGGACTATCTTAACCATTGTAATTATTGGTATTGGCATTTGGGCACTGGTTGGAATTTTAAGTGCTGTAAAAGCTTTGGAAACTACCATTTCTGGCAATTTTGCGTCTATGGGTGCCAATACGTTCAATATTCAACAATACGAGTTTTCTGTTCGCACCAACAGAAGCGGTGAAAGGGAGAAAATAAATCCCATTATTAGCTATAACAACGTTCGGGAGTTTTTGGACAAATATGAATACCCCTATACGAAAACCTCACTTTCCTTCCAGGGAACATCAGTAGCCGAAGTGAGATATGGTTCTGAAAAAACCGATCCGGAAGTGCAAGTTTATGGCGTGAATGAAAACTATTTGGAAAATACAGGAACCGAAATTGACCGCGGTAGAAACTTCACCATTTTCGACATCCAAAACAACAACAAGGTTTGTGTCATTGGGTCTGATTTTCTTAAAAATTTATTCGAAAATGAAGATCCTATCAATAAAACGATTAGTATTCGCGGCGTAAAATTTAAAATAATTGGCGTATTGGAACCCAAAGGTTCAACTTTTGGAAATAACCAGGATTTAAAGGTTTTGATTCCTGTACAAGTTGCACGTGGCATTTATACACAGCCAAATATAAACTACAACATAAGCGTAAAAGTGGACGATAAACAGATCATGGAAGCCGCCCAAGATGAAGCTATCATAACATTCAGAAACATTCGCGGTCTAAATCCGGTGGAAGCCAATAATTTCGGGATAGAACGCAGTGACGATTTAATAAACCGAATTGCATCCATTACGCAATATTTGGAAATTGCGGCATGGATCATCAGTATCATTACCATTCTTGGCTCTTCTATTGCTTTGATGAATATAATGCTTGTATCGGTAAGTGAACGTACGCGTGAAATTGGTGTACGAAAAGCACTGGGTGCAAAACGCTCTACAATTTCAACTCAATTTTTTATTGAAACCATAGTTATTGGTCAATTTGGAAGCGTATTGGGAATTATACTGGGTGTATTGACCGGGTTTGCTTTTGCAAAAATCTTCAGTTTTGATTTTACGCTGCCGTGGGCCGCAATAATCTGGGCAACTATTATAACGTTTATTGTTGCGGTGATTGCCGGTTCTTATCCTGCATCAAAAGCTGCAGGACTGGATCCAATTGAGAGTTTGAGGTATGAGTAGAAAAAAAATACAAACCCCAAAGTGGAACTCAACTGGATATTTGGGATTTGTAAATTGGTTCTTTTATTTATTCACTTAACAATTCACTAAAATAATTGTAAAGCTCTCCCTTTGTTATCACGGAACCTTGCTGGATCAACACAAAAATATCTTTGTTGCGATCGTCTTTTATAGCTTTAGTAGAGGTGTAAAGAGTGACGGCATCGTCGTGCAGGTTTTGTTGAAGCCACTTGTAGCCGTATTCTGTTGTAATATCTATATTATCATCTTGAATTTTTATAGCAATAAGCTCCATAAAAGCATCTGTAATGTGAAAAAGCATCAACTGTTTGGGTGAAATGTGTTCCAAGTACTTCACTTTTCCAAGAACTCCTTCCCAAATAAGATCACTGAAAACGTCTAGTTCCTCTTCGGCAACATCGGGTTTTTCAGTTTTTAACTTCGTCCATTCATCTGCTGTTATTGACTGTGTTGCTAAAAAATTTATAAATTCTTGGTGCAGTTCTTCAAACTGTTCTTTCGTTAATCTGGTGTACTTCATAATTCTATGAAATAATAAAACCTTCCCTGAGACAGGAAAGGTTTTTATTAAAAAAAATTGTATTCTTTATTTAGCTTCTGAATTATCTTCCGCTTTCACTTCTGTTTCCGCTTCAACTTTAGCTTTAACTTCTGGTTTTGCTTTAGACTTTACCTCAGGTTTAGCTTCAGCAACCACTTCAAAAGTGAAGTTGCTTACCACATCTCTATGGAAACGGATTGTAGCATCATAAGGGCCAGTTCGCTTAATAGCGCCACCTGCAATTGTGATGTACTTTTTCTCTATTGAAACGCCTTGTTTTGCAAGGGCATCAGCTAGATCTCCATTAGTTACTGAACCAAACAATTTATCACCTTCACCAGTTTTGGCCGTGATTTTAACGTCAAGTCCGTTTAGTTTTTCAGATTGTGTTTTAGCTTCATCAACCACTTTCTTTTCTTTGAAAGCACGTTGCTTCAAAGTTTCAGCCAATACTTTTTTAGCCGAAGGGGTAGCAAGTACTGCGTGCCCATGTGGAATTAAAAAGTTTCTTCCGTAACCGTTTTTCACGGATACAAGATCATCTGCAAATCCCAGATTTTCTACGTCTTTCTTTAATATAAGTTCCATAATGTTCTCTGGTTTTTATTTTAATAAATCGGCTACGTAAGGCATAAGTGCCAAATGGCGTGCTCTTTTAACGGCAACAGCTACTTTTCTTTGGTACTTCAAAGAAGTTCCAGTAAGTCTTCTTGGAAGAATTTTACCTTGCTCGTTCACAAATTTCAATAAGAAATCTGGGTCTTTGTAGTCAACATACTTAATACCGGATCTTTTGAAACGACAGTATTTTTTAGTTTTGTTGGTCTCTATATTAAGGGGAGTAAGATACCTGATCTCTCCGTCTTTTTTTCCTTTTGCTTGTTGTTGTAACGTTGCCATAACTTATGCTGATTTTTTATCGCGGTTTCTTCTTTTTTCTGCCCAAGCAATTGCATGCTTGTCAAGGCTCACTGTAAGGTAACGCATAAAACGCTCGTCCCTTTTGAATTCAGTTTCAAGTTCATTTACAGTATCACCATCAACGGTGTACTCAAACAGGTGATAAAACCCACTTTTTTTGTTTTGAATTGGGTAAGCAAGTTTTTTCAAGCCCCAATTTTCTTTGGATATCATCTTAGCACCTTTAGAAACAAGAAGATCTTCGTATTTCTTTACTGTTTCCTTTATCTGATCTTCAGATAAAACGGGATTTAAGATGAAAACAGTTTCGTAATGATTCATAAAAAATCTATTAAAATTAATATTAAATCCTTGGCCTTCTGCCAAAGAGGGTGCAAAAATACTACTTTATTTGGTATTATCAAACCTAATATTAATTTGTCTTCAAAATAAAGGATTATAGACGAAGTGTATATTTTTTTCGATAAAAGTCAAAAAAAGTTGCATTTCATCGATTATTTGCATATTATTGCCTTGCGCAAAACCTACTATTGTGGAAAAAACGATACTTAAATGTGCAATTGTAGATGATTCTACACTGCAACGGCTTTCAATTGTAAAGCTCATACAAATGCACCCATCTCTAGAACTTGTTGGGGAGTATAAAAATGCTATTGAGGCCAAAATGGGCCTGGCTTCTACAGAAATCGATCTGATTTTTCTGGATATTGAAATGCCTATTCTTTCAGGATTTGATCTTCTGGATGATATACAAAGAAAACCACAAGTTATTTTTGTTACCGGAAAAACCAAGTATGCATTCAAAGCATTTGATTATGATGCAGTAGATTACCTTCGTAAGCCTATTGCAAAAGACCGTTTCTTAAATGCCGTTCATAAAGCAATTACCAATTACAAACTTAAAAATGAAGAAGGCTTTGACGATGAAGATTTTATCTTCGTAAAAAGCAATCTTAAAAAGCGAAAAGTTTTCTTGAACGAACTTCGATATATTGAAGCTTTGGGCGATTATGTGAAATTGGTAACCGAACACGATTCACTGGTAGTTCTTTCTACGATGAAAGCTTTTCAGTCTTTATTGCCAAATGATCGTTTCCTTAGAATCCACAAATCATATATCGTGAATTTGGACAAAGTGCAACGCTATAACAGTAAGACTATTGAACTGGACAAAGACAAATTGCCTTTGAGCCGAAATAGAAAAGCTGATCTTGTTGAAGCCTTGGCCGCTACGCAGAACGCTTAATAATTATCTACATCAATATTCACCCGAACGCTTGAGAAGTCCTTTAAGGAATTGAAACTACGCTGTACGTTTTCTATGTATTTCTTCGTCTTCTCCAACGATTGATTCTTTGGAATTTTCACTAGAAGATTGATGATGTATTTATTTTTTATTCTTCCAACAGGCGGTGGCTCCGGACCTAACACATTTTCTTTAAACTGCATTTCCAAGGCTTGACCAAACCAAGCTGAAGCTTTCTGAACCCGTACCAAGTTTTTATCCTTAAAAACAAGTTTTATAGTTCTGAAAAAAGGAGGATACTTATAATTGTGTCGCTCTTCAAGCTGCTCTTTGTACATGCCTTCGTAATCATTCACGCTAACTTGTTTCAAAATTTGATGATACGGATTGTAAGTCTGTATCAATACCTTACCGCGTTTTTGGGTACGCCCTGCCCTACCCGAAACTTGTTGCAGTAATTGAAAACTGCGTTCATGGGCTCTAAAGTCCGGAAAGTTCAGAAGATTATCAGCATTCATAACACCCACCAAGCTTATATTCCTAAAATCCAATCCTTTGGCAAGCATTTGTGTGCCCACCAAAATATCAATTTCTTCGTTTTCCAACGCTTCAATTAATTTTGAATACGAATGTTTTCCCTTAGTTGTGTCTTGGTCCATCCGCGCCACTTTGTGGTTTGGAAACAACGTTTTTAACTCCGTCTCAATTTGCTCAGTGCCAAAACCTTTGGTGTCCAAGGTTACACTTCCGCAGGCAATACAGCTTTGCATCATCGCCATATGATAACCGCAATAATGACAGCGCAACTGATTTTTGTGTTGATGGAATGTCAAGCTCACATCACAGTTTGGGCATTGAGGAGAAACTCCGCAGGTAGTGCATTCAACGACAGGCGAAAACCCCCTTCTATTCTGAAAAAGAATAACTTGTTCTCCATTTTTTAAAACCTCGCGCATTTCTTCCAACAACCGATCGCTGAAATGACCCCTCATCTGTTTTTTGCGAGTTTTTTCTTTTATATCGACTAATTCAATGTCCGGCATCAAGACATTCCCGAAGCGTTTTTTTAAAGTAACCAAACCGAACTTTTCAGTTTTTGCATTGTGGTAACTTTCCAACGAAGGTGTTGCGGAACCCATCAATAGCTTCGCTTTTTGAAGATTTGCCAAAACAATGGCACTGTCGCGGGCGTTGTATCGCGGGGCTGGACTATATTGTTTAAAGCTCGGTTCGTGTTCTTCATCAACAATAATAAGCCCTAAATTTTTAAAAGGAAGAAATAAAGACGAGCGTGCGCCAATAACTACTTGCGCTTTCGGTTTTTCGGCTAGTACATTGTTCCAAACCTCAACGCGCTCATTCACTGAAAACTTGGAGTGATACACAGAAATTTTTTCGCCGAAATATTTTTGTAGCCGACTAATTAACTGAGTTGTCAAAGCAATTTCGGGAAGCATATACAAAACTTGCTTTCCAGTTGCAATAACCTCTTCAATAAGTTGAACGTAAATTTCTGTTTTTCCACTGGAAGTGACCCCATGCAGTAACACCGTATCTTTCGATTCAAAAGACGTTTTTATTTCTTGATAAGCTAAAGTTTGCGCTTCGTTTAACTTTTTAATCCCTGACGTAGCTTCACCAGAAAAGGCAACTCGGTCTTCTTGAATAAAATATTCTTCCAAAATGCCTTTATCAATGAGTGCTTTCAGCGTAGCCGACGAAGCCTCGCTTTTCTTTTGAAGCATTGTGGAGCTAATCGGTTTTTTTGTCTGTGTATTCAGCATAAAAAGATGCATCAGCACTTCGCGCTGCTTGTGAGCTCGGTTTAATGAATCCAGCAGTTCACGCAGACTTTCCTCGGAAGTATATTCCGAAGCTAACTTTATATAGCGTTTTAGCTTTGGCGTGTATTGTTCGTAAACCGTTTCCTCTACTTTAATAATGCTTTTATCGAGCAGGTTTTGAATTACCGAAACGATATTTTTTCTATCCAAAATACTACGGGCATCGTTAATGTGAATTGATGATTGATGCTGCAACGCTTCATACAAAACAAATTCATCATCAGTTAAGGATGCTTCGTCCTGAAAATTTCGGGACGAGAGTTTAATAATGGTTTCACTTTCCAGCAGAAAAGCGCTGGGAAGTGCTGCTTTTATAACTTCACCCAAAGAACACATATAATAATTTGCCAACCATTCCCAATGTTTAATTTGAATAGCCGTAATTATGGGTTCTTCATCTAAAATATGATCGATAGACTTTGTTTCATAACCAACCGGTGGTTGATCGTGTACTTGATAAACAATACCTGTATAAACTTTAGATTTTCCGAATGGAATTGCCACACGCATCCCCTGCTTTAAAAAAGCCGCTTCGTCTTTGTTCACGCTATAGGTGAAAGCCTGCTTTAATGGAATGGGGAGAATGACGTCTATAAAATACAAGGGGAAAATTTAATAGTTATTAGGTTAGTGAAATTATAAAAAAAGGCCGCCAGAATTGGCAGCCTAAAGATACTATTTTTAAAGTCTTTTAATTGACGCGACTCCAAGTTTGTGTTCTACCTAAAAGCGAGAAACCGATATAGCCACGTACGTCCAATTTATTGGGACCGTCAAGTTCTATGTAGCATTTGTAGACCTTTCCGTTGTTTGGGTCCATAATCGTTCCGTCTTTATACTCATCACCATCTTTTTCAAGACCTTTAATGATTACTATTCCCAAAATAGGTTTTCCCTTATCTGAACCTGGGCATTCATCACAAGTAGCGTTCTTTTTAGCAGGATTTAAAATCTCTACTACTTTTCCGTAAATTTTTCCGTCTTGCTTGTAAATTTCAACAATAGATTTTGCTTCGCCTGTTTCATCGTCAATGGTTTTCCATTTTCCAGTTACATCCTGCGCCACAGCCGAAATAACAGTAAGGGCAACAAGGGAGATAGTTAAAAGTATTTTTTTCATAGTTTAAAAATTAGGTTTAGTGTTACATTTTTTCTTTTAGCCGCTTTAATGATATGTTCAATTCAAAACCCAGCAGCAATAGGTTTGCATTTATCCAAATATATAACATCAGAATTAAAAGTGCGCCAATGGAACCGTATAACTCGTTATAATTTGAAAAGTTGTTCATGTAGACACCAAAAAAATAAGTGGTAAGCATAAACAACACCGTTGTAGTTACGGCTCCAATTGAAAAAAAGCTGGAAGACTTACCCTCTTTAGTGCCAAAATAATAAAGGGTTGCTATCACTACATAAATCATGATCACAAAAACAAGAAATTGAAAGAACTGAATCCAAAAAACATCGTTTTGGATGTAGGATCTGGACTGAAGGTCGTGAATAATGTATTCGCCGTAAAGGATGACCCCAACAGTAGTTAACAACAACAATGCCAAGAAAATGGACACAATCAATGCCACAAAATATTGTCTAAAAAAAGAGCGGTTTATATTTACATGATAAGAATACTCAAAAGCACTGAAAATGGCATTTACTCCGTTGGCCGATAAAAAGATGGACAGAAAAAATACAAAGGATATTAACCCAGCTCTGGGGTTTACGGCAATATCTGCAATAATTGGGTAAAAAAACTGTGTGGTTTGTGCAGGTAAAAGCGCTTCAAAAAATATAAGAAATCGCGTTTGGAAGCCGTCTATTGGTATATATGGAATTAAGTTTAGCAAAAACAGTAAGAAAGGAAAAAGCGCAAGAAAAAAACTGTAGGCAATAGAACTCGCACGGGGCGAAAAAGAACCTTTTAATATTCCGGTTCCATAAATATCCAGCAAATTATAGAGCGTAAACTCTCCCCCCATACCTGGAAGTTTTATTTTTTTACTGAACCTAACCAAATCCCGAATTACGGGAATGTTTATTTCCTTTTTGTTTTCGCTCATTTAACCGCTTTTAAGCTTAGGTCCATATTGTAAACCGAATGCGTCAATGCACCGCTAGAAATATAATCTACACCGCATTCGGCGTAGTGTTTTGCAGTTTCTAAAGTAATCCCGCCGCTTGATTCGGTAAGGCATTTACCATTGATAAGTTTCACAGCCTTACGGGTATCTTCATAATTGAAGTTGTCTATCAAGATTCGATAAACACCTTCTGATTGCAATATTTCTTCTATTTCGGAAAGGTTTCTAGCTTCAACAATTATTTTAAGGTCTAGCTGATTTTCCCTTAAATAATTCTTTGTCTTTGCTATGGCTTTGGTTATTCCGCCGCAAAAATCGATGTGGTTGTCTTTTAGCATTACCATATCATACAAGGCAAAACGGTGGTTCTCCCCGCCTCCAATTTTTACGGCCCATTTTTCCAAGGCGCGAATTCCAGGAGTGGTTTTTCGGGTGTCTAATATCTTTGTATTCGTACCATCTAAGAGTTTTACGTATTCGTTCGTCTTGGTTGCAATGGCGCTCATCCGCTGCATAGCATTTAAAACCAATCGCTCCGATTTTAAAATGGATTGCGAAAGGCCCGAAACATAAAAGCACACATCTCCATACTTTACGGAGCTGCCATCCTTTATTTTAATGTCCAACTCGAGTCCTGGATCTACATATTCAAAAACCAGTCGGGCGAATTCTATACCAGCAATAATACCTTCGTCTTTCACCAAAAGCTTTGCAGAACCCCTTGCATCCTCGGGAATACAGGCCAGCGAACTGTGGTCGCCATCGCCTACATCCTCACGGATGGCGTTGGCAATAATAATATCTATTTCTTTGTTGAATTGTTTATCTGAAATCATAGCAAGGAAATTTCTGCTAAAATACTTTAAAAAGTTTGAAGGACGAAGTGAGGAGTGGGAAGTAGCAACTTTTATCTTTGTATTTTTAACTTCTGAAATGTTTTCAATGAAAATAACACTGCTCGCCATTGGCAAAACCGATAACAAGCAACTGCAAACCTTGATAGATGACTACATCAAGCGATTGGGTTTTTACATCCCGTTTGAAATGGAGGTAATTCCAGATGTGAAAAATGCAAAAAATCTCTCTGAAGCACTTCAAAAGCAGGCAGAGGGCGAAGAAATATTGAAGCGCTCTACCACTGACGATGTTTTAATTCTGCTTGACGAAAAGGGAAAAACATATACTTCGGAAGGCTTTGCTGAGTTTCTACAGAAGAAAATGAACAGCGGTTTAAAAAACCTCATCTTCGTTATTGGTGGGCCTTATGGCTTTAGTGAAGCGGTTTACGAACGTGCAAATGGTAAAGTTTCACTTTCCTCAATGACCTTTTCACACCAAATGGTGCGGCTTTTTTTTATTGAACAACTTTATCGTGGGTTTACTATTTTGAGGAATGAACCTTACCATCATAAATAGTAATTAATAAAGTTTAATTAATATTGGGTACTAGATTCTGGGTTCTTGGTTCTTGGCTCTTAATTATTACCATTGACAATCTATGAAGTCTGTAAACATATGGAACAATAGTCCTACTGCAATTATTCTGGTCTTTTTGAAAAATAACAACACTACATATACCGCCATCGCCCAATAGGTGTGTAGCGGATGAAAGTTGATACTGCAACGACCTGGATCGAAGATTGGTGTGGCAAGAAGGTGGTCTACATCTACCAACATAGTCGCGAGCATAATGAGCCACGCTTCTTTCCATTGGTCTCTAAAAAAAATATAGGCAATTAATCCCGGAACAATTAGATGAAGTGTGTAATGAACTAGGGTTTGGAGCATGCTGGTTTTTTGGCAAAGATAGGAATTCGTGATAAGGCAATCATAATTTTTGAAGAACGAGCTGTTTGATCCTTTTTAAGGACTCAAAAATCTATTTCAATAAACATATCCTTATGGAAGAGTTATATGAATTTTATATTTTGATGAAAACTTTAAAAAGTCTATTTTTCAAGATGGAAACCGTAGTTTAAAACTATAGATATGAAAAAAATATACGCAGTAGCACTTTTCTTCTTAGCAACCTCTTTTGCACCAAATATTACATTCGCACAATGTGGCGATGTAACCATTGAGAGTTTAACAAACCCTGGGCCTTATGAAGTTGCAACACTTACCGAGGCCGATGGTCTTAGAAATGGCCCAGATTATCAAGGTGCCACGGTATATTATCCCACAAATGCTACACCTCCTTTCGCAAGTATTGCCATTGTTCCTGGATTTACAGCGCTCCCTTCCAGTGTTGAAGAATGGGGGCCTTTTTATGCTTCCCACGGAATAGTTACGATCATTATTGGAACCAATTCGCTCTTTGATTTTCCAGAGGAAAGGGCCGCAGCACTTATTGATGCCTTAGAAACTATGCGCCAAGAAAATACCCGAAGCACATCTCCATTGGAAAACCAGCTTGATGTTGACAAATTTGCAGTGAGCGGATGGTCAATGGGCGGTGGTGGCGCGCAACGTGCAGCAGTTTTGGACAATACCATAAAAGGTGTGGTTGCTTTGTGCCCTTGGCTACCAAACCCTTCCTTAAACCACAACAGTCCTGTATTGATTTTTAGTGGGCAAAATGATCCTACCGCACCTCCCGCACAACACGCAGACTTGCATTATGCAGCTACTCCAAATACAACTGACAAGCTTCTTTTTGAAATTGCAAATGGAAACCATTCGGTTGCAAATTCGCCTAATGGTGGCGACGGTGCCGTGGGTAAAATCGCCCTTTCTTGGCTAAAACTTTATGTAGAAGAAAATGACTGTTATTGTCCGTTATTAACTGAGGAACTCTTAGTTAACCCTCCAGCGGCTTCTAAAGTATTATCCAGTTTTGAGTGTGAGTTGCTTAGTGTGCCTGATAATAGCTTTGCGATAAGCGTATATCCAAACCCTACAAAAGACTTTGTGAATATAAGCATTCAGACTACTGCACATTATGAGGTGTACTCTGCGCTCGGTCAACGATTACTGTCCGGTGAACTTACCCAAAACGAAAAGCAGATTGACTTTTCAAACTTTGCGAAGGGGCTTTATTATGTGCGTTTAGCAAATGAAACTGTGAAGGTTATTAGGAACTAATGTGAATAAGTGAGTGCGTGAGTACGTGAGTTTTTGAATATGTGAGCTTGTATAGGCACGAGCGGAATGATTGCAGCACTGCGCTTAAATATGTGAATGAATCTTATCTACTAAATCTCCAAAAGTATCTACTGTTACAAATTCCACCATTGGGGTATTTAGAGAGAATGACTCCATGGTCATTATTAAAATTTCACCGCGGTCTATAGAATTTTCTGCCCAGTCTCCTATGCGATCGCCCATTGCAATATTTTGCGCTTCTATGTCTGGCAATACCTCTGCTGTTATGCTAACAATTACTTTAAATATTTCTTGTTTATCCAATTTGGTTATTGATTAAGGTTTGGAAACAAATTCTATTATTAAGCTAATACTGATCAATAAAGTTATAATTATTACAGCCCAAACATACACTTTATAAAATTTCTTTTGATCGCGGAAATCATAATTTGAAATAGTTTCTGTACTTGCTATTATACCGTTTTCAATAAGTAATTTATCTACTTTTTCAAGGTCTGTGTCTAAAATGAAATATCTTATTCCTTCTGTTGTATTGGGCTGTTCGTTGATGTCTGAATAGAAAGGTATCTGCTTGCGGTTCATTAAATTTTCAAACTTAATTGTATCCTTTAACAAAACATAGAGTTTTAGATGGTCTTGATGTTTTATGTAGAAGGTGTTGTTCATTGAAGATTTTAAATTATGGGCACACGTTACAAACGGGAACTATCGGGGGGCGAGCTTTTCAAAAGCGCGCCAGAGGGAGCGGAGGGATTAAAATGGTAAATCATGCTCATTATCCCAATCCTCTTTTGAAAGAATGTCTTTGGATAATACAAAGTTTTTCCAAAAATGTTTACCTTTTCTTGTAAGAGTATAAAAAATTCTTTGGTTTTCTTCATCATCAATTTTCCTAATAATTCCACGCATTATAAATCTTTCGATTACAATTTGATTAATGCTTTTAGGAACATTTTTGAATTGGTTAATTTCAATTGCAATATTTTCGAAATAAGAAGCATCCTCAGTTTTTATAAATTCTTTATATTCATTATCTAATAATTCGATTTGTTCAACTGTAAGTTCAGATTCATCTTGGTTATCTATGTTCATAAATGCCTCAAGTAATTTTTTTTCTCTTGTCAATTCATCGATATCGATCTTTAAACTATTAATAGTTTTTTGTTTCTCTTCATTAACTTTTGTCAAATCCGATATTTTTTCATTTAATTCAGAAATTTCAGCATTTCCAGCTTTTGCTTCTTCAAATATTCTCTCTTCCACTGCTATTTTTTGTTTATCCTTAAAATCTTTAATAATTTCATCAGTGGCTGTTTCTTTTCTTTTGATTTTCGCATAACTCAATATGTAATCAATACCTAAAGTAAGGTACGGTAATAATAAAACGTAAAATACAGTAAAAAATAAAGGGTAATAAAGTTGATACCATATATCTACAAAATTTTGTGAGATATAATCTATTCTATTTTCTATAATCTTATTTGAAAATATTAATGTGGTTATAGATTTCCAATTAAAAACAATCCAGGATAAAATAAAAGATCCAACGACAGGGTTTCTCATCCTTTCAGATGAAGTTTGAAAAATAGAATTAAAGAATTCTTTCATAGAGATATTTTCAAATTATATATTCAAAAAGTTATTTTCTTTAATAATCCTTACTCCACCCCTTCAATCAAAACCCCCAACATCTCAATAGCAGCATCGCTAATGTGGGTGCCGGGGCCATAAACCGCCACTGCACCGGCATCAAAAAGGTATTGGTAATCCTGGTGCGGTATCACGCCGCCCACGATGACCATAATATCTTCACGGCCATACTTTTTTAGGGCTTCTATAACTTGTGGCACAAGGGTTTTGTGGCCTGCGGCAAGGGTGGAAACGCCGAGAATGTGTACGTCGTTCTCTACTGCTTGTTTGGCGGCTTCTGCGGGCGTTTGGAAGAGTGGGCCTATGTCAACGTCAAAACCTACATCGGCATAGCCTGTGGCTACTACTTTGGCACCGCGGTCGTGTCCGTCCTGCCCCATTTTGGCAATCATAATACGTGGACGGCGACCTTCAAGCTCTGCGAACTTGTCTGCTAGCTGCCTTGCTTTTTCAAAACTTGGGTCTTTTTTCATCTCTTTACTGTACACGCCGCTAAATGATCTAATTTGTGCTTTATACCTACCGAATTCCTTTTCCATCGCGGTAGAGATTTCGCCTAGGGTTGCCCTGTGGCGGGCAGCTTCTACGGCTAAAGCTAGTAAATTTCCCTGACCTGTCTTTGCACATTCGGTAATATCCGCAAGGGCCTTTTCTACCTTTTTGGTGTCGCGCGTGGCTTTTATGTGGTTTAGGCGTTCAATCTGCGAAGTGCGGACTTTTTGGTTGTCCACGTCCAAAATTTGCAGCGGGTCTTCTTTTTCAAGTCGGTATTTGTTTACGCCTACAATGATGTCCTGCCCGCTATCAATACGTGCCTGCTTACGCGCAGAGGCTTCCTCTATTCGCAGTTTGGGGATGCCAGCCTCAATGGCTTTGGTCATGCCGCCGAGCTCTTCTACTTCCTCTATTAGCGCCCAGGCTTTGTTGGCAATTTCGTTGGTAAGGTTTTCTATATAATAACTTCCCGCCCACGGATCTACTGTTTTGGTAATCTGGGTTTCGGCTTGCAGGAAAATCTGGGTGTTTCTTGCGATACGCGCGGAGAAATCTGTTGGTAATGCAATGGCTTCATCCAAAGCATTTGTGTGCAAGGATTGTGTGCCACCGAAAACTGCTGCGGTGGCTTCAATAACTGTTCGCGCTACGTTATTAAACGGGTCTTGCTCGGTAAGACTCCAACCACTGGTTTGGCAGTGGGTTCTTAAGGCAAGGGATTTTTCGCTTTTTGGGTTGAATTGTTTTACAATCTTAGCCCATAACATTCGTGCGGCGCGCATTTTTGCGATTTCCATAAAGTGATTCATCCCAATCCCCCAAAAGAAGGAAAGTCGCGGAGCGAAGGTGTCTATGTCCATTCCCGCTTTTATTCCGGTGCGAATGTATTCCAAACCATCTGCCAAGGTATAGGCAAGTTCAATATCTGCCGTGGCTCCTGCTTCCTGCATATGGTAGCCAGAGATGGAAATACTGTTGAACTTAGGCATATTCTTGGAAGCGAATTCAAAAATGTCGCTGATGATTTTCATTGATGGCGTTGGCGGATAGATATACGTGTTGCGCACCATGAATTCCTTCAGAATATCGTTTTGAATGGTTCCCTCCAAATCTTTTGGCAAAACGCCCTGTTCTTCGGCAGCAACTATATAGAAAGCCATAATGGGAAGCACAGCACCGTTCATGGTCATGGAAACGCTCATCTTGTCCAATGGAATTTGGTCGAAAAGGATTTTCATATCCTCTACGCTATCTATAGCTACACCTGCTTTCCCTACGTCACCTTCTACCCTTTCGTGGTCGCTGTCATACCCACGGTGTGTGGCGAGATCGAATGCTACGGAAAGCCCTTTTTGGCCTGCGGCTAAGTTTCTTCTGTAAAATGCGTTGCTATCTTCTGCCGTTGAAAAACCTGCGTATTGGCGAATGGTCCATGGACGGCGGACGTACATTGTTGAATACGGTCCGCGAAGGTTGGGCGCAATACCAGCAACGAAGTTTAAGTGGTGAAGGTTTTTAAGGTCTTCAGTTGTGTATTGCTTTTTGACGGTTATTTCCTCAGCGGTAATAGTTTCAACAATCTGAGTTTGCTCTTTAACAAAATCAGGCGTTAAATTGTACTGCAATATTTGACCTAAAAAGCCAAGCTTGGCTCTTGGAGTTTCGTATTTCAGTGCATCACGTTGGTTAATTGCTTTGCGCATGAACGATAGTTCGTCTTTGGTAATGCCCTTATCGCGATAAGACTTTATTTCATTGATAAATTCAACGATATCAAGATTTTTCTTTACTTTTGTATCAATAGCTCTAAAAATATTATACTCTTTTTTGAGTTTTTTAATCTTTGGGAACTTTTGCGTTTTTAGTACTTTTGTTTCCATTTTTATATCCTTTAGTAATAATATATTACTAATATACATAATATATACTTAAATTGTGATTAAAATTAATATTATCCCATAACT
>CAKZLK010000017.1 GCA_937125455.1 uncultured Aequorivita sp.
TCCCAAATATTACCTTCCACATTTGTCCAATTCGTAAGCTCTAAGCGATTATCCAAAACCGGTTTTTTTGTGCCGGCACCATAAGCTCCAAAGGTAATTGGCAGCCCTTGTGTTCCTGATACCCCAACAGTAATTGTTCCCGAAAAACGATCATCTCTTTTGAACAAAACAGAATCTCCCGGTTGTAAAATGGTCATAATTGAATTTAGCTTGTCAATAGTTTGCCAGGGTGTTTCTTGATGCTGTGCCTGTTCCGACGTGTAAAGATCAGAGCCCTCCGACGATGAAAAATAATAGGTTTCTGCTTGAATAAAATTAGTAACCAGCGTAAAGTAAATGATAAATATTAGTTTGAACTTTTTCATTATATTATTTAGAAGTGTTTAATTTATTTTGAATGTATTTTTTAACATCATCATATAAAACTGTTTCTTTAAATAAAGAAGATAATTCAAAACTAACAAATACATTATATGGTTTGAACAGTGGATTAGCTGTTTATGATAAAGATAATAAAGCTGTCGATTTACCAAATAGAGAAGATGTTATTCAAACAGATTTAGCGTCTCCAATTACTCATTCCGATCCAAATGCTGTAAATCAATATGTATTGCACACTAAAGACGGTAGTAAGTATTTGGTCAAGTCTCAAATGGCCGAGCCAATACAGGATATCTTTAAAGAATCAATCGATAAAGGAGATAAAAACATTCTTAATTTTATTAATACACATTATCGTACTAAAAATTTACAAACATATAAATCAGTATTAAACCACTTAGAATCTACAAATCAAACTAAATTTACATTCAATTTAAATTTACCAAATCCTACAAGTGGAGCTTTTGATAATCAAATGTTTGAAATCGAGTTCAAAGGTTTAAATTCTAATAACCAAAAAATCTATAATGTTAGAAATGGTTACAAGAAAGAAAGCATGAGTGCACCAGTAGAATTAACTGATCAAGAAATTCAAAATTTTATAACAGGCAATTATGAGTAAAAAAAAAGGCCAACCGATATCATTATCTGATTTTGCAAATAAATTAGCTACTGATAAAGTATTTAAAGCTAAATCTCAAAAACAACACACTGGTTTTGAAAGTCAATATGTACCAGGACTATCTAATTATAAGATGGTACCATTTGGTATGGATGAAAATAAATTTCTTCATGACAATCAAAGTGTTTGGGATGCTACAAAAAATACAGCTAAACAATTTGGTGGCAATTTAGTTGCTGGATTTGCACAAACCGCATCTACATGGGACCCTACATTATATGGTGATTTATATGGCGATAAAGAAGATGCTGATTTTACTAATGCTTTATTTGAATGGGGTAAAGAATTTCAATCAGATATAGCAAGAGAAAATCCTATTTATGCATCTAAGCCAGGTAAGTTTGATCCGGGTGAAGGTGCTTATTGGTTGAATCAAACAGCGAGTCTTGGTTATTCCAGTGGAATAGCTTTAGAAATGTTGGCTGAAAACTTTATTATGAATTTAGCTATGCCGGGTAGTGGAGTAGTGAGTACAGGACTTAAAGGTACTCGTCTCGCTAACATGCTTAGGAAGAGTAATACTTTTAAAAACATGTATAATCAATCAAAAAAGATTGGATTATTAAATAAAGTAAAACAAGCAGGCTTTGGTTCATTTAAAGGTTTTTCTCTTAAATATTTTTTGATTTTATAAATATCATCACTTCCCTTTCCGCCTTTTCTGTTAGAAGAAACATATCCTTCCTCCGTAGCTGGATCATAAGAATACGCAAAATCATCTTCACTACTGTTTACGCCAAGGCCAAGGTTTTTGGCTTCGCCGAATCCACTGCCGTTTGCTTCTGCAGCAAAAACATCTAAACCGCCAATTCCCAAATGTGCGTCGCTACAGAAATAAAGTGTTCCGTTTGCATCCACAAAAGGAAAACCTTCTTTTCCTTCGGTATTGATATTGCTCCCTAAGTTTTCAGGTGCTCCAAAGGAACCATCCTTAGAAATTGAAACTTTGTAGATATCTGCTTTCCCTTTTCCGCCAGGACGATCGCTAGTAAAATACAGCGTATTTCCGTCAGGACTCAAGGCAGGATGACTGCTTGAATATTCACTGCTATTAAAGGGCACGGAGTGTATGTCTTTCCATTCGCCATCTACATTCTCTGCGTAATAGATATTAATTTGATTAATGCCTTCATCGTTTTTTTTGTATTTTCCGTTGTAATAATCATTTCGGTCAAAATACATGCGTTTTCCGTCTGCGGTAATGGCCACGGTGCTTTCGTGGTATTTTGTGTTTACTTCGCCTTTCAAAGGAGATTCATTTTTTTCTACACCGCCAATAATTGAAGCTTTGTAAATATCCAGAAATGGCTCTTCGTTCCAGCCATATTTTTTGCGTGTAGTATTTCTGGCAGAAGTGAAATAGAAATCTTTCCCTACAACCATTCCTCCAAAATCTGAGTATTTTGAATTCAATGCATCAAGATTAGTGGCAGCGTATTTCTGTGAATTTTCGTCAATTATTGCCGGAAGATAGTCTGGGTTTTTCATAAATTCTACAGAACGGGAATCGTTTGGTTTCATTTCTGAGAATTGTTTCATATAGGTATTATAATCTCCAAACTTGCCATTTGCCTTTAAGGATTGGGCATAATTGTATACCGTTTCTGGTTCAACATCCTTCTTTTTTATAACTCTTTTATAATAGGTTTCAGCCTTTTTGGTATCGTTTATAAAGTAATAGCTATTTCCCAAACGCTCAAAAACGTAGGTGCTGCCTTCCCCTTTTTTTAGCAATTTTTGGTATGCTTCAGCAGCGTCAGTATATTGAAGCCTATCGTAATATTGATCGGCCTTTTTTGTTTTACTATTTTGGGCAGTAACCACTGTGGTGCTTACCGCGATAAGTAGAAGTATAAAGTATATTTTTTTCATCTTAAATGAAATTAGTTTGGTTATTAGAAGAATCTTGGTGAACGTAAAACACGTGGTTTAAAAAACAGATCAAAAGTTAATACTACTTCGTGTGAAGCAGGTCCAACAGTTTTAATATCCGAGGTCACATGATCATAAGCATAGCCTAAGCGGATGTTTGGGGTAATTTGAAACCCAACCAAACCACTGAAAGAATCGTCCAATCTGTAGGATGCTCCAAGCTCAAACTTGTCATAAAATAGTGCATTCAGGTTGGCATCATAAGAAACGGGTGCATCAAAGGCAGATTTTACCATTACAGATGGTTTCAACTTAACGTTTTCAGAAAGTTGGAAAACATAACCTGCTGTTGCAAAGTAATGGTTGGTTTCTGAACCGTACTTGATTCCGTTTTCATCCAAGTGAACGGATTTCAACATATTTGGAACAGACAACCCCAAATAAAACTTATCACCATACAGAAAAGCACCAGCACCAATATTTGGATAGGTGTTATTTATGTCTTCTGAAAAGAATGGATCGTTGGGATCCTGTAATTCCAAACTTGAAAGTCCCACATCGTGAAAGGTTGCTCCGGCTTTAAGGCCCAGAGCAAGTTTTACGTTGCTTCCCACCTGGAGTGTATAGGAAAAGTCCGCAAAAACATTGGTTTCTTTAATAGGCCCTAATTCGTCTTTTATTGCGGAAAGACCGAGACCTATTTTATCACTTATTGGCGAATGTGCCGAAAATGTGAAGGTGACTGGGTTTTCATCTAAACCGGACCATTGGTTTCTATAAAGAGCGGTAAGGGAAAGACTTTCCTTTGACCCTGCATAAGCTGGGTTCACCACGTTCATATTGTACATGTATTGTGTATATTGAGGGTCTTGCTGTGCCTGTGCTTCCTGAAAGAGCAAACCTGCCATCAATACAATTAGAATATATATATGTTTTTTCATCTGTATAAAATATTTGATAAAGTTGAAGATGGAATGCTCTTGTAATTCTTTTTCTGTGTTTTAATAAGTAATAAAGCGCATTTCATTTTTATCTATTTGGTAGTTAAAAAGTATTTAATGGTTTTAGTTAGCTTTCTGGTTAAGATAAATCCAGCCTGTGGCTTGTGATCCATAGACAGCATCATTACCTGCAAGGTCAATTACATAGAAATAGGTTCCAGTAGGAAGGTCGTTACCATCGTTGGTTTGGCCATGCCATTGGTTTATGTAATTGTTCTGTTCAAAAACCAGCGTTCCCAATCTATTAAATATTTGAAGTTTATTAATTCCGGTTCTGTCGTTCAAGAAGGTAAGGTCCAGCGAATCGTTGTAACCATCACCATTTGGTGAAATTCCTTCTGAAATTATGCAATTTCCAACGGCATATAAACTAACATCCACAGAATCTGTACCAGAACATCCACCCACTGAAATTACAACGGAATAGGTTTGTACACCCATTGTTCCTGGCTCTATCATAAAATTTAATGTACTATCCGTTTCTCCAGTCAATAAAGTTCCATTCAGATACCACTGATAGGCTGCATCCTCTTCAACGGTGATTGCAGTAAGTGTTTGGGGTTCATTTGGACAGGTTGTAAAATCTTCATCAACAGTTACTTCAAGATCGTCTCTAAAGGAAACAATTACACTGTTTGATGCGGAACAACTACCCAAAGAAGCCGTTACTGTATAAGTTCCAATTTCAGTGATTACTAATGTGGAAGTGGTTTCGCCTGCTATAATAGTTCCGTCAAGACTCCATTCGTAAGTTGCGTCTGGGTTTTGAACAGAAAGCACAGCTTCCAAAATTACTTGAGAATCAAAACAAGTTTGGAAGTCATCATTTACGGTTACTTCTATATTTCCTAAGCTTACCACAATACTGTCTGTTGTTGTACAAGAACCCACAGTTGCTGTAACTGAGTAGTTTCCAGCCTGGGTAATGTCGAGTATTTGATTGGTTTCACCTGCGAGGATGCTTCCGTTTAGTGTCCATTCATAGGTAGCCAGTGTTGGGTCATAATCAATCGCTTCAGCAGTAAGAGTTACGGGTACTTCAAAGCAGGAAGAAAAATCATCACCTAATGAAACCTGAATGTTTTGTTGAGAAATAGTTACTTCGTCCATAGCTGAACAATCGGCTACTGAAACCAGTACGCTATAGGTGCCATACTGTGTAGCATTTAAAGTAGGGTTTGTTTCTCCAGCTAATACTGTTCCATCTAAACTCCATTCATAAGTAGCATCTGCGGGATTGTAGTTGGAGGGAGTTGCATCTAAAATTACTGGCGTAAAGAAACAAGTTTCAACGTTATCTCCCAGTTCAATTAAAGGAAGTTCATTAAAGTTTATAACTACGGAAGTTATAATGGTACACGTGCCGATAGTAACTTCCACAGTATAGGTTCCTGATGTCGTTACGGTAATAGTTTGTGTAGTTTCACCCGTATTCCATAGGAAAGTAGCATCTGCAGGATTTCCGCCAGTTATTTCGGCAGTGATGTCATAACTTTGGGCTTCACAAAGTTCTTGGTTACCGCCAAGATCTACTGTAAAGGATCCTACTCTAGTTACGGTAACATCATCGGTTTCAGTAACCACATCGCCATTACAGTTAGTGTAAACTGCTTGAGCCGTGTAAGTAGTTGATTGATCTGTTGGACAAACATTTATCGTGGGATCAGTACCGATAACAGTTCCTGCTGAATCTAGCCAAGAGAAAGCAACATTTGAAGTGCCATTAGGTGTAAATCGCCAAGCTTCGTTAGAAGCAGCCCAATCTCCAGTATTTCTTCCTGGAGCAGTGTAGCCCAAGGTGCCGTTTTGGTTTTGGATTCCCAACACAGCATTTCCATCATTCCAAGTACAGCCACTTGGTCTATCTTGAACATAAACTTCCACCACATTCGTAGTTTCATAAATAACTATTTGGGAAGTTAGGGAAAGGTTGGGACAGGCTGACCCAAAGTAAGGTATATCAGGGAAATTAACTACCATAGTCCGGCAAGGGGATTCCCCAAAAACAGTCCAATTTATAATGCCAGAGCCACTAACCGATGGATCAACATCCATATAAGGCCCAAATATAGTTGTGAAAAACAAATTGGGACTGGGAATTGGATCATCAAAAGACCAATCACAATAATCGTTTGGTGGATTGTTAATTAAATCAAAGGAAACTACTGCGTTGGAACCAATAACCATTTCAGAATAGGTCTCCCCAAAAAAACAGAAATCAAAAGGCAATTGAATGGCATCGGACCAAATGTCATCTGTATTTACAGATACAGGTGTTCCTCCTGTAAATGGGAAAGGAGGGGCATATGTAATAGAAGAAACATCATAACTGGTGGTTTCTCCAGTGTCTAGAAAACTTGCTGTAAGGTCTGTACAAGGCTCGCCACAATCCAGCTCCACATCATCTCCCGCATAAACGTTGGGACATCCTGGCCCTTGTGCAAATGCCGAAATAGATATTGTAAGGAAACTAAAAAGTAAAAGAACGTTTCGTTTAAAGTTATCTTTAAAATAATGCTGACAACTTTGTAAATAGAGAGGTAGTTTTATATTCATAAAGTTTTTGTTGGTTGTTATTGTAATTAATTATCTGTTAACTTTTTTTTAACGTTGAAATATAAGGTTTTTTGAATTTTTCCAATTAGTTTTTTATTGAAAAAATTGAAAAAACAGGAAAATGATCGCTAATTCCACCTAAATAATGTGGCCCAGCATAGGTTCTGAAAGGATTTCCTTTAAATTTCCCCTTAAATTCTTTCAGCTCTTGAATGTTGAAAATATTAGCTTCTTCAAACTGAAAAGAATTTTCGTGTTGCTGTAGAAAATTATTCGAGATAACTATCTGGTCAAAAAGATTCCAAGAATGCTGGTAGTTCAAACTTCCAGAATATTTAGTATGCAGAAGTTCCATTGGGTTATAAAAGTTTTCACCTGTAAGAGTTTTTGAACTTTCGTTGTGTGGGTCATCATTAAAATCGCCCATCACGATTATTTTTTCTTGTGGATTATCTGCAGTAATTTTAGAAATTATCTCCCGGTTTTTAATGGCTGCAGCCACGCGTTTATGGTTTGTTTTCTCAACTCCTTCACGTCGGGAAGGCCAATGATTTACCAAAATATGAACTATTTCGTTTTCAAGTTTACCCTTTACATATAGAATATCCCGTGTAAAATCACGAACTCCTTCTTCGTTATTTACCAACAAGGTGATTGCTTCTTTATGCAATACTTCAAAATAATCTTTTCTGAAAAGCAGTGCAGTATCAATTCCTCGTTCATCGGGAGAATCAAAATGGGCATAGCCATAATTTTTGCTTTTCAGAAATTTTGAATTGACCAATCCTTTAAGTGTGGTTTCGTTTTCTACTTCGGCAACACCTAAAAGTACAGGTGGGTGTGAAGTTTCGGCATAACCAATCTGCGAAATGATACGTCCCAATTTCTTCAATTTTTTAGTATACCGTTTTTCGCTCCAGTCCATTTCAGTTCCAGGTGTAAAATCATCATCCAATGTTTTTGGATCATTTACTGTATCAAAAAGATTTTCAAGATTATAGAATGCAACTGTGAAAAGGTTTTTCATTTTTATTGATGAATGGATTATAATTGTTAATTGCTTGTAAAGTACAAAAAAGTCTAGCCATGTGTTTTGTACATTTGTGCTATAAATTACTTTATGATAGATCAAGCGGACATTTCCTACGAAAAAACAATACTAATCGGATTGATTACACAATATCAAGACGAAGAAAAGTCAAACGAATATCTCGATGAGCTTGAGTTTTTGGCATATACGGCGGGGGGAGAAGTGCTGAAACGCTTTTCGCAAAAGATGGACGTACCCAACCCAAAAACATTTATTGGTACTGGAAAGTTGCAAGAAGTTAAGGATTTTGTGGATGAACACGAGGTGGGTGTTGCTATTTTTGATGATGAACTTTCACCTGCCCAACAGAAGAATATTGAAAAAATTCTTCAATGTAAAATTATAGATCGAACTAATTTAATTCTGGATATTTTTGCACAACGTGCCCAAACCAGTTACGCCCGTACCCAGGTTGAACTTGCCCAATACCAATATTTATTGCCTAGGCTTGCTGGAATGTGGACTCACTTAGAGCGTCAGCGTGGAGGTATAGGAATGCGAGGTCCTGGGGAAACGGAAATTGAAACAGACAGGCGTATTGTTCGTGACCGAATTGCATTACTTAAGGATAAATTGAAGAAAATTGATCGCCAAATGGATGTGCAACGAGGGAATCGTGGCTCATTGGTTCGTGTGGCGTTGGTTGGTTATACAAACGTGGGTAAATCCACTTTAATGAACGTGATAAGCAAAAGTGATGTTTTTGCTGAAAACAAATTGTTTGCAACACTCGATACCACCGTCCGTAAAGTGGTTATTGGGAACCTCCCCTTTTTGCTCACAGACACTGTTGGTTTTATAAGAAAGCTACCAACCCAACTCGTGGAGTCTTTTAAAAGTACTTTGGATGAAGTGCGCGAAGCAGATTTGTTATTGCATGTGGTAGATATTAGCCACCCTTCTTTTGAACACCATATCGATTCTGTTAATAAAATCCTCGAGGAAATAGGAAGTGCCGATAAACCCACCATTATGGTTTTCAACAAAATTGATGCATACCACCCCGAAGAAATTGAGGAGGATGATCTAATGACTGAAAAAACCAAGGCCCATTACACTTTGGAAGAATGGAAGCAAACGTGGATGGCAAAACTGAATGGTGAAGCAATCTTTATTTCTGCTTTGAACAAAGAAAATTTCAGTGAGTTTAGAAAGCTTGTTTACGACAAAGTAAAAGAAATACACACTACCCGTTTTCCTTACAATAGCTTTCTGTATGATGAATATACCGAAGAAGATTAAACCCTCACATAAATTTAAACCATAAAAAAAGCCGATTCAAAAACTTGAATCGGCTTTTTTTGTAACATAGAAATTTCACTTAGAATCCATATGTCAAACCAACACCTAAAGCTTCACGAATTTGAAAGCCTTGAACGGCATTGTCATCATAAATAGCTTGGAAAGTAACATTTGAAGAAATGTATTTGTTCACCTTCATCACCAAATTGAAAGTATAGTCAATATCCACATTTTGTGGATCTTCAAGGTAATTTGAATACAGGTTCAAAATATTTTCTGCGGAAATGTTCGCCATAATATTAAACTTTGCATAGGCTGAAACGGATGCGCCAAACTCTAAACGGCTGCTTTCATTGGCATCTACCCCAAAATATTTGTTTTCATTATAAGCGTCTAGTGCACCTGGAATTGCTTCGTTTACTGCTGTAAAATCTTTATCAACAAGAATAAGTTTAGCTGTTGCAGGCGAGATATTCACAAACAGATTGTCGCTTTTTTTCCAAAGCATACCAGGGCCAAATTGAATGTAGGCCGGTGATAAAATATGGGTGGTTTCTGTACGATAGCCTTCGTCTTCTGGATTAAGATCACTGTTAAAAGTGTAACCCTTAGCGAATTGGGTTTTGAAGTTCAAAAACAATGAATAGTACCAATTGCTTTCTTTTATCTGCTGCCCTAAAATGGAATTTAACTCCAAACGGTCATTCGTTTTTCTTGAATATTTATCATCCTTGTTTCTAGTGATACCATATTCCCCGGTCAAGCGGTTATTCCAAGAAATTTTGTCGTGTTTATAATTAAAATCATAAGTAAGGGAAAGATTTCCAGAATAATTAGAAGTTCCTCCGCCAGTCCACTCTGCATTGAAAGCTGCTTGGTTAAACAACAACGAAATATTTCCAGCACGAGTCCAACCATTCGGAACAGAGTCTTTTGGAGTTTCTTCTTGGGCAATTAATGCCAAGGGTGCAGTAACAAGAACTGCAAGAAGTAAAAGCTTTTTCATCTATTTTAAAATTTTTATTTGGCAAAAATACTTACTCTTTTGAATAGTTCACAAAAAAATAATTCATTTAGTTCCTTTTTTTATGAATTCATATACAATAAGGTTGATTTTTTACTTTCTTTTAAAAAGTGGTACGGAAGAACAAGCCTCGCCATACATAATACTTTTGGTAATAGGCTGAAGTTTTTGGGCCAAAAGGACATACGCATTCTGAGGAATGGGTTTGTGGGCACAACCTTTAATTATTACAGCTTTGTCTGTATATTCTGAAACGTTTAAATTTTGGAGTAGTTCCGTAAAAAGAATGCTTTCCAATTCCTCTAAACTTCCAACAGTAACTTTTTTGGTATGAGGAGCTAAATGAAGCGATAAAAGTAAATATGCCCAACCAGGGACAATTGCATCTGTACTACAAAAAAGCGCCACATATTTATCTTGGTATTGGCTCCAATCGTGTTGCTTCGCTTTTTCACGAAATTCGTTTTCGCGCAAAACAATACCTTCCATTAGCCAGTGGGAAATGTCAAAGGAAACACGTTCACCTTTGGGATAAATTTCCTCAAGATCAAAGGTTACAAGTTTGCTATTCGCTACGCGATTTATTATTTCTTCGTCCATAATCATTTAAGTCTCATAGAGCTGCGACTGCGCTCAGCCTGACATTTTAACTGCCAACTGCGACTGAATACTGAACACTTTTTAGAGCATTCCCAATTCCAATTTCGCCTCTTCGCTCATCAGTTCTTGGCTCCAGGGCGGGTCAAACGTTATTTCAACTTCGGCATCTTTTATCATTTTCATCGACTTTACTTTGTCTTCCACTTCCATCGGTAAGCTTTCTGCTACTGGACAGTTGGGTGTGGTAAGCGTCATCAATATCTTTACTTCTCGATCCTCGTTTATGAAAACATCATAAATAAGCCCTAATTCGTATATATCAACAGGAATTTCGGGATCGTAAATGGTTTTTAGAACAGTTACTATTTTCTCGCCCAGTTCGGCCATGTCTATTTCTGGTTCCATCTGCTTAATTTTTTTCTTGTGTTTGGTACGCCAATGCATACATTTTCATTTGTTTGATCATCGAAACCAAGCCATTGGCGCGTGTTGGCGAAAGGTGCTCTTTTAGACCAATTTCATCAATAAAATCAGTATTTGCATCAAGTATTGCTTGTGGCTTCTGATTTGAGAAAACCCGAACCAAAATTGCTATAATTCCTTTTGTAATTATGGCATCACTATCTGCAGTGAATTTAATTTTTCCATCCTGCATTTCAGAATTAAGCCATACTTTACTTTGGCACCCTTTTATAAGCTTGTCATTAGTCTTCAAATTTTCGTCAATAAGCGGAAGTGATTTGCCAAGATCTATCATATATTCATAGCGCTGCATCCAGTCTTCAAACATTGAAAACTCGTCTATCAGTTCTTCCTGTATTGCTTCAATCGTCATAATTTTTTTTAATTGTTTTTATCTTTTGTTGCGTTTAGTAAAACACTTCGATCTGTTTTGGAATATAATGTTAAAGCACCATTATCCAAAGCATAGGATCCAGTATTGTTAAGTGCATTCAAAAAATCCCTTTCAGTCTTCATAATGTTTTTATCCGTACACATTTTTTCACTAACCGCTAAATCGCCAAAACTGATGGTGTAAAGATCAACGGTATAATTTCCAAAAACCGAATTACAGCCCGTTGTTCCTCGAAAGGAGTTATCTAAAGCGGACATTGTAAAAGTTGGGTTCGTAGTATTAGTAAGTTTTTTTCCATTTATAGCAGAAATAGTATAAGTACCTGTTAATTGAACGCTTCCAGCAACGTCAATTACTTTTTTGGTTTCATCACAGCTAGTAAAAAATATTGTAAAAATGAGAATGGATAATGTAGCAACTGTTTTCATAATTTTTTGTTTTAAAGCTTGAACTATCAAAGTTGAGCCTTTAACTTTTAGTGTTGTATTAACTTAACATCACTTTAGCTTTCTTTACTGCATTTACCAAAGCATCCACTTCTTCCAGTGTATTGTAAAAAGCAAAGGATGCCCTCACCGTTCCTGGTATTTTATAAAAATCCATAATCGGTTGAGCACAGTGGTGCCCAGTGCGAACAGCAATGCCCAATTTGTCTACAATCGTTCCAATATCATACGGATGTATGCCTTCAATATTGAAGGAAACAACTGAGGTTTTATCGGGGCCAGTGCCATAAATTTTTAATCCTTCAATTTCTGAAAGTTTACTTGTGGCATATTCTAACAATTCGTTTTCGTGCTCTTTAATCGCTTCAAAACCGATGTTATTTAAATAATCAATAGCGGCTCCAAATGCAATTCCGCCACAAATATTGGGTGTTCCCGCTTCAAATTTATGCGGTAAAGCTGCATAAGTAGTTTTTTCAAAAGTCACTTCGGCTATCATCTCACCGCCACCTTGGTAGGGCGGAAGTTTGTTGCCCCATTCTTCTTTCATATAAAGAATACCAACACCCGTTGGGCCGCACATTTTGTGGGCGGAGGTTACGTAAAAATCTGCATTCAGTTTTTGAAAATCTGGTTTTATGTGTGAACAGGATTGTGCACCGTCAATAAGCACAGCAGCTCCAACTTCATGTGCTTTTTCTATAATTTTTTCAATTGGGTTAATTGTTCCCAGTGCATTTGAAATATGGTTTACAAAAACCAATTTTGTTTTTTCGGAAAGCAATTTTTCGTATTCTGAAAAAATCAAAACACCTTCTTCATTCATTGGAATCACTTTCAAAATGGCTCCCGTTTTTTCACAAAGCATTTGCCAAGGAACAATATTGCTGTGATGCTCCATAGCAGAAACGATTATTTCATCTCCTTTTTTTAGAATATTGGAAAAACCATTCGCAACAAGATTTATTCCGTGGGTTGTGCCTGCGGTAAAAATGATTTCGTAGGCTTCCTTCGCATTAAAATGGGTTTGTATTTTTTTGCGAGCAGCTTCGTAAGCATCCGTGGCTTCCTGCGAAAGTGTGTGCACGCCACGATGGATATTTGCGTTATAATTGCTATAATAGTCCACAATACAATCAATAACCTGTTGCGGTTTTTGCGAAGTGGCGGCATTGTCCAAATACACAAGTGGATAGCCGTTTACCTTCCTTTTTAGGATTGGAAAATCGTTGCGTATTTTTTGGATATTAAAGCTCATAAAATGAAATAATTTTAAAGCTCAAACCCTAGACTTACCCCAATTTTATTTGCAATAAGCTTATTAATTCTAACTTTCAATTCAGGTATTTTTACACTTTCCAAAACCGTATTGGCAAAGGCATACATCAATAAAGCACGGGCTTCCTTTAATCCAATTCCTCGGCTACGGAGATAAAACAACGCGTCTTCGTCAAACTGGCCGATGGTACAACCGTGGGAACATTTTACGTCGTCCGCAAAAATTTCCAATTGTGGTTTAGCGTTTATTGTAGCCTTATCATCAATCAAAATGTTGTTGTTTTGCTGAAAAGCGTCTGTTTTTTGAGCGTCTTTTTCAACAATTATTTTTCCGTTGAAAACCCCTACCGAAGACTCAGCAAAAAGGCCTTTGTAATCTTGGTGGCTTTCACAGTTTGGTGCTATGTGGTGAACCAACGTATTGTGGTCAACATGCTGCTTACCTTCAAGGATGGTAATTCCTTTTAAAGTAGAATCACAGTGTTCCCCTTTTTGATAAAAGTTGAGGTTATTACGAACTAGGTTTCCGCCGAAAGCGAAGGTGTGTACGCGGCAAATAGTGTCGCGTTCCTGTGAAATATATGTATTATCTATTAATGAAGCGGTTTCAGCATCGTTCTGAATTTTGTAGTAATCTACATAAGCACGTTTTTCAGCAAAGATTTCAGTAACTGAATTGGTCAATACTTCGTTGCTGGAAAGGCTTTGGTGACGCTCAATAATTTGAACATGTGCGTTTTCGCCAACTACTATCAAGTTTCTCGGTTGAAGGAACATTGCAGCTTCACTTCCGGTTGAAAAATTAATTATTTCAATAGGCTTTTCAACTTCTTTATGTGCGGGAATATGAATGTATGCACCTTCTTTTGTGAATGCCGTATTTAGGGCTGTCAGGCTATCGCTTTTGGCTACTTTGTTGAAATAGGCTTCAATCACGGGCTTGTATTTGCTTTTGTTTAATGCGGCAGACATCAAACAAACATCTAGCGAATCGTGAGTAGTTTCTGAAAGGAAAGAACTATACACTCCATCTATAAACACTACTTTGTATGTGTCAATATCGTGAAGAAAATATTCTTTTACCGTTTTAAATTCAATAGCGTTTTCAACTTTTGGAAATATGCTGTATTCCTTTTTTAAAAGGGAATTTAGCGAAGTGTACTTCCAGGCTTCCTCTTTTTTGGTGGGAAATCCTTTTTCTTCGAAGATTTTTATGGCAGTGTTGCGCACATCGTGTAATGGCGAATCAAATTCCAAGTAATCCTCAAGGGCAATATATGACGATAATAATTTGTCTTTAAAACTCATTTCTTTTTCTTCAAGGTTTAAGATTTAAACCAATTCTTCCTTAATCCAATCGTATCCTTTTTCTTCAAGCTCGTAAGCAAGTTCTTTGGTTCCAGACTTCACTATTTTCCCATTCATAAGTACGTGAACAAAATCTGGAACTATGTAGTCCAAAAGCCGCTGATAATGTGTTATTACTAACACTGCGTTGTCTTTGTTTTTCAGCTTGTTTACGCCATTGGCAACTATTTTTAGCGCATCAATATCCAATCCTGAATCTGTTTCATCAAGAATAGCAAGTTTAGGTTCCAACATGGCCATCTGGAAGATTTCGTTTCGTTTCTTTTCACCTCCAGAGAAACCTTCGTTCAAGGAACGCGAAAGAAATTTGCGGTCTATCTCTAGCATATCTGCCTTTTCCTTTATCATTTTCAACATTTCAGAAGCTGGCATATCTTCTTTTCCTTTAGCCTTCCGTGTTTCATTGATTGCCGTTTTAATAAAGTTAGTCACTGAAACTCCAGGGATCTCAATCGGATATTGGAAGGAAAGAAAAATGCCTTTGTGGGCTCTTTCCTCGGGATCTAGTTCTGAAATGTCCTCATTTTCAAAAGTGATATAACCTCTTGTAACATCAAATTCTTCTTTTCCAGCAACAACAGATGCCAGTGTACTTTTCCCGGAACCATTGGGTCCCATTATTGCGTGGACTTCGCCTGCTTTTACTTCAAGGTTGATACCTTGGAGTATGTCCTTTCCTTCAAGTCCGGCGTATAAATCTTTAATTTTTAACATCTTAATTTTTCTTTGCAGTTTCGTTTAATTTAATATCTACTTCGGAAGGCTTATCATTTACTTTCATAATTTCCTTGATAGTTATTTCTTCTTCCCATTCGTTTTCTTTATCGTTGTTTTTCGAAACTATGCCACGAACAATGACGCCCACCATATCATAATCATTCTTTTTGACTGCTTCTACTTGTTTTGAAAGTTCTTCGGAAATCTCGTCTCTTTTAACTCCATAAATAAAGTTAGGGCCCATTAACACCAATGCTCCGTCTGAATTAATAAAATCACCTTTATAGGCTTTTATTTTTTCTACATTTTCAGTGGTTGCTACTTCAGTTTCCTTATTTTTTTCTTCGGAATTTTTACAGGAGAAGATTGCTAGCGAAAGCATTAGCAACAAAATGATTTTTTTCATAATTGATTGTTGATTTAAGTTTGTTTAATATTTAAAGACCCCTTCGACTGCGCTCAGGGTGACATCTTATTTATTAACCTACTGAGCCTTCGAGGCTGATTTCCAATAATTTTTGTGCTTCCACGGCAAATTCCATAGGAAGCTTATTCAATACTTCTTTGCTGAAGCCATTTACGATCAATGCAATTGCTTTTTCAGTATCGATACCGCGTTGGTTGCAATAGAAAATTTGGTCTTCTCCAATTTTACTTGTGGTGGCCTCATGTTCTATTTGGGCGGTTTTATTTTTTACTTCAATGTATGGAAAAGTGTGTGCACCACAACTGTTCCCCATCAACAAAGAGTCGCATTGCGAAAAATTTCGGGCGTTGTCTGCATTCGGCATAATTTTCACCAAACCGCGATAACTGTTTTGTGATTTTCCTGCTGAAATACCCTTTGAAATAATTGTACTTCGGGTGTTTTTGCCAATGTGTATCATTTTAGTTCCCGTATCAGCTTGCTGAAAATTATTGGTAACGGCAATAGAATAGAACTCCCCAATTGAGTTATCGCCTTTCAAAACACAGCTTGGATATTTCCAGGTTACTGCGCTTCCCGTTTCAACTTGGGTCCACGAAATTTTTGCCCTGTTTTCACAAAGGCCTCTTTTGGTTACAAAATTGTAAACCCCTCCTTTTCCGTTTTTATTACCTGGATACCAGTTTTGAACAGTTGAATATTTTATTTCGGCATCGTCCAAAGCAATCAGTTCAACAACTGCAGCGTGCAATTGATTTTCATCACGACTCGGAGCGGTACAGCCTTCTAAATAACTAACATAACTTCCTTCATCGGCTATAACTAATGTTCTTTCAAATTGTCCTGTTCCTGCTTGATTTATTCTGAAATAGGTTGAGAGTTCCATTGGGCAGCGAACCCCTTTTGGAATATAGCAGAAAGAGCCATCACTAAAAACGGCACTGTTCAAAGCTGCATAAAAATTATCTCGCTGGGGCACTACAGTTCCCAAATATTTTTTTACAAGCTCAGGATGTTCTTTGATCGCTTCGGAAATGGAACAGAAAATAATTCCTTTTTCCGCCAAAGTTTTTTTAAAGGTTGTTGCGACTGAAACTGAGTCCATCACAATATCTACAGCAACTCCGGCAAGTTTCTTTTGCTCGTCCAGCGAAATTCCAAGTCTCTTGAACGTATCCAGAAGTTCAGGATCTACCTCATCAAGGCTGTCGTATTTTGGTTTTTTGTTGGGTGCGGAATAATAGGAAATGTTTTGAAAATCAGGCTTTTCATAATGTACATTTGCCCAATCTGGCTCCACCATTTCCTGCCAATAGCGGAAAGCCTCCAAGCGCCATTCCGTCATCCATTCTGGCTCTTCTTTTTTTAATGAAATAGCTTTTACTATTTCTTCGTTCAATCCAATTGGAAATGTGTCAGATTCTATATCGGTATAGAAACCATATTCATATTCTTTGGTTTCCAGTTCTTTTTTTAAATCATCTTCTGTATACTTGCTCATCCTCATTAATTTTTTTAAAGTGAAAAAGATTCACCGCAACCACACGTTCGGTTTGCGTTGGGGTTGTTGAATACAAATCCTTTCCCGTTAAGCCCACCGCTGTATTCCAGCGTTGTTCCCACTAAATACAAAAAGCTCTTTTTATCTACAGCAATTTTCACGTGGTCTTCTTCAAAAAGTTTATCATTTTCTCCTAGACTATGGTCAAATTTTAGCTCGTAGCTTAAACCAGAACATCCCCCACTTTTAACACCCACGCGAACAAAATCTGCCGCAATATTAAAGCCTTCTTCAGCCATTAATTGCGCTATTTTTGTTTTTGCATTTTCACTTATCTTAATCATATATAGATTAATTCTAAATTAGATCGCAAATATACATCAAATACTACTTTTAACCATAAAGAAGCCGGATTTTAAAACTATGGTACAATAGTTTTAAACAATAATTAACAATTAGATTTATGGGTGAAAAAATACCTGAAAGGGCGTGTTTATTTAATTTGGATCCTGAAAATTGGGATTGTTTATGAAGGATGGATCGGAGAGTGAGAGTAGAAACGCTTTAAGATCTGCTTTATCTGGTTCTGTCAAATGCACACCACCTGTTGAAATGGCTTTCATTAAGGGGTCAATGGTGGGGGAATATACTAATCCCTCACTGTAATGGTTTATTACTTCATCAAGGGTGGCGAAACGCCCATCGTGCATGTATGGAGCGGTAAAAGCCAGATTTCGTAAAGAAGGTGATTTAAACTTGCCATCGTCATTTGGGTCTCCTGTTACATTGCCTAAGCCCTTGTCAGTTATGATGGCGTCGAGACCGTTATTGTGGAAAATATTATCAGTCCACAATGGGCTGAATTCATTACCGTGACAATGAAAGCAATCGCCACGGGTTTCATCCATAAAAATTGCAAAACCATTTATTTCCTGTGGAGTTAATGAATTTTCGCCCTCTAAATATCTATCAAAAGGGGAGTTGGCAGAAATAAGGGTGCGCTCAAATTGTGCGATGGCTTTTGCTGTTAACTCTTTAGATATAGTAGCTGTTCCAAAAGCTTTGTTGAAAAGTTCTGGATATTGTGCATCGCCCTGTAAACTCGCAACTGCATTTTCCCAAGTATTATGCATTTCAATGGGGTTGGTAACGGGCTCAAATGCTTGATGCTCTATGCTATTGGCACGACCATCCCAAAAAAATTTATTACCGGTATTCCAAGCCAAATTATATAGTGGCATGGAATTTCGGGTTCCTTCAATCCCGTCAATTCCTATACTGAATCGAGTATCGTCAGTAAAGGAATTGCTGGGGCTATGGCATGAAGCACAGGCTTGTGTTCCATCACCAGAAAGAATTGGGTCGTAAAATAATTTTCTTCCAAGTGCTATTCCTTCCTCAGTTTGTGGGTTATCTGAAGGAACGAAAGGCGTTGGAAGTAATCTTTCAAAAATTGGCGGAATAGTCAAAGGTTTGGGAGTAGGTACGTAGTTCTCAACGGGTTCAACTGGAGCCGGGTCATTTGAAGAACAGGCAATCAGAAGAGTACAGGCTATCACCCCAAAAAAGAATAGAAATATTTTCTTTGACCGTTTTTTCATTTTCTACTTATTCGGTTATGTCTCCAAGACTGAAAACGGATGGACCATTTTCATTCATATGTTTTTGAGCCTCATAATTCATCATCAAGTTTGTATTGAATACATTCAGGTCCCAAGTATATGGGTTTTTATACCATTCGGCGATGTTCATTTTTATTTCAATAGTTGCATCCGCATTGATTGAAAAATTTTGATTTAAATTAAAAACCAAGAAGTTTTGTTCAAAAACTCCATCGCTTACTCGGGCTGTTCCGTTGTGATAAGCATAAGGTTGTGCAGTGCCAGTATTATCTAAATAGGTTCCTTCCATCTGCATAAAGTGATAGCCGCCACCAAGCATTTCTGGCCAGTTCCAATTAACTGTATTAAGATCTGAGTAGGCTCCACTAACATTGTCGGTTTCATTAAAGCCATATACAAACGAAATGCCGGTGTAATCTCCAGTAGTCGCCATTATTGCAGGTGTAAGGGTTAGAGAAGCTGGATCTGTCAAATCAATTAAATTGTATTCTTCAAAATCTACTGTTGAACCGTCTGCTTTGTGAAGTGATATTCTGGATATCAAATAACGGAGTTTTGAAATTTTTAATGAATTACCAAAAGCGTTGGTGTAAGTTGTGGTATTGAAATCCGTATTCATTACAGACTGGCCATCCCAGTTTTGGGTAAAACTAAAGGTTACCATTTTATTATAAATACAAGAACCATCATCAGTATTTGCATCTGGATTGTAATTTGAAGATGTTGGGTCTGTACAGCCTAAAATTTCATACTCACAGGTTCCATCATCTTCAGTAGCTGCTGGGTTGTAGTTTAAAGAAGAAGGGTCAGTACATCCAAGTACTGTTGGTTGTGGATCATCATTGCTGCACGCAATTGCAAAAATTGCCATAACAAAAATAAGAGCTACTTTTTTCATAGGTTAAATAATGGGGGGTTAAATAATTTGAATTTATTTGAGTTTAACAATTAAAAAATCTTTAGATCCTTTGTTTGAAGGAATATCAAAATCACTGCTTTCACTGTTTCCGACAGATACTATTTTGTTATCTGAAGTTTCAATTGCTTCGGAAGTGAAATCGAGTCCAGAGCCACCAATAGTTTTCTGGAATTTTAAATTTCCGTTTTGGTCTATAACAAAAATCCAAGCATCATTATAACCATTATTGCTTATCAAATCTCCGTCATTACTGCGGCTGTGGCCTGAAAGGATATAATCTCCGTTATTGCGCTGAACAATACTATGAGCAGTGTCAAATTGAGACCCTCCGAATGATTTTTGCCATATTTTGGTGCCGTTGTCATCAAATTTAACTACCCATGCATCAGCGTTACCTCTTGGGGAGGTTACATCCTGATCAATACTTCGGGAGTCACCTACCATTATGTAATTCCCATCATTTGTTTTGAGGGAGGCGTAAGAGTTGTCTATTTCTTCCCCCCCAAAGGATTTGGTCCATACCAAATCTCCAGCTGAGCTAATCCTAACAGCCCAATAATCATAACTTCCTTTTGGATCTGTTTTATCAAAATCATTGCTTTCTGAAGTGCCTGTCATCAAAAATCCTCCATCAGCTGTTTCCCAAGCGTCGTAACTTCTGTCGTTGTTGGTGCCCCCAAAATAGCGTCTCCATTCTTTTGTTCCATTGGCGTCTAATTTTATACCCCAATATTCTCCAACGCCGTGTTGTACCCCTTTTTGAAGGTCGTTACCGCCACCGCCACTTGCGGAAACATCGAAAAACCCAGTTATGAAAAACCCGCCGTCTGATGTTTGGAATGCTTTATATGCTTGGTCGCTACCAGCATAACCAAAGTTTTTATCCCATATTATATTTCCGGAGGAATCTACTTTTACAATCCAGTAATCCTGAAAACCCTCATTACCGGAAACATCTCCATCATTACTTGTCGTATATCCACTCAGCAAATATCCTCCATCTGTTGTTTTTGTAATACGAGAAGCACTTTCATCATTACTTCCACCATATGTTTTACTCCAAATTATTTCACCTGTTTTACTAATTTTCAATAACCAGTAATCGCTGTCGTTCCCTGTTCTGTCAGTTATGTCACCATCGGAACTTCGGGTGGTTCCAAAAACAATGTATGAACCATCATTTGCTTCTACTACTGAAATAGCTTCATCAATATCACTTCCGCCATAGGTTTTTACCAATTCTATTTCGCCATTGATTTCGGGATTATCTCCTCCATCATCCTTTCCACAGGAAATAAGCATTAAAAAGATTGACAGTAAAATTGCAAGCGCTTTAAATTTGGGATATTTAATAAATAGCATGAGGATATGTGGTTTAATATTATTTGATTAGCAATCGTTTTGTGGTGGTAGAATTGATCTTCATTAAATACATTGCAGATTGGAGTTTTGAAATGTCGATGTTTTCTGAAAGACTTTCTGCAAATTTCTGATCCATTACTTTTTGGCCAAGAATATTGAATATTTCTACGTGCGTAATAGTTTCTGTTTTTGAAGTGATTGTTACCATATCTTTTGCAGGATTTGGAGCAACGGCAAAACTCAAACTAGAATTATCATTAATACTTAATAAAGCATCTCTAACAATAAATAAACCTCTATCTATATCACTAATAATAATGTTTCTACTTGGAAAATATGGATAAACACTCCAGGCACCATCAAAGTTTGCTGAGTTACTACCTGGGTAGGTATCAAAATATTTGGTTTCTTCCATATTTTGATTTTCGATATCGCTGATGTCAATTATTCTTAAACCTGCACGGTAGCTGGAAAGATAAAATTCATTTCCTAAAACATAACCGTTGTGATCTATCGCTTCAACATCATTAGATTCATATTCAAAATGCACCACGGGGTTATCTAGATCGCTTACATCAAAAATGATCGTTCTTGTATTAAACCCAAAATTGGATTCATCCAACTCATCACCAATTACAAAGTATCTTTTATCCTCGGTTAACCAACCTTGGTGGGTATATTCCACACTGCCATAAAATCCATTTGAAATACCAACTGGGTTGGCTTTATCGGTTACATCAACAATTGAAATTCTATCTTCATTGCTTCCGAAAAATATTTCACGTCCAGTATAATCTGGGTCAGGGCCATCATAAACCACTACCTGCGCATCATGACAGTAATTGTCTCCGCTAAAACCACCGGCAGATACAGGGGTCAAGGGGTCCTGGATATTCACAAAATGGGGTCCTCCACCGAAAGTGCTGGTACCTACTGCATAGGCAAAGCCTGTTTCTTCATTGATAACTATATTATGGCAATTTCCAAAACCGCCGTAGTGGGCATCTTCAGTAAAGGTTTCTGGGGCATTGGCCACATTACGTAAACGCGTTAAGTCGAAAACCTGCATGCCGTGGCCGCTAGCTTCACTAACTACAAATGCGTAATTGTTGTAAACTTTTATATCTCTCCAGATACTTGAATTAGTATGCGTTGGAAGTTTACCAAGATAAATTGGGTTTATGGGGTCTGAAATATCAATAAATGCAGTTCCATTGTTCAAACCCATAATTGCATATTCCTTTCCGTCTTGTGGATCGGTCCAGCCCCAAGAATCGTTCCCGGCACTAGCGTTCATAGTGTTTAGGCTTATACGGGATAAAAGATCCATGCCATTGCAAGGATATTGACCCGCCATGCCATTTACACAAGGAGTTTGAGCTATTGAAAATGTACTTAATAATAGAATTAAAAATTGTAATGGTAATTTCATAGATGAGGTTTAAGTTAGAAGCTGGCTAAAATAACGATATAATAATAATTCTTAAAACGCAGAAAGTTAAATGTTTAGTATAATGTAGAATTTTCAAGCGTTTTTATACTTTTATTATCATTAATAACTATTATTACTTAAGGCTTCACTTTTTTGATTTTGAAGCTGTATTTTTGCCATTGAATATTGATAAACTCGACAAATGTTTGAAAACAAAGACGATTCCAAAACAAGTATAGCTGATTTAGGCGAGTTTGGACTCATTGATCACCTCACGAAAAACTTCAAAATAAAACAAAAGTCAACCATTAAAGGTATAGGAGACGATGCTGCGGTAATTTCCTGTAATGCTGAAAAGGAGTTCGTGGTATCAACAGATTTACTTTTGGAAGGAGTTCATTTCGATTTAAGCTATATGCCTTTAAAACATCTTGGTTATAAAGCCGTAGTAGTAAATCTGTCCGATATTTATGCTATGAATGCTGAACCAACACAGATAACTGTTTCAATAGCCGTTTCAAACAGATTTCCTATTGAAGCTTTGGAAGAACTTTATGCCGGAATTACTGCTGCAGCGAAAATTTATAATGTAGACGTTGTTGGTGGAGATACCACTTCTTCAACAACAGGTTTATTGATAAGTATTACTGCTTTAGGAACTGTAAATAAGGGCGAAGCAATTTATAGAAACGGTGCGAAGGAAAATGATTTGTTGGTTGTAACCGGTGATCTCGGCGCAGCTTATATGGGCCTTCAAATTTTGGAACGCGAAAAGGAAGTTTTTAAAGTTAATCCAAATTCGCAGCCCGATCTAGAACCTTATTCCTATTTGGTGGAACGACAATTGAAACCTGAAGCACGTAAGGATGTTTCAAATTTGTTGAAGGAGTTGGATGTAATGCCTACAGCAATGATTGATATAAGTGACGGTTTGTCCTCGGAAATATTACATATATGTAAAGAATCAAAAGTAGGGTGTAATTTATATGAAGATAAAATCCCATTGGATCCACAGGTTATTTCAACTTGTGAAGAATTTAATCTTGAAAGCACTACAATAGCTCTAAGCGGTGGTGAAGATTATGAATTGCTCTTCACAATAAAAACAGACGATTATCCAAAAATAAAGGCTAATCCGCATTTGTCCGTAATTGGGCATATAACAAATGAGAAGGAAGGAGTTCATTTAATAAGCCGTACAGGCACAAAAATACCTTTGATTGCAAGAGGCTGGAACGCCCTGAAAAAGAATGAATAAGATTTAAGAAAGGCACAAAAAACCTTATTCCCTATTTGAAAGGAAATATACTATTGGAGAATTATGTAAATTTCTAATGGATTGAAAGTCTTTTCTTTTTTCTAAAAAAAGAATATAAACATTCATTTACTTCACGTTGTTTATATGTAAGTGCTTCAAATTTACCAGAATAGCTGTTTGAAACTTCTTTGCCGCAACAAGCGCATCTGTATTCGCTTATATGGTCGGTAATTTTGCGGGTAATAATGTAATCGTGACCAAATGCAGTGCATACAAGGCTCAAAATAGGAGGTCGGCTTTGGGGCGTAACTTTTTCCATATTTGTCAAATTAATTGGGGTTAATACATCAATATTAACCTTTTTTTAGATAAAGTGCAAGTTTTATCCGATAAAACGTAGGTATTTCACAATGAAATCGTGATTTTCTATCATGCTCATGTGGCCGCCTTCAATAATTTTTACTGAAACACCACAAAACTCGCCCAGTTTTTTTGCATCTGAAATTGGCAAAATAGGATCTTCCTTCGCTATAATCATATATTTACCCTTATTGAAATCTTTCAAAACTTTTGTTCGATCCTTTCTTTCCCGCATCCCTTTTATTGCAGCTTTTATACCTTCAGTAGGAAATGAATGGGCTTCCATTATTAAAGACTTAATTTCCGAAGTAAATTTTTCAAATGAAGATTCCGCAAAGAGGTTTCTGATTGCCATACTGATATATGCCTGCGGATTTTGATCAATAATTTTTAATGCGCGGTCACGATTTTCTTTTCTGTCGTCAGAATCTGCTGCGGGTGTTGAGTTCAAAAGAATGATTTTTTCAACTTTTTCAGGGAATAGTTCAGCGAAAGCCAACGCGACATATCCTCCCATGGAATGACCCACAAACGCGGCCGATGAAATTTGCAAATGTTGAAGTGTTCTATCTACAACTTCAGCCATCAATTCCATAGTGTGTATTTCTGAAATCACACCACTTTTTCCGTGCCCAGGAAAATCAATTGTAATAATCAAATTATTCTTGGCTAAATGGGGAATAAGCGACTCCCACATATTGGAACTCTCCAAAAATCCATGAAGTAGCACAATTGCAGAGCCTTTTCCGACAGTTTTATAATAGATAGGAATGTTTTTGTAGTTATAAATCATAGCAATGATAGCTACCAAAGGCCCTTTAAAGCTTTATGGTCTGTTTAATTTATTTTTTATACGCTTGGGAATTCGATTTAACTATAAGGTAAATAACACTTCCAATTACAATTGGAAGAAACAAATAGTTAGCTATTCTGGGATCTTCTATAAATGAATGGGTAAAACCCAGTAAAATCATTAATACTCCTATAAAAGCTAGCACATTTCTTAACAAAGTAGCTACTTTTTCAATGTTTACCTTTTCTTTTTCGGCTTTACCCATAGTATTGTAACCGGCAATAAGAAAGTAAAGTTTAAAATACTTTATTGCAATACCAAGGAGAATTAGAAAAATTCCAACAAAAATATATGAAGTTTCCATGGATGCTGTTTTTAAAAAAAGACCTAAAAAAAAATCTCTTTAAGTCTTTTTCTATACTGTTTTAAGCTGTGAGCTACTTATTCATTATATCTTCAATCTCTTCAGCATCAATAGGAATATTGCGCATCAAGTTAAATGGCTCGCCTTTTTTCTGAATAACAACATCGTCCTCCAGACGGATTCCGAAGCCTTCTTGTGGAATATAAATCCCCGGTTCTACAGTGAAAACCATGTTTTCGGTCATCTTTTCCCAAAGAACTCCATAATCGTGCGTATCGAGGCCCATATGGTGGCTGGTGCCGTGCATAAAGTATTTTTTATATGCGGGCCAGTTGGGGTCTTCGTTTTTTACATCGGCTTTGTCCAAAAGTTTTAGGTCCAAAAGCTCTTTGGTCATGAGCTTACCTACTTCTTCGTGATATTCTTTCCAGTAAGTTCCTGGTACTAGCATTTTGGTTGCGTCGTCTTTCACACGTTTTACGGCATCATAAACTTCGCGCTGACGCTTTGTATATTTTCCGCTTACGGGGATAGTTCGGGTCATATCGCTGGAATAGTTGGCATATTCAGCACCTACATCCAAAAGAATCAAATCGCCTTTTTTACATTGCTGATTGTTTTCAATGTAATGAAGCACATTTGCATTATTTCCACTGGCAATAATAGGAGTATAGGAAAAACCACGAGAACGGTTTCGTAAGAATTCGTGCATAAATTCGGCTTCAATCTCGTATTCCCAAACGCCAGGCTTCACAAAATTTAAAATTCTTCTGAACCCTTTTTCGGTGATGTTGCAAGCTTGCTGAATTAAGTCAAGCTCAATTTTATCTTTTACAGAACGCAAGTGTTGCAAAATAGGATTACTGCGTTCCCAGTTATGCGCAGGAAATTTGTCCTTTGTTTTTTTTATGAAACGATCTTCCCGTGTTTCTGTTTCCACACTTTGGCGATAATGTTCGTTTGTGTTGAAATAAATACGTTCGGCTTGGGTCATTATTTCATAGAAAATCTTGTCGAATTCCTTCAACCAGTAAACAGATTTTATGCCGCTTACCTCAAAGCCTTTTTCTTTAGTGAGTTTTTCACCTTCCCAAACGGCAATATGGTCGTTTGTTTCACGTACAAAAAGCATTTCGCGATGATCTTTGTTGGGAGCGTCGGGAAAAAGCACCAAAATACTTTCTTCTTGGTCCACACCACTTAAATAAAAAATATCTCGTGCTTGCTGGAAAGGCATGGTGCTGTCTGCACCAATTGGGTAAATATCATTACTGTTGAAAACTGCAACGCTTTTCGGCTTCATCTGAGCCATAAAATTTTTGCGGTTTTTAATGTAGAGTTTGTTGTCTATTTGGTCGTACTTCATGATGTTCTTTTGTGAGTTTCTTCAAAATTAATTAATTCAAAATTATTCGAGAGAAGTAAAGGGTTAAAACTGTATTAATTGTATTTGAACTTTCAAGACTCTAAATCCGTTTGACTTCCTTCTTTTTAAAATGAATAAAAACCTTCCCAGTACTATACAATGTTGCTACTCAAATATCCTTCCTTTAAACAATGCTTTCATCTTTTCGAAATCCTGTTTGGGCTTTCTGCAGATATAAATCCGTTGGTAAAGTTCTTCTTCATTGTCTGAATATGGGTTGTAAATTGACTTCACCAAGGTCACTTCTTTAAAAAAGGGTTTAAAAAAATCTCCAACTTGATAACTCAATGCAATAACCGTATTGGGCATGATGCCTTTCGGCGTCCAGCTGTAAAAGCTTCCATGATAGGAAAATGTTTGTGGGAGGCTGTAGGCTTCTCCAAAAAGGCTCACAGCACCTGCTTGCGAATAATGTTTGCCCCAGATTAAGCAATTTTGTTTTTCATTATTTGGCAAACTATCATACACAATTGCTAGTTCTTGCATTGTAGTTTTCCATTTGTCTCGGGTGTAATATTCGTCATATTTTACACCGTATTCTCCTCCCGGGATTTTATTTTCTTCGTGTGGATATACTTTTTCAAGATACCGATTAAAGCTATAAACAGGCATTCCAAAAGGAATAAGTACAGCGCCTAGAAGCATTAAAATTGAAATTGGGTAAAGTATCCACTTTCTTTTTGGCAATACTAGTTGTTCCCAAAAAATTGCTCCAAACGGAATGATTGTCAATACAATAGGAAAAAAATAATACCCTTTGCCATTTTTATAGACAAGCAGTAAAAAGGATAATCCGATTGCGATTGATAGTACACGAACTATAAACGTACCTTTTGATTTGATAAAGTAAAAAATTGCGGGAACTACCAAAAGTATAGAAACTATCGGGTTAACGGCAATTAATAAATTTATCAAATTTTCAACCCTGCTTATTTTTTCCAATTGTGTTTCGTAAAGCCTGTCAGTCATTTGGAAAAGAGGAAAATCTTTCGCGTATTGCCAAATAATATTTGGCGTAATAAACAGAAGAAACACAATGATATTAAACCAAAATTTATTTTTAATCAATGCAACTCTTGTTCTTTTGAAAATTAATAGGGAAGAAACCCCAAACAAGAAAAAGATACTGTCATATTTAGTCAAAAAACCAAGAATGCAGAATAGGGTAAGATACCACAAGGATTTTTTATCTAGGTATTTTACAAATCGCAGTAATTGATGAAATCCCAATACCCAAAATAACTGGCTGAAAATCACAGGTTGAAAAAGTTGTTGTGAACGTCCAAGACCTGGCGCAATAATAATAGCCAAGAGCACTAAAAATACTGCTATGTTTTTTCCACCTAATTCTAGGGTTATTTTTGCTATATAAATAATAATGAGTAGGGCTGCAATATGCGGGAAAAGATGGTGAACAAACACAGAATTGGAGTGAAATAAATTTTGGATAAATGCAATGAAACCAATTAAAGGTGGAAATTCCATATAGCCAAATGCAAGGTGGTTTCCCGTTTCAATATGTAATAACTCATCGCCCTGAAACCCCGAATGACTGTCTGCTATTAGATGTAAAATTAACTTTAGAATGCAAAAAAAGAAAACGATCAATTTGGTTTGTCTATTCATTCGTTTTTGATTTGCAGATAGTGAAAGTGGCTGACATAATATCAGTTACATTATTTAAGCAACTAATTTAGCAAATACAAATTGAATAAAAAGTGTGTGGGCCTCTAAATTTCAGCATTTAGAAATAGGCGAAGACAATTACTTATGTTCCGCAATTTCATTTGTAGTACTATCTAAAATGATTGCTTCAATACTCAAAAGATCCTGAATGAAACTAAAAATTTCTATTAAATCCCATAAAGGCTCCATTTGTTGTTTTATGGCAACTAATTTAATAGATTCTCCTTTGTTTAACTGATCAATCAATTGTGATAGCTTGGGATTTGGTTTTTTAACAATGCGATGACCCCTTGCGAATAGTAAAATGTTTTTGGGATCTTGTTCATCTAGATAAATTGGAAATATTTCTTTGCCTTTAACTACAAAATTGTTCATTGAAGGGATTGATGCTTTTATTTTATTTGATTTTTTTCCAATGCCTCCATTACTTTTCAAGCGTGTTATTTTTCTTCTAAGTGCGATTTCCATTTTTCTCTGAAGGGAATGGATATCGAGCAACTCATTTAAACTAGACTGAGATGCATCCAACTTGAGAGGTTTCTCATATTTAGTATGATGAATTAGATTTTCTTCGGCAGTTTCCTTTATGAGCTCATTCTCGAATAGATCTTTGGAAGGGTTGATATAATCTAAAACAACACTCACAGAAAATTCTGGCGTATTGGCAATATGATAAACGTAATGCGCAATAAACATGGCATCTCCAGGCGCTAGTTCATGAACCTTGCCTTTTGGAAGCATTTCAGATACATTATGAAAAACTTTAGACTGATGCTTTATTGTGTTGTATTTTGGGTTATCCCAAGTGTAAAATTGTTTCTTTCCTGGTCCCAGATGAAATAGAATTCCATCTTCCCCTGGAGCATCTTTGTGAATACCAAATGGGGTGAAACCGTAGTTTCCCATAAAAAAAAGAAAAGACAAACCGTGAAGCGGCAATCCAGCAACTTCTATTAAGGGACGAATGATAGTGGCGGCTTTTTCGGTAAATGAATTACTGTATTGCTCAAGGCCCATGAGGATAATCCCAAACTTTTGGTCACCAAAAATCTGTTGGGTCCAACTTTCAAGCGAATATTCCGGTTTAGGAGGATTGGCTGCCATTTTAGCAATAAAATCATTTCGAAGCTCATTGTTGACATAGATTTTTAGACCAATATTTAGCACCTCATTAGCCAAATATCCATTTAAAACATTAATTAGCAATACTTCTGTTTCCGAGATGTCCTCTTTTGAAATTAATTGTTTTGCTTGTGCAGGTTTGCTAAGCTTATGGGTATCTTCAAAAAAACTTTTCCAAGAGGAGGGATTCATATATTAAAAATAATGTGGTTGGGTGTATTTTTTATTCAATTTACTTTATTGGTTTTTTATTCTCCAAGGTGGATTCAGTCTGTTTTCTCCACCAAAGAATAATATCAGCTGGTTTCCATCAACATCTTTTAATTTAGCTTCTCTCCACAACCATTTTTGGTCGGTTGGTTCTTGGTCAAATTCAATTCCCCTTTTTTTTAATTTTTCAACTTGTTCATCAAGGTTTTCGCATTCAAAATAAATATAAATTCCTTCTGCTTTAGGTAATTCTATTGTTTGATGAATTGAGAATGTCGAATTACCATTAGGGCATTCAAATCTTGCGTAATGAGGTAGTGATTTCACAATTAATTTAAGTCCCAATTTTTCATAAAAAGGTATTGATTTTGTCAAATCCAATGAAGGAACTGTTATTTGGTTTAAGTTCATATTCTTATCGTTTTATTTATATTAAACACATAGGAATTTTCGAGACGAAGTTACTTCGTTATGAATTATGGCTATTTTGGTATGCCGCATTTATTCTTTTTCCATTTGGGAACCTATAAAAGGTATTCTCGGTGCTAAAAAATATCCAGTTAAACTCGCAAATAATATTGGAATGAAATGTCCAAACCCCGTTAAAGTTGCGAGCAAGATTGTAGTACTCATTGGTGTTCGGGTCACGCAAGCATTAATTGCGGCCATACAACTAACAATTACAAGTGTTAGATTAGTGCTTGGGAATAATTGATGTATTATTAGTCCCAAAGTCGCTCCTACGAAAAAAAGTGGAATAATAAATCCGCCTCTCCAACCTGATGTCACGGTTATTGAAATGGCAATTATCTTAAAGATTAAAATAGCAAACAATAAAGTGAGAGGGAAATTTCCTTTAAGCAGTTCGTTAATTTCGTGGTGGCCAAAGTATCGTGTTATAGGAAAATAAAATGCTATTACACCAAGTAAAATGCCTCCGATTAGTGTTTTAATATAGATAGGTATTGGACGTCGCTCAAAAATAGATTTGAAAAATTTTGTGCAAAAAATAAAAGCCCAACCAAAGGCTGCTCCGGCTATTGCAAAAAGCACTGCATAGCCAAAATCAAAAATCCCTGAATATTCATAAGCAGATAAATCCCATATTGGGCCAAGGCCCAAATGAATAATTAAGGCAAAAACTAAATAACTAAAACAACTTGCAACAAATGCGGGAATTATGGCTTTATAATATTCAACAGCGTGTTTGTGATGGAGTATTTCTAATGAAAATAAACTTCCACCCAAAGGAGCGCCAAATAAAGCTGTAAAGCCTGAGGCCATTCCTGCGATACTTAAAGACCGTAATTCTTCTCCTTTAAGTCGGAACAATTTTCCTATCCAAGTTCCTGTTGAGCCTGTAACTTGCACCAATGGTGCCTCGGGTCCGAGACTTCCCCCGGAAGCAACACACAATAACGATGAAAGTACCATTGAAGGATTGTTTTTGGGATCAAGTTTCCCTTTATTAAATCGGATGTTGTTAACAATCAAATGTATTTCTCCTGGATCTCCTATGAAATGAATTATCAAGCCTGCCAAAAGTCCACAAATTGCCATGACAGGAATTACTTGCCAACCACCAAAAAAGGCTAATTGATGAGTCAGAAATTCAAGTCCAATCCAATAAATCCCTGCTATTATTCCGCCAATTAATCCAAGTAAAGCCCACAGCAAAAAAGTCCGACTGAAAACGAAAGGGTTAAATAGGACAGGTTGGTCTAAAATATTTAAATACGTAATTAATTTTCTTCTTCGTTTTAACTTCACTTTTTCACGTTTGTTTTAAATGTCTTGTGTTGAAATATGGATACAGATTAATCCCGAAGCTTCGGGAGATTTCACGCTGTTTTTAAATATATCATATTTGGTGTTTTGAAGTCTAAAGATAAATGTAATCTTATTTCATTATATAATTTGATTGCATTTTTTGTTGCTCTTTTGGCGTGGGCCACGTCAGTAAAGGTCTGGTCGAGATAGAATTCATCTTTCAATATACCGTTTATGCGCTCTGCCAAGGCATTTTCGTAACAATGATTTTCTTCAGTCATACTAATATCTATCTTATTTCTTTTAAGTATTTGGGTGTAAACATTGCTACAGTACTGTATGCCTCTGTCTGAATGGTGAACGAGCCCATTAATGTCCTTAGCTTGGTACAATGCTTTATTTAAAGCCCTCACGCACCCTTTAAGTTCCAGGCTATTGCTAAGGTCATAACCAATGATCTTTCGGGAATGCATATCTGTTATGAGTGCCAGATAACAAAAGCCTTTTATGGTTCTGATGTAAGTAATATCACTGGCCCAGACTTGGTTGGGTCTTGTAACCTTTACATCTTTTATGATGTTTTTATATTTTCTGAACCTGTGCAAGGAGTTTGTTGTCCTGGAACTGTATTTCTTTCTAAGCGTCAGCATATCGTGCTTTCTAAGGATATTGAACAGTCTATCCCGGCCAATTTTCAAGTTGACTTTGTCAAATTCATCCTTGAGTGATCTTTCAAGTTTCCTCACGCCTTCTCTGGGAAGGGATCTGCGTCTTTGTTTCACAATGGCCACTACCTTTTTCTCAACTTCTAAACGTTCATTTGCTCTACGTTTGTATTTGTAGAAAGCATCACGTTTTAGTCCGAAACAGGCTGTTATAGTGCTTAGAGAGGCAAATCCCTTAGATTTTTCCTTGGCCTTTATCAGGGCTTGATACTTAGTTTTTTTTTAAGTTCAAGTACCGATTTGTAACCCAGTTTCTCGGCTGCCACTTCTAGATAGGAATCCTCTATCAAGGCATCCATATCCTTTTTCAAAAGAAGTTTCTTGAGCTGTGCTATCTCTTTCTGCAGTTCTTTTATTCTTGTTATCTCATCCTTTGTCTCCACTTTTACTCTTGTGTTCATTAGGTCCTTCTGGTTATACTTCCTGATCCATTCATTGATGGTGGTGGGGTTGATCCCATAGAGTTTTCCTAATTGGTTCTTGTTTAGTTTTCCGGTGGTAAGTTCGTCCAGAATTTTCAGTTTAAATGGTTCTGAATACCGTCTGATCAATTTGTCGTTTTTGTACATAATGTTTAAAATTATGTAGCCTTTATTCAGGACGGGTCAACTCCATACCAAAGCCATAGCAAAGTCATTAAAATGTAGGAAAACAGGCTTTTTATCCTACAAATTTAAGATGTTAAGTAAAACTGGGTTATAAGCACCTTAGCACCTTAAAATCAGTAGCGCCAATTAAGTATTCATCAATAATTTTTTTCGTTTGAATCCTACTAAGTCCAATCTCGTTTTCCAACTTCGTACTTCGTCGTTCGTACCTCGTCGTTCGTTCTCATACCTCGTTGTTGGTCGTTTCCACCTCGTCGTTCAAACTTCGTAGCTAATTCCTCTTCGCTAACTCAAACAATTGCAAAACTCATCCTGTTTAAGTACCTTCAACTTTTAAAAAATTAAATCCATGAAAAACCTTTTCTTTTCGGCGCTCTGCCTAGCTACCGCAGTCGCTTTTTCCCAACAACCCGCTACTCCTGCAACCACCGTATCAAGTAGCATCACTCAAAAAACACAACTGGCACAAGCTTCTCCTGTTAAAAACCTACCTTTTAAAAGCATAGGCCCTTCTATTATGAGCGGCCGTGTGGTTGACTTTGCAGTAAATCCAAACAATCCTATCGAGTTCTATGTAGGTTATGCTAGTGGTGGTTTATGGCATACCAGCAATAACGGCACTTCCTTTACACCTGTAATGGATAACAGTCCAACCCAAAATGTGGGTTGCGTGGCGGTAGATTGGCAAAATGGCACCATTTGGGTAGGAACAGGTGAGGTGAACGCTTCTCGTTCTTCCTATGCCGGAATTGGCCTTTTAAAAAGCGATGATAAAGGCAAAACTTGGCAAAATATGGGGCTTACAGACAGCCATCACATTAGTAGTATTCTTATAAATCCGTCCAATCCCAATGAAGTGATTGTAGGTTCAGTGGGTCATTTGTATTCTCCCAATGAGGAGCGAGGTGTTTTTAAAACCATGGATGGTGGCAAAACCTGGAACAAAACACTTTTTATAAATAATCAAACAGGAATTATTGAAATTTCCGCGAATCCTAAAAACTTTAATACCATGTATGCCACCGCTTGGGACAAAGACCGTAAAGCTTGGAATTTTGAAGGTAGTGGTGTTGGCAGTGGTGTTTATAAAAGTACGGATGCTGGAAGTACTTGGACAAAAGTTTCTAACGAAAACAGTGGCTTGCCAATAGGCAAAGGTATGGGGCGTATGGGTACGGCTGTAGTGGATGACAACACGGTTTATTTAATTGTGGATAACCAATTCCACAGAAAAGAAGAACCTAAAAAAGAAAAAACAGACATCCTCATTAAAGACGATTTTAAAAAAATGGACGTGGCTGCCTTTCTTGCCTTGGACGATAAAAAACTGAACGAGTTTCTAAAAATGAACGGCTTTCAGGAAAAATATCGTTCAGAGAATGTAAAACAAATGGTCCGCGTAGGTACTGTAAAACCTGAAGATTTGGCAAAATACTTAGAAGATGCCAACAGTGCACTTTTTGACACGCCCGTTATTGGTGCTGAGGTTTACAAAAGTACCGATGGTGGAAAAACCTGGAAGAAAACCCACGAAGGCTTCATAGATGATTTGTATTATTCTTACGGGTATTACTTCGGAAAAATTCACGTAGACCCTAATGATGCTAGCAAAATATATGTTTACGGTGTACCCATTCTAAAATCTGCCGATGGCGGAAAAACATTTGAAACTATTGATGCCGATAACGTCCATGGCGATCACCACGCACTGTGGATAGACCCTAAAATGCCCGGCCACTTAATTGATGGCAATGACGGCGGCGTAAACATAAGTTATGACGACGGCAAAACGTGGATAAAGAATAATGCTCCTGCGGTTGGACAGTTTTACTCTGTAAATATAGATAACGAAAAGAATTACAACGTTTATGGTGGCTTGCAGGACAATGGCGTTTGGGTAGGGCCACACGATTATGAAGCAAGTCCTGGTTGGTTGCAAGAGGGTAAATACCCGTATGAATTTATCTTTGGCGGCGACGGAATGCAAGTTCAAATTGATAGTCGCAACAGCAATATTGTTTACACAGGATTTCAATTTGGGAATTATTACAGATTGAACCGAAATGGTGCCGAACCGGTTTACATTCAGCCGAAACACGAATTGGGAGATAGTCCGTACCGTTTTAATTGGCAAACACCTATTTTGTTGAGCCCACACAATCAGGACATTCTCTATTTGGGCGGAAATAAATTAATGCGCAGCATGAACCAAGGCGATGATTGGACTGCGATTTCAGAAGGTTTAACGCAAGGCGGAAAACCTGGGAATGTGGCTTATGGAACGCTTACATCAATCAGTGAATCCCCTTTTCAATTTGGGTTGTTATACACAGGAAGTGATGATGGTTTGGTCTATGTTTCAAAAGATGGGGGTGGAAATTGGACAAAGATATCAGACAGTTTTCCAAAAGATCTTTGGGTGAGCCGCGTGATTGCTTCTTCACATAAAAAAGAACGCGTGTATGCTACGCTAAATGGCTATCGTTGGGATGATTTTAAACCCTATGTCTATGTAAGTGACAATTATGGTGCAACTTGGAAAGACATCAGTAGTAATTTACCAATTTCCTCGGTAAACGTGATTAAAGAAGATCCTGTAAATGAAAACTTGCTGTATTTAGGAACGGATAATGGCGCTTATGTTTCCTTCAATCGCGGTGAAAGTTGGGAGGTATTTTCAAAAGAGTTGCCAAATGTTGCAGTCCACGATTTAGTGATCCAGCCCGAAGCAAAAGATTTGGTTTTGGGAACCCACGGAAGATCGCTGTATGTTTCCGATATTTCCCTACTTCAAAAATTAACCGATAAAACAATGGGTGAAGTGGTTCTTTCTGAAATGAAGCCTGTAAATTTCTCTCCTCGATGGGGAAGCAAATGGAGCTCTTGGGGTGAAGTGTATGAACCAAAAACTAAAATTCAGTTTTACAGTCCAGAAAACGCAAAGGCAAAAATAACTATCAAAACCGAAGACGGAAAGGAGCTTCAAACGCTAACCATTGATGCAACAAAAGGCGTAAATGAGTTGGATTATGATTTGTCTATTCCTGAAAAATCCAGTAAACTACTGGAGAAGGACGATATTAAAGTAAAGCAAGGCGAAAACAAGAAATACTACCTTCCGAAGGGAAAATATAAAGTAAGTATTTCAGTAATTACTATGACTGCAACTTCCGAATTGGAAGTTAAGTAGCGCAATGTATTTAAACCGATTCTAAATAGATTTTAAACCTTAAGAATGTTTGGCAACAAGCTACTTGAAGCGTATTTTTGTACAACTATTTTTGAAATAAAACCATAATGGCAATACTATCCTCTTCAATTGCACGAAAAGTTGCTATGGCACTTTCCGGCTTGTTTCTTGTCTTCTTTTTGGCACAGCACTTTACCATCAACATTACCTCGGTCATAGACCCAGATACCTTTAATAGCTGGTCCCACTTTATGGGGCATAATATTTTGGTGCAGTTTGTTCTGCAGCCAGTTTTAATTTTTGGTGTGGTTTTGCACTTTGTTATGGGGATTGGTCTAGAAATCAAGAACAACAACGCAAGACAAATCAGTTACAAATCCTATAAAGGAAACAAAAACTCAACTTGGGCTTCGCGAAATATGATTATTAGCGGCGCTGTTGTTTTGGCTTTTTTAGGACTTCACTTTTACGATTTCTGGTTCCCGGAAATAGTTCACAAATACATTGAAAGCAATCCGTTAGACGCCACGCGTTATTACCCAGAATTAGTTCATAAATTTGAAAGCCCTGTGCGAACAGGCTTGTACTGTTTGGCTTTTGTGCTTTTGATGCTTCACCTTTGGCATGGCTTTTCCTCGTCTTTCCAAAGTATGGGCTGGAACAATAAGTATTCAAAAGGATTAAGAGCATTCACGCAGTTTTACGCAATATTTATTCCGTTAGGCTTCATTTTCATTGCGCTTTATCTTCACTTTAATCAATAATCACCACGAAACGCAACGCTATGTCAACATTAGATTCAAAAATCCCAAAAGGACCCTTAGCCGATAAGTGGACACAACATAAGAACGATATTAACCTAGTTAACCCAGCCAACAAGCGTAATATAGATATTATCGTAGTAGGAACTGGTCTTGCCGGTGGAAGCGCCGCTGCAACTCTTGCAGAATTGGGCTATAACGTAAAAACATTTTGCTATCAAGACTCCCCCCGCCGTGCGCACTCCATCGCTGCACAGGGAGGTATCAACGCAGCAAAGAATTACCAAGGCGATGGCGATTCAAACTACAGATTATTTTATGACACCGTAAAGGGTGGCGATTATCGTTCCCGTGAAGCAAACGTGTACCGTCTTGCTGAGGTTTCTGCAAATATCATTGACCAATGTGTGGCTCAAGGTGTTCCCTTTGCCCGTGAATATGGTGGTTATTTGGATAACCGTTCTTTTGGAGGGGTATTGGTTTCGCGTACTTTTTATGCGAAAGGGCAAACAGGCCAACAATTGCTCTTAGGAGCTTATTCCGCAATGAACCGCCAAATAAACCGTGGAAAAATAACACCTTACAACCGTCACGAAATGCTAGATTTAGTGATTGTAGACGGCAAAGCGAGAGGGATCATTGCCCGAAATTTAGTTACAGGTGAAATTGAAAGACATTCCGCTCACGCGGTAGTTATTGCTTCGGGAGGTTATGGAAATGTATTCTACCTTTCCACAAATGCCATGGGAAGTAACGTTACTGCTTCGTGGAAAATTCACAAAAGAGGCGCCTATTTTGCAAATCCGTGCTATACACAGATTCACCCAACCTGTATTCCGGTTTCTGGCGATCATCAAAGTAAATTGACATTGATGTCTGAGTCTTTAAGAAACGATGGTAGAATTTGGGTCCCAAAGACAAAAGAGGACGCTGAAGCGATACGCCAAGGAAAGAAAAAGCCAAAAGATCTTTCAGAAACCGAACGTGATTATTACTTAGAAAGAAGATATCCTTCCTTCGGTAACTTGGTGCCGCGCGATGTGGCATCACGTGCCGCAAAAGAACGTTGTGATGCAGGTTATGGCGTAAATAAAACAGGACAGGCCGTATTCCTTGATTTTGCTTCGGCTATAGAACGCTACGGAAAAGAGCAGGCCGCAATTCACGGAAACCACAATCCAAGCAAAGAAGAAATTACTAAACTAGGGAAGAAAGTTATCGAAGATAAATATGGCAACCTTTTCCAGATGTATGAGAAGATTGTTGATGAAAACCCCTACGAAACCCCAATGATGATTTATCCTGCCGTACATTACACTATGGGTGGTGTTTGGGTAGATTACAACTTGCAATCCACTATTCCGGGCTGCTACGTTACTGGTGAAGCCAACTTTAGCGACCACGGCGCAAATCGTTTGGGAGCTTCGGCTTTGATGCAAGGTTTGGCGGATGGCTATTTTGTGTTGCCATACACCATTGGTGATTACCTTTCAAAAGACATTAAAACAGGAAAAATACCAACAGACACTAAAGAGTTTGACGAAGCCGAAAACAAGGTTCGTGAACTTTTGGAGAAGTTGATAAACAATAAAGGAACACATTCTGTGGATCATTTCCATAAAAAATTGGGCCACATTATGTGGAACAAATGCGGAATGGCACGTAATGCTGAAGATTTAAAATCTGCAATGTCTGAAATTAGAGCACTGCGCGAAGAGTTCTGGAAGGATGTGAAAATTCCTGGAGGAATGAACGAAATGAATGCTGAGCTTGAAAAAGCAACACGTGTTGCAGATTTCTTGGAGCTAGGTGAACTTTTTGCAAAAGATGCTTTAGATAGAAATGAATCCTGTGGTGGCCACTTCCGTGAAGAATACCAAACCGAGGAAGGGGAAGCACTTCGCGACGACGAAAACTTTATGTACGTTGCTGCATGGGAATACACAGGAGATCCAGGGAATGAAATTCTTCACAAAGAAGAATTGGAGTACGAAAATATTGAGGTTAAATCGAGATCATATAAATAAAGAGTATGAAACTTACACTAAAAATATGGCGTCAAAAAAACGCAACTACTAAGGGAGAATTAAAAACATATCCTATTGACGGAGTAGAAGGTGACATGTCTTTTCTGGAAATGCTCGACGTTCTCAATGAAGGTTTAATAAACAAAGGCGAAGAGCCCGTAGTTTTTGATCACGATTGTCGCGAAGGTATCTGCGGAAGTTGTTCTCTGCAAATAAATGGTGAGCCGCACGGCCCAGACCGATTGGTTACAACGTGTCAATTGCACATGCGTATGTTCAACGATGGCGATACTATTGTAATTGAACCGTTCCGTGCAAAAGCTTTTCCTGTTATAAAGGATTTGGTGGTAGATAGAAGTGCCTTTGATAGAATTCAGCAGGCTGGAGGATATATTTCAGTGAATACTTCTGGAAACACTGTTGATGCGAACACCATTCCAGTAAACAAACACGACGCCGACGAATCTTTCAATGCTGCAACATGTATTGGTTGCGGTGCTTGTGTTGCAGCTTGTAAAAACGCCAGTGCAATGCTTTTCACTTCTGCAAAAGTAAGTCAGTTCGCTTTACTTCCACAAGGAAGAATTGAAGCAACAGAGCGCGTTTTAAATATGGTTGCTCAAATGGATAAAGAGGGTTTCGGAAACTGCAGCAATACCGGAGCTTGTGAAATTGAATGTCCAAAAGGTATTTCCTTGGAAAACATTGCCCGAATGAACCGTGAATATTTAAGCGCGAGTTTGAAGGGATAACCAGATTAATGAAATTAAAACATCACTAAAATCCTAAGTATTTTTTACTTGGGATTTTTTATTTTCTACAGAAGAACTTTTGTGTGGGTAGAACATATCTTCTTCGGCATCATTTAGATTGTTGAGAATTATCTTAAGGAATTTATCAGTCTCGTATGGTTTCACAATAATATCGTTCATTCCTGAAGCTTCAATTTTGTTTTTCATCTCTTCAACTTCAATTGCCGTTAAGGCCAAGATTGGAACGATTTTGTTGAATTTTCTAACTTCTTTTGTGGTTTCAATTCCATCTTTGCCCGGCATATTAATGTCCATCAAGACAAGATCATAATTATTAAGCCGTATTTTTTCAATGGCAATATCTCCACTTTCAGCTATATCACAGATAATACCATGATTCTCAAGTATTTTTTTGGTTACAATTTGGTTTATACGGTTATCCTCAACAACAAGTATTTTCTTTCCGTTTAAAACATTGTTATCGTCCAATATTTTATTTTGAAGTAAATGTTTTAAAATATGGAAACTTAAGGTAAAACTAAAGGTAGATCCTTCGCCTTCCTTACTTTTAAGTTTGATGGAAGCGTTTGAGGCCTCGAGCAATTTCTTTACAATAGTAAGCCCAAGACCTGTTCCTTGTATTTTAAAATCATCGGAATCTACTTGTTGGAATTCTTCGAAAATGGCCTTTTGTTTTTCCTTTGGGATGCCAATACCGTTATCCTTAATGCTAAAATGTATGGTTATTTCGTTTTCGGAAATTGTTTCTTCCTTTGCCGTGATATAAATATCACCGTTAGTGGTAAATTTTATGGCATTACCCACTAAATTCATAAGAATTTGCGAAAGCCGCACCCGATCTCCAACAATTGTATTTGGTATATTTTCTGAAATTTCTACGTGTAGTTTATTTTTATTTTGAACCAATGCGTATTGAAAAGAAGAAACGATAGATTGGACGGAATCCTTTAAATCGAATGGAGCTCTAATTTCTTCAAGTGTATTCGATTCCAGCTTGCTAATTTGAAGTACATCATTAATAAGCGCTAAAAGGTAATCTGCTGAAAATTTTAAATTTTTTAAATCTGATTGATGCGTTTTAAGCGATTCGTCCTCTAACAGAACAGAGGTTAGACCAATAACGCCATAGAGTGGAGTTCGCAATTCGTGGCTTACTGTAGAAAAAAACTTACTTTTCGCCAAAGCCAGTTTTTCGGATTTCTGTTTTGCTTTTAAATATTGTTGGTTTTTTTCTTTTAAGGTAAGGGTCAGTTTTTTTCTTCCTCTGTGTGAAATATATAAAATTATCAAAAACAGTCCCATTAGTATTACTGCGCCAATAAAAAAATAAAGTAGAAGATTGCGAAGCAAAACTTTTTCCGAAATCAATTTTTTTTCGAGTTCTGCTTGGTGGGCCTGTTTTTTATATTCGTTAACGCTAAACTGAGCAGCGGCGTTTTGAATGGCCATTAGCTTCTCTTTCTCAAATTGGACTGAAGTTAAGCTATCAAATTTTTTGCGAACTAAAAAGGCTTCTTTAAAATCGCCAATATCAAAAAGCGCTATGCTGTATTCTTTATATGCTTCAATTAAATTATCATCAATATAATTTCCTTTTTGTGCGAAAGCTATAGCTTCCCTAAAATTTACAATAGCTTCTTCGGGATTATTTGAAGATAGGTTCAATTTACCTAGAAGCAGATTCATTTCAGTGGTTAAACCTTGAAATTTCATTGCTTCTATTCCCTGTTTTGCTTTTTCGAAATAGAGCTGTGCTTTATTTTTATCACCCTGATTAAGGTATGATTCAGATAGGTTGTAATAAATCATAGATACCTCCAGGGTGTCCTTTCTTTTTAATGAAATAGGCAAAGCTTTCTGAAAATAAGGAAGGGCAGAATCGTATTTTTTTTCTGAGAGGTAAAGCGCTCCCAAAAAGTTATAGGCTCGCGCAATTTTAAAAGGGTCTTTTGATTTTTCTGCGAACTCTAAATAAGAATCTGCATAATCATGTGCGTTTTTAAAATCTTTAAGATATAAAAAAGAGGCACCCATCATATAGCGAGAATAAAAGGCAGCATCTATATCACCAATATTTTCGGCAAATTTTATGTTATCGATGGACGTTAAGATTACAGAATCGTATTTTCCTTCAAACAACATATAATCTGTACGGTCCTGCTTTGCCTTTAGTGAATCCTTAAGGGCAATAAATTCTGAATCTTGTTGCGTTGCAATAGTGTCTTGGCTATTTTGTGCAAAGCCAATAAAGGGAATAATAAGTATTGCGGAAAGTAAATATTTTAACATTAAGTGCTGTGCAAAATAAATTTTTTAAAAGAGTACTAAAATAACATATTATAACGAAATTCATACATTAAACCATTTTCCTTAGCTATAAAAAATTGACGTATTTCAAATTTAGAATGACTACCATTTATATTCTGTTAATGAAATAAAGTCTTCGAATTCTTGTAATAAAAATTTATCTTTAAGTACTAAATCAGAAACCATGAAACTCGTTCTCTTTATCATTAGTTTTTTTTCAATTTCATCCATTAATGCACAAATAATGAAGCCCAATGATCCCTTAGCACATACTTTTTCAATAGTAGCACGCGATGCCAAAACAGGAGAAATGGCTGTTGCTGTTCAGAGTCATTGGTTTAGTGTGGGCACAGCTGTTTCCTGGGGAGAAGCTGGTGTTGGGGTTGTTGCTACACAGAGTTTTACAAATAAATCTTTTGGAATTAGAGGCTTGGAATTGTTGAAACAGGGAAAATCACCACAGGAAGCGATGGATATTTTATTGGATAATGATGAGGGAAGAGATTTTCGGCAGGTAGCAATATTAGATAAACAAGGCAGGGTTGCCACGCACACGGGTAAAAACTGTATCGATTATGCAGGTCACGCAAATGGCGAAAATTTTTCTGTACAGGCAAATATGATGCTAACCGATAATGTGGTTCCAGCAATGGAAAAGGCCTGGAAAGAGCATAGCGAGATGCCCTTGGCCGAAAGAATTGTGGCTGTATTGCAGGCAGCTCAAAATGCTGGTGGTGATATTCGGGGAAAACAATCTGCGGCATTGCTCATTTTCGCACCGGAAGCTACCAAGGAGCCTTGGAACGACAAACTTTTAGATTTGCGGGTTGACGATTCAGAAAATCCAATAAAGGAAATTGATAGGCTTTTAAAAGTGTTTCGTGCTTACGAACATATGAACCAAGGCGATCTATATGTTGAAAAGAATGAAATGAAAAGTGCTATGGACGAATACTATGCTGCAATGAGGATGTTTCCAGAAAACTTGGAAATGCAATATTGGACCGCAATAACTTTAGCGAACGATAAACAAATAGAACGCGGTGCGGAAATGCTTCAGAAAATTTATAAAAAAGATGAAAATTGGAGAGAGCTTACAAGACGTTTGCCGAAAGTAGGATTACTTAACGTTTCAGGAGAGGATTTGAGAAAACTGCTCAAGTAATTTTAACTTCATTTTCAATTTATATTCTTTATTTGCGTTTTTAAGTAAATCAATCTAGATTTATGCGAAAACAAATTATTTTTTTAGTTTTTATATACCTTCTTGGATGGAGTTCCATTGCGCAAATAGGTGCTATAATTGGAAATGACAATCGTCACTATGACCGTGTTTCTGAAAAAGGAAAAGCACCCTTTTCTACCACAAAACTTGCTTTTGCAATTACAAAAAACGCGACTTCTGAAAAGGATAAATTTTTTGCAATCTATAAATGGATAGCTTCGAATATTACTTATGACAACGAATTACGGCTAAGTTCAGAGCTTCAAAAAGAATTTTACACTTCCGAAGAAAATGTAACCAAAAAAGTTTTGGAGCGAAAAATGGCGCTTTGTGGTGGTTTCGCGTTTCTTTTTAAAAGGCTCTGTGAAAATGTTGGGGTTTCTGCAGAAGTGATCCATGGATACACAAAAGATTATTCAGGAAAAATCCAAGAATCTAGAAAACCAAACCATACTTGGAATGCTGTAAAACTAAACGGAAAATGGCAGTTGCTTGATATTACGTGGGCCATAAGCTATGGAAGCAACAATAAGCCCGATGATTTTTGGTTTTTAACGAGACCTGCCGATTTTATTCTTTCCCACTTACCGGAAGACCGTAAATGGACATTATTAGGAAATTCTATTTCATATTCAGAATTTTAAAAAATATTCTGTAAAATAAAAACCCTCCACATTGCTGTGAAGGGTCTTTATTTTTATCAAACAAGTTTGATACTATGCCTCAGCGTTTGGAACGATGGAAACGTAGCTCTTGTTATCTTTCTTTTTGGTGAATTTCACTAGACCATCAACACGTGCGTGTAGTGTATGATCTTTACCACCATATACATTTTCACCTGGGTGATGTGTATATCCTCTTTGTCTTACAATGATATTTCCAGCAATGGCAGCTTGTCCACCAAAAATCTTAACGCCAAGACGTTTCGATTCTGATTCGCGACCGTTTTTGGAACTACCAACTCCTTTTTTGTGAGCCATTTTGTTTCGGTTTTAAATATTATACTTTAGCAGGATTACTTTTCAATCCCACCGTCTAATTTGTCTTGCAATTCTTTTAGTTCATCCCACTTGCCGTCAGCAGCCAATTGAGCTTGTTTTGGCCAAGTGTCAGTAACTAAATGTGCTAAATTTGAACTAGCTTCAGAAAGAATAGTTGCGATAGCCTCTGGCTTTGCTTTTGCAACTTTCGCAAAAGTATCCAGTCCAGCAGCAACCATAGCCTCAGCAGCTTTTGGTCCAACACCTTCAATCTTTTTAAGATCATCTGCTTTAGCTGCTTTTTTAGGAGCTGCTTTTTTAGCTGGTGCTTTGGTTTCAGCTTTTGCTTTTGGAGCAGCAGCTTTTGTTTCTTTTTTAGGTTGAGCTTTCTTAGCTTCTTCCTTTTTGGCAGGTGTAGCTCCTGAAGCTACAATGCTCTCGATTACGATTTCAGAAAGATACTGACGGTGACCATTTTTCTTACGGAAACCTTTTCTTCTTTTCTTTTTGAATACAATAACCTTGTCACCTTTTAGGTGTTTTACGACTTTAGCTCCTATTTGAGCTCCGTCTATAGCTGGGGCGCCAATGGTAATATTGTCTCCGTCACCAATAAGAAGTACATTGTCAAAAGACACTTTTTTACCTTCTTCTACTGGTAAACGATTGACAAAAACCTTTTGGTCTTTTGCAACTTTAACTTGCTGCCCTGCTATCTCTACAATTGCGTACATAGCGAATCGTTTATAAATTAGTTAAACAAAATGCTTTCACCGTCCGGTAAAAGCGGGTGCAAATATAATTTTTAAAAAGGAAACAACAAAGTGTTTTTTGGTTAATTTACAGGGTGTTCCTGTTTCCATCCTGAGTATTCCAGGATTTTTTGAGAAGTTGCATAAAAGCAAGTGTCAAAACTAAGGTTGTTGCAAAGCCCATAATTAATATAGATATTAAGAGCATAAGGGTTCCCATATCATATTCAACGTTCCATCTATTCATAATGGCATTAGAGAATTCTGTATCTATTTGGTACATATAGATAGCCATAAATACAGTAAAAATTATGGATGCGATTCCACCAGAAAAAAGGCCTACCTGAAAGCCCTTTTCATATTTGAATTTGTTTTTTCGAGAACCATAATTTTTCATTGCCAAGTAAATTCCGAAACCGAAGATCATTCCATTCACGGCACTTAATACTGGATATTGATGTAATCCAACCAATTTTAAAAGTAGAAAATATGCAATTAAAATTACTGCAATCCAGATACCGTAACGCGAATAAACTTTGAACATAACTTTTTTTTAACCCCTAAAAGTTACAAAAACTTGTCGAACCATTTGTGAATGGTTTGTTAACTTTTTTAATCGACTATAAGAATTGGCTTATTCCCATGTAATTGTTTCCATCAATTTCCGGATGTCTTCGCGAAGATAAACTACAGCGGGATAGATGGAATCAAAGTTTGGTTTGGCGTTAAAGTATAACGCTCCATTCAAAAAATGATGGATGCTATCGGTTACGTAAAATTCGGCTTGGGTGGCGGCATTTCCGTTAATCATATAGAACATGCCATAAACATTTTTATCCGGATTAATAAAAGGTTGTTCGGGAATACTGTTCGCTTTTATGGTATGGTCATACGCCAATTTTTGGGCATCTTGCAATAACGAATCTAAATTGTTGTTTCGAATGTCTTGATAGGTCAAATACAAAGTTGCCTTCATATTTGGGTAATAAATATTTGTCCCACATTTCTTTTTGGAAATCATAGTTGCGTTTTCATTCATTGAAAAATTATACGGACAACCGGTTTCAACAGTACGATATTCAGGCTTTGCATAGTCCAGGCGAAGCATTGCTGACGGTTTTATCAAAACATCGTCTTCGCAGGAAGTAAGTATGAATAGGCTTGAAAGGAAAAGAAAAGTTAGACTATTTATTTTCAATGGTGAGTTTTATTTGTTTAATGCGTTTGCCCTCAAACGCTTCAATGGTAAACGCATAATTATGGAAAGATATTACTTCGTTTTTCTTTGGAAACCCTTTTGAAATTTCTAAAAGGAATCCAGCCACGGTTTCTGCTTCGCCTTTTTGGTCTTCAAAAAGATCTGGATCTTCTGGTTTTATTACTTTATAAAAATCTTTCAATGGAGTTTTTCCTTCGAAAACAAACGTATTGTCGTCCAATTTTGAAAAAATCAAATCGTCATCATCAAACTCATCGCTAATTTCGCCTACAATTTCTTCAATTATATCTTCCAAGGAAATCAAACCACTGGTGCCACCATATTCATCAACCACAATGGCGAGGTGCATTTTCATTTCCTTGAATTCGTTCAGCAAATCATCCAGCTTTTTGTTTTCGGGAACAAAATAGGCTTCGCGTTTCAGGGTCTTCCAGTCCAGTATTTTTCGGTCTGTATATGGAATCAAGTCTTTTACATAAAGAATCCCCGTAATGTTGTCCATACTGTCTTTGTATACAGGAATTCGGGAATAACCCTTCTGAATAATTTCTGGAAGAATTTCTTTGAATGGCTGGTCTTCATTTAATGCAAAAATATCCATTCGGTTTTTCATCACCTGTTTGGTGTCTGTATTGCCAAAGGTAACGATTCCTTGCAGAATTTTCTGTTCTTCGTGCGTGGTATCTTTGTTTGAAAGCTCTAAGGCTTGCGAAAGATGATCAACGCTTATGTTCGATCTCTGCTTTCCATAACGTGCGTGTAAATAAAGTGTTGCAGAGCGCATTGGCAAACTTATTGGCGAAAGGAGGGTGTCCAAAACATTAAGTGGCTGCGCCATAAAAACAGCAAACGAAATGCGGTTGCGGTTCGCGTAAACCTTTGGAAGAATTTCGCCAAAAAGCAAAATAAGGAAAGTCACGACACCAACTTCTACAATAAAGCGCAAATCAATTCCATAAAAATCGGATTGAATGCCCGAAAAAAGTGCATCGCTCAAAGAGTCAAAAATCAGGACTATGGCAATGTTTATAAAATTGTTTGCGACTAATATCGTTGCTAACAATTTTTTTGGCCTTGCCAGCAAGCGCTGTACAATTCCCAGTTTTTTTGCAATGGACTTTTCCTCATTGGTTTCAAAGTCGGAAGGCGTCAAAGAAAAAAATGCAACTTCAGCCCCAGAAATAAGGGCCGAACAGGCTAATAAAACAAATAGTAAAACGCCACTTGTTATTTGGGTAAAATCCAAAATGGCAAAAAAGAATAAACCAGGGGGTTCCGTGTCCAAGTTATTGGTTTTAGTTAAACATTAAAAAGGAAGATCGTCCTCTTCTTCAGAAACTGAATTGTTGTTTTGTGGTGCCGATGAAGACTGGGGTTTTTGAGCATTTTGTCCTGAACCTGTATTGGCAGAATTATTGTTATCGCCTTTAGGTGTCAAAAAAGTGAAATCTGTACAGTGAATTTCAGTGCTGTATCTATCCATTCCTTTGTCATCTTGCCATTTACGTGTTTTTAGGCGGCCTTCAATATAGACCATATCGCCCTTTTTTAAATATTTTTCGCAGATTTCAGCGGCTTTGTTGCGTATCACAATATTGTGCCACTCTGTATTGGTTACGCGCTCGTTAGTTGTTTTGTTTGTATAGGTTTCGTTGGTAGCAAGTGGGAAACGGCCTATGCTGTTTCCTCCTTCAAAATAATGCATTTTTACATCATCGCCGGTATGCCCAATCAACATTACTTTGTTCAAAGTTCCACTCATAATTGTTGCTTTTTCTATTTGTGCAAAGGTAGATTTTGCGTTTTAAATATAAGGATTTTTTAAATTTTTATATGAATTGATTTTAAGGTCTATTATTAAGGTAAGGAAAATCAATAATTCTCAAAAAATTCTGAAACAAAATCTGCAATCAAAACTGGAACAGCATAACTAGCAATTTCTGAAACCGAAGTATTGGTTTCAGTTTCTCCAGAAGTTTCAATAATCCAAAAACGTGTATGGAGATGCTGGTGAGATAGTTTATGGATTAATTGCTTCTCATTAAAAAGCGAAATGCTTTCAATGGTTAGATTTTTAGAAAAATTCTTAAACTGTTGCAGTTTTTGTAATGATGAAAGGTTCATCTCTTCAGAAGTTTCAATCAATGGAAATTCGTAAAGTTTCTGCCAAATTCCCTTTCCCGTACGCTGTTTTAGGATTGTCCGCTCATTTTCAGCAAGAATAACTAAATAATTGAAATATCGTTTTTTAACTGGCTTGGCTTTTATCTTTATGGGTAGTTCAGCTACTTTTTTCTGTTGAAAAGCTACACAGCTGTCATTAAAAATACAGTTTTCGCAATCTGGCTTTTGTGGCACACAATAACGGGCGCCAAATTCCATAATGGCTTGATTGAAAGTTCCAGGTTGTTTTCTGTCAATCAATTCTTGCGCAAGTTTTTTAAATTCCTTTTGCCCAGCAGATGTATTAATAGGAGTGGAAATTCCAAAAAATCGAGAAAGTACCCGATACACATTTCCATCAACCACCGCATCTGGCTGATTGAAGGAAATGCTCGCAATGGCGCTGGCGGTATAATCGCCCACGCCTTTCAGTTTTAATAGGTCTTTATAGTTTTTTGGGAAAACACCGTTCATTTCTTCCGAAACCTTTTTTGCGGTGGCATGTAGGTTTCGTGCACGTGAATAATAGCCCAAACCCTGCCAAAGTTTTAAGACTTCATCTTCGGGAGCGTTGGCCAAATCCTCAACTTTCGGATAGGCTTCTGTAAACTTTAAATAGTAGGGTAACCCTTGCAAAACCCTCGTTTGTTGAAGCATGATTTCTGAAAGCCAAATGCGGTAGGGATTAACGGTATTTCGCCAGGGTAATTCACGTTTGTTTTGTAAATACCACGAAATGAGTTTATTGGAAAAATTTGAATTTTTTTTAGACATCGGGTAAAATTAATCGATATACCTTTAAATTTTAAAGGATTAAGGTTTGATTTATTGATTTTAAAATATGTATATTTGCGGTCTCTAAAAAAAATCTAGTAAAAGATTAATTAATTAAAATTTATAAGTAATGACGAAAGCAGATATCGTAGCGAAGATTTCAGAAAAATTAGGAATGGAAAAGAATGAAGTTCAAGCTACAGTTGAAACCTTTATGGATGAAGTGAAAAATTCATTAGAAGGTGGTGACAACGTTTATTTAAGAGGTTTTGGAAGCTTTATTATTAAAACAAGAGCTGAAAAAACGGGAAGAAATATTTCCAAAAACACAACCATAAAAATACCAGCTCACAATATTCCGGCTTTTAAACCTGCAAAAGTTTTTGTTGAAGGTGTAAAAACCAATGTGGACGTAAAATAATAATAATAACCCGTCCTGAAGTGAATTCGGGACATTAATAAAAGACTTTAGTATGCCAAGTGGTAAAAAAAGAAAAAGACATAAGGTAGCGACTCACAAGCGCAAGAAAAGACGTCGCGCTAACCGCCACAAAAAGAAAAAGTAGTTTCTAAACTACTTTTTCTGTTTTAAAAATGTTTTGGAAATTGAACCTTTTTGGTATCATTTCCGAATAAAACAGACGAAAAATCGTTCTTTGAAAATGAGATTGCAGCAGCCGACTTTTGGTTTTGGTGCAGTTTCGCCGGATTTTATTATGAAATCTGTGAAAAATAATGTTTAATTAGTCCGCCTTTGTGCGGGCAACAAAATTAATATAACGTGAACTACGAATTATTTATTAGGTCCGGTTCACAAGAAGTTGATTTTGCCCTTTTAAAGGATGGAAGGCTTATAGAACTTCACAAAGAAGAAGAGGACAATAACTTTACGGTAGGCGATATTTTTCTCGCCAAAATTCGTAAAACAGTTCCAGGTCTAAACGCCGCCTTTGTGAATGTGGGCTATGAGAAAGATGGTTTTTTACACTATCATGATCTCGGCCCAAAAGTACTTTCACAACTGAAATTTGTGAAAGCTGTTAGTTCAGGTAAATTAAAGGATTATTCCTTAAATAATTTTCCATTCGAAAAAGAGATTGATAAGCACGGCAACTTGAATGATGCCCTAAAAAGCAATCAATCCATCTTGGTTCAAATTGTAAAAGAACCCATATCCACTAAAGGACCACGTATAAGTTCTGAGCTTTCTATAGCTGGAAGATATATAGTTTTGGTTCCATTTTCCGATCGCGTTTCTGTTTCACAAAAAATAGAAAGCAATGAAGAAAAAGACAGGTTAAAACGCTTAATAACAAGTATTAAACCAAAAGGATTTGGCGTAATTATACGCACCGTAGCCGAGGGCAAAAAAGTAGCAGAACTGGACAAAGACTTACAAAATCTTATAGAACGCTGGACAGCGATGTGTAAGAAGCTACAAGGGGCGCACCACCCTTCAAAAGTGCTGAGCGAGCTAAACAGGGGAGCCTCTATTATCCGCGATATGTTTAACGATTCATTCTCTGCTATACATATTGACGATGAGACCCTATACTTGCAAATAAAAGATTATGTGCAGGAAATTGCACCAAAAAAAGACAATATCGTAAAGTTCTATGATTCCAATGTGCCGATGTTTGAAAAATTCGGCATCGAACGGCAGATTAAAACTTCCTTCGGAAAAACAGTATCAGGTAGCAAAGGAGCATACTTGGTTATAGAGCACACCGAAGCAATGCACGTAATAGACGTGAACAGCGGTAACCGAAGCAACAAGCAAAAAACACAAGAAGGCACGGCGCTAGAAGTGAATATGATTGCAGCTACTGAGGTGGCAAGACAGCTAAGGTTGCGCGATATGGGAGGAATTATTGTGATTGATTTTATTGATTTGGCAAATGCCAATCATCGTAAACAGCTATACAACCACCTTCGTGACGAAATGAAGGACGACAGAGCAAAACACAAAATACTTCCACCAAGCAAATTTGGGTTAATACAAATAACCCGCCAACGTGTTAGGCCAGAGATGAATATCAAGACCCGTGAAGAAGATCCTAGTAATGTGATCGACGGTGAAATTGAAGCGCCTATCATTGTTATAAATAGAATAAATGAAGAGGTGAAACGCCTTTTCCTAAAAGACTATAAAAAGATTACGCTCAATACACATCCTTTTATAGCGGCTTTTTTAACCAAAGGTTTCCCAAGTGTGCGTACCAAATGGTTTTTGGAGCACAAAAAATGGGTAAAAATCCAACCTCGGGATGCGTATACGTATCTTGAATATCATTTCAACGACAAAGATGGTGAATTGATAAAATAACCAAAACCCCTTCAATTTATTTTGAAGGGGTTTTTTTGTGGATTTGTTTTGATGCTTTTCTTAACTCTTGATTTCTGGTTCTTTTCTGCGGAAGTAAAAATATTTATATTCACATTAAAATTTTAAACAAACATTGCAAACCCATAAAACATACACCGTTGAAGAAGCTACTAAGCGAATGGAACGCTATTGCGCTTACCAAGAGCGCTGTCATAAAGAAGTGAATCAAAAATTGTATGAAATGCGGATGATTCCTGAAGCTGTGGACCAGATAATAGATCACTTGTTAAGAAATAACTTTTTAAATGAAACCCGCTTTGCGCAAGCTTTTGCTCGCGGAAAATTTAGAACAAAGAAGTGGGGTAGGAGCAGAATAGTGAATGAATTAAAGCATCGCGAAATCTCCAAATTCAACATTAAGATTGCTTTAAAAGAAATACCAGATGCGGAATATTACAAGACTTTTGAAGCCTTGGCAGCAAAGCGAATGCGGCAATTGATTTCAGAAACAAATCTTCATAAAAAGCGAAAGAAACTGGCGGATTATCTTTTCTATCGCGGATGGGAGCCCGAGTTGGTTTATTCAAAAATTAATGAAATCTCAAAGTAATTTTTTATTCTTTTTCTGATTTTTCTTCACCATTTTCGGTATCATTTTTTCCCTCAACCTTTTTCCCTTTCAAATACTCAGGCAGTTCCATTCCAGCCATATTGAACATTTCTTGAAGTGGCGGTACAGAGCCATACATTCCCGAAATAAAGTTAGAAGTTGCGGTTTTGCCATCTTTTGAAGACCCGTTTTCCCAAACGGTAACCTTGTCAATCTTAATGTTTTTAATAGCTTCAGACTGAAGTTTCACTAACTCCGGAAGCTTATCGGCAATCAGTAAAAGCACTGCATCCTTGGAGTTATTACCCGCAGCTTTTACGATTCTGTCAAAACCTTCGGCCTGTTTGGTCAGTATTTCAAACATTCCTTGAGCTTCTGCCTGTGCTTTGAACAATATTGCATCAGCTTCCCCTTTAGCTTGACGTCTTATTTTTTCGGCTACTGCTTCGGCGTCTATTTCTACTTTTCGCTTATCAATTTCTGCAGGGACGATAATATCTGCCAATTGGGTACTTCGTTCCCTTTCCGCACGGGTTATTTCAGCTTCCTTTTCAGCTATGTAGGATTCCTCCAGTGCTTTTGCGGATTGTACTTTTTCTGAGGCAATCGCCACCCTTTCGGCTTCTGCTTCTCGCTGACGACGCAACGAATCTGAATTTGCGACGTTAATCTTCGCAATGTTCTCACCCTCTACAGCCTGTGCATTTGCAGCAGCAACCTGTGTGCGTTCATCTTGTTTTGCATTTGCCTCACCAATGGAACCGTCTCTATTTTTCTCAGCAACAGATTTACGCGCAGCGTTTATTGCGTGGGCGGCAGCTTCTTTTCCTAAAGCCTCAATATAGCCAGATTCGTCAACAATATCTGTAATGTTTACGTTGATGAGTTTTAGACCTACTTTCTTCAATTCAGATTCTACGCTGTTTGAAATATTGGTCAAAAATTTATCCCTGTCGTTGTTAATTTCTTCAATATCCATCGAAGCCACAACCAAACGAAGTTGTCCGAAAATAATTTCTTTAGCAAGTTCTTGAATTTGCTCCAAGCCTTGTCCTAAAAGACGCTCAGCGGCATTTTGCATAATGCCCGGTTCGGTTGAAATACCAATGGTAAAACGCGAAGGAACGTTTACACGAATATTCTGTTTACTTAAAGCGTTTACCAAGTTCACTTCAATTGAAATAGGCGTCAAATCAAGATATTGGTAATCCTGAATTACTGGCCAGATAAAGGCCGCGCCTCCGTGGATACAGCGCGCAGAGTTGCCTGTGCCTACCTTTCCGTAAATAACCAAAATACGATCTGATGGACAACGTCTATACCTTCTGATAAAGGTGATAAGAATGATAAAAACAAATAAAATGGCGAATCCGATAGCCAACAATGGCGCGAAAGATTCTACTTGAAGTGGTAAAAGTGTCATGATTAGGTGGTGTGTTTGTTTACTATTAAAATTCCGGTACCCGTTATCTGGGTTACGGTTATGATATCTCCTTGGTGAAGGTCTGAAGTTTCATCAGTCAGTGCCTCCAATTCGCGAAGGCCTCCTTGAATATTGATATGTACTTTACCGATTCTGGAACGGTTTGCGCCAATTGTAAGGTAAACTTCTCCAATTTGGTTAAGGGCGTTTTCAATTTTTAAGGAGCCACTGCTGTTAAGTTTTCCTAAGTAATAAAAAATTGAAGCCATTATAGTCATCATTAGCAATCCGCATAAAGTAGAGATCAGGATGACCATTCCTTTTGATAGTCCTTCGCCAATACAGGCAATTCCCGTCCATCCAAAAAGGGTAAAGAATCCAATTAAATTTTTAAAGGAAAGAAACTGGAAGTGAATGCCTGTATCGCCTTCTATTTCTGCATCTACGTCGCCTGAATCTTCTAGATCACCGCCTACAAAGGTTAAAATGATAATGACGATAAAAATTGCTGAAGCGATTAGTGCGATAGACCAGTAAACCTTTTCAAAAGGTTCAAATGCTGCAAACCATTCGTTCATTGGTTGAGGTGTTTGAATTACCTTGGTAATATATGAACTTTATGAAAAGGATGCAATTCGTTAAAAAAATATTATTCTAGTAAAGAATTTTAAATATTGAATGAAGCTCCAACATTAACAGAAGCCTGATTGTGCAGTTTTTCCGCAGGGCTTAAAGGGTCTGTATTGTATTTTGAAATAGGAACGCTCACTTCTGTAAAAACACCAAAACCACTAGTAAAAAAATAGCGCGCACCCAAATGGCCGCCAAAGTTTTTCAGACTGGCGTAAAGCCCTGGATAGACATCAAAATTTTCATCCACATTTATTACGTTTCCTAGATTTGCATTGAAGCGTGCTCTTAAATCAAAACGATCCTCAAATTTTGCAAAGGGTTCTTCATTGCCTTCTATAGTTGTGATTTTATCAATTCCCAAAAGATAAGCAGAAGCTATTCCTAAGGATATATTTTCACCCACACCAAAATCAAGGCTTCCCATAATTCCTGTGCCATTACTTTGAAAATTAGCTCCAATTTGAAACTTCACATCACCTTTTCCAGTAAATGCTTGTCCAAAGGAAAGTTGGGCACATAAAAAAGCTATAAAAATTGCTGATTTTTTCATTTTAGAAAAAAATAAAAGAAAGATAGTAAATTCTTTTGGAATTAGAGCCCTTTGTTGGTTCGTACAATAGCTTGTTCGTTTTTCCAATCAATCCATTTTTGACCCTTCAGCTTTCGCATCAATTGGTCAAAATAGCGCATAAAGGCAATATTGTAAACAGCTTTTGCTAAGTTTTTGGGGTTTCGGGGAATGGCGCGCAGGCTCATCGAAAAACCGGGCGTAATGTAACGCATATAATGCCAGTATCCTTCGGGCATGTACAAAACGTTCCCGTGCTCCAAATTTGCCTTGTAACCTTGTGCCTTCTTTAACGCAGGCCATTTGTTATAATCTGGATCGTGAAAGTCAATGTCTTCTCTCGTAATTAAAGAATGGGGTATTGTGTAGAGGTAATCGTTTTGCTTTTGGTCAAAGAGAATTACTTCTTTTTTTCCTTCAAAGTGAAAATGGAAGATGTTTGCCAAATCGATATCGTAGTGCATAAATGTATAAGAATCCTTTCCGCCAAAGAAAAGCATTGGTAGGCCCTTCATCAGTTTCAATCCAAAATCTGGATACTCAAAATCGTTTTGAAGCTGTGGAACTTCTTTTAGTATATTCCAAAGAAAGATGCGGTATTTGGTAGGTTCTTTTTTGAGTAGTTCCACATAATTACGCATTTTCATTTTGGTGTGCGGTTCGTTAAAACCGTCTTTGTGGCTTACGGGACGATTGTCATAGAGTGGCACCATTATATCACCAGCAATATCTGCCATATAATCAAGGTTCCATTTATTAAATGCAGGCCAGTCCTCAATAAACCTTTCAATAACAACAGGTTTTTGGGGTTTAAAATAGTTTTTTAGAAAATCTTCTTTGGTAATGGTTTTTACCCTGTCTATCTTCTGTAACCGCATAGTTTCCATCAACCAACAAATTTACAAATCTCACTGCATTGTTGCGTGCAATGTTAATATAACTTTAAGGATTTAAACGAAACAAAAAATCCCAAATTCCATCATATTGGAATTTGGGATTTTATATTCTTTTGAATTTTAAGCAGCTTAGTCTGCCAAAACCATCACTCGGTTGTGATTACACTCAACAGTTCCGCCACTTATTTGCAGCACCCATTTATCACCTTCTTTGGTGAATTTACTTTGAAAATTTTCCGCGATGGTAGGATTTCCTTTAAACTTAACTTTTCCTTCCTGCAAAACGGAAACAATAGGAGCGTGGTTGTTCAACATTTGAAATTCGCCTTCCGTGCCAGGAACGGTTAAGCTTTCAACTTCTCCAGCAACTAAGGATGCTTCGGGGGTTACTATTTCTAAGTACATATTTTTTAGTTGTTTGTTGTTAGTTGTTAGTTGATAGTTGTTGGAGAATCTATCAACCAACCACTATCAACCATTAACCAATTTAAGCTTCAGCAAGCATTTTTTCACCAGCGGCAATTGCTTCTTCGATGGTTCCTTTAAGGTTGAAGGCTGCTTCTGGAAGATGATCCAATTCGCCATCCATAATCATATTAAAACCTTTTATGGTTTCTTTAATATCAACCAAAACTCCAGGAATACCAGTAAATTGTTCTGCTACGTGGAAAGGCTGTGAAAGGAAACGCTGTACACGACGTGCGCGACCTACTGCCAATTTATCTTCTTCAGAAAGTTCTTCCATTCCAAGAATCGCGATAATATCCTGTAATTCTTTATAACGCTGTAAAAGCTCTTTTACTCTTTGTGCGCAAGCATAGTGTTCTTTTCCTAGAATAGATTCGGTAAGAATACGAGAGGTTGAATCCAATGGATCAACCGCTGGATAAATACCAAGCTCGGCAATCTTACGTGAAAGTACGGTTGTAGCATCCAAGTGGGCAAAAGTTGTTGCCGGTGCTGGATCCGTAAGGTCATCCGCAGGAACGTAAACCGCCTGTACTGATGTAATAGAACCTCTTTTTGTTGAAGTAATACGTTCTTGCATCGCACCCATCTCTGTTGCCAAAGTTGGCTGGTAACCCACCGCAGAAGGCATACGCCCAAGAAGTGCAGAAACCTCAGAACCCGCTTGCGTAAAACGGAAAATATTATCTACGAAGAAAAGAACGTCTTTTCCTTGTCCTTCACCAGCTCCATCACGGAAGTATTCAGCAATTGTCAAACCTGAAAGTGCAACACGTGCGCGTGCTCCAGGTGGCTCGTTCATTTGTCCGAAAACGAAAGTAGCTTTAGATTCTTTCAAAGAATTTTTATCTACTTTTGAAAGATCCCATCCACCATTTTCCATAGAGTGCATAAAATCGTCACCGTACTTAATAATACCAGACTCAAGCATTTCACGAAGCAAGTCGTTACCCTCACGAGTACGTTCTCCTACACCAGCGAAAACTGAAAGACCACCGTGGCCTTTCGCGATATTGTTAATCAACTCTTGAATAAGTACCGTTTTACCTACACCAGCACCACCAAAAAGACCAATTTTACCACCTTTCGCGTAAGGCTCAATAAGGTCGATTACTTTAATACCTGTGAAAAGAACTTCGGTAGAGGTTGAAAGATCTTCAAATTTTGGAGCATCGCGGTGGATTGGAAGCCCATTGTCGCCAGCTTTTGGCAAGTTTCCAATACCGTCAATAGCATCACCGATTACGTTGAAAAGTCGGCCATAAACATCATCGCCAATTGGCATTTGGATTGGTGCTCCTGTTGCAACAGCATCAACACCGCGGCTTAAACCGTCAGTAGAATCCATTGATATGGTACGCACCATATTTTCACCAATATGAGATTGAACTTCAAGAACCAATAGGTTTCCGTGGTTGTTTACCTCTAATGAGTCGTATATTTTTGGAAGTTCCGATCCGCTTTCAAACGCAACGTCAACTACCGGGCCAATAATCTGTGCAACTTTTCCTATGCTTTGTGACATGAGTAACTGTTTATTTTATAGTTATCTAAGGGGGAAAAAACCACCCCTGTTTTGAACGGTGCAAAGATAGTTTTTTCTGAATTAAAATTGCAATGGGAATGTTGAAAAAATTTGTAGTTTTTTGTGATTTTGCCGAACTATCGCTTAAATCTTGTAAAGTGCTTTTAAATCAAAGCTTTTCACACAACCCACGAACTTCTTTTGCGAAAAGTTCAATTATTTTTTTCTGAAGTGTATTTTCTTTGGAAATGATTCGTCCGTCAATTTCCACAACGGGAGTTAATTCGCCCATTGTTCCCGTTGCTAGAACACCATCTGCATTGTAGAATTGTGAAAGTGTGATGTCTGCTTCTGTAATTTCTATGTTGTTTTTTTGGCACATCTCAATAACTGAATTTCGCGTTATACCAGGCAAACAAGCGTGTGCAAAAGGGGTAAAAACTTTTCCGTTTTTCACCATAAAAAGATTGCTGCCGTTAAGTTCGGCTATAAAACCGCGATCGTCCAGCATTAAACCAGCGTCTTTTCCGGCAACGTTAGCCTGTATTTTTGCAATAATATTATTGAGCAAATTGTTATGGTGGATTTTACTGTCTAAAAATTGTGGAGAATTCCTACGTTGGCTGGTACTAATAACTTTTATGCCGTGGTCGTTATCGTACACCAAGGGTTTCCATTCTGCCAAAACAATAAGGCAGGAACCACTTTGATTCAATCTTGGATCCATCCCGCTGGTAATTTTTTCACCGCGTGTCAACGTTAAACGGATGTGTGTATCGTCCTTCATTCCATTAGCGTCAAGGGTTTGCTTGATTGCTTTTTTTATGAATTCTTTAGAAGGGATATCAGCAAACATTAAGGTTTTAGCAGATTCGTGCAAACGTGTTAAGTGTTTGTCTAAACAAACTACTCCTTCGGGGTAGACGCGTAACCCCTCCCAAACGGCGTCGCCACCTTGCACAGAACTATCAAAAACCGAAACCTTTGCTTCGCTGCGCGGATATAGTTTATCTTTTATAAATACTTGAATATTATCGTTTTTGGGGTTGGATTTTTGAAGCATATCAATCGTTGGTTAAAATATTATTTTTTAAAGTTTCGTAATAGGGTAGTGCCTCATTAAGCAAAGGTTCCAAATGCTTAGGCAATGGCTGCGAGCTACTTTTTTGTACGGCAAACCCCTCAGAATTGTGGACGTTTCCATACCAGTGTTTTGCCCAAATGCCATCTTCCAGAATTCCCCCTTTTTTCCAATGAAGCATTGCTGGTGAAAAGGGGATGTTCAGTAAATCGCAAAGTTTTTTTAAATAGGTTTCAGGATTTTTTAAAAGTTCATCGCTATCAATCACGATTGGGATTTTCCCTTTTTTTTTCAGAAATAAAAATAGTTCTGAAGCTTTTTTGATACCAATATCGGCTAAAGTTGGTGTGTGGATTACTTTTGAAAAGGAAGCAATTAATTTCTTTGGGTGTCTAATTAAAATGACATTTTCCCAATTTAGAATAAAATCTGGCGAACTGGTTAAATAATGGTGTGCCATTCCTTTTACAAAAACGTTTTTCTTTTTTGAAAGGGAGTTTATCTGCTCAACTACTTTTTCTTCCTTTAATTCCATCGTTCGCAGGATTTCCATTTGTGAAGGATGCTCGTTTTCCAAAGAAGCATTTTGAAGGTAATAACCGTAAAAAGGCTCGTCCAAAACCGTAATGTCTTCGCGCTGCGCAAAGGAATACATTAAGGCAGTGGAAAGATTTCGGGGACCAGAAATAAGGTTGATGACTTTCATTTGAATAAAAGTATCAATTTATTTATAAAATATAAGACTGGAATTCAGAATTTCGGAACTTCTAACTTAAAGCTATTCTACGGTAACTGACTTTGCAAGATTTCGAGGCTGATCCACATTTCTGCCAAGCATTACTGCAATGTGATATGACAGTAACTGTAGCGGAATAGTTGTAACCAATGGTGATAACGCTTCTGGGGTATGTGGCACTTCCATTACATAGTCTGCTATTTCCCTAACTGCGGTATCTCCTTTGGAAACTACGGCAATAATCTTCCCTTTTCTAGCTTTTATCTCTTGAATGTTGCTCACAACTTTATCGTAATGGTCGCTCTTTATGGCAATCACCACGACGGGCATATGCTCGTCTATCAAGGCGATGGGGCCGTGTTTCATTTCAGCTGCGGGATAACCCTCGGCGTGGATGTATGAAATTTCTTTTAGTTTTAACGCGCCTTCTAAAGCTACTGGGAAGTTATAACCTCTTCCCAAATAAAGGAAATTGCGAACATTTTTAAATACTGTGGCTATTTCTTTTATTTTGTCTTCGGTTTTTAAAGCCTCTTCCACGTGGATTGGAATAAGTTCCAATTCGCGTAAATAAAGCATAAAATCACGATGTCCGATTGTCCCTTTTGCCTTCGCCAAGCGCAGGGCCATCATTGCCAAAACGGTAATTTGTGTTGTAAATGCTTTGGTTGAAGCAACACCAATTTCAGGTCCAGCGTGGGTATAAGTACCACTGTGGGTTTCTCTTGAAATAGTGGAACCAACAACGTTACATACACCATAAACGAAGGCACCTTTTGACTTTGCAAGTTTTATTGCGGCAAGGGTATCAGCCGTTTCTCCACTTTGTGAAATGGCGATAACCACATCGTTTTCTGAAATAACGGGATTTCTATAGCGGAATTCGGAAGCGTACTCCACTTCAACGGGAATGCGAACCAAATCCTCAAAAATATATTCGGCAACTAACCCGGCGTGCCAAGACGTTCCGCAGGCAACGATTATAATTCGGTCTGCGTTGATGAACTTTTCAATATAATCTTCTAGTCCGCCAAGTTTTACAATTCCTTTTTCGGCAAGTAATCTTCCACGGTAGGTGTCCTTTATTACTGCAGGCTGTTCGTGAATTTCCTTCAACATAAAGTGTTCGTAACCGCCTTTTTCTATCTGCTCCAGATTAAGTTGAAGTTCTTGGATGTAAGGAGCAACTAATTTGTCATCTTTTATTTTGCGAACTTTGACATCGCGACCAAGACGGATGATAGCCATTTCCTCATCCTCTAAATAAATGGCGTTATTGGTAAATTCAATAAAAGGGGAGGCGTCGCTGGCAACAAAAAATTCATCATCACCAATACCTATTGCCAGTGGACTTCCCAGTTTAGCAACTACAATTTCGTCTGGTTTTTTTCTGTCGAAAAGCGCTATTGCATATGCGCCTACAACCTGGTTCAAAGCTATTTGGACAGCTTTTCCAAGTTTTACTTTTTCATTTATTTGAATATCCTCAATAAGATTCACCAACACCTCAGTATCTGTATCTGATTTGAATAAATATCCACGCTTGATCAATTCTTTTTTGAGAGTATCATAGTTCTCAATAATTCCGTTATGAATGATAACCAAATCACCGCTATTGGAAAGATGTGGATGGCTGTTAACATCATTCGGAACACCGTGTGTTGCCCAGCGGGTATGGCCAATGCCAAGACTTCCTTTGCGTGAGATTTCTTTTTCGGCTTTTTCTTCAAGACTCGCAACTTTGCCTTTCGTTTTGCAAAGTTGAATATCGGTGCCGTCAAACAGTGCAATTCCAGCACTGTCATAGCCTCTGTATTCCAGGCGTTTCAACCCGTTCAGAATGATTGGGTATGCTTCTCTTTTGCCAATATAGCCTACAATTCCACACATAAGCGAGGTTTATTTTGGTTCAGTATAATAAATTTGGAGCTTTAATCTTTTCTCTTGATTAGGGGTCGCGTTTCCGTAAAGGATAGTTCCTTCTGGGGAAACCACAGAACCTGCAGGGACTTCTTCAATGTTTGGCTCCATAGGGTTTAGGAGCTTCTGTGTAGTACGAGTTGAAACATTTTGTGTAACTACAATACCTAAAGGTACATTTGTGCTATCTGCATTTATAAGATTACTGATATGATTGGTTATTTTTAATTTGTAGTATTCACCATTTCCATCACTGCCTCTTTGCAATTTACCAAGATGATTGGAAAAAGCATCAACAGGATCTAGTCCATTGGTAGGGTCAAGAATATAATCTGATAAAACGTTACTGTTCTTCAGGTCGTATATAATGATTCTTTCTGGTTCTGTTGTTCCGCCAACCATTAAATCTTGGTTTACATAGAAAATGAGATTTGCTTCATTAATAATCCATTTTTTATCACGAAGTACATCAAGTTCATCAGCCACGCCATTGTTATCATTGTCTTTTCCGAAGAGCTCTACTACAGAAATGATGCCGTCACCACCCCGTAAATAAAGATTTTCATTCCCAGTTTGTATATTTGGGTTATCTACGGCGGTCTGTATTTGCTGCGGCAGTTGGTTTTGGAAAGTATTCACATTATTACTGCCCATATTCAACTTAAAGACTGCATTGTCTCTTTCATCTGGGTTGCTTTCTTTATCAAAGCTGTAAAAAATAGAGACGTAGGCTTTTGATGCATCAAAAATGAAGAGACTTCCATCGTTGGTGGCAGAATTTACTTTAAAATAAAGACCTCTCATGAAATTTTTGAAGTTGTTGCTATTGCGCAATTCCTCAGTACCTTCCATATTTATAATTTTCTCCTGAAAAAAAGTGGAATCTAGCTTTACTCGCAATCCAGGCCCAATTTTTTCTTCATTGTCAGTTCCTTCATTTAAGATAAAACCTTCATCACTTGGTATAAAATTTTCTACAGAACCTAATTCGGTGCCTAAATATTCCTCAAAGGTTGATCCTTGGTTTGTGTAGTAATTTTGAAATTCCTGAAAACCTGTGGTTGGATCATACTCCCTTAAAAAGTAATTTGAGGCAAAAATGTTTATGTTTATGGGCGAACTGCCATAAATGGAATCTAAGTCATAAGTAGTCGTACTATCTACAGTAGTTGCAGTGCTATAAAAAGGAAGATAAACAAAAACACTATCCAATACGGCATTATCGCCAAAGGTTGGATTATTACTTTGTAAAGTGAGCTGCGAAAGCATATTTATGGTTGATTTTCCATAAACGGGGTCGTTGTAAACACCAAGTTGGTATGCAGGCAACCTGTTGCTTTGCACAGGCCCAAGTTTTCTGCTGTATGAAATAATGGTTTGTGAATCGTCCAAAATTCCGTTTGGAGTTTCATCTCCTAAAATTTCTGAGCCAATGGTGCTAGTTTCCTTTTGACAAGAAGATAGAGCAACAATTATAAATAAAATAGCGCCAGCTATAGGCAACAAATTTTTAATTTTCATTAGTTTTTTTATTGTTTAAAGGTGAAATGTTAGGCTTGCATTTCATTTTTAATATTGCAGATTTTATTTTAAAACTTTTGCGCTGTAAAAATCTAAATATGCTTGCGAAAAATTTTCCATATTGTGATATTTTAACACAGGTTTATCAATAGTGTTAAGATATTCCTCAAGTTCTTTTGGTATTTCTTCGGACCCGATAATTATTGCATCTGAATTTTTTATGGCAATCTTCATTAAATTCACATAACTGGGCTCTTCGAGTTCTGAAATAACATCATCGTCAATGGCGTCAAACCTAATCTTGTCAATAGTATTTTTAGCTAACGTTCCTTCGAAGCCTTGATTGTATACAGAAGTAACTATTTTACTGTTTTCAAATAGAGGTTCGTTGCCATAATAATTACGAAGGTATAACGGCAGAAAAGAAGCTAGCCAACCGTGAACGTGAATTATATCTGGCGCCCAATTCAATTTTTTTACGGTTTCAATCACGCCTTTTGCAAAGAAAATGGCGCGTTCGTCATTGTCTTTATAAAAATTACCTTCTTCATCGGCATAGGTCGCTTTTCTTTTAAAATAATCCTCATTATCAATAAAATAAACCTGTATACGCTCTTTTGGGATGGAGGCCACTTTGATTATCAATGGCATGTCAAGATCGTTAATTACTAAGTTCATTCCAGAAAGGCGGATTACTTCGTGCAGTTGGTGCCTTCTTTCATTAATATTGCCGTAACGAGGCATGAAAATACGTATTTGGCCGTCGTTATTGTTAATCATTCTCGGAGCTTCAAACGACATTGAAGAAATCTCGGTCTCAGGAAGATAAGGAATTACTTCAGAAGACACATACAAGACTCTTTTATCTTTCATCTATAGGTTTTTTAGGTTTTATTTGCAATTGACCCCAAAGTATCGAGGCGTTTAAAAACACGCAAAATTACGAAAATTTATGTAGATTGTCTTTAATATATTAATTTTGCCCGCTCTTAACCCAATTTTATGGTAATACATACCCAGAAAAAATTACTGGTGCAGGCCTTGTCTTCCGCAAAAAAAAATGACAAAATAGGTTTTGTGCCAACGATGGGTGCATTACATAAAGGACATATTTCTCTGGTAAAGAAAGCTTTAGAAGAAAATGACCTTGTTGTGGTAAGCATTTTTGTAAATCCAACCCAGTTCAACAATAGCGCAGATCTTCAAAAATATCCACGAACTCCCGAAGATGATATTTCGCTATTAAAAAATTTGAATGGGAAAGTGATGGTGTATTTGCCAGAGATTTCAGATTTATATGAAGGCTCTGTTTCTGCAAAAAACTATAATTTTGGCGGTCTTGAAAACGAAATGGAAGGCAAGCACCGAAAAGGACATTTTGATGGAGTGGGTACAATTGTAAACAAGCTTTTCAGAATTGTAAAGCCCGATGCGGCTTATTTTGGCGAAAAGGATTTTCAGCAATTGCAAATTGTAAAAAAATTAGCAACCATCGAAAAGCTTCCCATACGCATAGTAGGATGCCCCATTCTAAGAGAAAATAATGGGCTTGCAATGAGTTCTCGAAACAAACGACTAAGCGCAAAACAATTCGAGGAATCCGCAATTATTTATAAAACGTTGAAAGAAGTTCGGGAAAAATTCAATACTGCTTCCATTGCAGGTTTAAATGCACTGGTTGCGGAACGGTTTTTGCAAAACCCCAACTTTAAATTGGAATACTTTGAAATTGCAAACGAAAAAACCCTCAAAACGGCTAAGCGAAAAAACAAAGGTTCAAAATTCAGAGCTTTTATCGCGGTTTTTGCGGACGAAGTTCGGTTAATAGATAATATACCTTTAAATTAATATCTTTGCACCATGCAAATACACGTAGTAAAATCTAAAATCCATAGGGTAAAAGTTACCGGCGCCGATTTAAATTATATTGGCAGTATCACTATTGATGAGGATTTAATGGATGCCGCCAACATTATTGAAGGCGAAAAAGTCCAAATAGTAAACAACAACAATGGTGAACGTCTTGAAACTTACGCCATTCCAGGCCCTCGAAATAGTGGTGAAATCACTTTAAACGGTGCTGCGGCCAGACGTGTGGCCCCTGGCGATATTTTGATTCTTATCACTTACGCCTTAATGGAGGTAGAAGAGGCAAAAGACTTTAAACCCGCTTTGGTTTTCCCAGATGAGGAAACGAACTTACTCCGCTAATTTGGGCCGCTCCCTTTCAAAGTTTTTACAAATTGCAATTCCACTGGGGTTAGGGGTTTTCTTGATTTGGTATATCTACCAATCTTTTACGCCACAACAGTTGGAAGAAACCAAAAAATATTTTGCAGATGCAAACTATGGATTTGTGTTGCTTTCAGTTGCTTTTAGTGTGCTCAGTCATATTTCGCGGTCCTATCGCTGGAATTTTATGTTGGAACCTTTGGGCTATAAAACCAATTTAGCCAACAATTTTATGGCAATTTCTGTGGCATATTTAATGAATATTTTTATTCCAAAAAGCGGTGAGGTTTCCCGAGGTATTATTTTAGATAAATATGAAAGCGTACCATTTCAAAAAGGGTTTGGAACTATTATTTCCGAAAGAGTTGTCGATCTAATTTTTCTACTGTTCTTTACAGTTTTGGCGTTGGTAATTAAGTTTGATGTATTGTATGATTATGTTCTTGAAAGCATACCTTCCTCCATCCTTTACGTTTTAATTTTAGGAATTATTCTCGTTACTGTCAGCATTCCACTTTATATGAAGTTTTCAAAATCGAACGTAAACAAAAAACTGAAAAACTTTATTATTGGTTTGAAAGAAGGCGTTTTCAGTATTTTGAAGATGAAGAAAAAAGGTGCTTTTCTATTTCATACATTTATCATTTGGGGACTATACCTCCTTTCTTTTTATACTGCTCTACACGCTTTACCAGAAACCACGAATATTCCTTTTGGTACGATCATTATTACATTTGTGGTGGGCAGCTTTACTTTTGCTTTTACCAATAGTGGCTTTGGAACCTATCCAGCTGCCGTTGCTGGGATTTTAAGTGTTTTTGGTATTTTAAAAACGGTGGGGGTTGCCTTCGGTTGGATTGTTTGGATTTCAAATATAACCTCCATTGTATTTTTTGGTGTACTTTCACTTGTTTTACTTCCTATTTACAATAGAAAGCGCCTTAAATTGTAATTTTCTAGATTTATTTTTACTTCAGAAAAACCACAAATCCAAAAATTGTTATCTTTCCGAAGACAAAAATATCTGACCAATGAAAAAATCCTTGCTTTTTGCAGCTTGCTTTTTACTTACATTAAGCTCCTTTTCCCAAATTATTTATGAAGAATTCAACTCTAACAAACTCGGTGAATCCCGAAGGTTGAAAATCCAGCTTCCAAGGAATTACGAAACGAACACTGAAAAAAAATACCCAATCGTTTTAGTATTGGATGCCGACTATCTTTTTGAGCCAGTAGCTGGAAACGTTGATTATTTTAGCTATTGGGAAGATATGCCAGAATCTATAGTCGTTGGTATTATGCAGGGTGATAGTCGTTATGAAGATTGTTCTTATGACGAAGAAACCTTTATGCCCGGTGAAAAAGGCGCACAGTTTTTTGAGTTTATTGGATTGGAACTGATGCCGTATATTGATAAAAAATATCGAACAGCAAAATTCATTATTGGTGTGGGCCACGATTTTACTGCAAACTTTCTTAACTATTATCTTTTTAAAGATCCCCCACTTTTAAATGGATATATAAACTTGAGCCCGGATATGGCGCCCATGATGGAAGAACGACTCGTGGAAAGAATACCGAAAATTCAAGGAAAAATATTTTACTATTTGGCCACGGGAACCGATGATATTAAAGGTTTAATGGAATCTACAGAAGCTTTGAATGCACAGCTAAGTGGACTGAAAAGCAAATCTTTTAATTACTATTATGACAATTTTGATGGAGCAACCCATTATTCTTTAGGCGGACGGGGTATTCCGAACGCTTTGGAAAAAATATTTTCGGTATATAGGCCAATCAGCAAAAAGGAATTTTCGGAAGTATTGCTAAAAATGGACACGCCAATTAGTCAATATTTACTAGATAAATATAAGGTAATAGAAGATCTCTTTGGGATAACAAACAACATTCGTGTTAACGATTTTATAGCCACTGCAACTGCTGCTGAAAAAAGAAATCAATGGGAATCTTTACGCGAAATTGCAACACTTGCAAAAAAGCAATACCCAGACACAGTGTTGGGCGATTATTATTTGGGTCGCTATTATGAAGAAACTGGTGAACCAAAAAAGGCCATGAAGATTTTTCAGGGCGCTTACGATAAAGAAGAAGTAGATTTTATAACAATTGATAAATTGCTTGATAGGGCTGATAAAATAAAAACTGATTTTGGGTATTAAGCTTACAGCTGTTTGATTACATTTTTATGATGATAAGCCCAGTTTGTAAGTGAGTTTGTGGTTGTATTTTCAATGTCAAGTTTCGTGATTATGTTGCTGCGATGTTTTTCAACGGTGCGTGTTGAAATAAAAAGCGCTTCTGCTATTTCATTGCTGCTCATTTGCTGGGCCACCAGTTTTAAAATGGTTTTTTCAGAAGCCGTCAAGTGCTTTATCTTTTTCAGTTCTTCAGATACTGTTTGAAGCGATGCTGGTTCAAATGACTTGCTGAAACATATTTGATCATCTAAAACATTTTTAATACAACTTTCAATTTCACAAAAAGAATCTTCTTTTAGCAAATAACCATTTATCTGAAGTGCTTTGGCCTGAGAAATGTATTCGTTTTCTTTGTGAAAGGATAAAACTACAAATTTGGTACCTACCTGTTTTTCTTTAGCCATTTTTATTACCTCAAAACCTGTCAGTATTGGCATATCAATATCCAATAATGCAATGGTGGGGTTATAGGTCAAAATCATTTCTAATGCCTGCATCCCGTTAGCGGCTTGCCCAACAACATTATAACCGTTTGTTGTAAGTTCGTCGTTAAGCCCTTTGAGGATCATCGGATGGTCATCAGCAATAACAATGGATATATTTCTTCTTTCGGGCATCTAAATTGGAATAGTAAGTATTACGGTTGTACCTTTATTAATTTGACTTTTAATTTCAATTTTTGAATGTAGTATTTTAGCACGCTCCAATAAAGTCTTCATTCCTAAACTATTACTGGTTTTTAATTTTTCTGAATTTTCAAAGCCTTTTCCGTTGTCGACAATAATAGCTTCAATAGTATTTTTCTTTTTTTCTATAGTTACCGATGCCGCTTTCGCTTCAGCGTGTTTCACCATATTGTTTAACACTTCTTGAATAATTCTATACAAATGTAGCGATGCTTCTTTGCTTAAAAAAATATCTATGTCCTCAATTTCGTGAGTGAAGAAAATGGTAGTATTTGCATCTACCTCATCAACCATATTTCTGATTGCAACCGTAGGCCCTAAACGCTCTAGTGTTGCAGGGTGAAGTCCTCTAGATATGGTACGCAATTCTTCCAAGGTGTTACATGCCAAAAATTCCATTTCGGGATTACCTGTGGCTTTTGTTTTTTTGGTCAAGAGCATCAATTTTTGCCCTACGCTGTCGTGAAGTTCACGTGCCACACGGGTACGCTCGTCTTCTTGGGCTTTTATAAGGTTATGGGTATAGAGTTCGTTTCGCTTTCGTTCTCTTTTATTTTTAAAGTAATAAAAAAGGAAAACACTCAATGCTATTATGGATAATATGGAAGCCCAAAAGAACCAAGTCCGCCAAAATGGTACTTTTATCATAAATGAATAATGATAGGGTTGAGTTTGCCATACACCATCACCATTGTCTGCAATAAATTCAAATGTGTATTCTCCTGGAGGTAGGTAAGAGAAAATGACATTGGGATCTTTTGTGGGTTTGGACCATTCTTTTCCATCACGAAGTCCTATCATTCGATATTGATATTCTACTTCTTCTGGATTTGTATATGTTATAGCTTCCATCGAAAAACTTAAATAGTTTTTTTCATATGGGAGTACGATGCCTTGTTTGGTTGTATATAAACTGTCTTCCAGCGGTTCGGAAAACAAAAGAATTTGTGAAATATCAAGATTTGGAGGTTGTGTGTTCGGTATAAACTCTTTTTTATTAAACGCAAGCATGCCACTTAATGAAGCAGCCAAAACTGTTTTGTCTTTAGTTATTACAAGAGAGTTGAAGTCGATATCGTTCTCAAGGAAATGTGCTATAGTATTGAACTGGGTAGCTACAATACTGTCTTTTTTCAATAAAACACCTAGATCAACCTTTAAAAAAATATTGCGGCCCGCCAGCCACAAATTGTTTCCATCAACCTTTAATGCGCGAAAATGCTTTAAAGATCCAAAGCGATTCAAATCAAATGTTTGGACCTTAAAATCATTATCTGCTAGGCTGATATGGTATAATTTTTTTTCATTCCCGGCAATAACTTCATTTTTATTAATGGTATCGATACTTCTAAAATCAAAATGATTTAAAGGGCTCAAGCCAGGAATGGTATCTACTTTTGTGCCTTTTAATTGAAATAAACCCGCTATTTTGCAAAGAATATACCTATCGCCAATTGGTTTCATGGCAATTGACCTTCTAGTTTTTATGAAATACGTGGAATCTTTCGCCAACACTTTAATTTGGTTAGTTTCAAAAAGAAATGTTTGATCGCCGTCTTTATACAAAAGATTATAATCGCCTTTATCAATCAACCTTGAGGGTTTATTTCTGGAGAGTTCTTGTACTTCTTCATCAGATGCATAAAGTAGATTATTTTCTGGCGTTACCAAAAGATTATTTATGGGCTTGTTTGGGGTAATTTGACTTATCTGTTTTTTATTGTCAATCGCAACTGCGCCACTTTCCGTGGCAACAATCCAATCTCCGTTCCACTCTACAATGCTATTTACAGATTTTGACGGTAACCCTTGTGTGTCATCATAAATTTTAAACGCAGTATCTCTATAACGGATAATCCCTTCACCATAAGAAGTCATCCAATGATTGCCTTCCGTGTCTTTAATTATTCTGTAAATATATTTACTGGGAAGTCCTTGTGCTTCATTGATTACTTTTAAATCGCCTGTTTGCTTATTGAAAATTCCGAAACCATTGCCTTCAAAACTCAAATAGAATTCATTTTCGTTTTCTTCATAAATTCCATAAATACGGTTTTTGTCAAAATCCTCTGGTTTGAATTTAAACTTCGTGAGTGTCCCATCTGATATTTTATAAAGCTCGCCATAGGCACCCACCCATACATCCTTTTTGGCATCTATGAAAACCGAATAGCAAATGTTGTTTATGCCTTCCTTTTCATTGTAAATGTTTTCAATTTTTAACGGATTGAGGGTCAATTTAAAAATACCCTTCTGTGACGATGCTAAGTATAGTGTATTACTGTCGTGCCAAGCAGCGTGTTGGAGACCAGAAATTTGATTTTCTGGAGTTCCTTTAATCAAGTACTCCAGTTTTCCGTTTTTATAGGTTACAATTCCTTTTACGAAAATGATATAAATAGTGCCGTCGCTGCCTTCCAAAATATAAGTAGCACTTCCCAAATCGTCAAAATCAACACCTTTTGGGTTTGTGATTTTTCCATTTTCAATAACACTTATGCCATTATCTAGAGTACCTACCCAAATACGTCCTTTAGAATCTTCAAAAATGCTGAAGCAAACATTAGAGACCAAGCCGTCTTCTGTAGTATAATTTTTAAAGGTTTTTCCGTTAAAACAACTTATTCCGCCTGTAGTGCTAACCCAAATTCTGTTTTTGCTATCCTGCATGATAGCATAAGTTTCGTTGTTTACAAGTCCTTCCTCAACCTTATATTTTTTGAATGGGTATTGCTGTGCGGTGATAACCAAAGAGCAAATACACAAAAAAATTAGTGTGAGGAATAAGCGTTTCATTTTAGCGAAGGTTTGTAGCGTAAATATATTTAATTTAGCGGACTATTATGGCCAAAACAAAAACCACATTTTTCTGCCAAAACTGCGGCGCACAATATGCCAAATGGCAGGGGCAATGCAATTCCTGTAAAGAATGGAATACCATTGCTGAAGAAATAATCCAAAAAGCCGAAAAGGTAAGTTGGAAATCTGCTGATAATACTTCTAAAAGAGTTGCCAAGCCACAACGTATTTCAGAAATTTCAACGCAAGCCGAAGCCCGATTAAATACAAAAAACAATGAATTGAACCGTGTGCTTGGAGGCGGATTAGTCCCGGGATCATTGACCCTTTTGGGGGGTGAACCTGGAATAGGGAAAAGTACGTTGATGCTTCAAATTGCATTGCAGCTTCCCTATAAAACACTTTATGTTTCTGGTGAAGAAAGCGCGCAACAAATAAAAATGAGGGCCGAACGTATTCAGCCAATTTCAGAGAACTGTTTCATTCTTACCGAAACAAAAACACAGAATATTTTCAGGAATATTGAAGAAATTGAACCAGATATTGTGGTGATTGACTCCATCCAAACACTGCATACTGATGCTATTGAAAGTACTGCCGGTAGTATTTCACAAATTCGTGAAACTACTGCAGAACTTATAAAATTTGCAAAAGAAACTGCTACACCAGTAATTCTTATTGGCCACATCACCAAAGATGGAAATATCGCAGGGCCAAAAATTTTGGAGCATATGGTCGATACTGTTTTGCAGTTTGAAGGCGACCGAAATCATATTTACAGAATTTTGCGGGCCAACAAAAACCGTTTTGGAAGTACCAATGAATTGGGTATTTATGAAATGCAGGGCAGCGGCTTGCGCGAAGTTTCAAACCCTTCAGAAATATTGATTTCGAAAAATGACGAAGATTTAAGCGGCACCGCAATTTCAGCAACCTTGGAAGGCATGCGCCCATTGATGATCGAAATTCAAGCTTTGGTAAGTAGTGCAGTTTATGGAACGCCACAGCGAAGCGCTACGGGATATAACGCAAAACGATTGAATATGATTCTTGCCGTGTTGGAAAAACGCGCAGGTTTCAAACTTGGCGCAAAAGATGTTTTTCTGAATGTAACCGGTGGAATCACCGTTGACGATCCCGCAATCGATTTGGCAGTAGTTGCCGCAGTACTTTCCTCAAATATCGATATGGCCATTGACAAGCGCCTTTGTTTTGCTGCTGAGGTTGGTTTAGCGGGAGAAGTTAGACCAGTAACACGTGTAGAACAGCGAATTTTAGAAGCCGAAAAACTTGGTTTTACTTCCATTGTTATTTCAAAATATTGCAAAATTCCAAAGAATAATTTTCACATAAATATCATTAAAGTGGCAAAAGTTCACGATGTGGTGCATCACCTTTTTGGATAGGTTTTTAACACTTTATTGTGCAACAAAGCTATGGATTGCTATTATCTTTAAAATGCAATTCTAAAAAAGCTGTTATGTCCCTTTTTTCAAAAATCAAGCAAACCATTCATTTAATGAAAGACATCGATCTTGATGCCTTGGGAAAACTTTCGCAAAAAGTAGATCTTTCTGAAATCATGAAAACCGTTGGCGAACTCGATGATCGTCAATTGCAAGGTTTAATGAAAATGTTGAAATATAAAAGTGGTAAAAGAGGCCAGCACAAATTACCGCCCATTGATGGCGATTTTTACGATCTGGCTTTAAAACTGAGTCCCGAACAACGCGAACTACAGCTAAAAGTTCGCAATTTTATGGAAGACGAAGTAAAGCCAATCGCCAATGAATACTGGAACAAAGCTGAATTTCCATTTCAAATCATCCCTAAAATGGCAGAATTAAACATTTGCGGACTTACCTATGAGGGTTACGGAACACCAAATGAAACCTACATAATGGAAGGGATAATAGCGATGGAACTTGCCCGTGTTGATGTTTCCATTTCTACCTTTTTTGGGGTGCACAGCGGTCTTGCAATGGGTTCAATATATATCTGCGGAAGTGAGGAACAAAAACAGGAATGGCTCCCCAAGATGGCCAGAATGGAGCTTATTGGCGCCTTTGGCCTTACCGAACCCGATGTGGGTTCAGCAGTCGCAGGTGGAATGAGAACCACTTGCAGGCAAGAGGGTGATGAATGGGTTTTGAACGGACAGAAAAAATGGATTGGGAATGCCACATTTGCCGATGTTATTATTATATGGGCACGCGATGAAGCTTCCGATCAAGTAAAAGGATTCCTAATTCGAAAAGGAAATCCAGGCTTTAAAGCTGAAAAAATTGAAAACAAAATGGCGCTTCGTACCGTGCAAAATGCGCTGATAACTTTGACGGACTGCCGCATTCCCGAAAGTGACCGTCTTCAAAAATGTGATTCGTTTAAAGATACGGCAAAGGTATTGCGAATGACCCGTGCCGGAGTAGCTTGGCAAGCGGTGGGTTGTGCAAGAGGTGCTTATGAAGCAGCCTTGAAATACACAAAAAAGCGCGAACAGTTTGGAAAACCAATTGCTTCTTTTCAATTGGTTCAAAATCATTTGGTAGAAATGGTAGCAAATTTAACCGCAATGCAAACCATGTGTTTCCGACTTTCGGAATTACAGGATGAAGGTTTGTTGACTGATGAACACGCTTCACTAGCAAAAGTATTCTGTAGTATGCGAACCCGCGATGTAGTTAGTCAGGCACGCGAAGTTATGGGCGGAAACGGAATTTTACTCGAATATGACGTTGCCCGTTTTGTTGCCGATGCCGAAGCAATTTATAGCTACGAAGGAACCAAAGAAATCAACTCGCTGATTGTGGGTCGTGCGATTACGGGGTACAGTGCTTTTGTTTAATGTCCCCTCCCGCCTACCCAAAGGGGAGGAGTTATCCAACGTTTCCCCTTTGGGGGCAAGGGGGACTAAGGTGCCGGATTTGGAATTTGATAGTGAACCATATCAATTTCCTTTAAAATTTCTTTTGAAAGCGAAATATTGATACTTTCAATATTTTCAGAAAGTTGGGTAATTGAAGTTGCGCCAATAATTGGAGCAGTTACAAACTTCTTCTGAAGAATAAATGCTAAAGACATTTGCGCAAAATTTAGGTTGTGCTTTTTGGCAATTTCATAATATTGTTGTGTTGCTTCCAAAGCAGGTTTGCTGCTGTAACGAGTATATTGTTTGAATTGATTGATTCGGGAATTTCCAGTGGCTATTCCATTTAAATATTTTCCAGTGAGTGTTCCAAAGCCTAAGGGCGAATACGCTAAATAGCCAATATTTTCACGTTGAAGAATTTCCGAAAGACCAATTTCGTCTTTTCTATTCACCAAATTATATGGATTTTGAATCGAAACGATTTTTAACTTTCCTTTTCGCGATTCTTCCATACAACGCATTGCGCCAAAAGGGGTTTCATTTGAAAGTCCGATATGGCGAATTTTTCCCGCTTTCACGAAATCTTTCAAATTTTCTAACACTTCAGCAAAATTATCTTTCCAAACTTCGTTTTCTTTGTGCGTATAATCAAGTTGGCCGAAATAATTGGTGTTTCGCTCTGGCCAATGCAGCTGATATAAATCAATGTAATCTGTCTGTAAACGTTTCAAGCTGTTATTAATTGAGTCTTCCAAAGATTTTTTACTGAAATCCAACGGCTTCCGAATATGATCCATATTTCGACTTGGCCCAGCAATTTTTGAAGTGATGATCAAATCTTTGCGATTCTTCTTTTTGGCCAACCAATTGCCAATATAAGTTTCCGTGCTCCCCTGCGTTTTTGGGTTTGCGGGAACGGGATACATTTCGGCACAATCAATAAAATTAATTCCTTTATCAATGGCGAAATCGAGCTGTTCGTGGGCTTCTGCTTCAGTGTTCTGTTGACCCCAAGTCATGGTGCCGAGGCAGAGTTTACTGATTTTTAAATCTGTATTTGGGAGGGTTGTGTATTTCATTTTTGGAATTCAAGTTCTACCAAATGCGGGCAATGGTCACTGTGCATCGCCTCTGGCAAAATAACTGCTCTTTTTAAATTTTCCAACAACGGCTCCGAAACCAAATTGTAATCTATTCGCCAACCTTTGTTGTTGTTTCGTGCATTGGCGCGATAACTCCACCACGTATAATTGTCCGGTTCTTTATTAAAATGGCGGAAACTGTCTATAAAACCACTTTTCAAGAAGGCATCAAGCCATTCCCTTTCAACGGGTAAAAATCCGGAAACGTTTTTGTTACGAACAGGGTCGTGAATATCGATGGCTTCGTGACAAATGTTGTAATCGCCGCAGATAACCAAATTTGGAATTTCATTTTTCAGATTGTCAACATATTTCTGAAAATCGTCCATATACTTGAATTTGTGTTCAAGGCGGTCAATGTTTGTGCCGCTAGGTAAATACAAACTCATCACGGAAACATCATCAAAATCTACGCGGATATTTCTTCCTTCGGCATCCATATATTCAATGCCAGTGCCGTATTCAATGTGATTGGGCTTTATTTTTGAAAGAATTGCAACACCGCTATACCCTTTTTTTACCGCACTGAACCAGTAATGATATGGATAACCGGCTTTTTCAATTTCCTCGATTTCCACTTGGTCAAAGTTGGCTTTTGTTTCTTGAATACATATTACATCGGGGTTTGCAGCTTTTAACCAATCAATAAATCCTTTGCGCATTGCAGCTCGAATTCCGTTTACGTTGTATGAAATAATTTTCATTGTAAGAAGCGTTTGTTAAAGGCCACTAAGTTAATTAACATTGTATTTTTACACAGCTCGTGCCCGTAAAGATTTTCATAATATATTCACAAAATATAATACGCTACATTCAGTTATATTGATGATGAAGTTTTACCTGCTAGTTTCTTTCCTTTTTATTGCGGCCATTGGTCATGCACAGGATATTTCTTCAAACTACCGCGAAAAGAAAGTTGCGTTGCAAGACACTGTGGTTATAGACAGCGTGAGCATTAATCCAAAAAGGTTTGCCATTCTCGACAAAGATGGAAATTCACCAGATCCTTTTAGCTATCTGATGGATTTTAAAAAAGGCATTATTATCTTTTCCGAAGAATTGCAACAGCAGCAGGATTCGCTAACGATTCAATACCTGAGGTATCCAGATTTTTTAACGCGGGATTACTTCGCCCTAGACCCTAAAATTATTGTTGAAAATACAGGTAATATTGATAAATTATATTCTCTTCAAGAAAGTACGAATCAAAGTACCTTCACACCTTTTGATGGATTGAACACTTCTGGAAGCATTTCACGTGGCATTACTATTGGGAATAACCAAAACGCAGTGGTAAATAGTGAGCTGAATCTTCAAATTACTGGAAAACTTAGCGATAAGGTTTCTATTCGCGCTTCTATTCAAGATGCAAACATTCCTACCCAAGAAGGTGGATATTCACAAAGTTTAAATGAATTTGACCAGATTTTTATAGAGCTTTTTGGTGAAAATTGGAACATCCGCGCAGGTGATATTGATCTTCAAAACAACAACAGTTACTTCGGAAGATTTACTAAAAAAGTGCAAGGAATTTCGCTTGGCGGAACTTTTAATAATGAAGATGGTTCCAAAATTTCGGCATTTGCTTCAGGCGCTTTGGTGCGTGGTGTTTTTTCTAAAAGTGAATTTGTTGGACAGGAAGGAAACCAAGGGCCGTATAAATTGGTTGGCCCCAATGGCGAACTATATATTTTAGTAGTTTCTGGTAGCGAGCGGGTTTATGTTAATGGTTTACTTTTAAATAGAGGCGAAAACGAAGATTATGTAATTGATTATAACGCAGGCGAAATAAAATTCAATCCAACCTATCCCATCACCAGCAATATGCGGATAACGGTGGAATATCAATATACCGATAGAAGTTACACGCGTTTTATTGGTTATGGCGGTGGAAATTATACAAGCGATAATCTGGATTTGGGTGTATATATTTATTCTGAAAATGACGCAAAAAACCAACCCCTTCAACAAAACCTTACCGAAGAGCAAGTAGCAATTTTAAAAGCTGCAGGCGATGATAAGGACTTAATGACAGCCCCTTCAGCCGTTCCCGACACCTATTCTGAAAATAAAATTCTTTATAAAAAGGAAAGCATAAACGGGGAATATATTTTCGTGTTTTCAAGCAATCCCGATGACGAACTTTTCAGTGTCCGATTTTCACTTGTCGGTAACAATAATGGTGATTATGTGATAAGTGATACTAATGCTATCAGCCGTATTTTTGAGTATGTGGCTCCAGTTAACGGAGTAAAGCAGGGTAATTATGAACCCATTATTCGCCTAAATGCTCCTATAAAAATTCAAGTTGGTGGCTTAAATGGAAGCTTTCATCCTTCTGAAAAATCACGGATTGATTTTGAAGTTGCGGGTAGCAAAAACGACCTGAATCTTTTTAGTGATATAAATGATGGAAACAATGATGGTTTTGCAGGAAGATTGGTTTTTAAACAACGGGTTTTGACAACTGCAGACACACTAAAAGTGGATGCTTTCGGCTCTTTGGATTTTGTTCAAAAAGATTTTAGAACTATTGAAAGGCTTTATAATATCGAGTTTAATCGAGATTGGAATCTTGTTAACCCTATGGGGAATCAAAGTTTCGTGATTTCCGGAGTTGAAGTTTCGCACCCAAAAATTGGCGGTGGTCGTTATGAATTTCAAAGTTTGAATTATTCCGAAAATTTTAATGGCACACGTCATGTAGTCGCTTCTGAAATAAAACTGAAAAAACTAAGATTGTTTACTTACGGAAGTTTTTTGAACAGCAAAGCCGATTCTATTTCTTCTAAATTTTTCAGACTGAATAATACCACAACTTATTCCTTCGAAAAAGCTTGGGTGGGTGGAAAAGTAGCTCTGGAGGACAATCAAATAAAAGATATTTTGCGCGATAGTATTTCTCCTGTCAGTCAAAAATTTAGTTCTTTTGAAGTGTTTTCGGGTGTTGGCGACAGTACTAAAGTTTTTGTTGAAGCGGGCTATCAGTTTCGGGTGAATGATAGCGTTCGTAACAATTTGCTTCAAAAAGTGAATTCGTCCAATACTTATTATTTAAAATCAAGACTAATAAATACTGAAAACACACAGCTGTCAGCCTTTGCGAATTACAGAACCTTGAAATACGAGCCCAAACCTGGAACTGGGTTTGATCCCAACGATTCTCTTCCAATAACCATTGATAAGCGTGAAACGGAGCGCTCTTTGAACTCAAGAATTTTGTACAATCAGTCTTTGTTTGATGGTGGTGTTCGTTGGAATACGGCTTTGGAATCTAATAACGGAGTAATTCCGCAACAGGAATTTACCTATGTAAAAACCGAACCTGGACAAGGCGTTTACACCTGGATTGATTATAACAATAATGGAATTCAAGAACTTGAAGAATTTGAAGTTGCTCAGTTTCAAGATCAAGCGGAGTATATTCGGGTATTGCTTCCCAATCAAGTATTTATAAAAATCAGACAGAATAAATTTAGTCAGATTCTCACATTGAACCCACAAAATTGGTCGAATAAGGAAGGGTTTAAAAAAGTGCTTTCTCATTTTTACAATCAAACGTCATATGTCCTGGATCGGAAAGTGAAACGAAAAAACGATGGCTTCAACATAAATCCTTTTGATGATGGTGGCGAAGACCAGTTGGGGCTCACACTTAATTTCAGGAACGCTTTGTTTTTCAATCGCGGAAAACAGCATTTAACCACGAGTTATACCTTTATTTCTTCTTCCAGCGACAATTTGCTCGCCACGGGTTTACAGCGAAGCGATTTGAAGAGCCATCAATTGAACTTTAATCACAAGTTCTGGGAAAGTTGGTTGCTGAATTTAAAAGGCGCTACAGGCAGTAATGAAAGTCTTTCGGAGAATTTTGCAAACCGAAATTATCGTTTGGATTCGTATGAATTTAATCCGAAGATTTCCTATTTGCTCAGCCAACAAACGCGTTTTGATGTTTTTTATCAATTTAAAAACCAAGACAACCAATTGGGCGATATGGAAATGCTAAACCAGCAAACCTTAGGCTTTTCTTTTGCATATACAAATGCCGAAAAAGTTTCAATAAATGGAGAATTCAATTATATAGATAACAAATTTGAGGGCAGTGCTTTTTCACCTGTGGCTTATCAAATGTTGGAAGGTTTGCAGCCTGGAACCAATTTTACATGGCGATTACTTTTTCAGAAACGAATAACAAAATATTTGGATGCCAACCTTTCATATTTTGGAAGAAAAAGCGAAACTACCAAAACAGTGCATACTGGAAGTATTCAATTGCGTGCGTATTTTTAAAATTTGTATATTCATACTTCATTTAGAATTACTTAATCATGGGTTCAAAAATAATAATTGCATTTTTAACTTTTGTAGTGTTTTCCTGCGGAACAATTGATAATCGATCTCAAAATGTTGAAACCAATAGTCCTGCTGAGATAGAAGCCAAGAAAATTGCTGCAAAAGAAAAGATGGATGCTGGTTATTTGCCGGGAAGAATAATTTATTCTGAAGAAGCTGACGATTGTGAATATACAATTCAGTTAAAAGGCGGAGAAAGAGATTTTTATTATGTCGACCCAATAAATTTAGACGAAAAATTTCATACTGATGGCCAAACTGTTTGGGTAAAATATGCAGGGCTTAATAGGATGAATCGATGTGAAAAAGCTGCTCCTGTAAGCATTATAGAAATTGAAAATCGCGATGAATAAAAGTTTAAATATTGAAAAATAGTTCCTAATAAAAGAGCTTTTTTCTTCTCAAAAAAAATGCTAAAATATTCTAGAAGAATATAGTTTTTGTATCTTCAAAATCAATTTAAACCAAACAAAATGTTTTTAAAAATAGGACTTGCAATCTTTTCAACCTTAATTCTTTCCTGTGGCACCACAGAAAAGCAAACCCAAACCACTTCTACTACTGAAACAACTTCGGAAACCACTTCAAACACAGAAACAATAGATCCCCAAAAAATGATGGTAGCAGGCTACTTACTGGGCACTATTATATATTCTGATAAAGAAGGCGATTGTCCGTACACGATACAAATGCCAGGAGACAAGATGGAGTTTTATTATTTAGATCCAATAAATTTGGAAGAAACCTATAAAAAAGATGGACAAAAAGTTTGGATTAAGTTCAACGGTTTACGCCGAATGAATCGTTGCGATAAAGCTACTCCCGCGGAAATTACAGATATAAAAAAAGGAGGATAAATAAATATCCCCCCCTTTTCAAAATATAGAATTAACCACTTAAAATTTTAGGAGAGCCAGTTTTTGTATGAAATGGTCTCCTTCATTTTTTCTGAAATTTCATCAATAGAAATTCGTTCCTGTTCCATCGTGTCGCGATAGCGGATGGTTACGGTATTGTCTTCAATAGTTTGATGATCAACGGTGATGCAGAATGGCGTTCCAGCGGCATCTTGGCGACGGTAACGTCTTCCAACAGCATCTTTTTCGTCATAAATTACGTTGTAATCCCATTGCAGATCATCAATTATTTTTTGTGCGATTTCTGGTAAACCGTCTCTTTTTATCAATGGCAGAACAGCTGCTTTTACAGGAGCCAAAATTGCTGGTATTTTTAACACGGTCCGAACGCTTCCATCTTCCAAAGTTTCATCCTGTAGCGAATTGCTCAAAACAGCGAGGAACATTCTGTCCAGTCCGATGGAGGTTTCAACTACGTATGGCACATAGCTTTCATTTAGTTCTGGATCGAAGAATTGCAATTTTTTTCCAGAGAATTTTTCGTGTGCTTTTAAATCGAAATCGGTTCTGGAATGAATTCCTTCCAATTCTTTGAAGCCGAATGGGAAATTAAATTCAATATCTGCTGCGGCATTGGCGTAATGTGCCATTTTTTCGTGGTCGTGAAAACGGTAATTTTCTTCTCCCATTCCAAGGGAAAGGTGCCATTTTAAACGGGTTTCTTTCCAGTATTCGTACCATTTAAGTTCTTCGCCCGGGCGAACGAAAAATTGCATTTCCATCTGCTCAAACTCACGCATACGGAAGATAAACTGTCGTGCAACAATTTCATTACGGAAAGCCTTTCCGGTTTGTGCAATTCCGAAAGGAATTTTCATCCGTCCGCTTTTTTGCACGTTCAAAAAGTTCACAAAAATACCTTGGGCAGTTTCTGGACGCAGGTAAAGATCCATCGCGCTATCTGCTGAAGCACCCAATTTTGTTCCAAACATTAGGTTGAACTGTCGCACTTCGGTCCAGTTTTTTGACCCTGTATCGGGATCGGCAATTCCAAGCTCTTCAATCAAAGCTTTTACGTCTGCTAAGTCTTCTTTTTCTAGGGAACGGGCCATTCGTTCCAAAACGGAACGCTGTTCCTCAAGATATCTAACAACACGTGGATTGGTGCTTACAAATTGTTCTTCATCAAAACTATCTCCAAAACGCCCTTTGGCTTTTTCAATTTCTTTTTGTGCTTTTTGGTATAGCTTTTCGGCATAATCTTCAATAAGCACATCGGCGCGGTAACGCTTTTTAGAATCTTTGTTATCTATCAGTGGGTCGTTAAAAGCATCAACGTGGCCGGAAGCCTTCCAAGTTGTGGGGTGCATCAATATTGCGGAATCAATTCCCACTATATTTTGGTGCATATACACCATGCTTCGCCACCAATATTCTCGAATGTTTTTCTTTAATTCTACACCGTTTTGGGCGTAGTCGTATACAGCGCTAAGGCCATCATAAATTTCGCTGGATGCAAAAATATAACCATACTCCTTTGCGTGAGATACTACTTTTTTGAATTGATCTTCGTTGTTTGCCATAGCGCAAAAATAAAAAAACCGCAGTGATAAGTTCACGGCGGTTTCATTTATTTTATAATTATAACCTACTATTATTATAAAATAAGCTTATTTAAGTTCCATAGTGGTAGTTGCAACTTGGTTAGGCCCGTCAAAAAGGTTGATAGTGTATCTGCCTTCAACAAGATTAGTTTCAGAAGCATTTACAAGAATACAAACATCCAATTCCTCATTTTCATAGAACACATTTGTGGATGCGCTATAGTTTAGGTTTTTATCCTCAAACTGCTTTACTACGTTATCTCCCATCATTTTATTTTTTGGGTTTATAACTTGCAGATAAAGAATTCGATCTCCCTTTTGGGCGATAGCGTTGGGTGCTAAGGTAAAACAAGCTCTAATTTTATCGGCTCTACTTGAACGTTTAGTGTCTACAACTTTACCACTGTTCCTTATGATAACTGCCTCTCCACGAAGATCTGTAGCTTTAACAATAGATCCTTTTTTAATGGTTTCGTTCATCGCCATGTTTTCTTGGCTTACTGAATCAACAACCATTCGGGTGTTGTTAAGCTCAGTGGAAGTACTGTCTCGTTCCATTGCAAGTTGTCTGTTGGCTGCAATCAAGCTATCAGCTCGCTTAAAGAGCATGGCGCGCTCTTGCTTAAGTCTTCCAACCTCAGCTTTGTATCTTTCGATCAATCCAATATTGGCTTTTGCATCTTTTACGGAATCCAATAGTACTGTAATTCTTTCACGGGCAGCAAGCAAGTCTTTGTCTTTAAGCTCATTGTCCTTGATTACTTCGTCATAATTTGCAATCAAGCCTTCCAATTCCTGCTCAATATCTGCTTTTTGTGTTTCAAGATTTGAAATTGTAGATTTATTGTCATTAAACAATGTTACGGTATAAACCGCTAGTGCAATCAGCAAAACTGAAAGGACCCCAATCAGAATCTTAAATTTGCCACTATTATTTTCGTTTTCAGTGCTCATAATTAATAAGTTAAGTTTAGTTGGTAAATGTAGTTAGGTATTTCTTTAACAAACGTTTACAAAATGGTAAAAATTCTTAAAGTATGTTAAATATTCTTTTTCCGAAAGTCTGTGTTGGTTGTAAAAAACAGCTTCTTAAAGCGGAGGATATACTTTGCTTAGAATGTATTCACTCTCTTCCAATAGCCTGTTTCCACAAAACCGGCAGTGAAATGTTGAAGAATAAATTTTATGGAAGATTTTTATTAAAAAATGCCACAGCACTTATCTATTTTCAAAAAAGAGGGTTAACCCAGCGGTTGTTACACAATTTAAAGTACCGTAAAAGAGAAGAAATAAGTGCTTTCTTTGGAAAATGGTTGGGTGCAGAATTAGCTGAAAACAATTCCTATAAAGAAATAGAAATGGTAATTCCCGTGCCACTGCACAAACAGAAACTGAAAAAACGCGGATATAACCAAGTGGAAGGGTTTGGAAAGGAAATAGCCTTAGCTTTAAACGTTCCGTATAGAGATGATGTTTTGATAAAAATTTCCAAAACAGGATCGCAGGCTTTTAAAACAAGAATTCTGCGTTTTGAGACCGAGGAAGTTTTCTCCATTCAAAATTTGGACGAAATTCAAAATAAGCACGTTTTGCTTGTGGACGATATTATAACCACTGGCGCCACACTGGAAAAATGTGCATTGCAGTTGCTGAAAGGCGAAAACGTAAGTATTAGCGTTGCTACTATTGCAACAACCTAAAGTAATTTCGAAATAGTAATTGGTTATTGTTTATTTTTGAGCACTTAAACCCAGTGTCCAAGTAATTTTTTAAAAATATTAAGTGAAACACCGCCTTCTTTATATACCAATCGCATTTCTATTTATGCTTTCTTTTGTAGACTGTGCAAAAAAAGGAACGCCTTCCGGCGGACCTCGTGATACCATTCCGCCAGTAATTGTTAGAAGTGTTCCGGAAAATTATAATACAAACTTTACAGGCAACGAAATTGAAATTCGTTTTGATGAATATATCAAATTGAAAGATCTAAACAAAGAGCTCATCATTTCGCCGCCGATGAAGTTCACTCCAGTGATAACGCCACTCAGTACTTCAAAAACATTAAAAATTAAATTATTAGATACCTTAAAACCCAATACAACTTATTCTTTCAATTTTGGAAAAAGTATTGTGGACAATAATGAAGGGAACGAGTTTGAGTATTTCAAATATATTTTCTCTACAGGAAGCTATATCGACAGTTTGAAAATTTCAGGAAAAGTGAAAGATGCACAACTTGTTGCTCCGGAAATTCCAACAACCGTAATGCTTTATGAAGCTACCGAAACATTTAATGACTCCTTGGTTTATTCAGAAAAGCCAACCTATATAACCGTTACAAAAGACAGCACAGGTACTTTTGAACTCACTAATTTAAAGGAAGGAAAATACTTGTTGCTTGCTCTAAAAGAAAAAAACAATGACTACATTTTTCAACCTCAAAACGATAAAATAGGGTTTGTAAAACAGCTGATTTCTGTTCCCTCAGATTCTACGTATTCCTTGACGCTTTTCAAAGAAGTTCCAGATTATAAACTTGCGAGGCCAAGCCAACTTGGAAAAAACCACATTGCTTTTGGGTATGAAGGACGTGCGGATAGTTTAAGTATTGAATTGCTGTCCCAAGTACCGGAAGATTACGTTTCAACAGTCTTTAAAGACGAAAAGAAAGACACGCTCCACTATTGGTTTAAACCTGCTTTAGAAACCGATTCCTTAACTTTTAAAGTCACGAACCGAAATAAAATTGATACAACTACGATTCGCTTGCGGGAACTGTATAAAGATTCGCTTAATATTTCGGCAGTAAAAGCAGGGGTGCTCAAATTAAAGGATACTTTTAAATTACGCGCAAATACGCCTCTGGTTTCTTTTGATGCTGAAAAAATCCAGGTAATGGCGAAGGATTCTTCATTGGTACATGCAACGATAAAGTTGAACAAAAAATTTAACTGGGCCGAGGTGTTTTTTCCGAAACAAGAGGACCAAAGTTATAGCATCCAACTTCAGCCGGGAGCACTGACAGATTTTTTTGAAAAAAGCAATGACACGCTTCAATTTAATGTAAATACAAAATTGTCCTCAGAATATGGAACACTGAGCTTGACCTTGGTAAATGTGAACCGTTTCCCTATAATTGTTCAACTTGTTGACAGCAAGTACAATGTTGTTTCTAAAGAATATTTAAGCGAAAACAAAACCGTTTTCTTTGACGAACTTTCTCCAGACAAATATTTTCTGCGAATTATTTACGACGATAATGATAATGGAAGATGGGATTCGGGAAATTTCTTAAGCCGAATAGAACCAGAAAAAATAATCTATTATCCCAAACAAATCGAAGTCCGGGGCAATTGGAGCTTGAATGAAACTTTTACGTTAAAGTAAAAGTATCCCGGTCATTCAAAAACTGCAGATGTTTTCGGTTGTTTTGAATGTGCTCTTTTTCCATAATCACCGTTTCAGTAAATTCTTTTTCAAAGGAATTTTTAGAAATCTGTTTTCCCAATGTATCATAAACTGCAGAATGACCAATATATTCATGGTTATTGCCGTCTAGCCCAACTCGGTTTACACCAATGCAATACGCCATGTTTTCAATAGCACGAGCACGAAGCAAAGTATCCCAAGCTAAGGTGCGGACTTTGGGCCAATTAGCAACATAGATTAATACATCATAATCTTCAGTATTTCTAGCCCAAACGGGGAAACGGAGGTCATAACAAACCAATGGACAAATTCTCCAGCCCCTATAATCAACAATCAAACGCTCGCTTCCAGCGGCATAAGTTTCGTTTTCCTTTGCTAAAGTGAATGTGTGTTTTTTGTCATATTTTTTAAAGCTACCATCAGGAAAAACAAAAAATAACCGATTGTAAAAATGGTTATCTTCAGAAATAATGACACTTCCGGTAATAGCACAATTATTCTTTTTTGCCTCGGAAATCATCCATTGTAATGTTTCGCCATCATTTGGTTCACTGAGTTTTTCAGCATTCATTGAAAATCCTGTAGTAAACATCTCGGGCAGAACAATCAAATCTGTTTTGGATTCAATAAGGCGTATTTTTTCAGAAAACATTTTAAGATTGGCTGTTGCGTTTTCCCAATGCAACTCGCTTTGAATAATTGTCGTTTTTAAAATTTCTTCCACACCTATTTTCTTTAAGCTTCTAATAATTCCACCATTTCTCGTATTCCCTGCATTTTTGCGTGATCTGCAGCTGTAAGGCCTTTGTCGTCTTTTAGTGATTTGTCTGCGCCTTTATCCAAAAGCATTTCAGCAATTCCTTTTCGTCCAAAAGTAGCTGCATATATTAAGGCAGTTGCGCCATTAAAATTTGTGACGTTTGGATTGGCTCCGTTTTCTAGTAATAACCTGACGATATTATCAAAACCTTTAAAGCAAACACCCATTAAGGCTGTGTTGCCCGAAGCATCCTGTTCATCCAAGTTTTGAGGATACTGCAAAAGAGCTTCTGAAATTTCATAAAGCCCATAATAAGTTGCTAATAGCAAAGGTGTTGAGCCTCTTGAATCTTTAGTTGAAATTAATTCTGGTGAATTATTCACAAGTTTTTTAACTTCAGCCAAGTTCTCCTGTCTTATGGCATTAAAAAGTTGTTCTTTCATTTGTTATAAAAGTAAAAAAACAGAGCCACATACGCTGCAACTCTGTTTGATTTATAAAAAAAATTACATTTCGATTACTTTAAATCGAAACGGTCTAAGTTCATCACTTTGTGCCAAGCTGCTACAAAGTCGTTTATGAATTTTTCTTTTGAATCTTCACAAGCATAAACTTCGGCAATAGCTCTAAGTTCTGAATTGGAGCCAAAAATTAAGTCGGCTCTTGTGCCAGTCCATTTGAAAGTATCTGTTGCGCGATGGCGTCCTTCAAAAACTCGGTCGTCATTACCAATGGCTTTCCAACTTGTTCCCAAATCGAGAAGATTTATGAAGAAATCATTCGTTAATGCTCCAGGCTTAGCAGTAAAAACGCCGTGGTCAGAACCATCAAAATTGGTTTTTAAAACGCGCATTCCACCAACCAATACGGTCATTTCGGGAACAGTTAAAGTTAAAAGCTGTGACTTGTCAACCAACAGTTCTTCAAAAGAAGCATGCTGATCAGGTTTTAAATAGTTTCTAAAACCATCAGCAGCAGGTTCAAGGTGTGAAAAAGAATCTACATCTGTCTGTTCCTGAGAAGCATCACCTCTTCCTGGAGTGAAAGGCACAGTTATAGTATGTCCCGCATCTTTTGCGGCTTTTTCAATTGCTGCACTTCCGCCCAGAACAATCAAGTCTGCTATTGAAACTCTTTTATCACCACTTTGGCTTTTGTTGAAATCTTTTTGAATTTCTTCGAGCTTTTCAAGCACTTTTGAAAGTTGCGTTGGATTATTCACTTCCCAATTTTTCTGTGGCTCTAAACGAATGCGGGCTCCATTGGCTCCTCCGCGCATATCAGATCCTCGGAATGTTGAAGCCGATGCCCAAGCGGTAGAAACCAATTCAGAAACCGACAAACCAGTATCTAAAATTCTGCCCTTTAATGAAGCAATATCTTTATTGTCAATTAATGTGTGGTTAACCGCTGGAATTGGATCTTGCCATAGCAGTTCCTCATTTGGAATCTCTGGGCCCAAATAACGAGAAACTGGACCCATATCGCGGTGTGTTAGTTTATACCAGGCACGTGCGAAAGCATCCTCAAATTCTTTAGGATTATCCCTAAAATGTTTTGAAATTTTCAAATACGCTGGATCCATCTTAAGGCCTATGTCTGCAGTAGACATCATTAAATCCTGTGTTTTTGAAGCATCATGTGCCATAGGTGCTTTATCTGGGTTAGAAGCGGCCTTTGGCTTCCATTGATGAGCTCCTGCGGGACTTTTGGTTAATTCCCAATCATAATCTAACAAAACCCTGAAATAATCGTGATCCCATTTATTAGGAACGGGTGTCCAAGCACCTTCCAAACCACTGGTTATAGTATCATCCCCAAACCCTGATTTATAAGAATTGAGCCAACCTTTACTTTGTGCTTCAATGCTTGCACCAGCAGGTTCTGCACTCACATATTTTTCGGGATCGGCTGCACCGTGTGCTTTTCCGAAGGTGTGTCCGCCAGCAACAAGCGCTACGGTTTCATAATCATCCATTGCCATCCGGCCAAAGGTCTCTCGGATATCGTGTGCAGAACCGATTGGATCTGGTTTTCCATTTGGACCTTCTGGATTTACATAAATCAATCCCATGTGCGCGGCTGCCAATGGTTTTTCCAGATGTCCTTCTTCGTAGCGTTTGTCGTTACCCAACCATTGCGTTTCTGAACCCCAATAAACATCTTGCTCTGGTTCCCAAACATCTTCACGACCCGCTGCAAAACCAAATGTTTTAAAACCCATAGATTCCAAAGCACAGTTTCCTGCAAGTATCATTAAATCTCCCCAAGAAATCTTTTTGCCATATTTTTGTTTTATAGGCCAAAGTAGTAATCGGGCCTTATCTAGGTTTCCATTATCAGGCCAGCTGTTTAATGGGGCAAATCGCTGGTTTCCAGTATTTCCACCACCGCGACCGTCAGTTACCCGATAAGTTCCGGCGCTGTGCCACGCCATACGAATGAATAAACCGCCATAATGGCCGTAATCTGCTGGCCACCAATCCTGAGAATCTGTCATTAATTTTACGAGATCCTTTTTCAACGCATCGTAATCAAGTTTTTCAAATTCTTTTTTATAGTCGAAATCATTTCCCATTGGATCTGACTTAGAGCTCTGTTGGCGCAATACATTTAACCGTAAACTATTCGGCCACCAGTCGCCATTGGTAGTTCCACCTCCCGCAACTTGATGTTGTGCGTTTCCAAAATATGGGCATTGTGATGCGTTGCTATCGTTTATTTCCCAAACATCGCTGGTATTTCCGCTTGGGTTTCCGTTTTTGTGATGGTTTTTGTCTTTTTCATTTTCCATTATTGAAGAGTTTTAAAATGTACATTACGAAAATAACAATTAAAAAAGCTTAACCTTTAAAAACTAATCGGTTGTTTAAATCTATTAATTGATAAAACTTATAGTTGTGTGATAAAAATATAAGTTTTCACAATTAAAACTGCTTTAAAATTTGTGCAGCTTCAGCTAATGTTTCATCTGTTTTAGCAAAACATACGCGAATTTGTTTAAAATCCTTTTTTCCTTCATTAAATACAGAAGTCGGGATTGTGGCAATTTTGAATTCCTTGGTAAGCCTTTCTGCGAAAACGATATCACTTTCCTTGGAAACTTCAGAAAAATCAAGCATTTGAAAATACGTGCCTTTTGAAGGAATTATTTTGAAATTAGACTCCTTCATTAAATGCAAAAAGAAATCGCGTTTTTGCTGATAAAAATCTGAAAGCTTTAAATAATGTTCGGGGCTTTTGAGATAAGTGGCCAATGCTTTTTGAATGGGATGGTTCACACAAAAAACGACGAATTGATGTACTTTTTGAAACTCTTTCATCATACGCTTTGGTGCTGCGCAGTATCCCATTTTCCAGCCAGTATTGTGAAATGTTTTTCCAAAAGAAGCAGTAATAAAACTTCGATCTGCCAAGGCTTCAAATCTGGAAGCGCTTTGGTGAACATTTCCATCAAAAATAATATGTTCGTAGACTTCATCGCTTAAAACAAAAAGATCATGTTTATCTGCCAAATCCTGCAACTGATACATATCTTCTTCAGAAAAAAGCATTCCGGTTGGATTGTGAGGACTATTGATGATTATCATTTTTGTTTTTGAAGAAATCTTATCTGCAACTTCTTGCCAATCCACTTTATAAAAAGGTGGTTTCAATTGAACTGGAACAATTTTTCCACCAAATAATTCCACCGTTGGTGCATAACAATCATAGGCTGGAGTGAAAATAATTACTTCATCGCCTTTGCTTATAGTAGCCGCAATTATTGTGAAAATTGCTTGCGTTGCTCCAGCAGTTATTGTGATTTCCGTTTCAGGATTGTAGAAATGATTATGAAGATTTTCAATCTTTTTTGAAATTTCCATCCGAAGTTCAAAATCTCCTGGCATTGGGGCGTATTGGTTAAATCCATCGCTCATTGCCTGATCCACTAAAGCATTCAAAGCGGGATCGCTGGGAAAATTTGGAAACCCTTGCGAAAGGTTTAATGCATTGTGGTCAGCCGCCATTTTGCTCATTTTGGCGAAGATGGAGGTTTCTATGTTTGGGAGTTTGGAGTTAATCATTTTGTCCTGTGTTTATGTACACCAAAATATCGTTGATGCATTTGTTGAGGTTGTTCTTTATTTCGTTGGTCCAAAACCGAAAGACGGTAAAACCCATTTCTTCAAGTTGATGGTTCACTTCCCGGTCGCGCTGCATATTGCGCTCAATCTTTGGAATCCAAAAACCACGATTGCTTTTTAAGACTTCTTTTCGTTCCGGCCAATTGTAACCGTGCCAAAATTCGCCATCAATGAAAATGGCAAGTTTGTATTTTATGATGGAAATATCCGGTTTTCCGGGCAGTTTTTTGCTGTCCACGCGATAACGGATGCCTTTTTTCCAAAGGGCTTTTCGGAAAAGCAATTCAGGCTTTGTATTTTTCCCACGGATTTTGCTCATAATTTTTGAGCGTTTTTTTGTGGTGTAGAAACCGGAATCTTCACTGAATCTTGGAACTTTTATTATTTCCTCCTCATAAATCATTCATTTAAAGTAAGAATAATCTTTGCTTTTTAAAAGTTAAATGTTTTCCAACAAAAAACCCTTACATCACTGCAAGGGTTTAATTATTTGAAAAGACCCTTCGACTGAGCTCAGGGTGGCATTTCGGTTTTTAATATCTGTAATATTCAGGCTTAAAAGGCCCTTCAACAGTTACGCCAATATATTCTGCTTGTTCTTCAGAAAGCTCAGTAAGCTCAACCCCAATTTTTTCAAGGTGAAGTTTCGCTACTTTTTCATCCAAATGCTTTGGAAGCATATACACTTCGTTTTCATAGTTTTCACCATTTTTCCAAAGCTCGATCTGTGCCAAAGTTTGGTTAGTAAAACTGTTACTCATTACAAAACTTGGGTGACCAGTGGCGCAACCAAGGTTTACTAAACGGCCTTCAGCCAAAAGGATGATGTCTTTTCCGTCGATAGTATATTTGTCAACCTGTGGCTTGATTTCAACGTGGGTGTTTCCGTGGTTTTTCTTCAACCAAGCTACCGCAATTTCATTGTCAAAATGCCCAATGTTACAAACAATTGTTTTGTCTTTCATCGCTTCAAAATGCTCTCCGCGAACGATATCTTTGTTTCCGGTTGTAGTAATTACGATATCTGCATTGCCAACAACGGTTTCTAGTTTTTTTACTTCAAAACCGTCCATTGCAGCTTGTAATGCACAAATTGGGTCAATTTCGGTAACAGTAACGATACTTCCAGCTCCTTTAAAAGAAGCGGCAGTTCCTTTACCAACATCGCCATAGCCACAAACAACAACACGTTTTCCAGCCATCATTATGTCTGTTGCACGACGTACTGCATCCACGGCACTTTCACGGCAACCGTATTTGTTGTCGAATTTACTTTTCGTAACACTATCGTTTATGTTGATAGCCGGCATTGGCAAGGTGCCTTTTTTCATACGCTCGTATAGACGGTGAACACCAGTAGTTGTTTCTTCAGAAATACCTTTTACGCCAGCGGCAAGCTCTGGATATTTATCCAAAACCATATTTGTTAAATCGCCACCATCATCAAGAATCATATTTAACGGTTTGCGCTCTTCGCCAAAGAAAAGTGTTTGCTCAATACACCAGTCAAACTCCTCTTCGGTCATTCCTTTCCATGCGTATACTGGGATTCCTGCATCAGCAATTGCTGCGGCAGCGTGGTCTTGAGTAGAAAAAATATTACAAGAACTCCAAGTAACTTCAGCACCCAAAGCTTTTAAAGTTTCAATAAGTACGGCAGTTTGGATGGTCATGTGAAGACATCCAGCAATGCGCGCACCTTTTAAAGGCTGCTCGTTTCCGTATTCTTCTCGCAGTGACATAAGCCCAGGCATTTCCGCTTCAGCAAGCTCAATTTCTTTTCTTCCCCAGTCTGCCAGGGAAATATCTTTTACTTTAAACGCCGTGTAAGGCACAGTTTTCGTTGACATATTTATTATATTTATACCCGCAAAAGCGGACATTTATTAAAATTAATTTTTTGGTTTTAAGTCTGCAAAACTACGAAATATCCTTTGAAAGTTTATGCCACTTTACAAAACTATAACAGTAAACCCCAACACTAAAGTCTTCATTTGGAAGATTGAAGAGTCTTTTGAAGCACTTTCCGAGGGGATAAGTCTTACCGAAAATTGTTCAAATAGGGTGCTGAATATGAAAAGCGACCTTCATCGCCGAGGGTTTATGAGTATTCGTCATCTGATGGCATTAGAAGGTTACACCGATCACGATTTATATTACGACGAAAATGGTAAACCGCATTTAACAGACGACAAGCACATCTCTATTACACATTCCTTTCATTTTACTGCAATTATCATTAGTGATACCGAAGTGGGAATTGACATTGAAATGCAACGTCATAAAATTTTGCGTATTGCACATAAATTTACTCCTTTAAAAGCGTATAAAATTTTCGCAAATGAGGATGCTTTAATGCGAAAACTTACTATTGTTTGGTGCGCTAAAGAATCGCTTTATAAAAGTTTTGCCGAAAAAGGGGTGAGCTTTTTGGAAAATATTCACGTTGAAGAATTCATGTTAGACGATTGCAAAACAACCGCAACCGTCACTTTTGAAGACAAAAAGGAAAAATATAACGTTGATTACCTTGAATTTGAAGGGTTCACATGTGCTTATGCCCTTATTTCTGAAAAAAAATAGATGGAAGGAATTTTTTACAAAACTTTCCTAAAATCAGTTGTAGAAAAAGAAAAGCAACTTGCCATTTTAATTGATCCCGATAAGTTTGATATTTCTCAAACGAAATTCTTTTTACAGAAAATCCCCAAAAATACAACACATCTATTTGTAGGTGGAAGCACAGTGGCAAACGGCGAAACCGAGGAAGTGGTAAAAGCGTTGAAAACAGAATCCAAACTTCCCATTTTTCTATTTCCAGGAGATCATTCACACATAACACATTTGGCTGATGCACTTTTGTTTTTAACGTTGCTTTCGGGACGGAATGCAGAATATTTGATCGGCCAACAGATAAAATCCATTTCGAAATTAAAAAACTCGGCTTTGGAAATTATTTCCACAGGCTATATTTTGATTGATGGTGGAACTGATTCTTCAGTCTCAAAAGTGACAAAAACGGAACCACTTCCACAAGATAATATTGAATTAGTCATTAACACTGCGCTTGCAGGCCAATTTATGGGCGCAAAATTGATTTATTTGGAAGCGGGCAGCGGTGCAAAATTTCCTATAAAAACTGAAATCATTTCCGAAGTAAAAAAAGCAATCAACATTCCATTGATTGTTGGAGGCGGTATAAAAACAACCTCTCAAAAACAAAACGCATACAATTCAGGTGCCGATATGGTGGTGATGGGAACAGCGTTCGAAACCTAAAACACCAAATAATAAATCCCAAACCCCAAAAACTGCCCACTGCTACTGCCAACTGAATACTTTTATAATTGTAACTTTGAAGCTAAAATTACATAGCTATGAAAATTTCGGTTGAACTTACCCTCACCCCATTACAGGACGACTATGAACCCGCAATTATCAATTTTATAAAAAGCCTGCGGAATTCCGGACTCACAGTTTTGGAAAACCCTCTGAGCACCCAAGTTTACGGGGAGTATGACGAAGTGATGAATCTGCTTCAAAAGGAGATGAAAATCGCTTTGGAAGCCGTGGAGAGAGGATTGCTTTATATAAAAATTGTAAAATCAGACAGAAGCGATTATGAGCCCCATTTTTGATTGGTTTTTTGCTCAGTACAAAGACATTCCAACATATTTAATAGTGCTGGAATTGCTTGGGGTATTCTTTGGATTTTTGAGCGTTTGGTTCAGCAAACAAGATAATATTTTAGTCTATCCCACCGGAATTATTAGCACGGCAATTTTCGTCTACATTCTCGCTATTTACGGGCTTTTAGGAGATATGATGATTAATGGGTATTACTTCATAATGAGTATTTACGGCTGGTATATATGGACTCGAAAAGTAGATGCAACACATTATACACCAATTACCAAAACCACGAAAATGGAAAACAAACAGTCAATCTACATTTTTATAGCAACGCTTATTTTCATTTTCGCACTCTATGAATATTTCGAAAAATGGAACAATTGGACTGCTTACGTTGACACGATTACCACCGCAATTTTCTTTGTGGGAATGTGGCTGATGGCGAAAAAGAAACTCGAAAACTGGATCTATTGGATTATTGGGGATGTCATATCGGTGCCGCTATACCTTTATAAAGGGCTCGTGTTTACTTCCTTCCAATACTTATTATTTACTATTATTGCCATATACGGCTATCGCGCTTGGAAGAAAAACTTGAACATACCCGAAACCAGCCTACTGAATTGATAAAAGTAGTACTATACGGTCCCGAATCTACGGGGAAAACTACTTTGGCTAAACAATTGGCGAAGCATTACACTACACTTTGGGTACCCGAATTTATGCGCGAATACCTTCAGAAAAAGTGGGATTCCGAAAATAAATTAGTTGAAAAAGAAGATTTAATCCCAATTGCAAAAGGTCAATTGAAACTAGAAAATGAAACTTCGCAACAAGTTGAAAGTCTGTTAATTTGCGATACAAATTTGCTCGAATTGAAAGTGTACTCCGAATATTATTACAACGGTTTTTGCCCTTCGGAAATAAAAACCGAAGCAACCAAAAATAATTACAGCATCTACCTATTAACCTATATTGATACACCTTGGGAAGCGGACGATTTACGTGACAGGCCAAACAATCGCGAGGAAATGTTTCGTATTTTCGAGGCCGAATTGAAAGAACAGGATTTCCAGTATGAGATCTTGAAAGGAAATGAAAAAGAAAGATTTGAAAACGCTGTCAAAATTATTGACGCATTGCTGAAGAAGAATTAAAATGTTTACAGAAAAAAACCTGCAACAAATAAAGAATCACGGTCTTTCTGAGGCCAAATTAGTAAAGCAACTACAAATTTTTGAGGAAGGAATTCCTTTCGCTAATATTGTGGAACCCGCTTCTGCCGATAATGGAATCAAAGTGTTATCAGAAAAGGAGCAACAACATTTTGCAAATCTTTTTGAATCCGAAAAAGATAAACTCGATTTACTCAAATTTGTTCCAGCTTCAGGCGCAGCTACTCGCATGTTTAAGTTTTTGCATCAATTCTTGGAGAATTTTAATTTTGAAAATGATGACATTGCAGCATTACTTCAAAAAGAAGAAAACCAGAATTTGAGAATATTCTTTAACGCTATTGAAAAATTTGCTTTTTCAGCTTTGGTGAGTGAAAAATTGGGGAAAAAATATTCCGATTATGATAATTTTGAGAAAGGAAAAAAATACTATTTCTTCGTCAAGGAAATGTTGGAAGAAACAGGATTGAATTTCAGTAATACCCCCAAAGGGCTTGTTCCATTTCATAAATACGGAGAAAATTATGTAACCGCTTTTGGCGAACAATTATATGAAGCCGCATTTTATGCAACTACAAACGGCGTGGCCAATCTTCATTTTACAGTTTCCGAAGGCCACGAGAAAAAATTTAAAAAACGCTTTGACGAAGTAAAGCATATTGTAGAAAAGAAGACAGGAGTGCGTTTTAATATTTCGTACTCGTTTCAAAAAAAGGAAACCGATACTATCGCCGTAACCCCAAAAAATGATTTATTTTTTGGTGAAAACGGAGATTTGCTTTTCCGTCCGTCTGGACACGGTGCGTTATTGGAAAACCTGAATGATGTTGATGCTGATATAATTTTTATTAAAAATATCGACAATGTCGTTTCTGAAAATTATATGGAGATTATCGCTTTTCAGAAAAAAGTGCTCGCAGGAAAATTAATTTTTCTGCAGACGAAAATATTTGAATTTATAAAAAAACTACAATCTGAAAATCCTTCGGATGAAGTACTTAAAAATGCTTCTGAATTTATTTCCGAAGAACTGAAAATTCATAATAATCCGGTAGAAAAAGAAACACTTTTAAACATTTTGGAACGTCCCATCCGTGTTTGTGGTGTGGTAGAAAATACAGGGGCTCCAGGCGGTGGACCATTTCTTCTAAAAGATAAAAACGGAAATCTTTCCTATCAAATTGTAGAGATGTCCCAAATTGACACCAACAATCCACAACAAAAAGCTTTGGTTGACAAAGCCACGCATTTCAATCCAGTTGATTTGGTTTGCGGTGTGCGAAACTATAAAGGTGAAAAATTTAACCTTTTAGATTTTTCTGACCCGGACGCAGGTTTTATTTCGAATAAATCCTATCAAGGAAAACCCATAAAAGCATTGGAACTCCCTGGACTTTGGAACGGAGCAATGGCAAATTGGAACACTGTTTTTGTAGAAGTTCCGCTCATCACTTTCAACCCAGTGAAAACAGTAAACGATCTTTTAAACGAAGTGCACCAACCGAAATGAACACGGAAGTATTAATTTCTGAACTCAAATTTAAAGCCATCCGCAGTAGTGGACCGGGCGGGCAGCATGTGAATAAAACGGCTTCAAAAGTTGAGGTTTCATTTCATTTGGATGCTTCCCAAGCACTTTCAGAATCTGAAAAAGAAAGACTTCGCAACAAGCTATCTTCAAAAATCTCTTCTGAAGGATTTATTACACTTCAATGCGGTGAAACCCGAAGCCAGCATCGCAATAAAGGCATTGTGATTGAAAGGTTGATTACATTACTTCAGCAAAATCTAAAAGTTGCAAAACCACGAAAAAAAACAAAACCTTCAAGAGGTGCAATTGAAAGACGTTTGAAATCCAAAAAAGAGAACGCTTTAAAAAAATCCAATCGCAAACCTCCAAAAATTGAGTAGTGTTTATACAGAAACTGTGTAATTTTTATACAACTGTTCTTTTCATTATACACTTTTCTTGAAATTCAAAATATCCGAACATTCTTTAAATCGCTATTTTATAGTTGTTTATGGGTTTGTTCTGTTCCTTTTTTTCTGTGGCACTACTTTTTCTATATACAAGACCACAAACAAACTTAGAAACGAATAAATAATTTTTAAAAACAAAAAAAGATGAAAAAGTTAATTTTAAGCACAGCAATCGTATTAGGAGGTTTAACCGCTGCAACTGCACAAACTACCGACAAAGAACCAACCGCAATGAATGAGCAAAAGCAAACTGCTGTTGAAGCACAAGTTGAAAGCAGAATAGACGCTGCACAAGATGCTGAAACCGCTGTTGTTGCAGAGCCAGTTCAAGATTATAAAGAAGTAAAGACTTCTGAGGTGCCACAAACCGTTCAAGATGCCGTAACTAAGGATTTTAGCGGTGCCACTATTTCAAAGGCTTATGTGAATGCCAATGGAGAATATAAAATTCAACTTGCCACTGCAGACAAAAAAGCTGCAACTGTTTATGCAAATGCAAAAGGTGAGTGGATTAAAAACGATATGAAGAAGCAGTAAGCTGCAGGTATTTTTAGATTCAATACTTCTGAGAAAGGCGTCCATTTTTGGACGCCTTTTTTTTGTGATAAATTTAAAGTTTGCCCAGCTATATACTTACTATTTTTACGTTCTCAGAAAAAGAAATGGCGCAGCGAATACATATAGTTGAAGATGACGTGGCTTTTGGAAAAATGCTTACCTCTTTTTTGGAAAGAAAAGGATTTCAGGTTTCTGTTTCACTTACTGGTGAAAATGCACGAAAAACGATTACTGAAAATAGTTTTGATCTGCTCATTACTGATTTAAAACTTCCAGACGATTCTGGTCTGGAGTTGCTTGAATTTTCCCAGAAAACTTCTCCAAAGACAAAAGTGATTTTAATGACTGGCTATGCCGAAGTTGATACAGCGGTAAAGGCCATTAAAAAAGGCGCTTTGGATTATATCTCGAAACCTTTTCGGCCTGAGGAATTGTTGATGATTATTGAAGAGGATTTTCAAAATATTGAAGCTTCAGAAATTATTTCTTCGGAAAGTTCAACTTTAGAAACTAATGAAGAAAAAAAAACAACTACCCCAAAAACTACTTCTGAAAAACCCCAATTTGTTATGGGAATCAGCGAATCTTCAAAAAAATTCAATGAATATTTAAAACTCGTCGGTCCAACAGATATGTGTGTGTTGATTCAAGGTGAAAGTGGAACAGGAAAGGAAGTCGCTGCAAAAGCCATTCACAAATATAGTTCGCGAAGAGACCAAAATTTTGTAGCTGTAGATTGTGGCGCTATTCCGAAAGAGATTGCCGCCAGCGAATTTTTCGGTCACGTAAAGGGAAGTTTTACGGGCGCGGTAAATGACAAAAAAGGCCATTTTGAAGCTGCCGATGGCGGAACTCTTTTTTTGGATGAAGTTGGAAATCTTTCTTATGAAAACCAAATTCAATTACTTCGTGCTTTGCAGGAAAGACGAATAAAACCCGTGGGCAGCAATACTGAAATTGACGTGGATGTACGGATACTTTCCGCAACGAATGAAGACATGCTGAAGGCCGTTTCCGAGGGAAAATTCCGAGAGGATTTATACCATCGATTGAATGAATTTTCAATCCACATTCCATCGCTGCACGAACGAAAAGAAGATCTTTTTCTGTTTATTGAATATTTTTTAAACGAAGCGAACAAATCTTTGGGAAAGGAAGTAATCGGACTTTCCAAAGAAGTGGAGGAAGCGTTTAAAAACTACGTTTGGCCGGGAAATCTTCGAGAGTTGAAAAACGTAATCAAACGTTCCGTTTTGTTGACCAATTCACAATTGATTCCGTTGGAAGTGATTCCACGCGAAGTTTTGTTTGCTGAAAAAACGAAAAAGGAAACCGTTGATTTTTCAAAAGAAAGCAATGAAAAGCAACTTATTTTAAACGCTCTAAAAGAAGCGGATTTCAATAAAACCAAAGCCGCAAAACTGCTGAACATTACCCGAAAAACGCTTTATAACAAACTGGAGCATTATCAAATAGATTTGTAAAATTATCTATTAGAAAGCGCATTTTGTAAATCCCGAATGTTCAAAATAAGCTTTTCAAAATCGATCTTCAATTCCACAGGTTCAATTGTTTCGGCAGTGTAATCCTCCATTTTTTCAAGGATGGGAATCACTTCTTTCGCCTTTAATTGGCGGAACATCGTCAACATTCTGTGGGCGATTTCAGAAATAGTCTTTGTCTCATTTTCAGCAATTAAATTTTTAATTTGCTTCAGATCTTTTTCGGTTTGTGTGTTGAAAACCTCCACTACTTCTTCCAAGGCTTCGGGCGTATTTAAAAAGGATTTTAAAAGGGAAAGGTCAAATTTTCCGTTAGCTGAGGAATTTGATTTGAAGATTTCATCCGTATTATTTTCTTCCGAAAAATTCATTCGGTTTGGGAAAATGCGCTCCAAAACCGTAACAAGTTCATGTTTTGAAAAGGGTTTTGGAAGCATTTCAGTGAATCCTTTATTTAAATAGAAATCGCGCGCATGTTCACGACTTCCCGTCATTGCTATAATTGGCTGATTTTTATAGGAATTTATTTCGCCATTTTTCAATTTTTCCAAAACAGTAAAACCGTCGGTTTTTGGCATTTGAATATCTGTTAAAACGAAATCGAAATCCGAACCGGTTCGAAAACTCTCATAACTTTGAAATGCTTCCGAAGCAATATTCATCTGCTCAAAAATTTCCTGCAAAAGAGCGCGCATCGCCTCATCATCGTCAATAATTACAGCTTTTAAACCCTTAAATGAATTGGATTCTTTCGGAATGGGTTTGGTCAAGACCCGTTCTGAATTTCTCAGCGGAAACGTCAATATAAAGTTGCTTCCTTTCCCTAAAACACTTTCCACTTTTATAGTTCCACCCAAAAGCTCGGTGAGTTTTTTTGAAATGGCAAGTCCCAAACCGCTGCCGCCAAACTTGTGTGCAATTTCAGTTTCGGCCTGCGTAAATTCATTGAAAATGAGCTGCTGTTTTTCTTCGGAAATGCCAATTCCAGTATCGATTACCGAAATTTGAACCGTTGAGATTTTATTATATTTTTCAACTTCCTTTACCTTTATTTCAACACTTCCCGTTTCGGTAAATTTAAAAGCATTGCCGACAAGATTATTTATAATCTGCCTAATTCGCAATGGATCACTTTCAAAAATTCGGTCATTCAGAGTTTCTGAAATCGAAATTTTCAACGCTACGGGCTTTTGAAGGAACACTTGTTTTGCTGCGTTTCCGGCTTCTCTAATTATATTTTCAAGAGAAAAAGGAATACTTTCCAAAGGTAATTTTCCCGCTTCCAATTTTGAAAAATCCAACAAGTCATCAACCAAATGCGAAATGAAATGCGAGCTAGAAGTAATCTGTGCCAAATAGTATTTTTGTTTTTCAGATAGATTTGAATTTTCGAACAATTCTGCATATCCGCTGATAGTATTCAATGGTGTTTTCAGATCGTGGCTTACTGTGGAAATAAGTTGTTCGCGACTTTTTAGAAGCGATTCAGCATAATTTTTCGATTCTTCTAAATTCTTTTTAAAACGTTCTGCCCGAAAAAAGTCTGAAAGGATGAAATAGGAAAATAATAAAACCACAATACCGCCCAAAATTCCTGCAAACTTCAAAATCTGTTTGGTTCGCTCCATCGATTCCGAGCGTTGTTGCTTTTCTAAATTATTGTTCTTTGAAATTTCACGATCAAAACTGGCAATTATTTCACGCAAACGTTCAGAAATATTGAGGTCGTTGCGGATCAATTCATTCTCCTTTTGCATCAAAGATTCCCTGATTCTCGAGTTTTCCTTTTTCGCTTCGGCAACAATATAACGTGAAGCCGTAAGCATAGAATCTACGGTTTTCGACTTGACGGTAGAAGTATCACGCGTAACATCTCTATTGAGGTAGTCTGCGTAATTTTGCCAGACTTTAAGCTCTTTATTACTCAGCTTTGAGGGATCTCGAATTAGTGATTCCACGGAGTTCAACCCGACAGAAGCTTCCAGTTTTCGCACTTCGCGCATAATATCGTCCAACGAAGTATCCTTTTGGTTTGTGAGCCGCAAGATCCGAAGTTGCTCAATATTTCGGTTTTTTTCTTTTAGCAGTGAATTCACACTGTCTAATTGTTTTACTTGAAACTTGTTATTGGTGAGCGATTTAATCTGTTCAATTTTTCGAAAAAGCGAATCAGTTTTGACCATGTATTTTTCAAAGTCGTCATCGCTTTCGGTTAAAAGCGCGAGCCTTGAAAATCCGTCTGTTTCATAAACTAGATTGATGAGTGTTCCAGTTTCTATAAATTTTTTTTCACCTGTAGTTTCAGCGGATTCGGCAGTAAATTTTTTAAATTCTGAATACAAAAAAAAGCCTACTAATACAGCTAAAGCACTCAAAACAAGATAGCTGAGGATAATCTTAAAAGTGAATTTGTTTTTTGACGTGGCCATCGTTCAAATGTAAAGAGTATTGAAAAGGGGAAGTATTAAGAATATGATAAAAAAATCGAAACCGAAATCGAAATCGAAAACGATGCCAAAGTATTGGAAGAAATTGAAAAAAGAAATGTACTTTTGCCGAACATCTCAAAGGGGTGCTTTTGGAAGTACGAAATTGGAAATACGAGTTACGAAACTTTTTCGTCGCTCGTCGCTCAAAATTCCAACTTCAAAAGGCTGAGATTATACCCAAAGAACCTGGGCGGGTAATGCTGCCAAGGGATAACTAATAGGAACCCCCTGTTATAATGCAAGACGCATTGTATTCAGGGTTTTTTTATGTAACCATTTAACGAACCAAGAATAACGCCCCTTTTATTCGTATAATTTAAAATTAGTACGAATGAAAAAGTTATTGATTTCCGCATTTTTTACTTCACTCTTTTTAACGGTTTCCGCGCAACAAACACCACAGGAAAAAAAGCAAGATTCAACTAAAATTGAATCCTTGGATGAAGTTTTGGTGAAAGCCGTCCGTGTAGAGGCAGATTCGCCAATTACGCACTCCAACCTCGACAAAGAGGAACTTGAAAAACGGAACCTAGGGCAGGACATTCCGTATATGCTCAATTACCTTCCGTCGGTTGTTACAACGAGCGATGCCGGAGCAGGTGTGGGTTATACCTATATTCGTGTTCGGGGGAGCGATGCATCACGAGTTAATGTTACACTTAATGGAATTCCGTATAACGACTCCGAAAGCCAGGGAACCTTTTGGGTGAATTTGCCCGATTTTACTTCTTCGGTGCAAAGTTTGCAACTACAGCGTGGCGTTGGAACTTCTACCAACGGTTCGGGTGCTTTTGGCGCGAGCTTGAATTTGCTGAGCGATGCCGTTTCAAACGAAGCGTACGGCGAAATTGCAAATTCCTTCGGAAGTTATAACACACATAAACACAACGTCAAGTTCAGCACTGGCTTGCTTTCCGATCATTTTGAATTAGCGGGAAGGTTGTCAACTATTCAATCCGATGGTTATATTGACCGGGCCAGTTCCGACTTGAAATCGTATTTTCTCCAAGGAGCGTTTGTAGATAGAAATACTCTAATTAAAGCATTAGTTTTTGGAGGAAGGGAAGAAACCTATCAGTCGTGGAACGGTTTAGAAGATCCTGAAAAACTTGAAAATGATAGAACCTACAACACCGTTGGAGAGTACACTGATGAAGATGGAAACATTCAGTTTTATGATAATGAAGTAGATAATTATGCGCAAGATCATTATCAATTGCTTTGGAACCAGCGTTTCAACAATAATTGGAGTACGAACGTGTCCTTTAATTACACAAATGGAGAAGGTTATTTTGAGCAATACAAAGAAGACGAAGATTTTGAAACTTACAATTTTGAACCGATTACAATTGGTGGTGATACCATAAATACAACCGATTTAATCCGTCGCCGATGGTTGGACAACGATTTTTACGCAGCAAATGCGAATGTAAATTATAAAAACGATAAAATTGATTTTACTGGTGGAGCTTTTTACAGCTATTACACAGGCGACCATTATGGCGAAGTAATTTGGGCTCGCTACGCCAGCAATTCTGAAATTCGGGATCGGTATTACGAAGGAAATGGTGAGAAAAGTGAATTTACCGTTTTTTCAAAAGCAACCTACAGAATCAATGATCAATTAAGTTTTTTCGGCGATTTGCAGGGCAGGTTTTTGAATTATAATACTTCGGGAATTACTTCAGATTTGTTGCCGTTGAATGTTGATGAAAACTATTCCTTTTTCAACCCAAAAGCAGGTTTGACTTATAAGTTGAATACTTCAAATCAATTTTATTTCTCTTACGGAAAAGCGCATCGCGAACCTTCACGAAATGATTATGAACAAGGAATCGTTACTCCAGAAAAGCTAGATGATTATGAACTTGGCTGGCGTTTTGCTTCAGAAAAGACAAAGTTAAGCACCAACATTTATTATATGAATTACAAAGATCAATTGGTGCTTTCTGGTGAGCTTAATGATGTTGGGGCTGCCTTAAGAACCAGCAGTGGAAAAAGTTATCGTTTGGGATTGGAAATTGATGCTGAAATTCAACTTTTGAAAAACTTGAGAACTATACCAAACATAGCTTTGAGCACTAATAAAAACGTAGATTTTGTAAGCTCCCGCGATGGTGAATTGGTGAATTTGGGCAACACGAGTATTTCGTTTTCGCCTTCTGTAGTAGCAGGGAATATGCTAGAATATACACTAATCAAAAAACTGCAATTAGGTTTTCTTTCAAAATTTGTAGGGGAGCAGTATATGGGAAATATTGATAGCGAAGCTTCGAAACTGGACAGTTACTTCATCAATGATTTGAATATCGTTTACACTTTGGACAATCTCCCGTTGGTAAGAGAAGTGGTTTTTTCGGCCTTGGTAAACAATATTTTCAACGTAAAATATATCTCGAATGGATATTTTTATACCTATGATGATGATTTCAGTAATCCAGGAACTGTTACCACTGTTGAAGGTGCTGGTTATTATCCGCAGGCAACCATCAATTTTTTGGTTGGAGCGACTGTAAAGTTTTAAAATTAATTAGTGATAATAATATTATTGCCATTGCGTTCTGCACGATATTGCTGCATTGGATATTTGGTGCCAGGTTCAGTAGTGTGCTGGCCAGAAGTTATAAAATATTTATTGTCATCATTCGGACAGGGGCAAGTTGCAATTACGCCATCAAGTTCCATTCGTGAGCAGTCACTGGGAGCGTGATTAGGGTCAGTAAGGTCAAACGCTAAATATTGGGTTTCACTGGCGCAATAAACCACGATTCCCTTGATTCCTTGACCTGTAACAATATAGTTTCCGGGAAATTTCAAAGGATTATATTCTGGTAGGTTAAGGTTTAAATTTAGGCTTACCACAGGATCTGTTAAATAAGGATTGCGTTGTTGCTTTTCGTCACTTTTTGAACACGAAAATATCAAAACACCAACCAAAAGGAAAAGAAATTTATTTTTCATCAAAGCAATTAAATTTTAAGGGCGAAATTACAACAAATTACGCAAGAAGTAAATTTTTAGTATATTTGTTAAACACAATCCCGTCACAGTATGGGATTTTTTCAATTTATTAAGTGAGTCCCGCCACGAGTCGGGATTTTGTTATATTAAAGAATACGTATGTTCTGCATACACAAACGATGAAGTTATGAGTAAAGTATCTTATTATACTGCCGAAGGATTAAAAAAATTAAGAGATGAAGTAGATCACCTACGCGACGTAGAACGACCAAAGGCCTCTAATGCAATTGCAGAAGCCCGTGATAAAGGTGATTTGAGTGAAAATGCCGAATATGATGCCGCTAAAGAAGCTCAGGGAATGTTGGAGATGCGAATTGCTAAATTAGAAGAAGTACTTGCAAATGCCCGTTTGATAGATGAATCACAATTGGATATGAGCAAGGTTTTGGTTCACTCCACCGTGAAAATTAAAAATCAAAATAACGGAATGGAGATGACTTATAAATTAGTTGCGCAAAGCGAAGCTGATCTTAAAACAGGGAAAATTTCTGTAGATTCTCCAATTGGTCATGGCCTCTTGGGTAAAGAAGTAGGACAAGTTGCAGAAATAAAAGTACCCAACGGAGTGCTTAAATTCGAAATACTGGAAATTTCAAGAAATTAATTATGGCGTCGATTTTCACACAAATAATTGAAGGCGAAATACCGTGTTACAAAGTAGCCGAAGATGACAATTTTATTGCTTTTTTGGATATAAATCCAAATGCTAAAGGTCATACGCTGTGTGTGCCTAAAGAAGAAATCGATAAGATTTTTGATATGGGCGAACATATGTACCTGCAATTGATGCAGTTTTCTCGAAAAGTTGCCCGAGCACTTGAAAAAACAGTTCCGTGCAAACGTGTTGGAATGGCTGTTGTAGGTTTGGAAGTGCCTCATGTTCATGTGCATCTCATTCCTTTGAATGAAATGGACGATATGCGTTTTACCAAAAAAGTAAAAATGACTTCAGAAGAATTTGAAATTTTGGCAGAAAAAATTTCTGAAAAACTTAAAGCGTAGGAATCAAAAGATATACAACTGCGGCAACCAAAACAATAGCCACAACGATTAAGATATAAAATAGCGGTTTCACCTTTAAATATTGTTTATTGGTTTCCGCTATTTTTTTATTATAGTCAAAAACACGCTCAATATCCTCCGTCCAGTTTACAGGATAAATAGTGTTGTTGCAGGTATGGCAATATAGTTTTTCGTCTATTTGTGTTGCTGGTTTTTTAAAAAGAGGCGTTTCTTTCTCTTCTTGTGTAAAAGTAATTTCAAGGCCGTCCGTTCCAAAACAAGTTGGGCAATTATTTTTTAAACGTGCCGTGTGTAGCGTATGTGTTTTATTACTCATTATGTATTTTCAGTCTTTAGGGCTATTTCCATGGTGGTTCCTTGGTTTGGTATGCTTTTCTGAACGCGAATTTTCCCGTTGTGATATTCTTCAATAATACGTTTTGCAAGCGAAAGACCAAGGCCCCAACCGCGTTTTTTGGTTGTATGGCCTGGTGTGAAAATTTTACGGAATTCACTTTTTGTGAGCCCTTTTCCAGTATCGGTTATATGCACCAAGGCATATTTTGAATTCTGCTCTATAGCGATTGTTATTTTGCCTTTTCCCTTCATGGCATCAATACCATTTTTTACCAAATTCTCAATAGTCCAGCTAAAAAGTTGCGGGTTCATTTGAACATAAATTGGTTTTTCGGGAACATTGAGCTGAAAATTAATGAGTTTTGAAGTGCGTTTTTGCAAGTAATAAAAAGTAGCTTTTGTTTCTTCAACCAAATCATGCTGCTCAAGCTTTGGTATTGATCCAATTTTTGAAAAACGGTCTGTAATGGTTTCTAGGCGAGAAATGTCTTTCTCCATTTCAACAACGTATTCCTGATTGACATTTTCAGTTTTTAAAATTTCGGCCCAGCCCACCAATGAAGAAAGCGGTGTTCCTATTTGGTGTGCAGTTTCCTTTGCCATACCAGCCCAAAGCCTATTTTGCTCGGCAGATTTGGAAGTTTTGTAAAAAAGATAGACTGCCAAAATGAAGAGGAATAATATTAAAATTAAAAATGCCGGATAGTATTTTAGCTTGTTTATAATTGGAGAATTTCCGTAATAAATTGTTGACAATAATTCATTGTCATTTCTAATTTCAATAGGTGTATACTCTGATGAAAACTGCTTAATTAAATTCTGTTTTTTTTCAAGTGTGTTTACCTCAGTTGAGTCAATATTGCGGTCTGTGTATGATTTCTCTTTTATGGTATAAAGAATCATTGGAGTCGTTCTATTGCTTTGAATAACAGACAATACTAGATCTCCAACAGTAGGGTCATCGCTCGTATTTTTTTGCTGCAACTCTTGGTAAGCAGAAGCCCAAATTACCATTTTGGTACGTTCGTTTTCCTTCAATTGGTTGAAGAAAATATACGTATTCCACAAAATAAGACTGATGATTAAAAGAGAAGCCAATATAAAAGCCCAACGGGAGAACGTTTTTTTCCGAAGCATAAAGATTATTTTTCCAGTTTAAATATAAAGCAAATATGTTGATATTATTGTACAATCATGTTTTTACAAGCTATAATCTTTGGGTACATTTGCAAGCAATGATTTCTATTGAACCACACGAATTATCTACCGGAAAACTGCACGCCTATCTTTTAGGCGCAGTTTCGCCAAGGCCAATATGCTTTGCAAGTACCGTAGACAGTGAAGGAAACGTGAATCTTTCACCTTTCAGTTTTTTTAATGTTTTTAGCGCAAAACCTCCAATCTTAGTTTTCTCACCTGCAAGACGTGGTCGCGACAACACCACCAAGCATACTTATGAAAATGTTTTGGAAGTGCCCGAAGTGGTTATTAACATTGTGAATTTTGAAATGGTGCAGCAAATGTCCCTTTCCTCCACAGAATATGCAAAAGGCGTAAACGAATTTAAGAAAGCAGGCTTTACTGAAATGACCTCCGAAATGGTAAAACCACCGCGCGTGGCCGAAGCACCGGTACAATTTGAATGCAAGGTGAACGAAGTTATTGCGCTCGGTACAGAAGGTGGTGCGGGAAATTTAGTGATTTGTGAAGTGGTGAAAATTCATATAAAAGAAGAAATACTGGGCGAAGACGGAAGCATCGATCCTTTTAAAATCGATACGGTTTCAAGACTTGGCGGCAACTGGTACAGCCGTGCCAAAGAAGGTCTTTTTGAAGTGCCAAAACCTCTAACAACATTGGGAATGGGCATAGATATGCTTCCCGAAGAAATTCGAAGTAGTAACGTATTGACAGGAAATGATTTAGGAATGTTGGGCAACGTAGAAAATTTCCCGAATTCAGAAGAAATTAATACCTTTATAAATGCTTCCGATGAATTGAAATGGTTGCGGGAAGAGGGCAATACTTTAGAAATCCATAAGAAAGCACAAGACTTTTTGTGCGAAGGAAAAATTGACGAAGCCTGGATGGTACTTTTAAGTAAAAAATAGAACGAGAAACAATAAAGATTAAACAATTAAGCAAGAAAATGGAACTACAAGGAAAAATTAAAATGATAGATGAAACTAAAACCTACGGAAACAACGGTTTTAGAAAACGTGAGCTGGTAATTACTACTGAAGAGCAATATCCACAACATATATTGATTGAGTTTGTACAGGACAAGACTGATTTGCTGAACAATTATAAAGTAGGGCAGGATGTAAAAGTGAGCATCAACGTCCGTGGACGTGAATGGGTGAACCCACAAGGCGAAACCAAATATTTTAACAGTATCCAAGGATGGCGAGTTGAAAATTTATCACAAGCACAGGCAAGTGGCGATATGCCGCCAATGCCTCCAGCAGAAGCTTTTGAACCTGCAAACGATTTTAATGAAGAGGAACACGACGATCTTCCCTTTTAATTAAGGGGGTTAACCATTCCCATGGTTTAAAAGGCCTCGAAGAAAAAATTGGTTTTCTTCGAGTTTTTTTTATGTGAAAATTTTCACCAATTTTGAATGATGCATTATCTAACCGAAAAGCTTTGGTTTCCTGCTCCTTCGGAGGCTACCCTTGATGGTTTGCTAGCCATTGGCGGCGATCTTTCGGTGGAACGGTTACTACTTGCCTATAATTCTGGAATTTTCCCGTGGTTTGAAGATGATCAGCCCACTCTTTGGTGGAGTCCAGACCCGCGGATGGTTTTGTTTCCAGAAAAATTTAATGTTTCCAAGAGTCTTCGGAAAACTTTAAAAAAAGGAAAATTCAAAATTACTTTCAACCAAAATTTTTCAGAAGTCATTAAGAAATGTGCTACAGTTCCGCGAAAAGGACAAGCAGGAACTTGGATTACCAAAGAAATGCAACGGGCATATATTGCTTTACATAAGGCTTGGGTCGCTGTTTCGGTTGAGGTTTGGGAAAATGATAAACTTGTTGGCGGGCTTTACGGAATTGATCTTCCCCAGAAAAAAGTGTTTTGTGGTGAAAGCATGTTTAGCTTGGTGAGCGATGCTTCAAAAGTGGCGTTTTACCACCTTTCAGAATATGCAAAAGCTAATAATTATAAATTTATAGATTGTCAGATTTATAATGAACATTTGGAAAGTTTGGGTGCTGAGGAAATTGGGAGAGGAAGTTTTTTGGCGCTCCTCCAGTAGGTTACTTCATAATAAACTCTTTCTGACATATTTATCAAAACAATTAAAAACTATATCTTCGTATTCCACAATTCGCTATTTTTATGAAAAATAACTACACAAAATACCTCTTGGTACTGTTGATGGCTTTGCAAACCGTTTTCGCCATTTCACAAGAGAAACCAATACTTCCACATAACCTAGCCGAGACCGAAAAAGGTCTGGTTTCGGAATTTCAATTTAAAAGTCCACAGATTACCTTACCGCCCTCAGGCCCTGTTCGCGCTGCCGCAGAGTGGGAAGAGGTGGAATATTTATTGGTAACTTGGCAGCCTTCTTATCCAAATATTCTTCGCCAAATAGTACAGGCTGGAGTTCAGGAATGTAAGGTTATTATCACTACCCAAAACGAAGCGTCGGTTTCAAATTATTTAACCACCAATGGCGTGGATCTGACCAATGTAATATTTCTAGATGTACCTTGGGATAGCATCTGGATTCGCGATTATGCCGGAAACACCATCTATTCAGACGATGTGGGTGAACTTGCTTTGACTGATTGGATTTATAACAGACCCCGCCCTAATGACGATGTAATGCCAATAGCCCATGCAGCGCAAGCGGGCATTCCCCTTTATTCTACGAATACCGGAACTAACGATTTAGTGAATACGGGCGGAAACTATATGAGTGATGGTATGGGCAACGCGTTTGCATCAAATTTAATCTTAAACGAAAACGCAGCGGGAAATCCTTATGGAGTAAGTGTTAAAACAGAATCGGAAATAGACGGAATTATGCAGGAATATATGGGCATCAACCGTTTTGTAAAAATGAATACGTTGCCATATGACGTTATTCATCATATTGATATGCATATGAAATTGCTTGATGAAGAAACGATTTTGGTGAGCAGGTATCCTCCTGGAGTGGCCGATGGCCCACAGATTGAAGCAAATATTCAGTATGTATTGGACAATTTTCAATCACCTTTTGGCACCCCATATGATATAGAATGGATAGATGCGCCGCCAAGTACTAACGGTAATTATCCAAACACAGGAGGCCCATATAATACATTTAGTAATGCTGTTTTCGTTAACAAAACCATTATGGTTCCTACCTACCGTCCAGAAGTTGATGCCCCAGCATTGGCTAGATACCAAGAATTGTTGCCCGGCTATCATGTAGTCGGGATTGATGTGGATGAGCCTGATGAAAACTTAATTATTTCTAAAGGAGCCATTCACTGTATAACCCACACAATTGGTGTTGCAGACCCACTTTGGATTGTGCACCAACCCATTGATGCTGCAAATGCGGGAAGTACAATAACTGTTGATGCTATGATAAAGCATATTTCAGGGGTGGCGCAAGCCAAGCTTTTTTGGAGGGAAGAAGGCACAACTACCTACAACGAAATTGAAATGTCCCCGTCTAATGGAGATAATTGGACAGCAGATTTAACCATTCCAAATGCACCTGTAAATATTGAATATTACATTTGGGCAAAAGCAATTTCTGGGAAGGAACTTAATCGTCCCATTGTAGCGCCTGAAGGTTATTGGACCATTCATGTAGAAACCCTTTCAGTAGACCAGTGGGCACAAAACCATATTTCTGGAGCTTATCCAAACCCGACAACGGGCGAAGTATCATTTAATTTAAATGCTATCCAAGGCCCTGTAACTGTTGAAATTCATAATCTTTTGGGTCAAAAGTTATATGAAGCAAATGTTGAAAATGGGGATGGAAAAATAACATTAAATCTTAATCAAAACTGGCAGGGAACATTGCTTATTACTTTTGAAGGTGACTTTGGAAAAGTCCATAAAAAAGTTATTAAGCTGTAAATCTTTAACAGGGAAAATAAAATTTCTTTTAAAAACCCACGATTTATTGTGGGTTTTTTTGTTTTTTTACATTAATAACCTACGCAAATGGCTGTAACCTACAAAAAATACAGCGATTTGTATTTAAATTTAGCCCCAAATGAAATCCAAGTCTAACCTGCTTGCATTCCTGTTATGCGCAGGAATCACTGCCTTCTCCTTTTCACAAACCCCTACTAAAACCGATGTCAATAAAGATATTGATGTGGTTCGCGTTTACGAACAAGTTGTTCAGGAGGGCTATGGTACGCCATTTATTTATAAAAATTTGGCAAATGCATACTATTTCAAGAGTGAATATAAAAAAGCGTTAATCTGGTTCGAAAAGCTTTTTGCAGCCGAAAAAAATACAGATCCTGAAATTGCACAACGTTATAAACAAACACTAAAAGCTGTAAAGGCTAACAAAACTTCCGGCGCAGTAGTTAAAATTTAAAAGTTCGTTTTTTAAACAATATCAAACCTCAATTTTGTTAAATATTTAGAGGCTGGCAATATATTAGTTATTTTTTTGTTTCTTGAATAACAAACCTCACGAACAACTGCAATTCCGTTAAAACTGCAAACGTTCGCTTTAAATTTTGTGCCCCCAATGATTACTATGCAAAACTTATTTGCCCTTTTACTATTCACAAGTATTTCAACCTTTTCTTTTTCACAAACAAGCTCCCATAAAACCGATGTCAATAAAGATATTGACATTGTTCGTGTATATGAACAAGTGGTTGTTGAAGGCTACGGAACGCCTTTTATTTATAAAAAATTGGCTACTGCGTATTATTTTAAAAGTGAGTATGGAAAAGCATTGGCTTGGTTTAAAAAATTATATGCTACTGAAAAAAATACAGATCCTGAACTTGCCCATCAATATAATCAAACACTAAAGGCAGTTACAGCTGAAAATTCTAGTAATTCAGAAAAAGCTTCTTTCTTAAAATAATTACACTTCACGATAGCGAAAACAGCTTTCAATGTGGTCATTGACCATGCCCGTTGCCTGCATATGCGCATAAACAACGGTGCTGCCAACAAACTTGAATCCACGTTTTTTTAAATCTTTGCTTAAGGCATCGCTTTCTGCAGTTGTTGCGGGGGCATCCGTATGTGTTGTCCACACATTTTGAATTGGTTTGTGGTTAACAAAACGCCATATATAATTACTGAAGCTGCCAAATTCCTTTTGGATTTCCATAAATAGCTTTGCGTTCGTAACGGCTGAATGAATTTTCAATTTATTGCGAATAATGCCTTCGTTTTGAAGCAATGAATCAATTTTTGACTGCTTGTATTCTGCTATTTTTTTATAATCGAAATCATCAAATGCTTTTCTGAAATTTTCCCGTTTACGAAGAATGGTTATCCAACTCAATCCAGCTTGAAAGGTTTCCAAAATTAAAAATTCAAATAGCGTTTTATCATCTCTTACAGGCACACCCCATTCCTCATCGTGATATTTTACATAGAGGGGGTCGGTACCACACCAACCACAGCGCATTTTTTCTGAACTCATAATTTTATTTCTAACTAAAGATTACTGTTGCCCCGGAAAATTAAATGTAATTGTGCCTAGCTGTTTCGCTTTTGAAGCATCGGTATTAAAACGCGCTTGTTCTGAATATTCCAGAGCTGCCTCAACTAAACATTCATTGGAAGTGGTGGAAGCGGTTTTGTTGAAAGAATTCTTCACTACTTTCCCGAGATTATTAACTTCAATATTGATAACCACTTTTCCAAACCCATAGCATGTATAAACCGGATTGGGCAGATCCATATCTTTTCTGTTTACTAATTGATAGCTGATGGTTGTGTTCCGATTACCACTTTTTACAACAGCTTCGTTTTCTTTGCCACTTTCGCTGTTGGAAAATTTAGTCTTTTTTTCCTTTTTGGTTTTTGGCGTAATAGAAGCTCCAATACCGCTATTGTTGTTCTTGGAATCTTCCATCGCCTCATTCATTTCTTGAAGTTTTCCCTCAGTTGTTTCAGTTTCTTCTTGATTTTCATTTTCAACCGAGGAAATAAATTTTTCGGCTTCGTTATAAGCACGATTGGTTTCAATTTTTACTTTTTCAGGCGTAAGCTCAGCAAAAGCGAGGTCTTCGGGAACCAATTCTTCAGGAGCCATAACTAAATCATAGGTTTCCTCATCGGGTTCAACTTTCTCTTTTGATAGCTTAACGCTGAAAAGAAAAAGGACCAAAATGCCCGTAAGAAGGGAGGTAATAAGAAAAGCTTTATATGAATAATTGAAATTCATAATTGCAAGTACCGAAATTTTGTGCAAAATTCCACAAAACTGCTGAAAATTAAGATGGGATTAGCGTTATTTTAACTTGGCAGTGAGGCTTCAAAGGCTTCAATTCCTACAGCATTTTCCACAGAAAAATCACCAATTTTTGTTCTTCGCAGAGCGAAAAGATGCGCGCCGTTATTCAATGCTTTTCCAAAATCATTCGCCAAGGAGCGAATATAGGTGCCTTTACTGCAAACTACCCGAAAGTCTATTTTTGGAAGTTCAATATTTGTTATTTCAAATTCTAAAATAGTTACCGTTCTAAAGGGAATTTCAACCTCTTCGCCACTTCTAGCAAATTCATACAAGCGTTTTCCATCTTTTTTTAAGGCCGAAAAAACCGGTGGTTGTTGCTGTATTTCGCCTAAAAACTGCTTGGTAGCTTCGTGTATCTTTTCAGATGTGATTTCTGAAATATCAAAAGTTTGATCAATATCGGTTTCCAGGTCGTAACTGGGTGTTGTGGCTCCCAACGTGAACGTTCCAGTATATTCCTTTTCCTGAGCTTGAAAAGTGTCTATTTTTTTGGTGAACTTGCCTGTACATATTATCAAAAGCCCAGTTGCCAAGGGATCAAGTGTGCCGGCGTGACCTACTTTTATTTTTTTTATTCGAAAGGATTTCTTGATTAGCCAACGAACTTTGTTAACCGCTTGAAAAGATGTCCATTCCAGAGGTTTGTCTATTAAAATTACTTGGCCTTCTTTGTAGTCTTCTTCAGTCATTAAATCACCGTAAGTTCTTGAATGAAAAAGTGAATCAACAAAACTGCAATTCCGGCGATAATCCTATAGTAACCGAATATTTTAAAACCGTTTTTGCTTAAATAGTCGATAAATGACTTTATTGCGATCAATGCTACCACAAAACCAACCACATTTCCAATAATTAAAAGATTTACTTGTTCTGAAGAAATCTGGAAGCCAGCTTCGTAATAATCATAACTTTTTTTCACGGTAGCGCCCAACATCGTGGGAATTGCCAAAAAGAAAGAAAATTCAGCAGCTACAGTACGTGATAGTTTTTGGCTCATACCACCTACAATACTTGCACCGCTACGCGAAACGCCTGGTATCATAGCCAAACATTGAAAGAAACCAATTTTTAAAGCCGTTAGGTATGAAATTTCCGTCTGCTCGCCGTCACCAAACCAATCGTCTACTTTTAATAGTATAAATCCACCAATTATTAATGAAACAGCAACTGTGATTGGGTTTTCCAAAAGGCTGTCAATAAAATCACTTAAAAGTAATCCCAAAAAAACCGCAGGAAGAAATGCAACAAAAAGCTTGTAGTAAAAATCCATACTCTGGAAGAAACGTTTAAAGTATAAAACCACAACGCTCATTATGGTTCCGAGCTGGATTACTATAGTAAAAAGTTTGGTAAAATCATCACCCGCAATCCCAAAAAAGGAGGAGGCAATTATCATATGTCCTGTGGAAGAAACGGGAAGAAATTCTGTTAAACCTTCAATAATTGCAAGGACAATAGCTTGTAAAGTATCCACTAATTTTCTTTTTTGCTATCTGGTTTTAATAAAATGGCGTAAACTTCAATTGCAAAACCAAGAAGCACCATAGCAGGAGCCAAACGAATGCGTTGCCAGTTGTAAATTGCGGGATTGAAAACATTCGGGTCATCGCTTCCACCACCCATCATCAAGATAAAACCTAGGGCGATAAATACGACGCCAATCAACATGAACTTGTAGTTTTTTCTTTCAAAAACAAATTCTGGTTTGTGTTCTTCTTTTCTTTTTTTTTCTCCCATTATTACGTTACGGTTTCAGATTTCGGATTCAAAGTTACTAGTTTTAAATCTTTTAGATAAATCAATTAATAGTATAAATCGTCAGTGCGAAGATTTAAAAAACGCTGTGTGGCAATAAAAGTGCTTATCCAAGTAATTACTATTCCCATTAAAAGTATGAAAACAAAAAGCACAGTGAGCAAAACAGGGTCGCCCAACAATTGCAGTTGTGGAAAGCTTTGGTTTAGGTAATAAAGCACCAGAGCCATGCCGATCATGGCAACTGCGGCTCCCACAATCCCTAAACGAACGCTTCTCCAAACAAAGGGTTGACGTATAAACTTTTTAGTTGCCCCTACCATCTGCATTGTTTTTATAGTGAATCGTTTAGCATAAATGGAAAGACGAATACTACTGTTTATAAGCAATACGGCAATAAAAGTAAAGATTCCGCTAATTACCAAAACCCAAAAACTAATGCGTTTCACATTTTCGGTGAGCTGGGCAATTAAAGGTTTGTCATAAATTACATCGTCCACAAAATCTTTGCTTTTTAGTTCGGTGGTTATTTCCGCCATTTTTTGTGGAGTTACATAATCAGCCAAAATATAGACATCAATACTATTCTGTAGCGGGTTTTCACCCAAGTATTCTATAAAATTTTCACCTAATGTTTCCTGATGTTCCTTAGCGGCATCTTCTTTTGAAACGAAAGTGGCAGACTTGGTATATTCCGCCAAAGCAAGGCTTTGTTTTAATTGGGTGATTTCAACTTCTTTCGCCGTGTCTTTTAAAAAAACGGTTATCGCAATTTGTTCCTTAAAATAATCGGCTACTTTTTTTGAATTCAAAACCAACAATCCCAATAATCCCAATAGAAAAAGTACCAGCGAAATACTGATGACTACTGAAAAATAGGAAGAAATCAACCTGCGTTTTTGATATTTTTCAAAAGAAGAACTCATAGGATTTGACGAATTTTGCCGTAAAAATACAAGTAATTTTGCATCTTGTGTTAAACAACGCCGAAAGTTTCCAATTTGTTATAATAAGATTAAATTTGAAGTGCCTTAAATTTAATTGCTATTTTAAAAAACATACTGAAATATCTAAAAATTTCTCGTCCGGGACTTTGGTTTCCAACAATTTGGATTTATTTGGTCTCTTTTGACCTTTCTTCAGATTTTTGGGAAAAATCACTTTTTTGGGTTGGTCTCTTATATGTTACGTTTCCTTTGAATTTCTTAGTTTATGGATTAAACGATTTTACAGATGGCAAAGCAGATTCATTAAATCCACGAAAAGGCAATTATTTATTTGGAGCTAAACTGAATAAAGAAGAATTAAAATCGGTTCCATGGTATATTCTTATCGTAACGGTACCTTTTCTAGCCTATTTCTCTTACGTTGGTGGTGGAGAACTATTTATTTTACTGTTGTTTATGATTGTTATTAATATTATATACAACTACAAACCTTTCCGACTTAAACGGCGGCCGCCTTTTGATGTTTTAATGCAAATTGGCTATGTTTTTACAGCTCTCTTTAGCATTCTTTTGAATGATTTGGAAATGCTTCCATGGCAAACCCTGCTTTATCTCACACTTTTTGCATTCCAAGCGCACATCGCCGGAGAAATTATGGATATTGAGCCCGATATTTTAGCTAAAAAGAAAACCACGGCAGTTTTAATGGGAAGAAAAAAAGCAAAGTTTTTAATGTTCTTCCTACTGTTGTTTGAAGCCTATATTTTGAAATTTTGGTTTGATGATTGGGTGCTTTCATCATTTTTGGCCGCTTTTGCCTTTTGGTTGCTTTTAGATGTTTTCATCTTTTTCAAAAATAAACCGTATACCGTTCCACAAATGAAACTTTTCGGAATTGCAATGAATGTTGCAGCAATTCTTTCAATGGTTTGGGTGCTTTATTCCGGAAATCTACTCCATCCAAATTTTTAAATTATAGGGTTTTACTTCTTCCAATAAACCTTAAATTTGCCATCGTGTTCCGAAGTCTAGGCGAAGGAACTTCCTTTTTTCAGAAAAAAATTATAATGAGCAAATATCACTTCAACGAAATAGAAGATAAGTGGCAGCAAATCTGGCGCGAGAGAAAAACTTTTAAAGCTGAAAACAAAAGCGAAAAACCAAAATATTACGTTTTGGATATGTTTCCCTATCCTTCCGGTGCGGGCTTGCACGTTGGGCACCCGCTCGGGTATATTGCCAGTGATATCTACGCCCGCTACAAACGCCATCAAGGTTTTAATGTGTTGCATCCGCAGGGCTATGATTCTTTTGGACTTCCGGCGGAACAATACGCTATCCAAACTGGGCAGCATCCAGCAAAAACTACCGAAGAGAACATTGCGCGTTACCGTGAACAGCTTGACAAACTAGGTTTTTCATTTGATTGGAGCCGCGAAGTTCGTACTTCAAATCCTGAATATTACAGATGGACGCAGTGGATTTTCCTGCAGCTTTTTGATAGCTGGTATGATAAAGACCAAAATAAAGCGCGTGCAATTGAAGAATTGCGTGTTATTTTTTCTTCGGAAGGAAATGTACACGTAAACGCGGTTTGTGATGAAGGGATTGCACATTTCACCGCTTCAGAGTGGCTTGATTTTTCAGAAACAAAAAAACAGGAAATTCTTTTAAAATATAGATTGACCTATTTGGCCGAAACCGAAGTAAACTGGTGTCCGCAACTTGGAACTGTTTTGGCAAATGACGAAATAGTAAACGGCGTTTCCGAACGTGGTGGCTATCCCGTGGTTCGAAAAAAGATGAAACAGTGGAGTATGCGAATTACTGCCTACGCCCAACGTTTGCTTGATGGACTCGATAAAATAGACTGGCCACAACCCTTGAAAGATTCTCAAACCAATTGGATAGGGCGGAGTAAGGGAGCGACTGTGGAATTCAAAGTCCTTCCCCCAGCCCCTTCCGAAGGAAGGGGAGCAGATAGTGCTGGATATTTAACAGGAAATTCCAAAATAATAGGCACTTTACTTTCGCGAGCTAAAGAAATGCGTAAAAATCCAACAAAAGCAGAATCTGTTTTATGGAACGAATTACGAACAAAAAAAGTAGGTTTCAAATTTCGTCAACAACATCCAATCGATAATTATATAGTTGATTTTGTTTGTCTTTCGAAAAGATTAATAATTGAAGTTGATGGTGAAATACACCAATATCAATTGGAAAAAGATGGTGAAAGAGAATTGTTGCTAAAAGAGAAAAAAGGATTCAAAATTTTACGTTTCACTAATGATGAAGTTATAAATAATCTTGAAACGGTACTTTCAAAAATTGAACAAACTTTAAAGATTCTCCCATCAATAGAGGATTCAGAACAGCCCCAAATCCCCCCTTTGGGGGCAAGGGGGACAATCCCTGTATTTACAACGCGCCCCGATACTATCTTCGGTGTAAGCTTTATGACCTTGGCTCCGGAACACGATTTGGTATCAAAAATCACAACTCCTGAACAAAAAGAAGCTGTTGAAAATTATATTGAAGCTACTGCAAAACGAAGCGAGCGCGAACGAATGGCCGATGTAAAAACCATTACCGGCGTTTTCACAGGCGCGTATGCAGAACATCCTTTTACGGGTGATTCCATTCCAATTTGGATTGGCGATTACGTTTTGGCAGGCTACGGAACGGGTGCTGTAATGAGCGTTCCCTGCGGTGATCAGCGTGATTATGATTTTGCAAAACATTTCAATCTGCCCATCCCGAATATTTTTAAGGATGCTGATATTTCTGAGGAAGCTTATTCCGATAAGGACAATACAATCATTACCAACAGCGATTTTTTAAATGATTTAAATTATCAGCAAGCAACGGAAAAAATTATCGCTGCATTGGAAGAAAAAGGCGTTGGCGAAGGCAAAATAAACTACCGTTTGCGCGATGCCGTTTTCAGTCGTCAGCGGTATTGGGGCGAACCGTTCCCTATTTATTACAAAGATGAAATGCCGCACCCAATCCCGACGGAATGTTTGCCGTTGCGTCTTCCCGAAGTTGAAAAATACCTTCCCACGGAAGAAGGCGAACCCCCTTTGGGCCGCGCCTCAAAATGGTATTGGAACGAAAAAAATAATGAGGTTGTCTCCCCTCCTTTGGAGGGGCAGGGGGAGGACATTTATCCACTTGAATTAAATACGATGCCGGGTTGGGCGGGAAGCAGTTGGTATATGTTCCGATATATGGAAGATGCAAAGCGCGACGAAGTTTTCGCCTCAAAAGAAGCGTTGAACTATTGGAAAAATGTGGATTTGTACATTGGCGGAAGCGAGCACGCAACTGGACATTTGTTGTACAGCCGTTTTTGGGTAAAATTTATGCACGACCGCGGCTTGGTTCCGGTTGAAGAGCCTTTTAAAAAGCTGATAAACCAAGGGATGATTTTGGGGGAGAGTGCGTTTATACAACGTATTGAACGAATATACTTTGAAACTAAAGTTGATGGCAAACCTTTTGGATATTTCTCTATAGATAAAACGGTATTCATATCAGATAAAATCTTTGAAAAAGGTGAGATAGGAAAAGAAATATTGAAAGATAATCTACCACTTAGAGAACTAGATCAAAAAAGTAATGAATATATTATTCAGAACATTGATTCGTATCGTGTAAAAATAATTGTAAATAATATTCATGCTGATGTATCATTTGTAAATATTCATAACGAATTAGACATCGAAGCTTTCAAAAACTGGCGAGAAGAATATAAAAACGCAGAATTTATTACCGAAGAAGATGACTCTTTCAAAGTTTCCCGCGAAGTAGAAAAAATGTCAAAAAGCAAATACAACGTGGTAAACCCCGATGACATTTGCAATCAATACGGCGCCGATACGTTGCGAATGTACGAAATGTTCCTCGGCCCGCTGGAACAAGCAAAACCGTGGAATACCGCCGGAATTACTGGTGTGCACGGCTTCCTAAAAAAACTTTGGAAACTCTACCATTCAGGCCCAAATGATTCATTTTACGTTACTGACACCCCTCCTTCGGAGGGGCTGGGGGAGGCCTTGAAAACCCTTCACAAAACCATTAAAAAAACGCAGGAAGATATTGAGCATTTCAGTTTCAATACTTCGGTTTCGTCTTTTATGATTGCTGTGAATGAGCTTACTTCCCAAAACTGTAATTCTCGCGAAGTTTTGGAACCGTTGGCAATTCTTATTTCGCCTTACGCGCCACACATTGCCGAAGAACTTTGGCAGAAATTGGGGCATTCGGAAAGTATTTCCACTGCGCCTTTTCCAAAATTTGAACAGCAATATTTGGTTGAAAGCAGCAAGGAATATCCAATCTCCTTCAACGGAAAAATGCGATTTACATTGGAACTTCCGTTGGATTTAAGTAAAGATGAAATAGAATCTGCCGTAATGGCACATGAAAAGACAGCCCAGTATTTAGAGGGGCGCACGCCGAAAAAGGTAATTATCGTACCTGGAAAAATCGTGAATATTGTAGGTTAAAAATTAGCACGCTTTTTGATTAAATTTGAAGTAAGAATTTAAAAACGAAATAAAATGTTTGGATACTATATAATTGCAGGGATCTTCTTTTTGGTAAGTTGGTACGTTAGCAACAAATTGAAAAGTAAGTTTAAAGAATATTCGCAAGTCCATCTTCAAAATGGAATGAGCGGAAAAGAAATTGCCGAAAAAATGTTGGCAGATAATGGAATCACTGATGTAAAAGTGGTTTCGGTAGCAGGTAAATTGACGGATCATTACAATCCAGCAGACAAAACCGTAAACTTAAGCGAGCCTGTCTATATGCAGCGGAACGCAGCAGCTGCAGCTGTTGCCGCTCACGAATGTGGGCACGCCGTGCAACACGCCACTGCGTATAGTTGGTTGAAAATGCGTTCGGCGATTGTTCCCGCGGTTGGAGTTGCTAGTAAATTGTCAAACTTTGTGATTATGGCAGGTTTGATAATGACAGCGATGAATATTATGGGTGCCTTGGGAAATGTTGTATTCTTTATAGGAATACTCCTTTTTGCTGCAACTACCGCTTTCGCCTTTATTACTTTACCTGTGGAATACGATGCTAGCAATAGAGCATTAGCTTGGTTGGAAAGCAGTAATATGGTAACGCCACAGGAACATGACGGAGCAAAAGATGCCTTAAAATGGGCGGCGAGAACCTATGTGGTTGCAGCGCTTGGCTCATTGGCAACCTTACTTTATTTCATTTCCATTTTTATGGGAAGACGATAAAAGGATTTATGATATTAGATTGACGATGTCGATTTTTGAATAAAACAAAACCCGCAAATTTGCGGGTTTTGTTTATTTAACTACCAATTTCTTTGTTAATGAATGATTACGGGTTCGAGTTGTAACGTAATATACTCCTTTTGATAAGTTTTCTACAGAAACCTGTATTGCTTGGTTTCCTATAGGAAAGGTGCCCGAAGCTATTTTTTTCACCTCCTGGCCCAATTGGTTATACATTATGATATCGGCTGTTATAGTTTCTTTTAAGTTTAAATTTAGTGTAAATTGATTATTTGTTGGGTTTGGCGAAATGGAAAGTGAACCAAATAAATCTTCTTTTTCTATCGATAATACTTCCGACAACAGCTTTTGATCTGCATTTAAAATTTCACGCTGTCCAACTTCAGGAACACTGAAAGCTAAAAATCCAACCACTGAAATTTTCGTTTCATCGTAGTTAGCTGGCAATACATAAGTAAAGGTTTCAGAATATACTGATCCGGCACTAACGGTTGATGGAATGATTCCTGCGTTTCCATAAACACCTGGCAAATTTGCGCGCAGAACATGTTTATGATTGTATCCAATAATCGGATTTCCGGCTCCGTAAAATGGATGCCCTGGGCTATTATTATAATAATTCGTTTGGTCGAAATCAGGGCCAGTCTCAGTTACGCCATCTTCTACTACACTCATTACAAAACGCATATCTCCACTAGCAGAATCAATAAACTCTGCAGTTACAGTACTTGTAATTGTCCGAGTTGCGGAATCATAATTAAGTGTCACACCAACTTCTGCGGGTGTATAGCTAGTCACTTGTTCTCCTACATAATTCATCCAATCATTACGACCTACTATCTCATTAGATTTACCAGCAAATTTTTTTCTATCTATCATTCCAACTGGGGAATCCCCATTAGAGAATTCAGGTTCAATCCCATTATTATAGGCCATTCCATCAAGACTATGTATAGAAATGCCAATTACATTCTCAGGATATTGTGTAAGAATGTTTTCCATGATAAAATCTGAATCTGGACAGTAACCGTTCCAAGCTCCATTGAATTGTTCTAAGACAACTTTTTTTGTAGCTACTGTCTGAGAAAAACCAAAATTCGCCACCAGTATTATAAAGAATAGCAATATAATTTTCTTCATATTACGTGTATGATTTTAATATTTGTTATTATCTGCTACTATTAGTGCATATTATCGGGATTATACCCCAAATATTTCACTTCTTCTTCTCTGAAAATTATGCCATTTTCTTCTAGTTCTTTTAAGATTGGTTCATAAACCTCTTTAGCAATGGGGCGTTGAACTCCGGGTGTGCTAATATCGCCATTTAGAATTTTTACCGCGGCAATTGCTACCGGTAACCCCACTGTTTTAGCCATTGCTGTGTGAGTCTGGTCTTCACCAATCAAGGCCATATGGCTATCTATTTGGTGTTTTTTACCATCTATTTCGTAACCGAATTTGTGATACATCACAATCATATCCTTATCCTCCGGCGCCAAGGTCCATTTTTCCTCCAATATTTTTTGGAGTGCCATAGCTGGTGTTGCATTCTTGATGCCAATGGTTTTTTTACTATTGAAAATATCTAATTCTTCCAATTTTTCCCACATCAAATCGTCTTGATCTATTTTTAGTGCGTAGCGAAGTTTAAGCTCCACGGTATCTGTTGGCGAATAGGCCAAAAATAAGTTCACAAACTCACGATACGTCAGATTTTCAGAATTTGGAATTGTATAGGTATCATCAGTCATTCCTAATTGAACAAACATATTCCAAGCTTTGCTAAAGCCAACTCTTCGGATGGTACCACGGTATAGGGTAAGGATATTTTCAAGTCCGTAAACGGATTGATATTGTAAGGAGTTTCTATTGGCTAATACTTCAAATTTTCCATAACCTTCAATATTGATGAATTCTGTTCTACGGAAAAGTCTGTGATACGGAATGTATTTAAACTTCCCTTCCTGTATAAATTCGGCAGCACCGCCTTGGCCAGCTAACACAACGTTACGTGGGTTCCAGGTAAATTTATAATTCCAAAGGTTGTTGTCACTTTCGGGAGCGATCAAGCCGCCACAAAAGGATTCGAAAAGTAGCATTTTGCCACCTTTAGCACGTATTCTGTCTATCACTTGCATAGCGCTCATGTGGTCTATTCCCGGATCAAGGCCTATTTCATTCATAAAGACCAAACCTTTTGATTCCGCTTTGTGGTTAAGCGCCTGCATTTCCTTACTTACATAAGATGCGGTTACCATATGTTTTCCAAACTCAATACAATCCTTTGCTACTTCTACATGATAGCGTGCCGGGAGCATTGAGATTACCAAATCGCTATTTTCAACGGCTTCTTTTCGCTGTACGTCATTAAAAACATCGAGCATAATTCCTCGAGCATTTGGATGGTCCTGGGTGAATTTTTGTGCCGATTGTATCGAAAGATCTCCAATGGTTATAAAAAGTTCTTCTTCTTCGCTTTTGTCCAGCAAATAACGAATCAAACTTGAAGCAGATCTGCCGGCACCGATAATTAATATGTTTCTCATTGAGGAGTTTTTGTTAACTTTGAAGTGTAATTTTGTGAACCACGAAATTACTAAATCTACATTTTAAAAATGACGGTTTTTGATAAAAATATAGCAGCAACAGGATCATTTATTATGGCTTTGACCATAGCAATTGGGGCTTTTGGAGCCCATGGATTGAAAGCGATGCTGGATACGGCAGCACTTAGCACCTTTGAAGTTGGTGTTCGCTACCAAATGTACCACGGACTGGCAATTTTAATTTTGGGGCTTGCTCCTTCAATTCCAGAAAACTTGAAGAAAAAAGTTTTTTTGTTTTTTATAATAGGAATTCTATTTTTTTCAGGTTCAATTTATTTACTCTCAATGAACTCAATCCTTCCTTTTGATGCTACGGTTATAGGTTTTGTAACACCAATTGGAGGTTTGTTATTTATAATTGGCTGGTTTTTGATGGCTTATGGAATACTTAAGTTAAAGAAGCGATAATTTTTTTTTTAATTCCGAAGTCTGTCTAAGATTTGCTATTTTTGTACACTTCAAAACTAAAACAAGTTATGGTGGGTAATAACCAAACTAAAAAAACGATTTCCGTTGAAAAATACGGGATCAACAACGCAAAAGTTAAGTATCAACTTTCTTCAGAACAACTTCACGACGAAACATTAGAAAAAGGCCAAGGAAAAGAGGCCGCTAGCGGTGCGCTTGCAGTAGACACAGGAGAATTTACAGGAAGATCTCCCAAAGACAGGTTTATTGTTAAAGATGATGTTACGCGTGATAAAGTATGGTGGGGAAATATAAACATTCCATTTCCGCCCAATATGTTCGATGCGCTTTATGACAAAGTAATGGACTATCTTTCTGGGAAGGAAGTTTATGTTCGTGATAGCTATGCCTGTGCTGATGAAAATTACAAACTGAACATTCGTGTAATTACTGAAACACCTTGGTCCAATATGTTTGCCTTCAATATGTTTCTTAGACCTAATGAAGAGGAACTGGCGACATTCGATCCAGAATGGCTTATTGTAAACGCCCCTGGATTTATTGCAAATCCAGAGATTGATGGAACACGTCAACATAATTTTGCAATCCTCAATTTCACTAAAAAGATTGCTTTAATTGGTGGAACTGGTTACACAGGTGAAATTAAAAAAGGTATTTTTTCTGCATTAAATTTTATCTTACCAGTTTATAAGAACACAATGCCAATGCACTGTTCTGCAAATGTGGGCGATAACGGGGAAACTGCCATTTTCTTTGGACTTTCGGGAACTGGGAAAACTACACTTTCCGCAGATCCAGCACGTAAATTGATTGGTGATGATGAACATGGATGGACACCTGACAATACCATCTTCAATTTTGAAGGGGGTTGTTATGCAAAAGTGATAAATCTTACTGAAGAACACGAACCGGACATTTTTAACGCTATAAAACCAGGAGCAATTCTTGAAAATGTAGTGATGGATGAAAACGGAGAAGTAGATTTTGCAGATACTTCCATCACCCAAAACACGCGTGTGAGTTACCCTATTTATCACATAAAAAATATTCAGGTGCCTTCTATTGGCCACAATCCAAAAAATATTTTCTTTTTAACGGCAGATGCTTTTGGTGTTTTGCCTCCTATTTCAAAATTGACTCCAGGACAGGCTGCTTATCATTTCATTAGTGGCTATACCGCAAAAGTTGCTGGGACTGAAGAAGGCATCAACGAACCAACTCCAAACTTTTCAGCATGTTTTGGAGCTCCCTTTATGCCACTTCATCCAACAGAATATGCTGAAATGTTAAGCAAGAAAATGAAAGATGCAGGTGTAAATGTTTGGTTGATAAATACTGGCTGGACTGGCGGTCCTTACGGCGTTGGAAGCCGAATGAAACTGAAATACACCCGAGCAATGATTGCAGCGGCTTTGGAAGGAAAATTAAAAGATGTGGAATTTGAAAGGCATCCTATTTTTAATTTGATGATGCCAAAATCCTGCCCAGATGTTCCTAATGAAGTGTTGAATCCAAGAGAAACATGGAAGAATAAAAAGGCTTATGATATTCAAGCTAATGAACTTTCAAATTCCTTTAAGGAAAACTTTAAAAAGTTTGAAGCTTATGCAAATGATGAAATTCTTTCGGGAGCTCCAGCTTCAGAATAGTTTCAAAAATATAATTGCACTAAAAAAGGCTTGCCACATGGCAAGCCTTTTTTAGTGCAATTATTAAAGTTTATTTCTTATTGTTTACTTCTTTTATATATTTCTCCAAAGCCATTGTCATAGAAGGTGTTTCTGGAGTTGGAGCTTGTATATCTACACGTAGGCCTTGTTCTGTTGCAGCCTTTACAGTAGTGTTACCAAATACAGCTATTCGGGTATCCTTTTGATCGAAATCTGGAAAGTTTTCAAATAAAGACTCAATTCCACTTGGGCTAAAAAACACCAAAATATCGTAATAAACATCCCGCAAATCTGAAAGATCGCTGATTACGGTTTTGTAAAAAGTGGCTTCTTTCCAATCTACTTTCAGCTCATTAAGAACAAGTGGCACTTCGGGTTTCAATTTATCTGAAGTTGGAAGCAGGAATTTTTCGTTTTTATATTTTTTGATCAATGGGGCCAGTTCTGAAAAAGTTCTTTTACCCACATAAATCTTTCTTTTTCTATAAACCACATATTTTTGAAGGTAGTAGGCCACAGCTTCACTCAAACAAAAATATTTCATTGTGTCTGGAACCTTAAAACGAAGTTCTTCAGCAATTCTGAAATAATGGTCCACAGAGTTTCGGCTGGTAAGAATAATAGCCGTGTATTTTGTAAGATCAACTTTTTGGGAGCGTACATCCTTGCCTGATACGCCTTCCACGTGAATGAAAGGACGGAAATCAATTTTTACCTTCTGTTTTTCGATTAAATCGAAATAAGGCGAATTTTCAATTTTAGGCTCGGGTTGGGAAACCAAAATAGTTTTCACTTTCATAAATATTTCAATTTTTTTTAAATATTATTCCTTCAAACAAAGGTTTTATATAGAATAATATAAGGTGAAATTTCAAGTGCGCAAAGATACAAAATAAAATAGAAGAAATTGCTTAATATCAATTTTCCATTTTTCTTATAGCTGTAAAGCAAGGCAATAGCATTCAACGCAAGAGCGGAACTGCCAAAAAGCAATAATGCAAATGCTGTTGGTGGATATACATAAAGAAAAATGAGGTTGCCCACAAAAAATAGTATACCCAGAAAATTGCGATAACTCAGTTTTTGATATAAATAATTATTGATAAGTTGATCCATGGAAAAAATATTTGCAACAATCTTTTCCAAAGAAAATTTTATTAGCACGAAGACAGTATAAGCGGTGCAAATTTGAAGGAAAAGCCATTCGTTTTTCTGAACCTCCAAAGGGTTTAAAACCTTAAAAAGCAAAAATACAAATATGGAAACACAAAGTATCTGCACAACAAAAAGCATAATATTGAACGGGTGGTTCAATTCATCATTTTTTCCGTGAACAAAAAAATACTGATTGGTTATGGGGAGCAATGAAAATTCGTGGAATCTTTTTGGATAAAAATACTTGGATAGCGCAAAGAGAATGAAACAGGCTGCTAACAAATAAGTAGCCCAATCGGTTGACGCGATAAGTCTTTCGCTGAAATCCACCTTCAATTTTTGCGTAAAGGTACAGTAAAATAAATTTCCTTTTTACAGCATCAATTAGAATTTACTTCACATTTATTTATTCAAAAAAAGGTACATTTGCGCTAAAATAGCAGTATGTCTAAGGCGGTAGTGGTGGTGCCAACCTATAATGAAATTGAAAACATAGAGCGACTGCTACGTACTATTTTTTCATTGCAGCGTGAGTTTCACGTTTTGGTTGTGGATGACAATTCCCCAGATGGTACTGCTCAGGCGGTCGAGGCAAATTTCAATAACTATCCAGATAAACTGTTTATGCTGCAACGCGCTGAAAAGACCGGATTAGGCTCGGCATACATCGCAGGTTTTAAATGGGCTTTGGACAAAGGTTACGATTATGTTTTTGAAATGGATGCTGATTTTTCACACAATCCAAATGATTTGATTCGTTTGTTCAATGCGTGCTATAAAGAAGACAATGATATGGCCATTGGTTCGCGATATGTGAAAGGTGTAAATGTTGTAAATTGGCCAATGAGCAGGGTTTTACTATCTTGGCTGGCTTCAAAATATGTGCGGTTTGTAATGGGAATGGATATTTATGACACTACGGCCGGATTCATTTGCTATAAAAGAAGTGTACTGCAGAAAATAAACCTGGATAAGATTCGTTTTGTTGGCTACGCTTTTCAGATTGAAATGAAATTCAAGGCGCATATCAGTAAATTTAAGATAAAAGAGGTGCCCGTTATTTTTACGGACCGTACAAAAGGAGAATCAAAAATGAGTTCGGGGATTATTTCCGAAGCTATTTTTGGAGTCATTGCAATGAAACTTAAAAGTGTATTTAACAGAAAAAAATTTAATGAAACATCTTTTCATTAAGTTTTAATAGAAAGCAAAATATTGAAGGCAGATGTTCCATTTGTCCTTTTAAAAAGAATATAATCGGCAAATGAAAGCAGTTTTAATTAAGAACGCGAATATTGTAAATGAAGGAGTAATCTTTAAAGGAGATGTTCTTGTTCAGGATGGGCGCATAGCGGAAATTTCTGAAACCATTAGCATGAAATCTGCGGAAACAAAAGTTATCGATGCGGATGGAAGCTATTTATTGCCCGGAATGATTGATGATCAAGTGCATTTCCGTGAACCAGGTTTAACGCACAAAGCAACGATTGAAACCGAATCAAAAGCTGCTGTTGCTGGCGGAATTACTTCTTTCATTGAAATGCCTAACACAGTTCCCCAAGCAACTACCATTGAATTATTAGAAGAAAAATTTGATATTGCTTCAAAGACTTCTTGGGCTAATTACTCATTTATGTTTGGTGGAACTAATGATAATTTGGAAGAAATACTAAAGGTAGACCCAAAAAAAGTGGCAGGTTTGAAACTGTTCTTGGGATCTTCCACAGGAAATATGTTAGTAGATGACCCTAAAATTTTAGAGGAAATCTTCAGTAAGACCAACCTGCTCATTTCAGCACATTGCGAAGATGAAAAAACCATAAAAAGGAATCTTGAAAAATATAAAGCCGAATATGGAGAAGATATTCCTATAGAGCTTCATCCAATAATTCGCAGCGAAGAGGCTTGTTATATTTCTTCCTCAAACGCAATAAAGCTTGCCGAAAAAACGGGTGCACGCCTTCACGTATTTCATCTTTCAACCGAAAAAGAAACGCATCTTTTCAGCAATAAAAAACCGCTTTCTGAAAAGAAAATTACGGCAGAAGTTTGTATTCATCATTTATGGTTTACCGATCAGGATTACAAAACAAAAGGAACCAAAATAAAATGGAACCCAGCCGTAAAAACTGAAAAAGACAGAGATGGCCTACTCAAAGCATTGCTAGACGACCGTATCGACGTGATTGCCACTGACCATGCGCCACATACTCTGGAAGAAAAAAACAATAAGTATTTAAATGCTCCTTCTGGGGGGCCTTTAGTGCAACACGCTTTGGTTGCACTCTTGGAAATGTATCATAGAGGAAAAATTTCGTTGGAAAAAATTGTTGAGAAAACCGCGCATAATCCGGCTATCTTGTTTCAAATAAAAGAACGCGGCTATATTAGAAAAGGATACAAAGCAGATTTGGTGCTAGTTGATATCAACTCACCCTGGACTGTTAAAAAAGAAAATATTTTATACAAATGCGGATGGTCTCCATTTGAAGGAACAATTTTCAAATCGCGTATTACCCATACACTCGTAAACGGCGTTGTTGTTTACGAAAACTCAAAATTTCCAAATAAGAGCATCCCAGAAAGACTTACCTTCAATAGATAATGAAAAAATCGATATTTTTTTTGATTTTCGCTTTAAGTTTCTTTGGCTGTCAGGATGTAACCCGACCAGAAAAGCCGGAAAACCTTATTGCCAAAGATAAAATGATCGATATACTTACGGAGACCTATTTGGCCAATGCAGCTCGGAGTGTGGACAACCAATCCATAATCTCTAAAGGTATTAAAATGGACTCCATAATTTATAAAAACTTTGGAGTTGACAGTTTGCAGTTTGCAAAAAGCAATGCCTTTTATGCCGCTGATGTAAATGAGTATATGGAAATTATGAAAGAGATTGAGACTAGACTAACCAATACGCAGAAAAAAATGGACAGTATATGGGAGCAGGAGCAATTGCGAAAAAATAGTATTAGTGAAAAATTAAAGGAAGACAAGGCGAATTCCCAGCCTGTAAAAGACAGTTTAATTTGATGTGTTTTCGCGCTCTTTAACAATTCTTTCCAGCGTTTCTTTTGTGGGTGTAAATTGAAAATCCAATTCATTCTTTATTTTGGACGCATTGTATAGGGATGTAGTAAACATAGATCGAACTGTAGCTTTTACAATCCTTCTTTTTGTATTGAAAAGTTTATTTGAAATCCAATCTATTCCACTCAGAAAAAACATAACATTTTTTGAAAGCTTTTTTGTAGGTGGCTTTTTTCCATACAATATAGCCAGTTTGGACAACAATTCTTTATACGTTAGGTTTTCCCCAACCAAAATAAATTGTTCGTTTTTTGTTTCAGAATCCATAAGCAAAATCATCGCTTTTACTACATCTTGTACATCAACTATGCCCATTGCCCCTAAAGGGTAAAATGGAATTCCGCTGGCTCCTAAAGAAATAACAACACTACTTCCTCCACCATCTGGCGAAATGCCCAAAATAACACCGGGATTAACTATTACAGCATCCAGTCCTTCCTGTGTGCCACGCCAAACCTCCATTTCTGCACCGTATTTCGTAATGGCGTAAACGCTATTTTTTTCGTCAGGGTTCCAAGGGGTTTCCTCAGAAATCAATTGATCGTTCAAATTACTTCCTAAAGTTGCCACAGAGCTAACATAGCATAGTTTTTCAACCTGATTTGCAAGACATAGATTTACCATATTTGCGGTACCTTCTACATTTACTTTTTTGATTACTTTATATTTTGAAGGATTAAAAGTTATAAATGCTGCGCAATGGTATACTGTAGTGATATTTTCAAAGGCAACGGTAAGAGCGGGGATGTCAGTAATGTTCGCTTCCATCCATTCAATTCTATCGAAAAAGGAATCTACTTCAGTTGTGTATAGTGCAAAAACATTTTTTACAGACTGTATGTCGCTATTCTTTCTATGAATGGCACGCACCTTCTTGTTTTCTTTTAAAAGAGAATACAAAAGGTGGGAGCCAACCAATCCCGTACCGCCGGTTAATAAAATCATATTGCGAAAATAGGCTTTTTTGCGGAAGAATTTTTAGCAGACCAGAATCCATCGCTCAATTCTGAATTCTGAACTTAGAATCCTATCTTTGCACAAAAATCAATAAAAATGAAACTGAAAAATTTCGTTGAAGAACTACAATGGCGGGGCATGGTGCACGATGTAATGCCTGAAACTGAAACACACCTAATGGAACGCATGCGTTCTGCCTATGTAGGCTTTGATCCCACTGCAGATTCATTGCACATTGGTAATTTGGTGCCTATAATGCTTTTGTCATTCTATCAGCGCTGTGGTCACAAACCGGTTGCATTGGTTGGTGGTGCCACAGGAATGATTGGCGATCCATCAGGGAAAAGCGCTGAACGAAATTTGCTTGATGAGGCAGCTTTGCGTCACAACCAAGAATGTGTAAAGAACCAACTTTCACAATTTTTGGATTTTTCTTCCGGATCGGAAAACCAAGCGGTTATGGTCAATAATTACGATTGGATGAAGGAGTTTTCCTTTCTGGATTTTATTAGAAACGTGGGCAAGCACATTACGGTGAACTATATGATGGCGAAAGATTCCGTTAAAACCCGTTTGAGTGGTGAAAGTGCGGATGGACTTTCATTTACGGAATTTACCTATCAATTAATTCAGGGTTACGATTTTCTTCATCTATATAAAAATCTTGATTGCACCCTCCAAATGGGAGGTAGTGACCAATGGGGAAACATTACGACGGGAACTGAGCTAATCCGAAGGATTGGAGGCGGAAAAGGCTATGCGCTAACTTGCCCCTTGATTACAAAAAGCGACGGTAGTAAGTTTGGAAAAAGTGAAGGTGGAAACATTTGGCTTGATGCAGAAAGAACGTCCCCATATAAATTCTACCAATATTGGCTGAACACCAGTGATGACGATGCCGAAAAATACATCAAGATTTTCACTTTTCTAGACAAAGAAACGATTGAAAATCTAGTTACTGAACACAAAGAAACGCCACACTTGCGTTTACTGCAAAAACGCTTGGCTCAGGAAGTAACCACAACGGTTCATAGTGAGGAAGAATTCAACAAAGCTGTGAAAGCTTCCGAAATACTGTTTGGCAATTCTACTTCTGAAGACTTAAAAACGCTGGACGAAAAAACGTTCCTAGATGTTTTTGAGGGTGTGCCACAAGCTGAAATTTCAAAAGAAGAAATAAAAAACGGACTTGACATTATAGGTGCGTTGGCTGAAAAAACAGGATTTTTAAAATCAAACAGCGAAGCACGCCGAGCTTTAAAAGAAAATTCAATTTCTGTGAACAAAGAAAAAATTACTGAAGATTATACTATCTCGGAAAACAATTTGATTAATGGACAATTCATATTGCTTCAACGCGGAAAGAAGAATTATTTTATTATCAAGGTAGTTTAGTTATTGGTAGATCTATTTCTTAAAAAATCCCCGGCAAAGCTTGCACGGGGATTTCTCAATTAACTAACCAACCAAATTATGAAAAATCATCACTTTTTCACAATAGTTTCGTCGCAGCTTTATTAAAAAAATTACATTGTATTTCAGTAGTTTGTGTTAAATATTTCCCTATAAAACCATCAGGTTACAGCCGCGAATGTCGCTGGAGTCAAAACGGCCCAAAACTTCAAAAGTGCCATCTGAAAAGGTTTTCCCTAAGTCTTGGGTTGCTATGAAGGAGCACGAGAACAGATTTGCTAAATCTATTACATTTATCCCGCCAGTTTTCCCATAGGTGTATGACAATGCATCTTCTGTATCCCGGGTGAGTATTTTCATCCATGGAGGACAAGTAAAAATTCCATCACCTTTTGAATAGCCTTGGGAAAGCAATTCGGTCATTCCATATTCGCTATGGATTTTAGCAACACCAAAACCTTTTTTTAAAATTTCGTGGAGTTCCTCCTTTATCATTTCCTTTCTGCGGCCTTTCATTCCGCCGGTTTCCATGACTATTGTGTTTTTTAGTTGGAATTTTCTTTTTTCAATTAGATCGAGAAGCGCATAAGAAACACCTATAAGTATTGATTTTCGTCCATTTTTTTCTAAAAAATCAAGTTTTTCGATAAGAGCATCCATTTCATATAAATAAAACCCGCTATTTGGATCTTTGCTCTTTTCAATTAAATTTTCGACCATATAAATTAGGGAAGAACCTTCGCGTTCCAAATAGGAGGGCAGTAGAGCCAGAAAGGTAAAGTTTGAAGGATTGCCATATTGCATTTCAAATGCGTTCAGAAAACTTTCTTCGTATAATTTCAAATCGGCCACGTAATGCTTGCTTGTTATACTACCAGTGGTGCCGCTACTTGTAAAGAGTGCTTCCTCGGGTAAATCTTTAGCAATTACTTTATGGGTTTTGAAAAACTGAATTGGAAGAAAAGGGATGTCTTTAGTGTGCTTTACTTCGGAAAGATTTGTGTTCAGAAAATTGCAGAAAGTTTGATATACCGGAACATTTTCATACTGAAAACGGAATATCTCAAGGGCGATCCGCTCAAAATCCTCGGAAGAATTAATGTTAAAAATGTCCTTTTCAAGCATATTTTTAAGTAACCTAATTTCAGTTCAAAAATAGTTAAATAAAAAAGCTCCCACCGAAACAGAAGCTTTAAAAATAAATTTTCCGAAATATTATTTTATAACTAATTTTTTTGTGGATGAATTTTTTTTCTTGTTCAATTTTCACGATGTAAACACCGCTATTTAAATTAGAAATGTCTAATCTATCGCCTGTCAAGGTAGTTTTTAAAACTTGTTCTCCAAGGACATTAAAAACGGATATATTTTTCACACCACCAAACTTTGAACTTATTGCTATATAACCATTTGTTGCAGGGTTGGGATATATTTTAAAAGGATCTGATTGATTTTCATTCGTATTTAGAACACAAGCATTGGTAGTATTTAAAGTTGGTAAGGCAACACAAAAACTTCCAGCACCATCGCTCTGTATGGACTCGGTATCTTTATTGCCGTTAAGATCTTCATCATACTGAATTGTTTCATTCAGTCCTGCCAAAAGCTCAGGGTCGTCGTCATCATTGGTTCCATAAACAATTGCGTCTATTAGGTTAATACTTGTTACAGGAGTTCCATTCGGAAAATTACTTGCGTCGTCTTGATAAATTGCAATAGCATCGGGACCATTTTGGATAGCATTGCTTGATCCAATAGCGATGTCAACTCCAGGGGTAGCGTTACTCCCAATGATGAAAAAACCTTCAGAGTCTGTAACATAACCAGTTAAATCTACCGTTTTATAACTTTCGTCATCAGAGCCGTTGTAAAATACAACAATGTAATCCTCTAATGAATAATTTGGGGAATCGGACAGAATTTCAACAAATTCTGTAACATCGGTGCCTGTTTGATCTGCATCCAATTCATTTAAGCTTATTTGCGAAAAAGAAATGGTAGTGACCAACACGCATGCAAGAAAAATAATTGTTTTCATAACCATCTGTTTTTAAGTTATTTACTTAAATTTAAATTATTTTTTTGACCTTTGAAAATTAAATGATGAGAATATTTAAAGTTGTGTTTTACATCTAAAATTGCTGCAATTGGTCGTGAGTTTAAATATTAATAAACCGTTACCATATCATTAACAATAAGTGTGCTAAACATTTCCTGAAAGTAATTAATAGTATCTTTGAGCTATAATTAGGGTTAAAATTTAATATGAAAAAAAAAGATATTACAATTTTGTTGGTAGATGATGAACCGGATATTCTTGAAATTGTTCGATACAATCTCAATTCGGAAGGATATACTGTTGAAACCGCTGAAAATGGTATTGAAGCCATTGCTCAGGCAAAAAAGCTGAAACCACAATTGATCATTATGGACGTAATGATGCCAAAAATGGATGGTATTGAAGCTTGTGAAAAAATTAGAAATATTCCTGAACTCGCTGAAACAGTAATTACCTTTTTAACCGCTCGGGGAGAAGATTATTCGCAAATGGCAGGTTTTGAGGCTGGTGCTGATGATTACATAACAAAACCAATTAAACCAAAAGTTCTTGTTAGTAAAGTAAAAGCATTGTTGCGAAGGTTTAAAGAAGAGGAAGGTGATGAAAAAATAAAACTCGGAAATTTAACCATCAATCGTGAAGAATACAAAATTCTGCTTGGCAAAGAAGAAATAATACTGCCTCGTAAAGAATTTGAACTATTGGCGCTACTTGCTTCAAAACCAGGAAAGGTCTTTAAGCGTGAAGATATTTTAGACAGTATTTGGGGTAACGAAGTGATTGTTGGTGGTCGTACCATAGACGTGCATATTAGAAAGCTACGTGAAAAAATTGGCGACGAAAAATTTAAAACTGTTAAAGGCGTTGGCTATAAGTTTGTACTTTAGCTGTCTATGACATTTTCAAAAAGATATAATTTTGCTGCTTCAACGGCATTGCTAATTGCCTTGTTTTTAACATTGGCAATGGGTCTTTTCCTCTATGGGTTCTTTAAAATCATTTCTAGTTGGTTGTTGCTTTTTTTCTTTATCTCCTTTCTGCTTTCTTTCCTTATCCTCCAATATCGTGTAGAGAAATTCATCTATTTCAGAATAAAAAAAATATATAAGGACGTACGCATTCTAAATGAAAAGGATTTTCCCAAACTATCGGTCACTACAGACATGGAAGTTCTTACCCGTGAAGTAGAACGGTATGTGAACGATAAAAAACTTGAAATTGAAACCTTAAACGTTCGTGAAAACTACCGAAAAGAATTCATGGGCAATATCTCGCACGAGTTAAAAACCCCATTGTTTACGGTTCAAAGCTATATCCTTACACTTTTGGATGGCGCCATGAAGGATAAAAAGGTTCGGAAAGAATACTTGCGGCGTGCAAGTAAGGGAGTGGAAAGACTCACTACTATAGTCAAGGAACTTGATATGATTGCCAAACTAGAAGTGGGCGGTCTTGTTTTGAACAAAGAAGACTTAAATATAATAGAATTGGTTCAAAATATTTTTGATTTGCTCGAGATGAAAGCTGCCAAAAAAAATATTTCACTCGTTTTTGATAAGGAATATACTGAGCCTATCATGGTGAACGCAGACCGGGAACGTATTGAGCAAGTCCTCACCAACCTCGTTGTCAACTCTATAAAATATGGTAAAGAAGACGGTACTACCGAAGTAAGTATTGAAAATATCGTGAAAAATAAAGTGTTGATTCGCGTTACCGATAACGGGGAAGGAATCGCTAAAGAAAATATGCCTCGTATTTTTGAACGTTTTTATAGAGTCGACAAAAGCGGTTCCCGAAAGGAAGGCGGTAGTGGATTGGGTCTTTCCATCGTAAAACATATTGTAGAAGCACATAACGAAAAAATATATGTGGAAAGCCAGTTGGGGATCGGCTCTGAATTTTCATTCACCCTCGAAAAGGGAAAATAATTCAGTGAAATTTACGGGTTGTTGCGATAAGGTTTTTAGGCCTTTGTAAACGATAGCTTTGTCAATTTTCTTCAATTTAAATTTTTCCTGTTTGCAGGAAGGAACAACGCCAAGGTCTTTTAAACGCTTAGCCAAATACTCCTGCTCATATTGTCCAGGTGTAGGAATAAAAAAGGCCTTTTTTTCAAGTACTGTCAAATCCATGATGGTGGTATAGCCAGAGCGAGAAATTACAATTTCACTTTTGTTTAAGGCATCTTCAAGCTCATCACTTTTCATAAAGTTCACCATTTTCAACTTACTGAAATCCTGCCATTTTTGTTCTTTTTCAACTATTCCACAGATCATTAAGACGTTCTTTTCGCTGTGTTTAAATGACTCTTTTAGCTTTTCTTCCAGTATGCTGCGCTGTGGTTCTGGCCCAGAAAGTAAAATCAAGATATCTATGGTTTTTGGAACTTCCTTTTTTTCCATTCGGCTTAAAACCCCAATATATTTTATTGGAAATTGCTCTTGCTTTAAATGACCCAGCTTTCCGCTGAGGTTCATTACCAGATCTTCTACATCGGGAACCCAGCAGGCATCAAATTTTTTGATGATTTTTTGGTGCATTTTGCTCGTTATGGCTGTTGTGCTTCCTGTTAAAACATTCAGTTGGTGGGTTATAAAAACGGAAGGAATCGTTTTGTCCCTAACGCCAAATCTATTGTCGCTAATAATACCTTGAATCTTTCCATCTCTCACAAGTTGCTTTACGATTTTTTCTTCAGAATCCATCGTCTTCTTGATTTCGGGAAGTTTTAGCAAAATCTTCCACTTAAAATGACTGCCTTTTTTTGGGTATGTAATATTGTATGAAGGAAGTTCAACGGATTCCAACTCTGGAAATTCTTTTTTAAGAAGTAAAAGAGCTCCGCCATCTGAAGCCAATAAAACATTGAAGTCGTGTTCAAGCAAAGCGCGAATTATAGGTATGCTTCGTGTAGCGTGGCCTAAACCCCAGTGCAGTGGAGCAACCATTATTGTTTTCTTTTTCAGCATAAAAACAAAGGTACCAATAATTGCTGTGGCATTATATTTCCTTAATTTTACCAAAAATTAAAATTTTGGGTAGCAAAAATAAACTGAAGCGCTTTAAGGAAAATGAAACTTTTTCAAACGTCGTGCAACCATCACGAGAGGAAGTATTGAGCAATGCCCTGAAAATGAAAGGCAATTGGAGAAAAAATTTCTTTAAAAATAATAACCCTTTGATTTTAGAGCTAGGCTGTGGAAAAGGCGAATACACTGTCAATCTTGCAAAAGAATACCCAGAAATGAATTTTTTGGGAATAGATATCAAAGGCGCCCGTTTTTGGCTAGGAGCAAAAATTGCTTTGAAAGAAAATCTAAAAAATGCAGGTTTTTTGCGTACACAGATTGAACTTGTGGACCATATTTTTGATGAAAATGAAGTAGATGAAATTTGGATAACTTTTCCAGATCCACAAATAAAGTACAAGCGCACCAAGCACCGTTTAACAAATGAGGATTTTCTCCAGAAATATAAAAAAATTCTAAAGCCTGGTGGGTTTGTAAACCTTAAAACCGATAGCGAATTTATGCATGGATATACCCTTGGCCTACTTCACGGTTTGGGCGAAACGATTGAATATGCACACCACGATGTTTACGGAAGCCAAGGTGCGCCAGAAGCCGTAACCAATATTCAAACTTTTTATGAGAGCCAATATCTTGAAAAGGGAAAAAAGATAACCTACATTCGGTTTAAATTCCGTTAGTTATAAATTCAGTATATTCACAAAAAAACTGGCCTGAATGGCAATACTTTACAATTTACTAATAGGTTTTTTCGGATCATTTATTGGGGTACTCCCGCCAGGTTTGATAAATATGTATGCCGCCAAAATAAGTATGAAGGAAGGCCGAAAAAGAGCGCTCCTTTTTTCAGTTGGTGTTTGTATTACGGTTATGCTTCAAACATACCTTGCGCTACTTTTTGCGCGTTATATTGGAAAACATCCAGAAGTGGTTAACATACTTCAAAAAGTGGCTTTAGGGATCTTTATAAGCCTTACCATATACTTTATTTTTATTGCAAAAGATACGCGAAGGGAAATACGCGATCACAGCGAAAATTCAAAAAGAAATCGATTCTTTTTGGGTATTTTTATTGCAATTCTAAATTTGCTCCCTATTCCTTATTGGATCTATTTGAGCATAACTTTTTCTGCCTTTGGGATGTTTTCTTTTTCCCAACCCGAACTTTGGAGTACTGTAATTGCATCTGGGCTTGGAACTTTTGCAAGCTTAGCATTGTATGTTCAGTTTTTTAGGCCAAAAGAGCATTCTCGAAAACTTAGCCTAAATATGAATTATGTAATAGGCATTGTTACCGCTGTTATTTCAGTAATTACTTTTTTTAAAATTTTAAGAGAATTTTAAAATGGCCAACGAAGGTTTTTTTGAAAAAGTCTATCAAGTTGCAAAAGGTATTCCATATGGAAGAGTTACTTCTTACGGAGCAATTGCAAACTATTTAGGAGCTGCCGGAAGTGCAAGAATGGTAGGCTGGGCAATGAATGGAGCTGCCAATAAAGACGTACCCGCACATCGAGTGGTTAACCGGAATGGATTACTAACTGGAAAACACCATTTCCAAGGCTCAAATTTAATGCAGCAGCTTTTGGAAAGTGAAGGAATCGAAGTGGTTGACAATAAAATCCAAAATTTTGAGAAGCATTTTTGGGACCCAATGAAGGAACTTTAATCTATTCCCTGATTTTCAATCCCGAAGCTTTAGGATAAAATATTTGGTGAATCCAAATATCCAATAATCCAAAATTCTAACTATTCAGTCATAAATCATTTCAATCTTACGGCTTCGTATTCCGAAGTTTTCAGCTTATATTTGCACTTTAGAATCAATCTAAATATTAAGTAAAAAATAATGAGTATTTCAAAGCAAGATATTCTTAAAGTCCTTGAGACTATTACTGTTTCTGGCGAAGGGAAAAATATGGTAGAGAGTGGTGCCGTGCAAAATGTTGTAACTTTTGCCGATGAAATTATAGTGGATTTGAAACTTTCCACACCAGCGCTTCACATAAAAAAACGAGCCGAGGCAGATGTGATAAAAACCATACACGAAAAAGTGGATGCAAACGCTAAAGTTCAAGTAAATATTAAAGTTGAAGCACCTGCTAAACCACAAAACCCAAACCTTATTAAAGGAAAGCCTATTCCTGGAATTCAAAATATAGTAGCCGTTGCTTCTGGAAAAGGGGGCGTTGGTAAATCCACTGTTACAGCAAATTTGGCAGTTACCCTTTCAAAAATGGGTTTCAAAGTTGGAATTCTGGATGCTGATATTTACGGTCCATCAATCCCAATCATGTTTGACGTTGCCATGGAAAAGCCGCTTTCAGTAAACGTTGATGGTAAGAGTAAAATGAAGCCTGTTGAAAATTATGGAATCAAAATTCTTTCCATCGGATTTTTCACACAGCCAGACCAAGCCGTAATTTGGCGTGGACCAATGGCTGCCAAAGCGTTGAACCAACTTATTTTTGACGCAGCTTGGGGTGAATTGGATTTTATGTTGATAGACCTTCCTCCGGGAACGGGAGATATTCATTTGAGCATTATGCAATCCTTGCCAATCACAGGAGCCGTTGTGGTTAGTACGCCGCAAAACGTTGCTTTGGCCGATGCTCGTAAAGGAGTGGCAATGTTCCGTCAGGAAAATATAGACGTTCCCGTTTTGGGAATTATAGAAAATATGGCATATTTTACACCAGCTGAACTTCCAGAAAATAAATACTATATCTTTGGAAAAGAGGGTGCAAAATACTTAGCCGACGATTTGAAAGTGCCGTTCTTGGGTGAAGTACCCTTAGTACAGAGTATACGCGAAGCAGGTGATGCGGGAAGACCAGCCGCATTACAAATTGCAACCCAAACCGAGGAGGCTTTTGAAACAATTACCCGAAACGTAGTGGAAGAAACCGTGCGAAGAAACGAAAGCCTTCCGCCTACCGAAGCAATAAAAATTACAACAATGGCAGGTTGCAGCGCCGTAAAAAAATAATATGACAACGCAGGAACTAACAACAAAAGTAGAGGAAGCATTGGACGAGATCCGTCCATTTTTGCAAGGTGATGGCGGTGATATTTCACTCGTTTCCATTGAAGATGGAAAGGTAGTGAACGTTCAGCTTCAAGGTGCTTGTGTAGGATGTTCCGTAAACCAAATGACACTGAAAAGTGGCGTAGAAATGACCATTAAAAAATACGCCCCCCAAATTGAAAAAGTTGTTAGTGTTTCACAATAATGACAATCGTCATTTTTTCTGAATATTTTAGCAGCTAATTTTGAATAAAATAAAGAGAGCATCTTTCATGATAAAAACAGATATTCTTATAATTGGCGCTGGTCCCACGGGACTTTTTGCCGTTTTTGAGGCTGGATTACTTAAATTGAAATGTCATTTAATTGACGCACTTCCGCAGGCTGGCGGACAGTGTTCCGAAATTTATCCTAAAAAACCTATCTACGATATACCTGGTTTTCCCGAAGTACTTGCTGGTGATTTGGTGACCAATTTAATGAAGCAGATTGAGCCTTTTCAGCCTGGTTTCACTTTGGGTGAACGCGCAGATACTATTGAAAAATTAGACGATGGATCATTCATTGTTACAACGGAAAAAGGCACAAAACATCACGCTCCAATCGTTGCAATTGCTGGCGGATTGGGCAGTTTTGAACCACGAAAACCACCCATTACAAATATTTCCGATTTTGAAGATAATGGTGTAGAATACATTATTCGCGATCCGGAATTTTATAGAAATAAAAATGTAATTATTTCAGGAGGAGGAGATTCTGCTTTAGATTGGAGTATATTCTTAACAGATGTGGCTAAAAGCGTTACGTTGGTTCATAGAAGAAACGAATTTCGCGGTGCTTTGGACAGTGTTGAAAAAGTACAGGAGCTAAAAAATCTTGGTAAAATTGAATTAATCACTCCGGCCGAAGTTGTCGGTTTAGTTGGAGAAAATAATTTGGAAGAAGTAGTTATAAAACAAGGGGCCGAAGTTTTTAACCGTGAGTGTGATCACTTTATTCCTCTGTTCGGATTATCTCCAAAGCTTGGTCCAATAGCGGATTGGGGACTTGAAATTGAAAAAAATGCAATCAAAGTTGACAATACTTTAGATTATCAAACCAACATTCCCGGCATCTACGCCATTGGCGATGTAAATACATATCCCGGAAAATTGAAATTGATACTTTGCGGTTTTCACGAAGCAACTTTAATGTGCCAAAGCGCCTATCAACGTATTTTCCCGGATAAACGTTATGTTATGAAATATACAACCGTGGGTGGCGTGGAAGGCTTTGACGGAAGTAAAAAAGAGGCTCCAAAAGCGGTAATTAAATCTATTGATTAACAAAGCTACAGACCTCACAGGTTTTCAAAACCAGTGAGGTCTTCAAAACTCATAAACTCATCGACTCATCGACTTTTTTATGAAAGATATTAAAATAACAATCACAGATCGTCAAGGCGTAAAACACGAAGTTGACGCCCCGACCGATATGAATATGAACCTAATGGAAATAGTTCGTTCCTACGAATTGGCTCCTGAAGGAACCATAGGTATTTGCGGAGGAATGGCTATGTGTGCTTCTTGCCAATGTTACGTTTTAAGTGATCACCAACTTCCCGAGATGAGTTATGACGAGGATTTGATGCTTTCCGAAGCCTATAATGTGAAGGAAAACAGCAGGCTTGGCTGCCAGATTTTTATAAAGGAGGAGCTTGACGGTCTGGAAGTTGAGCTAGCTCCTGAAGTTTAATTTAGTATTTCAGCACCCGTTGTAAATATTTTTTCTACAAATTTTTTATAGGCAACGGCTGAAGGATGCAAACCATCCGAAGCTACCAAGGCTTGATTTTCTAGGCCTTTTTGAGTGATTGGAGTTATGTTCTCAAAATGCACTCCTTTTTCATTCGCAATCTTTTTCGCAAAAGCGTTGTATTTCATCAGTTCCGAAGTAATCTTTTCACCCTTCCCAGATTTCTGTCCAAAAGGCGTAAAAGCATAATCTGGTATAGAAAGCACAATCACATTTTTCGTTTTCCCTTTCGCAAAAGCGATAGCCATATCCAATAATTTCGGAAACTCTTCTTCGTAAAGAGAAAAAGGCTTTCCTTGGTATTGGTTATTAACACCAATCAATAAAGTAACTAGATCATAATCTTTTGAAGGGTTTTCAGATGCAATTGCCGAAAGCAAATCTGTAGTGGTCCAACCTGTTTTGGCAATTATTTTCACCGAAGTTTTTTCCTTTAAAATATTGTTTAAACTGTCCGCTAATTGCTTCGGATAATTACAGTCGCTGCAAACGCTTTCACCTATGGTATAACTATCGCCGAGAGCTAGATATTTATAAGTGGTTTTTTCCGAAGAAGAATTCTTTTTTGAAACCCCGCAGGAAAACGATGCTAAAACCATTAGTAATATTGCAATTTTAAAATTCATCATTTTGTGGAAATTGTTTTATAATAATACGATAAAAGCGGCTATTCAGTTTTATAATCAATCAGTTTTTGAGGTCCTTCAAGTAATACCCGTTGCACTTTTAAAGTACCATCCTCTGTAGTGGAAATCTGCCATTTTATAAGGGAAATCTCACCGTTTTCTATTTCCAATCCGGTAATACTCCGCGGATGTACACAACTACCATCATTAAAAAACGCAATGTCACCAGGCTCTGGAAATCTTGGTCTGTGGGTATGCCCAATAATTGTAAAGAGGTTTTTATTTTCTACAATCCAACTTTTGGTGCGCCTTTCAACTTTAATGAGTTCTTTGTAATTTTTTGCGGGACTTGTTGGGTCACCAATGCCAAAAATCTGTAATTGCCGCCATAATGCACGAACCATAAACCTGTTGAATTTCCAGCCTACATAGTTCATCCAGTCTGCTTGGTGGCCATGCATCATAAAGACTTCTTGTCCTGTTTTTTCGTGTTCCAAAATAAGTCCCTCTGTAAACTCAATTCCAGGAAATAGTGGTGCATCTTCCCCTGTTATTTTATCAAAATAGGTAAAGAGTGTTTTTTCTACAAATTTATGGTTCATATAGACCATATCGTGGTTTCCTACCAATCTGTACAATCTATTTTCAGCATAAAAAAGCTTCATCAATTCATAAACATTTTGATGGGCTTCAAAAATATCTTTAAAAAAAAGATTCTCCCATAGCTCGTCACCATCACCTATCTCACAATATGTAAAACCTCTTTTGTAGTAATCTTGCAATGCGTGAAAGTAAATATTCCGATTGTTCGCAAAATCGTCTGCAAAACTGTTGTCGCCACGATGACAGTCGCTAAAAATTATAAATTTTGAATCGTCATTAAAAGCAATTCTTCGGGCGCTTTTATATGCGCGGGACATTCGTGTTCGAGAGGACATACTTCCAGTTTCTTTTTTTAAAGATACAATATGAAGTTGTTTTTAGGTATGCGAAGTTTCTAAAATTTCATTGAGTATTCCGTCCCAAAGTTGTTCCCTAGCCTGTAAGGAAGAAACAATTGTCTTTTCTGCTTCACGCCATTTTTTTCTATTGTTATCGCATAAAGTTGAAACCATTTGTAGGGCCATAGGCCCGTGTTCATCTCCGTCTAATTCAATATGCCTGTCAAAATAATATTTGAAATCGGCTAAATCTTCTTTTGGAAAATTTTCCTGTATTCTTTCTATAATTGCCGAAAACATTTCGGGAATCAAGTCTTCTCTTCCAAAAGTAAAAGAGGTGGCTATTTTATGAAATTTCCCTTCCTTAATAGTTTTAAAGGTATACGTAAGGAATTTTCTCACTGCCTCTGGAATGTCAGCATTATCTATTACTTTGAAAATATTTGGCTCCGTTTCACAAGCTTTAATAAAGGCGCAAATTTTTGAAGTATCTGCGTTTGCTTTTTCCATAGCGTCCAAATACATTTCAAAATGGCTTTGCCTTTTTCCATAACGGTTGATGTCTGTTTCTTCAGCCAAAACAATTTCATTTATCAAATAACCCAATTCGGGATTGCCTTTAGGTTTCCATGGTAATGTTGTACAGGTCAATCCGCTTTGAAGTGATTTCAATAATGACATAAAGTCCCAAACGGCAAAAACGTGATATTCCATAAATACCCGAAGTTGTTTCGGCGTTTTTATTTCACTGTAAAGAGGATGGTTTAATAGGGTAGTACGGTAGGGAAGAATTCGTTTATTGATTTCGGAAATCATGATTTATTTTTCTTCCAAAAGTAAAAAGGCTTTACCGTACGGTAAAGCCTTTAAGATAAGTTTATATTTCTACTATTGAAAAGCGTTCAGGCCTGTAATATCAAGGCCTGTAATCAATAAATGTATATCGTGAGTTCCTTCGTAAGTAATAACACTTTCAAGGTTCATCGAGTGGCGCATAATACTGTATTCGCCAGTAATACCCATTCCACCCAGCATTTGTCTTGCTTCGCGAGCAATATTGATTGCCATCTCCACATTGTTGCGTTTTGCCATGGAAATTTGCGCGCTGGTAGCAGTTCCTGCATTTCGCATCACACCTAATTTCCAAGCCAATAACTGAGCTTTGGTGATTTCGGTAATCATTTCTGCCAATTTTTTCTGCTGAAGTTGGAATTGTCCAATCGGTTTTCCAAACTGCATTCGTTCTTTTGAATAGCGAAGTGCTGTGTCATAACAATCCATAGCAGCACCAATTGCACCCCAGGCGATTCCAAAACGCGCGGAATCCAAACAACCAAGTGGCGCACCTAAACCAGATTTGTTTGGAAGTAAATTTTCCTTTGGAACTTTTACGTTGTCAAATATAAGTTCGCCCGTTGCCGAAGCACGAAGCGACCATTTGTTATGTGTTTCTGGAGTTGAAAAACCTTCCATTCCGCGTTCCACAATCAATCCGTGGATTCTTCCTTCTTCGTTTTTTGCCCAAACTACTGCAACTTGCGCAAAAGGAGCATTGCTTATCCACATTTTGGCACCGTTTAGAAGATAGTGATCGCCTTTGTCTTTAAAATTGGTGGTCATTCCGCCAGGATTACTTCCGTGGTCAGGCTCGGTCAACCCGAAACAGCCCATCCATTCACCCGAGGCAAGTTTTGGTAAGTATTTTTTGCGTTGCTCCTCTGTTCCGTATTTCCAGATAGGATACATTACCAATGAAGATTGAACGGATGCAGTACTGCGAACGCCGCTATCGCCGCGCTCAATTTCCTGCATAATCAATCCGTAGGATATTTGGTCAAGCCCAGCTCCGCCGTATTCCTCAGGAATATAGGGTCCAAAAGCACCAATTTCAGCAAGGCCTTTAATGATTTGGCTTGGAAATTCCGCCTTTTGGGCGTATTCTTCTATAATGGGAGATACGTCGCGCTTCACCCAATCACGGGCAGCTTGTCGCACCAATTTGTGTTCATCGGAAAGTAATTCGTCAAGATTATAGTAATCGGGAGCTTCAAATAAATCTGGTTTCATCTATAAGTAATTTAAAGGAATACAAATGTAGAAATCACAAGCTTAAAGACCTACATTTTCAAGTAAAAATCCTGAACCAGTTTTTTATAGTCTGCGGTATAATTATGTCGGGAAATTTCAATAGTAAGATTTTCAATTCTAGCAGAAATCTTTTTAAAGGAAAATTCAAGCATACTTCTTTTTTCGTCTGAATTTTCATTACCTCGGACTCTACAAATTCGGCTCGGAAAAAGGTTCTCCTCAGAAGCCATTTTGATAAAATTTTCTTCTTCTTTTCGGGGAATGATAACGGCAAAAATTCCTTCGTCGGAAAGTAAATGGGAAACACTTTCAATTAATTCGTCAAAGGGAAGTGCATCATTAAAACGTGCAATATCCCGAGATTCATTTGTAGTTTTATAATCTTCGGAATAAAATGGCGGATTGGAAATAATAAGGTCGTATTTATCTTCAAATTCTTCTACAAATTCTTCCAAAGAAGCGTGGTAGCAAAACAATCTGTCGCCCCAAGGAGAGTTTTCGAAATTATCCACACACTGTTCATAGGCGTTTTCATCAATTTCAATGGCATCTACCATTTCGGCATTACTTCTTTGGGCCAATTGCAGTGCAATAATGCCAGTTCCCGCACCAATATCCAGAATTGAAAATGGGTTTTTATTTACAGAAACCCAAGCGCCGAGCAAAACACCATCAGTGCCAATTTTCATTGCGCAGCGGTCTTGAGCAACGGTAAATTGTTTGAATTTAAAAGGCTTCAAGGGGTTTTAGATTAATGATTAACGATTGCTGATTGCTGATTGAAGATTTTGAAATTTTATTTTCAAAGGTACATTTCAATCAACCCGGCAGGAACATCCAAAAGAATAGATTTGTTTTCCCGATCCACTTTTTTTATGAAATGGTCGATCATTGGGATCAAAATTTCTTTGCCGTCACGATCAATTTCAAACAAAGCTTGTGAAGTAGTATCGTTAACTCCGGTAATTTCACCAATTTTTCCAAAAGATTCATCTTCGGCGGTAAAACCAATAATTTCGTGATAGTAGAATTTATTGCCAGTGAGTTTTGGAAGAAATTCCAAAGGCAGATAAAGATGTGCGCCAATTAAAGCATTTGCATCCTCTTCGTTTTTTACATCTTCAAAACGCACGCGTAGTAGTTCGCTTTTGTGAAGGGAGCTTTCTTCAATAAAAAATGGAATCAGGTTTTTGCGTTGTTCCACAAAAACCGATTCCATTTCAGTAAAAAGTTCGGGTTCGTCTGTGTCTAATTTTATTAGAAGTTCCCCCTTAAAGCTATATTTCTTAACGATTTTGCCTAAGTAGAAGCAGTTCTCCTTTTGCATCGTTTTGAAATTTATGCTTCTTTTTCGTCTTCATTAACTTCTTCAGCAGGAGTTTCGGTAGCTTGAGCTTCAGCAGCAGGAGTTTCCTCTGTTGCAGTTGCTTCAACTTCTTCAGTAGCTTCTTCTTCTGCAGGAGCGGCTGCAGCAGCGGCTTCAGCAGCACGTTTGTCGCTTACAGCTTTTTCAGCAGCAAGTGCTTCTGCTTTTGCTTTTTGTTGTGCTTCAGAAAGTGTTGCTTTTTTGTGATCAATAGTACCTTTTTTAGATTCTAACCACTCGTTGAATTTTGCTTCAGCTTGTTCTTCTGTCAAAGCGCCTTTACGAACACCACCAGCAAGGTGATTTTTCATTAAAGCTCCTTTGTAAGAAAGAATAGCGCGGGCAGTATCTGTTGGTTGAGCTCCATTTTGAAGCCATTTTACAGCGCTGTCCACATTTAGATCAATCTGTGCAGGGTTGGTTGTTGGATTGTAAAATCCTAATTTTTCAAGAAATTTACCATCTCTTTTGCTACGGCTATCCGCAGCGATAATCCAGAAATAAGGCTTACCTTTCTTCCCGTGTCTTTGTAGTCTGATTTTTACAGGCATATTAAATTAATTTTTGGGGTTCCCGACCCCGGTTATAATTAAGGACGGCAAAGATAGTATATTTTCTTTTTGAAATTCAACCAATTAAAGTTTTTATTTTACATTTGTGAAAACCCCTAAATAAACCTTAACCGATGAAAAAATTTGTATTTGTTCTTTTGGCTACTTTATTGCTTATCTCCTGCGAAGATGTGCAAACCTATGATGTGGCTTTACAAGCAAAAGTAGATAATAGACTGTACACTTCTACCGATGCCCGAGCCGCACTGAATGACGATGGTACGGTTACCATTCAGGGTTTTAATGACGAAGAGTCCTTAACAATAAACCTTTCTCGATTGGCCCAGGGTAACTTTGCTATTCAAGAGGGACTTTCTAACTATGCCGTTTTTGAGGATATGGGCGGAAATATATATACCACAAGACCTAGTGGGGAAGGTGTGGTAACTATTTCAGAACTAAACGAAAACAATAAGACTATTTCCGGATCTTTTAATTTCAATGCCTTTCTTCCAGGCATCGATACTATTTATGTTTCCAAAGGAACACTTTACAATGTTCCTTACTCTGGGGGTGATATTACAGACCCTAGCAACGCTGGAACTTTTAGCGCCAGTGTTGATGGCAACCAATTTATTCCAATAACTGTAACTTCCCGCAATACAGGGAATACAATAATTACTTCTGGCAGCAATGCAAATGCAACAATCTTGATTTCTGTTACTGCGGGAGTGGAGCCAGGTGAATACACCTTGCCAAGAGGTGGTTTTAGCGCAAAATATCAAGGTGTCAACGGCCCTGAAACTACTTCAAGTGGATTGATAAAAATCATAGAGCACGACCTTACTGCTAAAACCATAAAAGGAACCTTCTATTTTTATACAAATTTATCTGAGGTTACCGAAGGTCAATTTAATGTTGCTTATTAAGGCCGCACAAACCATTTTCAAAGGTTAAACCTTGTTAAATTCAATTAAGCTTAAGTTAATAATTCGTTGAAACTCTTTATTCATGGTATATTAATATATATCCGAATGAAGTTAAACAGTTGTCTTCAAAGGTAGAAATGATTATGATGAAGAAAAACAGCTGTATAATTTAAAACGAACGAATATGAAGTTTACTGAAAAAATGACAAACAAATTAAACGAACTATTAGAGAAAAATTATGACGCTGAAAAGGGTTATAAAAAAGCTGCAGAAAAAGTGGATAACACAAAACTGAAGCAATTCTTTAATGAACAAGCTATAAAAAGAAATGGTTTTGGTCACGAAATAAAAACGGAGATCAAAAACTACGGCGAAAGTCCTGACAAAGGTGGAAGCACCACAGGAGCAATGCACCGAACCTGGATGGATATTGAAACGGCCTTTTCTTCCAATAATGAAGAAACCATTTTAGAAGAAGTTCAAAAAGGTGAAAAAGCTGCCGTGGAAGAGTACAATGAAGTAATTAAAGATACAACATTGCCGCCTACCACACAGAAAATTTTGACAAGTCACCGCGACACGATTCAAAACGCATTGCAAAGTGCCAAAAACTTTGAAGCTGTAGTTTCATAGAAATTATAATTGAAAAAGAAGAATTAAACCGTTTTCGGAATTTCCCGGAAACGGTTTTTTATTGTGAACAACTACTCATAATTTTACTTCCCAAAGGCGGTCTGTTTTTCTATTTTTACTTCCTTAGTTCAGAAACCTAAAATCCGCAATCAAAAAATCGTTAATCCTATGTATTTAATCTTCGATACAGAAACAACAGGTCTGCCCAAACGCTTTAACGCTCCTGTTAGCGATAGCGATAACTGGCCGCGCTGTATCCAGATTGCTTGGCAGTTGCACGACGCCATGGGGAATTTGATCGAGCACCAGGATTATTTGGTGAAGCCAGAAGGTTTCAATATTCCTTTTGATGCCGAAAAAATTCACGGAATTTCCACAGAGTTGGCAACAGCCGAAGGAATTTCTTTGGAAGAAGTGGCGAAAAAATTTCAACAGGCACTTTCAAAAACAAAATTTATCGTCGGCCAAAATGTGGGGTTTGATGTAAATATTATGGGCGCGGAATTTTTCCGATTGGGAATTGAAAATCCATTGCCCAAATTTCCTGTTTTGGATACCTGTACCGAAACCACAGCCCAACTCTGCCAAATTCCCGGCGGTCGTGGCGGAAAGTTTAAATTACCGACCTTAACTGAACTTCACGAGTTTCTTTTTAGTGAGCCTTTTGCTGAAGCGCATAATGCCACTGCAGATGTTGAGGCAACCACCCGTTGCTTTTTGGAATTGGTGCGCCGTCAGATTTTTACAAAGGAAGAACTTGATGTTCAGCCAGATTATTTCGAGAATTTTTCAGAAGAAAACCCAAAAACCATTGAGTTACTAGGGCTGAAGCATATCAACCTAAAAAAGGCTTCGGAAAGAATCCGAAAGCTAATGCAAGCCGCTTCGGAAACCGAAGAAATTTCTTCCGAAGAAATAAAAGAAAATATCGCCACACTGGAAGATGCGTCTTTTGTTCACCTTCACAATCATTCGCAGTTTTCAATCCTACAATCCACATCCAGCACTATAGATTTGGTAAACGCTGCTGTTGAAAATAATATGCCCGCCGTAGCAATAACCGATTCTGGTAATATGATGGGTGCGTTCCATTTTGTGCAGGCTGTTAGCAACTACAATAAGTCGCTCGCAGATTTACCTAAAAATGAAGAAGAAGAAAACCCTGCTAAACCGATAAAGGCAATTGTGGGTTGTGAATTTTTTGTCTGTGAAGACCATTTGAATAAAACGCATAAAGATAATGGCTATCAAATAGTCATGCTCGCCAAAAATAAAAATGGCTACCACAATTTGGCTAAAATGGCTTCCATTGCTTACACCGAAGGGTTTTATTACGTGCCGCGGATTGATAAAAATATTGTAGAAAAATACAAAGAAGACATCATTGTTTTAACGGGAAGTCTTTACGGGGAAGTACCCGGAAAGATTTTGAATATAGGAGAAAACCAAGCCGAGGAGGCGTTGCTTTGGTGGAAACAAATGTTTGGGGATGACCTATACGTGGAAGTTATGCGCCACAACCAGGAAGATGAAAAACGCGTAAACGATGTTTTGATCGAGATGGCAAGGCGAAACAACTTGAAAATAGTAGCCTGTAATAATACCTACTACATAAAGAAAGAAGACGCCAACGCCCACGATATTTTACTTTGCGTAAAAGATGGTGAAAAACAGGCAACACCCATTGGTCGTGGTCGAGGTTATCGGTATGGTTTGCCGAACCAAGAATATTATTTTAAGGGACCGGAGGAGATGAAGGCACTGTTCAAAGACCTTCCTGAAGCGATTTTGAATATTGAAGAAGTGGTTGCAAAAATAGAGCCTTACAGTTTGCATCGCGATGTATTGCTTCCCAACTTTGGTATTCCGAAAGAGTTTTTGAAACCTGAAGACATAGATGGCGGTAAGCGTGGTGAAAATGCCTATTTACGATATTTAACTTACGAAGGAGCAAAAAGGCGTTATCCAGAATTGATAGAAGTTTCCTACGAAGCGCTGACAGATTCTGAAATTCCCGAAGGCGCTTCCGAAAGAGTAAAAGAAATAAAGCAACGTTTAGATTTTGAACTGGATGTTATCGCCAATACGGGTTATCCCGGTTACTTTTTGATTGTTCAGGATTTCATCGCCGAAGCTCGAAAAATGGACGTTTCTGTGGGTCCGGGCCGAGGTTCAGCGGCAGGAAGTGCTGTGGCGTATTGCTTGGGAATTACAAATATCTGCCCTATTAAGTACGATTTGCTTTTTGAGCGTTTCCTAAATCCAGATCGTGTGAGTATGCCCGATATCGATATCGATTTTGATGATGAAGGTCGAAGCAGGGTTATGGATTACGTAATCAATAAATACGGAAGCAATCAAGTAGCACAGATTATTACCTACGGAACCATGGCTGCCAAGTCCTCCATTCGCGATACAGCGCGGGTTTTGGATTTACCATTGAATGAAGCGGATAGAATTTCGAAGCTTATTCCGAATATGACCAAACTGAATAAAATTTTCGGTTTGAACCCTGCGGAATTGCGAAGCCGTTTCCGAAGCGATGAGCTTCCAAAAGTGCAGGAACTTTTAAATCTTTCCGAAGGAAGTGATCTTGAGGCACAAACCATAAACCAAGCAAAAATCCTTGAAGGATCCGTTCGAAATACTGGAATTCACGCCTGTGGAGTAATCATCACGCCCAGTGATATTACCGATTTTGTTCCTGTTGCCACTGCGAAGGATTCCGATTTATACGTTACACAGTTCGATAACTCAGTGGTTGAAAGTGCCGGACTTTTAAAGATGGACTTTTTGGGATTGAAAACGTTGACACTTATCAAAGACACCGTAAAACTCGTAAAGCACAAACACAATGTAGATCTCGATCCAGATGAATTTCCGCTCGATGATGAAAAAACATACGAGCTTTTCCAAAGAGGAGATACAGTTGGTATTTTTCAGTATGAATCTGCCGGAATGCAGAAGTATATGAAGGAACTGAAGCCTACGGTCTTTGCAGATTTAATTGCGATGAATGCACTCTATCGCCCAGGCCCGATGGAATACATTCCTAGTTTCGTAAAAAGAAAACACGGCGAGGAAGAAATTGAATATGACCTTCCGGCAATGGAAGAATACCTGAAAGAAACCTACGGAATTACAGTCTATCAGGAGCAGGTGATGTTGCTGTCGCAGAAATTGGCTGGTTTTACAAAAGGTGAAGCCGACGTTTTGCGAAAAGCAATGGGTAAAAAACAAAAGTCCGTACTCGATAAAATGAAGCCCCAGTTTGTTGCCCAAGCGGCTGAACGCGGCCACGATGCCGAAAAATTAGAAAAAATCTGGAAGGATTGGGAAGCTTTTGCGAGTTATGCGTTTAATAAATCCCACTCTACCTGTTACGCTTGGATTGCATATCAAACAGCCTATTTAAAAGCGCACTATCCAGCTGAATATATGGCTGCGGTGCTTTCAAACAATATGAGCGACATAAAACAGGTCACCTTTTTTATGGACGAATGTAAACGGATGGGGCTCACTGTTTTGGGCCCAGACGTAAACGAGTCTTTTCATAAATTTACCGTAAACGACCAAGGCGCTATCCGTTTTGGAATGGGTGCTGTAAAAGGTGTGGGTAGCAGTGCCGTGGCAACCATTGTTGAACATAGAAAAGATGGAAAATACAAGTCAGTTTTTGATCTGGCGAAACGAATAGACCTGCGCTCAGCAAATAAAAAGGCATTTGAGAACTTGGCCTTGGCGGGTGGTTTTGATAGCTTTGATACCCACCGAGCCCAATATCTGCACGATGATGGCGATGGGGTAATGTTTATTGAAAAAGTGCTTCGCTATGCCGCAAAATATCAGGAAACGCAGAATTCTTCACAAGTAAGCCTTTTTGGCGATGCAAGTGAAGTTCAAATTCCCGAGCCCGAAGTTCCCCCTTGTGAAGAATGGGGTACAATGAAAAAACTGAAGCAGGAACGCGAGGTAGTGGGAGTATATATTTCGGGTCATCCGCTGGACGATTTCAAAATCGAAATGAAAAGTTTTACCAATTGCAAGGTTTCTGATTTTAACCGTTTGGAAGATTTTCTCAATAAGGAAATGTGTTTTGGAGGAGTTGTTAGTGATGTGCAGCACCGGGAATCAAAAGCCGGAAAAGGTTGGGCTATTTTCACCGTTGAGGATTATGAAGACAGTTACGATTTCAAAATCTTTGGAGAAGAATACTTAAAATGGCGTCATTTCTTGGTTCCGAATAGCTTCATTTACGGACGTGTTTTTGTGAAGGAAGGTTGGACGAACCGCGAGACAGGAAAAAAAGGAGATCCAAGGCTTCAGTATAACAGCATCCAATTGCTTCACGATGTGATGGAAAACTACGGAAAAAAATTGACCATTACCATGCCTTTAAATGATTTAAAAGAAGGAAAAATTGATTCGCTTAAAAATTTGGTAAAAACCCACAAAGGTGAAAAGCAATTGTTTTTTGTAGTGTATGAAAACGATGAAAAAATTCATTTAACCATGCCCAGCAGAAAGCATAAAATCAATATTTCTAAGGAATTGCTCGATGAACTGGAACGAGAGCAGTTGAGTTATAAGCTAAATTGATCTATCCATTAGAACCTACAACCAGAAACCATAGCCAGGAACCAAGAACTAAGAGACAAGAGCCAAGAACTAAGAACCCAGAATCTATAACCCACAACAGACAACCGACAACAGACAACCGATTATAGAAATAAACAATACATTCATATCCTAAACATATATTAACCCCGTAAGTTTTCGCAAAAAAAAGGACTACTTTTGTGTATTAATTAAAAACAAATATTATGGCATTAGAAATAACAGACGCAACATTCGAAGAAACGGTTTTAAAAAGTGACAAGCCCGTATTGGTTGACTTTTGGGCAGCCTGGTGCGGACCTTGCAGAATGGTAGGGCCGATCATTGAAGAAATAGGAAAAGAATACGATGGCAGAGCCGTGGTAGGAAAAGTAGATGTAGATGCAAACCAAGAGTTTGCCGCAAAATATGGAGTACGTAACATTCCAACCGTTTTGGTTTTTCAAAATGGCGAAGTAGTAGGCCGACAAGTAGGTGTTGCTCCTAAAAATGTTTACGCGGAAGCAATTGATTCGCTTTTGTAAAATTATAGAAAAAGAAAAATTAAAAACAAAAAGGCTTGGCGTATTGCTAGGCCTTTTGTTATTTTAGTGAAATAGTAAATCGCAGATTTACGTTATTGAAATAACCCCGCTGTATCGCGGGGTCTCTTTAAACAAACTTAGAACTTGAATTAAAAAAATACCCGCGAAGTTTATATTGAGCGGAGACGAAATACAGTCATAATTATGGAAAAAACGAATAAAATACAAGATAGAATAGATGGTAAATTATTAGAGGAACGCAAAGTTTTTCTCTGGGGAATGGTAGACGACAAAAGTGCGCGCCACGTTGTAGATAGATTGATGTATCTAGATGCCCTAAGCCACGACGAAATTAAATTATACATTAATAGTCCTGGAGGCTATGTAACCTCAGGGTTTTCAATCTATGATACAATCAAGGAAATAAAAAGTCCTGTTTCTACCATTTGTACCGGATTGGCAGCTTCCATGGGAAGTATCTTGCTTTCTGTAGGCGAAAAGGGAAAACGTTTTATACAACCCCATGCACGTGTAATGATCCACCAACCCAGTGGTGGAACTCGCGGAGTTGCCAGCGATATAGAAATCACTGCACAGGAAATTTTGAAAACAAAGGAAATCAGCGCTAGAATTCTTGCCGATAATTGTGGCCAAAAGTTTGAAAAAGTGATGAAAGACTTTAACCGCGACCATTGGATGAGCGCTGAGGAATCTGTGGAATACGGCATTGTAGATAAAATTTTGAAATAGAAATTATGAGAAAGACGTTAGTGCTGCTTGCAATTACAACAACCCTATTTGTAGGCTGCAAGAATGGTGAAAAGAAAGAAACTTCTTCGGAAGAGACTATGAAGACCGAAGGTGCTAACCTAGTAGATTCTCATAACTCTGAAACTTCATTGGATTGGGCTGGTATATACGAAGGCACAATACCCTGTGCAGACTGCGAAGGCATTAAGACTGTTTTGAAACTTGAAGATGACAAAACCTATACCCTTGTTCAAACCTATTTGGGAAAGCTGGAAGGTGAAAATGAATTCACAAAAACAGGAAGTTTTGTGTGGGATGAAACTGGTTCAAAAGTTCTTTTGACAGCTGAAGGTCAAACCCTTCAGTATAAAGTAGGCGAAAACCAATTGTGGATGCTTGATAAATCTGGGAACGTAATTGAAGGAGGCATGGCCAATTTATATATACTTAAAAAAACAGTTGAGTAATTAAAATATCCCAGTTTGAATATAGAAAAAGAGATAAACTACCTTTCGTCAAAGCCTGTGCTGAGCGAAGTCGAAGTACTCAGGATGACATAATGAATATAGAAAAAGAAATAAATGAAATTACAGGCTTTAAAAACCTGGAACTGCTTGCAAAACAAGTGGTGGAAGGCTTTATTTCTGGGCTTCATAAAAGTCCCTTTCATGGATTTTCTGCAGAATTTGCGGAGCATAAAACCTACAACAATGGCGAAAGTACCAAACACATAGATTGGAAGCTTTTTGCCAAAACGGATAAACTCTACACCAAACGCTACGAAGAAGAAACAAACCTGCGCTGCCATTTGATTGTGGATAACAGCAGTTCGATGCATTATCCAAAGCTGAAGCAGTTCAATATAAATTCTTTGAACAAAATGGGTTTCGCCGTATTGGCCTCGGCAGCAATCATGAATTTGATGAAGCGCCAGCGCGACGCTGTTGGATTGAGCATTTATAGTGACGCATATGAATTTTATGCTTCGGAAAAAGGCAGTGAGCGCCACCACCAAATGCTCCTTCAAAAATTGAATGAAGCCTTGCTTTCTTCAAAAGAGAAAACCGAAACCAAAACCTACGAACACCTACATTTAATTGCCGAAAAATTGAAACGCCGCTCCCTGGTTTTCCTTTTTACAGATATGTTCCAAAGCGATGCCGAAGCAGAAAAACTTTTTGAAGCACTTCAACATTTAAAATACAATAAGCACGAGGTTATTCTTTTTCATACCTTCGATAAAAAGCGAGAGGTAGATTTCGATTTCAGCAACCGCCCCAAGCGCTTTGTGGACGTTGAAACTGGCGAATTTGTAAACCTTTATGCCGATAATATAAAGGAACAGTATGAAAAGGCAGTGCAGGATTATTTTGTGGAATTGCAATTGCGCTGCGCACAATACAGGATAAAGTACGTGATCACTGACATTAACGAAAGTTTCAACAAGATTTTGACAACCTATTTAGTGGAACGTCAGAAGTTTGGATAAAATATTTTATTTTTTAAAAAAAATGTTTGCCAAAATGAAATGGAGTGGTATATTTGCCACCGCTTAATACGGCAAGGGAGCAATCTCAAAATGTATGGTAACAAATTTTCACTTTGCCCAACTGTTGTTGGGGTTCGCCTCAGGCGGATTGAAAACTTTGGTCTGGTAGTTCAGTTGGTTAGAATACCTGCCTGTCACGCAGGGGGTCGCGAGTTCGAGTCTCGTCCAGACCGCAACAAATTCCCACGGAGGTGGGAATCTCTTTCAAAAAGAGAATTAATGATGTTGTGTTGTTCTCCGCCAGAGGCGGAGGATGTGGTTTAGAAATAGACCGATGAGAAGCTTTTCCTAATGGAAGGGCTTTTTTTGTTTTTGGGTGTTGCCACTCCTTTTTTATTAAATTCTTATCATAAAAAGGAGTCTTTTTAGGAGTCTTTTTTTCACAAGGTGTTCCATTTTAAATTTAATTAAAATGAAACCAAAAGTTCTATTTCTACTGTTTAAGTCAAAACCAAATAGTAAGGGAGAATGTTCAATTAAATGTAGAATTACTTATCAAAAAATTAGAAAAGAGTTTTCTACAGGAATTTTAATAATCCCAGATATTTGGCAAAGCAAAAATCAGAAAGTCTCTGATGGTAATATCAACAGTGAATTTATTAATACCCAATTAGATATTATAAAGCAAGAGATTAATCAAGCTTATCTTTTCCTTCAAGTAAATAGCGAGAGTTTTACAGTTATAGATATAATCAATAAATTCAAGGGTGATACTATTTCCAATGAAGTGGGTGTGGTTGAAAACCATAGGCAGTTCTGTGACTATTTGAAAAAACTTATTGGAAAGGAATTAAATAAAGATACTTATGACAAATATGTAGTTTATGGTAAACATCTAGAAGATTTTATAAGATGGAAATTTAAATCATCGGATATTCAATTAAACGACATTAAAAGCAGCTTTCTAGACCAATATGAATATTACCTCAAAACTGAAAAAAACTTTCAACAGAGTACCTTAAATAAGGTCATTCAGAGATTTAGGAGGTCTCTTAAATATGCTATTTCAGAAAATCATTTGGATAGAGACCCATTTATGATGTACAAAGCAAAAAGGGTTAAAAAAGAGGTTCTGTACCTTTCTCAACAACAACTTCAAGACTTGGAAAATAAGGATTTTGGAATTGAGAGAATAAATTTTATTAGAGATTTATTTGTGTTTTGTTGCTACACAGGATTAGCGTTTAAGGAAATGGATAACCTTAAAAAGAGACATATTGTGAATGAATTTGATGGAGAGCTTTGGTTGATAATTAAGAGGGCAAAGACCTCCAGAACTTATAAAGTACCATTGTTATCAAAAGCTAAGGAAATTATTAAAAAATATGACAATGAAGCTTCTGAGTACCTATTTAAGCGAATATCAAATGCAAGGTTTAATGGCTATTTAAAAGAGATTGCGGATATAATAGGCATTGAATTTAACTTGACTCATCATATTGCGAGAAAAACATTTGCAACCACAGTTTTGTTATATAATGATGTGCCTATGGAGGTTGTATCTAAACTATTAGGACATAGCAAGATGCAAACAACCCAAGAGCATTATGGAGATATTGTTCAACAAAAGATTAGTGAACAAATGTTTAATCTTGGTAAGAAATTGGATAAAAAGGGGTAACTAATAACTGTGTTATAATACTTTTATAGCACAGTTAAACTTTACATATGAACTTTGATAATTCCCTTTTTGATAATACCCCAATAGAGTTTAAAGAGATTAATCCTGAAGACTTTGATAGTAAACTCTATAATGTTGTTGAACCCAAAGAAATTATAAAGCCAGATGATGATGGGTTTATAAGTGATGATTTGCTTCCAATATTGGTAGGAGACCTTGACAACAAGAATACTACTGTTATTAATGCAGGTGTAGGACAAGGGAAAACAAGAGCTATTATACAAGTACTTACTAAATATGTTAGTAATCCAGATTACATCATCATAATAGCAGTGCCTTATAAAAGTTTGGTAGAACAATATGTAAAAGAGTGTTCTGAACATATTTCAACGGAGAAAATTTTCAATTTAATTAGTTATGAGGAAAGCTTAAGGGAAAACTCTAAAAGTAAAAAATGGGGTTATGTGGATGATGAATTGATGGTGCCAATATCTTTAAAGTTAAAGAATTACAAAGTAAACGTGATGACTATTAATGCTTTAATAGGTAACCCAGGAGATGACAATGTTTTTACATCTAAAATTAGAGGAAAGTACTTTAAGGAGCTAAAGTCATACTGTGAAAGCAGCAATAAAAAGGTGATTTGGTTAATGGATGAGATACATGATAGCATTCATAATTTTAAAGAACAGTTTATTTTCAATCTTTGGAATTTTCAGGATTTAGTACATAAAGCATACATAATTAGTGCTACATTTAATGAAGCCTCAAAAGAAGTTATAAAGTATGTATCTGAATTTACAGATAAAAACATATTTATTATTGAATCTAAAAGAACACCAAAACCTTTAAAACAAAGTAGCTTATATCTTAATTTTTATATAAACCAACAGCTTGATAAAGACGCTAATTTAGTTAGTCTTGTTTCAAGATTGGTAAAGAGCAGGAAGCCTTTTGATATTTTAGTTTACTCAAAGACTTTAACTGAAAAGCTTATTAATCCTAACAAAACATCACCTTCAAAAGTCAAGAAAGTTAGTGATGTTCTTAAGAATCAATCTGATAAAATAAATAGATGTTACTCAGATGCCTTTAATCGTAAAGCCAATAGAAGGTATAATGAGCACAAAATCAATATTGGAACAAATTTTAGTACTGGGATAAATATTGAGAAATTAAATCATACCTTAATAATAGTATTTCCTAAAGATTTGTCTGTAGACTATGTAAACAATAAAGGTGTTTTTACAAATGGCTCTAATGTCATTATACAAGCTTTAGCAAGACAAAGAAAAAAAGGTGATATATATGTGTTTCTACCCAATCCTGATGGTATGGATTTAAAGTCACTACCTTATACAGAAATTCAAAATAAGGAGATGTACAAGTCTTTTGAGACTTACAAGAGAGCAAGGGATAAATATATTAATTATACCTCAATTAATAGTCAAGATGAGCTCTTGGAGAATGCCTATAAGAAGCTAGTTTATGATACAAAAGAAGCAAGTGAAATACTGAAAAAAGTTAACAGAACTGGTCTTAATAGATTGATGTACCCTACTAAAGAAATTTTTATATTAAATCAAGGAGAAAGGTACATAACTAAAGAATTCTATGGAGGGGACTTATCTGCCTACATACTTTGGGCAAGTATTAGTAACCAGTTTTTAAACTGTAAATTGAAATCTATAATAGCAACATCTAAGCTTAATTTTGATAGAGATAATTTGTTTTTTCAAGTGAATAATTTCGTAAAAGACTATGCAGAAATAGATTTTTTAAACAGTCTCTTTGTTGAGTTTAACCTTTTTGATAGTTTTTCAGGATATGAAAAAACTAAAATTGTTGAAAAAATATTGTCTTCATACATCATATATATAGATAATAAAAAAGCATCTGTAACCGACAAGAACAAAGTAGTATTAATGATGTTAAGCTCCGTGTTTAATCACTCTGAAAACTTTGAAGTAAAACTTTATAAGAAAGATTTTTTTGAGCTCTATTTAAAGTCAGGTCTTTTTCATAGTCAAAACCTCCAAAAAATTAATGATAGTCTTGACACAAGAGATTTAATAACTATCCGAATTTTTAAAAAATGGTATGAGCTTATAGATTTTATTGATAGGTCTAAACAAGAAAAGAAAGGCGTTTATAGATTGCCAGTGAACCCTAACAGTGACTTTGAAATAGAGTTTAATAGACTTAATTTCAGGGACGACTTAAACTATCTTATTAATAATGAGTTTCTGCTTAGCACTGATGTTTTTCAGTTTAAGAACACAGTAAATACGGCTATAAAGAATAATACTTTGATTGACTCATTCTACAAAACGTGCATTAAAATTTATTATAGTACTAAAACAAGGCAATCATCAAAAGGAGGAAAGAAAGTTTCCTATTATGAAGTTACCTCAATTGATTTTAAAAATATTCCTAATCTAATCTACAAACCTCTACCAGAAGTTACTTTGTAAAAGTCCCTATTTTTCCCAAATACTATATATATAAAAGGAAAAACAAGGACTTTTCTAACCCATACTAAAAAGGCTCTCATCTATATGAGGGTCTTTTTCATTATACACTGAATCTATTCAGATTCAACTTAAGAATAATTCAAATTAATATTAACCTTCAAAAACTTAAGAATATGCAATTAAGACAATCAGAAAGAAAACAAGCCAAGATTAAAATGGCTTTACAAGGAAGTAGTGGCTGTGGAAAGAGTCTAAGCTCCCTTCTTCTTGCTAAAGGACTAACTAATGACAATCTAGCCAAAGTTGCTGTAATTGATACAGAAAATGGCTCAGCTGACCTTTATGCCCATTTAGGCAATTACAATGTATTACAACTTCAACCACCTTTCACACCAGAAAAATATATTGAGGCTATTGAGGTGTGTGAAAAGGCGGGAATGGAAGTAATAATTTTAGATTCCATCTCCCAAGTATGGGATGAGCTTTTGGATTTCCATTCAAAGTTACCTGGAAATTCATTTGCTAATTGGAACAAGGTAACCCCTAGGCAAAAAGCATTTATCAATAAGATTCTACAGGCTGATGCTCACATTATAGCTACAATGAGAACAAAGCAGGATTATGTACTGCAACAAAAGGATGGAAAATTTGTACCTGAAAAAGTAGGACTTAAAGCAGTGCAAAGGGATGACGTTTCCTATGAATTTACCATAGTTTTTGATTTGGACATCAAACATTTTGCCACAGCAAGCAAGGACAGAACCAATCTATTTTCTGGCAGACCAGAATTCCTGATAAGTACGCCTACAGGGAAGCGGATTTTGGAATGGTGCACATCACCTATAAAAGAGCAGGATATAAAACAGAGAATAGAAGAATGTTTGTCTGTAGGTCAGTTGATGGAACTATATAAAGAGCATCCAAGTTTTCAGTTGCCATTAAAGACTGAATTCTTGGCAAAAAAGGAACAATTAGAAAAATTAATTAACCCTAAAAACTTTTCACAAAATGGAAATCACACCAGTAGCACAGCTCAATAGGCAGAACAATGGAGATATTTATTTTAATGAAGGTCAGCAACAAACTGCACCAGGTTTAGAATTACCTTCAGAAAATAAAGGATATAAAAAGAACCCTTTTATAGAGGCTAATACGAAAAGTGTTAGCCTCACTCATTTAAAGGAAGATTGTGTAATACCTGTATTCAGCAAGGACAATGAAATCACTATTAGCCACAGTCAATTCATTGAAACTGTTATGGCCAGTGTTGCAAAAGTTTTGGGAACAAACCTCAGCAAACCCGAAATTAGAATTAGCCATCAAATTAAGGGAAGGACACCAGATGCACTCCAATTGCCAATTTCTGAATTGCAAGACCATCAAAAGACCACCTATTATGAAAGAATGGCTTGGATTGCCAGAGTGCCATCCATAACTTCCAAAATTGACGGAAATGATTTGGAATTAACCATTGGTGGAGTAAGAGCATACAATCAAGAAAATCTGTATAGTAAGAAAAGTCCTGAAAAGTTCAAGTTCTTTATTGGTTTTCAAAATATGGTATGCTGTAACCTTTGTATTTCTACAGATGGTTTTAGCAGTGAAATGAAAGCAGATAATGTTGAGGTTTTGAACAACAGTATTATTGAATTAGTTGAAGGTTATAACATTGACAAGCAATTGACATATATGACAAAATTTGAGAAGCAGAGAATGTCTGAAAGTCAATTTGCAAAGTTGATAGGAAGAGCCAAGCTATTTCAATATTTGCCAAAGGCTGAAAGAGCAAAACTGCCAGAGCTATTGCTTACAGATAGCCATTTCAATACAATAGCAAAGGACTTTTATGAAGATGAAAGTTTTTGCAGAAATAAAGATGGAGATATTTCTATGTGGAATGTCTTTAATCTTTTCACAGGAGCCAATAAGAGCTCCTACATTGACACATTCCTAGAAAGGAATGAGAATGCCTTCACATTTGCTGAAGGTCTCTCAAAGGCAATTGAGGGTGATAGTAATTACTCTTGGTTTTTGAGTTGAGAAGATGCCCAACTGAAAGGTTGGGTATTTTTTTTTACATTTCCAAAGTTTCTAAATAAAATATTTTGAAAAAATGTGTGATAATTTATCGCTATAATTTTTTTTGAGTTCTTGAGAGATAATTTTCTTAAGCTCTTTAATTTTAGAGATTTCTTTATAAACAATTTCTCTTTTAATTAGAAATAACCATTCTATTTTAAATTTTGATAAATCAGATTTTTCCCTAAAAATGAAAAACTTCATTGAGTTTGATAAATTGGTAAATAAGTTTAATCGTGAGTCATTGCTATCTACACCCATATTATAAATAAATAAGATTGCATTATGAAATACAAAGCTGTTATAAATAGGTTTGTTATTTCTTAATTCGTAAATTTCTGCATCTTCCTTAAGACTTATATAATCGGTATTAATTAATGAAATATATTTATCGAAAAATAAATTATAACTTATCATATTATCAAAACTGGCTTTAACGTAGAGATTTTCGTCAAAATTGTTTTCTAATTTTTTAATAAGGATATTAGCTAATTCTTTTTTAATTTCTTTATTAGATAATTTCCACAAGGAAACAATAATACTTTTTCTAGGATCAAAATAATCATAGTCTGAAAGTATTTTTAGAATATAGTCTCTTTCATCACAAAGTTCATATTTATTTTGGTCTATTATATATGCTACTGAGTCTATTGTATTGTAGCGTTCATATTTATTTATTTTATCATGAGATAGTTTTAATAGCTTTAAGCAATCTTCTCTTGAAAATAATTTATAGTTTTTTCTAATAAACCAATTTAAATATTTTACACCCTCATAAATGAAATTTTCATACTCTAAAAACAATAATAGTTTTTGAATAAAATTCACTTGTTTTTTCTGCGGAATATCAACTGAATACATTAAAAGCATCATATTACTAAAGATAGAGCGCATTTTGGATTGAAATGATTCCTTTCCTAGATGATTAAAAAAATCTTTATTTTTAGAATTAGTTACAAATAATTTGGATGTGGTATATAATGATTTAAAGAAGTTTTCACAATATTTTAAAATCTCATCAATTTCTTCGTTATTAAATTTTAATTCTTCAATCTCATGTTTATCCAAAAAATCTATTAATGTTTTTGGGTCACAATACTCTAATGTTAAATAGAAGAAATCACTCGAAAGTTTTTCAAGCTTACCTTCATATATGTCAGATGTAATATGGGCAAGAATTAATGCCTCTATTCCTTTCTGAATTGTCTTTTTGAAGTGAGAGAATACATCAATAATAATATAATTATCAGTAAAAAATCCCAAAATTTTATATAGTTCAATATATATAAGTTGGGGGTAATATGGCCCGACAGAATTAAAATATTCATTTTTATAACCTAAATAAACCTCCTCAATATTTTTATATAAATTTTCAATTTCTTCTTTTGCATTAGAAAGAACAGATTCATCTCTTATGATTTTTAATAATTCATATTCTTCATTACTCTTGTATGGAATTTGAAAAATTAATTTATCAGCATCAATATCTTCAATTTTATTTACCACATTCTTTTTTTCTTCATCTTCAATATTCTCTTCATTAAACCTAATCAATCCCTTTAGAGATTTCATATTGTTTTTGGCGATATAGTAGGTTGTATATTTTCCCATTTGCCAAGCTTTTGAAGCTATTTCTTCAAACATATTGAATGCTTGCAAATAATTACCATATTTATAATTCAAATAAGCAAGTTGGGCATCTTTTTTAATATCAGAGATTTCATTAATTGAGTAACTATTTAAGTCTTTTAAAACACCGTCAAATTCATATCGTTTAAATTTACATCTAGAACACTGACATTCTTTCTCACTTTTAAAATGAATATCTTTAAAATTCGGAGAAAATCCTTTAAAACCTACAGAATCAGCTCTTTTTCTCTCTTCTGCTACATATAATATTAAACTATTATTTAGTTTTTTTATAACCTCCGCAAGTTTCTTTTCTTTTTCTTCAATTTCTTTATCTGATAAATTTTGTTCACTTACATATGTTAATGTATTTCCCTCAATTTTAATATTATTAAAAAATACATCTTTGACAATTTTATTTCTTAATAAGAGGGTAGTTTTTTCAACTAGATATTCATTTTCTAGTATTGTTTTGAAGGGATAAAGTTTACTTATAAAATCTTGGGGCAATGACTTTAATTCTGAAAATCTTAATATGGATTTATGTAGTTGATTAACTACATTCTCATTGGTTATTTTTATTTTCAATTCATCATAATGACGAATGAATTTGATAAGATTTAGCAATAATTGTCCTTTCTCGCTTAAATTATCATAACCCTTGTAGTAGGATTCATTGTAAATATTATTACCTTTTAAAAAATCCTCTATGTAGTTAATTTTTTTGCTAGGTTCATCTTCAATTTCTGCATCAAAATAATCTATTATATTAATTCCTTTATTCTTTAAATATTGCTTGTGTGATAAATGAATACTCTTGTCAACAGATAGTAAATATGCATTCTGAAAATTGTTTCCCAAAATATTTCTAACATTTTGCACAATTTGTTTAAGATTGTAATCACTAAAACTATAACCAATAAATAAAACTACTTTTGAGGCAAAGACAGAATTAATAAAAGCTTCGATTAGTGGATGATTCTTATTATAATTTAAATAATCATCTTCCTTTAGTACAAAATCAGTATTATCTAAATCACCGTGTATTTTTACTAAAAGCTTTGTATTATTGGAATATGGTAAATCCACATCTTGTTTTACAACTGAGAATGGCAGGGATTTCTTATTAACTACTTGCTCAAGTAAATCCTCAAAATTTGTGGTTAAAATATGTTCAGGATTTAATTCAAAAAGTTCTTCATGTATTTCATTATACTTCAATTTTCTATGAACTAGAATACTTCTAATTTTCTCAATATATTCTTTCTCCTGTCTTTCATTATAATAAATCTGAGGAATTTTTAGATAATCATTTTCAGTATCAGGCAAATCAAGTTCATTCTTAATTTCATCAATAAGTTTTCCCCAACTTGGAACTCCTGAATCAACAGATATTCCTGAACCAGCAAAGACCACAAGTTTTTTTGTGTTAATCGCATTCTTTATAATTTTAATATCGGTTAAAAATCTATTTATCATCAGAAGTTTATTTTAGACATCCCTAGTTTTATTTATTAATTATTTCTTTTCAATCCATTAAAAAATTTAGGGTCATTTGTTTGCAAGTAAAGCTTTAATTCTTCTGTTATGGGGTGGCACTAATAGATTGAACTGTTGCTGTAATCTCTTTTTATGGGGAAGTAAGGCAATCATTTCATTAATGCTACTTCTAACCCTTTAATTTCAGAGTAGTGTTTTTCTATATGGGGAATTGCAATTTTATAACTATATGCACTTCCTCTTTTTTTGTCCTTTTCTATTAACCATTTTTCATATATATCCAAATTCATTATTTCTATAATTTTTTTATAACATCAATTATCCCCTTTGCCGTGAAACATCCTTCAACGTTTTTTGTCTGAAAAACCATAAAATAACTATAATTAGTTCCAGCTTCTTTATCCCAAGCTTTTCCTAATTTTAGTTTATCACGACTATCATCATTATCTCTATCATCTCCCTTCGTCTCCAATAGGATAATATGATTGCTTTTAGTGCAAATAATAAAGTCTGGATAGTGATTACTGCTAAAACCATTTAAGAAGAACCCCTTGCCTCTATCAAGATTTCTGTGCCAAAAAAGAATATTGGGGAGTGCTTGAATATCAGTAATCACATCCCTTTCAAAATTATTCATATATCCCTCTATTTCATATAGTGATTTTGCAATTGGAGTACTCGGTCTTATAGGGGTAATGGTGTCAGGTAGTACAAATCTGTTGTCTACAAAAATTTGCTTTGAGGCTAGCCCATTTTTAAACTCAGTTTTTGTGTGTTCATCTGTGAGTTTTTTAATTTTCTCTTTTATTTTTTGAGAGTATACAAAATCATTGTTTATTACCTCCCTAATTTGTTCTTTATTCTCAAGATTTTCAAAAATTCGAGATACATATTTATAAAGGTCTTTCTCCGTGATAGGATACATATTCCCTAATCTTGATACTACTATGTTTGTGACATCTTTTATCTGTGAAGCTTTTGGTTTTGCTAAAATATTATCCAATAAAATCTCTTTAGCTCTGCCACTTATTTTATCTACAACAGCAGTGCGAGATTGTACACTATAATCCACAGTTATAACTTCTGCTGAAAGTTCCTCGAACTTAATTCCTGAATCTTTTGAAGTCAAATTAAAATCTGTTAACAATTCTTCTTTTTGAAGCAAAATATCATAAGACGCTGCTTCTTCAAATAAAATATTCTCTGGATTGGTCTTGTGGTCTTGCTTTATAAAAAATTGAGGTAATTTTAAGCTTTTATGGACTTGCCTATATTCTTCCACCACCTTATAAGTCTTTGGTTTTTTACCCATAACTTGTGTAATTAGAGTACTATTTTCATCTACTATTGTTTTACTTACTTGTTCTTCAAAAGCATTTCCTACTGTAGTAGCTTTTTCGGTAATATGATTTACTATATTCGGTTGATATACTTCAATAGATTCTAACGATACTTCTTCAGTAGGGTCAAAATCTATAGCTTCTACATCAAAATCATCATCACTAGGTATTTTGTCCTCCTCCTGTTGAGAGAATAACTCTTCTTGTAGAATTTCATTATTAGACTTTTCTTCTTCCGGAGCTTCCTCAGCATAATAGTCATCTCGAGAAAATCCTGACTCTTGTAGACCTTCAACAATACTATCTAATGTTTCATTAAATTTAGAGGATGCTGTTAATACAAATGAAAGGTTCAATAACTGATTTTGATGTTTTGTAACATAAGGTTGCCTCAATACCCTTCCTAAAATTTGTTCAACTTCAACAGGGCTATTTTTATCGGCCAAGGATGCCAAAATATAAGCAAAAGGACAATCCCATCCTTCTCTTAAAGCATTTACCGTAATAATATATCTTACTGGACAGCTTCTTGACATCAAGTCCACATCTTTAAGCTCATCAATCCCACTTACCTTAATTTTAATTTGTTCCTCTGGAATTTTAAGTTTTACGAGCTTTTCTTTGATATTTTGAAAAGTAATATTGTTCTTTCCTTTTATATTACTTTGTGCTTGAAAAAGGATAATAGGTCTTATGTATTTTCCCGTGGTTTTTTCTTCCACAACAGCGTGTAATTCTAGTTGTCTTTGAAGATGAAGGGCACTGTTAATTACTTCCTCTTTTTTATTGTGGTTATAGACCACTACAGGAAGCTTTACCATATGCTCTTTTTTGAGCTCAATGGCATTTACAAAACTAATAATATTACTATTGCTCTTAGGTGTGGCTGTTAAATCCAAAACTAAAGATGGGTTTAAATTGTTAAGCATTTCAACACTTAAATCACTTTCAGCATTATGACTTTCATCTACAATAACAATAGGATTTAAACTGCGTATCACATTAATCAAAGCAGTATCATCTGTATCTGGCAAAACCAAGTTTTTATCAATAACGCTATCTCTAAAACTTTCAAGAGCACCATTTTCTTGGAATACTTTTCTATCTTCTTTTTTTCTACTATTTATTCGTAAACTACTAAAGTTAAAGACAAAAATATTTAGCTGTTCACTTACAGAAGAAGGATTAAAATTCTCTCCTTTTAACAAACTTTCTTTATCATAAACCTCAACACGACCATTGAATAAGGAATTCAGTTTTTCCCTATATGGGTGGCTAGGGTTAGAGAGATTGTTATAAGTCTGTTGCAATAGATTTGACCAAGGTACTAGCCAAACAACAGCTTTAGAATTTCCATTAATCGAAAATTTATTAATACTATGGAGCACATTGCAAGCTATAAAAGTTTTGCCCCCAGCTGTTGGTACTTTAATAGCAATATGAGTGGCTCCAGGTATATTATCCCTATAAGGTTTCATCCCGCTAAAAGAACCATCTATCTGTGGGCTATATGGCCCTATTTTGTCTTCCCAATATTTATTGAAAGCAATACTAGCCTTTTCTTGTTCTTGAAGGTATGTAAGAAAATTTTCAAAGTCTTTTATTACTTTGCTTTGGTAAGGTTTTAGCTCCATCTTTAGTGTTGTAAAAAGCAACCATTTGAATAACAAATTGTTAATAATTTGTTTATAACCAAAATTTACTAGTATATTTGCACCAGTTCATCCTACCACTTGGAGGAAGGAAATCGAAAAACGCAAGTCTTGATACTATGCGTTTTTTGCATTTAATACACCTTATTTAGTCTTCGTTTATACTTGCTCTTAATTTTATTTTTGTTCTTTCCAGTTAAATGATATGCTGTAAGCAAATAATAATCTGCTGTGTTTCTGAATGGCTCAAGGATAATAACATATTTCTCATTTGAATCATAAATATATGTTCTAATAGCAGTCTTATCCTTCACACTAAAAATAAACAATCCATTAGGCTGTTTACTACTAATATGATGTTTTATCCAATGTAATCTTTCAGAACGGAATCTATCATAATCTCTCTTTCTTGTTTTTTCATCTACAATGGTTGTAGTTAAATGATGAAGCAAAATCTCCATTGCGTCCATTCCATCTTTTACTATTGGTCTTATAGTTTTAGAATTAAAAACAAAATTTGGATTATTCCTAATATCCCTATCAAAAATGCCTTGGAGTGATGCTTTTCTTTGATTTTCATTTAAACCATTAATGTCTAATAGGCCGCTGTATTTTTTTAAAAGATTTAATGGCATACTTATCTCAATTCAATAAAAAACATATTAAAATCTTTGTCATACGAAGTACCTTCAAGACTTTGTTTTGTAAGGTGCTTAATTCTCTCAATTAATTTCATCTTGGCAACTACTTTTTTATCTTCATTATTAAGATTATAAGAAAGAGCTCCCATAAGCACATCAGTAAGCTGTAATAATACACTTTCGTGAGACCTTATGTTTTGAATATTTCTAAATACTCCAAACTTAGTATTCAATATCTCTTTTAATTTGTTGACTTTATAAGCACTCAAATCATCTTTTATATCTATGTAAACATTATAAGCAAAATTACTTTTCTTGTCGTGATTGAGTAAATGGTAATACATTTTGTAATAAAAAGTATCAAAATCTTGGTCGAAATTACCATTGTTTACTTTTGTTTTGTCAACCACAATAGCTCTAAAGCGTAAATCTGTAGCAAAAAAATATTCAATAAGTTCCTTGTAAAATTTGTATTGTGAAGATGAAACATTGGACCACTTTATTTCTGCATAAAAATTATGTTTTTTCTTTAAATCATTTATAAAGTTGGTATGCATCTTAACTTGATGATAAGCACAACTCACATAACTTAAAAGCATTTTTGGTTTGTGGTCATTCTCTAGATGACAACTTTCATCACAATAAAGATTAAATGTTTTTCCTGCCATATTAAAATCTTGAAATGTCCCTTGGGATTTTTTTAAAAATAATATTGTATTTATCCATAATGCCTTTGTCTAGTAAACAATTGTCTGCATAAATGATGTACTGATTAGCTTTGGTCTTTATTTCTCTTAAAAATGAAATATCAAGTGTTGTTACATAGTCTTTGGTATAATAAAAATAATATGCTGTGTCCTCATTTTGTCCCAAAAGGTAAGGTTCTTTATTTTTAATATAAGGACTTTTAGTTTCCGAATACCACACATATTCCAAAATCTTATCTACAGAAACTTCTTCATTGAGCATTTGGTTTTCGGTAAATAGGGATTTGCCTAATTCATAATATGAAAAATCTCCACCAGTGCCTATTACTTTATCATTCTGATATTCATAGCCATTAATAACTCTTTTCACTCTCTCTGCGGTAAGTTCATTTGCATATTTTTCCATTTCAATTATAATAAATTTTCTATTTCCTTTATCAGCTTTGTTTAATTCTAATACTGCCTGTGCAGTTGTGCCTGAACCAGCAAAAGAATCCAAAATAATTGAATTTGAATTTGAAATAGAACGTAAACAATCCAGTATTAATGAAAGTGACTTAGGATAATCAAACTTCTTACCTTCAAAAATTTCACTAAGCAGTGAAGTTCCATTCACAGTATAAAAGGATTTCTCAATCCAAATAGTAGGAATTTGGTTGCCTTCAGTAGTGTTTTCTCCAAATAAAAGAGTAGGAGATTTATCCTCGGTTCCAATTACAGGAAGAGTATCATTTTGAATTTTTGCAATTACACCACTTGGAAGATATTGCACACTAAACTTATTTTGAATTTTGGCTGAACGATTAGGGCTTATCTTTATATATCCCTTCTCCCAGTCAGATTTAAGCCTAGAAGAAATTAATCTCCAAACACATTTTTTCCCTTTACTAGTAATAGGCCATACCGCGTATGTTCCATTAGGTGTATCTTCAAAATCAAAATTAAAGTCCTCTAAAGCACCTGAATAAGTACCTTCATCAATTCTTTCTTGTAATGACTTACCTACTGAATGAAGATTGCCATCTTCAATATTGACATATATAGGATAAGTCTGATTAGGTCTTTGCTTTTGGTTGAAAGTGGCTAAAGTTAGACCCTCAAATGGAGTTCTGGATTTTCCCCCAGTATGCAGTAGTTTATTCGGAGTAAAATTTTTAGGAACTATAAAAACCAAATACTCGTGTTGAAAATTAAACCCTCTTGATGGCTTACCTCCAGATGTTTGTACAGTAACAGGTATTAATTGCTTTGTAGCAAAAATTTCATTACAAACTAATAATAGATTGGCAATTTCGTGATGACCTATACTAATTATTATTGAACCATTATTTGATAATAGCTTGTTTAGCAACTTTAATCTTGGATACATCATACACAGCCATTTATCGTGTCTGCTTAAATCCTCCCCATCCTTTCCAACGATTTCTCCAAGCCATTTCTTAAATCGTGGATGACTTAAATTATCGTTATATTTCCATTCTTCATTTCCCGTGTTATAAGGCGGGTCTATATATATACAGTCAATTTTCCCTTCATACTCTGGTAACAAACTTTTTAAAGCTTCAAGATTATCACCGTGTATTATTTTGTTCTCACTAATAGTGCCTGAAAGTTCTTTACCGTTTTTAAAGGTGTATTGATGTTCCAAAATCTTATATGGAACTTCTTGGTGATGGTTAATCACTTTATCTTTTCCTATCCAGTTTAATGTTGGCATATTGTTTATTTCAGGCTTTTTTTTTAGAAAAAATTTTAAACTTTAAAAATACCATTATTTAAGTGTAGGAATCAATTATCCAAAAAAATTTTGGAAAATAAAATTTTTGGTCTTTTCTGTGAATGTTGAGTACCCTGCTCAAAACCCCCACTCAGTTTTGGGGATAACGACTCCCCCACCACTTTATATAGAAAAAGTAAATTTTCTGGCAGGATAAATAATTTCAAGGTGATAGTTGAGGTTTATTTTCTGAAGGTATTTTATTTTCTGTGTGGTTTTATTTCAACTCAAAAATTTAAAAACAATGGTAAGAATTATTAATTACAAAGAAAGACAGAAAGAGGATGGAACATCATTCTTTGTTCTGGAACTGCAAGGTGGCATTGAAATGGTATTAAGCAATGTTACTGGCAATTTCTATGCAACCGCAAAGAGAGCCTTTATCCCTTCAACATTTGATGAGATGACCTGTAATGGACTTATTGGTACTGAAATGCCAGGAAGCATCATTAAAGAAGATTGTGAGCCATTTGAATATGTTGTCAAGGAAACTGGAGAAGAAATTACTATGTCTCACAGATGGGTTTATACCACAGGTAATGCTGTTAAGCCAAAGCAAGAGCACAATGTAATAGCAAACTCTGATGTATTTTCCAAAAATGGAATCTTAGAGCCAGCAATGTAAAGAACAACAGCCTAGTCTATTTTAGATAGATTAGGCTGTCTTTTAAATATTATAAAGACCCTAACTTTATTATTCTTGTTTATTCTGACCTTCAAGAATTTAAATAGTCCCATTATGCCTTACTAAAAAGTATTTAATACTAATTAGGCATAATAGAATATATTATTCAGTTTGAAGGTAAGAGTAAATCTAAGTGTAAAGAGGTTTTGAAAAGCCTAAAGAAAGAAAAAGTACCAAAAAGAAAGAAACTTCATAGCTCTTTCCCTACTCCATATGTAAATAAATTTGAGAAGAATTTCGCTGAAGTGTTTCAGAAAGAAACTTCTTTTTCAAAGGTATATGAAAAAAATGAGAATGTCAATGATTTTAAAAGAAAATATTATGAAAATATCAGAGATAAGTGTTTCATATTCAACAGGTAAACATAAGAAACTAAAAGTAAACAACAGTAAAGATTCTGCTGATATTTTATTGAGTTCTTGGTCTAAGAATACGCTAGAATTGCAAGAAGAATTTAAAATTCTATTATTAAATCGTTCAAATGCTGTGCTAGGAATCTATTCTATGTCTAAAGGTGGTGTTTCGGGAACTATTGTGGATGCAAAATTGATTTTTGCAGTTGCTCTAAAATGTAATGCTAGCAGTATAATATTAGCTCATAATCATCCAAGTGGAAATTTAAACCCAAGTGAAGCAGATAAAAATATTACTCAGAAATTAACAAAAGCTAGTAAATATCTTGATATTGAACTTCTGGACCATATCATTCTAACCAAAGATGATTTTTATAGCTTCTCAGATAATGGATTGATAAAATAGTCCTGTTTTTTCCATTTCTATATTTAGTGAATTGGAAAAAAGGGGACTTTTTGTCTTTGATTTATTTGTGACAGAGAGAGTGTGAAGCCTTTTTAGTGGAAATATGTACTCCTATATACCTTCCAGATTAGTATAAATAGCGAAATTTTAAATTTTTTCAAGGTTTACTAAATCACAAAGACTGACCCCAAGATTATCAGCAATTCTTTTTAAGGTATATAAAGTTGGGTTAGTTCCCCCAGCTTCTAAACGACTTAAATTAGATTTTTCAACATTACATTTAGCAGCAAGGTCTTGTTGAGGAATATTTCTTTCTTCCCTTAATAATTTAACGCGCTTACCAATTGCTAGCTGAAGTTTCTCTTTATCATCCATTTTAAAATACACATTTCTAGTTACCAAATATGATAATTAGGTGTGCTGAATTGGTTATCATAAATGATAAAATAAGTATGTTTGTTTAACAATAATACCCTTTAAATTATGGATTCAAATCAAGGTGAGCCTTTGAAAGCACTAACAGAACAGATTAAGAGAAAAGTCTCTATTATGGAAATTAGAGATGGTAAGAAACCAACTTTTGAAACTTATATATATGAAATGATGGAGGAAGGAATTATTTCAATGGATAATCTCGAAATGGAAATCAGGGCTATTGCATTAGGTTGGAGTGGAGCTAGATTAGGAACGACTAATTGGAAGGCTTTGTATAATCAAATAAATGAAGAATTTGTAACAATTAATAATGTAATCTCTATGAAACCATCTTACAAAGAGGAAATTGCAGAAGAAAATTCATCAGAAGTAAATAACGTTTCTAAAAGAAAGCAAAATAAAGTATTTGAATTTATTGTAGAACTGTTTAGAGAAATAGACAAAGAAATAATAGGACTTTTCAAAAATTTTGGAATACTTGGTATTACTGTTTTTGTTTTACTTGTAATTTTTATCTGGTACTTAGCCACAGTCTTTGATAAGGAGAGTTATTTTATTTTAGCAGTTATACTTGGATTAGGTCTGTATGTAATCCAATTAGGGAAGGATAGTAAACTAGGAAAAGTAATTTCTTTTATAGGAATTTTGGGTGTTTTCATCGTAGGTATTATTATGATATATGTTATAGGCGAAGGAATTTTCGATTTTTTAAAGGACCTGTTTAATTGAATATAGAAAAATTAGGTTAACCTTAATATTATGTCTAAACCATTTGAAGAATTAGAAAATTTGTCAGATAGCGGTATCTATAAAAAAGATAAAATTGAATGGTGGCTACTTAAGTATGAAGAAGAATATAACTACTTGTTTAATGTTTTAGAGGCTGAGAAGGTAAATTTTACTCATCCACGAAACCTAAGTAAATATAAAGAGGAAGCTCAATTTTTAGACACCTATGAAGTGCTACTTAAGGTTTCAAAATTCTATAGAAATGAAGCCTTTTTTAAAGGGCAAGTTGAGTTATATAATTCCATAAGAGATAGTGAAGCACAACTAAGTTCTTGGTTAGAAACAAGTAAATTAGTTGAAGGTGAGAGATATAAAGAGTTTATTTCTTTGTTTCAGAATACTGCAAAACTATCTGGTTATGAGTTTGTAATTCGCTACCCATTTTCTTTACCTGTCAGCATCAAGTTAGATGAAACAGATTTTAAAGAAACGCTTCACTTTCTAGAAATATTAGAAATGTCAGAAAAGATACAAGTTATTGGAACCATTTGTTTGATTAATGACTTGGAGGTTTTTGAAAAAAAGATTACAAAAACTGATGAAGGAGAAAGTTATAGAAGAGCCTTTACAAGACGTAATCTAATAATTTATACAGATGATGCTTATGGAAGTGAACTACTGATAAAGTTTATGGATGAAAAAACTCATCTTTTAAAAAACCTTAAAATAGGTCAGAGTGTAAAAGTATATGTTGACTTAACAGGAGGAAAAAATGAATCTGATAAATTGGGATATTCTTTAAGCCTTTTAGGTTGGAATATCGAAATTTTAAAATAATCTAACAATGGAAATAACAGGAAAAATAAAAGTGTTGAATGACACTGAGAATATAGGTGATAAAGGCTTTAGAAAACGTGAAGTTGTTGTTACTACAGAAGAACAATTTCCTCAGCATATCTTAATAGAATTCACTCAAGACAAGTGTGATTTACTAAATAGGTATGCTGTAGGTCAGGATGTGAAGATTAGTGTCAATTTTAGGGGTAGGGAATGGATAAACCCTGAAGGTGTAGCAAAATACTTTAATTCCATTCAAGGCTGGAGAATAGAGCTATTAAATGGTCAAGAGGCAATAGTAGATATTCCTACAGAAATCGAACCAGTAAGTTTTTTGGATGAACCAGATAATGACTTACCATTTTAATTGAGGTATGTGTAAATCCTTATTAAAAGAATTACGCTTTGAAATTGGAGAGCAATATGAGGTAAATGAATTCAATTTAAAAAGTATAGAATCAACTTTTAGTAATGGTTTAGAATATGATAACTATGAGTATATAAAAGATGATTTTAAAGCTTTCTGTGGATTAGAATTTTCAAATAATATTATTCTACAATATAATGGAGATATACTCTACAGCGTAATTTATGAGTTTGAGATAATTCATTATAAAGAACTATCTTTAATAATCTCTAAAAAATTCAATGAAGATATATTTATAGAGGTATTAAAGAAGGATGACAACTATTGTCAAATGATTGTAAAGAGTAATAAGTAAGCACCTCAATTAATAGCTTAAAAAGCTTGAAGGTAAGAGCTAAATTTTATCTAAAAGGAAGCTTTTAAGGAGGTGTAAAAATATAAGTCTAACAGGAATGCCTGTAGAATATAAGGTTTAATAAAGAATAAGATTTCTCGTCCAGACCGCAACTAAAATGTTGTGTTGAGTCACATAAAGTGGCTTGTGGTTTAGAAATAGACCGATGAGAAGCTTATCCATATGGATGGGCTTTTTTTGTTTTACACAAGATTGATTTGGTCTATCCTCCTAAATAAAAACCCACAACTCACAAACGAAACCGATAACCCACGTCTCCCGTCTAACGCCTCACAACCCTGCAATTTCACGATTACACAATTAAACAATTACACATTTAAACAATTCCTATCTCAAAACTGATAACCCACAACCCACAACCGAGAACTGACAACCGACTTCCTCTTCATCGAGAAAAACATTTTTAACAATGCAGTGTTTTATATATTTAATATATTTGATGCTCTCCCCTTTTAAATTTTCCACAATGCGGAATCCCGTAATGGGATGCTTTTTTATTGTTTTATATTTGAAAAATAGCAAACAACTAAAATCATTTTTATTTGTGAATTATAAAAATTCAGGATGGGCGGTGCAAAACAACAAATAGAAGGTGATCATAGTGGTTTTTATTCAGGAAAAAATTTAAATATTTGTAGAAGTCATTTTCGAGATAATGAAATTACTTATATGGATATGGAAATAGCTATATTGTCTTATTATTTAAAGTGAAACACCTATGTTCAAATTATTTACTTCTTTTCTTTTCCTCTTAATAAGTTTTTCAACAGTATCCCAAACCAGCTTTGAGGAGCAAATAATTATGGATGATAGTTATGTGCTTAGCTTCTACGAACCATTTTTTGGTGATATTGATAACGATGGCGATTTGGATATGATGGCAGCAGGAAGTCGTAGTGTAGCCTGGTTTGAAAATTTGGACGGGCAGGGCACCTTCAGCTCAAGAAATTCCATCGCCACTTACGGTTTTACCCATTACGTTGTGTCACGCTCTTTGGCAGATCTAGATGGTGATGGCGATCTGGATGCTTTGGTAGCCGTAGATTGGCCGGAGCGCATTTATATGTTCGAAAATTTGGACGGAAACGGAACCTTCGGTCCCGAAAGAATTGTTGCAGCTTTCACTGGCCCTATTTATGTGGCTGATATGGATGGCGATTCCGATTTGGATATTTTGGTCCACTCCTCACAGCGCAACAACCAAGTGTCGTGGTTAAAAAATCTTGACGGCTTGGGGCATTTTGGCAGTGAAACCATTATTTCTTCGGAAGTATATGGCCCCAAAGGGTTAATAAGCGTTGACCTTGACGGCGATAATGATAATGATGTGCTTGTGGCTTCCTACAATTTTGATAAAATAATATGGTTTAAAAACCTAGATGGTAATGGAAATTTTGGAAATGAAATAATTATAAGCAACCTGGAAAATGATCCAACTTCAGTTTTTCCGACAGATATGGATTCCGACGGCGATTTGGATATATTAGTATCAAGTTCTTCCGGGTGGGGCAGAATAGCTTGGTATGAAAATATGGATGGGCAGGGTACTTTTGGACCATTACATGAGGTTGAAAGTGATCTGGACGACCCGGCAACCCTCTATGCCGCCGATATAGATAATGATGGCGATAACGATATATTGGCTTCCGCCTCGCATATGGGAGATGATTTTATTTCATATTATGAGAATATAAATGGACAAGGAAGTTTCGGTCCCTCACATCTTATATCCAATGACATCGCTGAGCCTTCCTACTTAAAAACGGCCGATATTGATAATGATGGCAAATTGGATGTTACCTCCAGTTCCTCTGGCGATGGCAAAATGGCCTGGTACAAAAATATTAACGGTCAGGCTTTTGGGCAACAACAGTTTATAAGTGAAGATGTTGAGGGCGCGAAAAATGTATTTACAGCTGATTTGGATGGCGATGGCGATATGGATTTGTTGGCTGCTTCGGAAAGCTTTAATGGCCAGCCAGGCAATAGTAAAATTTCTTGGTTTGAAAATATTGATGGCAGAGGTAGACTGTCACGCCAAAAAATAATTGGCTATCTAAGGGATGCACTGTTGGTAAGGGCAACTGATGTTGACGGCGATGGCGATATGGATGTTTTAGGAGCATCTTTTTCATCTTCAGAAAGTGGTATCGTAATTTATAAAAATACAGATGGCCTTGGCAATTTTGTGGAATCTTTAAATTTGACAAATGGACTAAATCAAATGACATCTATAGAAACAGCAGATTTTGATGGCGATGATGATATGGATATTTTATATACCTCTTGGAATGGTATTGGCTGGATTGAAAATATGGATGGACAGGGTAACTATCAAGATTTTCATGAACTAACACCCGGTGGCGGCTTTCATTCCATTGCCTGTACCGATGATTTGGATGGCGATGGCGATATGGATATTATAACCCATAATGATGAAGTAATTTGGTTCGAAAATCTGGGCGGCGGAAACTTTGCGCCTGCCGTATTAATCATAGATGTGGCCCATAGTAGCTACATGCAGGATATTAAAATAGCAGACATGGACATGGATGGCGACAAGGATGTGGTGGTCAATACTACCAGCTCAGATGAATATATTATCTGGGTTGAGAATCTGGATGGCAATGGAAATTTTGGCAACCCTACCATAATTTTAACGAATGAGTCAACTCCTAATCGTATAACTGTAGGCGATTTTGATAATGACAATGACATGGACGTTGCCTTTACATCCGTGTTTCACGACGAGATAGGCTGGCTCGAAAATTTGGATGGGAATGGAAATTTTGGCCCCATAAACATACTATCAGATGAAATCCTTGAACCAATTTCCATAATTTCTACGGATTTGGATACCGATGGTGATTTGGATATTTTGGGAGTTTCGGACATGGTCAGCACTATAGTTTGGTATAAAAATTCCCTGATTTTATCCTTATACGAAAACAATACTCTTAATTTCAAGGTTTATCCAAATCCGACTAATGGGGTGTTAAATATTCAATTGGAAACAAAAATCAAAATAGCTAGGATTTATAACAGCTTAGGGCAAGAAGTACTATCGAAATCAGATGCAGATAAAATTGATATTTCCACCTTGGAAACGGGAATTTATTACCTAAAAGTTATTGATATTTATGATAAGGAAGGAACTTCCCAAATAATTAAAAATTAAAAAAAATCTTATTTTTTCGGCGATTATATCATTTTTGATGTGAAGTTTTTTATTTGGGTTTCCACCCCAAATTAAAGGGAACAAAGCTTTGAGGTTCTTTTCTACAAGAATAGCGAAGACAAAGCCCTGATATCCATTAGCGAAGCTACGCAGGGTTTGGCGAGTGGTTTTAAGACTTAGCTGAAAAATTCCGATGGAAAAGAGTCCTTTTCTTTGATTCTTTTCTTTTGGACAAGCAAAAGAAAAGAACATACTAAAAACAAGAAGCTTTTTCGTGATCTATATTTTATTGTTTCAGCGTGCCCTTAGCGGAGCCGAAGTGGATGGGCTTTTTTTGTTTTTAATAGCCCCTATAGCAACTAAACCCCAAAAATATACCCCCACCTTTTTAAATGTAATTCAATCTCTTTTCAAGATTTTTCTGTAATCTGCTGGTTTATTATTAACTTGGATACCTCTTAAAATTAAATAACAATTATGTCTGATCTTGAAATTTCAAAAACAATAGAACTAAAACATATTACCGCGATCGCACAAAAGCTTGGCCTGGATGCGGACGAAATTGAAATGTATGGGAAGTATAAAGCTAAACTCCCCCTTGCTAAAATTGATCTTAAAAAAGCGGCAGCGAGCAATCTAATCTTGGTCACTGCTATCTCCCCAACCCCAGCTGGGGAAGGAAAAACTACCATGTCTATCGGACTTTCCGAAGGATTGAATCAATTGGGTAAGCAAACAGTGGTAGCCCTTTTCACCTCTTAAATTCCACGTCTTACGTCTTATATCCCACGTCTCACGTCTCACATCTCACAATTAAACAAATTCCAAATTCCAAATCCCAAATTCAATAAACAATTCCCCAAATTCATAAAACCCACATCTTTTTGTCCTTTTTGTCCTTTTTGTCCTTTCCGACCTTTCCGTCCTTTTCTCCTTCACACTTCACCCTTCACAATTAAACAAATCCCAAATTCCAAATCCCAAATCCCAAATCCCGAACTCACATATTCACCATTTACCCTAGGTTCACCCGTATTAAAGCCTAGGCAAAGCCTAGTATAAGCCTAGTGTAAGCCATAGATAGGTCCAAAATAATCCATCTACTCAAAAAGGAATGCCTACATCAATCTAATTTGCAAGTCGAAGTAAGCTAAAAAAGAATGGACAGTAAAATACTATTTTTCTAATTACCCAATCAAACAATTCAACACTTAAATAATTCAATACCCTAAACTCAAAACTGCACTTCTTTATATTATATCATTTTTTACAACTTAATAACGCTAAATGAAAGTTTGGTAAGGAAAAGGCTAATGCACACATAAATTATGACTTGGTACTTGCCTTATATAATCTATTGAAACGGGAGTGGTATTTCCTCTTTGAGATTCGGCGGAAACATCGTTATGAGGACCACCATCACGTAAACCGTGTGCTTGCAAGTACCATAGATCGTGTGCAAGATGAAATACTGGAGCCATTAAATCCTAAGCTTGAATGGGTGGATCTTTTGTTGGGGAGAATGGATGAATACCTAATATCAAAACTTATTACAAGCTGGCGGGAAAATGTCTGGGAGAGTACCCAACAGTTGCTTAAAATAGAAAAACCTGAAGATCGGGAGGTGTTTAGTCTCCAACTTGAAAATGCAGTGTTAAAGCGCTCTGATACCATTTGCATGTTCTAAATAAACGCTCTGCATAAAAGCAGATTATTTTGAAATTAATAACGTTTTCATTTTCTAATAATAGAAAACAGATATAAAAGAAGCTTTTCCTAAAGCCCGCACTGGGCGGAGTCGAAGTGAATGCGCTCCTTAAAATTAACACTCATTTTTTTTGGTGTAGTTACCTTTGCCTCCATCATTTCAGGATTTATATTGAATGAAATTAAATAGCCAATAGCACAGCCGTACCATATTTTATGAATTTTAAGCCAATCTTAAGAAAAACCAAATCTCAACTTAATTAAAAATTGTAACTTTTGTACCATGAGAATTTTAATTGTAGAAGATGAACCCGGTATATATAATTTCCTAAAACAAGGCTTAGAGGAGGAATCTTATGCTGTAGATATTGCCGAGGAAGGGAAGAAAGGCCTTCATTTAGCCCTTTCTGGGGATTATGATTTGTTGCTGCTTGATTGGATGGTGCCCGGTATGAGCGGGATTGAAATATGTCGTCAATTTAGAAAGGAATTTAAAGATACACCTGTCATTTTTTTAACCGCCAAGGACACTGTTGATGAAACCATCTTCGGGCTTCAAGCCGGCGCTAACGATTATATAAAGAAGCCTTTTCATTTTGAAGAACTTTTAGAGCGAATTAAGGTGCAACTGCGCCCTAAATCTGGGGAACATTCTATTTTTAAACTTGGAAATATCACACTTAACACCACAACGCATCAAGTGCTTAAAGCTGAAGAAGTAATCAGTCTAACACAAAAAGAATTTGCACTTCTGGAATACCTTATGCGCAACAAAGGTATAGTCTGCCGAAGGTCCCGTATCATTGAAAGTGTCTGGGATATTCACTTTGAATACAACACTGGGGTTATTGACGTATATATTAATGCCCTTCGTAAAAAATTAAAACTAGGGGAAGATGAAAACTATATTCAAACCGTTCGTGGAGTTGGCTATGTAGCAAAAGAAATATGAACTTAAGTTTTCAAAATAGAATTGCATTACATTATATGATAGCCACTGCCGTGATTATGGCCGTGGCTTTTACAACTGTTTATTTTGTAGTGCAGGAAACAGTTTTTCAAAATCTGGATAACGACCTATCTTTCGAAGCTGAGAAGCATACGGGCGAAATTAAAATCGTAGGAGATAAGATTAAAATAAAAAATAAAAAGGGGTGGGAACAAAGAGAACATCGGGAAGTTCAAGTAAACCCTGTCTTTATTCAAATACTGAATAAAGACGGCGAATTTATCGACAAATCGCCTAACCTTAAAAATGATGTCCTCATCTTTAATGCACAACAAAACTACGGGGGGCATTTTAACGCAAAATTGAATGGAAAAGCTATCAGGCAAGTACAAGTACCTATCGAGGATAATGGCAAGATCAGAGGTTTTATACTTGCGGCAATGTCATTGGAATCATCTAAGATGGTTCTACTCAACCTGCGGAATGTTTTGGTTTTTTCTTATTTATTTCTATTGGTGGGATTGTATTTCATCTCAAGATACTTGGCGGGACGCGGCATCATTCCAGTAAAAGTTATAACCGAAACCACAAAGCGGATTACACAGAATAATTTGAATGAAAGGGTGGTTTTGCCACAAAACAAAGACGAACTCTATGAATTGTCAGCGGGTATCAATCAATTATTACAGCGTATTGAAAATACCCTAGAGCGCGAACGGCAATTTACCTCAGATGCTTCCCATGAACTGCGCACCCCTTTATCAACCTTAAAAGGCACGCTCGAGGTATTGATTCGAAAACCAAGAGAACAGGCGGAATATGAAGAGAAAATCAAATTCAGTCTTACGGAAATAGACCGAATAACTGACACCTTGGAACAACTATTGCTCCTAGCGAGGTTAGATACCACCGCAAAAACAGTTGACCAATCCTTAGTTCCCTTACCCACTGTAATAGACGAAATTCTTTCAAGACATAAAAAACGTATATCAGAAAAAAACCTTGTAATAGATTTTAATAAGGGTGCTGCTCTAGTGAGTGTTGTGCCAAAGTATTATTCCAACTTGATATTAGACAATATTATCGGCAATGCCATAAAATATTCCAAGGACAATAAGACGGTGCACATTACAATTACTAAAACCGATTCTAAAATTGTTTGCAAGATTCAGGATGAAGGAATAGGCATCAAAAAAGAGGATTTGAACAACTTGTTCAACCACTTTTTCAGGTCGGATGCCCTAAATCATAAAAACATTTCAGGAAACGGTTTGGGGCTTTCCATAGCCAAAAAGGCTGCCGATGCCATACATGCCGAAATTCTCATAGAAAGTGAATTTGGTGCAGGAACCACTTTCACGATTGAATTTTAAGCGAATCTTAAGAATTCCTTTAGTCCAGCCTTAGTTTGCGCTGCTACATTTGGTGTGTAATTCAAAAACACATAAAGATGTTAACAGCACCACACATTCACGCAATGGTTATCCACTTTCCGATAGCCTTAATCTTTGTTGGTTTTCTCTCAGAGATCATAGGGCTTATCAGTAAAAAGACATTTTTCAAGCATGCCGCATTCTATCTCTTACTTCTAGGCGCCCTAGGCGCTATAGTAGCTTACGTGAGCGGAAGTTATGCAGGAAGTGGGATGACGGATGGCATACTACAAGAACCCATGGAACTTCACGAAGAAGCTGCCGTTATAACACTTTGGCTTGCTATTATTACTGCATTATTTCGTGTGGTAATATACTACTTCAAATATGAAAGAACATGGGCTAAATGGGTTGGCATTTTTCTATTTGCTGCTTTAGTAGGTTCGGTTGCCAGAACAGGTTATTTAGGCGGGCAATTGGTTTTTCAACATGGAGCAGGTATTGAATTAACGCTGCCAGATTTTGGAGGTCAATCCACCGAATAACATCAATTTTTAATCAATTCTTAAGAAACAATAAAGAAAACCCACAACTAGGTGGACATACATTTACGCAATAATTAATATAATTTAAAAAAAAATAAAATGAAAAAATCAGTAGTAGTATTAGCACTTGGAATTGTATTCTCAAGTATGCTTTTTCAATCTTGTAAAGACAATGTTGATAAAATTGAAGTGAAATCATCTGAAGAAATAGGGCAAGAGGTCATGGGCGATACAACGGAAAATAAAGACCCTCAAAAAGCAACTATTCAGAACATGAAGGATGCGTTTAAGGGTGAAACTACCGCACATGCTAAGTATGCTGCGTATAGTAAAAAAGCAGTGGAAGAAGGCTATCCTGAAATTGCGATGCTTTTTAAAGCAGCATCTGAAGCAGAATTGATACACGCCAATAATCATAAGGTTGTGTTGGATAGAATGGGTGAAAAAACCCCAGACGTTACACCAGAATTCACTGTAAATTCAACCAAAGAAAACTTAAAAGATGCCATTGAAGGCGAGAGTTATGAGTTTAATACCATGTACCCTAATTTTATTAAGGACGCCCATGCTGCAGGAAATTATATGGCACAAATAAGTTTGACATATGCCTATAAGGTGGAGCAAAAACATAGAGATTTCTATATAAATGCCTTAAAAGCTTTGGAAGATGGAAATGTAAAATCATTGCCTTCGCAGTATTACCTATGCCCCACTTGTGGAAATACATACGCCACAACTGCTCCAGCAAGATGTGAAATATCAATGACAGATTCCAAATTATTTATAAAAATAGACTCACTATAGTTTAAAATTTTGTTTTTATAGTGTTGATTGGTTGGCAAGGCCCCGGACGATGTTTGGGGCTTTTGTTATTTGTAGCTTTTCCAAAATACTATTCTTAAGCCAATTTTAAGAAACCGTTTAGAAGGCTCTTAGATAGGCCATATACTTTTGAGGTATTACAATTCAATGCAGGGGCAAAATTTAATAATCTAAATATAAAAATCATGAACGACGCGCATTTTCATTTAGTAGTAACCCATCTTCCCATTGTGGGAGTATTGATTGGGTTTTTGGTCCTCCTCACAGGCTATTTCACAAAAAGCTCCCAAGTAAAGACAACGGCATTGGGTATTTTCATCTTTAGTGCCCTAGCGGCTATTGTTGCTTTTTTTACAGGGGAAGGAGCAGAGGAAATCGTAGAGAATCTACCGGGAGTAAGTGAAACCCTTATCCATGCACACGAAGAACAAGCAGAAATATTTTATACAATGATGTTGATCCTGGGTGGTCTTTCCCTAGTGACCATGATTATTCACTACAAAAAATACGCTTTCGCTAAATACGGCTTTATTGTGGTGGTGGTGCTGTCTATAAGCAGTATTGTTATGTCCAAATTTGTGGGTACAAGTGGAGGTGAAATTGTTCATGCTGAAATTAGAAGCGATGCCAATAATTTAATTCAAATGGATTCCCATACTAACGATGATGACGATTAAAAGCGTTACAGGCTCGTGTCCCCACCCCGTCAATAAATGTGGCTTGTGGTTTAGAAATAGACCGATGAGAAGCTTTTCCTAAATGGAGAGGCTTTTTTTGTTTTTAATAGCCTCTATAACAACTAAAATCTAAAAACATACCCCGCCTTTTTAAATGTAATTCAATCTCTTTTCAAGATTTTTCTGTAATCTGCTGGTTTATTATTAACTTGGATACCTCTTAAAATCAAAAACAACTATGTCCGATCTTGAAATTGCAAAAAAAATAGAACTAAAACACATTACCACTATCGCTCAAAAACTTGGCCTGAAGGCAGACGATATTGAAATGTATGGGAAGTATAAAGCCAAACTTCCCCTTGCTAAAATTGATTTAAAAAAAGCGGCAGCGAGCAATCTAATCTTGGTCACGGCTATTTCTCCAACCCCAGCTGGGGAAGGAAAAACTACCATGTCTATCGGACTTTCCGAAGGACTGAATCAACTGGGAAAGAAAACAGTGGTTGTGCTTAGGGAGCCCTCACTTGGGCCCGTTTTTGGAATTAAAGGCGGAGCGACAGGAGGTGGCTATTCGCAGGTATTGCCTATGGAAGATATTAACCTGCATTTCACAGGTGATTTCTCCGCAATTGAAAAGGCACACAATTTGCTTTCCGCCGTAATAGATAATAATATTCAAAGTAGAACCAATTCCCTTGGCATCGATGCCCGAACGGTAACGTGGAAAAGGGTGATGGATATGAACGATCGCTCCCTGCGCAACATTGTTATTGGGCTTGGAGGAACTACTTCGGGAGTGCCTAGAGAGACAGGTTTCGATATCACCGCCGCATCAGAGATTATGGCCATTTTGTGCTTGGCAAACGACATGGAAGACTTGAAAAAGCGCATGGGTGCTATCTTTATAGGCTATACTATGGATCGTAAACCAGTGTATGCGCGTGAGTTAAAAGTGGAAGGCGCTATGGCGGCACTACTCAAGGATGCAATCAAACCGAATTTGGTACAGACCATAGAAGGTAACCCTGCTATTATTCACGGCGGACCCTTTGCGAACATCGCACAGGGAACTAATTCTGTGATTGCAACCCGAATGGGAATGACTTTAGGCGATTACACCGTTACCGAAGCTGGTTTTGGAGCCGATTTGGGTGCCGAAAAATTTCTAGATATAAAATGCCAAAGCGCGGGCCTTTCTCCAAAAGCAGTTGTGATTACTACTACTATTAGAGCGCTTAAATATCACGGAGGCGCCGATTTAAAATCGTTAACCGAACCCAATGTGGATGCCTTGCTAAAAGGAATCCCCAATCTTGAAAAGCACTTGGAGAATGTGCGTCAATTCAATATCATCCCTATTATTGCCATCAATAGGTTTGTGACTGATAGCGATGAGGAGATTGCCGCTATTGAAGCGTTCGCAAAAAAGAATAATGTTCGAGTAGCCCTAGCTGAAGTTTGGGAGAAAGGTGGAAAAGGAGCACTGGATTTAGCCAGGCAGGTTGTTGAGGTTGTAGGATCAGGAGAATCCAACTTTAAACCCCTTTATAGCTGGGATATGGATATGACTTCAAAAATAGAAACCATAGCCACTAAAATATACGGAGCTAAGAGTGTTGATTATAGTGCAGTAGCACGCAAAAACCTTAGGACAATAACAGCTTTAGGACTAGATCATTTGCCCGTTTGTATTGCAAAAACCCAAAAATCACTGTCAGACGATCCAACGCTAATAGGCCGTCCAAGAGACTTCACCATTACCATTCGTGAGATTGAAATCGCTGCGGGAGCGGGCTTTGTAGTGCCAATTACAGGCGATATGATGCGTATGCCTGGTCTTCCTGCACATCCTGCTTCAGAAAATATTAATATCGATAATGAAGGAAATATTACGGGGCTGTTTTAAGTTGAGACTGAGTAAACCCATTCTTCCATCCGTATTTTAACACTGGCATCCGTTATTTTCCTTTAAATTTGGGTAACGCATCCTTTTATGTAAAAAATATCATGGCAACCAGGAAATATGAAGGCAGTAAATTTGAAATGGAAGTTTCACAAAAAATTGTGGATTGGCTAACCGTTGAAGAAGCGCTTCAGATAGATATTAATGATATTCCTTTCACCGTTTCCATGAGAACACCCGGCGAAGATGAAAATCTGGTTCGTGGCTTATTGCATTCTGAAGGAATCATAAACGATGTGAATTTTATTCCCGATATTGTTCTGAAAAAAGAGAATGACGAAGGGGTGGTAACCATTGTTAATGTTACTATTCCAAAGGATAAATTAGGAGATGGCTATTCCAATAGTCGCAGCCTTTTATCGGTCTCATCTTGCGGAATCTGCGGGAAAACAGAGTTGGGAGATCTCGCATTTGCTGGAAGCCCTATAGATGACTCCCAAAAGATTGATTTGGAGTTAATCCACCAGCTATTTGAAAAAATGAACACCTTTCAGTCAGACTTTAAATTGTCTGGTGGAACGCATGCGGCAGCTGCCTTTACTATAGACGGCAGCTTGTTGTGTTCTATGGAAGATATAGGAAGACATAATGCAGTAGATAAAGTAGTAGGGAAATTAATCACTTCAAAAAAACTACATGAAGCAAAAATCATTACCGTTAGTGGTAGGATTTCCTATGAGATAGTGATTAAATGTTTTAAGGCGAGAATTCCATTTTTAGCAGCCGTTTCGGCACCATCATCGCTTGCGGTAGATTATGCTAAGGAATTAGGGATTACCTTGTTTGCTTTTTGCAGAGGGGAAAGGGCAACCTGTTACTCCAATGCACATCGCACGAAATTAAATAAACAAAATAGTAAAGCCAGTTAATGATATGTCCGATAATTTAAGTGAGCTACTAGGTAGAAAATCAGTAGAAGAAAGTCTTTTTAGCAAGTTAGGAGAACTGGCAAAACCCACTGGATCTCCTAGTGAGGAGGCATTGGCTAAATTGGCCGATGAATTCCTGATCGGGAAAGCAAATGCCTATGGAACGGCAAGCTTTTACGATTTTCTTAAACCCGAAAATAAAGGCAAGGAGGTGTATGTGTGCAACGGAACGGCTTGCGTTTGTGCAGCAACACAGGAAAGCGTTATTGAAAACCTAGAAACGAAATTCCAAAAAGATCAGATAGGTCATATGACCTGCCTTGGCAGATGCCATGAAAATAGCGCCTTCCATTATAAAGGGAAAAACTACTCGGGAAATGCCATTGAAAAGTTAGATAAAATTCTGGAAGCCAAAGAGCCTTTGAATTCTGATTTCTATACGGTAAAAGCTTCTGGAGCAGCTATCTTAACTGCCCCATTTACTGACATTGCGCAATACTACAAACCTTTTAAGGAAGCATTAAAAAAAGATTCGTCAGCAATTTTAGAAGAAATAAAACTGTCCAACCTGCGAGGTCGTGGAGGGGCAGGTTTTCCGATGGGAATGAAACTGGAGTTTTGCCGAAATGAGAAGAATGACACCAAATTTATCATCTGCAATGCCGATGAAGGCGATCCAGGTGCCTATTCCGATCGCTATTTGTTGGAGGAACGACCGCATTCTGTTTTATTTGGAATGCTCATCGCAGGATATGTAGCCCATGCCAGTTATGGTATTGTTTATATCCGCGCAGAATATCCGGAGTCCGTAAAGATTGTTCAGGATGCCATTGATGCGCTTCGTGATGTAGGCTTGATTGGTAAAAATATTGAAGGCAGTGGTTTCAATTTTGATTTTAAAATTATACAAGCACAGGGGTCTTATATCTGTGGTGAAGAAACAGCACTTATCAATTCCATTGAAGGACAACGCCCAGAAGTTCGCGTTAGACCTCCTTTTCCCGCTCAAAAGGGATTGTTCAATAAGCCAACTACCGTTAATAATGTTGAAACACTTGCCGCCTTGCATTTTATAATCGAAAAGGGCGGCCAAGCTTGGAAGAATATAGGTACAGAACGATCCTCCGGAACCAAGCTAGTTTGCTTGGATAGTTTTTTTAAAAACCCAGGGGTATATGAAGTGGAAATGGGAACACCACTTAAAAAAGTGGTCTATGAATTGGGTGGCGGATTTAAATCCGAAGTAAAAGCGCTTCAAATTGGAGGGCCTTTAGGTGGATTGGTGCCGACTGACAAAATAGTGGAATTGACCCTAGATTTTGAATCATTTTCAACCGCTGGATTCTTATTGGGACATGCCTCAGTGGTTTGTGTTCCGAAGTCATTTCCCATAATGAAATTTATTGAACACCTTTTTGATTTTGCGGCCTATGAAAGTTGCGGGAAATGCTTTCCATGCAGGCTCGGAACAAAACGCGGACAAGAACTAACGGAAAAAGCATTGGAGTCTGATTATAAGATTGATCGCAAACTGTTTACAGACCTCTTAACCACCTTGGAAAAAGGTTCCCTTTGCGCCCACGGGGGAGGGATTCCACTACCAGTGCGCAATGCGTTGCAATATTTTGATGATGAATTAAAACCTTATTTCAACTAATACTTTACCTATGAATACGGCCTATATAGATAACGACCCTTTTGAAATAGTTGAAGGAGAAACCATGTTAGCTTTCATCAGACGCTATAAATCGCAAAAATTAGTGCCTACGCTATGCGATGCGCCTAACCTAGATCCTTTTGGGTCTTGCAGAGTATGTAGCGTTGAGGTTGCCATGGAAAAATCTGGGAAATTGAGAACGGTGGCATCATGCCATACACCAGTAGCGGCCGGACAATATATTTATACGAGTTCGGAAGCCATTAAATCCCTGCGGAAGAATATCATTGAATTGGTATTGACAGATCACCCCCTAGATTGCCTTACGTGTGAAGTAAATGGCAATTGTGAATTACAAACCGTAGCTGCTGAAGTGGGTATTCGTGAGGTTCGTTATCCTGAAGGTGCCAATCATCTGTACAAAAGTAAAGACTTAAGTCATCCGTATATGACTTCCGATTTATCGAAATGTATTAACTGCTATCGCTGTGTTAGGGCTTGCGATGAGGTACAAGGGGAATTCATCTTGAGCATGGCTGGAAGAGGTTTCGATTCACATATAATCAAAGGCTTGGATGATTCATTTATGGATTCAGATTGTGTGAGCTGTGGGGCTTGTTCGCAAGCTTGCCCAACCTCCGCTATTTCAGATATATTCCAATCAAAAGCGCTTAAAACTGCGGAAACCACAAGAACCATTTGTACCTATTGTGGCGTAGGTTGTAATCTGGAAGTATCGACCAGCAACGGTGAAATACTTAGTATTCAAGCCCCGTATGATGCCGAAGTAAATCAAGGCCACACCTGTATTAAAGGGAGGTTTGCATTTAAATTCTATAATCATCAGGACCGTTTGGATTCCCCCATGATAAAACGAAATGGGAATTTTGAAAAAGTAAGCTGGGATGAGGTTTACGAGTACATCGCCTCTAAATTGAATGGGTATAAAGAAGAATTTGGACCTGATTCCATCGCTGGAATCTCTTCGGCTCGCTGTACGAACGAAGAGAATTATTTGATGCAGAAATTTATTAGAGCGGTTATTGGAACCAACAATATTGATGGCTGTGCACGTGTATGCCACTCCCCAACGGCTTTGGGAATGCAACGCACCTTAGGTACTGGAGCTGCTACCAATTCTATAGACGATATTAAAGATACAAACTGTATTATGGTCATAGGGGCAAACCCTACGGATGCACATCCAGTAACGGGTGCTAAGCTAAAACAGTTCGCCATGAAATCGGGTAATGTATCCATTGTGATTGATCCAAGACGTACTGAAATTGCGCGTTATGCAACCCATCACATTCCTTTAAGACCGGGAACTAATGTGGCGGTGCTTAATATGATGATGTATTATATCATTTCTGAAGACTTGGTTGATGTTGGATTCATAGAAGCTAGAACAGAGGGCTACGAAGATTTCAAAAAAGAAATCCTCAGTATCGATTTGGACCATTTAGAGTCTGTTTGCGGTGTGGATAGATTGGTTATAAAAGAGGCAGCTATGGCGTATGCAACAGCTCCTAACGCTATGTCATTTCACGGCTTGGGTGTTACGGAACACTCTCAGGGAACTTTTACAGTGATGCAGATTGCAGACCTTGCGCTACTCACAGGAAATATTGGAAGAAGAGGAGTTGGTGTCAATCCGTTAAGAGGACAAAATAATGTGCAGGGTAGTGCCGATATGGGGGTACAACCCCATCAAGGCGCAGGATACTTAGATGTTACTAGTGACACAGTAAATAAAAAATACAATGAGTTTTATGGTGTCAATGTCCCTAAAATGATTGGCTATAAAATTCCTGAAATGTTCGATGCAGCCCTTCAGGGAAAACTAAAGGCACTTTGGGTAATCGGTGAAGATATCGTACAAACCGATCCAAATACCAAAAAAGTGATACGGGCTTTGGAAAACACAGATTTGGTCATCGTTCAAGAACTCTTTATGACCGAAACTGCAAAATATGCTGATGTGATTTTACCAGGCGCTTCCTTCCTTGAAAAAAGCGGAACGTTTACTAATGGCGAGCGACGTATTCAAGCCGTGAGACAGGTAGTTGAACCCATCACGGGAGCTAAACCTGACGGGCAAATTATCGTGGAAATCATGAACAAAATGGGTTATCCACAACCTCCCTATACCCCAGAAGGTATGCTAGAAGAAATCTCCCAAATTGTACCTTTCTTTGAAGGCGTCACCTGGGAACGTTTGGGGAAAAATGGATTGCAATGGCCCGTTGCAAAAGATGGAACCGACACACAAATTCTTCATAAAACGGAATTCAAACGCGGAAGAGGTGTTTTCAAATTCAATCCATGGGAAGAAACAAAAGAATTGGTTTCGCATGCCAAAGATTACCCGTTCATTTTAACTACAAATAGAGAATTGGAACACTACAATTGCGGTGCGATGACGCGAAGAACCGCCAATGAAAAATTGTTGACCGATGATTATTTGATGATCAATCCTGAGGATGCTTCAGCCAACTTTATTTCTGAAGGCGATTATGTATGTCTTGAATCCCCTAGAGGAAAGGTAGATGTTAGGGCGCGAATCACAGATGAGGTAAAGAAAGGTATTCTGAGTACAACCTTCCATTTCCCTGAAATTATGATTAATAACCTCACAGGAGATGTACACGATTCTGAAGCGATGTGCCCAGAATATAAAGTGGTCGCCGTTCGTATTAGAAAGAGTAAAGGCAAGTACAAACCACAACTGGTTCATGATAAGTAGTTAGCCGCCAATAGTAATCATACTTCTGTTTTGAGTGTGCAACTTGGGCTCTTCCAGTTTTTCCTGAGTGTCCATACCACCGCGCACTGCGAGCTTTGCTTGTACGGCTTTTTGGATGATTTCTTCAATGGGATTTCCAGCGCGTAAAACGGTGAGGAGGTCCGATTCAGCAGCGGAGAATAAACAACTCTTTAACCTTCCATTTGCGGTTAAGCGCAATCTATTGCACGAATCGCAAAAGGGGTTTGTAACACTACTTATAACGGCAAAGCTGCCTTTAGAACCAGATATTTCATAGTTTTTAGAGGTGTCGTTCGCAGCGTCTTGAAGGCGAATAATTTGTTCCTTGGAATAGACGGCTTCAACACGATTCATAATTTCAGCATACGAAACCAGCTTGTCTTTATTCCATTTATTTCCGTCAAAAGGCATAAACTCTATAAATCGTACCGTGATAGGTAGTTGTTCTGTTAGTCTAATAAAATCGATAATTTCATCGTCATTTACCCCTTTCATTACAACCACATTTAGCTTTACCTTAAATCCTTCCTGTATCAAAAGGTGAATATTTTTATAGACGATTTCAAAATCGTCCCTTAGCGTAATTTGTTTAAATTTTTCCCGATTTAAAGAATCCAAACTTACATTGAGGCTCTCAACTCCATATTGTTTTAGAGAATCGATGTGTTTGTCTATAATCACCGCATTGGTTGTTATGGAAAGTGCTACGGGGAGGGTTGATAATTTTTGAAGGATAGTAGGGAAGTCCTTTCGTATCAAAGGTTCGCCTCCCGTTAATCTGATTTTGGTAACGCCGTGTTTTACAAATAGCTGCGCCAAAGTAAAAATTTCCTCGTAGGTAATTAAATGACTTCTTGGGGAAAGAGGGACACCCTCTTCTGGCATGCAATAGGTGCACCTCAAATTACAGCGTTCAATAAGGGAAATACGCAAATAGGTATGCGCTCTTCCAAAAGTATCGGTCAATATGGGAGTCTCTTTTTTCATTTATCGTGTCTTGCTCCTTTAAATATTTTAAAAATATGGAGCAGGGAAGGAAAAACTGCATCCATAGATTCTTTTGCACCATTAGTAGATCCCGGGAGCGCCAATAGCAAACTATCTTTAAGAGTTCCCGCTACACTTCGGGAGAGCATAGCATATGGCATCCGTTCTTGGCCGTATCTTCGTATGGTCTCTTCAATGCCAGGTATTTTTCGCTCTATAATTTCATGCAGGGCCTCAGGGGTAACATCGCGTTGCGATAAGCCTGTTCCACCAGTATAAATGATTAATTGTATTCCTTCATCGGCATATTGAATCGCCTTCTCTTTTATCATCTCCTTTTCATCGGGAATGACGTCATAGTGTACCACAGTAACATTGGAGGCTTCCAATTTGGTAATTATTGCCTTGCCAGCACGGTCTTCCTTGGTTCCTTCAAATATGGAATCAGAACAAACAATCACAGCAGCCGAAAGTCCTCTGGGGAACCGATCGGTAAAATCAGATTTCCCGCCCCTTTTTTCTAATAATTTGATAGTGTGAATTTCCACGCCCTTGTCAATGGGCTTGAGCATGTCATACATATTTAAAGCCACAATACTAGCCCCATGCATGGCTTCAACTTCCACACCCGTTTTGTAAATAGTAGAAACAGTACAACGAATGGTAATTTCTAATCCCGCAATGTCGTATTCAAAACCGCAAAATTCTATGGGCATCGGGTGGCAATCGGGTAACAATTCTGCGGTCTTTTTCACACCCAGTAGTCCTGCCGCTTTACTCATAGCAAAAACATTTCCTTTCGGAACAGTATCTTCCTGAATGGCAGTAATCGTTTCGGGCAAACTTACTTTTACTATAGCCTGTGCCGTTGCCGTTCTAAACGTATTTGATTTAAGTGTTATATCTACCATGGCGTTATGAATTTACTTTCCATTGATGGGACTCATCTGTAAAAATTTCTTTTCCGAATACGGGAACATTGGCTTTTATTTCTTCTACAACAAATTCCAAAGCCTTAAAAACAACCTTCCGCCTTGGTGCTGAAACAAATACAAACAAACATATTTCTCCCGTAGCTACGGTTCCTAAACTGTGATAAATATGCATACAGCTTAATTCAAATTCAGCAAAGGTAGCTTCCCGTATTTCGTGAAATTTAGTATTTGCCATTTCTTCGTAGGCAGTATATTCAATGGCTGAAACGGTCTTTCCCTCAATCTCATCAGCGCGAACCTGTCCAGCAAAAATAGCATGGGCTCCTATTGCTGTTTTGGATTGGTGCTTGGCAATAGAATCACCTATGAATTGCGAGGAAATAGGCCCTTCTATAAACACATTCTTAATTTTTTTCTCACTCATGCGGTTGTTTTATTTGTGCTAGAAGTGCTGTTGCACCTCCAATTACGTTGTAAAAATGGTGGTTAAAGTGTTTTTGTAATCGCGCTATAGCTATTGTACTCCGAGCGCCAGTAGCGCAAAAAATCATATAGTTCTTCTCGAAACGAAATTCATCTAAACGCTGCTCCAATTCATGTAACGGAATATGCATGCTATTCGGAAGCATTACTTCAGGAATTTCTCCAAACCCTCGAACATCTACAAACAAGGTGTTTTCCGTTTGTAATGCTTCTTCAGCCGAAATATTTGGTATTAAAACGTCGCAAGTTGCTTCATAAGTATCACTAAGTATCCCCGATTTTAATAAATCTTCTTCTATACTACTTTTGGATTTCGGAACGGATATAACATTGGTTTGGCCTGTTTGGGAATGATAACACAAAAGCTTGCCAGACAATACCCCCCTAAAACCCAAAACGATTTTCAGAACTTCGTTGGCCTGCATAGCGCCTATAATTCCTGGTAAAACGCCTAAAACACCAACTTCTGAACAGTTTGCTACTGAACCATTTCTCGGGGGTTCAGGGAATAAACTTCGGTAGGTAGGCCCATGGTTGTAATTAAACACAGCTAGGTGCCCTTCAAATTTATAAATCGCACCGTACACAATAGGTTTATCACAAACAATGGCGGCATCATTTATTAAATAGCGAGTTGCTATCGTATCAGATCCGTCAACAATAATATCGTAGTCGGTAAACAGTGCTATCGCATTCTTTACAGTGAGTTTTTCAGGATAGGCGTGGATGCTAATGGTAGGATTTAAATCTTCCAACCTTTGTTTTGCAGCCAATGCCTTATTCATACCTATGGTGGAAGTTCCAAAAAGCACTTGCCGCTGTAAATTTGACTCTTCAACCACATCAAAATCAATGATTCCCAAAGTGCCAATACCTGCCGCCGTTAGATACTGAAGAGCAGGACAGCTCAACCCACCGGCACCCACCACCAATACCTTGGCTTGCGAAATTTTTCGTTGCCCTGCTTCACCTATTTCGGTTAATTGAATATGTCTGCTATATCTACTCATCTATTTATCCGCCTGAAAAGGGGGGGAGTAATGCTATTTCAGGGTTTGTTATTTTGGTGTCCTTTGTTACTATTTCTTGTTTATGGGCCACTTGGAAATCTTTCGTGCCTAGTGCTGGATATTTCGCTTGTAGCACTGCTAACAGTTCTCCCACCGTCCCTTCGGAAAAAGATAAAGTTTCCTCACTACACTGCGTAATCTCTGCTAAGACGCCGAAATATTTAATATTCAAGTTCATTTTTAATTGAGTTATATTCTGTTTGGGTGTTGATGTTCTGCACAAAGGACGTCAATGATGTGTCCAAAGGAATAGTCTTTACACGAAGCCCTCTTACGGCAGTTCTCAATCGTCTTTCTCCGGCAGCTAATAAATTTTTAAAATGAGCCACACAGTCCTGTGTGTATATTGCTACCAAAGGCAATGTTTGCCCTTCGCTCTCTAGTTGAATGACATCATACCCTTCCTCCACGTTGTTGATTAAAATTTTCAAAACCGTGCTGTTTATAAGGGGAACATCACAACTGAGTATAAGGTTGTAAAATGATGTAGAACGCATAAGCCCAGCATATATTCCCCCCACGGGGCCTGCATTCGTATATATATCGGGTACCCTAATTCCTTCAAAATGGTCATAGGTATCATCATCACTCACAATAAATAATTCGTGCACCAACGGCTGCATAGCTGCTGTAATATGCGATATAAAAGGACGTCCGTTTAGATCCAACAACCCTTTGGGAGAACCCATTCGGCTACTTTTGCCACCTGCTAGTACAATGCCGTTTATGTTTACAGAGTCTTTCATTTAGTTAAAAATTAATTTAAAACTTGCAATTGTCAAAACAAAGGCTAATAGATATCGTAAAATGTGGAAGTTAAATTTTTTACTTCCGAAGTAACTCCCTAAAAAGCCTCCCACAACTACCATGATAACCATGATAAATGATATTGAAGAAAGTTCCGCTCCTTGTATCAATTGCCCAGCTAAACCTGAAGCAGAATTTACCCAAATAAACAAAGCCGATACCGCTGCCGCTTCTTTCATATTCCCCCAATGCAACAATAAGATGAGTGGGGTTAGGATGATGCCGCCTCCAATTCCAATAAGCCCAGAAAGAAATCCTATGAATGCCCCAAAAATCAATGCAGGGATAATTTTTACCGTTCTTTTTTTACTTGGATCCTTGCTAAAACCAAAGAGCATCTTCAAAACTGCAAATAGCAGGAAAACCCCTAAAATATGTTTGTACAGCCCCGTTTCTATTTCTAGCAACCCCCCTAAAAAGGCAAAAGGAATGGAGGTAATGGTAAAAGGCAAGAACAGTTTTTTATTAAAATACCCTGCTTTGTAGTAGTGATAGAATGCGATACCTGAAACAAACAAATTAAGTAATAGGGCCGTGGGTTTCATGATTTCGGGCGCCAAGGAAAATAATGCCATTAAGGCTAAATAACCACTAGCGCCTCCATGACCAACACTCGCATATAAAAATGCAACGATGGGTAACATCGAAAGTAAGAGCCATATATTTGGTATATCTGTTATCATAATTCAGAATTGGCCAGCTGTTCGTCCAAAAATGTCCAACAATTTTCGTTGAGGTTGTCAAATATTTTAATCAAAGTTCTCCCGTATTCGGTCAGCTCTGTTCCACCGCCTTTTGTACCTCCAATGGATGTGTTTACCACAGGTTTTTTGGCACGTGTATTTACAGCATCTACCAATGACCAAGCTTTCTTATAGGACATGCTTAAAGATGCCGCCGCTTTTGTTAAGGAACCTGTTTCTGCTATGGCCTTAAGCAACTGAACCCTGCCTTCGCCTAACAGAATTTCCCCGTCCACTTCAATCCATATCCGACTTTTTATCTTGTATTCCATGGCATTGTTTTAAGGAAGTAATATTACCTCCAATTCATCATTTATCGCAATAGCAATAACAGTCTCTGGCACAAAAACCAAGGCATTTGATACTGCAAAAGTGTGCAACATGGAAGAGTTCTGACCTTCGAGTATGCTTACCTTGCCCTCATTATAAAAGGCTTTCAGAAATTGGGGCCTTCCTCCTTTGCTATTAAAGTTTGATGTTGAGATTGCTTTTGTTCTTGCCAAGCTAAAGGTGGTGTCTCCAGATCGAATCTTCAATGCCAAAAGAACATACAAATAAAAACAACTTAGCAAGGCGGCTGGATTTCCGGGTAAAGCAAAAATTAAAGTGTCTCCCTGCTTTCCAAAATACAGTGGTTTCCCTGGCTTTTGATTTACCTTATAAAATACCTCTTCAACACCTAATTCGTTAAGTGCTTTGCCCACAAAGTCATAATCCCCCACAGAAATACCCCCAGAAATAAGGACGATATCTCTTGTCGCAATCATTTCTTTTAGGGTTGTTACGGTTTTATCATAGTCATCTGTAATCTTCAGACTGCTAACATCTGTATAACCTAACTTGCGCAGCTGACTGAGCACCATTAGATTGTTGCTTTCGTAAATCTTTCCGGGTTTTAGCGGTTGCCCGGCCTCCATCAATTCATTTCCGGTAGCTAGCAAACAAATAGTGGGATTTTTAAAAACTTTTATAGTAGTTATCCCTAACGAAGCCATAAATCCTATTCCCGCAGCATTTATACGCGTTCCTTTTTTTAGGGCTATCGCACCTGCTGCAACTTGCTCTCCCAACGGACGAATATTGTCGTTTGGAGCAACCGTAGTCAATACGGATATTTTAGCTGAAGAAGCACTAACTTTTTCTTGAATAACTACTGCATTTGCGGTACTGGGAACGCGAGCGCCTGTAAAAATGCGCACCGCTTCCCCTTTTTGAAGCACAGGCTCTTGCGGATCTCCAGCTTTTACTTCACCTATCAGGGTGTATTCGTCAGCATTGTGAAGATTCACCGCATAGCCGTCCATGGCAGATTGGCGAAAAGGAGGCATAGCTATAGGCGAAATGATATCCTCAGCCACCACCAAATCCATGGCATCACTCAATGGAACCGCTACAACTTCAGAAGTCGGAACCGTGTGGTTTTTAATGTAAGCAAATGCATCAGCTATAGAAATCATTTCAACCGTTATGTAATTGTAAATATAACGAGAAATTTCAATTCCTGAATCAATATTTTAACCCTTAAAATAATATAGTTAATTCATTAATCAACCTTTGACTCTCATTTAGTCAATTGTACTTTGTTGTGAGTAGTGAGTATTTACGCGTCTTGCGAATACTTCGTACATTTGCTTTCATAGTTTTCCACGCTTTAAGTGGTCAACCTATATCAGGGACGTACACCCCTCCATTTCCACCAACTACACCCTTGCACCTTTCAAGATAAATAGCATTAATTTCAATTTCCACAAAAAAAATCGAAAAGCGCAGCAGTCACCATGCATTGTGCCAATTGTTAACTACCGCATGCTTGATTCAATTTGGTGTTTTCAGCATTAAAAAATAAGCGAGTTGTGGGTTTTGGAAGATGCTACCTATTGAATTTCAGTTGCAGTAAAACCATAAAATAATTTGTTTAACTTTCGAAAGTATTTTTTTTAAACTAAATTAAAATGGCAACTACAGATCCGGTTTTAATTAAAATGAGTGAATATGTAGAAAAATGGAAATCTTCTAAAGATTCCCGCTATGTGTTTTTAAGCTGCTACTCTATGATGAGTACCAACATGATCTCCGCTATTGATAAGAGGGAATTTCACGATGAAGTTTGGGTTAAAAAACTGCTGAATCACTTTGCAGATTATTATTTTAAAAGCTTGACCTGCTATGATTGTGGCGACCTTACTCCAAAAGTATGGGAATATGCACATAAAGCTACTCTTAATAATGAATTGAGTGATTTGCAGCTTTTAATATTAGGGGTGAATGCGCATATCAACTACGATTTGGTCTTCGCATTATACGATATGCTAAAACCTGAATGGCAAACACTTTCGGAAATCCAAAAAAGAGAACGATATGAAGATCACTGCCATGTTAATCATGTAATCGCAAAAACCATTGATAGGGTTCAAGATGAAATATTGGAACCATTAAACCCGAGTCTTGAATGGATCGATTTGTTATTTGGCAGAATGGATGAATTCCTGATTTCAAGACTTATTAAAAACTGGCGTGGGAATGTATGGGACAGTGCACAAGAACTTCTTAAAATTGATCCTCCAGAGGACAGGGAATATTTTCGTTTAAAACTTGAAGATGAGGTTTTAAAACGCGCAGATTTAATTAGTGTTTTCTAAATTTAAAACAAAAACACGACGCATTTAATTGTCAAAACAAAAGAGTTTTAATGTTTCAGATTGATTTAAAAATATTTTTTTTCATAGGGGCTTTTACTATCTTCACGGCTCAAATTAAAAAAAAATGATTCCTGAAACTATAAAGAACCGCCGCTCGGTTTTCCCTCCACAGTATAACAACCAACCAATTACTAAGGAAGAAATTTTAACCATTTTAGAAGCTGCAAATTGGGCTCCAACACATAAACGGACAGAACCTTGGCGTTTTAAAGTTTTTCATGGAATATCTCAAGTTGCTCTCGGAAAATTTATAGCCGAAACCTATAAACAGACTACAAATAATTTCTCAGAATTCACATACAATAAGTTTATGGACAATCCCGTAAAAGCGGGTTGTGTAATTGCTATTTGCATGCAACGTGACCCTAATGAAAGCCTACCGGAATGGGAAGAAATTGCTGCAACAGCTATGGCAGTTCAAAACATGTGGTTAACAGCGCACGAAATGAGTATTGGCGCTTATTGGGCCTCTCCAGGTGTTATGAAATATATGGATAAATTCATTAACTTGGAAGAAGGGGAGCGGTGTCTCGGACTTTTCTATATGGGAAAATATGATCTTGAATTACCTGAAGGAACCCGCAAGAGCACTATTGAAGATAAAACTATTTGGATATAATTTGGTGCGATTAAGAGCTTAAAACCTTACTGTGGTAAAAGACAGTGAGGTTTTTTTAAAATAAATATAACTATAAAATTAGTTTAACTATTTTTTTAGTTATATTTGAAAACTCATTACTCAATACTCATTACTCATTACTCATTACTCAATACTAATTCATGAAACAACTAACTAAAGCAGAAGAAGATATCATGCAAATCCTTTGGGATTTGGAAGAGGCAAATGTTGCTGCCATTCTAGAAAAATTGCCAGATCCAAAACCTGCATATAATACAGTTTCTACCATTGTAAGGATTCTTGAAAGCAAAGATTTTGTCAATTATAGAAAAGAAGGTAGGGGCCACGTCTATTTCCCAAAAGTAAAAAAGACTGAGTATAGCAATCAATCCTTGAACAAATTGATGGATGCCTATTTTCAGGGTTCTTTCAAAAGTATGGTGTCCTTTTTTATGAAGAAAAACGACATCAGCATCCAGGAAATGGAAAGTATTATGAACCAGATTAATGCTGAAAAAATTGAAAAATGATACATTCCATTATACAAATACTCGTTTTTCAAGTTCTGTTTTTGGCAGTATATGACCTCTTTCTGAAAAAGGAAACATTTTTTGGATTAAACAGAATTTTTTTGCTACTAACCCCAATTTTGGGCTGTGTATTGCCTTTTATTAGTATTGGCTATATCCAACAGAACATCCCCCAGGATTATATAATAGAATTACCAGCAGTAATGATTGGCGGTAATACTTCAGACGCAAGTGGAAGCGGATTCTCGTTCTGGTTTCCAAGTTTTTTGAATATTTGGTTAATAGGAAGTGTGATTAGCACATTTCTTTTCTGTAGAAAATTATATAAAATTGCAAAACTTAAATTCACAGGGATAAAACAAAGTTCTAAAGGTTGTAAACTAATAATCCTTCCTAAAACAAATACAGCATTTTCCTTTTTCAACACTATTTTTTTGGGAGAAGACATTTCCGAAGAAAATAAAGCGAGCATTATTGCCCACGAAAAAATTCACATTCAGCAAACACATTCTCTAGATCTACTATTTTTTGAAATGCTCCGTATCTTCTTTTGGTTCAACCCAATGGTCTATCTTTTCCAAAATAGAATGACTACACTTCATGAGTACATTGCAGATGCTAAGATTGCCGCAGAAAAGGATAAAAAGCAATACTATCAAAACCTGCTTTCAGAAGTGTTCCAAACAGAAAAAATATCATTCATCAATACATTTTTCAATCAATCATTAATCAAAAAACGAATCAGTATGTTACAAAAATCAAAATCTCAAAAAATTGCACAGCTAAAGTATTTGCTAATAATACCCGCTATTTTCGGAATGTTAATTTATACTGCTTGCAGCAACGACCCCAAAGTAGAGGATGTCCAAACTGTCCAAAAGCCCGATTCCGAAGTAATGACTAAAATTAACGAGCTGGCCGAAGCCATCATGAAAAAAGGAACAATGACCCCCGAGGAAGAAAAAGCATTAAAACTGCTAACCAACGAAGCACAACCTGGCGATAAGGTTTACACATCAGTGCAAGAATATTTGGATGAAGCCAAAGAACAAAGTGATGTGGATATTCCTTTTTCAGTCATTGAAAAAGTGCCAACCTATCCTGGCTGTTCAGGCGATAACGAAGCTATGAAACTGTGTATGTCTCAAAATATAGCCAATTTTGTCAATGCTAATTTCAATATTAAACTTGGAGAAGTATTGAACCTTTCTGGCAGACAGCGTATCGCCGTTCAATTTAAAATAGACAAGTCAGGAAATATTATAGATGTAAAGGCCCGCGCTCCAAAGCCAGAACTTGAAGCCGAAGCAATACGTGTTGTCCAAAAACTCCCACAAATGCAGCCCGGTGAACAAAAGGGTCAAAAAGTAGGCGTGCTTTATTCTTTGCCTATTGTTTTTGATGTGAAATGAAACCATACGTAATATCCATTTTAATTTTCCTATTTTTTAAAGCCGAAGCTCAAACCGTTTCGGCTTTAAATATTTCTCAAAAAGCGGACAGCCTTTTTAAGAGAGCAAAAGTCTATGAAGGATTGGGGAATGTTCCGCAAGCTCTTCATTATTATGAAAAAGCAAATTCTGAAGGAAATGGAAATATTCAAATAGCATTCAATTTTGCAAAATTGTTGGCACAATCTTCAATATACCAAAAGGCCGATAGTATTTTTGAAAAATTGACTTTGCAGTTTCCAAACAATCCCGATTTTATCTATCAAAGAGCTCTAATAAAAGAAGCTCAAAATGATTCTACAGCAGTTGAAATATATAAAAGAACATATCTTTTAGACACTAACCATATTAATTCGGTCTACAAAATTGCGCGTAATTATATTGAAAACCGAAAATTTAAGGAAGCGGAACCATATATAAATAAAGGATTGTCTGTAGATAGTACCAGTGTCCGGTTTCAAATTTTACTTGCTCTGAAACAGTTTTACGCCAAAGATTGCCACGATGCTATTGCTACCTATAACAAACTTATCGGTTTTGGAGAGAGCAACATTCAAATACATGAAAATTTAGCTTCTTGTTATTCCTATACCAATCAATTTGAAAAAGCGTTAAATCAATATCAAATATTGCTTAAAGATTTTGATGACAAAAACCCCAAATGGCATCTTGCGGTAGCCGAAGTGTACAGAAGTTTAAAAGATTATAAAAATGCTGAACGACATATGGATATAGCTATCGCACTTCAAGAACTTCCGTTGTCAGAAAGTTATATGGAATTGGCGAAAATCTATAAAAGACAAGGGAATTATAAAAGTGAAATGGAAGCTTTAAAAAATGCATTAACCAATAATTCAAATAATGAAATGGCGCTTTACAAGCTTGCTGTTGCGGCAGATAATTATTTTGCAGATAAAAAAGTAGTGTTACATTATTATGAAAATTATTTAAGCAAATATTCTGAAAATGGACATATGCAAGATTTGACAAAACAACGTATAAGCGATTTAAAAAGAGAACTTCATTTTTCAAGACATTAACTTTTATCTGTCTGTAATATTTGTTTTTTAAAGGACAGATGGAACACTCTTGATTGACATTCCACTTAGACTTTCAATTTAATCACGTATGTTTCAGTAAATTTGTACTTTTCAAAGTAGAATATATTCTGAAATGATAAAGCGTTTCCATTTTGTTTCTCTTTTGTTACTGGCAACTTCCTGCCAGTTTTTTGAGACCGAAAAAGTTTCTTCAGAAAAAATTTATAATGAAGAAATGCAAACGATAGACTGGAAAGATGTGGACCGTTACCCATCTTTTTCGAATTGCGAAAACACTTTGGAAAAACCTGAGCAGAAAGATTGCTTTATAAACACCATCAGCTCGCATCTCTACAAATCCATAAGCCACGAAGATATGGTTGCAACACACGAGGTTTACGATACCGTAAAAGTGAATTTTGAAGTTAGCAGCAGTGGTAAGCTCTCCATTCTCGAAATAAAAATGGATACGGTATTACAAAAAGAATTTCCAAATATGGAAACCTGGCTTCTGCAAAGCATAGATTCACTGAAGCCCGTGGCACCAGCTTATAAACGCGGTATTCCTGTAAAAACTCAATTCACCTTGCCCGTTATTATTCAAACAAATTGATTACAGGCTGAATTTATAACCCAGCGTAAAATCAATGGGAAATTCATTATTGCTTTCCACACTCAAGCCCACAATGTCATTGTAGTTAAAGGTAACATATCCATTGCCAACCTTGTAGTCTGCACCAATCCCAAAGGTTACTGGAGCACTAAAATCACTACCCGAAATACTTTCGGTAATATATGTTGGAGGGTCACTTTCTATCCTATAAGTAATCTCTTTCTTCGAAAATGTAAGTGCGGCGAATTTGCAATTTAAAAATGCATCAAATTTGGGCGTTTTCACAAATTTAAAACGGTAATTGAAAGAAAACTGAGAAGCAGAATATTTATAATCACTGCTCTCAAAAGTTTGTTTAAAACGGAATACCAAGGCATGTCTTTTCAATTTTACAGCGTCAATCAGCTCTATATCTATTCCAGCTACTGGTTGCAGTGCATTGGTTATGTTTTCGGTAAAAATGCTGTTGCTAATACCCGCAAATCCCCCTAGCCGAAACTGCAAATCAATCGTCTTTTTTTCTTCGCCGTAATTGGGATCTTTTCTTTTGTTGTACTGTGAAAAAAAATCGTGCAGACTGGGTAATGTCAGTTTCACTTTTTCGGTTGAAATGGCTACATCACTCGTTTGTTGTTTCAGTGTTTCTTTGTATTCTTCTTGGTAATCGCCGTCTTGTTTTGTGTTTTTAAGCTCTTCAATATCGTTAGCTTTCTTTGAAAAATAACGGTATTCACCATTAACGGTAGTCCAAAGCAACGTTAAGGTTCCCTCTACTTCGGTATTCAAATTATAGGTTTGGCCATCAACAGTATATTGTTGCTGCGCCTGCAAAGTTCCCGCAGCAAGTAACAGAAACAAAACAAAAATTGAAAGGAGCGATTTCATAAGGGCGTGTTTTTAAGGTATGGCTAAGGTAAAAAATTAAATCAATTTATTACTGTTTTTGGAAGCCTCGCCCTTTCCAAACGTAATTGCCACGAATACTACCATATAATACAATCAAGAACAGTTGGGCATATACAAAGGGTAACCACTGAAACTTCCAAAAGTTAATTTCTTTATTTAAAAAATTTGCTGCTTGACTGACTACAATATAATCCGTAATCAATTTAAAGTAGATAAGTAACACATATAAGCCAGCATATTTGAAAGAGAATAAGATTAAAAAGGGAGTTGCTAAAAGTGAAATATTCACTAAAAAAACCAAGACTCCCAAAAGTATTAGTAGCAAGCTTTTTTGTTTTGAAGTCTTTGACGCCCAACGTATGCGTTGGCTTATAACATCTTTCCAATTTTTTTGTGGCTTTGTGGAAACAATGGCTTCTTTCGATTTTAGAAATTGAACTTGTTTTGGAAATACTTTTTTCATCTTTTCCAATAGAAAAATATCATCACCACTTGCTATATGGTCATTGCCCGAAAATCCGTTTACTTGTAAGAAAGCCGCTTTGCTATATGCCAAATTTGCACCATTGCTTAGCATTGGTTTACTTAAGCCAAAACCGCCAATGGTAACAGTCTGTAGGCTAAAACCATCCAATTGCTGGAAATTTTCAATATAACTTCCATTGGATTTATAAATTACAGGCGCAGAAACCATCACGGGATTGTTTTTTTGAATAAATGCATCAAGAGTATTTAACCAGTTTTTTGGGAGCTCACAATCAGCATCGGTCGTTACAATCCATTCAAAATTTGCGTGTTTGATTGCTTCGGAAATAGCGTCTTTTTTAGGCGAATTTGAAACGCGTTTGTTTTGAATGACCTTTATGGAAAATTTACTATTCGCTATAACTTTGGCAATAATTGCTTCGGAAAAATCCTGGGAAGTATCGTTTACAAAAATGATTTCGCACAGTTCTGAAGGGTAATTTAACCCTTCTATTGTCCTCAAAAGATTTGGAAGGTTTTCCGCTTCATTTCTAAAAGGAATTACAACAGTAAAAGAAATAGTATTTGGAATTGCTTCAAAAGAAAAAAACCGAACTTTTTTAAAACCGTAAACGACTGCCAGCATACAAAAAAAGTAAGCGGAAAAGAGTATTAAAACCACCCAAATCATCGGGTAATTGGTTGATAGGTGAGCACGAAAAAGCTACCGAAAAGGGCTGGCAGTACAAAATTTAAAAGCCACATGGTAAGCACGGTTGACAAAACCGTCAACTCTGGAATTCCAACAAAGGAAAACAACCAAACCGCTACACCACCTCGGATCACAACATCAAAAATAAAAAGCGTGGGGAGGACCGAAACCAAAAGATACATTGCAAAAATCAATGGAATAGCCACAGTAAATGAAATTTTTGCTCCAAAAAAAAGCAACATGCCATAAAACATACCACTGAAAATTAAATAGCGAAATGTTGAAAATAGCATGGTTTTGAACTTTACTTGTAAAGGAATACTACGAAAAAACCGCATCATTTTCGCCATGGAAAAGCCTTTCATCAAAAGTTCTTTTTCTTTAAAGTAATATGTAACTGCTAAAAACAAAATAACTCCGATTCCAAAGTAGCAGAGCGTAGTAACAGAATACGGTATATTGAAATTTTGAAATAGATAAAGCAATCCAAAAAGACCAAAAAAACTGGTAACGAACATTTGTGAAATACTTGAAAAAAAGTTGAGTAGCAGTATTTTTTTTCGCATTTTCTTTTCAAAAAAAAGCGCTTTTGCACCGTATTCTCCAATCCGGTTTGGCGTTGCCAATGAAACCGTAAGTGATGCTAAACTTTGCTTCAGCGCGGTTTTAAAAGGTGTTTTTTCAAAAGCAGAAACCAAAGTTTGCCACTTCAGAATTTCAAAAAACCAATTTGCCGTAGCTAAAATTAAAAAAAACAAAAGGGAGGAGCTAGCTGCAATTCCTTTAGAAAAAACGGCTGCTTTAAATTCTCCCAAATCCAAAGAGGAATTATTTTTCAGTTTATAAAAAATATATCCAAATGTTATCGTGAGTACCAAAACTTTCGCAGTGGCAAGCAGATATTGTTTAGCTTTGTGGGATACGGTAATCACAGTGCTAAAATAAACAATTAGTTTTTGTGAGCTTTATTTCAATAAATGATGAAATGACAAGCTGCCACCAAAATGTTGACAAAACTTTGAAAACGGAAAAAATCATTTTAGGAATTGACCCAGGAACCACGATTATGGGTTTCGGACTTATAAAAGTGGTGGGCAAGCAGATGCAATTTTTGCAATTGAATGAGCTCCAGCTAAAAAAATATGACGATCATTATCTAAAATTGAAACTCATTTTTGAACGCACTATAGAACTTATAGACTCCCACAGCCCAGACGAAATTGCTATTGAAGCTCCTTTCTTTGGAAAAAACGTACAATCGATGCTCAAGCTCGGTAGGGCACAAGGTGTGGCAATGGCCGCTGGACTTTCACGAGAAATACCTATAACCGAATACTCTCCTAAAAAAATTAAAATGGCCATCACAGGCAACGGAAATGCCAGCAAGGAACAAGTTGCCAAAATGCTTCAAAGTCTTTTAAGCTTAAAGGAACTACCCAAAAACCTGGACAGTACCGATGGGCTTGCAGCTGCTGTTTGCCATTTTTATAATTCCGGAAAAATTGAAACTGGAAAAAGCTACACTGGTTGGGCAGCTTTTGTAAAGCAAAATGAAGATAGGGTTAAATAGATTTCAATTTCTATTTACCCAATCATCTACAATATGTGAGATTTCTTTGTTGTCCTGTAAATGGATTATTTCTAAATCTACCATCCGTTTCAAATCACTCCCGATAGGGAAAACAAAACCGTAGTATTGTGGTTCGATTTTTTTCTTGCTCAACAAATAATCTTCCTTTTCGGTATCACTAAAGATATATTCCAGCGGTATTTCATCATAAATCAAGGCATCCACTTTTTTATCTAAAAGCATTTTATATCCTTCAGAAACGGTTTTTACAGCTATTGGAGTGCCATCCACATTACGCACTCGATCCATAATTTTTCTATAATCTGGAACGGCCACTTTTTTACCTTCCAATTGCTGCATGTTAGTTATGGTTTTATCCTCCCGAGTGGTTTTTGCAAAAGTCGTGGCAATTCCAGCTACAAAAGAAGTCGCTAGGATCAATGAAATTATCATCCACGAGCCCATCACAAATCTTCCGGCTGTGGTTCGTGGCGCAAAATCGCCATAACCCACTGTAGTCATAGTTACAATGGCAAGCCAAATGCCCGACCCGATACCTTGGTGGATTTCTTTGCCATATTCGTCTTTAAATTTTCGCCCCTCCACTAGCCAGAACAATAGGCCAACTATGGTCAGTATTAAAAACAGTCCCACAACTGCATAGAGAAAGGTAGCTGAAAAAATGGGATTTATTTTTTCCCAAAACGTAAGTTCCTTTATGGGTGCCAAGATGGCCATTTCGGTATCGTAGTAAGGCTGTGAGAATGAAATTTCTGCCGCTCGCTCTGCGTTTATGGTAGTTGGGCCAATTAAAATGTCTATCCTATGGTCTTTAGCCGCAGCAATTCCATCTTCCACAGAGGGAAATTCCTGTAATGTATATTTCAAACCGAGGTCAAAAGCTATTTCCTGCCAAATGTCAAAAACAATTCCTTCTTGCTTTTCGTTTTGGATAACAAATGGTTCAGAGCCCGCATAGCCTACCCGTATTTTTTGGGTATCGGTCTGTCCGAAGGTAAGAAAAGAACAGAACAGAAAAATTAAGGATAAATAGCGATGCATGATCTTATGTTTTTGAATGATTTACGGTTCGGCTTTTTAAGGGAAGAACTCCAATTCTGGTAAAAATAATAACTAATTTTGAGGAGTCATGAAGTTTTGGACTTTTTAAAGCGGACATTCCCTAAATTATGGAGAAGAATTCAAAAAATTTTGGAAATGAAAATAGCGGAATAGGAATATATATCCACATTCCGTTTTGCAAACAAGCTTGCCATTATTGCGATTTCCACTTTTCAACTTCTTTGAGGAAAAAAGGCGAATTGGTAGATGCGCTTTGCAAAGAATTGGTGCTTCGGAAAAATGAATTGCTTGGAAAAGTGGAAACCATTTATTTAGGCGGCGGAACACCCAGCTTACTTTCTTTTGAAGAATTACAACAAATTTTTGAAACCATTTATACAAATTTTAAAATTTCGGAAAGCCCTGAAATCACGCTCGAAGCCAATCCCGATGATTTATCAAACAATTTAATAATCCAACTATCTAAAAGTCCAATAAACCGTTTAAGTATCGGGATCCAATCCTTTTTTGAAGAAGATTTAAAACTCATGAACCGTGCCCACAACGCTTCCGAAGCTTTGGAATGTATTGAAGAAGCTAAGAAGCAATTCGATAATATCAGCATCGATTTGATTTACGGAATTCCTGGAATGAGCAATGAACGCTGGAAAGAGAATCTTGAAATCGCTTTAAATCTCAACGTGCCGCACCTCTCTTGTTATGCTTTAACTGTGGAGCCGAAGACTGCATTAAAGAAATTCATCGAAAAAGGAATTGTAGCGCCTGTGGATGAAGAAGTTGCGAAACAACATTACGAAATTTTGCTATTAGAAACTGAAAAGGCAGGTTTGGAAAACTATGAATTTTCAAATTTTGGAAAACTAGGGTTCCATTCCAGAAACAATACCGCCTATTGGGAAGATAAGCCCTATTTGGGTATCGGGCCATCTGCACACAGCTACAATGGAAAATCGCGAAGTTGGAATGTGGCAAACAACACAAAATATATTAAAAGTATTACCGAAGGAATACTTCCCTCTGAAACGGAAATCCTTTCAAAAGAAGACAGGTACAACGAATATATAATGACGGGATTGCGCACTAAAAAAGGGATCTCTTTAGAAAAAGTTGAAAAGGAATTCGGAAAAGAATATTCTGAATATCTTTTAAAACAGGCAGTAATTTCTTTAAAAAAAGAACTTTTAATACTCGAAGATCAAACCTTAAAGATTTCGAAAAAGGGAAAATTTTTAAGTGATGGCATCGCGGCAGATTTATTCTTAGTAAATTTAGATTGATGAAGACCATTATAAAAATTCATAACAAAACGATTGATGTTGATCTTTCCCAACCGCTGGATATTTCAATTCCATTGCGAGCTTCGGAAGATAATCCGTTGGCGTGGTATCAAAACGTACCCACAATCCAACCTGTGAAAATGGGAGACTGGACTGGAAAAGTTTCTGAAGGCGCTTCGGTCAATTTCAACAATGTGTTTTTCAATCCGCATGCACACGGCACGCATACGGAATGTTTTGGTCATATTTCGAAGGAGTTTCATTCCGTAAATGACGCCTTAAAGACCTTTTTCTTTTTAGCGGAAGTGATTTCAGTAAAACCTGAAAAAATTGGTGATGAAGAAGTCATTTTCGAAGAAAGCATTACAAAAGCATTAAATGGAAAAATTCCTGAAGCTATTGTGATTAGGACTCTTCCAAACAATTCAGATAAAAAATCAAAGCATTGGTCAGATACCAATTGGCCTTTTCTTCACGAAAAAACAGCTTTGTTTTTAAGGGAAATCGGTGTAAAACATCTGCTGATAGATCTTCCTTCAGTTGATAAGGAAAAAGACGAAGGGAAACTCTTAGCGCACAAAGCATTTTGGAACTATCCCGAAAACCCACGAGAAGATTGCACAATTACTGAATTAATTTATGTTGACGATTCAATTGGGGATGGAAATTATTTACTGAATTTGCAAATTGCATCATTCCATAACGATGCTTCGCCGAGTAAACCTGTTCTCTATAAAATTTTATAAAATGAAAACAACGCTAAAAATTGAGGAATTGGCACAATTCATTTTGGGGGTTTTCCTCTTTTCGCAACTTGATTATGCTTGGTGGTGGTTTCCTGCATTGCTTCTCACCCCAGATATCGGAATGATTGGATATTTGATAAACACAAAAATAGGCGCCTTTACCTATAATGTTTTTCATCATAAAGCACTTGCAATTGCTATTGGTTTGTTAGGATATTATCTCAATAATCCATTGTTAATTTTAATAGGTGTAATTTTGTTCTCACACGCTTCCTTCGACAGATTTTTTGGTTACGGCTTAAAATATTCGGACAGTTTTAAGAATACACATTTGGGAAGTATTGGAAAGTAGTATTATGGATTATCTATTTATTGGTTTGGCTGTTGGCGCCATTTTGGCGTATTTTATTTTCGCGCGTTTTGGAGGTTCTGGAAAACGGGAAAAAGTTAACACGCAATCTGTTATTTTAATGGAAAAAATCCGCAGTGTTTGTAAATTCATTACTGTGGAGGGCGATTTTTCTGAAATTTTCCATTACGAGAACGTAAAGGATAAGTGGTTGAATTTGTTATTGGGAAAAAAGAAAGCCTTGGTTTTAATTGAAGCCAAAGCACACATTGGTTTCGACCTCACAAAAGTAAAAATGACCGCAGACAACAAAAACAAGACCATTATTTTAACTAATTTTCCACAGCCCGAGCTGCTTACTATCGAAACCGATTTTAAATATTACGACAAACGTGAAGGCTGGGCAAACCCATTCACCGCGAAAGATTTGACCGAAATTACCCAAGAGGCTAAAAAACATATCGTTGATAAAATTCCCGAAAGTGGCCTTTTTAACGAAGCTTCAAAACAGGCCTTGCAAACCATCCAGATGATGGAAACACTCGTGGAAACCATAAATTGGAAACTTGATTACACTGCTTTACAAGTTCAAGAAAACCTAAAAGAAATTGATTCAAAAAAATGATTTTCCCCAGATGTAGATTTTTAGAATGGGTTAAAAATCCGCACTTGCATATTGGCAGAGCGAAAGTTGTTTTTGTTTTTATGTTTTTTTTATTCCTAAGCCCAAAAATCTCTTCACAGGATTATGAACGAGTAAACGCTATCCTTTCCCTATACCCAAACACTTTTGAAAACCCAGAAAAACTTTCAAAATTTATTACTCGCGATTTTGCTTCCGAAGAAGATAAAGTAAGGGCAATCTACACTTGGATTATTCAAAATATTGCGTACGATCCGGATGAATACAAACAATTTGATTACACGTTTACAAACTATCGCGAACGAAACGACAAGGATGAGAAGCTTCGAGCTAAAATCATTCAGCGTACCTTGCAAAAAGGGGTTGCAGTATGTGAAGGATATGCTATGCTTTTTGAAAAATTGTGTGAGTTGCAAGGAATAAAAAATTACCTGGTCCGCGGCGATATAAAATCTAATTTTCAAGATATTGGAAGGCCTTTTAAACGTGTTCATATGTGGAATGTGGCCAATATTGACGGAAAATTTTATCTGTTTGACCCCACATGGGGCGCTGGAAAATACAATGGTAAATTTATTAAGGACCCCAGCTATTTTTACTATAAAACACCCCCAGAACTTTTTATAAAAACGCATTATCCAGATATGCCCGAAGATGCTTTTTTGGATGAAATGCCCAATAGGGAACAGTTTTCGGAACAACCATTGATTATTGAAAAAAACCTGTTGCCAAAGGATATTGAGTTCCCTTCCAAAGGATTGCTTTTTGAAGATGAATATTTTGATGAAATTTTGTTTTCTATTGAAAATATAAATCCAGAAAAAATTGCTTATTCTTATGGTTCCGATATAATTTCAGTTGAAAATATTGAACGGGAAGCAAAACGAATTAAATTTAATGTTCCGTTGACTATTGGAGCAAAAACATTGCTTATCTATTTTAATGGAAAACCTGCTTTAGGATATAAAATAAACTGAAACATAATGAATATTGAACAATTCAGGGAATATTGTATTTCAAAAAAAGGGGTAACCGAATCTTTTCCTTTTGACGAAAAAACACTCGTTTTTAAGGTGATGGGTAAAATGTTTGCACTCACTGGTTTGGAATATAATCCTGCACAAGCTAATCTAAAATGTGATCCAGAGCGGGCCATTGAGCTCCGAGAGGAATATGACGGATTAATCAGGCCAGGTTACCATATGAGCAAAGTACACTGGAACACTATTGAGCTTGAAAGAAATATATCCAATGAATTACTTCTGGAATTGATTGATCATTCCTATGACTTGGTAGTAAAAAGTTTAACAAAAAAATTACAAGTGGAACTCGCTTCACTTTAAAATTGAGAAAAATAGATGAACCAACCTTCCAGTTTTTATAAATTACAGATTGAAATTCATGCTGAGGCATTGCAAAAAATAAAACGAAAGCTTGCCGTTTCCAGCACCATCAGACTTTTGGTTTTTTTGCTTGCTTGCTTTGGGGTTTATCTTTTCTTCGGAAATACTAAAATTATTATTGCAATTATAGTTATTACAATTGCGGCATTCATTTTTTTAGTTTCAAAACACAGTAATCTGCAATATGATCGTGATCTTAAAAGAGCGTTGATCGATCAAAACGAAACTGAATTGGCAGTGCTCGATCGCGCTTTTCATCATTTACCTTCTGGCGAAAAATATAAAGATTCGCTTCATTTTTACAGTCAGGATATCGACCTTTTTGGACGAGGTTCTATTTTTCAGTATCTGAACAGAACTGCTTTAGAAAGCGGGGCCGATTTTTTAGCAAAACTTTTCACTGCAAATGAAATTGATTCCATCCCCAAAAAGCAACTGGCAATAAAGGAGTTGTCTGAAATGCCCAACTGGCGCCAACAGTTTTCTGCAATCGCTTCGTTGGTAAAAACCGAAGTTTCTGCTGCAGAAGTTACCGATTGGCTTAAGGATTACAAAACTTTTGTTCCAAAATGGATAAAGCCGGTTTCAATTTTATTTACAATAATTTCGGTAGCACTATTTGTTTTGAATTATTTCGATTTACTTTCAGGCTATGTAATAGCAGGATGGTTTTTTCTAGGATTTATTATTTCCAGTATTTTCCAGAAAAAAGTAAATAATCTTTCGTCCCATACTTCAAAAATGCAAAGCACTTTTGAGCAATATTATAAACTGATTTTAGAGATTGAAAATGAAAATTTTTTAACTGAAATACTTTCAGAAAAAAGAAATACTATAATTCAATCTGAAGCAAAAACTTCAACGGTCTTAAAACAATTTGCCAGATATTTAGATGTTTTGGGACAAGGCGATATTATGATTTTTGGCGCAATTATAAATGGTTTTACGCTTCGAAACTTGAACCAATGTTACAATATAGAAAAGTGGATTGAAGCCCATAAACAAAGCGTTCCTGTTTGGTTTGAAAGCATCACTTTTTTTGATGCCTATAACAGTTTGGGTAATTTCAATTTTAATCACCCCAATTATGTTTTTCCGAAAATCAATAATGATGTTCCAGTCTTAAAAGTAAAAGGAGCTGGGCATCCGTTATTAAAGGAATCAACAATGGTGCGGAATGATTTTCAAATAAACTCCGAAGAATTTTTTATTGTTACAGGGGCGAATATGGCTGGTAAAAGTACGTTTCTTAGAACAGTTTCTCTGCAAATTGTTATGGGTAATATGGGCTTGCCGCTATGTGCAGAAAAAGCCGATTACAATCCGATAAAACTTATCACAAGTATGCGTACCACGGATAGTTTAACAGATGATGAGTCCTATTTCTTCAGTGAATTGAAACGATTGAAGTTCATTGTTGATGAAATAAAAACAGACCGTTATTTCATCATTCTCGACGAAATACTGAAAGGCACAAATAGCACCGATAAGGCCATTGGCTCCAGAAAATTTGTTGAAAAACTGGTAGCCAGCAATTCCACTGGAATCATTGCCACGCACGATTTAAGTCTGTGTGCCGCAGCGGAAGAATTACCGGAAGTAAAAAATTATTTCTTCGATGCGCGTATTGAAAATGACGAACTCTTTTTCGACTATACCTTTAAGCCCGGCATTTGCCAAAATATGAATGCATCTTTTCTATTAAAAAAGATGCAGATTGTAGATTAATAAACATAATTATCAGAAAAACAGATAATTATAATTTTTTTTAATTATATTTATAATTCCTCATTTCTCTCAATTAATTTATTCCTCTTTTTTGTTTTGCCCCAAACATTAAAATAGTAACCAATTTTAATATTTATACTAATTTAATTTTATGGGATTATGAAAACAACCACCAACCTTAAGTTTATTGCAATAGCATCAATAATGTTGCTGTTTAATTTTAGTGTATTCGCACAAAATGAAGCAAACCGGCCAGAGTACATCTCTGTTACAACTATGCACTGGAATATGGATAAAGAAGATTTCAGTATGGATGCATGGAAAGCTTTGGAAAAAGAATTTCTGCAAAAAGTGACAAGCAAAAATCAATACGTTTTATCAGCTTCGTATTACACACACCTTTTTTCACCGGATAATTCTGAAGTGATTTATGTTCGAACCTATCCATCATGGGAAGCTATGGAAAAAGCAGCAGATAGAAATGAAGAGCTTATAAAGCAAGCCTGGCCAGATGAAAATGCAAGAGAAGCATTTTTTAAAAAGCTTAACGATAATTTTTCTATCGAACATTCCGATGAAATCTATGCGCCTATTGATGGCACCAAATTAATGCCTCAGGGGAATGACAAAGATTTAGTAATGTATGTTCGAAGAACTCATTTCACATATCCTGAAGATGGTTCTAAAAAAGAATTTGACGAAATGCGTGCTGAAAATTTCGCAAAGGTTATTTCTAAGAACGAGTACATAAAAGGCTATTATCCAAATGTTCACGCTTGGGGAAGTGACAAAACAGAATTTGTGGAAGCATTTTTTGTAGATTCTATGTGTGATATGGAAAAGATGTTTAAAAGAAATGGTGAATTGATTGGTCAAGCTTGGTCTGGCGATTCTGGAAAAGAGCGAGGAAAAAAATGGGGTAAATATTTTACAGGAGTTCACGGTGATAGTGCATACACTTTAGTAGCAGAATTGTCGAAATAAAACTTCGAAAATTATATTTTTCAGAAAAGGATGTTTTAAAAAAGCATCCTTTTTTTATACTAAAGAAGTGCGTATTTTCACGGCTTCGCATTTAAAAAGTCGTTCCGAATGGATTCAGTAACTCAGATTGTTTTGGGCGCCGCCATTGGCGAAGCTGTCTTGGGCAAAAAAATCGGTAACAAAGCGATGGCTTTGGGTGCCATTGCCGGAACCATTCCAGATTTAGATGTACTTGCGAACTATTTTACCGATACTGTTTCAGCCTTAGAAATCCATCGCGGGTTTACGCATTCTATTGTTTTTGCTATTACATTCGGGCTCCTTTTTGGGTGGTTGCTATCCCTGTGGGATAAACGTGCGAATTTCAAAGAGTGGTTTTGGTTTTGGTTTCTGTGTTTTGTAACGCATCCTCTGCTAGATGCCCATACTACTTGGGGCACCCAGCTTTTTTGGCCATTTGACCTCAGGTTGGCGTACAAGAATATTTTCGTAATCGATCCGCTGTACACTTTGCCGTTTATGATATTTTTGATTTTGGCAATGCTTCAAAAAAGAGGAAGCATCAAAAGACGAAGGTTCAATAACCTCGGTTTGATTGTTAGCAGCGCCTATATGTTACTTACCTTAATTCTGAAAGGGGTTACATATAATAAATTTGAAACTGCGCTAGAGAAGCAAAACATTGCATATAAGGCTTTGGAAACAAAACCAAGCCCCCTAAATATCATTTTGTGGACCGCAAATGTGGAAACTGAAAATGCATTTTTGATAGGTGATTACTCTTTTTTTGATACGAAGCCAATACAGTTTTTTTCGCATCCAAAAAATCATGAAGCACTTGGCGCTTTGGCAGAAGAAGACAAAGTAAAACGGCTAATAAAAATCACCAAGGGTTGGTACACGGTTTCTGAAAGAGAGGATGGAATCTATTTAAACGATCTTCGTTTCGGGATGATGAGCGTAGATCAGCGTGCGGAGAAATACGCCTTTAGTTTTCGGCTGGAAAAAGAAGGAAACGAACTAAAAGTTACCGAAGAGCCTAAAAACACTCACGATGCTAAAAAATTGTTTTCAGATCTTTTGAAACGGATAAAAGGAAATTAGTCAATGAGAACAAAAGCAGATCTTCCTAAAAAAATCTGTATCACTTGCGGTCGTTCATTCACTTGGAGAAAAAAATGGGAGCGGGATTGGGAAAACGTGCTATATTGTAGTAAAAAATGTCAAAAAAACAAGAAAACACTGCCGCTTTAGTTTGGTTTACAAAAGATCTTCGCGTGCGCGACAATCATTCGCTGATGAAGGCTTCAGAAGAAAATGAGATGGTAATAGCAGCCTATTGTTTTGATCCAAGACAATTTGCAACAACCAAATATGGCTTCAAAAAAACTGAAAAATACCGAGCAAAATTCTTAATTGAAACCATTGAAAACTTACGGCAAAATCTTGAAAAACGCAACATAAGCTTGTTGGTATTTTACGAAAAACCGGAAGTTATATTTCCAAACCTTATTAAAAAATATCAAATATCATCTGTTTATTGCCAACGGGAATGGACTAGCGAAGAAAGCCAAGTTTTTAAAAATCTTCATCAAAAACTTCCCAACTGTACATTTATTGAATACTACGACCAGTTTCTATTTCATCCCGATGATATCCCATATAATGATTTTTCAAATATTCCAAAAATTTTTACCAATTTTAGGAAGAAGGTTGAAGCAAATGCCGAGGTAAGAAAGTGTGGTGCAACACCTGAAATTCAGCAAAAAAGTAATCTTGTGGAGAACCAAACCAAAATTCCAAGGTTAACCGATTTGGGTTTAGAGGAATTTGAATTGGACGAACGGACCGCATTTCCATTTAATGGAGGTGAAGATGCCGCGGAAGCAAGATTGAAAAATTATTTTTGGGAAACAGAAAACCTGAAAAACTACAAGGAAACCAGAAATGGAATGTTGGGCGAGGATTATAGCTCCAAGTTTTCTGCATGGCTCGCTAACGGTAGTCTTTCGCCTCGCTATATTTATGCAGAAGTTAAAAAATTTGAAACAGAAATTACAGCAAACGAAAGTACCTATTGGCTCGTTTTTGAACTTTTATGGCGCGATTATTTTAAATATGTTTCACTAAAACACGGCTCTAAAATTTTTCAGTTAAAGGGGATTTTAGAAAAAGATTTGAATTGGAACAATGATTCAGAAATTTTCAAAAAATGGATTAACGGTAAGACTGAAGAGCGATTTGTAAACGCAAATATGAGAGAAATTGCAGCAACTGGCTTTATGAGCAACCGTGGAAGACAAAATGTAAACAGTTACTGGGCCAAGGAGCTTTTACAGGATTGGCGCATGGGTGCTGCGTATTTTGAAAGTATGCTCATAGATTATGATGTGCATAGCAATTGGGGCAATTGGATGTATAATAGTGGCGTGGGCAATGATCCGCGCGATAGGAAATTCAATATAAAAAAACAGGCCGAACGCTATGATGAAGATGGAAAATATCAAGATACATGGCTTCAATAAAAGCTTCTCACAATTAAAAGGTATATGAAAAAATTACGTCTCATTCTCGGCGATCAATTGAACTACAAGCATTCTTGGTATTCAAAATCGGAAAAGAACACGCTCTATTTTATAGCAGAAATGAGACAGGAAACCGATTATGTAACCCATCATATTCAAAAAGTAGTTGGCTTTTTTGCTGCTATGCGAAACTTTTATGGGCATCTTAAAGACAACGGACATCAAGTAATTTATTATGAAATAGATTCCGAAGCCAATAAACAGGATTTAGTTGAAAATCTTAAAGCGCTTATTGATAAACACAAAATTGAAAAGTTCGAATATCAACTTCCGGACGAATATCGACTAGATGAACAATTGCGAATTTTTTGTGAAGATCTAAATATTAAAAGCGAAGTTTTCGATACAGAGCATTTCTACACAACGCGCACCGAAATGGCCGATTTCTACAAAGGGAAAAAGGAGATGACGATGGAGTACTTTTATCGGGATATGAGGAAGAAGCACGAGCTTTTGATGGAAAATAGTACCAATCCCGAAGGCGGAAAATGGAACTTTGATAAAAACAATAGGAAGAAGTGGAATGGCAAACCTGAAATTCCACACGAAAAAGGCTTTGGAAACGATGTCTCCAAAATATTAAAACAGATAGAAAAACAAAAGATAAAAACCATTGGTACTATTGATGCTACATCTTTTAATTGGCCAACTTCGCGAGCGGACAGCCTAAAAGTGCTCAACTATTTTTGTGACCATCTTTTGGTGCATTTTGGCGATTATCAAGATGCGCTTCATACACAACAGGCTTTTCTTTTCCACTCAAGATTATCGTTTTCGTTGAATACAAAAATGCTTTCACCCCAAGAGGTAGTGAATAAAGTGATAGAAACTTATTACGATAGAAAATCAGATATAGACATTTCGCAAGTGGAAGGATTTGTTCGTCAGATTTTAGGTTGGCGGGAATATATGCGTGGTATTTATTGGATGAAAATGCCAGCGTATCAAAATCTAAATAAGCTTGATAATTATAACAAGTTGCCCGATTTTTATTGGACCGGAAAAACAAAAATGAATTGCCTGCACCACGCCATCAATCAAAGTCTTGAAAATGCTTACGCACATCACATTCAGCGATTGATGATTACAGGAAATTTTGCGTTACTTACCCAAATACATCCCGATGAAGTTGATGCCTGGTATTTGGGAATTTACATTGACGCAATAGAATGGGTAGAAATGCCAAACACCAGAGGGATGAGTCAATATGCCGACGGTGGTATAGTTGCAACAAAACCTTACATTTCAAGTGGAAGTTACATTAATAAAATGAGCAATTATTGTAAAGCCTGTGAGTATGATGTAAATGACAAAACAGGAGAAAATGCCTGTCCGTTCAATTCACTTTATTGGAATTTTTTAAGTGAAAAACGCGCGCATTTTAAAAATAACCAAAGAATGAAAATGATGATGAGTTTATTGGAAAAAATGAAGCCTGAAATCTTAGAATCGCATATTACAAGGGCTAATGCAATAATTCAGAACCCTGATGATTTTTAAGAAAAGCTAAAACTAACAGCTCAAATCTGCAATAATCTTCCATTCTCCCTCAATTTTTCGGAAGATAATCAGGAAGACTCCGTTTGCATTTCCAGCATCTCTTACCAAATGAAATTGACCCATTACGTAATACGAATTGTCTTCAATTTTGGTAACTGCTTCAATTGTAAAATTGAGCGTTCCAGTATATTCTTTGGATGGATAACCTTTTTTGTAGTTGTCCAATGTTTTTTGCCAACCAGATGTAATCCCTTTACTACCGTAAAATTTTAAGGAATCGCTTTTCCAATACCCTTGCATAAAACTTTCCAAATTACCATTATTCCAAGAGTCTTGTTGTGTTTTGAGCACAGAAAGAATTGCTTCTTTTTCTGAAGCTTCGGTTTGGGCAACACTGTTTAAAGTTGCAATTAAACAGAAAAGGATGAGTAGTTTTTTCATATTTTACAATATTGAATCTGTCTTTGTGAATAAATCTAATAAAGGAGCAAAAGCTAAAAGATTAGAAGTAAATATAGTTTTAAAATTTGCAAAGTCAATTCACATAAATGAAAGTACCGATTAAAGAATAGAAAATTTTCTACTAAATTTACTGAAAGACAGAGTCAAAAAGTTAAAATTTTAATCAAAAAATCATCCTTTGAGCGATTCCAAAATAAATATTTCTGGCAGTTATTTAATAAAAGCTTTCCTAATTATTGGAATTATTTTGGCAATTCTATACATTGGGTCTAGCCTTTTAATGCCCTTATTTGTTGCAGCAATTATCGCTGTTCTTTTGGATAAACCCACCAAAAAATTTAAGCAATGGGGGTTGCCAAACTGGTTGGCCATCACATTATCTATTATTTTAATGATTGTATTTTTTTTGCTATTAACGTGGCTCATAAGCTCACAGATAAATACAATGGCGGGCGATTGGCCTACTATAAAAGAAAAAGCGGCCGAAAAGTTGAACGATTTGTCTGAGTGGGCTAATCAGAATTTAAATTGGGACTATAAGGATTATATTGACAATAACAAACGTTTGATTGAAAAGGCACAAAGTGTGGCGGGTATCTTTTTATCTTCAATAATAAATTTACTATCGCAATCACTTATAATTTTTGTGTATATCATTCTTTTATTGATACAAAAGAAAATGTTTGTCAATTTCTTTAAAAAAATTACTTCCAATCCCTCTGCAATGAATTCTCTTTTAAGTGATTCGTCAAAAATAATTAGTAGCTATCTTTTTGGAAAAGGTAAGATTATGATTTTTTTGTTCGGTATATATTATCTAGGCTTCACCCTTGGCTCTGTTCCCTACGCACTTTTTTTGGCGGTGTTTGCAGCGCTTTTTTCCATAATTCCATATGTTGGAAATGTTATCGGTGGCGGTATCGCAGTAATCTTGTCTTATTTATATTCAGGCACAACCCCGGCGCTTATAGTGATTGGTGTGATTTCCGCGGCGCAATTGGTTGAAAATTATATTCTTACTCCGTGGATTATAGGTGATGAAACAAACTTGAACCCCTTTATAACGGTGTTTGGCATTATTCTTTTTTCAATGCTGTGGGGTATGGTGGGCGCTATTATTGCCTTGCCAATAATAGGTGTGCTGAATGTAATCTTTGAGCATACTAAAGGGATGGAAGCTTATGCATATTTGATTAAAAAAAATGATTCTTAGAATTTTAATTGATCTTGGGTATATATTCCCACACAGAGGTAGAGTATAAGCTACCTTAAAAACATAAAATCCTCCGCAAAAACAGTTTTTAGTCTCAAAATAAGTTCTTTGGCGTTCTCTTTGCTGAAAACCATCGGCGGTTTTATTTTTAAAACGTTATGGTCTGGGCCGTCAATGCTCATTAAAATTCCTAGTTGTTTCATTCTGTTTGCTAAATAAGAAGCGTGTTCCGGCAACGGGATTTTTTCAGAATCGTTTAATTCAAAACCTAAAAACAATCCTTCCCCACGCACATCACCAATTATAGAAAATTGCTTTTGAAGGCCTTTCAATTCAGCAATCAAAAACCCGCCTACTTCCAATGCATTTTGTTGCAGATTTTCTTCTTCAACAACCTCCAAAACCGATCGACCAATAGCGCATGAAACAGGGTTTCCGCCAAAAGTATTAAAATACTCCATTCCTGTATTGAATTTCTCGGCAACTTCTTTTGTGCAAGCAACTATAGCAAGCGGATGGCCATTGCCAGCAGGTTTGCCCATGGTTACAATATCTGGCTGAACATCGTAAAGTTCGAACGCCCAAAAAGTTTTACCCATTCGACCAAAACCTGTTTGTACTTCATCAGCTATGCAAATACCACCAGCTTCGCGAACATGTTTGTAAACTTGTTTGAAATAGTTTTTCGGGGGAACAATTTGTCCGCCGCAACTAATCATACTTTCACCAATAAAGCCTGCTATTTGCTTGCCTTCGGATTTTAAATTTTGAATGATTTCTTTTGCGTGATTGGCGTAATCAATTCCGCAGTTTTCTCCAGAATATTTTCCTCGGAACGAATCGGGAAGAGGAAGAATGTGTGTGTGTTCAGGTTTTGGAAAACCGCCTTCACCTTCAAATTTATATGAGCTTACATCTATTACTGCATTTGTATTTCCGTGATAGCCAACTTCGATTGCTAAAAAATCTTTGTTTCCAGTAACGATTTTTGCCATTCGCAATGCGAGTTCGTTAGCCTCGCTACCAGAATTAACAAAGTGGATTACCGATAAATGTGGTGGTAATTTTTTCAATAAAGCTTTCGCGTAAGTGATAATTTCTTCGTGTAGATAGCGGGTATTCGTATTCAAAACCGCCATTTGTTTTTGTCCTGCAGCAACCACTTTTGGGTGCTGATGCCCCACGTGGTTTACATTGTTTACGGTATCCAAATATTTTCTGCCTTCGGCGTCAATTAAATAAACACCATCCCCGCGGACGATGTGCAAGGGTTTATCATAGGAAAGGCTTAAGCCTTTTCCGAGGTGTTCTTTTCTGAAATTGATTAGTTTTTCAGAGGATTGAACGTGCTGCGTTTTTAAATTTTCAATTTTAAAAAGTAGGTTTGGATCAGGGCAAATGCCACTCCAAATAGGCAATTGGTTAAAATAAGTTACGCCCGGAAAGTCTATTTTATAATCTAGTATCGAGAGCATAATCTGAAAATGAAGGTGTGGCGCCCAAACACCGTTTTCCTTCTCATTACCCAAATAACCGATGCAATCTCCCTTTTTTAATTGGGTTCCTTCGGAAATAGTGGAGAGGCTTTTTAAGGAAAGATGTCCGTAAAGTGTGAAGAATTCTACGTTTTCAAACGTGTGTTTTAAAATGATTAAACCACCGTATTCTTTATAGCCTTCATCGTTTACGGCGGTTACAACTATTCCGTCAAACATGGCGTGGACTGGTGTTTCTGCGGGTAGCCAAAAATCTATTCCTAAATGAATGGTTCGGCTTTCTGGACCGTTGTTTCCTTCTTTGTCATAGGAAGAAGCCGTATAAAGTGGGCGCGGCTCGCAGTATCCGCCAGCGATTACTTTTGATGGATTTTCTTTTTGAAGTTGTTCGATTTTAAACTGGAACAAATCGAGATTGTTGAAATCATATTTGCTGCCAATCCAAGTACTTGCAGGGCTTAAATTGAGCAAGTGGATTTCATCTTTTTCAACCGTCGGGAATAATTCTGAAAGCTGAAAAGTAGTTTTTGAAGCCCAATTTTCAAAGTCTTTAGCTTTTGGATGGGTTTCCATTCCGCAGGCATTTCGAAAAGAATAGTAGGCGAAATCTTCGTTTACTTGAAACCATTTCTTCAGCAAATCCCAAGCTGGTTTTTCGCTGATTACATAATAATCATCGTTGGGAAATTCCTCTTTTTTGAGGGAAGCGTTTGTTACGGTTGTAACGAGACGCATTCCAACCAATGTATACAGGCATTCCAATTCCTTTTCTGAAAGTTTGTAGTGTTTGTTATAACCATATATAACTTCCAAAGCTGCTGAAAGTGGATCGGGCAGATCCATAATTGCGTATGCCAAAACAATAGCGAGATCATTGATGATTTGAGTGAAAACCGAGTCGCCAAAATCTATTAAGCCTGAAACTTTCGGATTGCGTAAATCTTCGGAAACTAAAATGTTATAATCGTTCAAGTCATTGTGGACGATGCTTTTGGGGAGCGCTTTGTATGTTGACTGAATTTCTTCAAACCGGTTTTGAAAGTAGCGTACAATCTCTTTTTGCTTTCCTGAAAAGCGATTGGCGTGTTTAGTAGTCCAAGCCGAATTTGCCAAATCCCAATCTAGCATTCTGTGTGCTTCGGAATGTTCAAAATCTTGAAGGGCTTTGGCTAAACTTCCGGCAGCTTCGCCTAAACTGTTTCTCAAGTTTTCGGTTTTTGGGTTTACCGTTGCCCAAAGACGGCCAGGAAGCCAGGTTAGTACTCTTGCGGTTTTATTGTTTGGAAGTAATGTAAGCGGTTTCTGTTTGTTATTTGGAACAACTTCGGAAAGTAAAACAGGAAGTTCTTTAGTTGAAAGATGTTTCAGAATTTGAATTTGAAAATCTAGTTGATTTATATCTACTTCTGAAGAAATTTTCAGAAGAAATTTTTCAGCTAAAGGAGTTTTCAGTAAAAAGTTCTGGTCAACATAGCCATCTAGTTTTGAGACTTCGGCAGAAATGTTGTAGTGCTCGCGAGCAATTTTTGAAACTTCTTCGAGGGTGGTTTTAATCATGACTTTCAGTGGGTAATTGACTAACAATAATACTGAAAAAGAGAAGGACGAAATTAAACTTCACGTTAAAATTTCGTCCCTCAACCCTGGCTAAAAATAATAATTATAAAATGCTTTTCTGTTTCTTATAAAAGGCGTCGGCTTGCATTTGCATCAATTCACGGGCTTTTTTTCGTTTGTAATCGTAAAGCTCCTGTTCTTCGGCTATGTCTGCATATACTCTGTTATTGATGTCGCGGTCTGTGGTTACAAGTACATCCCTTTGTGCTTTTTGTTGGGTTACCCATGATTTTAGTGCGCTTTCCTGTTCTTCCAATTTTAAATCGTACGCGCCTTTGGGAGACAAAAGCTTTGCTAGTATAGGGGAGGTTTCAATCGCCAAAAACAATAAAAAGATAAATAGCGATGGCAACCACGGAAGTTTATCCAAAGCATTTACGCGCGCCATCAAACCATCAAAGCCGTCAATTACAGGTTGGGTGTCTGCCACTTTTGTATTGTATTCAGTGGCGAGGGTTGCTATTTGTGCTTCGGCAGCAATGATTTTTTCTGCGTTTGTTTTCTTTAATTCTATTAATGAAGCGAGCTCGGCGTCGTGTTTTTCTCGTTTTTCTTTATACACTGGCCCTTTGCCTATTTTCTCTGTGCCTTTTGTTCCTTCAGCTTCGGCTATGTAGGTTTCGTATAAGGCGTTTACTTCGGCTTCTTTTGTGGTTATCTCACTTTTTAAACCTTCAATTTCGGTTTCCAAGGCTTTTACCGAAGGCGTGTATTGCAATGCCAACTGGTCTTTGTTGGCGAGGGTCATTTCGTTTTTCTCGGTGAGTAAAACCTGATTGATTTCCTTTTCGAAAATCTTCATTTCCAAAGGTTTTGAGATTACGATGGCGATAATAATTGCCAACGCGATTCGTGGCGAGGCCTGTAGTAATTCATCAAAGAAATTGTTGCGTTTTTTTATGGTGGAAACGATAAACCTATCGAGATTGAAAATCAACAACCCCCAAATAATTCCGAAGAAAATGGCGGAGTAGTAATTATCAAATACGGTGTAAAGTGCATAAGCCCCAGCAATGGTTGCCATAACGGCGGTAAAGAAAACGGTGGCGCCAATGCCAGCGTATTTTGTGCGTTCGCCTGGGGAACATTCGTCAAGGATGGCGGTATCTGCGCCTGAGCAGAAGATGAAAAAGCGTTGTAGCATATTGATTTTAGATTGATGAATCTATATAACGCTATTTCTTTCAGAATGTTACAAGGTTTTGAATGTTTAATGAAGAATTAATTTTAGCTAGTAATATTGCGGAAATCTTGAAGCTAGAATCACATTTGGTTGACCTTATATTTTGGATTTGGAAGGACGTATTACAAATATTTTATTTAGATAGGCGTTCTTTTTAAAAAAGTGATTGCTAATTAACTTTTGATTATTTTTTTAGAACTGTTTCCCAAATTGGTTATGAATTTTATTATATACATTCCTTTGGTGAGTTCTGATAGGTTTAGGTAATCTTTGGTGAAGGGTTTTGTGATTATTATGCGGCCCAGGGCGTCATATATTACAATCGAGCTAATTTCTATTTGCTTTGGATAGGTTAAATGCAAGGTTTTTTGAACTGGGTTTGGGGTAATACTGATGTCCGATACTATGTTTTCGGGTATGGAAAGGGTATGCAGGTTTTCAAACCACTCCAGGCCATTTACACCTGCTACAGCTACGTCTGCATCAAGATCGCCATCTAGGTCTGCTGCTATTAATGTCATTCCTGTTATTTCGCTTTCTGAAATAATTTTTTCATCACTAAAATTTCCTTCGCCATTGAGATTTTCGTACCATACATTTTTACCCTGGGATGCTGGTCTTAAAGATGCGGAAAGCACATCCATATCTCCATCCAAATCTAAATCTTTGGCGTACACTTTAGAAACTCCAATTGCATTTGGGTCTATTATTTGTTTTGGGCCAAAACTTCCTAGACCATTTTGGTTTTCAAACCAAGCAACTTCTCCTGAATTCCATGCTCCTGTTAATACATCTATACTTCCATCTGAATTTAAATCAGCAGCAAAAATGGACCAGACTTCTCCTAAATTTGTGGCTATTATGTGTTGCGGTCCAAAATTTCCCTGTCCATCCATATTTTCATGCCATATAAGTTTATCGTCTTGAATAGAGGATGCCAAGACATCCATGTCTCCATCATTGTCAATGTCTGCTGCAAAAACCTCACGAACAACTGCAACGTTGGTGGTGATTACTTTTTTAGGGCCAAAGTTTCCAAGGCCGTCCGTGTTTTCATACCAAAATAAGTTTGTATGTGAACCGGATAGCACATCTAAATCGCCATCGCCATCAAAATCTGCGGTAACAACTGTTCTGCCTATTAAATAAATTGAATTTGCAACAAAGTGCTGTGCGCCAAAATTTCCTGCGCCATCTAAATTTTCGAACCAAGCGATATTTTTATAGTCATCACCCATTATCATATCATCTAATATTGTTATGATGTCTACATCGCCATCTCCGTCCAAATCGCCATAGTATGCAGACGCCCATCCTCTATCATCTGTTATTATTTGCTCGGGTCCAAAATTTCCTAGGCCATCATTTTCATGCCAGGCTGTTGCAAACGTATCAACTTTTAAAATGTCATTATCGCCGTCATTGTCAATGTCAACTGTGTAAATTTCTGTGCCTCCGTCATTTGAAATTAATTGTGAGGACCCGAACTGTGCGCCTATTTTTAAGGGCAATAACGCGATTAGGAAAAACTGAAATATCTTTTTCATCTTTTGTGTATTGCGTGGGTTTTGATATAGGGGAGGTTTATCAAAGATACATAATTATTTTGGTTTTGTTTATTTCTTTTAGGGTTGGAGGTTTTCTTGTGGGCACAGATTGGGAACGGGGGTCTGGGGGACAAGGGCGGGACGCCCGGGTTGAAGTTAAAGGGTTTTTAATTTATTTTGTGGAGCAATTAATTTTATTTGGTGCTGTACCTGATTTTTATTAGGTTTTTTTTATCATTAAAAACTCTCCTAAACCCAGTTTTAATGCTAACTCATTATTTGTCAGTTTTAATATCTCCAATCCAGTTGGGGCTTCTTCTGGGATTATCAGAATAATTTTTTTCGAGTCTTTTGTCAATTCCCATTTTCCTTTTTGGTTTTCTCCCATCAAATATGCTTTAAACTCCCCGTTCTTATTAAAGTCAAAAGTCATTTTATTAATAACTTCAGATTGTAGCATTGCTAGACCTGCTTGGTCAATTTTGTCTTTGTTATAAGCATCTTTAAATGTCCATTTTCCAATAATCAATTCGTTAGATTGAGAAATTACTGAACTTGTAATACAGGCAAAAAATAATAGGCTAAATAGTGTTTTCATATTTTGTTTTCAACATTGGTATCACAATATATAATATTTTGTTTGGTAAGTACTTCAGTTATATTTAGAAGAATTTCTTTCCGGGATTTATTTAGGTTCCAAAATTAAAGTCACCTTATTAAAATCAGCAGCACTGTTTATCACTGTTCGATAATCTTCGAAGAATTCTTTTGAAATTTTATTGATTTTATAAAATTCATCAGCAGTGATTTTTAAGGTGTCACCATTCATTTCATAAAACGACTTAAACATCAACACTTCTTTTCCATCTTTAGAAAAGGAGTGATTAATGTTAATGTCCTCAGCATTGGCGACGCGATAACCTTCCGGAATTTTAACATTAATAGTGCGGTAGTAGATGCGCGTGAACTCATCTTCGAGTGGGAGTTTGCGCTCATTTTCCTGATACATCTGTATTTGCCGACCAATAAGATCACCTACTTTAAAAAGGTAACGGTTTCCAGCTTTTTCCACAAAAGCTTCCGACTCAAAATCGATTACAAATTGCAAGGGTTTTATACTAAAAAGTGCGGGATCAGCATTATTCATTTCTTTGTTTTTTATGACTGCACTTTCGTCAAGCCTTTTAGCAAAATCTTCAAGAAGCTCGGTTTTACTTTCTTCGGGAATAAGGTTCATAAAGGGTTGCATATACATCGCATAATAGCCACTCATAGAACGGTCAAGTTTGATAGTAGTCTTGGTGAGATCTTCGGGATCAAAATTGACATCGATGATCATTTTATCTACAGTTTTATCTGCAGGAACGGGATTGATGTATTCGATTTTTCCCGTTGCCGATTTAAAATCACCTAATGCAACCTCTTTAATGTTTAGTCCGTAGGTATCTGTCAGATAAGCCGGAGGAAAACCATAACGCGATTCGAACTCCGTGGGGGCCATGTATTTATCGGTTTTTGGAAAGTAAAACAAATAATCATTTAGAAAGGTGTTTGCTTCAAATTCTGGATCAAATTTTAGGTCTTGGCGGTCACTGGTCAATATTAGTTCGTGCTTAATATCTAAAGTCTTAAAAAGTGAAATAAACAGATTCATCATTCCTTTAGAGCTGGCCACTTTTTGATCGAGAACACTTTCTAAGTCGTTGCCCATATTTTCGCCTTGTCCTAGATAGACATTTGTTTTGATGTAGGACTCCAGCTTTCTTAGCACCTCATCTGTGTCCATACCTGACTTTACACCTGCTTCATCTAAAAACTTATTGAGTTTTTTCTGTACTTTTTTGTCAATTTCGCCATAATAGAAATTGTATATATTCTGTGAAACCTTGCTGTAAGAAGTAATGTCCGTTGTGTTATTAGATAGGTTTTGATCTAGTTTGTATATTACAAAGGCCCTCGATGCATTATAAGGCGACTGACTTTCCTTCTCTAATCCTGGTATTTCTGCTGTGTGCATCGTCCAATGTAATTTTTTTTCAGAGAGAGTGTCTCTTGTAATTTCAGGCAGGTTATTGAAGCTTTTGAACTTGAATACTAAGTTGGAGGGTGAATAAAGATCAAAAGAGACGTCTTTTTTGTCGTAAGAAGTCTGAAAAGCGAGTCGCTTGCCAGAATATTCAGGGATGCGTTTTACCAAATAATAATACTCGATGATACTTCCTTTTTCGATGCCTTCAAAGGCGAAAAACTTATAAACGCGCTGTGTTTCCTCGTCTTTGGCTGTTAGTATTTTCGAATCATCAAGCACAACAATTTGCCCGTTTGGCTTAATTACACGAGCTTTACTGATAAGAAGTTCTGAACTATTATTATAGGGCAGATAAATTTTGTTATATTCTTCAATGCGTTCATCGCTGTTGAGCCATACGGCTTTGTGTTCCAGGAAATACTCTAAAAAATCCTCGCCTTCAAAAATAAATTCGGTGATAATTTTGTCCTTAAGCCCCACGATTGATGTGCTGTCAGGAGCCTTTACGGAAAAGCTAGGGTTTTCTTCCCAAGAATAGTTTTTATAAAATGGTTTCTCTTGTGCGAGGAGTAGGGGCGCAATAAATAAAAGTGCCCAACAACTGATCAATTTTTTCATAATTCGTTATTCTGATTTAGTAAAAGTTACCACTTCCTTATATGCTTTTTCAACGCTATTGATGAGTTCATTAACTTCCTTTTGTTGTTCAAGATCAAGGATTAAATAGTCGCAGGTTAAGGTGTGTTTATATTGTATTTTTCCATCAACTTGAGTATACGAAATGGTCGCTTTTATAAAATCGTTACCAAAAGTTTGTGACTCTGGAAGATATTCCACTTGATACCCTTCGGGAATTTGGAGTTCAGTTTCAAAAGTATAATAGCTTTTATAATCTACCTCAATGTCGCGCTTGCGGTTAGGATCTGTGCGGTATCGAGAAATGTATTTGTTGAGGTTGAGGTTGATGAAAATCTGATTTCCAAATTGCTTGAAATAATCACTAATGGTAAACTTGTAATTGACAATTATATTTTTGTCGTAATCGTCCTTGTTGGTTTCTACAATGTTTTGAGCAATAAACTTATTATGTCCTTTTTGAAAAATATCATTGTAAAAATTATCGCGCTGGTTTTTTGTATTAAGATTTCCAAGCGCATAGATATAATCAATTTTGTTATATCCTGAGACTTCTACTTTTGTTGTACCTACTAGTTGATTCCCTTCTATTTTGAGTTGGGTATTATCTTTAACGGAATTCTTTTCAGCTGGAATAATTGGAACTTTAGCAATACGATAGTTGTCTTCGTCGATGGCAATAAGTGCTTCTTTTCCTTGAATAAATGAGGATGGATACGTTATTGGGGTATTTCTCCCTGTAGCATCCAGATAATAAATATCAGAACCATCAAAGTAACTCAGGATCATGTGATTGTCCACAATAGGTGTTGGCACTTCTTCATAACTATAAGGAATCTTACGGGTTCCAATCCAAGTTAAATGACCTTTCAAGCCAGCAATTTCAAGCATTCTATAGAGGATGCTGCTGTTGTCCTTACAATCGCCGTACTTTTTCTTAAAAACCTGATTGGCCTCCCTGGGAATAAATCCGCCTAGAGCATACTCAAAAGCGATATATTTGATGTTGCGTTGTGTCCAATAATAAATTGCTTTTACTTTTTCCAGATCGTTATCCAAACCATCCGTAAGGCTTTTAGTAAGTGCTATAAGTTCGGGATCTGCCGGCTCTTGATTTATATCTTTGATTAATGAATAATACCAATTGTAAAGATCTTTGGTTTCATTCAGCACAGGCACCGTATTGCCATTTATCTGATAAGACGCAATAAACGGTACCACATGCGGAAGTACATTTTTATATGTTGATGACTGTGATTCATAATCAAAGGCCTTCACGTCTTTTAACTCCCAGGTGTAAATGATCTTACCGCGCTTTTCTTGTTTAGTGAAAGCGATATTCACTCCTTCAGTATTAAATTGTTTGAACTTTAGATTTACTGAAGCATCTGCTGTAATACTGAATTTATTTTGAGCTATGGGAGAAAAGTCGCCAAAATAGAACGGTGTTAAAAACCGTGGATTCTTGATTTTTTGAGAATATTTAAGTTGCGACCTAGAGCCCTTTTTAAGGTTGGAATAAATAAAATTTATCGATTTTGTGTCGTCATAAAAAGATTCGCCCATCTCGTCTTTTTCAGTAAACTCAGAAACTTTTTCTTCTTTGTACTTGTTGTCGACATAGTTAAAAGAAGAAGCTTCGATATCTTCCAGTTCAAAAAAGCTTGAAAAGTTTAATGATTGTTGAGATCCTTGTGTGGCTGATTCATTGAGATATAAATTCTCCTCTATGTTCTCCTGAACAATATCAAAAGTTCCATTGTCAACGGTAATAAAAAGATTTGATTCTTGGTTTAAATAAACAATAGAGGCCTCGGGATACTTATCCTTATATTTCTGAAAAATTTCAGAGTATTGAGCCTGGGCAGAAGTGGCAGACAGAATTAAAATGACCCATAAGCTCTTAAGCCTAAAAAGACTGCTGTGCATATATTTTTCCATTAAAATAATCCTCTGATTTGGTCTTTTTCCCTGTTTTATCATAAGTGGCTGCATTTCCTGTCTGTACACCATTTTTGTAGAAGGCTTCCTCCATAAGTGTGCCATCTTCATAATATTTTGTGGTTTTTCCATGAAGTTCCCCGATTAGGTATTCATTTCGTTCTTTAATATTCCCGTTTGGATAATAGGAGATTTTAGGTCCTTGATATTCGCCATTTTCGTGTACAAACTCGTCTTGGAGTTGGCCATCGTAATAGTAGGTTTTGTAAGCACCTGCATATTGCCCGTTTTCAAACTCCAATTCCCGGGAGACTTTTCCATTGTCATAATATGCCGTTATTTTTACGGTTTCATTTTCAATAGGAATCATGGCCACCTCTTTGCCATCCTTATCGTTATAAGTATAACCAATTAAGGTGCCATGGTCATAAAAGCGGACCAATTGTAGTTTTCCGGTGGGACTATAAAACTCTTTGCGGCCTTGCTCTTTTCCATTTAGATAAGAGGTTTTGGAATAAAGAGTGCCGTCTTCGTAATAGGATTTCCAAGTTCCAATAGGATCGCCTAACTCTAAAAAATTTGAATCTTCAATTTGGCCATTTTCATAATACCGAATAAACTCGCCATCCAAACTGCCTAGAACGTAGGTTGCTTCAATATTAGGTTTTCCATTTTCAAAGTACCAAGTCCAAGCTCCGTTTTGAGAACCATTTAGATATTCTCCTTGGGTTTCTAACTTTCCATCAAAGAAATACGATTTATAGGCTCCGTGTTTTATTCCGTGGATATAAGTAGTCTCTGTATATGTTTTACCATTATAATGTTTGAATAGCAGCAACGTATCTTCTTTTGTAGGTTTATAGTCTATTTGCTGAAATTGTTTTCCTTTAGGGTCGTAATAATTTTCGGATAAAAAATTATCGTGATTGTATAAAGCCGTATTTGTTAACTTTCCATCAATTCCATAATATTCTTGCACTCCATGAAACTCTCCTTTATGAAAAAAATTGATGCTTTTTATACTTCCATCAGCATAATAGAAACGCCATTCTCCTTGCTCCAACCCATTTTTATAACCTCCCTGATTTTTTAAATTGCCGTTTTTATGATAGTTTGCATAGTAGCCAGTAAGGGTATCGTTTTTATAATTGCCGGACCATTCAATAGTACCATCAGGATAGTATGAAGTATAAACTCCTTGTGTTAAATCATTTTCAAAAGTGCCTTTTGAGGTTAAATTGCCATTTTGGCCATAAAATTTCCATTCTCCTTTTCGTCCACCTGACACATCATAGAGCCCTTCAGAAGTAAGGTTTCCGTTAGTTGCAAAACCGTTATAATAAAATTCGCCTCCTCGTTTTTTCCCTTCTTTAAGTATTTCACCTTTTTTATTGAAATATCTATAATCAACAATATCTCCTTTTTTGTAAGAGTAGTTATAATATTTTTTGCCATCATAATCGTAAAAGGTGTAGCTTCCGTCAAGAGAACCATCTACATAATTAGCTTCACTTTGCAATGTTCCATCTGAATAATAGGTGGTATATGGTCCTTGTAAAAGATTTTTCTTATAGGTTCCTATTTCCGAAATCTTTCCATTTGTGTGATATGACTTATACGGACCTTGGAGATTGTCTTCTACATAAGTTAACTCATTCGCTAAATTTCCATTTAGATGAAGTATTTTTTCTATACCATGTCTATTTCCATCTTTAAAAGGAATTTCGGAATATAGCTCTCCATTAGCAAAATATTCGCTGGCTTTTTCTTGTATTTGGTCCTCTTTATAAGGGATAATATATTCTGGAATTTCTTCGCCTACACTAAAGTATGAGGTGTAGGTGCCTGTTAATTTACCGGCTTCAAAATATTTCTTTTGGTTCAGCGCACCATTTTCGTTGTAATAGCGGTACTCACCATCGAGTTCGCCACCTTTGTAAAACCCCTTGATTGACAATTGTCCGTTGGGGTAGAAAATAGTATTCTCTCCCTCTAGTTTGCCATCTTGATAATTTGCCGATTCACTAACTTTTAGATGATCGTTGTACCATTTCCAATTTCCAGTGCGCTCTCCGTTCCCATCAAAATATCCTTCAGTGGTCATCCTTCCCTGTGCATTAAAATAAAACCAATCTCCGGTTAGTTTTTCGGCACCTTCCAATGTACCCATAGCGCTTAGTGAAAGCGAACTTGCATCATATACGTATTGAACTGTTTTGTCACTGAAAAGCGATTTGTTGTCCGTTTTGGTAATTGTAGTCCAAGCCGGAATTGCGACTCTTATAAATTCCTTAACCTCTTTCGTTTTCTTCTGAACAATCTTTTTAAATTTTTCATTCTCAATGGAGTAAGAAATGGTGTAGCTAAAAGCATCAAAATTGTCAGAATCCCGAACCCACTGAAAAAAGGGAACTATTTTTTCACTCCAAAAACCACCTTTACCTTTAAAATCCGCAAGTTTGACGAGAAGTGCGTGATTTTGTTTGGTCAATGCAAAATCAAGATCATTATCTACCTTATAATTTTTGTTTAGGGCAATTCGGTTGCTTATTATCAGATCGATATCATCAAAAGCCTTGTCGTCTTCAGAAAGTGCCAAGCCGGGAGTTCGCTTGTTGTCATTTTCCGAACTAAACATTGTATTGATCGCCTTAAGTCTTACAAATGAATTTTCGGTGTCTGGTTCTAGCATTAGCGAAAGGTCAAAAGCCATTAATGCCTGTGTATGTCGCTCCTGAGTATAGTAAATAGAGCCTAGTTGTAAGTATGCTTTGGCGTAAAAAGGACTGATGGTAATTACTTGTTCTAAGATTTTAACCGCCTCCTTAAGTTGGCCATTTCCTTGTAATGCAACTGCCTTATTGTATAGCAAAAAATAATTTGCAGGGAAAATTTCCAAACCTTCGTCAAAGCTTGCGATGGCTTTCTCATATTTTTCCTGTTTGATAAACGAGATTCCTTTGTTTTGGTAAAATGAGCTTTTTAGATCGCCAAGATCTTTCATCGCAAGTCCTTCATCTAAGGCTGCAACGGCATCTTCATACCGCTCTAAAGCCATCAAATAGTACGATTTTCTGACTAATGAACTTGCGTAAGTTGTGTCATTTTTATTAATTTTTTCTAGTACTTCAAGAGCCCCCTCGTAGTCTTCTTCTTGAGATTTTAATGCAATGGAAGTATTAATTTCGTCAATGTCAATAATATCTAGTTTTTCTTGACCGATTGCGGCAAAGCTAAATAGCCCTATTGCCAAAAGGATATATTTTTTCATTTGCCAAATATAGTAAACCCTTAAAATTATCTTAAAATATATTTATTTGTTATTTAAAAAAAATCATTTGCTGTTTTTTGATTTAGTTCGTGATTGAAGGTTTTGTTCGTTCATAATTTTGGTTAATGTTTTAAGAGAAATTGTTTACGCTGCTTCAAACTTCTTCTATTAAAATGAATGTTCTTTACGGTTTTCCGCAATTGGGTCATTTTTTTTCAATTTGTTTTAAAAGCAGCGCTTTGTTTTTCAAATTTTTCGCTATCCCTTAATGCGCATAGATTTCCATCTGGGTCAAAAAATTTAGCAACGGTGCCCCAAGGATTTTCTTGATAGTCTACGGTTATATTTTTTGCGGTAAGTTTTTCAGCTAAACTTTTTACGTTCTGGACGTTCATTCGCAAACAGGTTTTGATTCTTTCGGGTTCGGTTTGCGTTCCGTTGTATTCATCGTCTAATTCAACCATTAGATATGCATTTCCAAATTCAAAGCAGGTGAGGTTTTCTTCTTCAAATAGTGTCTTGAGTTCAAGAGTGTGTTTGTAAAATTCCACGCATTTTTTGTATTCAATTGTGTAAAGTATTATTCCTGTTCGCTCAAATTTCATGGGTGTGTTTTTTATACATTTTTTTTATTCTTTCTAAATCTTCGACTTTTTGTAATTCGAAAAAATAATCAAGCTGCCATTGTTGTGTTTTTTGGGCTTGTTTGCTAGTCGGGGTGTCCCAAATAGGGTAAACACGAAAACCTCTTTTGCCGTCTTTTTTTTCGGTGGAAATTATGTGCTTGGCTATTAAAATGGATTTTGGAAAGACGAATTGTCCAAGTCGGTTTTTCTTTTTTAGGTTGACAACATAAAAGTGGAAGTTGTCTTTTTCAGCATAGGGTTGGGTAATTCCTGCTGCATTTCTATTCCAAAAAGTAACGAACTGCCCCGTTTTTTTAGGGGTTATTTTTGCGGTTCTACTTATAACAATACGCCCGTCAATTTGAAATTGACAGGCGTTGTATTCTTGGCTTTCTGGTTCAGTTTTAAATTCAGAAACGGTTAGACCGCAGTTGCGGAAAATTTCTGTGTTGAAATCATTCATTAAGCTGAAGCGAGTATTTCGCTGCCTTTATTAAACGGGCTTCATCACCTCAAACTTCAACCCGCTGTCTTGGTCGGTAAAAAACACTTTATCGCCACTTTTTGAAATTTTAAGTGTCATTTTTGTGCGGGTAGTAGTTATGGTTTGGGTATTTGCGTTAAAGCTCCATGTTGCATTTTTATTAGAAGTGGTGCTATAATCGTATGCGTTGCCGTTGTTATTTTTTTCTTTTATTTCAAAACTATTATCTGCATATAAGTTAATAACAGCATTGGCCATTGCCGCAGCCATTTTTGGGTTGCTGTTGCTGTTTTCAACATTTACAACAAGCCATGTGCCGGTAACATCTTTTTGAGTAAGGGATTGACTTTGTACTGTGCTAGCAAAAAGGACGAAGGCGAAGAGAACAATTAGATTTTTCATTAGTATATTATTTAAAGAATTGTTTTAATGTGTTTTTTAAACTTTTGTGAAGATATGAAATTTTATGCTTTTTGATGCACGACTGAAAAGGAAACACGAAGCACGACTGAAGGGAGCCAGTAACCTCAGCTTGTCCCGATTTTTTATCGGGAACTGAAGGAACCATCTCTCTTGAAAAATGAATAAGCCTCTTTTGACAGAGGCTTCCATTAGATTGACTAATTGAGTATTAAAAAAATTATTGTTTGGCTATTTTTATTGTTACTTGTTTTCCTTCAAGGGTTTTTACGTTTGCCAGATAGATTCCTACAGCGTCGTTGATTTCTAAATCTAACATTTGAGTATTTTTGTAGTTTGAAATAGAAACAACTTGACCTAGCATATTGGTTATGGTAACGGTAGTTTCAGAAAAACTTTCGCCCAAATTTATGGTAAGACTGCCTTTGGTTGGGTTGGGATAGGCGTTGAGAGCTGGACCGAAGGTATTTTGGGGAATGCCCAAAATTGCTGCGGTGGTTTTAAATACCCAATAATCATCAAGGCCTTTACTGTTTGTGTTCTTATCGCCAGAAATGTTGCTGTCTGAAGAGCAAAACATAGCAAAAGTGCCATCATTATTTTCTATGACGTATGTGCCGCTTTCATCGCCTGCGCCACCTATGGAGTTTTGGGAAATTATATTGCCGGAGGCATTCAATCTTAACAACCAATAATCATAACCGCCATTGCTGTTTTCAGTCTTGTCGCCAGAAATGTTACTGTTGCTCCAGCTAGCAATCATATAAGTGCCATCAGCAAGTTGCTTAATATCGCGAGGATAGTCAATACCGCTGCCTCCAATAGTATTTTGCCAAACTATGTTCCCGCTTGAATCCAATTTTAAAATCCAAGAATCAAAATCGCCTTGGGAGTTTTCGGTTTTGTCGCCAGAAATATTGGACTTTGAGTAACCAGCCACAAGGTAGCCGCCGTCTGCTGTTTGGATCATATCTCTAAAAGTGTCACTGTCATTTCCTCCAATAGTGTTTTGCCATTGAATGGTGCCATCCGAATTCAATTTTACTATCCAATAGTCGGTTCCTCCTTGGTTGACCTCTGTTTTATCTCCAGAAATGCCAGAAGTGGAAAAACCTCCAATTATATAGCCACCGTCCGAGGTTTGGTAAGCTGCTTGTGAACGGTCAATCAAACTGCCGCCTATACTGTTTTGCCAAACAATGTTTCCACTGCTATCAAGTTTCAGCGCCCAATAATCTCGCTGACCGTTGGTGGGGTCTGTTTTATCACCGCTTACGTCGCTATCTGAATAACCGCCAACAAAATAACCGCCATCTGCTGTTTCCACAATATAGGCATCAAATTCGGGTTGACTGCCTCCATAGGTTTTTTGCCATGTAATGTTTCCAGAAGTATCGAGTTTCAAAATCCAATAGTCCAAACCGCCACGGGAATTTTCGGTCTTATCACCCGAAATGTTTGAGTCTGAACCAGCGCCAATAATATAGCCGCCGTCTGAGGTTTGTTTCAATGAAATAAGAAAATCATCACCTGTACCACCGATTGTGTTCTGCCACATAATGCTGCCAGAAGCGTCAATTTTTACGATCCAAATATCTATTTGTCCGTTGCTGTTTTCGATTTTGTCGCCAGAGATGTTACTTGTGGAATACCCTCCTAAAATATAGCCACCGTCTGTGGTAGCTTCAAACACTGTTGAAAAATCACCATCACTGCCACCTATGGTATTTTGCCAAATTATGGCAGGGTCTTGGGAAAAGGCACTAAAGACACCCAATAATAATGCGAAAAATGTAATTGAAGTTTTCATAATTTGGTTTTTTAAGGATTATATGAGTAAATCGGAATGGGTTGTGGAATGTCATCAATTTTTTAGCGAAAAGCGAAAAGCGAAAAGTGGAGAGGGATTTGTTTTTTTGATTCAAAAAAAATGCCCCATATTTCAGGGGCATTACGGTTGTTGTTCAACCTCACACGCTATTGAAAAATCATTGTTTTATAATCCTTAAAGTGTTTGATTCTTCTTTAGCAGTTACATAAAAACATCGAATCGTTTTCATAATGTCATCACTAAAACCAAAAAGTGTTTTACATTTGTAGTCTACCCCTATAGCTATGCCACAACACAGATTTATAGTTTGTTCCTATACTCAAAACCTAACTTCTGGTAAGGTCTCCTGGCAAGCGCCGAGTAACATTGCACTGGTAAAATACTGGGGGAAATATGGGGAGCAAATGCCGATGAATGCTTCCGTCAGCTTTACTTTGAAGAATTGCAATACAAAAACTTCGCTAACTTTTGAAAAGCGAAACTTCGCTAAAGATTCAAACCATAACGGATTTGATTTTGAAGTTTTTCTCGATGGAAAAAGAGAAGTTTCCTTTGAGCCAAAAATTCAGAAATTCTTTGAAAGAGTAGAGGTGTATCTGCCATTCCTGAAAGATTTCAAATTCAAGATTGAAACATCAAATAGTTTTCCACATAGCAGTGGCATTGCTTCTTCCGCAAGTGGAATGAGTGCATTGGCACTTTGTTTGATGGATATGGAGCGCCAAATGCAACCAGATATTACCGAGGAATATTTCATTGAAAAAGCATCTTTTCTGGCACGTTTGGGTTCTGGCAGCGCCTGCCGAAGCTTGCAAGGACCAATGGTTGTGTGGGGCGAACATCCAGAAATTGACGGCAGTACCAATTTATTTGGCACGAAATATCCTTTTGCGGTTCACAAGAATTTTCATAATTATCAAGACACCATTCTTTTGGTTGATAAAGGCGAGAAGCAAGTTAGCAGTACTGTTGGTCACGATTTAATGCTGGACCATCCTTTTGCAGAACAACGTTTTCGGCAGGCGAAGGAGAACCTTTCAAAGTTGATTCCTGTTTTTAAAAATGGGAATATTTCCGAATTTATAAAAATTGTTGAAAGCGAAGCATTATCACTCCACGCAATGATGATGACCTCCATGCCCTATTTTATATTGATGAAACCAAACACCTTGGAAATTATTAACCGAATTTGGAAGTTTAGGGAGAAAACAGGCAGTAATGTTTGCTTTACATTGGATGCTGGCGCCAATGTGCACATACTTTATCCGCAGGCTGAAATTGAGGCTGTTTCAAAATTTATAAAAACGGAACTTAAACAATTTTGTAAAAACAGTGAGTTTATTACTGATTGGGTTGGTTTGGGTGCAAAAAAGCTTTAATTGCTTGTTTGCTTCTTGTTTTTTAGAATGGCTATTACGAGTAAAATAGCGACAATTCCTGCCAGCCAATACCACCACCAAGCCACACCATTGTTTAAATCTATTGGAGCGATATCTCCAATGAGAACCAGTCCGGCCCAGTATTGGGGTGCTGCTGTTCGGCCTTCGGCATTGGCTATGTACTTTAGTTTTGCTTTCCGCAAAGCTTCATCTTTTGGCATACCCATAGAAAGATTATCATAAAAAAGGGTTACTATTTCAGCACTAGATTGTTCGTCTATTTCCCAAAGGCTTGTCAATATGCTTTCGCTTCCAGCATAGTTGAAGGCGTGTGCCAAAGAAATCATTCCTTCCCCAGCTTGGTAGGTTGGTTTCCCAGTTTCGCAAGCGGTAAGGATGGCGAGATTGGAAGATAGGTCTATGTTATAAATTTCATACGAATACAGGGAGTTTTCATCATAGTATTCTTTGTCATCGGTCTTTTTTGCAAAAATAAGACGGCTCAATTCAGGGCTAATGTTGTTGCTCTCTGCGTGTGTGCCTATGTGAATTATTTTATGCTCCTTCGCTTGATTTATGAATAAATCTTTGCTGGCGCTTTCATTTATAAAATAATCACCGTCAAAAATCTTAGCGTATTGTTTCACCAAATCTTCGCTGAAAGGTTGAGGCAATAGGGTTAGGTACGTTTTGTCCAGTTTCACCGAATCTTTGATAGCTAATTTGTATTCATCTTTCATCTTCTTGTTGAAACCAGGAGCAAAGGCTATAAACTCTGAGGGATAATCAATCACTTTTCGGTTATCCTTATAAAGCAGCAGGCTATAATTATAGGAAATATCATACTTTGCCAGTAGGCTATTTGTAATCATTTCCTGAAAATTTTTCAATGGCTTTGGCGTGAGGGTTTCAAAACTAAGGTTAAAAAGTTCATGATCTGGTACAATCACCACTTTTGGGGTTTGTACATATTTTTCTAGCGGAAACCATAATGCACGGTAAAGTTGGTAAAGAATAGGGCGGCTTTTTTCTACAGAAAATTCGTCATTTTTGATATTTGAAATATGATTTTTTACTATTGAATAATTTAATTTGATCATTTTTTTAACGGACGCAGAAACCACAAAAGCATAGAGTTCGTCTTCAATAAAAATATAACGAACCACCGTTGTGTTTTTTGGGATTTTTTGTTGTAGATCATTCATAGGTTCCTCCAAAGTTGCATAGCGCATTTTATAATATTTGGGAAAATTCTGTTTTAGTGAATCCAGAAAATATTCCCAATTTTCAGCGGCTTCAAAAAAAGGCGATATATTGCTGCTTTCAGAATCATTCAGGGAGGAGACCATTTTTGATTTCAACTGTTTTTCTCTTGAAACAACTTCTTTTGGAATATTCTGAAAAGCTACATTGTCCCGAAGATTTAATCGGGATCGGATACGGTTATAGATGCTGGATTCATGAAGGGCGATGAGCTTATCGAGATAAACCTCGTCTTTTGTCATTTGAAAAAGCTCGAGTCTAAGTTTTTCGGCAAAATTTAAAAGTTCCTCATTTTCGGTGATTAGCAGGGTAACATCTTCATTATTACTCACCACTTTTTTTCGCTGATCCAAAATGGCAATGCCTTCCTCCGCTTGATTTAGCAGTTCTTTTAGAAGAAATGGATTTTTGTTATTCGCCAAATAATATTTTGATTGTGCATTGATAAGCAAGGCTTGGGGCTTTCTGTATTGGCTAAGAATAGAATCTGTGGTGCTGATTTTCTCGCCTTCTTTTAAATTATTGAAGCGTAGCGCTTCCATGCTATATTTTTCTGCTTCTTCGTATTCCTTAAGGAGGTAGTATATTTGGGCTAAATTAATGGTATGGTAAAATTCCTGAAGCGTGTTCTTGAAATCTCCGGTATGAGTGAAATCATAAGTTTCTTTGGCGAGAAAAATTGCTTTCTCCCGCTTTTGGTTTTTTGCGGCAAATAGTGAATATTCTATAAAATTGTCCAGAAAATCTTTTGTATAATTTGAGCCCATGGAGTTGCGATATGCCGCTTCTGCCTTTTCATAATAGATTGCCGCATTTTCAACATCATTCATGGAATCGTAAATTGTGGCACGGGTAGAAAGGGCAGCAGCTTCCCAATACAGATCTGTTCCTGGACTAGTTTTCAGTAACTCCAATGCAATGTCTGCATTTTTTGTGGCACCTTCAAAATCTCGGCTTGCTGTTTTTGCTTCAGCAAGAATTATGTTTGAAATGATGAGGTTTATGTCGTTCTTTTCAAAAAGCTTTTTTTTCTGTTCAAATGAATATTCAATGAGTTCCTGAGAGCGGGAATATTCACCAAGTGTATTGTAAAAAGCGGCCATGTTGTCAATAACCACACATTGGTGATTTTTTGCTTTATAGGTTCGTGCCTCATCAGTAGAGCGATTGATGTACTCCTGAAAACCGGCAATGGACTCTTCTGAAATTGAAATAGCTTCTTGGTTTTTCCCCAAGGCATTCCACAAAACGGCAAGGTTCATTTTTACCAAAGCAGGGCGGTAAAAACGGTTCATGATATCCGTTTCATCTGTCTTTTCCAATACTTTAACAGCTTCCTGAAAATAGAATTTTGCGCTGTCTAGTTTTGCTTCCTGCCACATCATTCCACCTAGTGCGTTATAGACTTGATTGTAAAAAACATAGTCCTGTTTGCCAGTTTTCTTAAGAAGGCTTAAGGATTTTTGATAATGTTTTTTTGCAAGCGGAAAGTCTCCCATTTTAGATGCGTAATACCCCTGGCGGTATTCTACACCTGCAAGGTCAGTGTTTTGGGATTCTTTATTACTAATGGCAAAGGGAAAAGCTGTTTCCAAAAGGTTATAGGCTTTTTGATGCTGTCCGGTATCATCGTAGATCCAGCCTAATTCGGTAATGGCCTCTACGACAAAATGTGGGGAAGCGTTCTTTTTTATTTCCTTCAGAAGTTTTTCAGCTTTATTAACGGCCAATTTTTTATTGCCATTGTTCAGTTTAAAACTTCCTTCAAATTGGATGTAGTTATAAAGACTATCGTATATTCTTCTGGTACGATAAAAAGTGATGCTTTTTAAAACTTCCGCACGTGCCTTGGCAAGGGAATCCTTCTCAATCAGGATTTGTATATCTTTTACAGTAGAGATTTTTTCCTGAGAAAATCCTGAAAAAAGTGGAATCAGAAAGAGTAGCTGAAAAATAAAAAAGAATCTCCGGTTTTTAGGCACCATGGTTAGAAAGAGTTCTATAAATAAAATATTCCGGGGATATTGATAATGAAGATACAAATAATTTTTGAATGACATATTCAGGTTATTTAGCAATAAGCTTAGCACATATCCTTAATCTTGTTCCACATATTCCGTCCAAGTTTGGTTGTTTATGTTTTGGTCTAGGTTAGGATCATATAATGAATTATCGCTTTTTATATATTCCCCTTGGTCGTTTATCCAATATTGATTGGCGCCAGATTCAACCTTATAAGTTTGTCCTGTGTTTGGGTCACTAACGTTAGTGCTTTCATTTATGTAATCTACGAATTGCTCTTGACTTCTGTCACTAGCAGCTTGGTTTGAGCGCCAGTTTTCCATATTCTGGTCCATTGCTGCCATTCTTGCATTATAATTAGCCGTGTTTTGGTCACCAAATGACTTTATATTGGCCATTCGTTGTTGATGTGCGGCATTGCTCTGCTGCGCAATTTGCATGTCTTTTTGATTTACAGCCTGAAGCCACTGTGGGTTTATTTGCTGGTTTAGGAGTCCGTTTATGTATTGTGTTTTAGCCTCTTTAAAAGACTTCTGGGAGGCTTCAAGCACAGAGTAGGTAATGCCCCAATATCCACCGTATTGATCATAAGATACAAAATGATGCAGTATGGTAAGAAAAGAGGTGCCGTCTGGATCACGCCATTCAAGACCCATCACGTTAAACGTTTTTTGTGAAGGCACACTTTTATACAATTGGTCATCAAACTTTTTATCCCAAGCCGCAAGCTGTGGTATTGGGTATTTGCGAACTAGTTTTCGGTTTATTTTGTTTGCATATTCCATAAAACCTTCGTTGATAACCTGATCTATGGACTTTGGAAGTTGTACCTGCACTCCGCTTTGTTGATACATTTGGTTCATTTGAGGATCGTTGGAAAACATAAAACTACCGCCACGTTCGCCATGAATTTTAATGCCATTTGGGCCGGTGTACTGGTATTGTCCGCCATTTTGTTTTTGCCAATAGGCAGGAAATGGAATACGGTACATAACTATTCCGTTTCGGGAATCTATGGAGTTGAAATATTTGAGAGACTTTTTTTGTACTTTTTCATTAGTTCCCTTTTGATAGTTTACATCTACAGCGTGAGAATCATTAAAATAGCCTTGTTCATTGATATGTTGTTGTTCGTTATTTCTATTGAAACAAGAGGATAAAACAGCACAGGTTAAAAGAAGAGTCAAAAGCGATGTTGAAGATTTCATGAAATAACAATTTTGGTTTGTATTACTATATCGAAGAACAGGTTAAAATGTCATCACTGATTGTTATAATATTTCCTTTCAGCTAATTAAATTTCCGTTTGACAGATTTCATAATAAAATTTTCTAAGCATATAATTGTTAAAATCCGTATCTTTGCAGCAATAAATATTTTTAAAGCTAAAAAACTGTATTTTTATAATTACAATTAAATAGCATATGCGCGGCCCCCTCTTTTACTCAAAAATTTTACTCTTCGGTGAATACGGAATTATAAAGGATTCCAAAGGACTTTCCATTCCGTACAATTTTTACAACGGCGCTTTAAAAATTGATAAACACCACACGATTTCCACACACAATTCCAATGCGAGTCTTAAAAGATTTGCAGAATATTTAGAGACGCTTCAAACGGAAACTCCAAAACTGGTTTCTTTTGATATGGAAGCCTTGAAAAAAGATGTGGAAAACGGACTTTATTTTGATAGCAGCATTCCCCAAGGTTACGGCGTGGGCAGCAGTGGTGCTTTGGTTGCGGCCGTTTACGATAAATATGCAAACAATAAAATTACCGTTCTTGAAAATCTTACTCGTGAAAAACTACTTACGCTAAAAGCTATTTTTGCCGAAATGGAGTCTTTTTTTCATGGAAAATCTTCAGGTCTCGATCCGTTGAACAGTTATTTGAGCCTTCCTATTTTAATCAATTCCAAGGATAATATTGAGCCAGCCGGCATTCCTTCTCAAACTGAAAATGGTAAAGGCGCTGTGTTTTTATTAGATAGTGGCAGCACGGGCGAAACCGCGCCGATGGTTCAGATTTTTATGGAGAGTATGAAACAAGAGGGTTTCAGAAATATGCTGAAAGACCAATTTGTAAAACATACCGATGCCTGTGTTGATGATTTTTTAAAGGGAGATGTGAAATCACTTTTTGGAAACATCAAGCAACTTTCAAAAGTGGTCCTCGATAATTTTAAGCCTATGATTCCCGCACAGTTCCACAAACTTTGGAAAAACGGAATTGATAGTAATGCCTATTATCTAAAACTTTGTGGTTCTGGTGGTGGTGGCTATATGCTTGGCTTCACCGAAGATATTGACAAGGCTCGCACAGCTTTGAAAGACTATAAACTTGAAGTAGTTTACAGTTTTTAGGAATGAATTTTTCTGAAATTTCTTTCAGATTTTTCCAATTTTAAAATTTATGTTGACCAGAAAACAAAAACTCTTCCTTCTAAAGTTTTTCAGCTTGTTTTCTGTGGTTCGCGGCTATAACATACTCATTATTGTAATTGCACAATATCTTACCAGTATTTATATTTTAGCGCCAGACTTGCCGGTACGGCAGGTTTTGTTTGATGTAAATTTACTAATGTTAGTTCTTGCATCATCTTCAGCTATTGCAAGTGGCTACATTATTAACAGTTTTTACGACAGTGAAAAGGATTTAATAAATAGACCCCGAAAAACGATGCTCGATAAGCTTGTGAGTCAGCGAACCAAGCTTTCAGCTTATTTTGTGCTCAACTTTTTATCGGTCATTTTTGCGAGTTATGTTTCGTTTAGAGCGGTGCTATTTTTCTCTATCTATATTTTTTTCCTTTGGTTCTATTCCCATAAGCTCAAGAGGTATCCTTTTATAGGAAACATAACTGCGGCGGTTCTTGCGGTGGTTCCTTTCTTTGCAATTTTTGTGCATTACGGCAACTTTGATGTTGTGATTTTCGTGCACGCCACTTTTCTGTTTTTGCTGATCTCGATGCGCGAGTTGGTAAAAGATCTCGAAAATATAAAAGGCGATTTAACCCATGGCTATAAAACCATTCCTGTGGTTTATGGCGAAAAAATTTCAAAGAGAATGCTTACAGTTTTAAGCATTTTAACGCTTGCGCCAATCTTTCTGCTAATCACAAAATTTAAGGAAGAAATAGGATATATGGATTACTATTTTTACTCAAGTATCGCTGGCTTGGCCGTGTTTCTTGCGGTATTATGGTATTCAAAAAACAAAATCCATTACATTATTCTACACAATATTCTGAAGTTTGCCATAGTTCTCGGCGTGTTCAGTATTGTGCTAATTCATGTGAATTTGTTGCTTAATCGCTTTTTTTGAAGTCTTTATCCCTGTAAGCTTTTCAACTTTACAAAAAGATCCCAAACCACAAGCCCTACGCTTACCGAAATGTTTAACGAATGCTTTGTGCCAAACTGTGGGATTTCAATCACGGCATCGCTAGCTGTAACAACTTTTTGCTGCACGCCTTTTACTTCATTACCGAAAATAATCGCATAAGTCATTTCCTTTTGAACAGAAAAATCGTTGAGGTTTACAGCGAGTTCGGCTTGCTCAATTGAAGCCACAAAAACTCCTTCATTTTGCAATTTCGAAACCACTTCCATAACATTTTCGGCATATTCCCAATCTACGCTATCAGTTGCGCCTAAAGCGGTTTTCTGAATATCTTTGTGAGGTGGCTGCGCGGTAATGCCACAGAGATAAATTTTCTTCACCAAAAAAGCATCCGCAGTGCGGAAAACGGATCCAATATTGTTTAAACTTCTAATGTTGTCAAGAATTATTATCAATGGCGTTTTTTCTGAAGCTTTGTACTCTTCGGCATTGATGCGGTCCAGTTCGCTGTTTTTTAGCTTGCGGTTTTTCATAGGCGGCAAAGTTAATAGTTAGCAGGCTAAAATTGAAGCCAATTGTTGATAAAACAGAATAATTCACAATCACTTCATTTTAAATAAAAGAGCATTTTAGTTACATTTATCGATTAAAGATTTTTGAATTATGGCGACGAAGGAAACCCCATTGATGAAACAGTACAATACTATCAAAGCAAAGTATCCCGATGCTTTGTTGCTGTTTCGCGTGGGCGATTTTTACGAAACCTTTGGGGAAGATGCAGTGCGAGCCGCAGGAATCTTAAATATAACGCTTACCGCACGGAATAACGGCGGTGATAATGTGGAGCTCGCTGGTTTTCCACATCATTCCTTGAATACGTATTTGCCAAGACTGGTCATGGCTGGCTGCCGAGTTGCTATCTGCGACCAACTGGAAGACCCAAAAATGACCAAAACCATTGTAAAGCGTGGCGTTACTGAATTGGTTACACCAGGTGTGGCATTTAATGACGATATTTTACAATCAAAGTCTAACAATTTTTTGGCAGCCGTTCACTTCGGTTCAAAGAATTTGGGCGTTTCTTTTTTGGATGTTTCCACAGGTGAGTTTTTGGTTTCTGAAGGTTCTGCGGAATACATTGATAAATTGCTTCAGAATTTCAGTCCTTCGGAAGTGCTTTTTTCAAAGCAGAAACGAAAGCTTTTTTCTGAAACCTTTGGCAATCAATATCACGTATTTTATTTGGAAGATTGGATTTTTCAAACCGATTATTCTTTTGAAACACTTACGAAGCATTTCGATACAAAAAACCTAAAAGGTTTTGGTGTGGATCATTTGGAAGACGGAATTATCGCTGCCGGTGCGGCACTTCATTATTTAAGTGAAACTAGACACACAAAGCTTCAACATATTTCGCGTTTGTCGCGAATTGCGGAAGACGAATACGTTTGGATGGACCGATTCACCATTCGTAATTTAGAGTTGTACCATTCCAATCAGCAGAACGCTGTTACGCTTTTGGATGTTATAGATAAAACTATTTCGCCTATGGGCGGAAGGCTTTTAAAGCGCTGGATGGCCCTGCCACTTAAAAATGCTGAAAAGATAAATCGCCGTCACGAAGTAGTAAGTTTTTTGCTCGACAATACGGTTACTTTGGAAAAAGTACAACAATACACCAAACGCATCGGTGATTTGGAACGATTGATATCAAAAGTTGCAACCGGAAAAGTGAATCCACGCGAGGTTATTCAGCTTAAAAATTCATTGGAAGCCGTGGTTCCCATAAAAGCACTGGCATTAAATTCTAAGAACGAGTCGCTTAAAATTATAGGCGAACAATTGCACGATTGTGAATTGCTTCGGAACAAAATAAAAGAAACACTTTTTGAAGAAGCTCCAGTAAACATCTTGAAAGGAAATTCCATTGCCGAAGGTTTTTCCGAAACACTTGATGAGCTTCGAAATGTTTCAGCAAACGGAAAGGAATACTTGGATGAAATGCTGGATCGTGAAACCAAACGCACGGGTATTTCTTCACTTAAGATTGCTTCCAACAACGTTTTTGGCTATTATATTGAAGTGCGAAATACGCACAAAGATAAAGTTCCGCCGGAATGGATTCGCAAGCAAACCCTTGTAAGCGCTGAAAGGTATATAACTGAAGAACTAAAAGAATACGAAACAAAAATTCTTGGGGCTGAAGAGAAAATACTTGCTTTAGAACAGGAAATTTTTGCAAAACTTGTTGATTGGATGCTTCAATTTATTGGTTCGGTTCAGCAAAATGCGGCTTTGATTGCACAAATGGATTGTTTGTGTTCTTTCGCTACGCAGGCAAAAGAAGCAAATTACACGCGCCCACTTATCGATGATAGTTTTGATTTGGACATAAAAGAAGGTCGCCATCCGGTTATTGAAAAACAACTTCCTCCAGATGCGCCTTATATAGCAAACGATGTTTTTCTGGATCGTGAAAATCAGCAGATCATCATGATTACTGGGCCAAACATGAGTGGTAAATCTGCCATTCTTCGGCAAACAGCATTGATTGTTTTATTAGCTCAGATGGGAAGTTTTGTTCCAGCTTCGGCTGTGCGAATGGGTTGTGTGGATAAAATTTTCACTAGGGTAGGTGCCAGCGATAATATTTCGATGGGTGAATCTACTTTTATGGTAGAGATGAACGAGACCGCGAGTATTCTCAACAACCTTTCTGAGCGAAGTTTGATCCTTTTGGATGAAATTGGTCGTGGAACCAGCACGTATGACGGAATTTCAATTGCTTGGGCAATCAGCGAATATTTGCATGAACATCCTTCACGGGGGAAAACATTGTTTGCGACCCATTATCACGAATTGAACGAAATGACAGAAACATTTCCGCGGGTAAAGAATTATAATGTTTCTGTAAAGGAGTTAAAGGATAATGTTCTTTTTCTTCGAAAATTAGTACCCGGAGGAAGCCACCATAGTTTTGGAATTCACGTCGCAAAGATGGCCGGAATGCCACAAGCTGTCCTTCAAAGGGCAAATAAAATCTTAAAAAGGCTTGAAAAGAGTCATGCTTCCGAAGAATTGACCGAAGAAATGAAGGCAGTTTCAAAAGAGGAGATGCAATTGAGTTTTTTTAAATTGGATGATCCTTTGTTAGAAGAGCTTCGCGAAGAGATATTAGACATTGATATTGATACACTTACGCCGGTTGAGGCGCTAATGAAACTCAACGAAATACGCCGTATGTTGCAGCGGAATGCCTCGGTAAAATTTAAAAAGTAAAAATCAATAATAATTTCTCCAAAAACACTTTGCTTTTGAAGTAAAATTTTTAAATTTGCTCCCGCTTTGATAAGCAAGCAACGTTCATATAATATTCTGCGAAAATAGCTCAGTTGGTAGAGCGCCACCTTGCCAAGGTGGAGGTCGCGGGTTCGAATCCCGTTTTTCGCTCAGTATGCGAGAACCTTTATAGGTCGCGGGTTCCCCCGAAGCGTCGGGGCCGTTTTTCGCTCAGTATGCGAGAACCTTTATAGGTCGCGGGTTCCCCCGAAGCATCGGGGCCGTTTTTCGCTCAATCAAGATGCCGATACAGTTCGGCATTTTTTGTTAAGTCCAGGTTGGTATTAGACAACCTCAGTGCTGTACGCTTTAGTACAGTAGAAATGCTGATGTGGTGGAATTGGTAGACACGCCGGACTTAAAATCCTGTGACCATTTGGTCGTGCGGGTTCAAGTCCCGCCATCAGTACAAAAAGCTTCTTCTTTATTGAAGGAGCTTTTTTTATGTGATATTTAAAGTTTATTTATAAAAAAAGCCCTTTCATTTCTGAAAGGGCTTTCTGTTTTTTTAGCAAAAGAATTGCTTATTGACCGTCAGTAGCGTCTTTTACAGCTTCTTTAGTGTCATCAGCAGCGTTCTCAACAGCGTCGCCTGCATCTTCCATAGCATCTTCAGTAGCGTCAGCAGCGTTGTCTATAGCATCGCCAGCTTCGTCCATTGCGTTTTCAGTTTCAGTTTGCATAGTTTCAGCAGACTCTTCCATTTTTTCTTCTTTAGTATCTCTGCAAGAGTAAACTGAAGCAACTAAAGCAAGAGCGGCAAGTGATAAAAATACTTTTTTCATTGTTGAAATAGATTAGTGATTAATAGTTTGCAAAAGTAATTAAAATTTTGATTGCGTATCGTTTAAAGAATTATTTTTTCGATGCAATTATAAATATTTTTTTGGGAAATTATCCATCATTTCTTTGGAATATTTCCAAAATAGATTATTTTTATTGCATGAAAAATTCAATTCCTATTGAAGCTATACGTTTTAAAGCACTTCGCGAGGAGCTTCGCCACACGCAACAATCCTTTGCCGAACTCCTTGATATAGGTGCTACTACAGCAGACATTGAAAGGGGAAAAACTAAAATTACGGGCAAAATTGTGATGGAGCTTATGGCTCAATTCAATATTAATCCGCTTTGGCTCTATGGCAAAAGCTTTGAAAAGCACATTGATACCTCACACGGGGATGTTAGCCCAAAGGTTATAACTTTGGATTCTACTGGGCAGGATAGTATTTTATTGGTAAATCAAAAAGCTGCAGCTGGATATCCGAATAATATTCACGATATGGGTTGGTATCAAACTTTGCCGGCTTTTAATATTCCTTTGCCGGAATACAGAAATGCATCCTATCGTGGTTTTCAGGTAGAAGGTGATAGTATGTTGCCGAACATAAGGCCAAATGATTGGGTTTTAGGTCGTGCGGTGCCAAGTATTAGTGAGGCGACCGATAGTAAAATTTATATTGTGGTTTTAAGGGATTCTGTTTTGGTGAAAAAACTTCAAAAAATTCCGAACCATCCACAAAGCATTAGGCTTATTTCCATCAACGATGAATATTTGCCCATTGATGTAAAAGTGAAAGATATTCAGGAGCTTTGGCAGGTGAACAGTAAATTAAGTTTTGGGGTAGATGAAGCTTCGGAGAGTAATTTGTTGCGACAACTGCAGCAATCTATGGATGAATTGAAAGGACAAATAAGCAGTTTAAAATAAAAAAAGGATATTCCTTCCGAAATATCCCTTTTGGTTTTTAAAGATTAGTCTTTATCTTTTTCTTTTATTTTTACATTTCCGTCGTCGTCGGTCTTGATTTTAACCTTTTCGTCTTCAGTCTCCATTTTTATTTTGTCACCGTCGTCTTTTACTTGAATATCGGCGCCTTTGTCTTGCATCTCTTCAATTACTTCTTCCTTATTAGTTTTTTTATCTCTACAAGAAGAAAGAGAAATTGTTAAAAATCCTGCAAATAGTGCAATTAGTGTTAGCTTTTTCATTTTTTTAAAGTTTTAAATTGGTGTTTGTGAGTTATTTATCGTTTCCGATTTCGTCAATTTTTTTATCTATTTCTTGATTTACCTCTTTGTCCACTTCTTTTGCGGCGCGTTCTAGAATACCTTCTTTTTTATCAGCTTCAGGCGTTTCAACTTTCACTTCGCGAATCACTTCTTTTGTTTCCGTTGTTTTTTCACGGCATGAACCAAAAGCTAATGATGCTATTGAAATTAAGATAAATAATTTTTTCATAATATTAAATTGGTTTATTTGTTTGGACAAATCTACTTGTAAAAAAATGAAGAATTAACAATTGTATCATAAAATATTTAAATATAATATTAATTTTTAGCTACTTTGGCGCTAAAATTCCTAAATTATATTAAAATAAACGATACTTATTTTGAAGTAGCCTTTATGTAGTTGATTATTTTTTGGGTGGCTCCCGTATTTTTATTTACAAAGTGGCCGGAAATCATTCCAGCCTTATTTCGAAAATTTGGATTGTTTACCAATTTGTTGAAAATTTCACTACACTCCGAAGAATCTTTAACCGAAAACAAACCAGCAAGGTCACGAAGGCGAATGGCTTCTGGGAATTCATCATAATTTTCACCAATAACAATTGGCACGCCAAAAGTAGCGGGTTCAAGTATATTGTGAAGCCCCGTTTTTCCTGCTGCACCTCCTACATACGCAATGTCGGCATAACTGTATATTTTACTTAACAGGCCAATACAATCGATTATTAATACAGCGTATTCGGCAATGTTTACCTCATCTTTTTCGGAATGCAGTATTGTTTTCTTAACTATTTTTTCTTGGAGGGATTCAATTTTAGTAGCTTCAATTTTATGTGGCGCAATGATGAACTTTACATTTTCGGGTGCATTATTAATATAGTCCAAAAGCAAAACTTCATCTTCAGGCCAAGTACTTCCACAAACAATGCACAGGGAATTTTCTTTAAACTCTTCAGCAAATTTTAAAGTATTATCCATTTCGATTTGGTGCGAAACCCTGTCAAAACGGGTGTCACCACTAATTGTTATATTTTTGAAACCAATACTTTGCAAAAGTGTTTCAGAATTATCATCCTGCACAAAAAAGTATTCAAAAGTAGTAAGGGCCTTTCGCATAAAGCTACCGTAGGTTTTAAAAAAAATTTGGTTTTCCCTAAAAACACCCGAAACCAAAAGCGTGGAAATGTTTTTTCTCTGAAGCTCGAAAAGATAGTTGGGCCAAAATTCATATTTCACAAAAATTGCAAGCGATGGATGAATTGCCTTTATAAACCTCTTTGCATTTGATTTTGTGTCCATGGGTAAATAAACCACGGCATCCGCTAAAACGGTATTTTTTTTAATTTCAAAGCCAGAAGGTGAAAAAAAACTGATTACTATTTTATGGTTTGGCTTTATTTTTTTTAATGCTTCCATAATGGGAACACCCTGTTCAAACTCGCCCAATGAAGCGCAGTGAAACCAGATGGTTTTATCTTCTGAGGAAATTTTTTGTTGAAGGATTTCAAAAACGTCCTTTCTGCCGTTGACAAAAAGTTTCATTTTTTTACTGAATAGTGACACAATCCTTAAGACAAAGGAGGCCAAATGAATCAATAAATTATAGATTGTATGCATTGCTTGTAAAAATACCAAATTTCAGGTTCCAAATACTAAAACCTAACCCAATAACTTAACCCGAAACAAATATCATTTTCGTAATTTTACCAAATTCAATATTATTTACGTAAGATGAAAAAAATACAAATGGTTGACCTTAAAGGTCAGTATGAAAATATAAAGGAACAGGTAGACAGTTCCATAATGAATGTGATTGAAACCACTGCTTTTGTAAACGGCCCTGAGGTTCACGAATTTCAAAAGGAGCTTGAGCAATATTTAGATGTGAAACACGTGATTCCCTGTGCCAACGGAACCGATGCTTTGCAAATTGCAATGATGGGGCTTGGTCTAAAACCGGGTGATGAAGTTATAACGGCAGATTTTACTTTTGCAGCAACTGTTGAAGTTATTGCGCTTTTACAACTCACCCCTGTTTTGGTAGATGTGGACCCGATCAACTTTAATATAGACATTGAAGCAATAAAAAAAGCAATTACCCCCAAAACGAAAGCGATAGTTCCCGTACACCTTTTTGGCCTTGCAGCGAATATGGACGAAATTATGGCTATTGCCAAAGAGCACAATCTTTATGTAATTGAAGACAATGCCCAGGGAATTGGCGCGAATTACACATCAAAAGATGGTACTAAAAGAAAAACTGGAACTATTGGACATGTTGCTTCCACTTCGTTTTTTCCTTCAAAAAATTTAGGATGCTACGGTGATGGCGGAGCAATTTTCACCAATGACGATGAACTTGCCCATACTATTCGCGGCATTGTAAATCACGGCATGTATGTGCGTTACCATCATGATGTAGTAGGTGTAAACAGTAGATTGGATTCTATTCAAGCTGCAGTGCTTCGAGCAAAACTTCCGCATTTGGACGCCTATAACGCAGCCCGTCGAAATGCCGCCAGAAAATATACTCAAGCTTTTGCAGGAAATGAAAATATTATCACTCCAACTGGATTTTGTAATAACAGTCAAACTATTTGTGACGTTTGTGATTGCCACGTTTTTCATCAATACACCTTAAAAATTGTAAATTCAAATCGTGATGCTTTGGTGAATCACCTGAATGAAAACGGAATTCCCTGTGGAGTTTATTATCCGATTCCACTACACCTTCAAAAAGCATATAAAGACGAACGCTATAAAGAGGAAGATTTTGTAGTTACAAATCAATTAGTGAAAGAGGTTATTTCCCTTCCGATGCACACGGAATTGGATGACGAACAGATTGATTTTATTACAAAAACTGTGATAGATTTTATAAAGAAATAATAATTTACCTTAAAAATTATCGCCGAGTTTTATCGTTAAAGATAATCGATGGGCGGAAATGACAATGAAAAAAATACTCGTTACAGGCGGATTGGGCTACATAGGTTCCCATACCGTTGTTGAACTTCAGAATTCAGGTTTCCAGGTTATCATTATTGATAACCTATCCAATTCATCATTAGACGTTTTGGAAGGAATAACAAATATTTCAAAAACCCCTCCAGCCTTTGAGCGTTTGGATCTTCGTATAAAAGCGGATGTTTCAGATTTTTTTAAAAGAAATAAAGACATTGAGGGAATCATTCACTTTGCTGCCAGTAAAGCCGTGGGTGAAAGTGTTGAAAACCCGTTGCTCTATTACGAAAATAACCTAAATACACTTATTTATCTACTTCAGGAATGTAATGCCTGCGGAATTGAAAATTTTATTTTTAGCTCGTCTTGCACCGTTTATGGCGAACCCGATTCATTGCCAATAACTGAGGATGCTCCCGTAAAGGCTGCAACTTCACCATACGGAAATACAAAACAGATAAGTGAAGAAATATTGAAAGATACGTGTTCAGTTTCTTCTTTAAAATCGATTGCGTTGCGCTACTTTAATCCGATTGGCGCTCATAAAACAGCTGAAATTGGAGAACTTCCTGCGGGTGTTCCGCAAAATTTGGTGCCTTTTATTACACAAACTGCAGCTGGAATAAGGAAAGAACTATCCGTTTTTGGAGACGATTATCCTACGGAAGACGGCAGTTGTATTCGCGATTATATTCATGTGGTGGATTTGGCAAAAGCGCATGTTATTGCTTTGCAACGATTACTTTCAGCAAATAACGAGACCCAGTTTGAAGTTTTCAACTTGGGAACGGGTAGAGGTAGTTCTGTTTTAGAGGTTGTGAATTCCTTCGAAAAAACTACTGGCCAAAAATTAAATTATAAAATCGTCGCCCGTCGTCCTGGCGATGTAATCTCAGTTTATGCTGATACCAAAAAAGCAAATAAAATTTTAGGCTGGAAGGCTGAAAAAACAATGGAAGAAGCTTTAGAATCTGCTTGGAAATGGGAGAGAAAAATCAGAAATATCTCATAAACAGTATTTTAATGCAGGTTTAACGCTGATAATTTGGAATTGGGGTTGAGACTTTGTTTCTTTGCATTTCAATAGTACTCTGTACTTTTGCTTTCAAAGACAATGTCTGGTGGGCAAAAGGGGGTCAAAAAAACAAAGATGAAGTTAGTTTCAGTGAAACGACAAACAAGAATAGAAAAACGATTTACAGAAAAGATGGGAATGTTTACCACAAGCGTGATTTACATCAAAAAAACATTTTTGAATGTTCCTTTTAAAACCCTTCACAAATACCGAGAAACTTATTATGGCGAAGTGAAGGATTGTGAAGATTGCCAAATAAGCGCATAAATAATAAAGCATAGATATAAAAAACACCGAATGATTTTTCATTCGGTGTTTTTTTATGTTGATTTTAGTACGAATTTGGAATTATATGATAAAATTGATATGTTTGAAATTTGGCGCTATTGAAATTAGACACATAAAAACTGATAAAATTTGATGGAAAAATTCGCGAATGATTTTAGTTTTGGATTGCTTCTTTGGCAGATTTTTCTTTTTGCTTTAATTTTAGTTTTTCTTTATATCCTATATAAGATTGTCAAAAAAGTCTCTAAATGGTAAGCTAAAAACGCCGAAGAGTTTTGAATTTGAACCAGTAAATTAAACTTCTCCTTTTTCCGTTTCTGCGGAACTATCAATCTTTTTCACTAATCCTTGCAGAACATTTCCGGGCCCAACTTCAATAAACTTAGTAGCGCCATCCTTTATCATATTTTGAATACTCTGTGTCCATTTTACTGGAGCGGTCAATTGAAAAATTAGGTTTTTCTTTATTTCCGAAGGGTCGGTAACCGCAAAAGTTGAAACGTTTTGATAAATAGGGCATGCTGGTTCGGTAAACTGAGTTGCTTCAATGGCTGCTGCCAATTCTTCTCGAGCGGGTTCCATCAATGGACTGTGGAATGCGCCACCAACTGGTAAAATCAATGCTCTGCGTGCACCAGCTTCTTTCAAGCTTTCACAGGCTTTTCCAACAGCATCCACATCGCCTGAAATTACAAGTTGTCCTGGACAGTTGTAATTTGCTGCGACCACAATTCCGGGTGTGTTTGCACATATTTCTTCAACCAAATGATCTTCCAGACCCAAAACTGCGGCCATAGTTGATGGGGTCAATTCGCAAGCGTGCTGCATTGCCAAGGCGCGTTTGTAAACCAATTGCAGGCCATCGCTAAAAGCGAGTGTTCTGTTGGCTACTAATGCCGAAATTTCACCAAGAGAATGTCCAGCAACCATATCGGGCTGAAATTTGTTTCCCATTACTTCCGCCAAAATAGTGGAGTGCAGAAAAATTGCAGGTTGTGTAACCTTGGTTTCTTTAAGTTCATCTGCGGTGCCTTCAAACATTATTTTGGTAATATCGAAGTCCAAAATTTCATTAGCTTGTTGGAACAGTTCTTTTGCTCTTTTGGAGTTATCATACAGGTCTTTACCCATTCCGGTGAACTGGGCACCCTGTCCGGGGAATATATATGCTTTCATTTTTTAGTGTTTTTGCTATGATAGAATTAAATATAAAAATTTTATTTACGAACCCAAGTTTGATAGCTGAAAGAATAATGATGTTTGTCATCCTTTTGGTGCACTGTTTCGGAAAGAAGTTGCCATTTATCCTTTGAAAATTCTGGAAAAAAGGTATCGGCATCTTTGAAAGTACCATTTACGCGGGTCAGTTCAATTTTTTCCGCCAAGGGAAGACCCATTTTGTATATTTCACCACCGCCAATGATAAAAAGTTGGTTGTCATCTTTCGCAATCTTTAAGGCTTCTTCGATGTTGTGAACTACTACGGCACCTTCTTTTTTATAGTTTTTGTTTCTAGTAATTACAATGTGGATTCTATTTGGTAAAGGCTTTGGAAATGTTTCAAAAGTCTTTCGGCCCATTATGATATGGTGACCGGTTGTAAGTTGTTTAAAACGTTTGAAGTCATCGGGTAAATGCCAAAGTAGATCATTGTCCTTTCCTAATTCGTTTTTTTCGCCAGCGGCGGCAATCATTGTAATCATTCTACGTCTGGGGGTAATGGGTTGTTCAGTTCGTTTTTTTTTAGTTCATCGGAAGGCATTGTCGGTAATTTCAATTCAGTATCTACTTTATTCTGAAGTTCGGCCATTCGTTCCGCTTGGCGAGCTTTCAGCTTTTCAAGTTGCCGATCCTCCCATTCTTTGTCCATAAACTTGTTCATCACAAAAACATTGAAAAGATGTACAAGAAATATAAAAGTCCATACTAAAATGGCCCAAATAAACCAGTCTTGGAATAAGGTTTCGTTTCCATAACCCAAAATAGGATTGATGATAATTAATAGCACTGATCCTACCAAATACAATATGAAATGGCGCATCAGGTTTTTTTTCTGCTTAATGCGCTGGCGGGCATACTCGTATTGCTCGCGCTGTTCAGCATCTATTCTTTCAGTTTTTTTAGTTTTTGAAAACATAGTTGGTTATTTTCGTTGAAGAATAACATGAAAAGTTATGTTGTGTAAAAATACCTAATTTTCGTCATTTTGGACACTCACTTATGGAAGATTTAAGAAAACACTTTCCCGCTTTGAATTCCTGTACTTATCTAAACACCGCTTCAAATGGTGTAATCCCAAAGACTGTGATTGAATGGCGCCGCCAGCATGATTTGGATTTAATGAATCATGCGAGCGTTTTTAGAGATGATCACAAAACTCATATTGAACAAATACGAAAGACGGTTTCTTGCTTTTTTGATACTTCCACAGATGAAACTGCGCTGGTTCCAAATTTATCTTTTGGTATAAATACCGTTTTGGAAGGACTTCCGAAAAGGCAAAAAATTCTGCTATTAAAAAACGATTACCCATCTGTAAATTGGCCTGTGGAAAGTCGAGATTTTGACGTTTGTTATGCAGAAATAGATGAAAATCTAGAAAAAAACATTGAAGAAGCAGTTGCAAAACACAGACCAGATGTTTTTATGTTCAGTATCGTGCAATGGCTTAGTGGAATAAAAATAGATTTTGAATTTTTAAAACAGTTGAAAAGCTATCACCCTAATTTGTTGCTTATTGCCGATGGCACCCAATATTTAGGAACTGAAAATTTCAGTTTTGCCGATAATGCCATCGACGTTTTGGGAGCCAGCACCTATAAATGGCTAACGGCGGGGTATGGCAATGGGTTTATAATGATAAAAGAAACTGCGCGCCAACGCATATTTCCGAGAACAATTGGCTTCAATTCGGCTGAGAGGTTTGAAAGCAAAGCAAATGAAACAACCTTTATGAAACATTTTGAGCCAGGCCATCAGGACACATTGAATTATGGAAGTTTGGAACAGGCGATTTTGTTTCAGGAAAGTTTAGGGAAAGAAAAATTGTATCAAAAAATCGCTTCGCTTTCAGCTAAGGCAAAAATATATTTTGCAGAAATGGATTTGCTAAAACACGAGACACTTCTTCGCCAAAACCACTCCTCAATTTTCAATATTAGTGGAGATATGGATTTGTTTCAAAAACTGAGGGAAAACAATATTATTTGTTCGCCACGTGGCGGTGGCATTCGGGTGAGCTTTCATTATTACAATACGGAAGATGATTTGGAGAGACTGGTTGAGGCCTTGTGTCAATAAGTTAACACAGCTGTGATAGTCGTCTATTATTTTTTTCTAAAAACATAATTTTTATAGTATTGTTGGCTATCTGTAAAAGAAGTCTCAATAATCAGTCCTGCTTCTTTGGCGAGCCAAGCTACAATCTTATCGTCGTATTTTTGTGAAATTTCAGTGTGTATTGTTTCCCATTGATCAAAATTTACTGTGAGTTGCAGCTCCCCAATAGTTACTTGCATCGCTTCCGTAGCTACTAGAAAGCTTTTAGCAGTTCCTGTTTCGGGATCATATACTTCCCAGTGATTGAATTTTTCTACTTTGAAGTTCCCATCCAATTCACGATTTATTCTTGTTAAAACATTTTTGTTGAAAGCAGCTGTTATTCCAGTTTCATCATTATAGGCATTCAAGATTTGCTGTGGGTTCTTTTTTTGATCGAAACCCATAAAAAGTAAATCATCTGCAAGCATGGCATCTTTCAATTTTGAAAGAAACTCAATGGCTTTTGGATGCTTTAGGTTGCCTATATTACTTCCTAAAACCATAATTACCTTTTTGCGTTTGTTGAAACCTTTCAGTCTTTCTAGAACCTCAAAATATTCGCCTACTTCGGCATCAACTTGAAGCGCAGGCATTTCTTTGGCTAGATTATTGGATAGCATTTCAACAGCGTTTTCACTAATATCTATGGGTTTATAGACAAAGTTGAAATTGTTTTCTGCCATATATTTCAACAAAACCTTTGTTTTTTTTCCATCGCCGGCACCCAGTTCTATCAGGTCTAAACCATTTTCGCGATCACGGAAAAGCTCACCAATGATTTCAGTATGTGTGGAAAGTATCTGAAACTCACAGCCTGTTAGGTAGTATTCGGGCATGGCCATAATATCCTGAAAGAGCTTGTCCCCATTTTTGTCATAAAAATATTTTGAAGATAGGTATTTTGGGAAGGCGCTAAGTCCTTCAAAAACTTCTTTCTTAAAAGAGGTATCTAATATTGTTGCGGTAGATGTAGTCATAATGAGATAGTCGTATTATTTTGCCAATCTTAAACCTGTAAATTGCCAGCGTAAATTTGTTTGGAAAAAATTGCGATAGGTGGGTCGTGTGTGGTTGGGCGAAGTAGCTACAGAACCACCTCGAAGTACTTTTTGGTTCACCATAAATTTACCGTTATATTCGCCAATAGCTCCTGGGGCCTTGGTATAAAAAGGATATGGAAGATAGGCGCTCTCGGTCCATTCCCACCGGCTTCCCCACTGAAAGTTTTTTTGTGCAGCCTCCCATTCAAATTCAGTTGGCAAACGGCAGCCTTTCCATTGCGCAAAAGCGAATGCTTCAAAATAGCATATATGTGAAACGGGCGCTTCCAAGTTTATTTTTTGAAGTCCTTTCATTGTGTATTGATGCCAAGCGTCATCAATACTGTGCCAATACATAGGCGCAGAAATATTGTTTTGCTTTACCCAATCCCAACCTTCGGCATGCCATAGGTTGAAATCGTTGTAGCCGCCAGCATTTATAAATTCGAGATATTCAGCGTTTGTGATGAGTTTGTTTGAGATTTTATAATCGTGCAAATAAACTTTATGATGCCCCAATTCATTGTCATAACAGAATTCTTCTATGTTTTTGTGACCTATTTCATAAATGCCTTCTTCTATTGCGATCCATTCCTGATGAAAATTTTGGATCGGGTTTTCTAAAAAGGAATCTTTGTATTTTGGTAGCAACGGGTTATTGCCGAGAATGTATTTAATGTCGGTAATGAGAAGTTCTTGATGTTGCTTTTCGTGATGTATTCCTATTAAGAGAATTTCTTCAAGTCCTTTTGGAATTTCCTCAGAAAGAAAATCTTTCATTTCATTAGTAACATAATGTCTATAATCATACACTTTTGCAACTCCAGGTCTGGAAAGATTTCCGCGATCATTACGAATTACGCGTTTCCCCACATTTTCATAGTAACTATTAAAAACGAAAGCAAAATCTTCGTGAAAAAGCAGATAACCAGGTTTATGGGGTTTTAGGATAAATTCTTCAAAGAACCAAGTTGTATGGCCTAGATGCCATTTGGGAGGAGACACATCTACAATAGGTTGAACAACATAGTCTTCAATTTCTAATGGGTTACAGATAGTTTCGGTGTGCTGGCGAGTTTCAAGGAAAAACGAGATTAATGTATCGGTTGCAATCATAAAAAAAGTGCCGCATTTTCTTGACGACACTTTAAATATAATTATTAAAATTGTTTAAGACTGCTTAGCTGACGTTAAACAGTTGTTAAACCGACTTCTGTTAGTTGTTAGCTTTTGGTTTATCCTTTTTTTTATTGCCTTTCTTTGGAGGTTCAATTTTAAAAATAATAGGAAGTGAATATAGCACTCCAACGGTTTGTCCTCTTTGCTTTCCTGGTTGCATGATAGGAAGATTGCTTACCACCCGAACTGCTTCATTTTCAATTTCGGCATGTGTACCCTTGGCGTGCACATCAACAACTTTACCTTCTTTATCAATTTTGAATTGTACTGCGGTTCTGTAAATTTTTGGAGGTAAATCCAAGGTCAATATCTTATTCATGTCAAAATGCTTATTTACAAACTCAGCAATTTTTTCTGACATGCATTTTTTCAATTCCTCGTTATTATTTCCGCCACAACCAGGGTAAACGGGAACATTGTCAATTACGGCAAAAGGCACATCCGCAATTGTCATTTCAGATTCTGGAACCTCAGTTGTTGTTCCTTCCTGAGCAACAGTTGCAAAAGAAAAAATGATAGCTGTGAATATTAAAAATTTATTCAGCAAATTATTTTCCTATTTAAAAAGTAAAGGGAACCGTCATTTTGATAGCACGGGGTTTTCCACCCATCATTCCAGGTTTTGCCATTTTCGGGATTGCTAGGATGTTTCTTTTTGCTTCATCCTGTAATTCTTTTGTTCCGCCGGAAACATTTGTTACTTCCACAATTCCTTTTTCATTGATTATAAAATCAACAATAACCCTTATTTTTTCCTTTTTTTGATATCCTTTAGGGAATTTAAAATTTTTGGAAATATGTGAAGCTAATTTTTGGTTAAAACAGTTGTCGCGATTTGCGGCATCACCTCCCTCACAGCCAGGCCAAACGGGCCCAATTTCTTTTAAGGTTACAGTGTTTTTATTGACATTGCCCCATTCTTCTTGAGCAAATATTGTGGTTGAAAAAAGAATGCAAATTACTATAAGTAGGTTTTTCATAAATAATCTTGATGGGGTTAGATGGCAACAGCGCCTTTAATATGTGGGTGTGGATTGTAATCCACTAATGTAAAGTCATCAAAAGTGAAGCCAAATATATCTTTTACTTCTGGGTTGAGCAACATTTTTGGTAAAGGTCTTGGTTCGCGGGAAAGTTGAAGTTCTACTTGTTCAAAATGATTACTGTAAATATGGGCATCACCAAAGGTGTGTACAAAATCTCCAGGCTGGTAACCGCATACTTGCGCAACCATCATTGTTAACAAAGCATATGAGGCTATATTAAAGGGTACGCCCAAGAAAATATCCGCACTTCGTTGGTATAATTGACAAGATAATTTTCCGTCCGCAACATAAAACTGAAAGAATGCGTGGCAGGGTGGGAGCGCTGCTTTGCCATTCGCTACATTTTCTGCAAAAGGTTTAGAGGTGTTCGGCATTACACTCGGATTCCAGGCGCTAACAAGCATACGGCGACTGTCCGGATTTGTTTTCAGAGTTTGAATAATTTCTGAAATCTGGTCAATTTCCTCACTGTTCCAGTTTCGCCACTGATGTCCGTAAACGGGCCCCAAGTCTCCGTTTTCATCAGCCCACTCGTTCCAGATGCGTACGCCGTTTTCTTGAAGATATTTAATGTTTGTATCGCCATTCAGAAACCACAAAAGTTCGTAAATAATTGACTTTAAGTGAAGTTTTTTGGTGGTGACCATCGGGAAACCTTCACTTAGGTCGAAACGCATTTGATAGCCGAAAACACTTTTTGTGCCTGTGCCAGTGCGGTCCTCTTTTTCGGTACCATTGGCAATGACGTGTTTTAGAAGGTCGTGGTATTGTTTCATTTGAGATTATCTAAATTGTTGGCTTAAAAATACTAATACACATTATGATGCTAAAATTAATTTTAAATTGCTTTTAAAGAAGTTATCAACGGCCTTAACATTAATTTAAGAAAGTTGTTTATCTTTAGCCTATTAAGAATAAACAATGAAAAAAACCTATAATACGCCGCACGGTCTAATGGAGTGTTATGAAAACTATTTGGTTTTTTATCTGGCCTCCAATGGTATAACTGGCAAAGCCTCAAAGGAAATTTTGTCTTTTGCTGCTGAACATTATGGAAACCGGCCTTATGTATTTATTGCAAGCAGAGATTTTCCTTCGCCTATTTCACCTGATGCCTATAAAGCTATAAACCCAAAAAACATGATTGGGCTTGCCATAGTTTCTGAAAACTTAGCCGTGAAGCAAGAAGCCTATAACGAACAGGAACTTTTTAATGGATCCTTCAGTTATTTTAAGACCGTAGCGGAAGCTATGGATTGGGCAAAAACTGTGATTAAGGAGGCCTAGCCAATAATCATTCCCGCAATCGTTGCTGATATAAGCGACGCAATGGTTCCTCCAATCAATGCTTTCATTCCAAATTTTGAAAGCGTTTTTCTTTGTCCTGGTGCTAGGGAACCAATTCCACCAATCTGGATACCTATGGAAGCGAAATTTGCAAAACCACAAAGCATATAAGTTGCCATAATGATGCTTTTTTCATAATTGAGATGCAGTTCGTTCGAAACATTTTTAAGCTCTGCCAACTGAATGTAACCCACAAATTCACTGGCGGCGAGTTTTATTCCCAGCAACTGTCCCATCATGGCAACGTCTTCTTTTGCAACGCCAATAAGCCACATGAGAGGGGCGAAAACAGTTCCGAGGATAGCTTCCAGCGAAAGACTTTTGTATGCAGAATTTGCAGCGACCCAATCGTTAAGGGTTGTAACACTGCCAACCCATCCAAGAATTCCGTTAAGCATTGCAATAAAGGCCACAAAAACCAAAAGCATTGCGCCCACGTTTACTGCAAGCTTTAGTCCTTCGGTAGTTCCGTTTGCAATAGCGTCCAAAAAGTTGGAACCAATCTTATCAGCAGAAACGTGAACATCAGTATCAATAGCTTCGGTTTGTGGATATAGTATTTTCGAAATAACGATTGCGCCAGGAGCAGCCATTACGGAAGCTGCCAGCAGGTGCTTTGCAAACATGAGTCGGAGTGCAGGATCGTCTCCGCCCAAAAAACCAATATAGGCGGCAAGTACTGCACCCGCAACGGTTGCCATACCGCCAATCATTACAAGAAGCATTTCACTCTTGTTCATTTTTTCCAAATAGGCTTTTATGAGAAGTGGTGCTTCGGTTTGACCTAAAAAGATGTTTCCAGCCACACTTAAACTTTCGGCACCTGAAATGTTCAATATTTTGGTAAGTAGCCATCCCATTCCTTTTACTACAACTTGAATAATTCCGAAGTAAAACAAAACCGATGTCAGTGCAGAGAAAAATATAATAGTTGGCAAAACTTGAAAAGCGAAAATGAAGCCGAACGAGTTTATATCCAACATTCCGCCAAACAGGAACTCGCTTCCAGCTTTAGTGTATTCCAAAACATTTACAAAAAGCTGTCCCACGCCTTCGAAACCGCTTTTTATAAAGCCAATTTTTAATACACCCACAGCGATCAACAACTGAAAAGCAAGACCAACACCAACAGTTTTCCAATTGATGGCCTTTCTGTTTGAACTAAAAAGAAATGCAATGATGAGAAGCGAAAGCATTCCTAAAATTCCACGCCAAAGGCTTTCCATTGAAAAACCTTTACTGGGAATTATTTCTGAAGACTTGACAACAGATGGAAGTACTGCCACATTCTGAGCGCTCGGAATTTTTAATTGATACTCAAGATTGTTTTCAGAAAGCGAAAGTGTGCTGTCGGTAACTTGAGAAACGCGAAACCTTCTAATGCTATCGTTAGGTTTGTTAAAAAAAAGCACTAATAGGTTATTTTGAAAAATGTAATCGCCGGTGTATTTTAAGCTGTCGTTTGGCGTCAATTGATATTCAAAGGAGCCATTATCAAGTTTTAGATAATCTTTTTCGGGGTTTACCTTGAGGATGGAAAGGCCGTTTTCGTCTTTTACTTCTGAAAATTGCCAGTTTTTTTCGATGCTTTGCCCAAAAACATTTCCGAAGAAAAATAGGGAGATGGCAACAAGTATAAATTTCTGCATAAAGTATAAATTCCGACCCTTTGATTTCGCTTAGGGTAATACTAATTCAAATTCTAAATTTTAAGAACGATAGCCTAAAAAATAAAGCTATTGTCTTTTAGAGATTTCATCCCGAACACCAGCCGCTATTTCGTAATTTTCGTTCTTTACGGCTTCATCAAGCATCTTGTTTAATTCACTAAGGCTAAACTTGCTGTAATCTTCGCTTGCAGGTTTCACCGATTCCTTATCTTCTCCTAAAATTAAATTTTCTATGACCGCATCTTCTTTTTTTGAAAGCGTTTTTTTGGAAGTTGAAGTTTTCAGGTAAATTCCCGCTTTGTCCAGAATGTTTTTATAGGTAAAAATAGGTGCCTTAAACCGAAGTGCCAACGCAATGGCATCACTGGTTCGGGCGTCGATTATCTCTTCAATTTTATCGCGTTCACAAATGATACTTGAGTAGAAAACACCGTCCACCAATTTGTGGATTATTACTTGTTTTACTACAATTTCAAAACGATCGGCAAAATTTTTAAAAAGGTCGTGAGTTAATGGACGTGGGGGCGTTATTTCTTTTTCCAGTGCTATGGCTATGGATTGTGCTTCAAAAGCCCCAATGACTATAGGGAGTTTGCGTTCGCCGTCCACTTCGCTCAATATAAGGGCATAAGCACCATTTTGAGTTTGGCTGTATGAAATTCCTTTTATGGTAAGTTTTACTAAACTCATTCTTCAGTAATCAGTGATCCGTATTTAGTACGCAATTTTCAGTTAAACAATGAATTATAAAAATAACGAATAAAAAAACAATAAAAAAAAGCTGTTTAAATTTGGATGTTTCCTTATCTAAACAGCCTTTTTTTCAAGGCACAAATTAATAAAAAATTATGCGTTCTGCGCCTTAAATTCTTTTAATTTTTCGGTGAGTTTTGGTACTATTTCAAAAGCATCGCCAACAATACCGTAGTCTGCAGCTTTAAAGAAAGGTGCTTCTGGATCGTTGTTGATTACCACTTTTACTTTTGAAGCGTTGATACCAGCCAAATGCTGGATGGCACCAGAAATACCAATAGCAATGTAAAGGTTTGAAGCAACTGGTTTTCCAGTTTGCCCAACGTGTTCACTGTGTGGCCTCCAGCCCATATCGCTTACGGGTTTGGAGCAAGCAGTAGCTGCGCCCAAAGTATTTGCAAGGTCTTCAATCATTCCCCAATTTTCAGGACCTTTAAGTCCACGTCCGGCAGAAACAACTATTTCTGCATCGGCGATGGTTACTTGGTCGGTTGCCTTATCTACAGACACAATTTCCATATCGAAATCGTGAGCATCCAAGTTTGCCGAGAAGGCTTCGCTTGTGGCTGAAGTTTTATTTTCCTTTAAGCCAAATGAATTTTTTCCTAAACCGATGATTTTAATGTCTGTATTAATTTCAGTGAAAGCGAAAGCTTTGTTTGTGAAAACGCTGTGTTTCACTTTAAATTGGGTGTTGCTTTCAGGAAGTGCAATAACGTTTGGTACATAGCCAGCTTCAAGATTAACCGCCAAGGTTGGGGCCAAAAACTTACTGTTTGCACTTGCGGTTAACACAATTACTTTTGCACCTTCACTTTTTGCAGCTTGGCCAATTACATCTGCATATGCTTCACCATTGAATTTATTTAACTTATCATTGGAAACCTGTAAAACTTTTGTTGCGCCATAGTTACCCAATTCTGAAGTTTCATTGGCATTGATGCTAACGGCCGTTACGGTAGTTCCCATTTGATCTGCAATTCCTTTTGCGTAGGAAACCGCTTCAAGCGCTATTTTTTTGATTTTTCCTTCTTCTGATTCTGTATATACTAGAACTGACATGTTTTTCTTTTTTTTTGATTCTTAAATTACCTTCGCTTCGTTGTGCAATAAATTTATCAATTCGTCAACGTTATCCACCAATTTTATTGCTCCTTTTGGAGCTGGTTTTTCAAAAGCTAGGGTTTTGGTTTCGGTATTCGCTTCCACTGGTTCTTTTACGTTAAGTGGTTTTGTTCTGGCTTGCATAATGCCACGCATGTTGGGGATGCGAAGATCGCTTTCCTCAACTAACCCTTTTTGACATCCAATAACCAAGGGAAGTGAGGTTTTTAGGGTTTCTTTTCCGCCGTCAATTTCACGAATTGCAGTTGCTTTATCACCGTCAACTTCAAGACTTATGCATGTGTTCACAAAATTAGCTCCGGTTAGTTTTGCAAGCATTCCGGGAACCATTCCACCATTATAGTCAATAGATTCTCTTCCTGCAATTACTAAATCGTAACCACCTTCTTTTACAACATTTGCAAGTTGTTTTGCAACAAAAAAACCATCAGTTGCAGTGGTGTTTACACGTATTGCTTCATCGGCGCCAATAGCAAGAGCTTTTCGGAGTGTAGGTTCTGTTTCAGGACCGCCAACGTTCACAACGTGAACAGTTGCGCCTTGTTTTTCTTTGAACCACATAGCGCGGGTAAGGCCAAATTCATCATTTGGATTTATAACAAATTGAACACCATTGGTGTCAAATTTAGTATCGCCATCGGTAAAATTGATTTTTGAAGTTGTGTCCGGTACGTGACTTATACAGACTAATATTTTCATCTTTAAATAGTATTTGATAAATAGGAAGATGTAATGCCCCAATCTACATCTTCGCTCAATTTGTTAATTGGTTATTGGGGCATTTCATCTTTTGAACTGTTTTTGGATTGTAAATTTTGTTTGTCAACCCTTTGCTCAATGAACTTTGGGCTACATTTGAACCCTTTGCTATAGGCTTTGGATTGTGTTGGTAGTGCTTTGCTTCAAGAGCTTCAAACTACGTGGATGCGAAGTTAAGAATATATTTCTTTTTTTTACTATGCACGCATAATAAATTTTGGTTAAAAGTTGGTCATTATTACTTAAACAGATTTGAATTGTAGTATTTTTGCTATCCCTGAAAATTTTCAGTTATTTACATTTCAATTTAAACAGATGAAGACATTACAATTTAGAGAAGCGGTTTGTGAAGCGATGAGCGAAGAGATGCGTCGTGATGAAACTATATATTTAATGGGCGAGGAAGTTGCCGAGTACAATGGTGCATATAAGGCTAGTAAAGGAATGCTGGATGAGTTTGGCGCAAAACGCGTGATAGACACCCCCATTTCAGAAAATGGTTTTACCGGAATAGCCATAGGTTCTTCAATGAACGGAAATAGGCCAATAGTTGAGTATATGACTTTCAACTTTTCACTTGTTGCGATAGATCAAATAATAAACAATGCGGCTAAAATGCGCCAGATGAGTGGTGGTCAATTCAATATTCCTATTGTTTTTCGTGGACCAACGGCTTCAGCAGGGCAGCTTGCGGCAACACACAGTCAGGCTTTTGAAAGTTGGTATGCCAATTGCCCAGGCTTGAAAGTGGTCGTGCCCAGTAATCCAGCTGATGCAAAAGGGTTGTTGAAAAGTGCCATCCGAGATAATGACCCCGTCATTTTTATGGAAAGCGAACAGATGTATGGCGATAAAGGGGAAGTTCCTGAAGGCGAATATTTAATTCCGCTTGGGGTTGCCGATATTAAACGAAAAGGGAAGGATGTAACCATTGTTTCATTTGGAAAAATCATAAAAGAAGCCTACAAAGCTGCCGAAAAACTTGCCGAGGAAGGCATTGAGTGCGAAATAATTGATTTGCGCACCGTACGTCCAATGGATCAGGAAACCATTATTGAGTCGGTGAAAAAAACAAATCGATTGGTGATACTTGAAGAAGCTTGGCCATTTGGAAACGTTGCTACCGAAATAACCTATATGGTACAGAACAAAGCTTTTGACTATTTAGACGCACCTATTGTAAAAATCAATACCGCTGATACTCCTGCACCCTATTCACCAGTTTTATTGGAAGAGTGGTTGCCAAATAGCGAAGATGTTATAAAGGCTGTAAAGAAAGTTCTTTATAGAGACTAACCACATAACCACAGTAAAAAATATCTGTCCCCTAAATTTATGAAGTACCTTCTTTTGTCTTTTTTTATTATTCTAGGTGCTTCGTTGTATTCACAGACCAAAGTTAGTGGAGTTATTAAAGATGCTACAGGTTATCCAGTTGCCTTTGCCAATGTTATTTTCAAGGATTCTCAGGAAGGAACTATTTCTGATGAAAATGGGCGGTATTATTTAGAAAGTGAGAAAACCTACAAAACGGTTATTTTTTCATTTATAGGATATGCCACCAAAGAAGTGGACCTAACTTCGCGAAGCACTTACAATATGGAGGTGGTTTTGGAAGAAAGTACTGATGCATTAGATGAAGTAGTTGTTTACAGTGGAAAAACTTCAAAAAAAAATAATCCAGCGATTGATATTCTCCGAAAAATATGGGAAAACCGCAGGGAAAACGGAGTGAAGAAATTCAAACAGTACAATTATGATAAATACGAAAAGTTGGAGTTTGATTTGAACACAATAGACAGTGCGCTTATCAAAAGCAAAGTTTTCAAAGGAATGGAGTTTATTTTTGACCAGACCGACACTTCAAACGTAACGGGGAATACTTATTTACCAATTTTCATTAACGAAGCTTCTTCCAAAGTTTATGGTGACAATTCATTAAATGAAGAAAAGGAGGTATTAGAGGGAAATAAAAACTCTGGTTTTGATAACAACCAAACACTTATTGCGTTCGTAAAGGACCTTTATAGCGATTATGACGTGTATGATAATTATCTAAAGTTTTTTGATAAAGCTTTTACCAGTCCACTATCTCGAACTGGAGTAGATGTATATAATTATGTACTTCGCGATAGTGCTTACCGCGATAACAAATGGTGTTATAATATTGTGTATTATCCTCGCCGAAAAAATGAATTGACCTTTAAAGGCGATTTTTGGGTAAACGATTCCACATGGGCTATAAAAGAAATCAACTTACAGGCCTCCAAAAGTGCCAACTTAAACTGGGTGCGCGATGTTTATATTGAGCAGGAGTTTGAAGTTTTAAATGACTCTATATTCCTTATTACTCGAGACTACTTTATGAGTGATTTCAGTTTTAGAAAAAAAGAAGAAGCAAAAGGTATTTATGGAAAGCGAACAACCCTATATGACAATTATGTTTTCGACATACCGAAGGATAAAAAGTTTTATTCACAACAAGTAGATCCATACAATTTCGAAGTTTATAACCGACCGGATGAGTTTTGGGAAAAGAACCGGATGGAAAAACTTAGCAAGGACGAAACAGGGGTCTATAAAATGCTCGACACGTTAAAAACCGTCCCGCGTTTTAAAGCATTGTATAATGTGGGGGCTACCTTGGCTAGTGGGTATTACGAAGTGAAAAACTTTGATGTTGGCCCAGTATTTTCAATCTTTGGGTTTAATGAAGCCGAAGGAATGCGTATACGTTTGGGTGGAAGAACATATTTCAGCCAAAACGATCCGTGGCGTTTGGAAGGTTTTGGAGCTTATGGCTTTAAAGATGATCGCTTTAAATATGGAATCAGTGCCAAGTGGCTTTTGGATAGAAAGTCGCGATTAACAGTATTTGGAGGCAATCGGCGCGATGTGGAGCAAACAGGAGCCAGCCTTACCAATAGCAATGATGTTTTGGGCCGGAGTCTGGCGTCCTCTTCATTATTATCAGTTGGGGCCAATGATAGGCTTTCGCGAATAAATCTTACAACTATTGGATTTGACATTGAGCCGTGGAAGAATTTTATTTTGCGATTAACAGGTTCATACCGAACCTTGGAATCTGCAACCGAAACCTTCAGTATTGATTATAAGGTAATGGAAGATGGCCTTTTTACGGGCGAAGTGAAAAGCGAACTGAAACAGGCTGAAATACAAGTTGGCTTTTTCTATACTCCAGGAAGAAAAACTTCTGGTTATGGCGTGGAACGCACTGTTATAAACGATGGAGACTTTCCTTCTTTTTATGCCGGCTATAGTTATGGTTTAAAAGGTGTTTTGCAAGGTGATTTTGAATACAAAAAAATTCAGGCGCTATATACTCAACCATGGAATATTGGAGGTATTGGCCGTTTACTTTCTACTGTTGAAGTGGGTACTACCATTGGCGCGGTCCCGCTCAGTTTATTGAACCCTATTCCTGGAAACCAAACCTATTTTAGTTTGTATAATACTTTTACGCAGTTGGATTATTACGAGTTTGTAAGTGATACTTATACTTCTTTACATTTACAACACAATTTTGGTGGACGCATTTTTTCGCGCATTCCTTTGCTCCGAAAGCTAGATTTGCGAGAAGTGGTTGGTTTTAGAGCTATTTACGGTACCATATCTCAAGAGAATAAAGACCTTAATGCTTCGAATATTGTTTACAAGGCGCCCGAAAATATTTATTGGGAATGGAGTGTAGGGGTGGGTAATATCTTCCGGGTCTTTAGATTGGACTTCAATTTCCGCGGCAATTATTTGGAGAATCCAAATGCTCGAAAATTTGGGGTGACTGGCGTTTTTGGGTTTACTTTTTAGAATTATTTCACTTGGTTGCACTTTGAAGATTCTTTTTCAAAAACAGTAAAATTTCATTTTTTCAAAATAAATTCACTCAATTCCTTTTCCCGAAAAACTTTGTTGGTTTTAGTTACCAGTATCTTTTCATCTCCTAAGTCAATTATTTGGTAATTGGGATTGCAGTTTTTTATTCTGAAATGTAGAGATTGTAGTCCTGCTTGGAGACCTTTTTCCTTTGTTTGTTGATATACATAGTGTGAGCAGGATGTTTTAAAAAGGCATTTTCTTCGCCTGCTCTTTGGTACTAAAATCCAGTAGCTTTTAATGCTTAAAAGGAGGATGGATTTCATCATTTTTTAAAAACCAACATATTACTGACCAAAGTAAAACCAGGTTTTGCTCCAAGGCCAAAGCAACCTTCATTTCCTGCTACATGGTTGGTTGCTGTTTCCATTTTTATGTATGTCCATCCTTGTTTAGAGTATTTGTTTATCAATTGCTCCAGCTGTACCGATACATGCTTTGAGGATCCAGTTTTATGGTCTATTTGTGCGGTAAAAGGAATTACTTTGTACTCCATAGCTGTAAGTTCTTATTAAATTAATAAAAGTCCCTTACGGAATCCCGTAAGGGACTGATCTTGGCCACTTTTTTCTCCCCAGAAATTAGTCGTGGCTAAATCAGCACTAAATTAGTAAGGCTGAAAATGATTTGATTACGGTTTTCCGTAATGGAGCCGTTTTTTTTGAAATTGCTATTTGGTGATAAGCTAAATAAGCCCTAAATCTTTTGCGATTGATATAAGTTGTGTAGCATTTTTTGCGCTAAAACTTGAGCGAAGTTTCAATATGCGTTTTTCTATGGCGCTCAAGCTACTTGGGTTGATATTCTTGCTTTTAAAATGTTGGCTTATTTCGTCTTGCGAAAATCCATTGGCTAGAAGCTTCATAATTTCAATATCAAAATCGTCAATTTCAGTGTTCGATGATTTCCGCAATACATTTGCAACTTGTGGCGAAAGATAAGTCTGGCCGTTGTATACTTTAAAAATAGCTTCCTCCAATTGTTTTAATCCGTTTCTGCCTTTGCAAACGAAGGCATCTGCATTGCATCCCAACATTACGGTCCGTATCTTTTGGGGGCGGTCTTCCACAGAATAGGCTATTATTTTTAAGTTTGGATACTCTTGTTTTAAGGCTTTTATAAGGGTTTCTCCAGACTGGTATTTTTGTTGCCGGTGGTCTTCTTTATATGAAAGGTCTGTTATTAAAAGATCAAATGGATGCTCATCTATCTCTGCTCTTTTAATCTTCAAATAGGCGTCATCACAGTACTGTACTTGCTGAAAATTGTCTATATGTAATGCTTCTAAAATAGAAACAATACCATTGCTAATACTGCCTAGGTCTTCCGAAATCAAAACTTTCTTGAACATAACTTACAAAGTAATTTTTGCTTTAAAACCTTCATTAGGTTTTGATTCAAAAATAATAGTTCCGTTTAAAGTTTGAATACGGTTTTCCGCATTCAGTAAACCATTTTTATTTTTTATCTGACAACCTACACCATTATCCGAATAAGTGATGATTATTTTATTGTTGTTTTGGGTAAAGGATATAGCTGCCAATGAAGCGTGGCTGTGTTTTGACATATTGGTCATCAATTCTTTTAGAACTCTATATATTGTGATTTTTTTTAAGTCATTAACCACTTTCCAATTCATTTTGGAGATATTTTGGGTAATTACGTTAGTTTGCTCATTTTTATAGCTTAAAAGTAAATCTGATAGTTGCTCGGTAAAATTTTCATTGACTTCAATAGCGCTATTTTCTTTGGATATGTCGCGGGTTTTGTTGTAGATACCTTCTACATCATCTAGTATTTCTTCTTTCGCTATGGCGGTTCTTTGTAATTTGACCATTACATGGTAAAGGTCATTAGCGACCTCGTCATGTACCTTTTTTGAAATACGGCTTTCAGTGTTGTGGACTTGAATGATTTTTTCTTTTTTGTGTCTTATTCGCAATGCGAAATATGTAAATATTGAGGTTAGTGCAATTATAACTCCAAGTATTAAGAATATAAGTTTTTGATTTTTTTCTTTTTCTTTTTCCAAAAGCGCTTCTGCAGTTTTCTTTTTTTCATTAGCTACATTATACTTTATAAATGCATTTTTGTTTTCAGCTAATTGTTTTTCCTTGGCGATACTATCGGTAACTTTTTTGAACTGAACGATTTTTGGATCCTCGTTCATTACAGCAAAGAGTGATAGGGCATCTTGAAGGAAGGTGATGCTATTTAGTGAATTTGCAATTTCGTAAGCTTTGTTGGCATAGCTTGTGGCTTGTTTTATATTATTTCGGTCAAAATAATACAAAGCAAAGTTTTTATTGCTGGAATACATGCCATCCAAATTGTTTTGAGCTTCCCTAATTGACAATGCTTTTTTTAACTTAGTTAATGCATCAGGGTTTCCCAACTTAGATTCTACAAATCCCAGATTATCAAGAATCATTGCAAACTGGAGGGAGTTTGTATCGGAGTCAATTTTTTTATAAGCAAGATTGAATTGTTCTACTGCTTTTTGATATTGCTTTTCATCCTTGTAAATATTGGCTTTGTTATTAATAAGCGTAATACTGTCTGATAGTTTTTTGGAAAAACTTAGCGATAAATCGTAGGCTTGGATCGCTTTTTCAGTATTGTATGATTCTCGGTACAAATTTCCCAATTCATTGTAGATTCCTTTTCTTACTTCTATCAGGGTATCTTTTTGATGATAATTATCAACTAAGGCAAGTGCTTGCACCGCTGCATTTTCGCTCTCATTAAAATCTCCAATTTTAAATTCTCCAAGTGCAATCAGCCTTAGGTCTTTGATGGCACTTAGAGTGTCTTTTCTTTTTAGATGCTTTTCTTTTTTTAAGTAGTAGAATTTCAGGCCTTGTTGAATGTCTTTACTTGTTTGTGGATTTACAATAAGGTGATAATTATTTTCAATTGAATCCAATGAGTTTTGAGAGGTACTAATAAGGGGGCTTAAAAAAAAGAAAAGAAGCCAAAAAAAGAGGAATGAAATTGGTTGTTTTTTCATTCCTCTAAAGTACTAACAAATTGGGAGATTTTTATCCTCCTCCGTCAGGTGGGGGTGGCGGTGGTGGAAAATGCCCCTCATCGCCACAACAGGCTTGTGTGCTCTTTACTTCCTCAGAAATTACTTGTGGTGTACAGGAAAAAATACCCATATTGAGGAAAACGGTAAGTGCTATTAAAATTATTTTCTTCATTTTGTTTAATTTAAAAGTTGATATTAGTGTGGCTGTCCTGGTAATTGCCCAGAGAATTTTATAGCGACACGTTAAAGTGGAAGGGAAGCCTTCCAATTTGAGAAGTGTGGAGCGCAGAAGTAAGGCAAGTGGTTACTTCTCATAATGGCCAATCACTTTACGCTGCGGCTCCAGTAGCAGTATTGAAATGTTTTGTAAACCCTGTTACACCCAGGGTGGCATTGCAATACTGAAGCAAATGAATGAAGAATGTGCTGGAAAGGTTGGAAAGGAAACAGAAAGGTTTCGGAAAAGAAATTCCAATCTTTTTCCAACTGATTTTTGTAGTTTTAGAACATTGAAAAACAGTGCGTATGCATAGCGAATTACTTTTAAGAGCTTTTGAAAAAGTGCGTGGGGAATTAGTAGAAGAAGGTTTTGCAAGCCCATCAGATTCAAGGTGTGCGCAAGAATTGTCTGCTATTGTCTCAAAAACATTTTCCTATGGTGAGCGAAGTTTAAGGGATTTTTATAATGAAGCTCGAAATAGTTCAGAAGGGGATATTAATATACCACAGCCCCAAGTATTATCTGCATTAGCAAAATATTTAGGATATGAGAATTATAAAGATTTTCTTGTTAAGAATACTATAGTTGAATTAAAAGAAATTAAAGCTGATGGCAAAGTTTCAAAGAAGAATAAATTAGTGTTGCTTGTAATAGCGATTAGTTTAATAACCATTATTGGGTTTTTTGGGTATCATTATTTTAACCAACAGCGCTGGATGGAATGGGATGAAACGCATTATGTTGAAGCTTCCTTTGATTCAGAAAAATTGAGGGAAGGAAACCTTAAAGCATATAAAGCGGAGCGGATAGTTGATTTTAAAAAAATAACACCTGCCTGTGCGTCTAAGTTTTTTAATGATGATGGTAGCGTCCGAGTTTGGTATGGAAAAAATAAAGAGGGAACTCTTGAGTATTTTACGAGCTATGGTTTGCATCCGCAAACTGGAAAAACATTGAGGCCGATTACGCGTTATATGATTGGGAAGTATATTTGCAAGTAGGCAAACCCCCTTCGACAAGCTCAGGGTGACAAGGATCTTGTTTTTTACGATTTGATAGGTTGATTTTCCTTTTGTTTCACTTCTGCTTCAAAGAGAACAAGGAAGTGCTTTAGTAGTTTTTCTTTTACTTCTTCCATAGAAATTTCGGTTTTGCCCAATTCCACATTTAATGAGGTTACCGCTTTGTCTTTGATTCCGCAGGGGATCATATTGTCAAAATAGCCTAAATCGGTATTTACATTAAGCGCAAAACCGTGCATGGTTACCCAACGGCTTGCCCGGACCCCCATGGCGCATATTTTTCTGGCAAATGGGGTGCCCACATCTAGCCAAACTCCGGTTTCGCCTTTACTGCGTTCTGCATTCAGCCCGTATTCCGCTAAAGTGAGAATGATCATTTCTTCCAATAAACGGAGGTATTTATGGATGTCTGTAAAGAAGTTTTCCAAATCTATAATTGGATAGCCCACAATCTGTCCTGGGCCGTGGTAGGTAATATCACCACCGCGGTTTATTTTGTAGAATTTAGCATTGATGGCATTTAGCTTTTCTTCAGAAATAAGTAGGTTTTCCATATGGCCGCTTTTTCCGAGGGTATAAACGTGCGGATGCTCTACAAACAAAAGATAATTTGGGGTGTTTTGATCCAAATTTTCTTTTCTATTGTAACTTTTCAGCTGCAGGATTTTTTGGAAAAGCGATTCTTGAAAGTCCCAGATTTCTTTGTAATCCTTTAATCCTAAATCTAATATTTCCAAAGATCTGTTCAATGCTTTTTTTTAAAATTGAGGTGCAAAATTATCGATAAATTAGCTTTTCGGGATTCATATTTTGAATTTTGTGCTTTTTTTTGGTAAAAAAGAGAAAGTTAGCTTCTTAAAAATTCCTTAATTTCCACAAAGTCTTTTATCTTTACGGTTCTAAACATTCATAATAATCACAACTACAATGAAAAAAAGTACTTTAAAACACATGCTGGTTTTATCCTTTGCATTTTTTTGCTTTGGGGTAAATGCACAGAACAATGCGTTATGGACGAAAGCTTCGGCCAGTGAAACGCAAACAAGACAGAAAGCCTATAGAAATGCAATGCCACAGGAATACGACCTGTTTACGCTAAATACTTCGGCGTTGACTTCACTTTTGTCACACGCGCCTGCCAGAAATACTGTATCGAGCAACATTATTATAGACTTGCCTACCAATAATGGTGCGCTTCAACAATTTCGTGTATATGAAGCTTCCATAATGGAGCCTGCACTACAGGCACAATACCCTAACATTAGATCGTATGTAGCAAAGGGAATAGATGATCCTTCGGCTGTTGCGCGTTTCAGTGTTTCTCCAATTGGGGTAAATGTGATGATCTCATCACCTAAGTATTCAACTATTTATATTGATCCTTATACTCAGGACAAGAACTATTACATTTCATACAACATCAATACACTTCCTGCATATACAGGAGACTTTGTGTGCCATACTGAAAATCGTGATATTATTGATTTGCCTACGGAAACAAGAAATGCCGATGATGGTATGTTAAGAACCTTCAGACTTGCTTTGGCTTGTACTGGAGAATATGCTCAGCGTCACTTGACATTGCAAGGTGTTCCTCCTAGCGCATCTGACGCAGTGAAAAAAGCGGCAGTACTTTCAGCGATGAATGTATCTATGACCCGTGTGAATGGAATTTATGAAAGAGAAGTTGCCTTAACTATGGTTTTGATAGCTAACAACACAGATATTATATACCTTATTGCTGGGACAGATCCTTATGATAACTTTGATGGTTTTGCAATGCTTGCACAAAACCAAACAACTATTGACAACGTTATTGGAACTGCCAATTATGACATAGGTCACGTATTCAGTACAGGTGGCGGCGGTATTGCCGGCTTAAGAACTCCTTGTACTTCAGGTAAGGCTAGGGGTGTTACAGGATTGCCTACCCCTATTGGAGATAATTTTGATGTTGACTTTGTGGCTCACGAAATGGGACACCAATACGGTGCAAACCACACTTTTAACAACTCTTGTGGAAACAACAGAAATGGTTCCACAGCATTTGAAACAGGTAGTGGGTCTACTATTATGGGATATGCAGGAGTTTGTTCTCCAAACGTACAAGCACATAGTGATGACTATTTTCAGGCTATAAGCATTCAGGAAATGTGGACCAACATTAAAAATGGACAAGGTCAGTGTGCAGTCCAAACTGCTACCAATAACTTGCCTCCTACAGCAGATGCAGGACCTGACTATAGAATTCCGAAAGGAACTCCATTTATTTTGAAAGGTATTGCTACCGACCCTGATGGCGGAGACGTGCTTTCACACTGCTGGGAACAAATGGATGCTCAAGTTGCTCCGCAGCCACCGGTAAATACCTCAACCGTTGGGCCAGCTTTCCGCTCTATTGATCCATTACCAGATCCAGAACGCTATATGCCAGATATTTCATTTGTACTTAACAATGATTTAGGTGGGGTTCCTTCAGATCCAGCTCAAGTTAATGATTGGGAGTCAGTTCCTCAAGTGGGAAGGTCTATGCGTTTTAGATATACTGTTCGCGATAATGTTGCAGGCGGTGGCTCTTCAGCACATGATGATATGTTCGTTACTGTAGATGGAACTGCAGGACCCTTTGTAGTAACTTCGCAAGATGCCGCTACAACTTGGACTACCCAAACTACTGAAATTGTTACTTGGGATGTTGCTGGAACTGACGTAGCTCCAGTGGATAGCCCTAATGTGGATATTATGTTTTCTACTGATGGTGGACTAACGTATCCTATAACTATTGCTGCTAGCGTACCAAACAACGGAAGCGCTGTTATTAACGTACCAAACCTTAACACTACAACAGGTAGGTTGATGGTTAAATCGTCTAACAACATATTTTATGATCTTAACAATGGTGTTATTACTGTTAGTGGAATTGTGGGTGTTGAAGAATTTTCTTTTGAAAATTTCGCAGTTTATCCAAACCCATCTAATGGAACCTTCAATCTTACTTTCAAGCCAGCTTCGAATGATGACATTCAAGTTTCGCTTTATGACCTAAGAGGAAGAGTTATCAATCAATATACCTATGGTGATGTTTCTGCATCGAATACTTTCAGCAAACAACTGGATTACAGTTATGTTGAAAGTGGCATGTACTTCCTTGTTGTGAAAAACGGCAATAAAGTATCTACCAAAAAGGTTGTTAAGAACTAAGGTTCAGAACAAAGAATAATTATTAAGAGAAAAGACGGGATTGTTTCCTGTTCTTTTCTCTTTTTTTTTTGGCTTTTGGTTGTTTGATGAAAACATCCCATCCCTCTAAATCTCCTACTTCGACTGCGCAGTACAGCGCTTCAAAGGGAGGCTTTTTAGTTCTTGTTGGGGGAATGGTCTGTGATTTTATTTGTTTGGGATGTGCTATATTTTGAGGAAAGATAGTTGAAGTTATAGGACCCTTTTATGGCTATGTTCTCTTTATTCTATTCTCTAAATATTAAAGCTTTACCATTTCTGAAATATGATTTAACACTTGAGAAGTTTTTTCTATCTTAAATGTAAGGTCGAAAATGATGCCTTGGCCGCTTTTTTCAATCAAGAGTTTTCCATTCGTTACAGGGTAGTAACCCGCTTCGCCTCTGCAAAAGCATTGTTTTCCATAAAGTAAATTTACATCGCTTAAAGCTGCGTTTTCTTTGCTTAAATTCTCGGTACCAGCTGGAACTTCAAAATAGATGGTTTCAGAATAATTACCATCTGCAGTTCCTTCAGGACCTTCTTTTAAATAGGTATATTCCACAACAGTATTGACGCCGTCCAATATTTGGGGATATAAGGCACCAATGTCGTCTTTTTGTAACTTTAAAGTTTTGTTTTTGTGGATCACCAAACTGCAATTGCCTTCCTCTGGGCAGCCATTAGGCTTGTTTTCCATCTGTTGCATAGTTGTGTTTTCTGAAGAAGTTATATTGCTTGTCTGCGTTTTGCAGGCTTGGAACAAAAAAAGTGGAATAATAAAATAGAATACTTTCATCGGTAAAGTTTTTGATTAATTAGCAGGCTTCTGCTTTGCCAAGCTTTAAGCTTAGCATTTGGGATTCATAATATACAAATATATTGCCGAAGTTTTTTAATTTTCTAATTCTACCTCTAAATCAAGTAAATCTGGGTTTTTAAAGTATTCTATAAAAGGTGTCTGAACGATTACCGTTTTTTTATCTGCTGAAAAAGTAGCATCTGGGTTTGAGGTTTTCTTTATTTTTTTTGGAAACGTATAATTTAAGGTATAATTGGAACCGCCCATAAATGCCTCTGCCTGTTTCATGCTATCCACTTGTTGTTGGTGAAGCTTTTCATCTTTTATGTATGCGTCACGTTTAAAAATGCCTTTTTTAAAGGAATAATTTACACCAATAATCTCTGGGGAATCCTCTTCCTTTTTTACCTCTAAATTGGAATCTTGCTTGGGCATCATATTTCCTGCTTGTTCCAATCCGTTCAAAATATCGTTTGCCTCATTTATATTTTTGAAGTTTGTGGAAATGTCATACACCATTTCGGAGGTTTCAGAATTCATGTTTATATGAATATTGAAATTTTCAAGCTTTTTTAATTTTACCTGCTCCTTTTCAGAAAGTTTGGAAATACTGTCCTTTTTTTCCTCTAGAAACTGTTTCATATAAACAATAGTGTCAATTTTCATTTGCATAGAATCTTTCATAGCGTCGCCGCCAAAAGCCATCATCTCGCTCATATTTGCTTCCACGGTCATGGTTCCGCTGCCATCTTCGTTCATCACCATGGTTTCGGTAAATTGACAACTAACAGCAGTAAATGCCAAGGCGAAAAGAAATAGTAATTTTAGTTTCATTGGTTTATCTATTAGGGTTGTTTAAAATGATAAGTGCGGCAATCACGCCGGGAATCCAACCACAAATGGTAAGTATAAAAACAATTATTACCGAACCGCAGCCCTTGCCAATAACGGCAAGTGGTGGGAAAAGGATTGCTAGTAAGACTCTCCAAAGACTCATAGATAACAAATTTACGATTAATATTTAAGCTATGAGTCAACCCATTTTCTCTTTTGTTACAAGATTTTTGTTTCTGAGAGTTTATTACCTTAGCGGTTTATTTTAAAAATGGATTTCAAAAAAATCATTTGGCTGGTTGTTTTCTTTTTTATTGTAACTGCCAGTAAAGCACAATATAAGTTTTCGGGTTATGTGGATACTGAATCTACCAAAGGCGCCGTCTATCTTTCGGCAGTAGATGATTACCGAAAAATTTCTGGAGTATTTCCAGAACAAATTCTAAATAAAATATATCCAGATTCCACAGGATACTTCTCTTTTTCGGGTGATAATTTGCCTTCAGAAAACAAAATTTATAGAATCCATGTAGATACTTGTAATGAGGAAGATCAAAACACTACACATTTCACAGGGCAATGTCCAAATAGCAAAGAGGTCAATTTTATTGCAAATAATAGCGACACCCTAATGCTTCCTTTTTCGTTTGATGATGAAATGTTTTGTCGTGTGGTTTCTAAAAACGAAAAAGCCAATGCTTTTTTAAAAATCGATTCCTTAAAACACGATATGATTTTTGCTTTCGGCACCTATCGCAGTGAAGCAAATAGGAAAATCAATTCAAAAAAATGGTTCAGTATTTTACAGCAATACGGCGAACAGCTTAATGAGCCTTTGGCAGAGCTTTATAGCTATTCTTTCTTTTCCGACAGAGCGCAACCACTGCACGCCTATTATATGGAGGACTTAAAAACAAATCCGTATTACGATGATTTATTGAAACGGCTCAAAGATAAATATCCCAACAGCAGTTATACAGAGCAATATAGAGAAGAACTTGCTTCAGATAAATATTTAATTGCTACAATAAAACCGGATGGATTGCCGTGGTGGATTTATGTGTTATTTGCTGTTATTGCATTTTCAATTTTTGGAAATTTCTATTTGTATGGGAAACTGAAAAAAATGGCTGGTCTTATTCCTGCTAAAGAAGAATCGCTTTCCAAACAGGAACGGAAGGTTTTGGAACTTATTCTTGAGAACAAAAGCAACAAAGAAATAGCTTCAGATATGTTTGTAAGTCTAAGCACAGTAAAAACGCACATAAACAATCTCTACAAAAAGTTGAATGTGAACTCTCGTGAAGACGTAAAAAACCTGTATTCCAAATAAATTCAACTGGGTGCTAGTCCTTTTTTCAAACCCCATTATTTCAAAATACTTTATCATTTTATAAATCTTCGTGGTGTTAATCTTAAAACCAACACCGATGAAAAATTTAATCCTATTCTCTTTAGTTTTTACGTTCGCTATTATTACAAACTATGCACAACCCTTCAATAAGGAAATTTTGCAAGAAGGCGAAACCCCTATGTTACTCGGGAAAATTAATAAAAAGGCTCTTTCCGAAAACAGTTATTCTGAATGGTTTTTACCCAATTATGAAGAATATCAGCCCAATAAAGAAAAGGTAGCCGAATTAAAAAAAATACTTCCAGAATACACTATTACTGCTTTTTTTGGCACTTGGTGCGGCGATAGTAAAAAGTATATCCCTTTTTTTTATAAAATACTAGACGCGGCGGATTTTCCTTTGGAAAGATTAACTGCTATTGCTTTGTCAAATTACAGTGATGCTTACAAACAAAGCTCTGGTGGCGAAGAGGGAGGATTGAATATTCACAGAGTTCCCACATTTATTTTTTATAAAAACGGAAAGGAAATAAACCGAATTGTGGAACATCCAGTTGAAAATTTAGAAGCAGATATGCTTCAATTACTAACAAAGCAGTATCATAATTTTTATTATGGCGTAACTTTAGCAAACGAAGAATTAGAGTCCCTTGGAGCAACAAAACTCATTAAAAATTCAAAAAAAATAAGTCTTAAAATGGCTTCTTATATTAAATCCAAATACGACTTAAATACCTTCTGCAAAGTGCTTTTGGCTCAAGACAAAAAAGAAGAAGCTATTGCCATAGCATATCTTAATACAGAAATTTTTCAAACCGAAATAAGCGCTTACGAAACCCTTGCAAATATTCAGGGCTTTGCAAATAAAAAAGCAGATGCAATTGTAAGTTATAAAAAAGCGCTTGAAATTGACCCAGAAAGAGAAGATTTAAAAACGCTTGTTGCCCTTTTTGAAAAAGACCTTAAAAACGAAAAAAAATAGTTTATTTCACTTCAAAATAGCCAAAATGAGGTAATTTTGCGACTTAAAATTTAAAACCTATGCAGCTTTCTGAACTGGAAATCATCCGAAGAGAAAAACTACAACAACTGCGCGATCGCGGCATCAATCCCTATCCTGCAGATCTTTACCCCGTAAACAGCACATCAAAAAAGATAAAGGCCAATTTTGAGGAAGGTAAAAAAGTGGTAGTTGCCGGTAGGTTGATGTCCCGAAGAATTCAAGGTTCGGCATCTTTCGCAGAACTTCAAGATGCGGACGGACGCATACAGGTTTATTTTAACCGTGATGAAATATGCCCTGGTGAAGACAAAAGCCATTACAACGATGTTTATAAAAAACTGTTGGATATTGGTGATTTTATAGGAATTGAGGGCGAACTATTCAAAACCAAAGTAGGTGAAATGACCATCATGGTGAAAAACTTCACGCTTTTGAGTAAGGCCTTAAAACCATTGCCACAACCGCGTGTTGATGCTGAAGGAAAAGTACACGATGCTTTTACTGATCCCGAACAGCGTTACCGTCAGCGGTATGCGGATTTAGTGGTGAACCCACATGTGAAAGAAATTTTCGTAAAGCGAACCAAGCTTTTCAATGCTATGCGAACGTTCTTTAACGAGCGTGGCTATTTTGAAGTTGAAACTCCCGTGTTGCAACCAATCCCGGGTGGGGCTGCGGCGCGACCTTTTATTACACATCACAATTCACTAGATATTCCGCTGTATATGCGAATTGCCAATGAATTGTACTTAAAAAGATTGATTGTTGGTGGTTTTGACGGCGTTTATGAATTCTCCAAAAACTTCCGAAATGAAGGGATGGACCGCACCCACAATCCAGAATTTACCGCAATGGAAATTTACGTTTCCTATAAAGATTACAACTGGATGATGGATTTCTGCGAGCAATTGCTGGAATTCTGTGCGATACAAGTAAATGGGACTTCCAAGGCAACTTTCGGGAAACATCAAATAGATTTTAAAGCCCCTTATCCTAGGGTAACGATGGCAGAGTCTATAAAGCATTTCACAGGTTTTGATATTACTGGGAAGACAGAAGATGAAATCCGTAAAGCTGCTTTGTCTATGAAAATTCCTGTAGATGAAACTATGGGGAAAGGAAAATTGATCGACGAAATTTTCGGCGAAAAGTGCGAGGGCAACTACATTCAGCCAACCTTTATTACCGATTACCCAAAGGAAATGAGTCCGCTATGTAAAGAACACCGCGACAACCCTGAACTAACCGAGCGTTTTGAATTGATGGTATGTGGTAAAGAAATAGCGAATGCTTATAGCGAATTGAACGACCCAATAGACCAACGCGAGCGTTTTGAAGCTCAATTAAAACTTGCGGATAGAGGTGATGACGAAGCAACAGCCTTTATAGATTACGACTTTCTTCGCGCTTTGGAATACGGGATGCCCCCAACCAGCGGGATGGGCATCGGGATGGATCGATTGGTTATGTTTTTGACGAATAATCCTTCCATACAAGAAGTGCTCTTCTTCCCGCAAATGCGACCCGAAAAGAAAAAGGTGGAAATGACCGAGGACGAAAGGGCAGTGTATACACTTTTAAAAGCCAGTTCGCCAGTTGCGCTGGAAGAGCTAAAAGCTCAGAGTGGTTTAAGTAATAAGAAATGGGACAAGGCCATAAAAGGCTTGACGGCTTCAAAAGTTGCGAAGGTTGAAAAAACGGATGAAAACTTGATGGTTTCTTTACTTTAAAACAGACTTAGAATATTTATATAAAAAGGAAATTACAGCAATGTAGTTTCCTTTTTTTATGGGGTTTAGCTTTGCTCATTCGAAAATTCCTAAAATTACTTTATTCAGAAACCTTTGAATTATAAATCTTTACCGTTACATTTGGGATTCTATTCACAAATTCTAAACATTATTTTATGAAAACAAGAGTTTTACTCACGGCACTATCACTGTGCTTTACACAACTTTTCTTTGCTCAAGTTAGCAAGGAGAGCGTTGCTCAATCTTGGATGGACGCTAATATGCCCATCAACAAAACAAACCAAAGCTTCGCTATGTTAAACAGCCATGCCGGGCCTTCTGGTGAGACCTTCCGCTTTTACCACACTGTAAATGGTGTAGAAGTTTTTGACTCTTCGGTTGCGGTTCATGTTTCTAACAACAATCAAGTGACCTATCATGCTAGTAACTACGACAGTGCTGTACAAACCATAGACACCGATCCTTCAATCTCTGAGAATGCTGCATTAAATGCTGCAATAAGCGCTTTGAACATTACAGGTGCCATCACTCAACAAGAAGTGAAGCTGTATGTGTATGACAAGCTAGGTAGCAGCCAATTGGTTTACCGTGTAACAACCATGTCTGAATTTTTAACCGGTTATTGGGAAACTATTGTTGATGCAAAAACTGGAAGTGTGTTGAGTACAAAAGACATCGCCATTTACGAAAAAGATGCTTGTGACGAAACAAACCCGAAAGACATTAAAAATCCTATCAGACCTTCAACATTAGCAACTGGTACTGCAATGGTATTTGATCCAGACCCACTAACTAAAACAGGAAGCTCATACGGCGGAAATTATGTTGATAACAACGATCAAACCAATGCTCAGCTTGATGCTGCACGAACTGCAGTGAATCTTTTGGATATTGAATTTGACGGGACCAATTACAGGCTTAGAGGCCCTTATGCAGAAATCGCTGAATTGGGATCGCCTGCAACTGGGTTGTTTATTCAAAATTCACCAGATTTTAGTTTTACGCGTGACGAACAAGGCTTTGAAGCAGCAAATGCTTACTATCACTTAGATAAAAGTATTCGCCACGTAAACGAAGACTTGGGAATTACTTGTGTGTCGCTTTACAATGGCGGTGTAGTGCGTTTTGATCCGCACGGAGCGAATGGCGCAGACAACTCTTTTTATGGTGGCGGTGCGCTTCAGTTTGGTGAAGGTGGTGTTGATGATGCTGAAGATATGGACGTAGTTCTTCACGAACTTGGCCACGGACTTCACGATTGGATTACCAATGGAAGCTTAAGCCAAGTAAATGGCTTGAGTGAAGGAACAGGCGACTATTGGGCAAACTCTTACAAAAGAGGTTTAGGTTTTTGGGATAATACAGACCCACAATATTTCTGGGTTTTTGGATGGGATGGACACAATCCGTTTTGGCAGGGAAGAGTTACCAATTATGGAGCGATGTATCCAGGTGGTTTAACAGGTCAAATACATACAGATGGGCAAATGTGGGCTTCCGTACTTCTTGAAATCTGGGAAATCATTGGAAAAGACAAAATGGACACTGCCGTTTGGGAAGGTCTTGCAATGACCAATAGCAACACTAACCAGCAAAATGCAGCAATCGCTGTAAGGCAAGCCGCTATAGATATGGGTTATAGCTGTGCAGAGATTGATGCATTTACAGATAGATTTGAGGCAAGAGGTTATACATTGCCTGTATATATTTGCGACCCAACAGCCTGTGAAATTTCAGCAATAGATACTTCAAACATCTCTCCGTGTGATGACAATGGAACTCCAGGTAACGGTAGTGATGACTTTTTTACTGCAGATGTTACCGTAACTTTTGTAAACGAGCCAGCCACTGGAACTTTAGATTTAACTGGTGATGGAACAGCAAGTGTTTCTGTAGCAGGATTAACATCTCCACATACTTTTGTGGGCGTAATTTTCCCATCAGATGGGGGTGCAATTGACCTTACAGCAACATTCTCTGCCGAAGGTGCTTGTACGCTTACAGATACGAATACAGGAACAGCTCCGGACCCATGTGTTACTGCTGGTATAAATGAAAACGAAGCTTTATTAAGTGTTTCTGTTTATCCGAACCCTGCAAACACTACTATTTCATTATCGAATCTAACTCAGGAATACCATGTGGCCATTTACAATATGCTTGGCCAAAGAGTAAAAGATCAGCGGGTTGATGCAAACAAAAACAGCATCAATATCTCTGATCTTAGCTTAGGTGTTTATATCCTTAAATTTGAAGACTACAACAATGTCTTGAGGTTTGTAGTGAAATAATAATTTAAAAACTATTTAGTTTAATTAGAAAAGGAACCGTTTTTAGCGGTTCCTTTTTTTTAGCTTAAAAAGGAGCGATTTCACAATTAAAACCGCTCCTGTAATCATCATCAAAACAAAGAGCATATCACTCTTTGTCTTGATGCACAATCACTCTTACTCTTTCTTTTCAAGCCATTTGATATCCCGAATATTCTTCTGCACGGCAACCACCCCGAAAAGAGCCAAAGTAAAGGACATTCCATAAAATCCTTTTTCACTTAGTTCAATATCGGCATTCCAAAGTCCAATTATTAGCAATACTAAGGAGGCAATGGTCGTAAACCAACTTATGCCATAGTAAACATCAGTCACAGGTACACCTTCCTGTCTATCCCGCACACTTTTTTGTACGGAAACAACAGAGAAAAGCCCAAATAAAAGGAGGGTAAAATAATATCCCTTTTCATTGAGCATCATATCTACATTCCACAATCCGATACAATATGATACGATTCCAATAAAAAGAGCAGTCCACGATGCAGAAACAAATGCGGATGTAGGCCTACAGTTAAAATTTTCCTCGTTTTCTTTTTTTGATGTGAAAACGGACTTGTTTTCTTTTTTTTCGGTAAACATTTGATTTTCCATAATGATATATTTTTTGATGATTATTATGTTACAAATGTGGGAAGCACAGCAATTAAATAAAATGTAGTTTTTTATAATTTCTTACTATTTAAAATAGTATCATTGTGTTATTATACACTAATATTAAAGGCTTTATAATTAATATATCTTACTATTAAATGAATATGATTAATTCAATAGTCAATGACTTTACAGAAGATGAAAAAAGGGAATTCATCATCTACTTGAAAAAAAAGAATCGTAGGGGCGATGTTAAAAACCTCACACTCTTTAAATCCCTTTCTTCAGGAAAAACGCTTGGAACAGCTGAAAAAATTTATGAAAAATCTTCAAAAAATGCCTTTCACGCACTTTGCAATCGTCTTCAAACAAACCTAATTGATTTCGTAGCGTCTAAAAGTTTTTCCGGCGAAACTTCCGAAGAGATGGAAATAATGAAGCTTTTGCTGGCAAGTAGAATTTTCTTTGAGCATAAAAACAATAAAGTTGCTTTTAAAACACTTTTAAAAGCTGAAAAAAAAGCGCTGGAATTAGATTTATATTCAATCCTTAATGAAATATATACTACCAAAATTCAATATGCGCATCTCAATCCCAATTTAATACTTTCCGAAATTTTTGAGGATTCAAAAAGGAACAACTTGAATTTTCAAAGAGAATCTCAATTAAATATGGCTTATGCGAGTATTAAAAAACGAATAAAGGTTCAAAAGGAGAATTTAGCGAGCGGAATAATCACAGAAGTATTTTCAGATTTCAATATTGAAATAGCCGAAACGCTTACCTATAAATCATTATTTCAATTAATGAACCTAACCTCAACTGCCGCTAAACTCCAAAGCGATTATAATAACATTTCAACTTTAATGGAAGATATTTATGGAATTATAAAAAACAAAAAAACAATCCTGGTCGAAAAGCATTTGTTTTACCATATTGAGATTCTTCATTTGATGGCTGTAACAAGTTTCAGAAACAAACAGTTTAAAAAATCACTGGATTTTATAACACAAATGGAAGATGAAATGCTGAAAAGAAATAGAATTTACTTTAAGCTATTTCAAGAAAAGCTAACATTGATTAAGGCAATGAATTTAAATTATACAGGCGAGGCAAATGACGCAATTAGTTTGTTGGACAAATTTGAGGGAAAATCCTCGGAAGTATCATTGTCTCTATGTACCTTTTTTTTTCAACAGCATCGTTTTAATATGGCATATCAGGTTTTTAAAGATTTTTCACATTCCGATATTTGGTATGAAAAGAAAAATGGCTGGATTTGGGTTTTGAAAAAAAGTATTATTGAGATTTTAATATTGATTGAACTAGATAAACTGGATTTAGTGCTTTTAAGGCTTAACTCGTTTAAAAGAAAATTCAACAAACGCTTAAAGGAAATTGGCGAAGAAAGAGTTTTGACATTTATGAGTTTTGTAAATAATTATTATGAAAATCCAAAAATGATATCTTCCGAAAAATTTAAAAATAAAGTTGAGACTTCGTTTGTTTGGGTTGGAGTGGAACGAGAAGATATTTTTGTAATGAGTTTTTATGCTTGGTTAAAATCAAAAATGGAAAAGAAGAATCTTTACGAAACTACTTTGGAATTGGTTCAACAAAAATAAACCACCGCCCATGCTTTTTTCCTCCTTTTTGGCATAAGGGGTCTGGCATCCCTGCCAGAAGCACGAGCGGTGGCATTTCATAAACTCTTAAATAAAACTAGCACCTTTTATAAAGAATCAAAACCGCTATTGAGGCAACCCTATCTATGGATGAGTGAGGCAAGCTTTTGAATGATTTTTAATTTAACAGCCAAAACCTTAAGCATTCATTCAATTTTTATATTTTTAGCTGTCCAATTTTTATAATTATGAAGAAATTACTTTTTCTTGCCCTTATAACATTATTGATTACCTCCTGTGGAAAAGACGACAGCTACGATCCAATAGAGGTTGACACTCAGGCTCCTTCCAAACCCCTAAGCCTTACTGCCTCGGAACAAACAGAAACAACTTTAAAACTAAGCTGGACTGCCTCAACAGATAATGTGGGTGTTACAGGCTATAGAATTTATCAAGACGGAACTGCGCTTGTAGGTTTGGTGACCGAAACCTCTAAGACAATTCAAGGACTTACCGATGGAACTGCCTATAATTTTTATATAACGGCACTAGATGCCGAGGATAACGAATCTGCCCCTAGCAATACATTGGAAGTATTTACGATTGCACAGCCCTTAACATTCCTGCCAGAACTTTCACAAATGGGTGTATTTACAGGAAACCTTTCCGATTTAAACCCCGCACAAGGTGTTCAGCTGTATGAAGTACACAGCACTTTGTTTACCGACTACGCCCAAAAACAACGGCTCATTCGCCTTCCTGAAGGTCAGGGCATGCGCTATAACAATACCGATTTGCTCCCCACCTTTCCAGAAAATACCTTAATATCAAAAACCTTTTATTATAATATAGACGATCGCAACCCGGCTTTGGGCAAAAAAATTATTGAAACACGTATTCAGCTAAAAGTAAATGGATCTTGGCTTGTTGGTGATTATATATGGAATGAGGCCCAAACCGAAGCAACCTATCGCGAAACTGGAAGTACGGAAGCTATTAGCTATATAGATATAAATGGTCAGACACAAAATGTAAATTACCAAATCCCATCAAAACAAGATTGTTTTACGTGTCATAATAGCAATGCCCAAACGTTTCCCATTGGTCTAAAACTTCGCAACTTGAACTTTATCCCTTCCTATACCAATCAAAATCAATTGGATTATTTAAAAGGGCTCGGGCTTATGCAGGGTGTAAATTCTGGAAACACCACTGTATTGCCAGATTGGACCGATGCAACAAATTACAGTTTGGAAGATCGCGCCCGCGCCTATATGGACATAAACTGCGCTCATTGTCATAAGCCTGGTGGAGATGCTTATCCAGCTGTAAATTTGGATTTGAGTTTAGAAACCCCTTTTGCCGATTCTGGAATCTATACAAATAGAAATAATATTATTGAAAGGTTTCGCAGTGTTGTCCCTGTTTATAGAATGCCAAAGATTGGAAGAACAGTTGAGCATGTTCAGGCTCTAGAAATGCTCGAAGAATATATAAACACTCTTTAGTATCCTTAAATTTTCTCTTCAAAAAATTTTGTAATTAAACCTAATTCAATTCTATAAGTCATAGGTATGTTAAACATTTAAAAAAACATATTATGAAAAAAGTATTGATAATCTTTATGGCGCTAGCCACTTTTGCAGTAACTGCACAGAACAAGAATTCTGAAAGAAAAGAAAACCGCAAGGAGATGAAAGCGAATCTCACACCCGAACAAAGAGCCGATTTAAAAGTGAAAGAAATGACACTGGCTTTAGACCTTAATGCTACCCAACAGCAAAAAGTGAAACAAATTATTCTGAAAGCAGAAAATGATAGGCCAGCAACTCGCCCAAACAGAGGCGAAATGACCGATGCCCAAAAATACGAAGCAAAAAGCGCTATGTTAGATCGCCGTATTGCAATGAAAAAGGAAATGAAAGAAATTCTTACCGAAGAACAAATGGCAAAATGGGAGCTTCAACAACGTCATAGAGGTGGGAAATTAAAAGCAAAAGGAGAACAAAAAAGGAAGTCTCGTAAATAAAATAATCTTAAAATTTACACTTTTGGTTCGGTTATTGTCTTAGTTATATACAAAATAGTTACATTAGTAACTTTAAAATTAAAACGTATAACCATGAAAAACATACTAACAGTATTTGCATTTGCGGTAACATTGCTTATGGGAGTTCAAACAAGCTCTGCACAACAGTTGTCACAAGATAAAAGTAGGCCAGAGGTAATAGCCAAGACTGAAACTGCAAAACTTACCGAAACATTGGGTCTGAATGGAGACCAAGGGAGAACCATTTTTAGGGCTATTGTGGCCAAAGAAGTTGGTTATCAGAAAAATGTTGATGGAAAGGATGCCAAAAGTTCTTCGGTTGTTGCCGAGAAGAAAAAATTGGACGACCAGTTAAAGGATGCAATGAAAAAGACTTTAACTGCCGAACAATATGCCAAATGGCTCAAGATGAATAATTAGTGATTAATTATATTTAAAGTTAAGACCCTTTCTAAATTTAGAAAAGGGTCTTTTTTTATTTTAGTTGTTTGGCTACTTTTTTGCAAGCCGCAATAGTAGTATCTAAATCTTCATAGCTAAGGGCATCACAGATAAACCAAGTTTCAAAAGCACTTGGAGCAATATAGATGCCTTCGTTTAGCATTCCGTGAAAAAACTTCTTGAAATTTTCATTGTTTGCTTCTGCTGCAGAAGCAAAATTGGTAACGGGTGTTTCTGAAAAATGTATGGAAATCATCGACCCGATTCGGTTGATAGTGAATTTTACTTTTTCGGAAGTAAGTACTTCTTCTAATCCTTTATGGAGATATGCAGTTTTTTTGTTTATTGAGTTGAAAACTTCTTTATTTTCGTTCAGTTCTTTCAGCATTGCCAAACCAGCTGCCATCGCTAAAGGATTTCCACTTAAAGTCCCAGCCTGATACACTGGGCCTATGGGTGCCAAATAATCCATAATTTCTGCTTTCGCCGCAAATGCCCCAACGGGCAATCCGCCCCCGATCACTTTTCCAAAGGTTACAATATCTGCATGTATTCCTAGCAATTCCTGTGCGCCACCTGCTGCAAGCCTAAAACCAGTCATTACTTCGTCAAAAATCAAAAGAATACTGTTTTCATCACACAATTTCCGCAGCCCTTCTAGAAAGCCTTTGGCAGGAGGGATGCAGCCCATATTTCCAGCTACGGGCTCAAGGATTATACAGGCTATTTCGTTTTTGTTTGCGGCAATCACTTCTTCTACATTCTTTAAGTCGTTGTAATTTGCCAGGAGTGTATCTTTGGCGGTTCCTTCAGTAACACCTGGACTGTTTGGGGTTCCGAAAGTAATGGCGCCACTTCCTGCTTGAATAAGAAAGGAATCGCTATGGCCGTGATAACAACCTGCAAATTTTATGATTTTATCCTTTCCTGTATATCCACGTGCTAAACGAACGGCGCTCATACAGGCTTCGGTTCCGCTGTTTACGAAACGAATTTTGTCGATATTCGGGACCATTGATACTGCGAGAGCAGCAATTTCGGTTTCAATTTCTGTTGGCATACCGAAGGAAGTTCCTTTTTGAGCCTTTTCAATAACTGCATTTACCACGGGTTGGTGGGCGTGGCCAAGAATCATAGGTCCCCAAGAATTTATATAATCGATAAACTTATTGCCATCAACATCATATACGTAAGCTCCTTTCGCCTTTTCTGCGAAAATGGGGGTGCCGCCAACAGCTTTAAAAGCTCGAACAGGTGAATTAACTCCGCCAGGAATAACTTCTTGGGCCTCTTTGAAAAGAGCACTGCTTCTTTGATAATTCATTTTTATAAAATATTTGAGAAATTGGAAAATGTAATGCCCGCTTGATAGGTTGTTTTGTTTAAAAACCTTTAATGGGCGTTTTATACTAAATTATTGATTTTTCACTGGGTGAAGATATAAAACCTGACCAATGGATATATCATTATTTCTAAGTCCATTGTATGCTTTTAGGGTTTCAACAGTAAGATTAAAACGTTTTGAAATGCTGTAAAGCGTATCTCCAGCCTGCACGGAATAAGTTCCGATTTTTGTGTTATCCGGGTTTGTGGTGCTTACTTTTCTTCCCAAAACATCTTCATCATATGCTTCTAGGTTGTATCTTTCTATAATACCAATGAGTTTGTCGGGATATTTTGGGTCTGTAGCATATCCAGCCTTTCGCAGACCTTTTGCCCAACCTTTGTAATCGTCTTTCCGTAATTTGAATAAATCTTGGTAACGACTGCGTTGGGTTAAAAATAGTGAATGATCGCGATAGGAATATTTTGGATCATTATATTTTCTAAAACATTCTCCGCGCTCATCATCATCATGATAAACTCTATCTCCTTCCCAGCCGGTGTGACATTTTATGCCAAAGTGATTGTTTGCTTTTAAAGTAAGCTCTCCAGCCCCAGCACCACTTTCCAATATTCCTTGGGCAAGGGTAATACTGGCGGGAATTCCGTATTGTAACATTTCTTCTTTAGCAATCCCACTAAATTCCGTTATATAATTAGCCACCCGTTCGCTATAAGGAATATTGATGGGTACCTTAGTAACTTCGGGTTCTTCGGCTTTGGTGTCTTTTTCTTTTATAGGTTGCTTAATTCTGACAACTCTTTCAGTATTATGTTTTTTTCTGTGGTTGACTGCAGTTTTTTTTGATTTACAACTGCTAAAACAAGTAATACATATAAGAAGAAGCGTAATTATTCTGCCAATCATATTATTCAATTATAGGGAGGTTTTTCTTTTTCAATTTTAAATTCATCCCGGCAATGCCTTGCAAGCCGCCCGTATGGACTGCAAAAATACGGCTATTTTCTTTGAAATGCCCTTTTTTTAAAAGATCCATAATGCCATACATCATTTTTCCGGTATAAATAGGATCCAAGGAAATTTTGGTTTTTTCCTTGAACTCGTTTATAAAACGAATTAAATCAATATCTATTTTGCCATAACCGCCAAAACAATAGTCATCGATAATTTTATAATTGGTTTTCTGGGTGTATTTTTCTATTTCTGAAGTTTGAAAAGTTCCTTTTAAAGCTGAAAAGCCTAAAACCTGTTGGTTTTCGTTTGATGCTTTCAGCAATCCGGCCATTGTGCCGCCTGTTCCTACTGGAACGCAAATATAGTTGGAGGAAGCAGTTTCTGGGGATAAAATTTCCTCGCATCCTTTTACTGCCAATGCATTGGTGCCTCCTTCGGGCAATTGATAAAAATCACCAAACTGGTTTTTTAAGTTATTGATGAATTCAGTTTCATCTTTATGTCTATAAGCCTCTCGTGAAACAAAATGCAAATGCATGCCACATTCTTGTGCAAAAGAAAGTGTTGGATTTTCTAATATTTTACTTTCAAGTTCCTCACCACGAATGATACCTATGGTTTTAAAGCCTAGTTCTTTTCCGGCTGCTGCAACTGCAGCAATATGATTTGAAAATGCTCCTCCAAAAGTAAGGAGCGTTTTGTTTCCTTGTGCTTGAGCGACTTGAAGATTGTATTTTAACTTTCGGAATTTATTACCCGAAACGAAAGGGTGAAGCATGTCTTCGCGTAAAATTGACAATGAAAAATGCTTTATGCCAAATGCGGTTAGTTTTAAGTTTTCAATTGGACAATCATAATTATGGAAAAATTTTTTCATCTTTTCAAAGATAACAATGTGTAAAATATTCTATGTTACAATTTGGTCTAAATAGGGAAATGATAAAACCAAAATAAGTTAAAGTAGGAAAAAGCTTAAAAAAAGCTTAATATATGTAGGAAAGAACTGATAAATAAGCAATTAAGCAAATAATATTTCGACATTTTATCCGAATAATTTGCATTTTATCGGATTTATGTCATACTATTGTATTGTATTTTCAACAAACCCCCAAATTATGAAAATAAAATTACCTACGTTTTTGTCGGTTTTTCTGACCACTTTTTTCTTGGCTAATAGTTTTTCTTACTCGCAAGTAGGGATCAATACTACTACACCCAACGGGATTTTAGAAATAAGCAGTAGTAACCAAGGTATCGTACTGCCTAGGCTGTCGCTTACTGCTACTAATGTTATGACCCCTGCTGTGAATCCGCAAACAGGTAATATCCCTAACGGAACTGCGGTATACAATACAAACAGCACTTTTACTGGTACTAATGATGTGTCTCCGGGAATATATGTTTGGATAACTGATAAATGGATTCCACAATTTGATAGAAAACAGAGTGTTTTGTATGAGAGTAATATTGGATTAAAATCTGTAGCCAATGGAACCTATGCAAATGTTGGAGGATTAGTTTCGAAAAATTTTAAAGCTACCTATACAGGAAACTATAGGGTTGAGTTAAAAGTGAATTTCGCCGGAGGAAACGCTAAAGTTCCTGATCAAGGTTCTGGAGGCTCTCAATCTGATGGAAATTTAAACATTGCCAAAGCGTCTGGAAAGTTTCGACTCAATTTTGGAGGAACCAATTATTATATTCCAGCCCATGCCTATTCAACAGCTTATGACTCAAGTGTTGGAGCAACAAACTATTTTGCTATCTGGCAAGAATATTCAGATACATTTTATATTCCACTTAAAGCCAATCAAACGGTATCATTTACACTATCTTTTGCACAAGATGCTGCTCCTGAATATGAAAATAATGGCACATCTAGTAATGGTCGTGGAAACATAGCCTATGATATTCCTTGTACCGTAGAAATAACTTACGTTGGTGATTAATAAAACTTTACAGATTATGAAAAAAAAATACATATTTTTAGGCTGTACCTTCATCCTTCTTGTCTTCTCTTCAAATGGTTGGGGTCAAGTGGGTATTGAATCACCCTCACCCCAAGGTGCTTTGGATATTGGTTCCACTACCGCCGGAATGGTTTATCCAATAGTATCCTTAACAGATATAAATACCGAAACAATAAGCAATCCCAATGGTCCCAATCTTATTGCTGGAACTATAGTATACAACTCTCTAGCTTCAGGAACCGATGAAGGCAGTGTATATCCTGGTCTCTATTTTTGGGATGGTGCAAAATGGGTGCCACAGTTTAGTAAAAAGGACAACAAGCTTTATTTTCAAAATACCAGTCTCAGAACACAATCTTCTGGAGGCGATGAAGCCATAGTCTTTGACAGTAATACTTTTACGCCAAAATTTAATGGCAAATACAAAGTTCTATTAACTGTTCATTTTGGGGGTGGTAATGTAGACACTCCATCTAGTCCGCAATTTGCGAATTTGGTTTCAGAGGAAGGTGTGTTTAAGTTTATATTTAAAGGGAATACGACTTCTTTTACATTAAAATCCTTTTCAGGAAAAAACAATGATAGGCTCTTCAAGGGTGGTTCAGTAAATCCAGAAAAGGTTTATAGCAATCGATACAATCAAGGCACTTATATTATTGAAGAGACTTTAGTAGCTGGAACTGCATATACCTTTAGCTTAACATTCAATCAAGAGACTGCTCCAGGGTTTGTAAGTGATGGCGATTCTTCAACTGGTCGAGGTTATATTTCTATTAATGATAATTTAAAATGCACAGTTGAACTTAATTATATTGGTGATTAATTTAGTGATCTCTAAAACAATAACAATGAAAATAGTAGATATAAAATATATAGGAATAACCTTCTTTGTTTGCCTGTTTTTTTCAGAAACAATGCAAGCACAAGTAGGTATAGGTACTACAAAACCTGAAGGAGCTTTGCATTTGAAGTCGGCTTCGCAGGGATTGGTTATTCCTCGGATAGCATTAGTATCAAGAGATGTTGAAACTCCAGTGATTAATCCAAATGGAGCTAGTTTAGTTGAGGGAACAGTAGTATATAATACTAGTAAGACAAAGCTTGGCGCGAATGATCTATATCCTGGGATATACGCTTGGGACGGAAGTGAATGGGATCCTCAATTTATAATGGAAGAATACAAGAAATACACTCAAAATGGTGGGTGCCAGCGCACTACTATTAGGGAAAGTTATAGTGATCCAAGACCTGACCATGCTGATAATGTGTCTGGTTTAGCAAATCAGGTTTTTACTCCAAAATATTCTGGTACCTATCGTGTTGAGGTAAAAACTAATTTTGCTGCAGGTAAAATTAGTGATTTCACAAGTTTAGATCTAATTTCCCTTGCAACCTCTGAAGGCGCATTCTTTTTCAGTATTACTGGAACAGGAGTAAGTATTGTTCCTTCCTTAGGCTCATATGACTATACAGAAGGGTGGATGTATACCCACTCATATTCAGCCTATAATGAGATGGAATCTCCTACAATTGAGAGTTATTTGGTGCCGCATTTTGAATCTGTAGTTTACTACTTATATTTATTAGCAGATGAAGATTATACATTTAATCTTTCTAATTGTATTATAACTGGTGCCGACTATTTTGTAGGCAATGGAGATACTGGAGATGGTCAGGGCCATATAGGCCATGATATTCCTTGTACTGTTGAATTCACATTTATAGGGGATTAAACTTTAATTCTATAACACTAAACATAAGTATATTTAACCATGAAAAAAGCCTTACTCTTAATTTTTGCAATCTCATCAATTTTAGCAACAGCGCAAACCCCTTGCGTTAATGGTTTTGCAACCGTAGGTGGTAAAAGTTACCCTTGCAATGGACTTACCTTACAAAGTTATATTTCAGCTGCAACTATGGGAGCCGCTGAAGGACAAGATTCCTGGGGGTGGACGGACCCACAAAGTGGAAAGGAATATGCAATTGTCGGCTTAGACAATGGTACGGCTTTCGTAGATATAAGTAATCCAACCAGTCCAAAATATCTTGCAAGATTAAATAGTCAAGTATCTTCTAGTCTTTGGCGCGATGTAAAAGTGTATAAAGATCACGCCTTTATTGTAAGTGATAACAACGGAAATCATGGTATGCAGATTTTCGATTTAAGAAGATTAAGGACTCTTACGGGCAGTCCTGCAGTGACCTATACCAAATCACAAACAGATGGCAATTTATTTTGGGACGGAACTCAAAGCTATAAAAAAGGCAGTGCGCATAATATAGTAATTAATGAAACATCTGGATATGCATACATTCTAGGCCCACAAGGATATAATAGTGGTGGTCCAATTGTTGTTAAGCTGGACAATAACAACGATGGTATACCTACAGACCCAGTAATTGTAAAAGAATACTCAACGCTAGGCTATTGCCATGATGCAGAAGTAGTTATATATGACGGTCCCGATCCTGATTATCAAGGTAGAGAAATAATGATAGGAGCTTTTAGCGGAAACAATAAGGTAAATATTATTGACTTTACTAATAAAACTAACCCTATACTTATATCTACAGTTACCTATGCTGATAAATACTATACACACCAAGGGTGGTTTACAGCAGATAAGAAGTTTTTTATAGCGGGTGATGAAGTAGATGAAGAAACTATTGGCGGAAATACTCGAACTTTAGTTTTTAATGTTGAGGACCTTGACAACCCTTATTTGTATTACTCATACTTTGGTCCTACAGGAGCTATTGACCATAATGGATATATAAGAGGCAATCGATTTTATTTGGCTAATTATGCCGCAGGTGTTCGAATAGTAAAAGTAGATGGTTTAGACAATCCATCCCCAAGTATGACAGAAATAAATTATTTCGATTGTTTTCCGCAAAACAACAATGCTGCCTTCAATGGTACATGGAATGTCTACCCTTATTTCGAAAGTGGGAATTTAATTGCTACAGGTTTCGGTGACGAAAATGTGAATGGAGACGGTGGTTTGTTCATAATTAAAGATCCACTTTATGATAATACTCCTCCCAATGTAATTTGTCAAAATTACACTGCAACCTTAGATAAAAATACAGGAAGTGTAACTATTACAGCGGCTGATATAGATAATGGCTCAACAGATAATTTTGGAATAACAAAAAGGACAATTACTTCAGGGCCAACAACATTTACTTGTAGAGATGTTGGACAAACATTTAATGTAACCCTTACCGTAGAAGATGACTATGCCAACAAAGCTTCCTGTATTGCAACTGTTACCGTTGCAGCGCCGGCAACAACCTATTCTGGAGCTACTTGGACCAATGGTTCTCCCGGACCTGGTTCATCCGTAACAATTAGCAGCGATTACAATACTGCTACCAACGGAAGTGTTGATGCCTGTAGTTGTGAAATAGATGCAAATAAAACGCTAACCGTTGCAGCTGAGGATTACCTTAATATAACCAAGGACATCACCGTAAATGGTAATCTTATTTTGGAGCATAAAGGAAGTGTTGTCCAAACTGAAGACGATGCTGTAGTAACTAATAATGGAGTTATAAATGTAAACTACACTACCCCCTTTATGTTACCAAGAGTATTCGTAGTAATGGGAAGTCCTATGACAACAGAAACAAGGACTGGGGTATTTGGTAATTCATATATGTTTCTAAATCACCTTACCGAAAACTTTTTACCAAATCCGGCTGTTGCCTCACAGTTCCCAAGTGCTGAAAATTTCGCAGATGACAACTATGACAACTGGGTAAATTTCACTGGAACCGTAAACCCTGGGGAAGGTTATATTGCGAGGCCACAGTTAAATGGAAATGATGGTAACAAGACCTATGATATGACTTTTGCGCAAGGAACTCTTAATACAGGAGATATTGAGTTTACGGTAAAATACAATGCAGACAAAAACAGTAGCCCCAATGTATTAGCAAACCCTTATGCTTCAGCCATAAGTGCTGTTGATTTTATTAACGCAAATTCTATGGTTGATGAAGTTTATTTTTGGAATCCAAATACACCGCCCAGCCCATTATTGCCTGGGGCTTATACTATGAATTTCAGCATGGAAGATATTTCTATGTATAACCTACTTGGAGGTACTCCCGCACCTTCGGATCCAACCCAAACTGATCCAAGTGGATATATCTCTACCGGACAAGGATTTGGAATTAAGGCGACTGCTGCGGGGATTGCTACTTTTTCAAACTCCATGAGAGTAACTGGACACAATAACACTGTTACCCGTCCCAATGATTCTGGAAATAATAGAATTTGGGTACAAGTGAAGAACGACCAGTATCAAATGCAGAACAATACATTAATTGGCTTTTCTCCATTGACCACAGCTGGAATGGATCAAGGCTATGATAGCCGGAGATTAGCGACGGTACTTTCACTTTATACACATTTTGAAGATGGTAGCAAAGAATTGGGTATTCAGAGCCGCGAAGCTTTTGAGGACGGTGCAAAAGTACTTATGGGCTTCTCTAGTTTGTTGGATGAGGATCTTGAATACACTATTTCTGTTAAGGATATGACCGGCCCTGCCTTTGATAATGTTACCGTGTTCTTAATAGATAATGAACTCAATATAACAAGCAACTTATCTCAGCAAAGCTATACCTTCAAAGCAGAAAAAGGAACCTATAACAGTCGTTTTACTCTTCTGTTTAGAAGTAATGAGGTATTGGGTGATAGTGCAAGTGCCCTTGATAAAGTTGCTATCTATCCGAATCCAACCAGTAATATCCTTAATGTGTCGTCTCCTGAAGCTAAAGTGAATGCCTTAGAAATTTTTGATGTAAGCGGAAGAAGGTTACAAAACATAGATATGTCAACTAGTACTCATTATCAGGTAGATCTTAGCACATTGGAAAGCGCTGTATATTTTGTAAAAATAAGTACCAATATGGGTTCTATTACGAAACAAATAATTAAACGATAAATCCCCACAATTATTTACTTAATCAAAAACCGCCAAATTTCTGGCGGTTTTTCTATTCTTTAATGTTTGATTTGAATATTTATTCTTCAAACTTTGTAAGCAAACTACTGCCTGTAACTTTACCATTTTTATCATAACTCACAGATTTTACAGCACCCATTTTTTCGGTAATCCATTGCTTTGAAGTTGTTTGCTGGCTCACGCCCATTTTTGTTTCTGTAGTATTGGTTAAAATAAAACAGTTAAAACTGCCTGCAGGAGTAGTAATCGTTTCTTTGCCTATTACCTTTCGATCTGTGATTTTTACTGTCATATTCATATTTATACCGCCCATGTTTATCTTCATCTCCAGAATTGCATCCGGCAAGGTTTGTCCTACCGAAAGGTTATTTGGCCATTCCATATTGGTGCCCGATATTTCATAGTCCATTTTGCCAAATTGTTCAAAAATTTGCGGATTTATTAATGACTTAAAGTCTATTGAAACAACCTCTCCATTGCAGCTAACTTCAAACGAAGTATCGGCAATTTGTTTTCCTTTGCTATCTGTCATCTTGGAGTTGATTGTACCAATTTTGTCGCCTCCAGAATTTCTAACATTCACAACGTCATAATCTATGACGCCTGATGGCTTATCTTTTTTGTCATAAACCGTAATTTGAAATTTTGTCCCTTCGTTTAGTGGATAATATTTGCTGCAATTGTTCTGTGAAATCCCAATTGAAGTAATAAAAAGTAAAAGGAAAGTATTGATAAATGTCTTCATTTAATTGATTTTTTTAAATAGTTATTTTAAGAATGCTTTTTTTTGAGAGCGCCATTATTCTTCATCGGTTTCTTTGGTAGTGGCATTGTTGTTCTGTGAACTTGGAGTATTGGAATTGTTTTCATCTGGATCGTTTCCAATTATATTCTTGTTGGAGGATTTCTTTTTTTTCTTCCTTTTTTCTTTTTCTTTTTTCTTTTTTGGTGACTCTACAATGGTGTCCAATACACGGTCTGTGCTTTTTGTAGTTTCTTTTTCCACACGTCTTTCCACGGTCCGCTCAACAGCGTTGGCTGCTCTATCGCCCAGCTTGTCCAAAAATTGTGCATTGCAGTAACTGGCAATACAGATGAATAAGGTTGTTAAAACTGTTTTCATTTTCATTTGTTTTTAAGGTTCATTTATTAAAGGTTGCTTCTTCTATCACTTTGTTGTTGAACATTATTATTAATATGTAAACTCCTTTTGCAAGATTATCTAAGTTTATAAAAATTTTTTTCCCGGTACAATTTCCAGGTTTCCGGAAAATTGTTTTTCTTTTTTTATAACTAGGAAAATAGAGGAATAAATATATGATGAAGAAAGAGGAGGTACTGTGAATTTTGTAACCAAAGCTATAACAAATGTAACATCCGTTGGTTTAGAAGGCCGTAAGGAGCAAAAGCAAGCTTTATTTTGAAATATATTCTGTAGGGGAACTGCCAAATTCCTGTTTGAAACATTTCGTGAAATAAGATGGGTCGTTGAAGCCAACGGTATATCCTACTTCTGAAATAGAAATCTTTTTTTCCTGTAATAATTTAAGCGCCAATTTTAGGCGTTGTGATCGCAAAAATTCAGATGCAGATTGACCAGTAAGTGCTTTTAATTTTCTGTGAAGCTGCATTCGGCTTACACCCATTTCGCTTCCAAAATCCTCACTGCTGAAATTGGAATTGGCAATTTTTTCGTCCAATACTTTTTGAAGACGTTCCAAAAATTGCTCATCGGCTGTAGAAACCGAAATATCCTTTGGCATCAAGACCACTTCCTGTGCAAAGCGCTGTTGCAGTTTTCTGCGGTTTTCGATGAGGTTCTCTGCCGTTGCTTTTAGTAGTTGGCTGTTAAATGGCTTTGTTACATAGGCATCTGCACCTATTCCCATTCCTTCCAGTTTAGAGGTGATCTGCGTTTTTGCGGTTAGCAAGATAACTGGAATGTGTGAGGTAAGTTGGTCTTCTTTTAAATGTCTCGTGAAAGTAAAACCATCTTCTTCCGGCATCATCACATCGCTAATAACAATGTCTGGTATATGCTCTATTGCTATTTCAAAACCTTCCTTTCCATTGGTGGCGGTATATACGGAATAGATATCCTCAAAAATAGAACGCACATATTCCAGAATGTCTTTATTGTCGTCTATGACTAATATCACAGGGGCATCCTCGGGAAGGACGATTTCTTTTTTTAAATTTTTTTCGACAAGAAGAGGTGGTTTTATATTTTCCTTTTCAGGAATTTCATGAAAAATCTGGTTTTTGTCAAAAGCATTTTTTGTAACAGGTAATACAACGGTAAATTCGGTTATGCCATTTTTTTCGCTTTTTACTGAAATGGTTCCTTTATGTATTTCAGTTAAATCTTTTGTCAATGCCAAACCAATGCCAGTACCAGGGTTTTTCGTATTGGTTTGGTAAAATCGTTTGAAGATTTTTTGTTGCTGATCCAAAGAAATATAACTTCCAGAATTGATTATTGAAATTTCAAATTTTTCGCCCTGTCTTCTCCCTGTCAGTTTTATAAAACCATTTTCAGGTGTATATTTTATGGCGTTGCCCATCAGGTTATAAATTATATTTTCCAAAACATCTTGGTCAAACCAATCTTCTTTTTCGTCTTTTTTTATTTCAACGCTAAAAGCTATGTTCTTTTCAGCAAAGCTAAAGGCAAAAGCTTCTGCTTGTGCAACTATGAATTTAGGCATGTTGGCTTGCTGAATATTCAGCTTTAAGTTTCCGCTTTCCAGTCTGGCCAAAGCCAAAAGTTGATCCACCAAATCTTTTAATCGTTGGGTATTTCTCAATGCTGATTTGAAATTTCTACGTTCGGTTGGCGAAAGCTTATCTGATGCTAGGTGGTCTTCAATAGGGCCATTTATCAAGGTAAGCGGAGTTCTGAATTCGTGTGAAATATTTGCGAAGAACGTAGATTTTGCAGTGTCTAGCTCCCGCAGTTTCTTTGTGGTTTTTTGTCGGTTTCTAAACTGAAAAAATATAAAAATACTCGCAATAACAATGATTGTTATAATACCCCAAAGCAAATTGCGCTGGTTTTTCTTTTGCTGTTCCACCAACTCATTTTTTGTGGTTAACAATGAAATTTCCTTATCGCGACTTTCGGTTTGATAAATGCCTTCTATTTCCTTTATTTTTTCAGCACTTTGAGCTTGCTGTACGGAATCCTTTATTTTTGTTGCAACTTGCGAATTGGTGAATGCCGCTTTGTAATTTCCTTGTAGGGCGTAGGCTTCAGAAAGCAGGAAATATATTTTTTGGTTGAGGGTTCCATTTTTTATTTCGCGGTTATATTCCAAAGCACTTTGCAGGAAATTAATTGCTTGAGCTGCTTTTCCTCTTTGAATATTTAGCTTTCCGAGCTGAATTGCGGATTGAGCCGCTTCAAGAATATAATCGTTTTCTGTTTGAAAATCCAATGAATTCTGAAAATAGCTTTCTGCCTTTTCAAGATCTCCTTTTTCAAAATTTATAAGTCCTAAATAATTATTTATTTCAGCAACAGTGCGTCCATCCTCAATTTGTTGAAAGAAAGAGAGTGTTTTCGTCAAAAGAGTGTCTGCTTTTTCAAGTTGTCCTTTGTGATAGTATACTTGTCCCAAAAAAACATTTGTAGTGTGGAAATAAAACGTTCCAGCACCCGGAATTTTTTCAAATTCTTTGTTCGCTTTTAAGTAATATGCTTCTGCGGAATCGTATTCTTTAAGTTCTAAATAAATATTGCCCAAACTTTGATAGGCCGCAGCAATAATATCTTCCCGAAGAGGCTCTTTTTTTTGGATGGAATCTACCACTAACAAATGCAAAATGGCTTCTTTCATTTTATTTTGACGGGAATAGGCAATAGCCAAAGCATTTTGTGTATCGGCCAAAACTATGTTTCCGGTATCATCAAAATCTTTTGTGTACTCAAGTCCTTTGTTGCAAGCTTCAATGGACTTATCAATTTCACCGATTAAATAATAGGTTCTGCAAAGTCCGTTGTACCCCAATGCCAAACCACGATAATAATTGGTTTTGATAGATTTGGTTATCATTTTCTGGAAGTATAGCAGCGCAGAATCTGGCTTTTGTACTCTTCTAAAATATTGCGCATAAAGATAATCTGCATCGGCTAAGCTGTTGGCATAGTTTTTTTTAGCACTAAAAACTTCAAGTTTTTTGATAACTGCATAAGCACTATCTGGATGTGCATTGATAGTTTGGGTAATTTTTAAACGGTAGTTTGAAAGTGTGATGGAATCTTTACCGACAGGTTTATTTGACTGTAGGTTATTTTGGCCAAAAGCTATGAGAGCCATTAGCAAAAGGAGTATAGAGAGGAGCGCTCTCATAGTGTTTTTAAAAAGTTGGTTTGCGTTTTAAAGTTAATTAAAATACTTTGATCCCCAACCTTTTTAACTCATAAGCCTTTAATTATTAATTGCTTGAATATAAAATTAAACTAGTGGCGTCTCCTTTGGTTACTATAATTAAATTGTTTTTACTGCCCCCATCGTCAATAGAAGCTGCGGCAGTTCCATAAACAGGAAAGCCATTCAAAACTTTTCCGGTTTGGTCAAAAACATAGACCTTTTTTTCCTGTGTTTCTGTTATGGTTGCGAATATATTTCTATGCACTTTAAAGAGCTGAGGTCTGGTATAAATGCCTAGGGGCAACTCAACTAATTTTCCGTTGATGCGAAGGAGGTTGTCGTCTAGTGTCACTTTAACATTTCCATTGATGGCAAACCAATAATTGTTGCCCACCTCCAATTTTTGGGAAGACACCTTTCCATCCTGCGAAATACGTTCCTTGGTGTTTTCTTTTGTAATGACAACAAAAGTATTATCCTCCTCAGCAACAGGAATTTCAGTAAAATTAAAGTTTTTTGAAACGGAAACACGTGGTTTCCCAACACGGCTCAAAATGTTTAGCTTTCCACTTTCCTCCGCAATAACAATATAGTCTTTATTTCCCATTCTAATGTGGACGGGAGATTGGACTATGTTGCTTTTCGCTTTGTTAAAACCGAAACCTTTTACCGTTTTTCCAGTTTTGTCATACATCAGCACTTCTTTGCTTTGAACAATAACAAAACGATAATTGCCATTGTTGTCATAATCAAAAACAGAAAGAGGCTGCGTAACGTTATCTTTAAACTTTATGGGAAATCCTTTTGCTTCTTTCCCGTTTCTGTCATAAATATAGAACGCATCTTTTGTGGCAAATGCAAAATGATTGTTGCCTGAGATAGTTACTGCTTTAACTGTTCCTAAAATGGGAGAGCCAAGGTTTTTGGACCAAAGAATTTTTCCACTTTCAGAAATATAATAAAGCTTGTTGGCAATGTCCTGAACCACGACATTACTGCTATTGTTTTGGTTGTTAAAAATCTGTGGAGTGCCCAAAACCGCGTTTTCTAGTTTTAAATTGAATTTTTCTGAAACACTACCCGAAATATTTTTCGCGGTTGCTCCGGCTTCTTTGCAGCTTAACGTTACATGGGCAAAATTTCGGTCAAAACTAAATTGAAGTGCAGCCAATGGAAATTCTTCAAAAGAAATATTTTTAATGTTTGCGCTACTGTCAGCATTAAAAAAACCTGAAATTGCTTCTGAAAATTCACCCTGCATTTTGAATATTAATAGGGAAGAAGCCGTGCTCAAATCTGTTGCCGTGTCTTCAAAATAAGAAGTGTTTTTAAGTGTGTTATTGTTTTGAAAATCACTGATTATTTGTTGTGCGGTTATTTCTGTTTCAGTAAAAACAAAGAAGTTTTCTACTTGAAAAACATAGTTTGCCTTTTTAGAATTTATAAAAGGTGAAAATGTTTTTTGAAACAATTCCGGTTCGCTGAAACTACTGATTTCAATCTCCCTAAATTCACTTTTAGCAGAAACATATCTTGCTAAAGCGTCATTTGTTAAAGCAGCATCGATGCTTTTAATGAAAACTGCGGTTTCATTTTTAAACTGAATTGTTCCAGCTTCACTTACGGAACCAAAAATTCCGGTTGTTTGCACAACATCTTTTTCACCACGGAAATTACGAAGGTTTTTTTGAAATTTTTCAGCATCGTTGAACGTAAAGCTCAATGCGCCCAAAGCATCTGTCGGCACTAATGAAGAAATGTCATTCTGCTGTGGTATTTGGTCTTCAAACACATTCAGCAATTGTGGAATACTATCGGTTGCCAGTGTTATTCCTATTGCTTTAAAAGATTCTGGCGCTATTGCCACATCCAATGCGCTCCAGGAGGTAAAATTAATTTTTGTGGAATCGTTAATAGCAGCGTTGTTTCCACGAATTAAGGCTGTGAACTCATTGGAGGAAGGCAGATTGAAAACCTTTTTGAAATTTTCATCGCGTTCGGTTTTTCCTTTTAAGATATCGCGTAAAATTTGTTGGGAAGATGAAATTACAAAAACGCTGTCTATAATTGTTGAATAAGCAATTTGTTTGTCAATTGTGATTCGCTGAAAGGATTGTTCATCCAATTTCAAGGTCTCGATAGTTTTGTTCTTAAGGGAATCTGGCTGAAAAAGATTTTTTGTCTGTTTTGAAATAAACGTATATGCCGAAACGGAATCATTTACTTTATTTATGCAGAGAAGGCTTTGTGTGGTGGGATGCAGGTTTTTTAACAATGCTGCATTTTCCGAAAAAAATAAATAAGGACCTGTTTTTTTAAACTTTGAAAGCAGTGAACTGTTTGCAATATCAGCCTGCAAATTTTCAAAATCTGAAATTTTAAAAACCACAGAAGTATTTTCAGGAACAAAATCCATCAAGGTTCCTGTTTTTGGAGGTGTTTTGTCACAGCTTCCAAAAATTCCCAAAAGCATTGGAACGAAAAGTGAAAATGCGATTAGTTTGCCCAAATATTTTCCCATAACACAAAAATAGTAAGGAATAGTGATGCTTTGGTTTATAATTGAAATAGTTTATTGACGGGTTTTCAACAAGTAGTATATTGGATAGTTAGATCGTTAGATTTTTCGATTTTAAGAATACAAAATAAATACTATAATTATATGAAATAATGATTCTAAAAAAAGCCGAACAAAAAATCATGGACATAGTTAAACATTTCATATTTTTCTAATCATCTAATCATCTAATCATCTAATCATCTAATCATCTAATCATCTAATCATCTAATCATCTAATCATCTAATCATC
>CAKZLK010000018.1 GCA_937125455.1 uncultured Aequorivita sp.
TAATGTTGAAGCCATTCCTGCATAGGCCTTTGTAATATCCCACAAACTGCTTTCTGCACCACCGAGAATTAAGGAAAGACCGTAATAATCAGCCGGTTTATCAATGGCTTTTTGATTTATTTTCCCAAGAATATTATAGAAACGTTGAAAGCCGAAATCACGCAACATCCTAACCGCAGGAATATTTAAGGATCGTGAAAGCGCTACACTCGCTGGCACAGCGCCGTTAAATTTTTTATCGAAATTTTCGGGCGTATATCCATTTACTGAAGTTGGTATATCAGCTACCATAGTATTTGGCAGAATCTCACCCGCATCTAGAATTGACGTAAAAAGAAATGGTTTCAAAATACTGCCCGTACTGCGCGGTTTTTCAATGATATCCACAAAATTATTGTGCTCGCGCGTTGTTGGGGAATTGCCCACGTAAGCCAAAATCTCCCTAGTATTTACATCCAAAACCAAGACGGCAAGATTGTGAATTTGGTTTTGCGCCAACATATAGTTTTGCTCTTTCACAATATTGTTCACCTTTTGCTGAAGTGAAAAATCAATTGTTGTTTCAATGCGCTTTCCCGGATGTTCCTTTCGTATTTTTTCAGTTAAATGAGGTGCATACTCCGGAAGCGGGAGGGGTTTTCCGGGCAAGTTTTCATCCAAAGCCAATTGATAGGTAGTTTCATCAATTACTTCATTTTGAAAAAGTTTCAATAATAACGCATCTCTTTTTTGCTTCAGAATTTTCTCGTTTTTCCCAGGGAAAATAAGTGATGGTGCATTCGGAAGTACCGCCAACGCTGCAGATTGTCCCCAACTTAATTCGCTAGCGGGAATCCCGAAATAGCGCCACGAAGCCGTTTCTAGGCCAACCACATTTCCGCCGAATGGCGCATAGGAAGCGTATAAATTGAGTATTGATTTCTTTTTGTAACCCGCTTCCAAACGCGTAGCCTGAAAAATTTCAATAAGTTTTTCAAAATAAGTTCGACCTTTATTTTTTCGGGAAAGACGGATTACTTGTTGCGTAATCGTACTTCCGCCACGACGGGAATCGCTGGTAAGATTATTCCAAAGCGCTTTTGATATAGAAACTGGATTAAAGCCGGGATGCCAATAAAAATGTTCGTCCTCAAAATAAAGAATACATTTCTCAAAACGTTTCGGAACGGAATCCATTTGCGGAAACCGCCATTGTCCATCATCAGCAATTCGAGCGCCGAGCATTTGTCCGCTGCTGCTTTCAGCAACAGTTGCGGTAGGAACGTTGAATAATGGTGAAGGAAGGCAAAAGAGCCACACCACAAATAAAATTAGCAGGATGCTTAGTTTTATTTTGTATTTTTTGAGGTATATATATAAATTTGTTAATTTCAATTTTAAGTCCTAAATCAATTTAGAATACAAATGTCAGTCTGAGCCTGTGGAAGACCAACTATGATGAACTTCGACAAGCTCAGCGTGACAAACATCGTTTAATTATTAATAAGAATCCGAATGTCAGTCTGAGCTTGTCGAAGACGGTTTACTCGAATCGGGACGTCCATATTCAGTATAATTCTTTGAAAATTTCACCAAATCTTGCCAATTTTCTTCAATCAATACAGTTTTCTTTTTTCGCGACCAACCCTTAATTTGTTTTTCAATTTTTATTGCTTCCGTTGGATTTGTGCATTGTAGAAACCATTTTAACTCAACAGGCCTTCTTTTAAAGGTGTAGCAATCCTTCTTCATTCCTTCATTGTGCTGTACAAGCCTTCGCTCTATATCATTGGTCATTCCAGTATAATACGATTTATCTGAACATTCAAGAATATATGTAAAGTAAAATTTCATCTTTCCAAATTATTTCATTATCCAGTGCTTTGACAAGCTCAGCATGACATAATCATTTATAGTTGTCATTTGGAATAAATCATAACTCAACAGTAACCCACATTCCTTTATTCCGAGCATAATATGTATTATCATACATCGCTTCCACTTGAGTTCCTGGTAAATAATAGGTTCCTAAATAAGAAGCATTTAGTTTCACTGTGAAGGTCTTCGTTTGATTTCTATCCAAATCGAAAAAGAAGTTCACTCGATCATCGCGAATGTCTGTGTAACGCGCGTTTCCGCTTGCACCTCCGCCCAATTCTGAGAAACTTGTGTTTACAATTTCCCAACCGCTTGGGAATATTTTTGAAAGCGCAACATTGTTTATCCAATTTTCTGAAGTATTGGTAATACTTACTTTTGCAATAATTTCCGTTCCCTGTCGCAATTTAGTGACATCAATTGCCTTGCCTGCACCATCTAAATATTGCGATTTTATTGAGAGATTGCGTTGCTCGGCAAGTTCTTTCCCAAGTGGAAGCTTACCTTGTTGAGAAAGCGTAACATAAACAACATTCCCTTTTTTATTGGTCACAGCAATGGAATTATTTCCCATCACAAATGAAAGGTCGCGTTGTGCAATGGCTCGGTCGGTTTTCACGGCAACCGATTTTCCGCCATTTGTAAAAGTAAGTTCCATAGCTTTTCCACCGTTTTTCACAACCATTTTTGCCATTGCCATCAAGGCATACGATGTTTCCTGTGTGCTGTACCAATTTCTGGAAGACAAATCCTTCGCTACTGAAATTGCTAAATCACGCTGTTTTGAATCGCCCAATAAAACCAAAGTTTCCAAAGCCATCGCCCGGTTTCTGAAAGGCGAACCGTAAGTGTAATAATCGTATTTCCTAGGTTGGAAATTAATATTTGCCGTTTGTGCAATTTGCTCTGCCACATTTTTCTTTCCAGCCAAAGCATACGCAGCAGCCAATCGATATTTGGCATCGTTACTTAATTCTTTGCTTTCTCGAAGGCGGTTCATCGCAGCCAGTTCCGGTTTTCCGGCCAATGCTAAAGTATATAGCCTGTAAGCCTGCGTCAAACTTGAATTATAAACCTTATAACTATTTCGCCATTGGCGTGCCGTGTTTTGTTGATATAGTAACCAATTGCTCATAAAACTTATCGGCAATGCATAGCCTTTTTGCTTCGCCTCAAGCATAAAATGGCCTGCATAATTAGTCGCCCATTCATCCGCTTCACGTTCGCCAGGCCAATATGCCAATCCGCCGTTTGCAGTTTGGAATCTTCCCAAACGCTCAATTGCAGCTTTTACATTTTTCTCAATCTTCTGTTTTTTATCAAAAGTAATATCAAAAACATCTGCCAAATACAACTGCGGAAATGCTGAAGAAGTTGTTTGCTCAACACATCCGTAGGGATAATGGATTAGATATTCCATTCGCTTTCCAAAATCCATCGGAGGCAAGGTTGAAAATTCAAGCATCGCGGCATTGCTTCCAGGTACACCAAAAGTTTCAAAATTGATATTTTGCGACGCATTTTCGGAAATAGTGAATTGGGTAGATTTTTGAGAAATCGGGTTCGGATTTTCCACGTCAATTTCCACTTTGTAGCTTGCTTTTTCACCATTGCCTGAAGCCGTTACTTCAATAGTTTGAAATTCCTTTGTTGGTAAAACTTCGAATTCAAAGTTCACAATCTGTTCGCCCGGTCCGTTGAAAGTAACCGTTTTTGAAGAACCGTTTTTCGGTTTCAGTGCATCTCCAGTTTTCACTGTAATTGTGGCGGTTTTCACTTTATTTTCCATCGCAAAAACAGTAACGGGAAGTGTAACAGTTTCACCCGGTGATAATTTCCGCGGAAGCGAAGCCAACACCATCAAAGGCGTACGAACTGGTGTGGTTTTTTCCGCATTGCCGTAAGCACTTTTGATTTTATCGCCTGCAATTACCATCGTGCGCACCGAACCGATGTAATTCGTCATCATTATAGTATGAGTCGCGGTTTTTCCAGCGGCAAGTTCAAATGGGCCGAGGTATTTCACAACGGGTTTAAAACGATCTGCTTTTCTATTTTTTGCACCCAAGGCGGCATCGCCACCACCAATTGCATAAATATTATCGACACTGCCGGAATACGCGCCAATCACGTAATCGAACATATCAAAAGTCTTCACGCCCAAAGCTTCGCGGCTGTAAAAACCTTCGTGAATATCGGGAGTTGCAAAGCGTGTTAAATCCAGCAAACCTTCATCAACAACTGCCAAAGTATAGGTCATTGCTTTTCCTTTTTCTTCGGAAACTTTTACAGTGAATTGTTTTTCGGGTTTCAACACATCTGGCATCGTTATTTTTGGATGAAGTATCGTTGAAGGATCTTCCACCGAAAGCGGAATAACGCCGTAAAGCCGTATAGGCAAATCGTTTTTGGTCTGGCTATGTGGCTGAAGCAACGAAATATTCACATAAATATTCGGTGCCATTTCCTTTGTAATTTTTATCGCGGCTTT
>CAKZLK010000019.1 GCA_937125455.1 uncultured Aequorivita sp.
ACTCAAGTAACAAAAAGCACTACAATTTGATTGGTCATTGATTAAACTTTGAGAAACTGAAGAAGTACATCCATTGGCATCAGTTATAGTTAAATTATAAGTACCTGATTGTGCAGGTGTGATACCATTAAGAGTTAAGTTACCATCTGCTCCACTTGTAGCTGTAAATCCATTAGGTCCATTCCATGTATATAATGTAACTGTACCTGATGTTACATTAGTTGTAATAACTAAGTTTTCACCTTCACACAAAGTAGCATCTGTAACTGTAACTGCAGCTACAGGAGCAGCTTGTACAGCTAATGTAAATGTACCTGATGTTTTATCACAATCTACATTTGGTGTAATATTCGTGTAAGTAACAGTTGCTTTTACTGTATAGTCACCTGCTGGTAATCCAGTAGGACCTGCTATGCCAGATAAAGTAGGACTTGATGTTGTTGTTGTTGTGAAACCAGCTGGTCCAGACCATTCATATGATACAGAACCAATATTAGAACCACCATAAGTAGTTGCACTAAATGTAACTGCTTCATTTTCACAAACAATACTATTAGTTGCTGATATTACTGGTTGAGTAATATCTTCTGTGATTTGTACTGTTACTGAACCAGTCGTTGAACATCCTACAGAGTCAGTCACTGCCAAGGTATATGTACCTTGATGTTGAGCGATAGTAGGTGAATGAATGACTTCAGTTGGATTAACAGATGAGAAACCACTAGGACCAGTCCACTGGAATGTAGCTGGAATATCTAATGTTTGTACATTAGCTGTTAACAATAAACTATCTGGTGAACTACAAAGGTGCCGTGATCCTGATTGCGCACGATCGTTACTTCCTCGATAATGTTGCGGGTTGGATTTTGGAATTGGACAGGGGAGAAGGCATTCCGTGGAAAGGAAACTATTCTTCTTGGTTGGATCAAAAATCAAAACGATTGGCACAGGAGCAGAAAACAGCCGGAAAACGCCAAAAAACCTTGGAGCGCGAGTTAGAATGGGTTCGCCAAGGTGCTAAAGGCCGTCAAACAAAACAAAAGGCGCGTCTTCAGAATTACGACAAACTATTGAGCCAAGACCAAAAACAGCTGGATGAAAAGCTGGAAATATACATCCCGAACGGTCCACGTTTAGGAACAAATGTTATTGAAGCAAAAGGAGTTTCTAAAGCATTTGGAGATAAATTACTTTACGAAGATTTAAATTTCAAATTACCACAGGCTGGCATCGTTGGGATTATTGGGCCAAACGGTGCTGGTAAAACCACTATTTTCAAAATGATTATGGGTGAGGAAACACCCGATAAAGGCACGTTTGAAGTAGGTGAAACCGCCAAGATCGCCTATGTGGACCAATCACATTCAAATATAAACCCAGATAAAACCATTTGGGAAAATTTCAGTGATAGTCAAGAGTTGATTATGATGGGCGGAAGGCAAGTAAACTCACGTGCTTATTTGAGTCGTTTCAATTTCAGTGGAAGTGAACAAAACAAAAAAGTCTCGATGCTTTCAGGTGGGGAACGTAACAGGCTGCATTTGGCGATGACTTTAAAAGAAGAAGGAAACGTATTGTTACTGGATGAGCCTACAAACGATTTGGATGTAAACACCCTTCGCGCCTTGGAGGAAGGTTTGGAAAACTTTGCTGGTTGTGCGGTGGTAATTAGTCACGACCGTTGGTTTTTGGATAGAATTTGTACGCACATTCTATCTTTTGAAGGAAATAGTGAAGTGTATTATTTTGAAGGCGGTTTCAGCGAATATGAGGAAAACAAAAAGAAACGTTTGGGTGGCGATTTGATGCCGAAACGAATCAAATACAAAAAGTTGATACGATAAGTTATGTGGAAAAAAATAGTAATGCTATCATTGTTGATTACAATTTCTTCCTGTGGCAGTAAGAAAATGGTTGTGGATTCTTCAAAGCAAACGATTTCATATAAAAGTTTGGGGAATGGTGTAGCAGCAATCTCGTTGCAACTTTTTGAAAATAATACTTTCAAGTTTTATTTTAAAAGTATTCCACAACCAGATACCGACGAAAAACCTGTAAAAATTTCTGAAAAGGGAACGTATACTTCTGAAGGCAATTGGAAAACCTTAAATTTTAAAAATCCGAAATTTTCATTGGCTGCTGTTTTTGATGCCAATTATGCAGGTACTACAGATTTTAAGGTAATCGATACGGAAAACGTAAAAATAAATACCGCAAAAAAAACATTGCCAATTTGGGGTGTTGTTTGTGAGAAACAATAGTGTTTAAAACAAAAAACCCGATTCAATTTTTGAATCGGGATTTTTGTCTCTAAAATTTTCGATCTATTTTTTTATCACAAGTTTTTTGGTTATAGATTGCTTCCCACTATTCATTTTTACTAGATAAATTCCTGCTGCAAGTCCATCGGTTTTTACTTTTATATTTTTTGTAATTCCAAAGTTTCCGTTGAACAATTCCTTTATTTTTTTTCCAGAAATATCGTAAAGCTGAATAGTTCCTTCCGAAGCAAGATTTTGAGTAATGGTAAATTCTGAAGTAGCGGGGTTTGGATAAATTTTAATTGAACTTGAAGTCAATTCATTTTCGTTCACACTCAGAATATTACTCACATCATAACTGTGCATTGCCCTTCCGAAAGTTCCGGCATATAGGGTTTGGGTAGGTTCGTGGAATTTTAAGTCCATAACAACGGTATTCGGAAGATTGTTTCCTAAAATAGTCCAATTGGCACCATCATCTTTGGAATACCATACGTTCAAATCGGTTGCCACAAAAAGTATATTTTCGGCTGGATAAACAATAATATCGTTCACGGGAATATTTGGAAGGTTTGATGAAATATCCGTCCAATTTTGACCACCATCCGTAGTTCTGAAAACATGAGGGGTGTAATCTAAATACTTAAAACCAGAAACAGTTACATAAGCAATCATATCATCACCTGGAACCATTGCTATTGAAGTGATATATTGATCGGGCAGACCTGCACTGATGTCCGTCCAAGTTGTTCCACCATCAAAAGTTACGTTTACGTTTCCGTCATCACTTCCTGTGTAAATTACATCAAGATTGTTGTAGGATGCTGCGATTGCCGTAAGTGTTCCGAAAGCTAAAGAACCACTTGGGTGAAGTCCATCAGTTAAATCAGGACTTATTGCGGTCCATGAAACCGCTCTGGAGGATGTGTACAGTTTGTTACTTCCGTAAAACATTTTTTCTGGATTAAAAGGCGAAAGAATTACTGGAGCATTCCAATTTACGCGATCGCTACCACTTATTCCGTTCGTCCCGTTTTGAAAAGAAGTTCCTCCATTGGTCGAGCGGCGGAGGTTTCCATATTGTGATTCGGCATAAACGTAATTATTGTTAATTGGATCTACATTCACGTGGAAGCCATCACCTCCAATAATGGGGTTCCAGTCATCTAGACTCCCTGTTATTGTTCGTATGGTGTTATTATCTTGGGTTCCCCCATAAAGCCTTTCTGGATGTTGGTAATCTACTTCTATATTGTAAAACTGCGTTATAGGTAGGTTTTCAAAATGTGTCCAACTAGTACCTCCATTTTCAGAAATATAGGCTCCTCCATCGTTTCCAGCGAGCATAAAATTGCTGTTTGTATGTGAAAAATCTAGTGCGTGATGGTCAACGTGCATACCAGGCAAGGTTTGCCAAGAGGAGCCGCTATTAGTAGATTTCGCAATATCGAATCCAACAATATATACTTCTGAGGAATTGGTTGGATTAACACGAACGTTTCCAAAATACCAACCAAAATTTGCGTCAATGCCACTTAATGCTCCAGGGGGTGTTACCAAAGTCCAGTTTTCGCCATTATCTGTGGATTTGTATAGACCATTGAATTCATTAGTAATTTCATTAGTTGTAAAGCGTGCATAAACTGTTGAAGGATCAGATTCTGAAACTGCAATACCAATTCTTCCCGTTTGTGTATTTGGAGCAGGAAGACCGTTGGCTGCACCAAGTTCGCTCCAAGTAGTTCCTCCATCCATAGAACGGTGTATTGCTGATGTAACCCCGCCATAATCGCGTTGCCAAGGTTTACGTGTGCGCTCCCACATTGCGGCATAAATAATATTTGTATTTGCCACATTCATTGCAACATCAATCGCAGCAGTTGAATCGGTTACAAATAATACTTGCTCCCAATTTGTTCCCCCATTAGTAGTTCTATAGATTCCCCGTTCAACATTCTTACCATATAATTGTCCAGTTGCTGCCGCAAAAACACGGTCTGGATTTGTTGGGTCAACTACAATGCGACCAATGTGATTGCTTTCTGGTAATCCGATATTGGTCCAAGTGTCTCCAGCATCGTCGCTTCTATAAACTCCATCACCAAAATAGGCGCCGTCTGTAGCGCTTCCGTTAGCCTCGCCAGTTCCTGCATAAATACGTTGCGAATTTGATGGTGCAATGGCAATATCTCCTATAGAAAGTTTGGAAACTTCGTCAAAAATAGGAGTCCAGTTTGCACCACGGTCGTAGGATCTAAAAATCCCACCAGTTGCAGTCGCCAAATAAAGATGGTCATCGTTATCTGGAGCTATCGCCGCATCAGTAATTCTTCCACCTGTATTCAAAGGACCTACAAGTGTCCATTCTCCTGCCATTTCTGGTGTTCTATTGGCAAGAATTTGTTTGGATTTGGAGATTGCTTCTTTATATGCTTCTTTGTTGATATAATTGTTCGGATAGGCCCGTTGGTTATACATCCACTCGGCGGGATATTCCAACTTTCCAGTTTCTTTATCTTCCGAATTTTCTTCTGAATTGTTTTTACAACTGGATAAAAGAAGCGCTGAAAGGAAAGTTAGCACAATTAAATTTAAAGGAAGGTTGTATTTTTTCATCAATAAAGATTTAGGATTTTAAGTTTTTAAAGAATGGATATTGTAATTCACTGAATGTAAATATCGTAATTATTTGTTTGGATACCAATCCAATTGCGTAACCTTAATATCAGGATTTCCAGCTTCAATCAAAGATTTAAATTTTGCAACATCGCTTAAACCTTCAGAGCCTCGGTAATGGTATGGATAAACAGTTTTTGGTTTAAATGCTAAAACCGCTTCGGCTGCTTTTTCAACCGTCATTGTATAAGGTAAATTCATACATACAAAAGCAATATCAATATTTTTGAGATTACGCATTTCAGAAATATCTTCAGTGTCACCAGAAATATAAACCCGTTTCCCATTTTTTTCTAAAACGTAACCATTTCCTAGACCTTTTTCGTGAAATTTTAAAGCTTCAGGTCGAAGATTGTACATTGGGATGGCTTCAATTGCAATTTCAAAATCGGAGGTTTTTTCACCATTATTAAGAACCTGCGTCTTGTTTTGAAGATTTTTAGGCAATTTATCAAAAACGGTTTTTGGTGCAATTAAGTGGGTTTTACCAACAATTATAGAATCAAGTGTTGGAACGTCTAAATGATCTCCATGGATGTGGGTTGCCAAAACTAAATCTGGTTCGCCATATCCTTCAAAGGCCTTTTTTCCGCCAACGGGATCTACATAAATGATAACATCATTCCATTGCAATACCATTGTTGCATGTTCAATAGGATTAATTTTAAAATTATTGTTTTTGACAATTTCATCAGAGACTGATTCCTCTTTTTGAGAATCCTGTAAGGCTTCAGAATTATTGTTCTCTTTATTGTTTTTGCAGCCAGAAAATGCAACAGTGAGAAGGAGGAGGTAGAAAAGGTGATTCATGATTTTTAATTTTTATGAAGAAACTAAGAAAATTGATAAATAATTAATTGTAAACATTGCTTTAATATTTTACATTTTACTGTCTATATATTCAATTGTTTCTTGTTCGATTTTGATGGTGGCTTTATAAATTTTTTCGGCCTTCTCAAGAATATCATCTGCAAATTTTCGGTCCTTGATATCCTTGGCGTTAATACGTACATTAAAATAGGCTCCTATTACAGCAGTTCTAGCGCATAGAATTCCCACTCCTGCATCAGATAATGAGCTTTGCATACCATTTTTTATCATGGCTTGCATCACTTCCATGGATTGATAAGCAGTTTCCATTACTTGAAATGGAATTTGTGTGGCGTATTTGGTTGCTTCTTCAATAGCAGCTTTCCTGTCGGTTATTTCCTTTTCGGAACCTTTTGGCATCCTAAAACCATCAATTATTTTATTGAAGGCATTGGTGTCTTCATCTACCAAATACAACAGCTTGTTTTTATAAGCTTGACCTTTTTCGGCCCATTCAGAAAAGAATTTCCATTTTTCGTCCCAGCCTGCTTTATGGGCAGACAGGTTTGCAACCATGGTCCCTAATGAAACTCCTAAAGTACCAACATAGGCAGCTATGGAACCTCCTCCTGGTGCTGGAGATTCTCCAGCAGTTTCATTGGCAAAATCATTCAATTTAAGATCAACTAATTTTTTTTCGCCTTGGTCAAGCATGTACTCGATAATTTTATCATTTGGATTGAAAGGTTTTAAATCGTCCAGCCCCAATGATTTAATGGCAATTTTTATCTTTTCACTTTCTGAAATTCCTAAAGAGCGTTGTTGCTTTACTAAAAAGTAATCTGCAGCGTCAAGCATTGCCTTTAAGGGAATCAACCCAATGAGTTCAGAGCCCGTTACTCGCAAACCTCTATTTTCAGCTACTTTGCAGGTTTCGTCAAACGCCACGTGCATAGAGGTTATGGAAATATTGGTAAGGTTGTACGAAATTTGGGCAATGCCATATTCTTCAATATACCAACCAATACCTTTTACCGCTTTTAACTTTCCTGGAATCCGAATGGGTTCTCCATTTTTGTCCAAAACCTGTTTTCCGGTAATCGGGTTTCCTTCCCGTTTTACACGGCCAGCTTCGCGAATATCAAAAGCGATGGCGTTAGCCCTTCTTGTGGAAGTGGTGTTGAGGTTTACATTATATGCTATTAAAAAATCTCGCGCCGAAATGGCCGTTGCTCCGCTCTTAGCAACTTTATCATTGAATTCTGCTGGTCCAAAATCTGGTTTCCAGTCCTTATCGACCAATTTTTTCGGTAAACCTTCATATTCTCCAGAACGACAGTTGGCGAGGTTTTTACGTTTTTCTTCCTTAGCGGCCTTTTCATAAAAATATCCAGGAATACCAAGCTCTTTACCCACTCTTTCACCCAGTTTGTGAGCGTATTTAGCAGTTTCCTCCAAAGTAATGTTTGAAATAGGAACCAATGGACAAACATCAGTAGCGCCAAAACGAGGGTGTGCCCCGCTATGTTTGGACATGTCAATCAGTTCCGAAGCTTTTTTAATTAGCCTAAATGCCGCTTCAATCACCGCTTCAGGTTCCCCCACAAAGGTGATTACGGTTCTATTGGTTGCCTTTCCAGGATCTACATCCAATAGTTTTACACCTTCAACGGTTTCCACTATTTCGGAAATGATTTTGATCTTGTCGGCATCGCGGCCTTCACTGATATTTGGAACACACTCTATTAACTGCTGTTTCATGATTTTTTTTTAGTGGTATTTTTTTTAAATCTAAGCTATTGCATCCGAAATTAAAAACGAAATGGTTTTTCCTACTTGGGCCGGAAAATTTCCCAGTTTTGGTGCGCCTTCACATATATGGAAATAAACGCAATGTTCTTTTTTTGAAAAATACGATATAAATTTTCGAGCATCATTAATTGAAAAGCCTCCTGGAGTCATTGCGCTACTGCCCATATCTTCGATGGCATCTAAATCTATTTCCAATCCAAAAGTATCATTACACACAAAGATTTCTGCTTCTTGGATGCCTTCGGAAAATGATAGTTTTTCATTGATGGCTATATCTTCAAAAATACTAAATCTTATTCGGTCCTGATGTTTTTCCAACCTATCGAAAACGGCTTGGGATGTATAATTGCGATGAAGCCCGAAAGTAAAATAATTGTTGAGAAAACCCTCTTCAAAAGCATATGAAAATCCGTTGCCACTATGGCGATGCCCCAACTCCCTAAAATCGGTATGCGCATCGAAGTTTAAACAATTTACAGGTTTTTTAAGAGCTTCAAAAGCTCCTTTTAAGTTTCCATAGCTGTTGTTGTGGCCGCCTCCAATAATTATTGGAAAATTCCCAGACTCGATAATTTTTTTCACAGTAATGGAAACCTTATGATCTATTTGTGAGACAAGCTCCCCTAACTTTTCAGCATAATGAACATTTTCTGAACTTAAATTTTCAGCCTGTTCCATTTGGGAATCACAATCAATCTCCCCTAACAAAATTACATTTGCCGCTTCTGCAAAATTGTTTTGCTGAATGTTTAAAAAACTTCTTAAAGCAGCTTCCCAGGCCTTTGAAGTCCCCGCGTTTCCATAATTGGCCCTAACGCCTATGTCTTCAGGAATTCCAATTAAAACATATTTTGAAGAATATTTTTTTAAATCGTCAAGTTTTTTAACAAAAACTATCTTTTCGCCAAACTTAGTTTCGCCAGCTCGTTTATTTATAAAGGGAGCAACATCTTTTTCGGAATAAATTTTTAAAATATTCATTTCACCTCTTTGCCATTGATAATTACCGAATCTATCAAATTACTTCCAAAAGCATACGGTAAATAACCATATGAAGGAATTGATTTTGTAATAATGAGATTGGCAGCTTTCCCTTTTGTAATACTTCCATGGGTTTTACTCAAGCCCATTGCGTATGCACCATTTATGGTTGCTGCATTAATAGCTTCTTCAGGGGTAAGGCGCATTTTTATACAGGCTGTTGCAACTACAAAATTCATGTTGCCGCTTGGGGTAGAACCTGGATTATAATCTGTGGCGAGTGCCAAGGGCAAACCAGCATCAATAATTTTTCGTCCCGGTGTATATGGAATACTTAAAAAATAAGAACAGGAGGGCAGTGCCACAGGCATAGTTTCACTGTTTTTCATTGCTTCCAAATCGGTATCGGTTAAGACTTCTAAATGATCTACACTTAACGCTTTGTGTTTTACCGCTGCAGCAATTCCACCGATGCTGTTGAATTGATTTACGTGGACTTTAGGTATTAGGTTATGTTTTTTTCCTTCGGAAAGTATACGCTCCATATCAGTTACCGAAAAATAGCCTTCTTCACAGAAAACATCTATATACTCAGCAAGTTTCTCTTTTGCTATTTTTGGAATCATTACGTTACAAAGCAAATCGAGATAGCCTTCTTTATTGTTTTTGAATTCTGTAGGAATTGCGTGCGCTCCCAAAAAGGTAGTTTTAATAGTGATGGGATATTCTTCAGAAAGTTTTTTGGCAACTCTCAGCATTTTCAGCTCGGCTTCCGTTGTAAGGCCGTATCCACTCTTTATTTCTATGGCACCTGTACCAAGTTGCATGACTTCTTCTAATCGTGCGGCAGATTGGTGGTATAAATCCTCTTCCGAAGTCTCTTGCAGTTTTTTGGCACTGTTTATAATTCCACCACCTTTTTCGGCAATTTCTTGATAGCTAAGACCATTGATTCTATCTACAAATTCTTGTTCGCGATTGCCCGCATAAACAATATGGCTGTGGCTATCGCACCAAGCGGGAAGCACCATTTTTCCAGAGCAATCCAGAGTTTTAAAGTCTTGATGAGGCCCCATTTTGTCCATGGTTCCGTAATCTTCAATCACTCCGTGATTTATGAAAACCCAAGCATTTTTTATTGTTGGAAGCTCTTTCATCTCTTTTCCGCTGAGTTTTGCCGGACAATTTTCGCGAACTTGGAGCAATTCTTTTATATGTGTAAGTAGTAATTTCATGAAATATATTTAATAGCAAAATTTTTTATAAAGATAGAAAAAAGAAGCGGTAGACTGTTCAAAAACGCTACTGTCTTAATTATAATTTATACCTTAGTCCTTCAAAAAAAACAAATTGTATGAAATCTGGAAAATTAGGTATTAACACCATCTGTACCCATATTGGCGAGGTGGAAGACAAGCAATTTAAAGGTGCTATTTCCCCACTATTTATGTCAAGTAGCTATGCTTATGAGGATGTTGATGTAAAACGATACCCTCGTTATTTCAACACGCCAAACCAGGAAGCGCTTTGCAAAAAAATTGCAATGCTTGAAAAAAGTGAGTCTGCGCTTATATTTGGAAGCGGAATGGCTGCCGTAAGCACTACAATGCTTGCGTTTTTGCACAAAGGCGATCACGTATTGCTTCCACAAACTTTGTATGGTGGAACCTATAATTTTGTAGTTGAAGAGTTTCATAAATTTGGAATTGAATACTCCTTCGCCGAAGGTTTTTCCAAAGCTGATTTTGCTGAAAAAATCCAAAAGAACACTAAAGTAATTTTTGTTGAAACTCCTTCCAATCCCTTGATGCGTATTACCGATTTGGAAATGATTTCAAAATTGGCAAAGCAACACGGAATTATAACAATGATTGATAATACGTTTGCTTCCCCTGTAAATCAAACGCCAGCCGATTTTGGAATCGATATAATGATTCACAGCGCCACAAAATATATGGGCGGCCACAGTGATATTTTGGCGGGAGCTGTTGCAGCAAGTGAGGAGCATATTAAAATAATCTGGAATCTCGCCAAAAATTTAGGCGGCAGTTTAAGCGATTATACCGTTTGGCTTTTAGAACGCAGTATGAAAACGATGGTACTGCGAGTAAAAGCCCAAAATAAAAATGCTAAAAAACTTTCCCGTTGGTTGGAAAAACATCCACTTGTGGAAAAGGTATATTATCCACGTCTTAAAAGCCACCCTGACCACGAACTTGCAAAAAAACAAATGAAAGGCTATACAGGAATGCTTTCTTTTGAAATAAATGAATCGTTGAATGTGGACGATTTTTTAAAGGGATTGAAAATGATCAAACCTTCCATGAGTTTAGCAGGAGTGGAATCTACCATTCTTTCGCCCGCAAAAACTTCACATGCTTTGCTTAGTCCTGAAGAGCGAAAGCGACAAAACATTAGCGATGGCTTACTTCGTTTTTCTTTGGGAATTGAGGAAGCTCAAGATATAATCGCAGATTTAGAAGGAGCTTTCCAAAAGGTTTCAAAAATGGAAAATTTAAAATAGATTTTATGAAAATTGATATACTCGCCATTGGCGCACATCCAGACGATGTAGAATTGGGGTGTTCAGCAACTTTGGCAAAAGAAATAGCAAACGGAAAAAAAGTAGGGATTTTAGACCTTACCCGTGGTGAACTTGGCACCCGTGGTACTGCTGAAATACGTGACCAGGAAGCTGCCAATGCTGCAAAAATTTTGGGGGTAAAATTTCGTCATAATCTTGAATTTTCGGACGGCTTTTTAATAAACAATGCTGCATCCCAGCTTGAAATAATTAAAATGATCAGAAAGTATAAACCTGAAGTAGTGCTTTGTAATGCTATTGACGACCGGCATATTGATCACGGAAAAGCGAGCAAACTTGCCAGCGATGCTTGTTTTTTAAGCGGCTTGCAAAAAATTGAAACCATACAAGATGGGAATCATCAAAAAGCATGGCGGCCTAAACATGTTTATCATTATATTCAATGGAAAAATATAGAACCAGATTTTGTGGTTGATGTAACGGGTTTTTTGGAGAAAAAGCTAGAAGTGGTTTTTGCCTATAAAAGCCAGTTTCATCAAAAAGAAGCTGATGAGCCGGAAACTCCAATTTCTTCAACTAATTTTCGCGATAGTATAACTTATCGCGCACAAGATTTGGGAAGGCTTATAGGTACTGATTATGGCGAAGGGTTTACTGCGGAACGCTATCCTGCGGTGAACTCTATTTTTGATTTAATTTAATTTTCTTCAAAAAGAGTATTGCGCAACCGTTAGAATTGATTTATATTTGCATCCGCTTAGCGAAGTTGTGTTTTAAAGCACAATAAATGGTGGTTGTAGCTCAGTTGGTTAGAGCGCTTGATTGTGGTTCAAGAGGTCGCCGGTTCGAACCCGGTCTTCCACCCAAAAACAAAGCTTCTCAGAAATGGGAAGCTTTTTTTGTTTCAATTATTTTGTTTGACATACCGCGAGAGAAGTTTTTTCTGAACGAAGTTGAAGGAAAGCCGGTCTTCCACCCGAAAAAAAATCCTCCCTTTTGGGGAGGATTTTTTCGTTTTAAGCTTTCACTTTTTTTAAATAAATATTTTGAAATTCATAGTTTATCTGCTGTAATTTTTTTCTCGCGGTTAGCAATTTCCCAAGCAGTATAAAAGATTAATTGCGCTCTTTTTGCCATTAAATCATATTCAATTTTGTCTGGAGTATCAGTCATTTTGTGATAATCTTCGTGAACGCCGTTGAAATAGAAAATGATTGGGACATTATTTTTTGCGAAGTTATAATGATCGCTTCGGTAGTAAAAACGGTTTGGGTCACTGGGATCGTCATATTTATAATCCAGATCAAGTTTAGTATACTTGTTATTCATCGCAGTTGAAACATCTTGAAGCTCTTGGCTTAGTTTATTGCTGCCTATTAGATAAAGATAGTTTGGATTGTCCTTTTTGTCTGGATCAATTCTGCCAATCATATCAATGTTCAAATCGCACACGGTGTTTGCCAATGGGAATAGTGGATTTTCAGTATAATAACGGGATCCGTAAAGACCGATTTCTTCCCCTGTAACGTGCAAAAAAAGAATAGATCGTTTTGGGGGATGACCGTCTTTTACAGCTTGCTGAAAGGCTTGCGCTATCTCTAAAATAGAAACTGTACCACTCCCATCATCATCAGCGCCGTTGAAAACATTTCCTTCCTTATCAGTACCAATATGGTCCAAATGTGCAGAAATTATAACAATTTCATCTGGTTTTTCGGAGCCCTTTATAAAAGCTACTACGTTTTCAGAGGGCTGCGAATCCCTTCTTCCTTGGAAAAAACTGGCGGGAATGTTTTGAAAATGATCGTTTGTTCCAGGAGGGGAGGCAATACCTTCGCTTTTATAGAAATCTCGTATGTATTCTGCCGCCGAATGCTGTCCTTTCGTACCTGTCATTCGCCCTTCCATTTCATCACCAGCATAAATATAAAGGTGTTTTTTAAGATCTTGGGCTGTTATCGTATTTGCGTAATCAACGTTTGTTTTTTTTGGACCAATAGCCTTTTGGGTGGAATTGCAAGAAAAAACAAAAGGTGAAAAAAATAAAAAAAATATAAGCTTCATAAAGATAAATGGCTAATGTTATTCAAAAGAAATGAGTTCGTAATCTTCAGGCGCTAAACCTCCTTCACCTGTTTTTTTATAGTTCATTGTATGGGTCTCTACAATTTCATTGCCTTCTCTATCCTGTGATTTAATGGTTATTTTCACTAAATAGCTTACCCCAATTGAAGCTTCTCCGGTCTCGGTTTCTGTTATTTCAATATTTTCATTGCTGAATGCAGTCCCTTCGGGAAGTTGCAATTTTTCAATGGCATCTTTTTTGGCAAGTTCACGAACTACTTCTTCCTGTTTTCCTTCTGTGGAGCAAGAAACAATAAGTAATGATATTAAAATAAACGCTATTTTTTTCATGATTATTAAGTTGATTTAAAGGGTAAAGATAAAATAAGTTGAATGGCTTAATGTAAAAGTTTTGTGAAAATGCCCGTTTGAAAATTTCACTTTAAAGACGATACAATCCTTATATTTGCCGAAAACAGAAAAACGATGAAAGTTGAACAGATTTATACAGGATGTTTATCCCAAGGCGCATACTATATTGAAAGTAATGGAGAAGCTGTAATTATTGATCCGTTACGCGAAACAAAGCCCTATTTGGATCGCTCAAAAAACGATGGTGCAACGATAAAATATATTTTTGAAACCCACTTTCACGCAGACTTTGTTAGCGGACATATTACACTTTCCCAACAAACGGGTGCGGCTATTGTTTATGGACCTACAGCAAAACCTTCTTTTGAAACAATAATAGCAAGTGACGGTCAGGTATTCAAAATTGGCAACGTTACAATAACCGCTCTCCACACGCCGGGGCATACTATGGAAAGTACTACCTATTTATTAAAAGATGAGCATGGAAAAGATTATGCAATTTTCAGTGGTGATACACTTTTTTTAGGAGATGTTGGTCGTCCTGATCTTGCTCAAAAGGCTAATGAAATAACTCAAGAGGACCTAGCAGGAATTTTATTTGACAGTCTTCGTAACAAAATAATGCCATTGCCTGATGATATAATCGTTTATCCTGCGCACGGTGCGGGTTCTGCTTGTGGAAAAAATATGATGAAAGAGACCGTTGACACTTTGGGGAATCAAAAGAAAATGAATTATGCCCTTCGTCCCGATATGACACGTGAAGAATTTATAAAAGAAGTAACCGATGGTTTAGCGCCACCACCACTTTATTTTCCGATGAATGTGAAAATGAACCGAGAAGGATATGCTTCTTTCGATGAAGTTATTAGCGAAGGAACGAAACCATTAAATCCTGATGATTTTGAAAGACTAACAAATGAAACCGATGCAATTGTACTGGATGTTCGAAGCCAAATAGAATTTATTGAGAGTCACATTCCCCGTTCCATTTTTATTGGTCTTGATGGTGGCTTTGCCCCGTGGGTAGGAGCATTGATAGCAGATGTGGAACAAAAAATAGTATTGGTTGTTTCTCCAGGAAGGGAAGAAGAAGCCGTTACAAGATTATCGAGAGTTGGTTTTGACAAAACGCTTGGTTATTTAAGTGGAGGAATTGCTGCTTGGAAAGAAGCAGGAAAAGAAGTGGATAGTTTGGAATCTATTACTGCTGAGACATTCAAAAGTGAATTGGAAAAAAACATTCCAGTTTTTGATGTTCGAAACGAAGGAGAGTTTATTGGAGCGCACCTACCGCAGGCTATTCATGCGCCTCTTGTTTTTTTGAACGATTATATAAAGGAAATTCCTTCTAAAGAAAAATTTTATGTTTATTGTGCAGGTGGATATCGATCTGTGATAGCAGCTTCCATTTTGAAGAGTCGCGGAATTCACAATGTTGTTGATGTAGCTGGTGGATTCGCTGCTATAAAAAATGCCGAAATTTATATCGAGTAACTTCAAAAATAGATTAAGTCGCCCTAAAATAGATCGGCAACATTAATTATTAAAAAAATCCAGTGGAACTAATTTCACTGGATTTTTTTATGTATCAATAGGTGTTATGGTATTTTTAATTAAATCATAAATGTTTGTTTTTCAACACCTCAGTATTTTTTGTTAAACTTTTCTGAAAAATGATTAAACAAAAACATATATTTAATATTTTTACAACGAACTAAAAACTATATAATTATGAAAAAAGTATTACAAATCATTGCAATTGGTTTATTTACAGCTAATGCATTTGCCCAAACCGCTCGTGTACAAGTGATACACAACTCAGCCGATGCGGCTGCAGCAGAAGTAGATGTTTATATCAACTCAGATTTAGCTTTGGATGATTTTGCCTTTAGAACAGCTACTCCATTTCTAGATCTTCCAGCAGGTGTAGAAATTAATATTGGTATTGCTCCAGGCAACAGTACAGGAGTTGGGGATGTATTATTGTCTGTTCCCGTAACGCTAACTGAAAATGAAAAATACATTGTGGTAGCCGACGGAATTGTTAGCCCTACTGGTTATAACCCAGCTCCACCACTAAGTTTACAGGTTTACCCTATGGCTAGAGAAATGGCCGTAGAACCTACTAAAGTAGATGTTTTAGTACATCACGGTTCTACCGATGCTCCAACAGTTGATGTTGTAGAAACAGGTGTAGGCGCAGGTACTGTTGTTGATAACATTACTTATACAGATTTCCAAGGATATTTGTCATTAGATCCTTTAGATTATATTCTTGATATTAGAGATGAAACAGGTACAGTAACCGTTGCAAGATATCAAGTTCCATTGGCTACTTTAAATTTAGAAGGTGCTGCATTAACAGTATTGGCTTCCGGATTTTTAGATCCAACACAAAATTCAAATGGCCCTGGATTCGGACTTTGGGTAGCTACTCCATTAGGAGGTCCATTATTAGAGCTTCCGTCTGCTCCTCTTAGTGTTTCTGAATTTGATGCTTCAGCGTTCGCAATTTATCCAAATCCGGCGAATGAAAGATTGAATATAAGCGCTAATGGAATTGATTTAAGTCAGTATAGAGTAGCGATTACTGATATGTTGGGACGTCAAGTTCTAGATTCTGAAATTGATATCAACAATTCTATAAACGTAAATAATTTAAGTGAAGGTATTTACAATTTAACTATTTTGGATAACAACAAAATTGTAGTAAATAAAAAGTTTGTAAAAAACTAACATAGTGTTAGATTTTGAGTTAATTAAATTGGTAAGCCCTGGAAATAAATATTTCCAGGGCTTTTTCTTGCCTTTTCTTTTTCATATTGCTGACTTATTCAACATCGGCAAGGTCCTCTAATGTTTTTACGTTAGATAAAGTATTGTGTATTTCTGAGGCTTGTTTTTGAATTACACTGGAAATATTTGGAGGGAAGTTCTCTTTCTCCAACTTGGTGCTATATTCATCCCAGCTTGCTTTCTCTCCTCTAATGCATTCTTCTAAAACGGCTTCATCTTCGTTTCCAGATACGGCACTTTTAATGTCAATCCAAGTACGGTGAAGATCACCAGTAAAGCTTCCACTATCCTTCGGTTGTTCATTTAAATTTCTAATTTCCTGAGTAAGCTCATTTGTAAAACGGCTTCTCTGCGCAGCTTGTTGCTGAAGAAAAGCTTTCAATCTTGGGTTTTTGGCATCCTCCATGGCTTTGGTAAACCCCTTTTGGGCGTCATAATTTTTCTCCAAAAGTTCTTGTAAATTATTTACCAGTTTTTCATGGTTGTGCTCTTTTGCTTTTTCATTTGTAGTTTTCATAGTTTTTTCGTTTTAAATTTTCATAAAGGTACTTTTCAGGATAGCTATAAATTCTTAGGAATTTCACAATTGAGAAGTGTTTAACGAAAATTGTTAAGGTTTTCTTTTTTGAAAATTGCTGAATTAAAATGTTTATGAAAGCGCATAAAATCGGACACATTACTTATCTTTCAGTAAAAATGTAATTATGGATATACGTTCAAATGAGCCCTATTGGCTTATAGTTAATTCACTTCCTAAAAGTTATCCCTCTTTGCAAAAATCAATTTCTTCCGAAGTGTTGATAATTGGTGCAGGTATTACTGGGGCTTTAATGGCTTATAAATTGATTGAAGCTGGAAAAAAAGTTATAATCGTAGATCGTCGCGATGTATGTAATGGCAGCACCGCAGCCAGTACATCCATGCTTCAATATGAAATTGACGTGCCTTTGCATAAATTAATTGAACAAGTAGGGCTAACATGCGCTGTTTCTAGCTATCAGAATTGTGAAAAAGCAATTAAGGACATTAAGAAAATTGTCGGTAAAATTAAAAGTTCATGTGGTTTTGAATATAAGAAAAGCGTTTATTTCGCTTCTTCAAAAAAGGATATTTCTTTTTTGAAAAGTGAATTCGATGCAAGACAGGAGCATGGTTTTAAAGTTAAATGGCTTTCCAAAGAAGATTTAAAAGAACTTGGTTTAAATGCCTACGCAGCGATAGAATCACAGTCCGGTGCGGTAATGGATGTATATAAATTGGCCAACGATTTATTAGAATACTGTAGCAAAAAAGGAGCTGAAGTTTACGATAGAACAGCTATTGGGGAAATAAAATCGAAAAAGGAAAAGACTATTGCTAAGACGACAAACGGTTTTACAATTGAAGTAGATCACGTTGTGCATTGCACTGGTTATGAGAGTACAGATACCGTTAAAGAAGATATAGTCGCTTTAAAAAGTACGTTTGCATTAGCTTCCGAGGCTTTTGAAACATTGCCTCAAGCGTTCAAAAATCATATTTATTGGAACACGGATTCCCCTTATTTATATTTCCGAAGCACGGAAGACGGGCGTATCGTTATGGGAGGCGGTGACCGTGATTTCAAAAATGCCACGCGCCGCGATGCACTGCTTTCAAAAAAAGAAAAAGACCTTACCAAAAAGTTTCAGAAATGTTTTCCAGATATACCGTTTATTGCAGATTATTCTTGGGCAGGCACTTTTGGCGAAACCAAGGATGGCTTACCTTATTTTGGAAAACCAGATACTGAAAAAAATGAACATTACATCTTGGGTTTTGGCGGAAATGGAATCACCTTCAGTGTTATGGGGATGGATGCAATTATTCATTCCATCAATAAAACGCCACATCCTTATCTGGAATATTATAAGTTCAACAGATAATTTATTTAAAAAATTTATAAATACTAAATACTACAATTATGGAAAAATGGTTTGAAGCATCAACAAATTCATTGGTTGCAATTGTATTAACGGCAATTGGAATCTATTTTGCCACAATTATTTTTACTCGGCTTGCTGGCAAGCGCAGTTTTTCAAAGATGAGCAGTTTTGATTTTGCCATGACGGTGGCCATTGGCTCTATCATTGCTACAACAGTTCTTTCGAAATCGGTTAGTTTGTTACAGGGAATCGTTGGAATGGCGGCTGTATATATTCTTCAAATTTCAGTAGCAATATTCCGAAGGCTCGAAATAGTCCAAAAATTAATAGATAATAAACCATTATTATTAATGGATGGCGAAAAAATCCTTAAAGAAAACATGAGAAAAGCCCGTGTTACGGAGTCAGATTTACGATCAAAACTTCGCGAAGCCAATGTTTTGGAGCTTTCGCAGGTACGTGCGGTAATATTTGAAGCTACGGGAGATATAGCCGTGCTGCACAGTAAAGATGATCAAGTAAAGGTGGAAGATTGGTTGTTGAAAGGCGTGAAGCGGTAGAATCAATATTCTTTTACCCAAATTGATTTGCATTAAAATTAATCTTCATCACAGTTTATTTCTTTTAAAGCCATTGCGTCGTTAAAAGTGAATTTAGTATTGTTTTTGAATTTCATTTTGCCATCTGCATCCTCCATTTCGCCAAAACCTTCTATCAGTTTGTTTCCTTTTTTTACAAATAAAACTTCTCGAATCGATGTGGTTCCTTCAGAATCAAAAGTGTAGTTTGCACGAAGTGTGTCACCAACCATTTTTCCCTCAAATGTTCCATCGTTCTTATCTTTTTCAAAGTAATTATAGCTTAAGGTTCCAGCTACTTCATCATTCATATTTTCCATTTGTAACAATACGGTGTCTTTTTCGGAAGCATAACGATAACAAGCTATTTCTGTCGCATTTACATCATTCTCCATTATATCAGCTTCTTCGGGAGCGATGATTTCAAGTTCTTCTTTTTTTGTTTCATTTTTACAGGAAGAAAATGTGATTGTGGCAAGGGATACAAAAATTAAAAGATGGGTTTTCATAATTATTAGTTGGATTTATTGATTTAATCTAGTAATAAATAAAGCTATAAAATATCATTTGTAACTAAGAAAGCTTATAATTATTTTAACAGAGGTTAAATAGATTTATTGAATCCGTTTTAATATTCTCCGAGCCCTAGCTTGGTAGCCAGCGCTTTTGTGTGGCGCATCTTTAGTAAGTATGCTTCGCAATTCGGGATAAATCCACTTCTTGTCATCATCCCATCCCAAGTAATATAGGCATTGCATAGCAGGAGCTTGGCAGGCAACTTTCTGGTCGGTGATTAGCCAATCAAAGCAACACTCAGTAATACATTGTCTTTCGTTTTTATTTAAGACATTGGACACAATACCAAACTCATGCATAAAATGATAATGGCAAAGCATCTCACATATTTTTGCACAGGAGCGCAAAGCAGAATCATTCTTAATATTAGGTAGCTCTTCAAAAAACAAATACATGTATTTAAAGAAGTTTTTCGCTTTGTATTCACAAATAACTTCCAAAACCCAAGTGGATTTTATTAATAAATCGCTTTCCTCTGTAAAGCACCATTTTAGTGTTTCCCGAACATAATGAGGTTTTTTGGTAATCCATAAAGCAATCTCGAGTCGCTTTTTTCGACTGCTGTCAACCTCTGTCAATTTCTCTTTTAAATCTTCAGGAAGCATAGTGCTACTCTTTTAAAAGTTCAACAACCTTTGGAACTCCTGTGGAAGCATTTTCTGCAAAAACCTTGATTTTTCTGCTTTCTGAAATGGAAGGCTTTGGATCGACAAAATAAATTTTCGCATTTGGTTTTGCATATTGAACCAAACCTGCAGCAGGATAGACCTGCATTGAGGTTCCCACAATGATGATTGCATCAGATTTTTCAACAATCTCAGCGGCAACTTCAATCATTGGAACCATTTCACCAAACCAAACGATGTGCGGACGCAATTGATGGTTGTATTCGCAGAAATCGCCTACATACAAATCCTTTTTCCAATCTAAAATTAAATCTTCATCAAAAGTGCTTCTGACTTTTAAAAGTTCACCGTGAAGGTGAATCACACGCTTGCTTCCCGCCCTTTCGTGCAGATCGTCAACGTTTTGGGTGATAATGGTTATATCGTGTTTTTTTTCAAGGTCGGCCAATGCAATATGTGCTGCATTTGGCTGAACAGTCAACAATTGTCTTCGGCGCTGGTTATAAAAATCCAGTACCACAGCAGGATTGCGCGCAAAACCCTCCGGTGAGGCAACTTCCATAACGTCATGGCCTTCCCAAAGGCCGTCACTGTCCCTAAAAGTTTTGATTCCACTTTCTGCGCTAATGCCTGCACCTGTCAATACTGCTATTTTCATTAATTTGATTTTTCTATCTTCGCTTAAAATTAATTATTTTCTTTGGATTCAGAACTATTAAAATACCTTCAAAGCTACTTAACCGAACGCAGGAAAAACCTTTTTCAAAAAGTGCTTTCGGAACGAACGCGCCATTTTACGGTGGTTACCGAAGATGTTTATCAACTTCACAACACCAGCGCAGTGATGCGGACTTGCGATGTTTTTGGTATTCAGGATTTGCATGTGGTTGAAGAGAAGGTGAGCAAGCGTATTGATAAGGAAATTGCGATGGGTGCGCAAAAATGGGTCGATTTTAAAAGATATCGTTCCATAAAAGAGTGCATTAAAAATTTAAAAAGTTCCGGCTACCAAATTATTGCGACAACGCCACACGAGAATTCCACCATGCTCCACGAATTTGATGTTTCAAAAAAGAGTGCCTTTTTCTTCGGAAAAGAGAGCGATGGACTTAGTGACACTGTTATGCATGCAGCTGATGGTTTCTTAAAAATCCCGATGTACGGATTTACGGAAAGTTTGAATATTTCAGTATCTGCCGCAATTATATTACAAAGTGTGGTTTCAAAAATGAAGCAGAGCGAAGTAAATTGGGAGCTTTCCGAAGCCGAAAAGTTTGAGATTGAAATGCAATGGCTGAAGAAAACCATTAAGGCTTCTGATGAAATTATTGCAAGGTATTATTTAGAAAATCCCAAATCTCAGAAACCAAATTCCAAATAAAATTCAAGGTTCAAAAATCGTTAATCAAAAATCGTTAATCAAAATGAAACTCGTCTTCGCTACACATAACAAAAACAAATTCATCGAAGTAAAAGCAATGCTGCCAAACCATTTGGAACTGCTTAGCTTGGATGATATAGGGTGCAATGAAGATATTGAAGAAACCGCAGATACCATTGAAGGCAACGCTATTCTAAAAGCAAATTATGTTCGCAACAATTATAATCTAAACTGTTTTGCTGATGATACAGGTTTAGAAGTAAAATCCCTAAACAACGAGCCAGGTGTTTACAGTGCACGCTATGCAGGAGTTTCGCACGATTCAAACGCGAATATTCAAAAATTGCTAAAAAATCTTGAAAGTAAAAAAGACCGAAGTGCCCGTTTCAAAACTGCAATCGCCCTAAATATGGAATACGAAGAGGTTATGTTCCTTGGAATTTGCGAGGGAGAAATAATCAAAGAATTCCGCGGTGAATCAGGATTCGGTTATGATCCAATTTTCCAACCCAAAGGGTTCAATAAAACCTTTGCGGAAATGACGCTAACCCAGAAAAGTGAAATCGGCCATCGCGGAAAAGCAATGCGAAAATTGATTGATTACCTTTCAAAATAAATATCAATTTTCAGTATTTCACAAAAAACTGCCAACAATCGCTTCCAACTGAAAAGTAAACACTACTTTTGCGCCTTGAAAAATTACAGCTTTTAATAGCTTGAAGTTTTCAGGAAAAATCCTCAGGGTGAGGGGTGTTATAGTGAAGCTGTCCGTTTTTTATATGTCCAGTAGCTTCCCATTAGCACACATATAAAAACAATTATTAAATAAAATGACAGCATTTAAAGCACTCGGCTTGGAAGAAAATCTTCTAAAGGCCATCACCGATATGGGTTTTGAAACCCCTTCGGAAGTACAAGAAAAAGCAATACCAATTCTTTTAGAGCGCGAAACCGATATGGTTGCCTTAGCGCAGACAGGAACTGGTAAAACTGCAGCATTTGGTTTCCCAATGTTGCAAAAAATAGACGTGAAGAGTCGCACTACGCAAGGACTTATCCTTTCTCCAACCCGCGAACTTTGTCTTCAGATTACAAACGAAATGATAGCTTACGGTAAATATATGCCAGGGCTAAATGTTACCGCTGTTTATGGTGGAGCAAGTATTACAGACCAAGCAAGGCAGATTAAAAAAGGTTCGCAGATTATTGTTGCAACCCCTGGCCGAATGAAGGATATGATTGGCCGTAGGTTGGTAGACATTTCAAAAATTGAATACTGCGTATTAGACGAAGCCGATGAAATGCTCAACATGGGCTTTTATGAAGACATCACTGAAATCCTTTCACATTCTCCAAAGGAAAAAAGCACTTGGTTGTTTAGCGCAACGATGCCGAAAGAGGTTTCTACCATTGCCAAAAAGTTTATGCACACGCCTGTGGAAATTACTGTGGGTACAAAAAACGTAGGCTCAGACCAAGTTTCGCATGAATATTATTTGGTTAATGCACGTGACCGTTACAACGCTCTAAAACGTTTGGCAGATGCAAATCCAGAAATTTTTTCTGTAATTTTCTGTAGAACGAAACGCGACACCCAAAAAGTTGCCGAGCAACTTATTGAAGATGGCTACAATGCCGCTGCAATTCACGGAGATTTAAGTCAGAACCAACGTGATTTGGTGATGAAATCTTTCCGTGCAAGACAAATTCAAATGCTTGTTGCAACTGATGTTGCCGCACGTGGAATTGATGTAGACGACATTACGCACGTAATAAACTACCAACTGCCAGACGAAATTGAAACCTATACACACCGAAGCGGCCGAACCGGTCGTGCCGGGAAAACTGGGATTTCTATGGTTATCGTTTCAAAAAGTGAAGTGCGAAAAATCCACACTATTGAAAAGATGATTCAAAAGAAATTCATCGCAAAGGAAATTCCATCAGGAATGGAAATCTGCGAAGTTCAAATGTTTCATTTGGCAAATAATATTAAAGACACAAAAATAAACCACGAGATTGACGCTTATCTTCCAAATATAAACGAAGTATTGGCAGATTTTTCAAAAGAAGAACTTATTAAAAAAGTGTTTTCTGTTGAGTTTACACGTTTCTTAAATTACTACAAAAACAGTAAAGACCTAAATATTTCTGGGGGTGGCGAACGCAATTTCTCAGAAGAAGATAATAAAGATAGTACCCGCTATTTTGTAAACATTGGAAACAAAGATGATTTCGATTGGATGAGCCTGAAGGATTTCCTTCGCGATTTGTTGCAATTAGGAAAAGACGATGTTTACAAAGTTGACGTAAAAGACAGTTTTTCATTCTTTAATACTGACTCCACACACCAAGAATTGGTGATGGGCATTTTCAAGGATTTTAAACTTGATGGAAGACAGATCAATATTGAAATTTCTAAAGATACAGGTCGTAGCAAAGGCAGAAGTGGCGGCGGTGGCGGCGGACGCGATCGCGGTAAAAGAAGAAGCGATAGCCGCGATAGAGGTGGAGATCGTGGAGAACGTAGAGGAAGTTTCAAAAAACGTAGTGGTGGTTCTAGCGGTAGCGATAAGCCTGCCTTTAAAGGTAAAGGAAGAAGAGGTAGTGAGCGCCCAGAAACCAAAGGTACTGGCGGAAGACGGAGAAGAAAGGAGTAGTACTTCTTAGTTAGAGTCATAAATTGTTTAAAGAAAATGAATACTCCCATTAAACTTTAGTACCACTTTAACGTCTATATAATTATATTTACGGGCCTCTAGTAAAGAGGTCCGTATTTTTTTAGACATATGCAAACCTTCAACTTTCTGCAGGAATATATATTGGAAAACGATGTTGTGCGGCTCAATCCTTTGCATCATCAGGATATTGATACACTGTTGCATTTCTCTGAACAGCAGCCTGAACTTTGGAAATATTCCCTTCAGCCAGCTGATGGTTTGGAGAATTTAAAAACCTATATGGACTTTGCGCTAAAAGGAAGAAAAGAAGAAACTTCATACCCCTTTATTGTTTTCGATAAGCGCTCGCAGCAAATTGCTGGCAGCACCCGTTTTTATGATTTTCAGAAAAAACACAATACCGTTCAATTGGGCTATACTTGGTATGGTAAGGAATTTCAAGGAACAGGACTAAACAAGCATTGTAAACTGTTGCTACTTGAATTTGCTTTTGAAACGTTAGGTTTAGACCGGGTAGAGTTTCGAGCAGATGCTACCAATGAAAGAAGCATCGCTGCAATGAAAAGTATCGGATGTACTGTTGAGGGAATATTGCGAAGCAACTGTGCGGCTCCGAAAGGAAGACGTGATAGCATTGTTTTAAGCATTTTGAAAGACGAATGGTTTGGAGGCATTAAAGAAAAATTGAAATCTAAAATTGAAAAAGAAAGGAACATTTCACAGCAGTGAATATTTTCCGTATATTAAAACCGTTTATGAAAAAGATTATCCTACTTATAACTTTCCTTTTTATCGCTGCAAATTCTTTTGCTCAAGATAACAACACTATTAAAGGAACCGTGATGAATGATGCTAACGACAAAGTGCTAGAAAACGTTAACATCGTAAATTTAAACCAAGTGAAGGGAACAACCACTAATGAAAAAGGAGAGTTTGCTATAAAAGCCGCAGTAAACGACACGCTTTTTTTCTCATATCTAGGTTTTAAATCCATTCGCGTTCGGGTAACCAATGACTGGCTTAGATTTGGCGATATCAAAGTAAAAATGACCGAACTTGGCATCGCTTTGGAAGAAGTAGTAATTAAACCTGTTGAGTTAACTGGTTATGTTGAAATTGACGCAAAATTAATTCCTATTTACGATAATTACCGCTATCGGATTTCAGGTCTTAACTCAGGTTATGAAGGTGGAAGCAATCAGCCGGGTGCTGTAAGTAAGGTTCTCAGCTCTATTTTCAACCCTGCCGATTTTCTCTATAACGTTTTCGGAAAACGACCGAGACAGATGAAGAAACTCCGCCAAATGAAGGATGATGACGAAATTAGAAACCTACTTCAAAGCAAATACGATCGCGAAACTTTAATGGCTGTGCTTCAACTTGAACGTGCCGATATTGATGAAATATTAAATAAGTGTAGTTTTTCCAAAGATTTCATCCGCACCGCCAATGATTTACAGATTCTAGATGCTATTAGCGGTTGTTATGAAGAATACAAGATTTTGAATAGGGAAAAGTAGGAATTTTTGTTCTTTTTTTAACAGCAATCCATTTCATTAAAGTTATTTTTAATGAAAATTGGTTCCATGAAAAAAATAGTCAGTCTACAACGCAACTTCTTTAAAACACACAATACAAAAGACCTTCACTTTAGAAGAAAGCAACTTAAGACACTTTACAGCGCCTTAAAGAAAAACGAGCCGCTACTCCACGAAGCTATTTACAAAGATTTCAAAAAATCAGAATTTGACAATTACACTACGGAGCTTTCCCTGCTTTACAAAGACATTAAAGAAGCCCGAATCAATATTTTCCAATGGGCGCGTAAACAAAAAGTGTCCACGGGCATCCTCAACTTTCCCGCTTCCAGTTATATCATTCCGGAACCCTTGGGTGTTTGTTTAGTTATTGGCGCTTGGAACTATCCCTACCAACTTTCCTTTGCCCCGGTCATTGCAGCCATAGCAGCAGGGAATACCGTAATTTTAAAGCCTAGCGAATTACCCACACGCACGGCGGCCGCTATGACAAAAATTGTAAAAGAGAATTTCGACCCCGCCTTTTTTACTGTCGTTGAGGGTGGGGTGGAAGAAACCCAAGAATTATTAAAGCAGAAATTCGACAAAATATTTTTCACAGGAAGCACCAAAGTGGGCAAGATCGTTTACAAGGCTGCCGCCGAAAACCTAACCCCGGTAACCCTCGAACTCGGCGGAAAAAGCCCAGCTATAATAACTGAGAGTTGCGATCTAAAAGTTTCTGTGAAACGCTTAGTCTGGGGGAAATTCCTGAACTCTGGCCAAACTTGTATCGCTCCAGACTACGTCCTCGTTCATAAAAGCATTGAGCAAAAATTCTTAGAACAGGCCAAAAAGGAAATCATAAGTCAGCATTTCGCTTTTGAAAACGATAACTACCTCCAGATTATAAACAACTCCAATTTTGAGCGCCTTACCAAAATGCTCATCCCTGAAAAAATATATTACGGAGGCGAAACCAATGCCGAAACCCGCTACATCCAGCCTACAATAATGCAGAATGTAACGATGGACGATGCCGTGATGCAGGAAGAAATTTTTGGCCCCATCCTTCCCGTTCTTACTTACGAAACTATAGACGAAGCCATTGCAAAAGTAAATAGTCTTCCAAAGCCTTTGTCGTGCTATTTGTTTACTAAAAGCAGTTCTATAAAAAAGAAAATCTTAAAAGAAATCTCCTTCGGGGGTGGCGCCATTAATGAAACCGTAATGCATATTAGCAATTCAAATTTGCCCTTCGGCGGTGTAGGCCATAGCGGCATTGGCAACTACCATGGCGAAGCTGGTTTCAAAACTTTTACACATTACAAAAGCGTGATGGATAAACCCACGTGGTTAGACCCCTCAATTCGTTATTATCCACACACGCCTTTTAGATTTAAGTTGATGTATTGGTTTATGAAGTTTTAAAAATATCAATCGGAAATTATTCCTTTATAATCTTTTTCACAAACCTCCCATCAACAGTAGTTATCTGCAAAAAATACATGCCACTTTGAAGCGTTGAAATGTCTAGCTGTTGGATATTTCCATTTACTTGAAGAACTTTTTTACCTAATATATCAAAGACTGTTGCGCCAATAATAGGTTCTTTTTTTGAGCTTATATAGACCAACCCTTTTGTAGGATTTGGATAGATTTTAATAGCATCTATTTCATTTTCCCCAACGCTCAAAATAGTTGGGTTTTCATACCAAGCGAGCTTTGGTTCACTTTGTGTTCCAGAAATTACATCTTGATCGCCATCACCGTCTATATCTGCTGCAAAAACTGATATAGTCGCAAAAAGATCATTTGTAATCGTTTTCTTTTCACTAAAATTGCCTAAACCATCCATGTTTTCAAACCATAGTACTGAGCTTTCAGGTGCTGAAGTTACAAGAACATCCATATCATTGTCATTATCTAAGTCTGCGGCATATACATCAAAGGGAGCATCAACATTGAGAGATATGTTTCGCTCACTACTAAAATTCCCTAATCCGTCCAGATTTTCCCACCATGCAATTAAATCGATAGCTCCAGATGTTCCCACAATATCATTATCGCCATCTCCATCAAAATCAGCAATAAATACAAACAATATTGCCAATCCTGGTGTGCTTACCATATTCGGAGAACCAAAATTACCCAGTCCATCAAGGTTCTCAAACCAAGACATCCGTCTTGTTCCAGGAGTTCCCGCCACAATATCGATGTCCCCATCTCCATCTATATCACCTACCGATAAACCAGTGCTAGTTATAAAGTCTGTAATTACTATCTGGCTTGCTCCAAATGTCCCCTGCCCATCTAAATTTTTGTACCAAGCTAAGGTTCTGTCGTCCTGCGAGTTTACGATCAAATCATTATCTCCGTCTCCATCAATGTCTGCAACGGCAACAGCACCTTGGCCTTGCGTAGCTGTATTGATAACGTTTACATTGCCAAAGGTTCCCTGCCCATCAAGATTTTCATACCAGACCAGTTTATCCATTGGTGCAACAGGACTTGTTCCTATTACATCTATATCACCGTCACCGTCAAGATCCCCACTCGAAATAAATCTAGGTTGTTCTAAATTTCCAATTATTTGCATAGGCCCAAAATTGCCAATACCATCTTCATTCCGAAACCAAGCAAAATTTTCTTGCCCAGAGTTACTCACTCTTAGAATATCCATATTTCCATCTCCATCAATATCAGCTGCAATGGTTCGGCGGGTTATACCTATTTGTGAAGGTATTAAATGTTCAGTCCAGTTTTGTGCCAGCCCTAATAAAGTAAAACTGAAATAGGCAGTTATAAAAGCCAAAAATCTCATAGTCTAAATAAATTTAAAAAACCTCCCAAGAATATCTCTTGGGAGGTTTAGATTACTAATTGCCGCTTTTTTGAATTACAGTTTGTTCTGTATTCCCTTCAGAATAAATTTTATCTATAACATATAATCCACTAGGCAGCTCATCTATTAAATTTGGATTATTGATTCCAGTTGAGTCCTTTGGCATTAAAGTTACATTTCCATTAAAAATCCCATCGTTAAACAATGTTACACTGCCACTATTAGGTTTTCTGTAAGGATTGTCGTAACATCTTCGAGGTTGTGGCCAGAAAATAGGTTCGTTCTCAATTTTTATGCCTATTGCGGAATGATTTGGATGATAAATCTTGCTATAATCCTCTTCAAATTTGCTTATTTCCTTAATGTTGTATTGAGTATAGGAAAAATTAATGTTCTCGTATGCTACTGGCTCTGGGCAATCACAATCGCATTCTAAAAAACGATATTCAAATCCTGGCTGAAATAATGGTTTGTATAAAACATCATTTGGTAAATTTGGATCAAAATATTCTCCTGAATATGGTTCATACAAAGAACTTATAGGCACAATGGCTGGTGCATAATCCCCACAAGCCAATGCCTCCCTAGCCCGAATACCTTGGCCTACAGTAACAATGTAGTCAACACAATCATATGCATCAGATAAAATATTGGCTACATCCGCTGGAGTGGGATCATATGCTTCATGTTCATCACTGTTATCAAATTGAAAACCAAAGATATAGTTGCAGTTAGCGTCAATATATGGATAAGTTCCATCAGATCTACGTAAATAACCTGGTTCAGCCGCAGTATCTTCGACTCTATCGCCTGCGGTTCTAGCATTAAAACTTGGGTTTATTGATCCATCAGGTAAAAATTCCTTTCGTGTTACATGCTCTGAACCGGAGCGTGTGTGATATAAAGTAAGATCATGGCCCATTTCGTGTAACATTCCGGGAGTAGTCATCGCTCCAGAGTTCTTTCCAACAGTAAACTTATCTGGATATCCTCCCCAGCCTCCAAATACTCCATAGCCGTATAAATAAACATTTACAGCATTGGCATCTTTTTTTCCATTCTGACTCGCCCATTCTTCCAAAGCTGAGATGTGGGGATATGTTTGTTCAAGAATATAAAAACCATTAAGGTCTGGATCAGGAATACCATCTCCATCTTGATCCCAATAATGAATTGGGCTATCAAACTCTTCATAGCCCCCATATTTAAAGAATATTTTATATTCATTAAAATAAATATTCAATTTAGCAATGGCAGTAAGTGATTCGTGTTCTCTATTTGGAAAATCATTTCCACCACCATTTGGTCTGTTAATTCCCCAAAATTTAACATTTACAACAATAGGATCAAATTGATCTAAAATAGTAGGATCTGCACTGCCAGTTTGATTACAAGATACTAGTGGTATATAGGAGTCATCATCAAAAGCACATTTGTAATTGTCCTGCTGCGCGTTCATAAAAAATACATTTAGCATAAATGTACAAAAAAGTAATCTGAAAAATAGTTTGGTTGGTTTCATAAAAACAGTATTTAGTTAAACAATAATTTAATTAGCTAAATAACTGGGGAGGAATCTTAACTTACAAAAAATTAATTATTAATCGATAATTGTCTCAAAATTTTCGATAATTGACCTATTTTTTGTTATAATATCATAAAATAATGTTATCTCATTGAATTTTTCATACTTCTTCGAAAAAATAAAATTAAAACCCAAAACATTCATAATCAAAGTCGTTTATTAGGCGAAAATAATATCCTTAAAATTTCACTAACTTACTCAACTAAACCAAAACAACACCCAATGAAAAAATTTTACATTCTCCTTTTAATCTTCACCACCCAATTTACCTTCGCCCAAATCCGTTTCCAAAACATTCCCGATGGCGCAACATACCCCGAAAGCCAAGTAGTTGAAACCATATTAGCAAACATCGCTTACCAAGGATATGAAGAAACCCAAGCCTATTTTGGTGAAGGCGAATATGAAATCTTTTTAGACAATCTAGATGGTGTGCTAGACAAGCCCATCATCGTCCTCGACGGTTTCGATCCAGGCGATGCACGCGACATTAGCGGTCTATACGCAAGCCTAAGCTTCGGCGGACAAAACATGGCAGACATCCTTCGCGATGAAGGATATGATATCGTTATCCTCAATGCCCCACTTTATACCACAGGCGGTAAAGACATAGACGGCGGTGGAGATTACATCCAGCGAAACGCTATGGTTTTAATAGCAATGATCCAGCAATTAAACGCAGACAAAGTAGGCAATGAAGAACTCGTTGTTCTAGGCCCAAGTATGGGTGGTCTCATTGCGCGTTACGCCCTTTCATATATGGAAGCCAACAGCCTCGATCCTGAAACACGTCTCTATATTTCATTTGATTCACCCCATCGTGGAGCCAACATTCCTATAAGCCTTCAGTATCTAATAAACTATTTCGCAGTGCAGGTTGGTGACGCTACAGCACAACAAGTAGTAGACCAACTATTGAATTCCCCTGCCGCTAAGGAAATGCTCCTCGATCATTTATTAGGTCATTTATTAGCAGGCTCAGACTTTGAGCAAGACCCAACAAAAGTATTGCCTTTAGGCGCCCCCGGTTTCAGAAATGAATTCCAAGCAGAATTGGATGCTTTAGGTTTTCCAAATAATGTGAGAAATGTAACAATGATAAACGGCAGTGGAAATGGAACAACCACAGGTAGCCCAGGAGCTACAGTTGTAGATACTAACCTTACTATCGATGCCTTAACAAATGTTGATGTAGCCCTTAAATTCACCCCACCAGCAAACCAAACCAACACCGTAACGGATGTTACTGTTTACTTTGCAACCATACCTATAAACACATATACTACCACATCACAATCTCCCAGTACCAGCGCAGGAATTGATAGCGCCCCAGGTGGAACAGGAAGCATAAGTGATGCGCTTGGCGACGGTGGTGGAAATCAAGTTTTGATAGATTTCATCAATGCATTGCAACAGGACTTGTATTCCTTTATTCCAACAATGAGCTCTTTGGCAATTGACAATCCAGATTGGTACGCCACACCTAATTTGGCTGATTCACCTTTTGTGAATGTTTATATTCAGGACACCAATGAACCTCACGTAACCGTTACTGCAGCAAGTGCACAATTCGCTTTAGATGAAATTAGAAACGGAACTATCTCTGTGGGTGATAATCAATTTGACAATCAGTTTGTTCTTGCACAAAACCCAGTAAAGAAAACAATTAACATCGCAATTCCTAATCAAATTTCAACAGAAAAATTAACTACCACAGTCTTTAATTTTACAGGACAAAAACTGATGGAGCAAACCTGGACCGCGCCACATGGACAAATTACTTGGAACCACAGCTTAGCTAACGGGATCTATTTGCTAAAGTTAGACACTGGCAGTACAATACAGACCATAAAAATGATAGTTGAATAGGAAATTGAATTTTTTATATGAAGAAATATATATTCTTGTCAGCTTTCGCTTTGGGGCTAGGTTTTTTTTCGTGTACGCCAAAAAAGGAAAAAATAATAGCGATAGATGTTTTGCTGACTCCTTCTGAAGAAATGCGCTCGCAAGCCATTCAACTAAATAAGCTGATAAAGCAGAACAACCCTGAAACCATAAAACTGGACAAAAACCATGTGCCACATATCACTTTGTTGCAATGTTTCATCAATGAAAAAGATTTACCCAAAGTGAATGAAGCATTGAAGGGTTTGTACAAAACTATTGCTCAGGATTCTCTAAAAGCTGAAAGTCTTTTTTATTATGAAGACAAAGAAGAGAGTTTTGCAATGGTTCGCTTAAAAAAAACATCGCCATTATTGGAAATTCACAAAAATGTTATCGAGCTTGTAAAACCATATATCGTAAATAACGGTTCCGAAGAATCCTTCGTGCAAAATCCAGATGGCAGCCCAATTAGTGAGTCCAGCGTTGCCTATGTCCCTGACTTTCTTGAGAAGTACAGTTATGAAAACTTCGACCCGCATATTAGCTTGGGTGTGGCTCAGAGAATACTATTAGACAGTTTAAATCTGCATGTTTTTAAACCAATCCAATTTAAAGCTACATCAATAAGCGTATATCAATTGGGCGATCACGGAACTGCACAAAAACTATTGTTGAAATCTGAATAATTTTCCGTTTATATCACCTCATAAAAAAAGCACGTGGATAATCCCACGTACTTTTTGTTTATTATTAAATCAGGCTTTTTAAATTTTTTCCAGTGCAGCTTTGATGTAAGTGTCACCTTTCAAAATTTCAAAAGTTTTATTTTTTCCAACGGACTCATCAAGAGAGCCAACTAAAGTTTCAGCAACATCAGCACGAGGAATTTCACCACGTTTGTTTAATTTGTTGTCAAGCTCAATTTTTCCGTTTCCATCATTGTTGGTTAGAGCACCCGGACGAACAATGGTATATTCAATGCCCAGCTGTTTTAAGTATTCATCTGCATTGTGTTTAGCTTTTAAATAGTCCTCTAAATCTTCAGCTTCTTCAGGTTTATCGGCGCCCATGGAGCTAAGCATTACAAATTTTTTCACGCCTTTTTCCTTAGCGGCATCCATCAGTTTTTTGGCGCCTTCTTGATCGACCTCCTTCACTTTTTTTCCTCCCGATCCTGCGGCGAAGATTACACGGTCAATACCATTTGTTGTTTGGCTCACATCATTTTCCAAATCGGCCAAAATGGTTTCTACACCATCTTTCTGAAAATGTGAAACCTGTTCTTCCTTTCGAACCATTGCAACTGGTTTGTATTTATTAGATTCTTTTAAAATTGAGATTATCTTTTTTCCTGTGGTGCCGTTTGCACCAGCTACTAATATTTTTTCCATAATCTGAATATACAGCTAGTCTATATGAGCTAGTAATGTTTTCACAATGTTTAACCCTTTAAAAGCCTTTTTTTATGGCTTCTTTAACGTTAAAGAACTTCTTTATTGGAAATTGAAGACAGTTGTAGTAATTCGCCTAATTCTTTCTAACTAATTATTCATTCCTAATTTTACTGCTTATCTTTACAATCAAACAAATTATTCCATGGATTACACTGCAAAAATGCTTCGCGATGACGCGTTAAAAGGAAAAACAATCGTAGTAACAGGCGGCGGAAGCGGCTTGGGAAAGGCAATGACAACCTATTTTTTAGAATTGGGTGCCAATGTAGTTATTACTTCCCGTAACATAGAAAAACTACAAACTGTAAAAGAAGAACTAGAAGCGGCTACTGGCGGAAAAGTATTGCCTGTGCAGTGCGACGTACGAAATTATGATGAGGTAGAAGCAATGGTTGAAGCTTCGGTTAAAGAATTCGGGACTGTAGATGTTTTATTGAATAACGCTGCAGGAAACTTTATTTCACCTACCGAAAGACTTTCAGCGAATGCTTTTGATACAATTATTGATATTGTTTTAAAAGGAACAAAAAACTGTACGCTCGCTTTCGGAAAACATTGGATTGAGAAAAAAGAAACCAACAAAGTTGTTTTAAATATAGTTACAACCTATGCCTTTACGGGTTCAGCTTACGTTGTTCCAAGCGCCACAGCAAAAGCTGGCGTGTTAGCGATGACACGTTCTTTGGCGGTGGAATGGGCTAAATATGGAATACGTTTTAATGCGATTGCTCCGGGACCATTCCCAACAAAAGGAGCTTGGGACAGGTTACTTCCGGGCGATTTGAAGGAAAAATTCGACCCTGCAAAAAAAGTTCCTGTTAAGCGTGTGGGCGAGCACCAAGAATTGGCAAATCTTGCCGCATATCTTGTTTCAGATTTTTCAGCATATATCAATGGTGAAGTAGTGGTAATAGACGGTGGTGAATGGTTAAAAGGAGCGGGACAAATGAACCTTCTAGAAGAAGTTCCACAACAAATGTGGGATATGCTAGAAGCGATGATACGGGAAAAGAAGAGTAAATAAAATGCTTTAAGCTATAGACAATAAGCAATAGGCTTTAGACGAAATATATAAAAGCTTACAGCGTACAGCTTAAAGCCTTATGCTAATGTTCACTTCCTGTTAACAAAAATGATTTTCTATCCACATAATTAATCGTACTTTTAACTGCTAAAATTTCAAGCAAATTAATGGGTAAAATTATTGCAATTGCAAACCAAAAAGGAGGTGTGGGCAAGACCACGACCTCAGTAAATTTAGCGGCCTCTTTGGGCGTTTTGGAGAAGAAGGTTTTACTTATTGATGCAGATCCGCAAGCCAATGCAACTTCGGGATTGGGAATTGATGTTGAAACTGTTGAAATAGGTACTTACCAGTTGCTTGAGCATAGCGCTACGGCAAAGGAAGCCATCGTTTCTACAAATTCACCCAATCTTGATTTAATTCCATCACATATAGATTTAGTTGCAATAGAGATTGAATTGGTTGATGTAGAAAACCGTGAGTATATGCTGAAAAAAGCCATTGAGGGCCTAAAAGCAGATTACGACTACATTCTTATCGATTGTGCACCTTCATTGGGCTTGCTTACATTGAATGCGCTTACAGCGGCAGATTCGGTTATCATTCCAATTCAGTGTGAATACTTTGCTTTGGAAGGACTTGGTAAACTGTTGAATACTATTAAAAGCGTTCAAAAAATTCACAACGAAAACCTTGATATTGAAGGGTTGTTGCTAACAATGTACGATCAGCGTCTTCGCCTTTCAAACCAAGTGGTAGATGAGGTGAAAAAGCACTTTGACGAAATGGTTTTCAAAACAATCATTCAGCGGAATGTGCGTTTAAGTGAAGCGCCCAGTTATGGCGAAAGCATTATCAGTTATGATGCCGCTAGCAAAGGAGCTGATAATTATTTAAGTTTGGCGCACGAATTAATACAGAAAAACGAAAAAGAATAAATGGCGAAAGCGACCAAAAAACAAGCCTTAGGCCGCGGACTTTCAGCACTTTTGAAAGACCCGTCTAACGATATAAAATCCGTAGCAGACAAAAATGCCGATAAAGTAGTAGGCAGTATTGTCGAGCTGGATTTGGGCAGTATTGAAGTAAACCCATTTCAGCCGCGAACCAGTTTTAATGAAGAATCACTTCGAGAGCTGGCCTCTTCCATTAGGGAGCTTGGTGTAATTCAACCAATTACAGTTCGAAAACTAGACTTTAATAAATATCAATTGGTTAGCGGGGAGCGCCGTTTTCGAGCTTCAAAATTGGTTGGTTTAGAAACTATTCCAGCCTACATCCGTATTGCAAACGATCAAGAATCTCTTGAAATGGCTTTGGTTGAAAACATCCAAAGACAAGATTTAGATCCTATTGAAATTGCACTTTCATACCAACGATTAATTGAAGAAATTAGCGTCACTCAAGAAGAATTGAGCGACCGGGTAGGGAAGAACCGTTCCACCATCGCTAATTATCTTCGTTTGTTGAAGCTGGATCCAATCATCCAAACCGGCATGCGCGATGGTTTTATTAGTATGGGGCACGGTCGTGCTTTGATAAATGTTGAAGATTTAAGCGATCAACTTGATATTTATGAAAAGATTTTAAGCCAGAATCTTTCTGTTCGCGATACGGAAGCTTTGGTGCGAAACTTTAAAAATCCGGATCAAAAAGTAGCACAACAGAAACCGAGCGCACCTCCTTTCGTCAAAAAAGCGAAAAAAGAGCTAACAGATCTTTTTGAAACAACTGTTGATGTAAAAGTTTCAAAATCTGGAAAAGGACAATTAGTGGTTCCTTTTAAGAATAAAGAAGATTTTGAGCGTATTTTGAAGCTAATCAAAAGTGAAAAATAAATTCGTAAATATTTTTTTTTTAATCTTCGCTACATCCCTGTTTGCGCAGACTACTGATTCATTACAAGTAAAAAAGAATGAAAGGGTAATTGTTGTCAACGATTCACTTTTGCCAAAAGAAGAGTACAATCCGCTAGCTCCGGCAAAGGCTGCTTTTTATTCTGCAGTGGTTCCGGGGTTAGGTCAGGTTTATAACAAAAAATACTGGAAAATCCCGATAATTTATGCAGGAATGGCGGCGGGAATTTATTTCTACAAACAGCAGGATGACGATTATGACCGCTTTCGAGATGCTTACAAAAGAAGGCTTGCAGGATATACAGATGATGAGTTTTATGGTAATGGCGCTGAGCCATTAATTAGTAATGACCGCTTGATAAATGCCCAAAAATCTGCTCAAAAAAACAAAAGCATCAGCATAATTGTAACTGTAGCTTTCTATTTGCTAAATGTTGTGGATGCAAATGTAGATGCGCATTTAAGGCAATATGAAGTGAGCGAAGATCTTTCGCTACAGCCTAATTTTGATTATAATCAATTCAATGCAAAACCACAGTATGGTATGTCTTTAACGTATCGTTTTAAATAAATTTTCTATGAAAATTGCACTTCTCGGTTATGGAAAAATGGGCACGACGATTGAAAAGTTAGCTTTGAAAAAAGGACATTCAATTGTTTTTAAGAAAATGAGCAATTCTTCCGAAGGGAGTTTTGAAGATGCTGAGGTTGCCATTGAATTTTCTTCACCCGAAGCTGCAGTTGCAAATATTTCAAAAGCATTGAAGGCAGGAATTCCGGTTGTTTCTGGTACAACTGGTTGGTTGGAAAAACATGATGAAATGATAAAGTTATGTGAAAACCGTAACGGAAGTTTCATATATGCGTCCAACTTCAGCGTTGGTGTGAACCTCTTTTTCAGTATAAACGAATATGCCGCAAAGTTGATGGCGCCTTGGAAGGAATACAATGTAGCTGTGGAAGAAATACATCATCTACAAAAAAAGGACGCGCCAAGTGGAACAGCAATAACCATTGCCGAAGGAATTTTAAAATACAGCGATAAAAAAGATTGGAAGCTAAACACTTCCGAAGAAAACAGTTTGAATATTATTGCAAAAAGAGAAGAGGATGTAAAGGGAACACATATTGTTTCATACAATTCTTCCATAGATACTATTTCGCTAAAACACGAAGCACATAGCCGTGAAGGATTTGCTTTGGGAGCTATTTTAGCAGCGGATTTTTTAAAAGATAAAAAAGGTATTTTTACAATGAAGGATGTGCTCGGATTAACGATTTAAGATTAACGATTGCAGATCTTAGATTTGTAAAGTCCAAATTAACGAATCCCTAATTAACGAATTACAAATTAACAAAATTATGAGTTGGACAGGTTGGTTTATATTTTTTTTAATAGTTCAGGTAATTCATTTTGCTGGAACTTGGAAGTTGTATCAAGCCGCAGGCAGAAAAGCTTGGGAAGCAGCAGTACCGGTATACAATTCCGTGGTTTTAATGAAAATTATAAACCGTCCTTGGTGGTGGACAATTTTGCTCTTCGTGCCAATTGTGAATTTAATCATGTTCCCAGTTGTTTGGGTGGAAACCTTGCGCAGTTTTGGACGTAACTCTACAACCGATACGATATTGGGTATTTTGACTTTAGGCCTTTATATTTATTATATCAACTACACTCAAAAGGTTACACATTTAAAAGAAAGAAGTCTAAAACCACGCACTTCAACAGGGGAGTGGGTTAGTTCTATTCTTTTTGCGGTGGTTGCTGCAACTATTGTTCATACGTATATTATGCAACCGTTTACCATCCCTACTTCTTCTTTGGAAAAAACTTTATTGGTTGGCGATTTTCTTTTTGTGAGTAAATTTCATTACGGTGCACGCACGCCTATGACGCCTATTGCCTTTCCTATGGTGCATGATACCATTCCAGTGGTTCATTCAAAATCATATCTTTCAGAGCCGCAGATTCCTTATTTCAGACTTCCTGGATTTCAGGATATAAAACACAATGATATTGTGGTTTTTAATTGGCCGGTGGATACTGTAAATGCTTTTCAGCAATACGGAGACGGTAAGTATTATTATAAGCCAATTGATAAAAAATCAAACTACGTTAAGCGTTGCGTAGCTTTGCCTGGCGATTCTTTGGAAGTGCGCGATGGCTATGTTTTCATCAATGGAAAACAAAACGATTTACCCGATCGTGCGAAAATTCAGTTTTCCTATGAAGTGAAAGTAAATGGACAACTCAATCCAGAAATGCTTAACAATCGTTATAATATTACCGACCGCTATGGCTTCCAAAACAATACATATTTTTTCGCCGCTATTTCGGAAGAGTCTTTAAATATGCTGAAAAACAACCCGAATGTGGTTGAAATTTCACGTCTTCACAGTGAAAAAGGAAAATGGGACCAAAACATCTTTCCGAATAATCAAAACTATCCTTGGAACAACGATTTCTTTGGTCCATTATATATTCCGAAGAAAGGTGCAACAGTTTCCATAACACCAGAAACTTTGCCATTGTATAAACGCGTTATAGAAGTTTACGAAGGCAGTGAACTGGGAATTGAAAATAAAATTACCCAATCGGGTACTGAAGTTTTGCTTAACGGTCAACCAATTACCAATTATACCTTTAAAATGGATTATTATTGGATGATGGGTGATAACCGCAACAATAGTGAGGATGCTCGTACGTGGGGATTTGTGCCTTTTAATCACGTAGTTGGAAAGCCTGTATTTGTTTGGATGAGCTGGGATGGTGTAAACAAAAAAGTGCGTTGGGACCGCTTGTTCACTACCGTTGGCGGTAACGGAAAACCTGTTTCATATCTAATGTATTTTGTGATTGTTGTTATTGGTTGGTTTGCTTTTGACTTTTTCAGAAAAAGAAAAAAAGGAACTAAAAAATAATAAGGCTCTTCGAGCGCAGTCTACAACTTTTTAAGGTTTTTACTGCATTTAACTGGACATAAAAATGGTTGATTATTGAGGAGTCAATTTAAAAATTCCTTGTCCTTGAACGGCTATATATATTAGTCCATCTGGACTGATCTTCACATTACGTACACGCCCAATATCTTGTGCTATTTTTTCGCGTTTAACTACTTTGTCTTCTTCCAGTGTTAGTAGTTCTACGTAAGCAAATTTCAATGAGCCAACTAATAGCTTGTCTTTCCACTGCGGGTATTTATTTCCTGTAACAAATGCCATACCGCATGGTGCAATAGAGGGTACCCAATAATAAATAGGCGGTTCAATTCCTGCTTTTGTGGTTTCATCAGTTATTTCTGTGCCGCTGTAATTGACACCGTAAGTAACAATAGGCCATCCATAATTAGCGCCTTTTTTAACAATGTTTATTTCGTCGCCACCCTTTGGCCCGTGCTCGTGCATCCAAATCTTTCCAGTTTCGGGATGTTTTGCCATTCCTTGTGGATTGCGGTTTCCGTAGGTGTAAATTGCTTTTTTTGCATTCTGTTCGTTGTAAAATGGATTGTCCGTTGGAATGCTCCCGTCGTCGTTCAATCTATAAATCTTTCCACCATCGCGGGTTATATCCTGTGGATTTACATCGCGTTCGCCACGTTCACCAATAGAGAAATAAACGAAGCCATCGTTGTCAAATTCAATCCGTGAACCGAAATGCTGTCCGGCCGTTGTGTTGGGTTCTGCTTTGTAAAGTGTTTCAATATTTGTGAGTGAGTTGTCTTCTAATTTACAGCGCATCAAAGCAGTGTGTCCGCCTTCGCCTGGCCCTTCTTCTGAAGCATACGTCATATATATCCAACCATTTTCCTTATACTTTGGGTGCAATTCAATATCCAGTAAACCGCCTTGTCCGTTGTTATATATTTTTGGGACGTTTGCTATTTCGGTTTTGTCACCATTTTTAAAATGAATTAATCTGCCGTCTTTTTCTGTAATCAGCATACTGCCATCTGGGAGCCATGTCATTCCCCACGGGTTAAAAAGATCTTTAACCACTTCTTCAATTTTGTAGGATTGGGGTTCTGTTTTTAAAGCGATATCGTTTTTCTTTTTTTGCTGCGCACAGGAAGAAAAAACCACAAAAGCAGAAACAAAAAAAATATACTTTTTCATAATGGTGCGTTTTAGCTAAAGATAACAAAGTTGTGTGGAATTTTCTAAAATCATTCTCTATTCCTTTTTGCCGATACCTCAAACAAACCTTATCTTTAACCAAAATTTTCAAAATTATGGAAGAAAGCTATCAAATTAAGGTAGATGAAAACTATGAGTTCCAATTGACGCCGGAAGATGTCAATAAAATTGACCAAACAGAACTTTCCGATCAAAAGGTACATCTTCTTCACAATCAAAAATCGTATGCCATTGAACTATTGGAAAATGATTTTCTGAAAAGAAATTATACAGTTAAGGTAAACGGAAACACTTATAAAGTGAATATTGAAACTCCTTTGGATCAACTCATTAATGAAATGGGTCTTTCCCTGGGGAATCCTTCTATAGAGAACGAAATCCACGCCCCAATGCCAGGTATTATTCTGGAAGTGAATGTATCTGAAGGCGATGAAGTGAAAAAGGGGGATTTCCTCTGTGTTCTGGAAGCTATGAAGATGGAAAACTCACTAACCGCCGTTCGCGATGGAGTTATAAAATCAGTGAACATTGCAAAAGGTGAAACTGTTGATAAGGGAAAATTGCTAATTGAATTTGAAATGCATAATAAAGACTAGCAAATAACCTGAGAAGTATAGACTAGGCATTACATCTTCCTATTTTTCAAAATATTTTATTCAGATGAAAAAAATGATTAAAAAAATATTAGTTGCCAATCGTGGTGAAATCGCTTTACGAATAATGAAAACTGCCCGAAATATGGGTATAAAAACGGTTGCCATTTATTCGGAAGCAGATAGAAACGCACCTCACGTAAAATTTGCTGATGAGGCTGTATGTATTGGTCCACCGCCATCCAACGAGTCCTATTTATTGGGCGATAAAATAATAAAAGTTGCCAAGGAGCTAAACGTGGACGCCATCCATCCTGGCTATGGATTTTTGAGCGAAAACGCCGAATTTGGCGAACATGTGGAAAAAAGCGGAATGATTTTTATCGGCCCTAAATCATATGCCATTCGGGTTATGGGAAGCAAGCTTGCCGCAAAAGATGCCGTTAAAAAATACAACATTCCAATGGTTCCAGGTACCGATGAAGCAATTACGGATGTTGGGGCGGCAAAAGAGATTGCGAAAGACATTGGTTTTCCAATTCTTATAAAAGCATCTGCCGGCGGCGGCGGAAAAGGAATGCGTATTGTTGAAAATGCCAGCGAGTTTGAAGACCAGATGAAGCGTGCCATCAGCGAGGCTGAAAATGCTTTCGGTGACGGCTCCGTTTTTATTGAAAAGTTTGTCACTTCGCCACGACATATCGAAATTCAGGTCTTAGCGGATAATTTTGGTAATACCGTTTATCTTTTTGAACGGGAATGTAGCATACAGCGCAGACACCAAAAAGTAGTAGAGGAAGCCCCTTCTTCTGTTTTGACACCGGAATTACGCAAACAAATGGGTGAAGCGGCAGTGAAAGTTGCAAAAGCCTGTGATTATGTAGGAGCTGGAACGGTGGAGTTCCTTTTGGATGATAAGCACAATTTCTACTTCCTTGAAATGAATACGCGCCTTCAAGTAGAACATCCCGTTACTGAATTTATTACGGGTCTCGATTTGGTGGAACAGCAAATAAACGTTGCCAATAATGAAAAACTTTCCTTTTCACAGGAAGATTTGAAAATTACAGGACATGCTTTCGAGTTGCGCGTTTATGCCGAAGACCCGCTGAATAACTTTATGCCGAGTGTTGGAAAACTGGAAGTTTATCGTCCGCCGAGCGGAAAAAATATTCGGGTAGATGATGGTTTTACAGAAGGAATGCAAGTGCCAATCCAATATGACCCCATGCTTTCCAAATTGATTACCTACGGAAAAACACGAAATGAGGCAATGCAGCGAATGCTAGAAGCCATTTCGAAATATGATGTGGAAGGCGTTAGCACAACGCTTCCTTTTGGAAAATTTGTGTTTGAACATGAAGCTTTCCGAAGTGGAAATTTCGACACCAATTTTGTAAAGAAGTATTATTCTGAAGAAAAACTCAAAGCAATCAATGAAGAGGAAGCAAATGTTGCGGCCCTTTTCGCATTGAAACAATATTTAAAGGATTCAGAAAAATTAAGATTGCCAAAAATTTCTAATTAAATACAATGAGCGATAACAATAAGAAACTGCAAGAAATAATTTCCGAAGCAAAGAAAGGCGGTGGAGAAAAACGAATTGCAAAACAACACGAAAAGAAAAAACTCACCGCCCGCGAACGCGTTGAATATCTTCTTGACGAAGGTTCTTTTGAAGAGATGGGTATTCTGGTAACTCACCGTACCACCGATTTTGATATGCAAAAGGAATTGTATTACGGTGATGGTGTAGTAACGGGCTACGGAACAATTAAAGGTCGTTTGGTATATGTTTTCGCACAGGATTTTACCGTCTTTGGAGGTGCACTTTCCGAAACCCACGCGGAGAAAATCTGTAAAATTATGGATCACGCTGTTAGCGTTGGTGCTCCTATAATTGGTTTGAATGACTCCGGTGGTGCACGAATTCAGGAAGGAGTTCGCTCTTTGGGAGGTTATGCAGATATTTTTTATAGAAACGTACAAGCTTCGGGTGTTGTTCCTCAGATTTCGGCAATTATGGGGCCATGTGCCGGTGGCGCAGTGTATTCCCCAGCGATGACAGATTTTACGTTGATGGTACAGGACAGTAGTTATATGTTTGTTACCGGGCCAAATGTGGTAAAAACGGTTACGAATGAAAACGTAACTTCTGAAGAATTGGGTGGTGCACATACACACGCAACCAAAAGTGGTGTGACCCACTTTACCGCTGCGAATGATATTGTTTGTTTGGAACAGATTAAAACTCTACTAAGTTACCTTCCGCAGAATAATAAATCGATTGCGGAAAAATTGCCTTTTGAAGCAGCGGATGAATTTCGGGATGAACTGGAGACCCTCGTTCCAGATTCTGCAAACAAGCCTTATGATATGCACGCAGTAATCAAAGGAATTATTGATGTCGATTCTTTTTTTGAGGTACATAAAGATTACGCAGACAATATTATCGTTGGCTTTGCTAGATTGGGTGGAAGAAGCATCGGTATTGTTGCAAACCAACCCATGAGTTTGGCGGGCGTTTTGGATGTGGACAGTTCCAAAAAAGGAGCACGATTTACGCGTTTTTGTGATTGTTTTAATATTCCACTTTTGGTTTTGGTTGATGTACCAGGCTTCCTTCCAGGAACTGACCAAGAATGGAACGGTATTATTTTGAATGGTGCAAAATTGCTTTATGCCTTGAGCGAAGCTACTGTACCGCGAGTAACAGTGATTACCAGAAAAGCTTACGGTGGCGCTTATGATGTAATGAACAGTAAACACATTGGAGCCGATATGAACTACGCATGGCCAACTGCTGAAATTGCTGTTATGGGAGCCAAGGGAGCCAGTGAGATTATTTTCAGAAAAGAAATTGCAGCTGCTGAAAATCCTGAGTTGAAACTATCGGAAAAAGAAGCTGAATATGCCTCAACTTTTGCCAATCCTTTTAAAGCTGCACAACGCGGTTTTATTGATGAAGTAATTCAGCCACGGGAAACACGCAGAAAGTTGCTTAAAGCTTTTTCGATGTTGGAAACAAAGGATGTGCCAAGACCTAACAGAAAGCACGGTAATATACCGTTATAGCTTCTTGAAATTGAAACACCTTTTTTTATGATTAGAAGAAGGTTTTTTAATAAGTATGTGTTCAGTTTAATTTCATTTTCAAAAAATTTTTTTTGAAATATTCCAATGCATAATTTCTCTTATATTACTGCTTAACATAATGCGACTTGGGATTAAGTTGTAAAACTTATTTTGAATAGGAGTAGTTTGTATTTAATAATTCATAGTAAGTAAATATTTTGCAGGTTTGTTTAATTTTTGTTTTGACTATCTTGTAAAAAAGATATCAAGGAGACTACTTAAGGTCACCTGATATTGAGATAAAAGCATAAAAGTTTTTTAGATTATGGCAAATTTCTTTGAATTATACAAATCGCAAATTATTTATGCTCTGGTTGTTATCGGCTCTGTTTTTTTATTACAGCTGCTTACAAATTTTCTATACAAATGGTTCCTAAAGCAAGAAAGGAAAAAGTACCCAGCTGAAAAGCCGAGAGCTATGAATTGGATAAAAAGGATATTGAGAGTCCTTTGGATTGTTCTGGGTTTTATAGCCCTAAGTTTTCTTTTCGTCAATGAAGATAAATATGCCGCACTTCAACACAATTTTCAATTAATCCTCTACATAGGTATTGTTGCTGTTGTTACCATTGTTGGTGCCGCTTCTACAAATATTTGGTTTCGCGCAAGCATCCAAAGAAAGATTAAAAATTTTGAAGATCCTACTAGCTTCAAATTTTTGCGCTATATGGCAGTTATTGCTATCTATATTACAGGTACTCTTTTCGTTCTTTTGGCATTTCCTTCATTGGAAGGCATTGCGAAAACAGCTCTTGGCGGGGCAGGTGTTATTGCTCTGATAGCAGGGGTTGCTTCGCAGGAAGCCCTCTCAAACTTGGTAGGAGGCGTGTTTATCATTTCTTTTAAACCTTTCAAAATAGGAGATGTTATAAAGGTAACAGACGCAATGGTTGGTACCGTAGTAGATATAACCCTTAGGCATACCGTAATCCGTAATTTTGAAAATAAAATGATTGTTATTCCCAATGCGATCATCAATAAAGAAAAACTTATTAATTATGATTTGGGAGAAATGAAAATCTGCGAACGGATAGAAATTGGAATATCCTATGATAGTAATATTGATCTCGCCAAAAAAATCATTAAGGAAGAGTGTGAAAAACATCCACTTATCTTGGACAACCGTTCAGAAATTGATGTTTTGAATAAACTTCCAGTAGTAAGAGTTTCATTAACATCGCTAAACGATTCCTCAGTTACTCTTCGTGCTTGGGTTTGGGCACGCAATTTTTCTAATGCATTTGATATGCGTTGCGATTTACTGGAGAGTATTAAAAAACGGTTTGATAGTGAAGGTATTGAAATTCCGTTTCCGTATCGTACAGTTGTTATGAAAAAAGATAAAGAAAACGAACAGAAGCAAAATGGAGAAACGGCTTACGACCAAAAAAGAAATCAATAAATAATGAAAGGGATTGCTGGTCCAAACGAAAACCTTGTAAAGGTTCTGTTTATACTATGTATGGTATTATGTATTTTGGGTTATGTAAGTAGTCCTGTGGCATTAGTTGGTGGCTTTCTGTTTTCTTTTTTTTTAGGCCACCCCTTCCTTACCTTAAATAGCAAAGCAGTAAATTGGCTTTTGAAGATTGCCGTTGTCGGCTTGGGTTTTGGTATGAACCTGAAAGAAACCTTGGCGGCTGGCGAGGACGGATTTATATTGACGGTGTTTTCAATTTCTATAACTCTAATTCTTGGTTACTTTCTGGGCAGGTTGTTGAAAATGAATCGCAAAAGTAGCCATCTTATCAGTTCGGGAACAGCTATTTGTGGCGGTAGTGCCATTGCTGCAGTTTCACCTGTCATTAATGCTTCAGAGAAAGATATATCAATTTCCCTAGGTGTGATATTTCTGTTGAATTCAATAGCCTTAATTATTTTTCCACCCTTGGGTCATTTGTTGGGTTTGAGCCAAAACCAGTTTGGATTGTGGTGTGCCATTGCTATTCACGATACAAGCTCGGTTGTAGGAGCTGCATATACTTTTGGAGAGGAAGCACTAAAAGTAGCCACAACCGTAAAATTGGCCAGAGCTCTATGGATTATTCCGCTTTCACTTCTTTCAGTTTTTATTTTTAAAGGAAAAGGTAAAAGTGTTAAAGTCCCTTATTTTATCTTTCTGTTTATTTTAGCGATTATTATGAACAGTTACCTTGCTATTCCCAATGTCATTACAATTAATATTACCGCTATTTCAAAATCGCTTTTGGTGCTTACACTTTTCCTAATTGGAGCAGGACTTTCAATAGATAAAATAAAATCCGCAGGCTGGAAACCAATGATTTTGGGTTTTTCACTCTGGGTTTTTATTTCTGTTGGGGCATTGATGGCTATTCTCTCACTTTAGCATACGTCATTATTTATATATAGGTTTCTCAAATAGTCAGGGGCTATTTTTATAGAACTCCTTAATTAATTTTAATTGTCTAAATATTAAGAATTTAATTAAGCCTCTTTTTGTTATAAACCTATGTAACATCTGTTACTGATAAAGTTTAGCCGTATTTATAGTTTTGTATAAAATTGAAAGATGGCTAAGAAATCTATATTATACAGTATCCTATTTCTGAAGTGCCCACAATGTAGACAGGGCCCTTTGCTGGAAGCAAATCCTTATAAGCTTTCAAATATGAATAAGGTTAAAGATCACTGCCCAACATGTAACTTGAAATACCATATTGAGCCAAGTTTTTATACAGGTTCAATGTATGTGTCCTATGCTGTGGGTGTAGCCTTTGCAGTTGCTACCTATGTGTTGATTCTTATTTTTGGATTAGATTTTGGCCCAGGCGGAATACTTTTGAGCATTATTGGTGTTTTGGTATTAACGATGCCCTATAATGGGGCTGTTTCCAAATCTATTTGGGCGCATTTCTTTTTCAAATACAACCCAGAAATTGCAAATAAAGTAAGTAAACAATGATTCCAATTTCTAATTTAACCCGAATAATCTATAAACTTTAATAAAAACAATGGGTATTATAGAAATCTTAGGATATACAGGTGCACTTATGGTAGGTATTGTTTTGGGACTTATAGGTGGTGGTGGATCTATATTAACAGTTCCTATATTGGTATATCTTTTTTATCTAAATCCTGTAACTGCCACAGCATATTCGCTTTTTGTGGTTGGAACTTCTGCATTAGTAGGAGCCTTGCGCAATATGCAAAAGAAACTTGTCGTATTTAAAACCGCATTTATATTTGCTGGCCCAGCTTTTGTTATGGTTTTTATTACTAGGAAGTTTGTTATTCCCGCAATTCCGCATACGCTTTTTTATATTGGTGATTTTCAACTTACAAAGAATCTTGGCATTATGGTCTTTTTTGCCATAATCATGTTGTTGGCCTCCATAACAATGATTCGTAATAAGGAACAGGATAGAGAAGTAAAAACAACCAACTATCCTTTATTAATGCTTCAAGGGACCATTATTGGTTTTGTTACGGGGATGGTAGGTGCAGGTGGTGGTTTTTTAATAATTCCAGCATTGGTGCTATTGGCAGGTATTCCAATGAAAAAAGCTGTTGCAACGTCCCTTTTTATTATTGCAATCAATTCATTAATTGGCTTTACAGGCGATATTTCAAATATGAATATTGATTGGTTGTTTTTGCTAACATTTACTTCAATTTCTGTGGCTGGTATTTTTATAGGTATATGGCTCAATAAGTTTATAGATGGAAAAAAACTGAAAAAAGCATTTGGTTGGTTTGTCTTGTTAATGGGAGTTTACATTATATATAAAGAATTTACTATGTAACAATTGTTGCAAAAAAATAGGAGCGCACCATTTAATTTTGTTTTTAATAACACTTTCGCTAACGTAAATAACATACTAAAGCGATAGTAAAAAATAGTAATAATATGAAAATAGAACAGATTTATACAGGTTGTTTAGCTCAAGGGGCTTATTATATTGAAAGTAATGGCGAAGTGGCCATTATAGACCCTTTGCGCGAAGTACAACCCTATATTGATAAAGCAGAAGCTGCCGGAGCAAAAATTAAATATATTTTTGAAACTCACTTTCACGCCGACTTCGTTTCGGGGCATGTTACGCTTTCTGAAAAAACAGGAGCACCCATTATATATGGACCTACAGCAAATCCAAATTTTGAAGCAATTACCGCAACCGATGGCCAGGAGTTCAAGTTAGGTGAACTTACCTTTGTTGTGCTTCACACTCCAGGTCATACAATGGAAAGTGCCACCTACCTTTTAAAGGATAAAGAAGGTAAGGATCATGCGTTGTTTACAGGTGATACTTTGTTTTTAGGTGATGTAGGTCGTCCAGACCTAGCACAAAAAGCGGCTCATATGACCCAAGAGGAACTTGCGGGAATTTTATACGACAGTCTGCGCAACAAAATTATGCCACTTGCCGATGATGTTATTGTATATCCAGCACATGGTGCAGGATCTGCCTGTGGCAAGAACATGATGAAGGAAACCGTAGATACTTTAGGGCATCAAAAAGAGGTAAATTATGCCTTGCGTTCGGATATGACAAAAGAAGAGTTTATAAAAGAAGTAACTGACGGATTGTTACCGCCACCAGCTTATTTTCCTATGAACGTTAAGATGAATAAAGAAGGTTATAAAAATATTGAAGAAGTAATTAAGCGTGGCCAAATAGCCTTAAGCCCTGCTGCTTTTGAAGCTGCTGCAAATGAAACAGAAGCCGTGATGCTTGATGTGAGAGACCAAAGTGATTTTGCCAAAGGGCATATACCTGGTTCTATCTTTATTGGTATTGATGACAGCTTTGCTCCGTGGGTAGGCGATTTAATCCAAAATGTGGAGCAACCTATTCTTTTAATTGCAGAAAAAGATCGTATAGAAGAAGTTATTACAAGATTATCACGTGTAGGCTTTGACAATACATTGGGCTATTTAGATGGGGGTTTTGAAGCATGGAAAAAGGCGTCTAAAGAGTATGATAACGTAACATCAATTCCTGCCAACGAATTCAAACAAATTGAAGAAGATAGTAACAGCGATATAGAAATTTTTGATGTTCGTAAGCCAAGCGAATTTCAGGCAGAACACATTGTTAGTGCATATAATACACCACTATCAGATTTAAATAATCATTTATCGGAATATCCAGAAAATGAAACATTTTATATTTATTGTGCAGGTGGTTATCGAAGTATGATTGCAGCGTCTATTTTAAAAAGTCGTGGTATTCATAACTTAATAGATGTTCAAGGCGGATTTAACGCAATTAAAGAAGCTGGATTTGAAACCACCAACTATGTATGTCCATCAACATTAAAGTAAAAGGTTATTTTTGATTAAATTTATAGATAGCGGCAAGAAATTGCCGCTTTTTTTATTTTTGAAAAACCAAGGTGGTCATTGCTCTTACGTCTTGAACGTTCGTAGTTTTAATTGGCTCAATAAGTTCTAAGGGATAGATTTCTAAAAGCTCCAAAATCAATGTGCGAGTAATATAAAAATGCCCTGTTTCTTTATTTACCCCATCTTGTACAAAAGGCTTTTTGCCATCTAAACCAATATCTGAAGCGACCCTTATAAATAGCGTTCCTTTTGTTTTAAGAACACGGAACAATTCAGAAAACATAGTGTAAAAGTGTTTTTCATTTCGCGCAAAATGTAAAACAGCAGAACATATAATATGATCAAAACTAAGGTCGTTAAAGGGCAAGTTATCTAAATCGCCTACTATAAAATCCGCAAAATTTTTTGGGTAAATTTCATTTGCTTTCACAATGCGTTCAGCATCGGCATCAATACCGGTAATTTTAAAATTGTTATGATAGAACCACTTTAAAATTCGACCATTTCCACACCCTGCATCCAAAATAGATTGATTGGGTAGGTAGCGTCTTTTGAGAATTTGGTCAATAATATAAATATCAACATTCCCTATTAAGTTATATGTCTGGTCGTAGTTCATGATAAATAAAGACTAGCGGGCAATATAAACGAATTATTAGTGACTTTAGCAGGATAAATTACTCTTTTAAGAAAGAAATAAGATAGTTTTATACTACAAAGCATACGTCAAGATTTATTTAAAAGTATCTAAAATTAACTAGTGTGCGTCACATATAAATTTTAAAAAACTATCTTTTCGTTTAAAAGTAGTCTGATATTAATCATAGGATAGCGTTCTAAGAAAAATTATTTTTAATTGAAGAAAATATTTTAAAAACTTAAAAAAAGAATGGATATAGGGAATCAAAATATTCAAGGGCTTACTGATTCTGAGGTTGAAGCTTCAAGAGAAAAATTTGGGCTCAACATTCTTACATCTAAAAAGGAGAATCCATTTTTTGAAGCCATAATTGGTCTTTTAAAAGAACCTATGGTTATTCTGTTACTGGTTGCGGCTACACTCTATTTCTTTACAGGAAATTTTGGTGACGGAATATTTCTAGCTATGGCCATTGTCTTGGTTGCTGCAATTTCACTATATCAAAATGCTAAAACGCAGAATGCGTTAGAAAAGCTCAAAGAACTTTCACAACCTCATTGTACAGTAATTCGAAACGGGGAGATAGTGGAAATCAAAAGCCAAGAAGTTGTGGTTGGTGATTTTTTGATGGTAGAGGAAGGTTCAACCATCGTTGCCGATGGGACCATTATTCATTCCAATGACTTTTCGGTTAATGAATCTATTTTGACAGGCGAATCTTTTTCAGTCGAAAAAGATGTCTTTGCCAAGGATAATAAAATTTATATGGGAACCCAAGTTGGGGGAGGACTTGCGATTGCTGAAATTTATGCAATTGGAAATCAAACAAAAGTTGGTAAAATAGGTAAAAGCATTGAAGACATTTCTTCCGAACAATCAACGCTTGAACTCCAAATAAACAATTTTGTAAAAAAGATGGTAATCGCTGGAGCGATTGTTTTTCTATTGGTATGGGGCATCAATTATTATAATACGGACAGTTTTTTAGAAAGCCTTTTAAAAGCACTCACACTGGCAATGAGTGTTTTACCAGAAGAAATTCCCGTAGCCTTTACCACTTTTATGGCCCTCGGTGCATGGCGCTTGATGAATCTGGGAATAATAGTAAAGCAAATGAAAACTGTAGAATCGTTGGGCAGTGCAACAGTTATTTGTGTTGATAAGACCGGTACGATCACAGAGAACAAAATGACGCTTGACAGGATTTACTCCTTAGAAACCGATAAAATTACTCCAGCGGAAGAAACGCTTTCAAAGAGCGAAATAGAATTGATTACGATAGCAATGTGGGCTAGTGAACCAATTCCTTTTGATACTATGGAGCAATCGCTTCACAAATTTTATCATTCCATGGTCAAAATTGACGAGCGGCCAAATTTTAAAATGGTTCATGAATATCCGTTGGGAGGCAAACCCCCAATGATGACCCATATTTTTGAAAATGCAGCGAGCCATCGGATTATTGCAGCCAAAGGTGCACCGGAGGCGTTGATTTCTGTTTCAAATTTAAGTGAGGCGCAAAAGAAGAATTTAAATGATAAGATTCACATATTGGCTACGGAAGGATATCGCGTTTTGGGCGTGGGAATTTCCTATTTTGAAGGAACTGCTTGGCCTAAAGTGCAACAGGATTTTAAATTTGAATTTAAGGGGCTGGTTGCTTTTTATGATCCTCCTAAAAAAAATATTTCAAAAGTATTTCAGGATTTTTACAATGCAGGGATAGCTGTTAAAATTATTACTGGGGATATTGTTGAAACAACAATGGCCATTGCAAAAAAAGTAAATTTCAAGGGGTCGAATGAAGTGGTTTCAGGTAACGACCTTATGGCTTTGGACGCTAATGAGCTTCAAAAAATAACTTCAGAAAAAAATATTTTTGCCCGAATGTTTCCCGAAGCAAAACTCAAAATAATTAATGCACTCAAAGCACAGGGGCACATAGTAGCCATGACCGGCGATGGCGTAAACGATGGCCCGGCGCTAAAAGCTGCAAATATTGGTGTGGCGATGGGGAAGAAGGGGACCGAAATTGCAAAACAATCTGCTTCACTCGTTTTGATTGATGATGATCTTTCTAAAATGGTGGATGCCGTTGCTATGGGTAGAAAAATCTATTCCAATCTTAAAAAAGCTATCCAGTATATTATTTCTATACATATTCCCATTATTCTTACAGTTTTTATTCCTTTGGTTTTGGGATGGATATACCCTAATATTTTTACACCTGTCCATGTAATTTTGTTAGAATTGATTATGGGTCCAACCTGTTCTATAGTTTATGAAAACGAACCCTTAGAGCAAGACTTAATGTTTCAGAAACCAAGACCCTTTTCAAGCACATTTTTCAATTGGAGTGAACTTTTTACAAGTATAATCCAAGGGTTGGCAATTACAGTAGGCGTACTCACGGTTTATCAATTGGCGGTTAATGATGGCAATAACGAAGCGATAACCCGGACTATGGTTTTTACAACGCTTATAAGCGCCAATATTGCTTTAACTTTTGTAAATCGTTCTTTCATTTATTCTATCTTTACCACTTTCAAATATAAAAACAGGTTAGTGCCGATTATGGTTGGTATAACTATTGGCATAACGGTTTCACTTCTTTTGGTACCGCCATTCACAAAATTCTTCGGATTTGAAAGACTTTACTTAAACCAGATAGGCATTAGCGTTGGGATTGGAGTGTTAAGTGCGTTGTGGTATGAAATCGTAAAGTGGAGAAAGCGCCAATAAGCCTCAAAAAAATCCTTTGTTATAAAACAAGGCGCTTTAAGTTGTTGATAAACAGTTTAAAAACTGATTTCCGTCATTTTATAGTACTTAACTCTACCTTATTTTTGGATAACATTTAATTTAAATCCAACCTCGATGAAGAAGTCTATTTTTTTGTTTGTAATGACAATTTTCCTTTTTTCTTACTCTGTTAAGGGGCAAGAAAAATGGTCAGTAGAATTTAGACCCGGTCTCAATTTTCCCACTAGTGATGTTGGCAATACAGAGGCTAAAGTTGGTTATGGCTTTGAGATTACGGGTGCATACAAAATTATGCCCCATTTGGCTGCATATGTAGGTTGGGGCTGGAACCAGTTTAAAGGCGAAGATAGGTTTTCAAAGAATGATGTTACTTTGAATGAAACGGGATATACGTTTGGCTTTCAGATTATACATCCCATTGGAACTTCTCATTTATCCTATGTTGCAAGTGCTGGCGCGATTTACAATCATATAGAGCTAGAAAACAATACGGGCGACATCACAGCGGACACAGGCCATGGCTTTGGATGGCAAGTGGCAGCAGGCATTGATTATGAGATTGCCACAAATATATCTTTACGTCCAATGCTTCGGTACCGGTCTCTTTCAAGGAATATGGAGATTGCGAATGTTTCCACAGAGCTGAAGCTTAATTATATTGCTTTCGGGATAGGCTTGGTTTTGGAGTTTTGATTCCATATAGATAGTTAAAGTTTGAATTGTACAACTCTTTAATAATTTTTGAATTCATCGAAATACTTTTGAAATGAAAATTGCATTTGTCATCTTACTCTCTATTCACGGTCTTATTCATTTGATGGGGTTTTTAAAGGCTTTTGGCTTTGCTGAAATCCCACAACTTTCACAAAATTTTTCAAAACAGGAGGGTCTTTTATGGCTAGCGGTTGCTCTATTATTTGTGAGTTTAGGAGTGCTTTTTCTGATGAAAAACAGTCTTTGGTTTTGGATTGCAATAGGAACGGTACTACTTTCACAGGTTTTGATTTTCATGAATTGGCATGATGCAAAATTTGGTAGCATTGCCAATGTGATTGTGTTGGTGGTTGCAGTAATAGCAGTAGCTAGTTGGAATTTTGAAAGACAATACAAACAGGATGTATCACAATCTTTTGAAAACGTAACCATTTCCGACGAAATAATTTTGGAAGATGATATTCAAAACCTTCCCATTCCAGTTCAGAAGTACTTGAAATATGTTGGGGTGCTTGGCATGCCTAAAGTAAAAACAGTCAAAGCTATTTTTAAAGGTGAAATGCGCGAAAAAGGAAAAGATTGGTTTGATTTCACTTCAGAACAGTACAATTTTTTTGAAAACCCCACGAGGCTTTTTTTTCTGAAAGCAATTTTTAAAGGGCTGTCAACGCAAGGTTATCACCGTTACAAAGAAGGAAAGGCTTCCATGCTTATAAAACTTTTATCGGTTATTCCAGTAGTAGATATAAAAGAGCCTGAAATGTACAAAACTGAAACCGTAACCTTTTTTAATGACATGTGTCTTTTTGCTCCTGCAGCTTTAATTGATGACAGAATTGAATGGCAAAGTATTGATGATAAATCTGTAAAAGCAACCTACACCAACAAGAAAACGACTATTTCGGCCATTTTGTATCTCAATGAAAAGAATCAACTAATTAATTTTGTTTCAGATGATAGGATGGATGTAAATTCCAACCAAAGAGTTCCATTTTCAACTCCAGTAACAAAATATGGAACTATCAATGGGTATAACCTGCCCGTTATCGCGGATGCTGTTTACCATTTTCCTGATGGTGATTTTATTTATGGGAAGTTTTACCTACAGGATGTTGAGTATAATCCTTCAGGCAAATCATTGTGATTTAATAATCTTTTGTCAAAATCTGCAATTGCATTAATAGCTATATATCTTAAATAGTATCAAGAGCTACTTCTTTTAATTTTATATTTTCAAAACCAGGATATATATTTTTAAACTCTACGTTTTCTCCTTGATCATTCTTTCCCTGCAATTCGTATTTAATGACCACTTTGGTTCCTAGTGGTGCATAATAATAGACAATCCAAGCGTCAGATTCTCTGAGGCCAATACAGCCATTGGAAGACGGTTTTTCTAAAGTAGCCAAATTGGTAGTAGGATGAATAAGCTGACCAACACTACGGCCATTTATTGAAGGTTCCAACCATGGAATAGCGGGTAGCCCAGTTAGTTTGCCGTCATCTCGATGAGTTTTTACATATTTATGGTTATTCTGCGGATTCTTAAATACCGGTTTTTTATTTACTCGTATTATTTCACCTATGCCTGGTTTTGTCCTCATATCTACTTCCCCTTTAGCCATAGCTAAATACCGTCTGCCTACTTTCCCCACACGCACTGGAAATTTATATATTTCTTTTCCATCCTGAATTATTCGAAGCCTATATTCCGGTATGTTCAGTTCTAAAGAAGTTTTGTCTAACTGTGCTTTCAGTTGTTGCGTTTGGATGGAATCGGGAATTTCCAAAACCTGACCTTCTTTTAAAGCTATGAGTGATTGCGGATCTTCATTAAAAATTCCTTTATCCATAAGGTAATAATAATCTGTATGTGCTAGCGTGTCCAGAATCCAATTGTTATTATGTACAATTATATACTCATCAATACTGTAATTGTGGGTTTGGTTGTGTTCCGCAACAATGCTATCCATCCATTTAAAATAGGAGCGAATAGGAATATCTTTGTTGACTACTATTTCAATAGGTAATATTGGTTTTTCTTGCTTTAAAGTATCAACTAACTCATTTACCTCAATTGATTTCTCTTCTGCGTTATTAGCTTTATGATTATTTACGCAACTAATAAATATGAAGGCGAGGACAAAGAATAAAATATTTTTCATTTTTTAATTCATTTTTTAGGAAAGGGTTGACTTTTAATAAAGAAACAAAGTATGAATTTAATCATCAAGATGATATGATATTAATCATCTTTACCTTTATTTCTAAAGGCTTGGAAGTCCTTGGAAACTCTTGTTGCGTAGTTATTATTTTACCTCCCTATTTATTGGAAAATCATTGCATCTTTATGATCTTTACAAAAAGCGAAGCAAGCCATGAAAATAGTCTCTTGGAATATAAATGGTATAAGGGCAATAGTAAAAAAGGATTTTTTTGCGGATATCTCTAAAATGAATCCAGATATTATTTGTCTTCAAGAAACAAAAGCTCAAGATGGAGAAGTTGAAAGCGCATTGTCCAAAATAACCGACTATCAAAAGTATTATAATTCAGCAGATAGAAAGGGATATTCAGGCACTGCAATTTTGAGTAAAACAAAACCGATTTCGATCTCTAATGATATGGGTATTGTTGAGCACGATTCAGAAGGCCGGTTACAATGTGCGGAATTTGATAATTTCTATTTGGTAAACGTTTATGTGCCTAATTCTGGACAAAAATTGGAAAGGCTTGATTACAGAAAACAATGGGATTTGGATTTCCGTAACTATCTGAAAAATCTTGAGAAAATAAAACCTATTATTCTTTGTGGTGACTTAAATGTTGCACATCAACCCATTGACCTTAAAAACGACAAGAGTAACTACAACAAAACGGCTGGATACACTCAAATAGAAATTGATGGAATGGATAACCTTATTGACGCTGGATTTGTGGATTCGTTTCGGTATTTTCATCCAGATAAAGTTGCCTATACTTATTGGAGTTATAGATTTAATTCTAGGGAGCGTAACACAGGCTGGAGGATTGATTATTTTTTGGCCAGCAATTCTTTGATAGAGAAAATAAATAAGGTTGAGATATTATCCGAATATTATGGCTCAGACCATTGTCCCATTAAACTTGATATTGAAATGTAATTTAGGCACCTATAATTTTATAGTTTCTTATGGGAATCCTAGTTTAACAAGAATTATTTCGACATCTAACTGATAGATAGCACTTCCCGTGAAAATAGATTGAATATGGGCTACCTCAAAATACTTTGTTATGGCTTACGCTTATTAAATATTTGTAAAATATGAAGCCTTACTTTGCTTTTAATTTATAAGCTGACTAAAATCATTCTTATTACCTAAAATCATAGCTATATTTGGTTTTTTTCTTATCTAAATGAATAAAGCAGACTCTATCCTGTCCCAGACTAAATCATTCTTTGCTGAAATTGGCGATATGACTTTTTTTGCAGGACGTTTTTTTAAAGAAGCGTCAAGTTCTCCTTTTGAATTTAAGGAACTGCTTCGCCAATGTTATAATATGGGCAATCGCTCTTTATTATTGGTGAGTGTGACTGGGTTTATTTTAGGGCTTGTATTCACGCTGCAGTCGCGCCCCACTTTGATGCAGTTTGGTGCACAATCTTGGATGGCCTCTATGGTGAGTCTTTCAATTGTTCGTGAAATCGGGCCTGTAATAATAGCGCTTATCTGTGCTGGACGAATAGGCTCGGGAATTGGTGCAGAGCTTGGTTCAATGCGTGTTACGGAGCAGATAGATGCAATGGAGGTTTCGGGCACCAACCCTTTCAAGTATTTGGTGGTTACCCGTATTATGGCCACTACCTTGATGTTACCTTTGTTAATAATAATGGGAGATGCCATCGCTCTTTTTGGTTCGGCTTTAATTGAAAATTTAAAAGGGGATGTTTCTTATTTGCTTTATTTCAACCAAGTTTTTGAAGCCTTAAAATTTAGCGATATAGTCCCAGCAACCATAAAATCTGTTTTCTTTGGTTTTGCTATTGGATTGGTAGGCTGTTATAAAGGTTATTATTGTTCCAAAGGAACCGTTGGGGTTGGAGAGGCATCAAATTCTGCTGTGGTCTATATCTCAATGTTACTGTTTGTAATTGATTTTATTGCCGTTTTTGTAACCGATATATTTATTTAAGTTTAAATGAATTCAATAAAAAACATAAAACCCGTGCTAGAGTTAAAAAATCTTCAAAAAAGTTTTGGTGACAACCATGTGCTTAAAGGTTTTAATCTAAAGCTTTTTGAAGGTGAAAACTTGGTGGTGATGGGCAAATCGGGTTCTGGAAAATCTGTGATGGTAAAATGTTTGGTAGGTTTGATTCATCCAGACGGTGGCAGTATTAATATTAAAAACCAAGACATTACCACAATGGGCCATAAGGAGCTAGACTTGTTGCGAACCGAAATTGGTTTTCTTTTTCAGGGCAGTGCATTATACGATTCTATGACTGTGCGCGAAAATCTGGAATTTCCGCTGCGGCGCCATAAAGATAAAATTGAAAATTTTCAAGGAACCGAAATTTTGGTAAAGGAAGCTCTGGAGAATGTTGGTCTGGCAGATGCTATAGATTTGATGCCAGCAGAACTTTCTGGCGGTATGCAGCGACGGGTGGCTTTGGCGCGAGCGTTAATCTTGAAACCAAAAATTATTATGTATGACGAGCCAACAACAGGTTTGGATCCAATCACGGCTAAGGAAATTATTCTGTTGATGCGAAATATTCAAAAAAAATATCATACTTCCTCCCTTATTATCACACACGATGTGGACTGTGCGAGAGTAATCTCAAACCGGATGATTTTGTTGGTAGATGGAATCAATTATGCCGAAGGAACTTTCGAGGAGCTTTCAAACTCAAGCGACCCACAGGTTCAGGCATTCTTTAAAAATTAATGTTATGGGAAAATCAACTTCACAAAAAATAAAGGTCGGTGTTTTTGTAGTGATAGGAACAATTCTTCTTGTTGCTACTCTATATTTTATTGGAAACAAGCAGCATTTGTTTACTAGAAATATTGAAATTTATGCCACATTCGCAAACGTGAACGGCTTAACTTTGGGTAATAACGTACGCTATTCTGGAATTAACGTTGGCACCGTGAGCAAAATAGATATGGTTGATGAGGGAACCATCACTATTCAAATGGTTGTAGAAGAAAAAACGTCAAGGTTTATAAAAAAAGATGCTATTGCTTCTATTGGGTCAGATGGGTTGGTGGGAAGTATGGTCGTAAATATTATCCCTGGAAAATCTCAAGATGCAAAACCCGTAATTGCGGGAGATACCATTCAATCTTACAGTAGAATTGGTGCCGACGATATGCTTTCTACCCTAAATACAACAAATGAGAACGCGGCTTTATTAACTTCAGATTTATTAAAGATTACCAATAAAATCCTTGAGGGAAAAGGTACATTGGGGGCATTGGTGAGCGATACTTTGTTGGCGAAGGACATACGGCAGGTTGTGGTAGAACTCAAAAAAACTACTTTAGGCACATCAGCCGCAATTACAAACATCAATGCTATTATTTCAAAAATAAATTATGATGAGAGTGCTGCCGCAGTACTGTTGAGCGATACCGTTTCTGCCAATCAAATTAAAAATGTATTTGCCAATCTTGAAAAGTCGAGTAAGGACATTAACGAAGTAACTAAAAATATTGATGAATACATTCAAGAAATAAAATCTGGAAAAGGAACTTTAAATTATGTTTTGCAGGATAAAGACTTGGTGAAAAATATTGACTCTTCAATGATTAATATAAAAGAAGCTACCCAAAAACTAAACGAAAATATGGAAGCTCTAAAACATAACTTTCTATTTCGTGGATATTTTAATAAACTGGAGCGGCAAGAAAGAAAAGAAGCCAAGGAAAAATGATTTTAATTTGGTATTTTCACTCTTTTAAAAAACTTAAAAGATTATTGTATGCTACATTATTTAAAAGAAAATTTTGCTCATATATTTGAAGATACCCTCATTAATGAAATAAATCAGGTAGGTACTTTAAAAGAAGTACGGGAAGGCGATAAGCTAATTGAAATTGGTGATTATGTGCGTTCAATGCCGTTGCTTATTTCTGGTGCGATAAAAATTTTAAGGGAAGATGAAGATGGCGACGAATTGTTGCTTTATTTTTTAGAGCGTGGTGATACTTGCGCCATGACTCTTACGTGCTGCTTAGGACAAACTAAAAGTGAAATCCGTGCTATTGCAGAATTGGATACAACTTTAATAATGATCCCTATCCAAAAAATGGAGGAGTGGACAGGCAAATATAAAAGCTGGCGCAATTTTGTATTCCAAAGTTATCATGAGCGTTTGACCGAGATGCTAGAAACCATTGATAGTATAGCCTTCTTCAATATGGATGAGCGATTGGTAAAATATCTTCAAAACAAACAAAAAGTTACAAAGGATTCGATGATAAATAGTACGCATCAGGAAATTGCCCATGAGCTACATACCTCGCGGGTTGTGGTTTCGCGTTTACTAAAAAAACTGGAAAACATGGGGAAAATAGAACTTTACAGAAATGGCATTCAGATAATTTCGCTATAGCCTCAAGGCATAAATTTTTCTTAACCTTTCTTGAAGTGTAACCTTTGTTACTTCCAAATAAATCTTTATAGTTTATTTTTATACTTTAAAATTAAAGAAAAATATTATGGAAAATCAAGAAATTAAAGAAATTACTTCAATGCCCAGAATTGGTGATATTGCGCCAGATTTTACAGCAAAGACCACAAAGGGAGACATTAAACTTTCAGAATTTGCGAAAGACAAATGGATTGTCATGTTTTCGCATCCAGCAGATTTTACACCTGTTTGTACTACAGAGATGAGCGGTTTTGCACTTCGCAAATCTGAATTTGACGCTCTCAACACAGAACTTTTGGGACTGAGCATAGATAGTATCCATGCGCATTTGGGTTGGGTCAATAATGTTCGTGAAAAAACTGGTGTTTATTTTGACTTCCCCATTATTGCAGATATAGATATGAAAGTGTCTAAGCTTTATGGAATGTTGCAGCCTAACGAAAGTGAAACCGCAGCGGTACGTGCAGTTTTCTTCATAGATCCAGCAAAAAAAATCAGGTTAATTATGTATTATCCGTTGAATGTGGGTCGAAATATGGACGAAATTTTACGGGCGTTAGAAGCACTACAAACATCAGATAAATATAGTGTAGCAATGCCTTTAGATTGGAAAAAAGGGGATAAAGTTATCATTCCACCACCAAAAACCTTAGAGGAAATGGAAGTTCGTTTGAACGACAGTTCAATTGAAAAAGTAGATTTTTATTTAGCGAAGAAATCGCTTTAAATTTAAATACCACAACCTAAAAAGTGTACTCATGAAATTTATTGCATTAGCTATTTTCGGAAGCATCTTAGTTGCTTGTAACACAAATAATAAAGATAAGTATTCCACTATTGAAAATGATTCGAAGGATTTGGCATTGGTCGAGACTCAAGAACATCCAGGAAAGAAACTTATGGAAAATAACTGTTACGCGTGTCACAGTCCAAACGCTTCAGAAGAAAATATGATTGCCCCACCATTTGTAGCTATAAAGATGCATTATATTTCTGAGGACACTTCTAAGGAAGCTTTTGTGGAAGCGATGGTGGAATGGTCGAAAAAACCTTCCGAAGAAAAATCGAAAATGCCAGGAGCTGTTAAAAAATTTGGATTAATGCCTTATCAATTTTTTCCAGAGGAAACTATTAAGCAGATTGCCGACTACTTGTTCGAAAATGAAGTTGAAAAACCGGAATGGTTTCAAGAACACTACAACAAAATGCATGGTAACGGCAAAATGATGAATGGAAAAATGGGTCGTGGAAAAGGCATGGGTATGAATAAAAACCAAGCCAACACCAATAAACAACTTTCTGTTGAGGAACGCGGAATGCAAATGGCGCTGACAACCAAAGCTGAACTTGGTAAAAACCTTATGGGGCAAATCCAAAAAAACGGGGTAATAGCGGCACTTGATTTCTGTAATGTACAAGCCTTGCCTATAACTGATAGTATGGCTACCGTTTATAAAGCACATATTAAACGGGTTACTGATAAACCTAGAAATCCAAAAAATATAGCTAATGCAACTGAATTGCAATATCTAGAAAATTTCAAAAAACAAGTAGTTGCAGGTGGTGAAGTAAAGCCAATTACAGTACAAATGGGAAATGAAACCGAGTTTTATTATCCAATCGTCACCAATTCAATGTGCTTAAAATGCCATGGTACACCTGGCAAGGAATTAGAAAACATTACGTTGTCTAAAATAAAGGAGCTTTACCCAACTGATAAAGCTACTGGGTATGCTGAAAACCAAGTGCGGGGTATTTGGAGTATAAATTTTGAAAAATAGTAAATGAATTTTTACGAAACATTTTGGAATCACAAATACATTGCTGGAGAAACAGGATGGGATATTGGTCACGTTTCCACGCCAATAAAAGAGTATATTGATCAACTCCCTAATAAAAATTTAAAGATATTGATCCCAGGGGGTGGTAATTCCTATGAAGCTGAATATCTTTTAAAAAATGGATTTACTGACGTTTCGGTAGTCGATATTTCGAGTATTCCTTTGAAAAATTTACTTGATAGGGTTCCTTCCTTCCCGAAAGAAAAGATACTTCACAGCGATTTTTTTCAACTAGATGACAGATTTGACCTTATTCTGGAGCAAACTTTTTTTTGTGCACTCGATCCCAGTTTTCGTAAAGACTACGTTTCAAAAATGTATCAATTACTAAAACCAGGTGGAAAAGTGATTGGGGTTCTTTTCAATATTCCACTGAATAGTGATAAACCTCCTTTTGGTGGAAATAAGGAGGAGTATATTTCTCTTTTTAAAGAAAAATTCAATATTGAGATAATAGAAACTGCATATAACTCTATCCAACAGCGGGAAGGAAATGAACTATTCTTCAAACTCAGGAAAAAATAGTTTTAATTTTTTTATATAACGGCAGTTCATTTTAGAGTCTTAAAAGACTTTTATAAATTCAAAAAAAAAATATAATAATGAAAATCAAACAATTTGAATATAAGCCACTTTCACATTTTTCATATGCTATCATTAGCA
>CAKZLK010000020.1 GCA_937125455.1 uncultured Aequorivita sp.
ATAATATGAAAAATTACCTTTTGGTCATGGCATTTGCCACGCTCTTTTCTTCTTGTTCCATTTCGAAGGCGGTGCGCGAAAAACGTAACATGTTGAGCGGTACCTGGACCCTCAATGACGTCAGCTACGAAAATGGATCGGGGAATTTTAAGTCAACTATTTTTAACGATGCGGAGGATATCTGTTTCGAAGGAAGTAATTGGTATTTCCGTGACAACAATAGTACTGGTCGTTATACCTTGGCCGCATCATCCTTATGCCAGGGGGGGGACAGATTCATCCGTTGGTCGGTTATTGACAATCCAGAAAACTATTCAAGTCAATTGCAGTTCAAATTGATTAATGAAAAGAATAAAGACATATCCGGTATAGGTTACCGACTTAATATTTCAACCCTTACCGCAAGCGAGATGACCCTAAAATCGAATGCGACTGTAGACGGTAAGGTGATTAACATAGTTTATAAGTTCACTAAAAAATCTTAAAAAATACCCCCATGAAAAACAACTTTAAAAAAAGTATTTACATATTCGTGTCGGCAACCTTGGTTTTTAGCTGCAGTGCCGTTAAAAATGCAAATCATAAACAAAAAGGAGCGGTTGTTGGTGCAACTAGTGGTGCTGTAATTGGTGGCGTCCTTGGAAATAATGTTGGCAAAGGAGACAATACTGCCTTAGGGGCCATAATTGGCGCTGTAGTAGGTGGAGTTGCTGGAGGGTACATTGGAGACCGAATGGATAGGCAGGCCGAACGTATCGAGGAGGAAATTCCAGGAGCTGAAGTTACAAGAGTAGGTGAAGGAATCAATGTCGTTTTTAACGAAGAAGCAGGCGTATATTTCGATACGAGTAAATCTAATGTGAAAGGCACCTCGGCGACAACACTGGATAAGTTAGCGGGAATTTTCAAAGAATACCCCAAATCTTATATTTTGGTTGAAGGGCATACTGATAGTGCAGGCCCGGAGGACTACAACATGAAATTATCACAGCAGCGTGCCGAATCAGTAACAAATTATTTGATAACGCAAGGAATCAACCAAGGTCGATTTACGACTAAATGGTATGGTGAATTGCAACCTAAGGCTGATAACTCTACCACAGAGGGCAAAAGTAAAAACCGTCGTGTAGAACTCGCAATCGTAGCTAGCCAAGAACTTAAGGACGAAGCAAAAAGCAAAACAAGTGAATAGTGTAAGTTTTAGAATATGAACTTTGAAACCCTGACCATCAAGTCGGGGTTTTTAAATTCTTATCTTCACCTTAGTGAATTGCTATGATGTTATAATTGTTGGTGGAGGGTTGGCTGGGCTTACAGCTGCGATAGACCTTTCTCAGAAAAGCTACTCGATTTTAGTTATCGAAAAAAAGAAATATCCACATCACAAAGTATGCGGCGAGTATGTCTCTAACGAAGTGTTGCCCTATATGAATAGCCTTGGGGTTTCTTTCGCCGGTATACAAACAAAATCGATCAAAACCCTTTTGTTGAGTTCTTCAAAAGGAAAGTCGGTGCAAACCGAACTTCCATTAGGTGGTTTGGGTATCAGTCGCTTTGCCTTTGACCATTTACTTTACAAAAGAGCACTTGAAATGGGTGTGGATTTTCGTTTTGATAGAGCACTGGCAATTGATTATCAAGAAGACGTCTTTGAAGTACGAACTGAGAAAGATGAGAAATTCAGTGGGCATCTCGTTATCGGAGCCTACGGAAAACGGAGTGTTTTAGATAAGAACTTAAAAAGAGCTTTCATTTATAACAAATCATCTTGGCTAGGAGTTAAGGCACATTATAAAAACGACGATTTTCCTGATGATTTAGTTGCCTTGCACAATTTTAATGGGGGATATGGAGGCTTGTCAAAAACTGAAACTGGGGCCATTAATTTTTGTTATTTAGCATCGTATAAAAGTTTTCAAAAAGAAAAGAGTATTGAAAATTTCAATACCAACGTCATTGCTCAAAATCCGTTTTTGAGGGAATTCCTTCAAAAGTCCAAACCGATTTTTAAAGAGCCTTTGACCATTGCACAAGTATCCTTCTATCGCAAAACGGCTGTTGAGGACCATATTTTAATGTGCGGCGATACGGCTGGTTTGATTCATCCGCTTTGCGGAAATGGTATGGCAATGGCAATTAAAAGTGCTCAGATTTTTTCAGAAATATTTCTAGAGGCTTTTCAAACCAACGATTTTGAGAGAGACAAACTAGAAGAAAAATACAGAAACAAATGGGAAAGTGAATTCGGCGAACGGTTAAAAACAGGGAGGTTAATTCAGAGAATCTTATTGAATCCTTATGCTTCAAAGATAGGATTTACAATGGCAAGAGCTTTACCTTCCCTAGTTCCAAAAATTATTAAAAAAACCCACGGAACCAAATCTCTATGATAACTTTCAACAATAAACAAAGATCCCAACAAATAGAATTAATGGACGATATTGACTTTCGAGGGGAAGAAATGAAAAATCTTTTAGGCGATTTAAAAACGGTGAATAAGTGGCTAGGCGGAAACAGTATCACTCTTGATGGAATTGAAAAACTTTTAGGAAACAACTCAAAAAATGACCAGATAATTATTTTAGACATTGGTTGTGGTGATGGAGAATTGCTCCGAAAGTGTGCAGAATTTGGAAAGAAAAACAATTTAAATTTTCATTGTATTGGATTGGATTTCAATGAGAACATTTTAAAGATAGCCGAGCAAAAGAGTGAGGATTACTCTAATATTACTTTTAAAAAAGTTGACATTTTTTTGGATGAAAAATTAATTCCAAATTCCGATATTGCATTGTGCACCCTGTTTTTACATCATTTCAGCAATGAAAAGATTGTAGGCTTGTTAAAAACCATACTAAATAAAACTAAATTAGGCATTGTAGTTAACGACTTACACAGAAGCAAACAAGCATTTAACTTGTTCAAAATAGCAAGTAATCTTTTTTTGAAAACCAAAACAGCAAAACATGATGGTCTTGTTTCCATAGCCAGAGGCTTTAAAAAACATGAGCTTGAAGAAATTTCAATAAAAATCCCAAATCAAAAAAGTGAAATCCATTGGCGCTGGGCCTACCGTTACCAATGGATACTCAAAAAAGAATTATGAGCGTTAAAATAGCCACAGTTGCAAAACAATTACCCGAATATAGCCGGAACACAGAAGAAGTTATTCCGTTTGTAAAACAATGGATGCAAGGCCAAGATAGTCGTTTTCAAAGAAAAGTGATTAAGATTTTTGAAGGAGCGGGTGTGGATAAACGCTATTCTATTATGGATCCCATTGAAGTTTTTACAAAAACAAGTTTTCAGGAACGCAATGATATTTACATCCGTGAAATCAAAAAACTTGGTAAACAATGTCTTGAAAAAGCACTTAATAAGGCAAACTGGAAATCTACCGATATAGATTTTATTATCACAGTTAGCTGTACAGGTATTATGATTCCATCTGTAGATGCCTACTTAATTAACGAATTGCAAATGAAACAGGATATTGTTCGATTGCCAGTCACAGAAATGGGCTGTGCTGCAGGGATATCAGGTATTATCTACGCAAATAACTTTTTAAAGGCAAATCCCGGTAAACGTGCGGCCGTAATAGCTTTGGAAGCACCAACAGCTACTTTTCAGTTAGAGGATTTTTCAATGGTAAACATTGTGAGTGCTGCAATTTTCGGTGATGGAGCGGCTTGTGTATTAATGTCGTCAAACGAAGCGGACCATGGCCCCGAAATTCTTGCTGAAGAGATGTATCATTTTTACGATGCAACAAGTATGATGGGCTTTAAGTTAGTAAATACAGGGCTTCAGATGATTCTTGATAAATCGGTTCCTGAAAAAATCGCTGAGCATTTTCCTGCTATCATCCATCCATTTTTAAAGAAAAGCAACTTAAAAATTGAAGATATTGATCATCTTATTTTTCATCCCGGCGGACGCAAAATTGTAGAAACAGTTGAAGATTTGTTTGGCAGCTTGGGTAAAAACATTGATGATACCAAAGAAGTGCTTAAATTGTACGGAAATATGAGTAGTGCAACGGTACTCTATGTTTTGGAAAGATTTATGGATCAAAAACCAGCAAAAGGAGACTTGGGATTGATGCTTAGCTTCGGTCCGGGTTTTTCTGCACAGCGTGTATTATTGAAATTTTAATTATGAGCGAATTTAAAAATCAATGGGCAATCATACTTGGCGGAAGTAGTGGTTTAGGTCTTGCAAGTGCTATAAAACTAGCTTCCCAAGGAATGAATATCTGCATCGTTCACCGCGATCGAAAGAGTAATCTGGCAGCATTTGAGGAGGAAGTTATAAAAATGAAAACGTTTGGAGTAGCTGTAAAGACGTTTAATAAAGATGCTTTAAATGAAGATGTTAGAAATGAAATAATCAAACAATTTCCAAAAAATAGCGTAAAACTCTTACTTCACAGCATAGCTAAAGGGAGTTTAAAAAGTATGGATGCCGCAATGAGCGAAAAATTATCTAAACAGGATTTAGAAATAACCATTCATGCGATGGCAATTAGCTGGTATGAGTGGGTTCAAACATTGATAGAAAACAACATTTTTGCAAAGAAGGCACGTAGTATTGCATTTACTAGTGAAGGAAATTCAAGGGTTTGGCCCGGTTACGGCGCAGTTTCAGCAGCAAAATCAGTACTGGAGGCTTTAATGCGAAATATGGCTATAGAATTAGCACCTTTAAGTATTACAACCAACTGCATTCAAGCTGGAACTACGGAAACACCATCATTTTTAGTAATTCCTGACAGTGACAAATTAGCTGAAATGGCAAAGCTTCGCAATCCATTCAACAGATTAACAAGTCCAGATGATGTGGCTAGTGCAGTTTATTTACTTTGTAAAAATGAAGCCGATTGGATAAATGGAACGATTCTGAAAGTAGATGGTGGTGAAAGCCTTAGATGATTAACGATTGAAGATTTTAGATTTTGAAACATAACTACATTCTTAATTCACTTCCTTATTCCGAACCATTTTTGTTTGTGGATGAGATACTTTTTGTATCGGAAGATGCAATGAAGGGAGCATATACATTTGAGCCAGATGCGTACTTTTATAAAGGACATTTCAAAGGGAATCCAATTACACCAGGTGTAATTTTAACAGAATGTATGGCACAAATTGGATTGGTATGTTTTGGAATCTATCTTTTAAATGGAGAAACTATTTCAGAGAAATCAACATTTGCGCTAAGTAGTACCGAAATTGATTTTTATCTTCCTGTTTATCCAGGTGAAAAAGTTTTCGTCGTTTCAGAAAAGATCTATTTTAGGTTTCAAAAATTAAAGTGTAAAGTAAAAATGCTGAATGCAAAAGAGGAAGTTGTCGCTAAAGGAACTATTAGTGGTATGATTTTTAAAAGAGAATAAGCTGAAATGAAGAAACGCGTTGTAATTACTGGTCTTGGAGTTGTTTCACCAAATGGGGTAGGGATTCCAAAATTTACAGAAGCCATAAAAAATGGGGTTTCTGGAATCCAGTTTCTCCCCAAACTTCGTGATCTTAATTTCTCTTGTCAGTTGGGAGCTACGCCAACTATTTCAGAAGAAAAAAAACGGGATTACCTCTCTGAACTACAACTGCGTAATTTTAATAGCAGTGGTATTTTATATGGAATAATTGCTGGAATGGACGCGTTCAAAGATGCTGAATTGGAACCTGCAAAAAATGATGAAGAACCACTTTGGGATTTGGGAATAATCTTTGGAAGCGGTACTAGTGGTGTTGAAAAATTTCGCGAAGCCATTTATAAAATTGATGATAAAAACGTACGCCGTTTGGGAAGCAATTCTGTGGCCCAAACTATGACAAGTGGGGTGAGTGCCTATTTGGGTGGACTTATTGGCGCTGGCAATATGGTAACGGCCAATTCCTCTGCCTGTGCTACGGGTACTGAAGCACTTTTAATGGGCTATGAACACATTGCAAATGGAAAAGCTACTTATATGCTTTGTGGTAGCACCAGTGATCAAGGCCCTTACATTTGGGGCGGTTTTGATGCAATGAAAGTCACAACTTACAAATACAATGATTCCCCTGAAAAAGTTGCTGGTCCAATGAGTGCTGATGCCAGTGGTTTTGTTCCTGGAAGCGGTGCAGGAGCTTATTTGCTCGAATCCTTAGAGAGCGCGCAAAAACGCGGTGCAACTATTTATGCAGAAATCTTAGGAGGAGCAATAAACAATGGAGGTCAAAGAGGAGGAGGGAGTATGACCGCACCCAATAGCTTGGCTATTCAAAAATGTATAACAAGTGCATTGAAAAATGCAAATATTTCCGCATCAGAGATTGATTATATCAATGGACACCTAACCGCGACTATAAAAGATCCTGAGGAAATTGAAAACTGGTGTATTGCATTAAACAGAAAAGGAGCGGATTTTCCGTATATAAACTCTCTAAAAGGCATGGTGGGCCATTGTTTGGCCGCGAGTGGAAGTATTGAAATTGTTTCTGCAATACTTCAGCTTTATGAAGGTTTTATATTCCCCAATACGAATTGTGAAAATTTGCATCCAAAAATCGCCTCATTGGTTTCTCAAGAAAAAATATCGATGAAAACACTTAAAAATCCGTTACAAACCATTGTTAAAGCTAGCTTTGGTTTTGGCGATGTGAACGCATGTGCTATCTTTAAAAAAATTTAAAACTCATGAATTCGGAGGAAATTTACTCACTTCTTGAACCTATAATAAAAAATTATTTACCTGAGGATGTTTCACCAAAACAAATCAATCGCAGCAGCGATTTGACACGTGAGCTGAACATTAATTCTGCCCATCTGGTAGATATTATTTTAGATATTGAAGACGTATTTAATATTGAGTTTAAAAATGAGGATATGGAAAATCTTCGTAATGTAAATGATGCCATTTTACTTATCCAGAAAAAAGCAACTATTTAAAGAAACCGTTTAAATACTCATTTCTGTATCTTTCTTATTATTTAGTTAATTCCTGTTTATAAGCCCGTTAAAGTGGGTTAAATTATTTCGTTTTGCCTTTTCGATTTTTTAATTTTAAGTAAATTAAAATAAAAAAATCATGAAAAAACTATTTCCTATATTACTATTAGTGATAAGCTTCACCGCATTTTCCCAAAATCCATTTTTGCAAAAATCAAATCCTGAGGCTAAAAAGGAGGCTGTGAAAATAACGAATCGTTATATTCCAGAACTTGCTTTAACGGGAGAACAACAACTTTTGTTCCAACAAAAAGTTGAAGAATATTTAATCAAACGGTATAAAATAGAAGCCGAATTTGAGGGAAAAGAAAAACTCAATTTGCTTTATGAGCTTCAGCAAGAGGAAACCAAAGATATGCACGACATATTAACGCGTCCGCAACTGGGAGTATACAAACGTGTAAAACCTAACATCCAACCTTTAGAAGTTGTAAAAAAAGATTGATTTAATCATTCATCTTTTTCAATAAAGGTTTCATTTTCATCGGTTCGTTCAATATCTGGATCCGCATCGTTTGAAGGACTTTGTTCCAATCCTGCAGAATCTACTTCGAAAAATTCTAAAATTTCTGTAGGATTATCTATTTGCATGGTTCGCTTGCCTTTAATTGCAATTGGCCGTGAAATTACGGAATCGTCTTTCTGAATGATTTTAATCCAATCATCTGAGCTAAACTCAGCAGTACTTTCTGAACTTAGGTCAAGTTCTCTTTTGTCAACTAAATCACCAACCTTTACACCAAGAGCATCAGCAATTTCTGCCCATTGGGTGCCTGAAACTTTTGTTTTTGCGATATCAATGGCCAAATATTTTTCGTCTATTGCTGTTAGGTAGCTCAGTGTGTGTCTGCCTACACGGGTATTGCTACTATATATTAGGGTTAGTTGATTTTCGCTTCTCGCTATTACTCCCATATCTTTCATCGGTATTAAATATTTTTTTAATAATAGAATACTATAAGGTCTAAATCATTAGTAATCTTGATTTACAGCTTATTATCTGGAATCTTTTTATTTATTAATGTGCTTTAAGCTTTTCTTTTCGTTTTTGAAGTTGTGAACGAAGCTCTGTTATTACTTTGGCTACGGAAGCTTCAAAAGAAGCTGTAGATGTTTCAGCAAATATGGTAGGTCCTGGCATTGCCAAACGTACACTACAAATTTTCCCTACTTCAGGATTGGAAGTATTCTCCTTTTTAAAATAGACATCAGCACCTACTATTGCGTCATATTTGCTTTCAAGTTTATTTAGTTTTTCAGCTACAAAAGCTTCTAGTCTAGGGCTTGCAGCCACCTCGTGGTACTCAAAGTTTATATTCATTTTTCGTTGGTTTTAATTATCAATTTTAAAGATACAATAGCCTAAAATCCATTCCAAACTTTTAATAGGATTTTGTGAAATTAATCTTCTTCAGACGGCTGCGGGTTAGGATCGGGTATAAGTAGGGAAGCAATAATCCCTCCGGCCAATGAAACACCAATAACACCAAGTGAAAGCCACTCTGGTATTTCAATATTGTGGGAAAGAATCATTTTTACACCTACAAAAGCGAGTATTACAACCAAACTATAGTTTATATAGCGAAACTTGGTCAACATGCGTGATATTAAAAAATACATGGATCGAAGTCCTAAAATTGCCAATATATTCGAACTGAAAACAATAAAGGGATCTGCTGTTATCGCAAGGATTGCAGGAATACTGTCCAGTGCAAAAAGAATGTCCGTCAATTCAATTATAATCAATGCTACAAAAAGTGGGGTAGCAGCTTTAATGCCCATTCGCTTTATGAAAAATTTATCGCCGTCCATTTTATAACTAATGGGGAATAGTTTTTTCAGAAAACGAAATATTTTAGACTTTTTGGGCTCGAATTCAGATTCTTTGTGAACCAACATTCTGAAAGCTGTAAACAGTAAAAAAGCTCCAAAAACATAAATTATCCAATCAAATTTATTGATTAGCGCAACACCAAAAAAGATCATTAAAGCCCTAAAGACAATAGCTCCCAAAATTCCCCAAAACAAAACCTCATGTTGGTATTTCTTCGGTATGGCGAAAGAAGAAAAAATAACCGCTATAACAAAAACATTATCAATGCTTAAAGAGAGTTCTATTAGATAGCCGGTTATATATTTAAGAACAGCAAGTTGAGGAGTTAGGCCTGTGGGGTTATCAATAAGACCATCAGTAAAAAGCCAATAAATAATTCCAGAAAAACTAAGGGCTATAGCAACCCAAATGGTGGTCCAAATAGCAGCTTCTTTCGTCTTGATAACATGTGGGGTACGGTTAAAAACACCGAGATCCAAAGCAAGAAATAATATAATAAAAGCAATAAAAATTCCCCAGACGAGCATTCAATAAGATTTTAAACAAAAATAAGGGCAAATGCAGTATTAAAAATATAGGGAAATGTTAATACTGATAGGGAGCGTTAAATCTTTTTTAAAAACTTTTTAAGCCATTAAAAACCTGTTACATTTAAAAGAAAAAAGATGAAAAACGTTGTTACAATTAAGAAAACCACTCCAATTGACCATCCAATACTTGATGGTATTAAAAATAGATGGAGTCCAAGAATGTTCTCACAAACCCCAATAACAGAAAAAGAGGCAAAAATATTATTGGAAGCTGGCCGCTGGGCTCCAAGTGCATCAAACATTCAGCCGTGGCGCGTTATTTGGGGAATTAAAGGTACTGAGATGTACAATCGCATTTTTGAATGTCTGGACGAGTTCAACCAAAGTTGGGCGGGCAATGCACAAATGTTATGGATTAATGCTTTCAAAAAAACAATGGAAAAGAATGATAAAGAAAATTTTCATGCCCTTCACGATTTAGGTCTTTTTATGGGTAATGTTATTCATCAAGCCCATAGCATGGGTATTGCCGCGCATCAAATGGCGGGGGTTCAGTTTAAAAAAGCTCAAGATGAGTTTCACTTTCCAGATGATTATCACGTAACTACCGCAGTAGCTTTTGGCTATTTTGGTGGAGACCTAGCAGGTTTACCAAGCGATTTAAAGAAACAGGAAATCAAAGAATTACGAGAAAGGAAGCAACAGGAAGAATTTGCTTTCAACGGAAATTTTCAGAATAAAAAACAGTAAAATAAAACAGTATGAGTATTAAAAAGAAACATGCCGATTTTCAGGACGAATACCGAAAATCATCAAATTTTAGAAAATCTCAGCCAAATGAAAACTTAAAAATTAAGGGAGACGGCGAGTTAAAGGTTGAAAAAGATGCCGAAATGAAATCGAAATCGGAAGATAAAAAGATAGCTGATACCCTGAAGAAAATTAATACGGAAGAAGATAATAACTCAAAAAAATAAAAATTATGAAGATAGGAATTATAGGAAGTGGAAATATAGGAGGAAATTTAGGAAAACATTGGGCCAAAGCAGGACATGAGGTTTTATTTACCTCAAGACATCCCGAACAATTAAATCAATTAGTGCAAGAAGCAGGAGGGAAGGCAAAAGCCGTAAGCCTTGATAAAGCTTGGGAAGAAAACGCAGACGTCTATTTATTGGCAGTACCTTTTAAGGCTATCGATAAATTATCTGAACTTTATGCTGGTGAATACGGCAACAAAGTTATAATTGATGCTACCAATCCCTACCCAGAAAGGGATGGTGAGATGGCGCAAGAAGTTCGGGACAGCAACCGAAATGCTTCCGAATATACCGCAATGAAATTCGGAACTGCCAAAACTGCCAAGGCCTTCAACACAATTTATGCTGACCACTTAAAAGATAAGGCATTTAGAGATACAGATAAACTGGCCATTCCATTTGCAGCCCAAGATGAAGATAGCAAAAAAATGACCCAAGAGTTAATTGAGGATATTGGTTTTGAGGCTGTTTATTTAGGAGGACTTGAAAACACGCATATAATGGATCCGGATCAAAAGATTTATGGCGTATCCACTAACAGACAGGATTTGGAAGAAATGATTAAAAAGTAATCACATTACTTTATAAAACCAAAGGTTTCGTTTTTGATAAAATAAATAATTTTATCTTCGAGAACGAAACCTTTTTGTATAACAACACGCTATGACCGAAGAAAAAAACGCAAAAACCGAAGAACAGAAAAGCATTGATGAGGAATTGAAGAAATCAAATTCCTCAGAGTTGACACATGCAAAATCGCACGGTGAAATCCTGAAACAACAGATTATTGAAGGGCAGGAAACGTATGATAAAAATCCTTTAAGCATTCTGTTAAGCTCTTTTACCGCTGGTCTTGAGATAGGTTTCAGTTATTTGCTAATATGCACGCTGTTTTTTTTTCTTAATGGTAAAATAGAAGAAGACACAATTATAAAGCTATTGTCTTTTGTTTATCCTGTAGGATTCATTATGGTAATTTTAGGCCAATCTATTTTATTTACAGAACATACGTCGTTGTTGACGCTTCCAGTTCTCAATAAAAAAAGAACCTTGGGTAGCTTATTAAGGCTATGGGGATTGGTAATATTGGGTAATTTGGTTGGTGGCTGTGCTATCGCTTTTTTACTAGTTTGGATAGGTCCGCGTTTAGATATTTTTGATCTTCAAACAGTTAAAAAAATAGCAGTGCACGTAACCAATTATGACAAGAGCGTAATTATTTTAAGCGCTATTTTAGCAGGCTGGCTCATGGGCTTACTTTCATGGCTCATTGCAGCTTCAAAAAGTACACTAAGTAGAATTGTACTAATATTTATGATTACCGCAGTCTTGTCATTTACAGGGCTTCACCATAGTATCGTGGGGAATGTGGAAGTTTTTGCAGGACTTATCAGTTCGCCGGCGATAACTATTTCTGGGTATTTGGTATTTATTGGTTTATCACTTTTTGGGAATGCGCTAGGCGGAGCCTTCTTTGTGGCATTGCTTAAATACCGCGCCTTTGTGTATGATGTTAAGTGATGACCCGAGATTACATTTAAAGTAAAACCCCTCTTTAAGAAGAGGGATTTTTATATGTTTAATTAGCAAAGGCCAATATTTTTAGGTTGGATTAATATTCGCTCCAGGCTTTGGTTTAACCTTTGGCTTAGCTGATTTTTTTTTCGGTTTCGTTGTTGCTGCAGGTTTCTTTTTTGGTTTATCATCCGGCAACGACTTCATATCTGGCGGTGTTGGCATAATTAAAAGATTTTGGTTAAACAATAACTAAATATACGCATTTAGTAATTATCCTCTTAATTTAATTTGAAATAAATATTCAAAGACTATATGAATTTAAGTATTTTAGCATTAGTAACCGAATATTATGAAGCTTAACTCCTTTTTTAAGCAGTGTCACGAAAAGGAAGTCTTTAAAATGTTGTCCATTTATGTTGTGTCTGCATGGGTACTCTTGCAGGTACTATCTGTAACATGGCAGCCTTTGGGCCTTCCGAACAAATCCGTTGCCTTCTTAATTATTGTATTACTTCTTTGTTTTCCGCTCTATATTTTTTTTCTCTGGAAATTTAGAATCGTCCCCTTACAAAAAACTGAAATTGATGATGATGTAAAGGACCAAAAGAAAAGAATAGCCTTTAAAAAAATGTATTTCTCCTTTTTGGGGGTGATTACTTCGCTTTGTGTAATAGCCGTATTTCTTATTATCAACAAAAATTTTTCCCAAGAAAACAATGGAGTTCTTCCAAAAATAGAAACGAGCAATAAAATCGCTGTTTTAAGATTTGGCAACAATACCGGTGATCCAAAATATGACATTGTTAGTAAAATGGCTTCCGACTGGATAATCCATGGAATTACGGAAAACCAAGTTGCACAGGTAATAACCCAAGATTTGATAGACGAGTACAAAACGAATTTAAAAGGAAAAAGTACCGATGGAGACGAAAACGCAATAGTCAAGAATTATCTTAATCCCAGCAAGATCATTTCGGGAAATTTTTATCTTCAAAATGGAAAAATGCTTTTCCAGGGAATGATAACTGATGGAAACACCAACAAAACCCTCATCTCTTTTAAACCCTCGGAATGTTCCACGGAAAATCCTTTGGATTGTATTGAAGACCTAAATGAGTCCATAACCGGTTACTTTATTACAGAAGACAAGAAAGGACTGATGCTCCAAGAAACGCCTCCAAAATACGAAGCTTATAAATATCTGCTTGAAGCAAAATATACCAACGACAACCAAGAATATATAAACCTTCTTAACAAAGCTATAGCGGCTGATGAGGACTATTTTGAGCCCAAAGTGCTTCGGGTTGCCCATTATTACAATCTAAAAGAATATAAAAAAGCTGATTCATTGCTGCAATTAATAAAACCGGATTCGTATTCAAACAAGCGCCAACTGAATTTACTGAATATGCATGAAGCACTGCTAAAAGGTGACAATCGAATGGCATATAGGGCTATACTGAAGGAATATGATTTAGCTCCTTTTGATTTGATAACGAATAAAACAGCAATGGTTATAGCCTTGCAATTCGTTAACAAGCCAAAAGATGTTGAAGCTATTTACAAAACGGTCAATATGGACAGTATGAGCCTGCAAAACTGCATGTATTGTATACAAAGGATTTATGTAAAGGCTTTTGCCGATATTGAATTGGGCAAATATGAAACAGCTATTCAGAGTATTGAAAAGGCACAAAAGGAAGATGAAGCCAAATTATTGAACAAGCCATTGGCCATAGCTTATGTTCGAGCTGGTAAAATTGAAGCTCTTGACCAATTTTTAAGAAAAATAGGAATTACTTCAACTCCCGCAGAAACCCAAGCACTCTATTTACAAGCCGGAAAGGAATATTTATTGAAAGGCGACAAAACCAAAGCCAATGAATACTTCAATAAAATAATAAAGTCAGAGCACGAAACGGTGGCTCCTAAAATGCTATCTGACGCTTTGTTTTTTAAAGGAGAATATGAAATGGCAATGGATATTTTAAAGAAAATTCTCATCGAAGAGCCTGATAATATTGATATTATAATAAAATTAGCTATTAGTAATTTCAAAATCGGAAATATGCCTGATGCTAAAAATAACATTAGCGCTTTAGAAAATTCACGGACTGATTATCAATTCGGGGAAGTGGATTACGCGCTTGCACAATACTACGCGGCATTAGACAACCAGGATGAATTATATAAACATCTTCTAAAAGCAGTAGCTAACGGACATGTATATAATTGGAAATACTTTAAAAACGATCCCCAATTCAAAAAGTATAATAAAACGAAAGAGTTTGAAGAAGCGATGACCTTTTGGAAATAGTTTTTATTTCTTCAATCTTTAAGAAAATACAAGAATATGGCAAAGCTTAAGAATGCTCATGCGCTTATAATTGGGGTAGGGAGTAAGGACCTTCCGGAAACAGTAACAGACGCTAAGGCTATTTATCAAATTCTGGGCGATAAGGAACACGGTAGCTACTACAAAAAAAACATAAAAAAACTTACAGGAAAAAAAGCAACGCGCTTGGGCATTCTTAAAGCGTTTGATGAATTGCTTGAACGTACAGATGAAAATTCCTCTGTATTGCTCTATTATTCAGGCCACGGTGGTATGTATAGTGACAATACATTTATTAAAGATGAAGCCAAAAAGAAACCCGAGGCAGAAAACCAGAAATATTTTCACCTATGCCCAAATGATTATGACCCAAATAACTATGAAACTACTTGGATTAAGGCTGAAGAAATAAAATATAAAATCTCGCAATTAAAATCGCGAAGATTAATTTTCTTTTTAGACTGTTGCCACGCCGCAGGAATGACGGCAGGTGTTTCAGGACTACAACATAAACACACCAATGCAGACGGTCTTGCCCAAAAGATGGATGACGGTCGGGGTATGACCATAGTTTCTGCCTGTCGCGCTGAACAGTTGAGTGTTATATTGGAAGGCGATGAAAACAGTCTTTTCACCAAATGTATGATTGAAGTTTTAAGGGGAGATACCAAGCACGATGCTAACGACCCCTTTGTGCGTATTCTTGAAGTGGTTAAATACCTATTCAAGAGAGTTCCAGAGATATATCCCGATCAAAATCCATATGCAAACCTCCAAATATTTGAGGATTTCGTGGTGAGTTTTGATTCAAATTTGATGGATGACAACGTTGCTGATGATGAAATTGAAACTTTAACAGAAAAAACTAAAAAGACTCAAAAAGAACCAATTACAAAATTCAGGGAAACAGAAAATTCCAATAGTGTCATTCTGTTTGTACACGGGTTTTCTGGCGATGCGGAAAATACTTTTTCAGAAGCACCCAAACTGCTGATGGCAAATGAAGAAATGAACGGTTGGGATATGTTTCCATTAGGGTATAGCGGCAATGTGGTACCAGAAATGGGTAAGAATATTTGGGCCTGCGCGAGTGATATTAAAAGGAATTCAGACCATTTGCTGACTTCAATCAAGAATAAATTTTCAAGATATAAGCGTATTGCCATCGTTGCCCACGATTTGGGTGGCATTGTAGCGCAACAGGCATTGCTGGAACTGGAAAAGGAGGATTTAGATAGAATAAGCCATGTGTTGTTTTTTGCCACACCTAGCAACGGGTTGCCGGAAATAGAGTTGAAAAACTTCTTTACCTACGGTAATGAAGAGAAGGAACTCAAGGAAAGAAGTCCGTATATGGGACGACTTCGAAATAGTTGGGAGGAAAAATTTCAAAACAAATATCCTTTTACATTTAAGACTATTGCCGCCACCAAAGATGAATATGTTCCCATAACATCAAGTTTGGAGCCGTTTCCGAAGGAATATCAGGAAATAATAGAGGCGGACCACTTTTCACTAGTGCAGATTAATGATGTGAATGATGATAGCTACCAACTTTTGTTGAATACCTTGATGAATAAGAGTTTCCTCAATACATTTTCGAATAAGGAAGAGGTTAATATTGCTTTGGGAGAATATAATGCGGTAATAAATTCGCTGTTGCCAAACCTGAACTCCCTTGACGCCAAAGGACTGGAGCGTTTAATGTATGCTTTGGAAGGTGCGGGTAGGGAAGAAGAGGCAACGAAAATTTTGGAGGAGCACCCCATGGCGAAGGGTAATTCCAAATTATTGGGTATTTTGGGAGAACGCTATAAACGACAGTATTTAAACACATTTGCCGCAGCAGATTTAAATATGGCTTTTAAACACTATAAAGAAGCATTGAAGATTTCGGAGACAAAGAAAAACCAAGCACAAATCTATTTTCACGCCATAAACCTGGCGTTTTTAAGCTTGTTACAAGAGGATAAAGCGGCAATGGCTACGTATGCAGAACAAGCATTTAAAGCTACAGAGAAAGATCCATTTCCAAGTCTTTGGAAATTGGCGACACTAGGCGAAGCTTTTCTTTATAAAGGAGATTTTGAAAAGTCTAAAGAAAATTATTCAAAAGCTGCTGCAATGGCTGGTTTACGCGAAAAGATTTCCATACATACAAATGCTTATAAAGCGTATATAAGCCTAATGCAAACAGATAATCCAGAAGATCCGTTTATCAAGTTTCTAAAAACCAATTTCCTGACTTAGTCATACTACTTCCTGTAATACATATATTTTCTAAATAGATTCTTTTCCATGGAAATAGAAAAATAGGGCAGTTGCCTTATTTTATTTGTTTACTATTATTTGGAGCTTGCATACTGTAATTTTCAACTAAATATCTTATGAAAACTAATTACAATATTACGGTATTACTGTGTTTACTATTAAGTATATATACTTTTAGTTCCCAAGCCCAAACGTGGCAAAACTTAGGGAATCCTGAAGTAGGAGGGCAACCTATAGATAATATGTATAGCATCGAAGGCCATACTTCGGGTGTGTACTTTTGTACGGACCGCGGACTGTTTAAATCTACCGATGGGGGAGCTACTTTTACAAATCTTACTTGGGAGAGTGGCATTACGGCAGGGCTTCCCATTTTATGTCTTTTTATTGACGATAGCGATGGGGCCATGTATATAGGAGGTGAGGATGCTCTTTTTAAAAGCACCAACAACGGGACTACTTGGTCTGCAACTGCATTAACAGCTTCTGGTACAATTAACGATATTTCCAAGGCAGATACAAATCTAATTGCTGCTTACGATCAAGGTTTTGGCAGCGGGGGTGTTTATTTTTCTGCAGATGGCTTTGCTACTTTTCAAGAACCTACAACATTGCCCGACTTGCAAATGTTGGATCTTTTGTATTTTAACAATAAAATGTTCTTGGCGGGCGATGCGGGTATGTATTCCAGTACCGATGAGGGAGCAACGTGGGGCGTTCAGGGAACAGGCCATCCGGTTGGCGGGCGTTATATAAAAACTGTAGACTTAAACGGCAACTTGTTTAGTGGTGACATTAATGGAAAAGGCCTTTTTAAGAGTTCAGATAATGGGGAAACGTGGGCTATACCAGATACAGGAACGTTTCAGGATTTTTGTCAGGTGTTTGATCTTACCGCAGGCGGGGGCGTTATTTTGGCATTGACCGATGGTGTAAATTGCAATCCACAGGGAATTCCAATTAGGTATAGTGATGATGATGGTTTAAATTGGCAATCTGCAATGGGTAATTTGCCTGGTGCTTTTTATAATGAATTAGGAAAAAGTGCCGACGGATCTTGTTTTTACGTCTATGCATTATTTGATAACTTGTTGTACACAACTTGTGATCTTGCATTAAGTGTAACAGAAAATAGTTTAGATGCTATTAAAATTGCTCCAAATCCATCTAAAGGTATTATTGCAATATCTGGGATTGAAAGCGGAACGATGACTTTAGTAAATACCCAAGGGAAAGTACTAAAAACTTACAAGAACATTCCTGTAGATAAAACAATAGATATTTCTGAATTTGCCCAAGGATTGTATTTCTTAAATATAAGTAACGAAGGATGTACTAAAACCTTTAAGATTATAAAGAATTAAATAAAAAAGACCATTAAATATGGCAGCCTATAACTATTTTACATTCTGCTGAAAAGGTTATAGGCTTTCCAGTTTTCAGGTATTCTATTTTACATAATATAAATTATAGAACATTTATTATAAATATGCAAATATCGCTTTTCACGCTATTTCACATAATTCTGTTAGTGCCTTTAGGTCTATAAAAAGGAATTATGTAACAGCATATTTGCGCCACGCACCAACCACTGTAGTTATAATTCTATATGTTTGCCAGCGCCAAAAAAAACTTCCTTTTTTTGTTATTGAAATTTTAGCGTATTTAAATAATTGTACAGTCTATTATTTTTTACGCGATTCTCGTGGATTGCCAAAAAAGCATAAATTTTATGAAATCGAGTTTTCTTGAGATTCCCGAGCTCCGCTCTTATTTATCAAATAAAAATCTGCAAATAATATTCAACCACTTTACCTGTGCAAAAAAACCATTTACAGTTTGTTACATTAAAATCTATAAGCGCTTACACACCGAAATTTTCATTTAGATTATTTTTTATCAACGGAATCAAAAATTTTTATTAAAAAAAATCATAATTAATAGTAATACTATTATATTTGCGCAAAATTATATTAATTATGAATAATTTACTTTCAAATTTTAAAATTAATATCCCCCAGGGTATTTATTTAAAGGATCCTGAATCGTCATTATTGGGGAAAAAAATTATTGAACAAGGTATCATTTTAATCCATGAAATTGGTTTTGAAGATTTCAATTTTAAAAAATTGGGCAATCTTATAAATTCAAACGAGAGTTCCATATACCGCTATTTTGAAAGTAAACATAAACTGCTGGTTTACCTCACTTCTTGGTATTGGAGTTGGATTGAATATCAACTTGTTCTAGAAACCTATAGTATTGCAAACACCGAAGAAAAATTAAGAAAAGCCATTGAAGTTGTTACAAGAACTACAAAACAAGACAGCAATTTTAGCCATATCAACGAGGTGTTGTTAAATCAAATTGTAATTAATGAAAACTCAAAATCTTTTTTAACTAAAGATGTAGATGTGGATAATAAAGACGGTTTTTTTATACCGTATAAGCTTGTAATACTGCGTCTTTCAGAAGTAATATCAGCTTACAACAGCAGTTATTCCTATACTTTGAGCTTGTCCAACACTATTATTGAAGGTTCGCTTCATCAACATTTTACAAAAAAACACTTCAAAACCATTACGAATTGTAATGATAAAAAAACGCCAACAGATTTCTTCACAGATTTAGCATTAAAAACACTTTCATCAAATGGATAAAAACAAACTATCGCCTTGGAAGCGCTTTTTAGGATTAATAGAGCTTGAACGTAAAGATATTTATCAAATTGGGTATTATGCTATATTCGACGGTATTATCGCATTGTCATTACCGCTTGGAATACAAGCCATCATCAACTTGATACAAGGTGCCCAGATATCTACTTCCTGGATTGTTTTGGTTATACTGGTAACTACCGGTGTTGCTTTTTCTGGCATGCTAAAGTTGATGCAAATGCGTATTATAGAAACTATCCAACAGCGTATTTTTACAAGAGCTTCTTTAGAACTAAGCTATCGATTTCCGAAGATTAAAATGAGTGAATTACGCAATTTTTACCTTCCAGAATTGGCAAATCGTTTTTTTGATACGTTAACCATTCAAAAAGGATTGTCCAAAATTTTAATTGATATGCCTTCGGCATTATTGCAAATTATTTTTGCCCTACTCCTACTCTCCTTTTACCATCCGTTCTTCATTATCTTCGGTTTATTACTGTTGCTTTTAATCTATATTGTATTTAAGTATACTGCAAAAAGCGGATTGGAAACAAGTTTAATAGAATCTAAAAACAAATACAAAGTAGCCCATTGGTTGCAAGAGGTTTCACGTGCTGTAATTAGTTTTAAACTCTCTGGCGAAACAAATTTAGCCATGCAAAAAAGTGATGCTTTAGTATCCAAATATTTAACTTCAAGAGAAAATCACTTTAAGGTTTTAATATTACAGTTTATACAACTAATTAGTTTTAAGGTTTTAGTAACGCTGGGTTTATTATTAATTGGAGGGTATCTCGTTTTAGACCAGCGGATGAACATTGGACAATTTGTTGCGGCTGAAATTATTATAATTATGGTTATTAATTCGGTTGAAAAATTAGTTTTAGGACTAGAATCCTTTTACGATGTTTTAACGTCTATTGAAAAATTAGGACAGATTATCGATAAGCCTATCGAAGCCCAAAAGGGTGAAATGATTAAAAGCGATGCTGCTTTAAGCATTGAACTCCAAGATGTTTCGTATCAAGTTAGCGAAAAAAGACTTCCTATTTTAAATAATATTTCACTCACGATAAACCCTACGGATAGAATATTAATTAACGGTGAAAGCGGTTCTGGAAAATCTAGTTTATTACAGCTTATTTCAGGCGTCATCTCACCAACTTCGGGATATATTTATGTTAATAATCTTTCTATTGAAAGTCTTTTTATTAATGAATACCGGGCACATTTAGGTCTGTCTCTGGCCGAGGAAACTCCTTTTGAAGGCACCCTTAGAGAAAACATCACATTTGGCAATTTAAAAATTAGTGATGATGCCATCTATCAAGCTTTTAAAAACATTGGCTTAACCGAATTTTTAAAAGAACAACCAAAAGGATTAAATACTGTTTTAAAACCAGAAGGCAAACAAATTGCAAATACCGTTGCTAAAAAGTTGGTATTGGCAAGAGCCATCGTAAAGCAGCCAAAACTATTAATTCTTGAAGATCCGTTAGATCACTTTCAAAAAGAAGAAGCCACTAAAATCATTTCTTTTTTAACTGATGCAGCGCAACCTTGGAGCCTTGTTGTTGTAAGCAGTCGCGAAAGTTGGAAAGAAAAATGCAATAAGCACATCGTACTTAAAAATGGAAATATTGTTAATCAAAACTAAAGATGTTAAATATATCAAACAATAGCGTTTCAGAATATGTAGACTTGAAAACCTTTAAGTCTGGAACAAAAATTTTCACTATAGAATATCACAAAAGATTTAAAAAGTTCCTTTTAGGTTTTTCTATTCTTTTACTTATAATACTATTCTTACCCTGGACCCAAAATATATCCAACAATGGAACGGTAACCACCTTAAAACCGAACCAGCGACCACAAACCATACAGTCTCAAATTCCTGGGCGAATAGAGGAATGGTTTGTTGTTGAAGGCGATTTTGTGAAAAAAGGAGATACCATTCTTCGCATTTCAGAAATTAAGAGTGATTATTTTGATGAAAGATTAACGGAAAGAACAAACAATCAGCTTACTTCAAAATCGTCATCTGTTGAAGCCTATAAAAACAAGGGAATTGCTTTGGAAAATCAAATTTCGGCATTGCAGCAAGAGCGCGGTTTGAAGTTAGAACAGGCTAAAAACAAATTACTTCAAGCGCATTTGAAAGTAAAAACGGATAGCATGGATCTAGAAGCTATTAAAATAAATGCAGCGATTTCCAAAACGCAATACGAACGTACTGTTTCACTGCAAGAAGAAGGCTTAAAGGCAGTTAAGGATGTAGAAGAAAAACGCAATAAACTGCAAGAAGCAACGGCGAAATTAATCTCACAGCAAAATAAGCTTCTAAGTAGCAAAAATCAGGTAATCAACGCTGAACTTGACATTTCAACCATTAAGGCTACGTATAGCGACAAATTGGCGAAAGTTCAAAGTGACTTGTTTACCGCGCAGTCAAGTGGATATGACACCGAGGCCGAAGTTTCTAAATTAGAAACCAACCTTGCAAACTATATAAAGCGCAATAGTTTATTATATGTAACTGCACCTCAGGATGGCTATATAAATAAAGCGATAAAGGCAGGTATTGGAGAAACTTTTAAAGAAGGGGAACAATTAGTGAACATTATGCCTGCAAATTATGATTTGGCTGTTGAAATGTATGTTAAACCAATAGATTTACCATTAATTCATATAGGCGAAAATGTGCGCGTTCAGTTTGATGGGTGGCCTGCTATTGTTTTTAGTGGGTGGCCCAATGTATCCTACGGAACCTATGGAGCTAAAATTATTGCAATCGAAAACTTTATAAGTGATAATGGTATGTATCGTGTGCTATTATCCCCAGATAGTGATGATATTAGTTGGCCAGAGGCCATTCGTGTTGGTTCTGGAGCAAAAACAATTGCTCTATTGGATGATGTTCCCATTTGGTTTGAGTTATGGCGACAGATTAATAGCTTCCCGCCTAACTTCTATCAACCAAACCAAAAAGCAAACAATTCCAACGATAAAAAGAAAGCGTAATGCAAAGACTTGTACTGATATTGTTTTTGTTGGGTTCTTTGTTTGGTTTTTCGCAAACAAACGATACTGTTTTAACCTTGGAAGAATACTTGGGATATGTAAAAAAATATCATCCTATTGTAAAGCAGGCACAACTCATAACCACGGAAAGTGAAATAAAATTGCTTAAATCCAGAGGCGCTTTTGATCCTAAATTAGAAGTGGATTACAACCGTAAAAAGTTTAAAGAAACTGAATACTACGACAAGCTAAATGCGGCTTTTAAAATCCCAACCTGGTACGGTATTGAGTTAAAAGCGAATTATGAAAATAATGACGGCACCTACTTAAATCCTGAGTACACTACTCCCGAAGATGGTTTGTACAGTGCCGGTATTTCCATAGCACTGGCAAAGGATTTGTTTATCAATAAACGAATGGCTACGCTAAAACAGGCCAAATTATTTACAATGCAGGCGCAAGCTAATCAGCAATTGGTTATTAACGACATTTTGTACAATGCCGTAACTACCTATTTTGACTGGTTAAAAAATTACCAATCTAAATTAGTCTATGAAGATTATCTTGTAAATGCAGAAACCAGATTGTCGAATGTAAAAAAAACCTTTTTCGCTGGAGATAAACCAGCCATAGATACGCTAGAGGCGAGTATTAATTTAAAAAGCCGCTTGCTAGATTTGGAAAAGGCAAAAATTGGATATGTTAAGTCAACGTTGGAGCTTTCCAATTATTTGTGGTTAGAAAATAACCTGCCCTTAGAGTTGGAGGAAACAATCTCACCGGATATAACTACCATTGATAAAATTGATCTAATATTTAATAGTTCGCTGTTAAACAGCACGGAAGATTTAATTGCCAACCACCCTAAATTACAAGAATTTCAAATTAAAAAGAAGATACTGACCATTGACAAACGCTTAATGGTAAACAACTTGTTGCCAAAAATTGATTTGCAATACAATTTTCTAACCACCAATTATAACAATATAAGTTCTTTTAATACAGCAAATTATAAAAGCGGATTAAATATTAGTTTTCCACTATTTTTAAGAAAGGAACGCGCAGATTTAAAGCTTGCTAAACTCAAACTACAAGATATTGATTTTGATATTTCGGCTACCAAAGTCAGTTTAAAAAACAAAATTGAAAGCCTATTTCAAGAGATTGAATCGTATGCAACACAGTATAATATTCTACTCGATCTTGTAAAGGACTACAAACAACTTGTGAATAGTGAAGAACGCATGTTTACCCTTGGTGAAGGTTCGTTGTTTCTTGTGAACTACAGAGAGGTTAAATTAATTGAAAGTCAGCTAAAATCGATTGATACCGAATATCAATTGTTTATCAGTAAGTCAAATTTATTGCGGGTTTTAAATACATTGTAATACTTCAATTTAATCCTTTTCTATATAGCATGCTCCCCTCCTACACTGCTACTTCCTTTAGTCAGTGTAATGCCCAAATAGCTATGTATTAATAAGACGTCATTTTCTGGCTACTACACAAAAAAAGCCATTGCGAAATGCAATGGCCTTAATCTTCTTTTTCATAGTGTATTTCTTACTTCGGCATCACCACAGCATCTAGTGCATGGATAATCCCGTTTGAGGCTGCAACATCTGCAATAACCACTGTCGCGGTTCCGCCATTGGAATCTGTCAAGATTACATTGCCATCTTTTAGGCTTAAATCAATCTTGTCCCCTTGAACTGTTGTTACAGAAAATTTGCCTTTGTTGGCATTAATGGCTTCAATAACCGCCGCGGCATCAAATTTTCCAGATACCACGTGGTAGGTTAAAATTTTTGATAGCGTAGCTTTGTTTTCCGGTTGCAAAAGACCTTCTACTGTTCCAGCTGGTAATTTTGCAAAGGCGTCATTTGTTGGGGCAAATACTGTGAATGGACCATCGCCACTTAATGTTTCAGCCAATCCTGCAGCTTTTACCGCAGCAACCAAGGTGGAAAAGTTTTCATTTCCAGCGGCAACCTCTACTATGTTAGGTGTTTTCATTTCCTGTACGGGAATTTCTGTTACCTGTGCAACAGGCTCTTCTGTAGTTTCTTTTTGCTTTTCACCACAGGATACAAATAATAGCCCCGAAAGCGCGAAAAAGCTTAGTAGTTTAATTGTTTTCATAGTTTTTTTGTTTTTAAATTTTGATAAAGATACAGGTCTTTTTAAGTTGTTTAACTTATTTAACAAAAGATTAAACAAGATGTAGGGCTTCTCCACTTTTGTGACCATAATTCTTGTCTTTTATTTTGAACATGAAATGCCCATTGACAGTATGATTGCCTGCTTTGTGATGATTCCCACAGATATTAAATGATTTTAGAATGGAATAGCCAAATTATGGGCTGATGGAATAGATTGTTTATTATTTTTCGGCGGCATTCTTTAGCTCCTTCAAATTTTTCTTCACTCCCTCATCCAAGTTTTTTTGAAAATATGTTTTGAAAAACTTGGGAAACACACCTTGTAGGCTCTCTTCAACGTAGACTGTGGTTTTTTCTCCATCATCCTTAAAGAACCAATTATGGATTGCACTAGCACCAAACGTTTTCCCGGTCCATCCAAATTTGATTTTTGGGTCAATCGTGTGAATTTGTGACGTAAACGATAATCCGCCAGCCTTCCATTTAAATTCAGCTTTTTCTTTTAGTTCTTCTTTCAAATTCGATTCAGTAACATCTGATTGCCACGCGGGCCAGTCATTTATTGAAGTTAATAGCCGCCACACTTTTTCTGTCGGTGCATTAATGACAATTTCTGCGTGTGACTTCACAGGTGCATCTTGGTTGATTGGAATATTCATATCGTTTGTTTTATTTATTTCTGAAGCAGATATGTAACTGTTAAACTGAATGCTTTCATAAGTGAATAAAGCTATTGCTGTGACAACAATTGGCAAGAGGATGTAAAAAATAATCTTTTTCATTTATCCCGGATTTATTTGTTTAGTTTTCAATGCTTTGCCTATAATTCCGTTGCGGTTTCCAAGTGGGAAATTTAATGAAATAAAACAAACTTAAAGACTTCTGCCCTTTTCAACTTAAAATCACCTATAGCAAGGAACTATACCGTTGTTGTGCCCCGTTTTTACTATATTTGCGTTAATTTATTTTATATAAAAACCACTGCTATGACATTCTATAATAAAGTAAAATGGGTTCTTGGGATTCTTATCATTTTTGTATTGATTCTCGCAACAAATTTAATAGATAGAAACAATTTTTTACAAGTTAAGGATTCAGTAATTACTATTTATGAAGATAGATTGGTTGCAAATGACCTATTGTTTGAAATGTCTAAGTTGATTCAGGAAAAAGAAGTTGCCATTGTTACATTGGATTCTACGTTCTTTTTAAATAAAAACAACCAGGTAAATACGGATATTCAAGATCTGGTTTCGCGGTTTGAGCAAACAAAACTTACCATGGAAGAAGGTAAGGTCTTTACTGACTTTAAAGCCAATTTAGAAGCCTTGCAAAAGTCCGAAACTGCTTTTATACGGTCCAAATTCTCCCAAAATACTACATTGGCCAATCAGGTTGGGGATCTGAAAGAAAACCTTTATAAGTTGTCTAAAATTCAATTGAGTGAAGGCGGAAGGCAAACCTCCATAAGCAAAAAAGCAATCGATTCCGTGGAGCTGTTCACCCATATGGAAATCTATTTTTTAGTCGTTCTTGCCATCCTCATTCAAATAATTGTTATCTACAAACCAAAAGAAAAGAACTGATTTTTCTTAAAATTTTGGGTTTTGGAAATGTTTAGGCTAAACACCTCCCCTAGCCTAAATTGCTTTTGATTGCGAGAGTTACATTTTTATATTTGGTTTGCTAGTTTAGCTATAGATTGTTTATAAGGCACGTGTTGCAAACGCGCGCCAGCTGGGCCTAGGTTTCTATTAGCAAATTGTTTTCAATTTGTTGCTACCGTTTTTTTCAACTATAAATAAACATAAATGCTTGACGTTGCCCATTGCGCACCATCACGTTCAACTATTTCTATGCGATCTGAGCTTGCAATTGGTAGTTTTATAGTAATGTCATCAAATTTCAATTCAAAATCATACTTTCTAAAGTTAGACAACGGAATTAAAACAGTACTTGTCATTAATTGTGCTATTTCTCCATTTGGCAAAACGGAATCATAAGGACCGCTGAATTGAATATCAGCATCATTAACTATATGCGGGTTATTCATAGGCAGTGAAGTGTGATTAATAAAATAATAACGCCACTGTGTGGCTCTTGCGGTAAACGAAATAGCAAAGGAAACTGCTGCATCATGGGTGGCCAAAGCCATTATATCATCTATGGCGATATGTAATTTGCCAAAAAAGTTAGTATCCTCACTTTCATTCAAGCTTGGATGGAATGTTGTTTGGTTTCCAACGGTTTCATTTTGGGTGTCTGCGCTAGAAAAAGACAAGGAAACCATCCTGCCTAAGGGAAGATCTGTGTAATTATAAAATAAGGGATCTTGATTAGTAATATCAAAATCAAATGAGGTGGTGCCATGGGTATTGCTAAGTTGCGCTAAAAAGGAAGTAATTGCTTCGTCTGTAGGGGCAAATAATTGAAAGCCATTTGCTGTCTGCCTTAGCACGATGCCCAATTGTCCAATAATTTCTTTAAAGTGACCAGCGGGAGCAAAATTTAAACCACGCATAAGGGTGTCCTCAAAATAGGAATGAAAAACCTGTAAAGAACAAATAGGTTTATAGGTAGTTTGATTCATTACCCGAAGATAGTAAATTGTAATGAATTGATTTTAGCTAAGCAACTTTGCAACAAAAACTTGAGGAACCAATTGTTCCTGTGATCCTTTTCAACATACAAGCACAACAAAACATGCTGAGAGGTTTATAAGCGTATAGTGGCAAAGGGAAAAAGCAAAAGACTAGCGTTGATAGCAGTGGCAAATAAATTGCTGAAACAGGCATTTGCAATCGCGAAGAGTGGACTGCCTTATGACGAGAAATTTATATCGAAATTTTAGAAAAAAGATTAGGTTTTTAACTTAGATCTTTGTTAGCTGCTGGGTTTTTCTTTTTTATTTAGTGTCGTTCATTAAGTCCAATTCCATAAATAACAAATAGTTCTTAAATTCTGGTGGAATTTCCATTTCTGGATATGCTTCAATATCAAGAAACCCCAAACTTCTATATAACGAATGAGCTTCTTCCATAAACTTTGGACTGTCAAGACGAACCTTTTTGTAACCAGCTTTTTTCGATTCAGTTAAAAGTCCTGAATTCTTTTTTAATTATATAATTTCCGAAATTCCAACGGTGTCAATTCCGTTTTTTTCTTAAAAAATTTCCCGAATGATTGTGGGTGTTCAAATCCTAAACCGAATGCAATTTCATTTACTGTTAACTCAGTAGTTGAAAGTTTCTCTTTAGCTAATTGCATTAGTTTTTCGTGAATAAATTCTTGAGTACTTTTTCCTGATAGTGTTTTTAATAATCTGCTTAAATAATTGGGTGATAAGTTTAATGAAGCAGAGAGATAATTAACTGTTGGCAAACCATTTTCCTGTAGGTCTTTGCTTTTAAAATAATTATTTAAAAGTGTTTCGAATTGCTCAAGTATTCTATGGTTTGTTTTTTTTCGAGTGATAAATTGACGTTGATAAAACCGTTCTGAATACGTGAGTAATAATTCCAATTGTGAAATGATAACATCTTGACTGAATTTATCAATATTTGAATTATATTCTTGATTAATATTTTGCATCAAATCGGTTAACGTATTTTGTTCCTTGTCCGAAAGATGTAATGCTTCTGTTAATTCATAACCAAAAAAGTCATATTTCTTTATTTTTTGCGCCAAAGATGTATTCCAAAGAAAATCGGGATGAAAAATAAGCAACCATCCCGAATGATTTAGTTTTTGTTCATCTTCTACTTCAATACGCATTACTTGATTTGGTGCGATGAAAGCTAATACACCTTCGTCAAAGTCGTATTCCTGTTGTCCATATTTCATTTTACCATTAAACACCTGTTTTAAGGCAATAGAATAAAAACCGTGCGTAAAACTTGAAACCGTTATATTTTCTTTCCTTTTAATATCGGCAAAATTAATTACGCTAACCAAAGGATGCTGTGGTTTTGGCAACTGCATTAATCTATGATATTCGGTTATATTTTTTATGTGAAGTATAGACATTAGTTTGTTTTAAATCATTTGTCCGCCAGAGACTTCGATACGTTGTGCGTTTATCCATTTAGCATCATCGGTGCATAAAAAAGCTACAACACTTCCAATATCATCTGGTAATCCAACACGACCTAAAGCTGTGTTAGAGGCTATAAAGCTATTCATTTTTTCATTATCTCTAACTGCTCCACCACCAAAATCAGTTTCGATAGCTCCTGGTGCGATTACATTTGACCGAATTTTTCTTTCTCCTAATTCTTTGGCCTGATACTTTGTTAAGGTTTCAATAGCATTTTTCATAGACGCATAAGCTGAAAATCCGTTTAATGCAAAACGTGTAAGTCCTGTTGATACATTTACAATTCCTCCACCGTCGTTTAGAATGTTTAATGCACTTTGAGTGAATAAATAGGTGCCTTTAAATTGAATATTATAAATCGTATCTAATTGTTCTTCAGTAGTTTTAGCAAAAGGTGCGTTTATTCCAATTCCCGCATTATTAATGAGGTAATCGATTTTTTCAACTCCGAATTTGGATTTAATTGACTCTTTAATGGTCACAAAGAATTCTTCAAAATTATTGAATTCAGTAACATTTAATTGAACCGCAATTGCTTGTTGTCCTAAACGCTCAATTTCTTTGATAACCTCTTTAGCTTTTTCTTCATTGCTGTTATAAGTTAGAATTATATGAAGTCCTTTTTTTGCCAATTCTAAAGCCATATTTTTTCCTAATCCACGACTTCCACCTGTTACTAAAGCAATTTTTATTTTGTTTGTCATTTCTTTGTTTTTATAAATTGAATAATATTTTTAAGCCTTCTTTTATGCTTTTTGGTTTACGTCCAAGATAATGTTGCAATTCATTTGTGACTGTTGATTCTTGTCCGTTTTTAATATCAAGATTAAAACCTACTATCTTATTGACCATTGGTTCTGGAACTCCGTTTTCTAACATTATTTTTTTGAATGGCTCAACGTCTATAGATTTGTAATTTACCTGTTTGCCCGAAAGTTCAGTAAGTGCAGTTGCAATATCATAAAAAGAATATGCATCAGAACCCGTAAAATTTAATGTTTGGTTTTCGAAACTATCGTTGATTAAAACATTGGCTATTGCCTCGGCTTGTTCAGCTTTTAAAACATAGGCAACTTTTCCATTTCCGGCAGGTTGTAATATGCCTTTCTCAAAAACGTGTTTGCCAACAAAAAGTGGTAATACATCCATATACAAAGCATTTCTGAAAATGATATATTTCAATCCGCTTTCTTTAATATAATCTTCGGTTAAGAAATGCTCCATCATTAGTTTATTTACTAACGTGTTTTTGTCCTTTAAGGAACGACTTGTATAGGCAATGTTCTGAACACCTTTCTTTTTTGCAGTATCAATAACGTTTTTATGTTCTTGCATTCTGTCACCTTGGTCTCCTGAAGAAATAAGTAAAACAGTATCTACGTTCTCCATCGCTTTTTCAAGTGATAACACATCACTATATTGCCCGATAAACGCGTTTAAACCTCTTTTTTCAAATTCAATTTTGCTTTCTTCTTTTCTTGTGAGTACCGAAATATCTTCGGCTTTCATAGTTTTAAGTAAAGTTCCAATAACTGTAGTTCCTAATTCTCCAGTTGCACCAGTAACTAATATTTGTTTCATTTTCCAATTTTATAAGTGAAGTACAAAGGTCAAATAGTTAAACTATAGTTATGTAGTCGAATCTATCTTTGTATCAGCCAAATCGGATAATTGATTGAAGTTTGTGGATTAGCACGATGTTTTTTCCATTATAGCTAACGGTTTACAATATGAAACGGTTGGGTTTACGGAGCGCGTCTGTATTCACCGTTGAAAAAGTTGGTTTAAAAATAATCGCTTGCAAACCGCTGAATCCCAACAGTTTTATATTGCGTGTTGTGTGCAGTTTTTTATTTTTCAGATGTACGTTTCAAGTCATTCAAATTCGTCTGGATTCCGCTGACTAAATTTTTCTGGAAATACTTTTTTAAATAATTTTGGAAAAAACCCTTTCAAACTTTCTTCATCTTTAATAACCGTTTTCCCATTTTCTCCCGAGAAAATCCAATTATGAATTGCACTGGTGCCAAAAGTCTTGCCGGTCCATCCAAATTCTTTTAACAGGTGGTTGGTATGTATCTTTGACGAAAACGATAATCCACCCGCTTTCCATTTAAACTCAGCACCTTCTTTTGGTTCACCGTTCAGATTTGATTCCGTAACTTCTAATTGCCATGAGGGCCAGTTGTTAATGGTTTTCAGAACTTGCCAAACCTTTTCCACGGGGGCATCTATTATAATTTTTCCTTTGGATTTTACAGGAGCACTACTATTAATCGGGATAATCATAATATTTTTTCTGTTTTTTTCATTTGAAGACACATAGTTTTCAAACTGTAAATTTTCATAAACGAAGAATGCTAACAGACTGAAAAGGATTGTTTTTTTTCATACTCAAAATCTTAATTACCCTCAGTGGAAACTGATTTTGTTATTATTGTCTTTAATCCATCCGGAAAAGCGTTTTACCCTCTTTGGCGTTTCTGCTTTCTGAAATCGCCTCTTTAAAATTTTCCAATAGATATTTTCCTGAGGTTTTCATTTTAAAATCCGGTTTTATAATTTCCCGGATGATATCTGCCCAGATATGTTTTATTTCTGTTTTTGTTTTACTGTTTATCCAGGCATCAATTCCAAATCCTTTAATGGTCAGATTTTTAAATATAATATAAGAATTGTGGTACTCTGTGTTTTGGTCGCCGTATAAACCGTAATGGATGATATTGCTGTTAGCTGAAATCATTTTAATAATTTTTGAGGTGATATCACCCCCAACAGCATCTAAAAAACATGAAATTCTTTCTGCTTTGGCAAGTTTGCCGATTTGTTCTTCTATCCTCTCACTATCAGATTTTAGAACCAAACTGGCACCAAGACTTAATAGTTCCTCTTTTGAGTCATCGTTGCGAACAATTGGAATCGTCTTAATTCCTTTATCCCTGGCAAATTGAATGATTAATTTGCTTAATGCCGAATTTCCTGCTGTCAGAATAATCCATTCATTTTCCTTCGCTTTTGATTCTTCAAGTAGTGCCCATGCTGTAAGAGGATTTAAAGATAACTGAGCTGCTTTTTCAATGGGTAAATCATGAGGCAAAAGGATGATTTTATCCTTGGGAATGTTCGCAAATTCTGCCCAAATATTTTTATGTCTGAAAGCGACAAGTGAATTAACAGGGAAATCTGCATCTCCATTATTATCGGTTATAGTCCCTACGCCCTCAAAACCCGCTATTTGTGGAAAAATAGGTTCCACCCGATACACTCGTTCTATAAACATAAAATCGGCAGGATTTATCGGACTTGCTTTTACTTTAACCCGAACCTCGTTGGCCAACAAATCAGGGATATTGTTTTCCCCAAATTTCAGTACTTCTTCAGCTTTTCCTTTTTTATTGAAATATAAGGTTTTCACTTAAATTCTTTCTTTGATTCTAGTCTTTCATTAAAAATTTTAGTCCCACACTTGTCTTGCTTGGAACAAACTCAATCACGTCATAGTAAGCAAGATTCTGTATAAAAAAAGGATCCTTTTCAATAATTTTTTCCAAGTCACATTTAATCGCAACGTCAGATAATATTATTCCTCCTGTTCTGGGAACTTTTCGCCCGGAAGCCAGAAAATTGCCCAATTCATATTGCTCATCCAGAAATTTGACGTGTTCAGCCAAATACTGGTCAATCTTTTCCATCTGAGCTTTGTAGGTAATGTTGATAATGAACATCGTTATTTCTTTTTTGTGTGCAACATCTCAATTAATTCGTCCTCCCCATTTGTCAGATAATAAGCGATAAATTTCATCGGTTCAGTCTCCGAATAATTATCGAAATGAACTATGGGAGTGTCTGCCGGTTCGAAAAATGCCTCCCCGGCTTTCAGAATTTTTGCCGGTTCACCTTCAACCTTTACCAGACACTGTCCTTCAACTATTGACCCGATAACCGGACACGAATGTTTGTGAAGAGGAGCCTTCTGTCCGGCCGGAAATTCAATTTCATCAACCTTAATTAATGAAACCTCACTTTTCCCAATGTCAATACTAGACAACTCTTTTCTTTTAATTTCATTTTGTGCCATTGTTTCCATAATTGAAATGATTAAAATTAATACCAGTGTAATTTTTGTTTTCATATTACTTATTCATATTTATTGGAACAAAGTTATTCTCAAGAAATCCTTTTTTCATTGATGTATGTTAAGGATTTTATTCGGCTCAACGATTCGGCTTTTATTCCAAGATAGGATGCAATATGATATTGAGGTACTAATTGCTCAATATGAGGATAAATGCTTAAAAGGAATTTGTAACGGTCGCTAGCAGAGTCCATTAACAAGGATGACTCTCTTTTGCACTTTTTAATAAATAAAGAATCTGATATATATTTTCCCAACTTGTAATATTCTGAATTTAATTTTAGCAACTTGCTGTAATCAGAAAGATTTAAAATATAAATTACCGATTCAGATAATGCCTGAATGTCTCCTGCCGATGGAGTTTGAGTCAGAAAACTTGTATAAGCACTTACAAATGAACCTGGCATATAGAAATCAATATTAAATTCATTGCCCTCCGTTAATATATATGAGCGAAGAACTCCGGTTTCCAGAAATCCGATGAATGAACAAACTTTTCCTTCTTTTATCAGAAATTCCTTTTTACTTAGATGCAAGCTTACTAAAACCTTTTCCAGTGGAAAAAAAAGTTCTTCATCCAGACCAATTTCTTTATTCAATATGTTCCTTAATGTTTCCATTGTTATAAGTTGATTATAACTCATTGGCTAAATTCCTTTGCATATTTCAACGCTTAATATTTAATCGGCTGATATGTTTGATTTTAATGTCTTGTCCTGAAATATGGCTACAGGTTAAAATTGATTTACGCTGTTTTTAAATATACCATATTTGGAGTTTTGA
>CAKZLK010000021.1 GCA_937125455.1 uncultured Aequorivita sp.
CTGTCCTTTGCTCTTGTTGCATGGCAACACATATAGGGATATATGAACGAGGGTCACCTCACCCCTGCTTCGAAGGTTCTTCTGTTGCCTTTCAATTCTTTGGAGTAGAGTCCATGAAGAATAACATCGCCCGCATCAGAGAAGTGAGTGGCGTGAGCTTGATCGAGAGACTTAGATCTCTCACTCTTTTTATCTTTTTTAATCGATTCGTTGTTACCTTGCTTGGCTGGAGCATTGGTCATTGATATCCACAACTCTTTGCAGTTGTTTTCATTGAAACTAACTACATCTGTTGTGGTTTCGGAGCTTAACATCTTTATCCAAAGCAAGTATTTATCTTCGTGCAAAGTGTTCTTTCCGCCTTTAGTCATTAACACAACTTTCCATCCGTTTTCTTTTAGCTTAGCCTCAACATGCTGTGCATAGGTAAGCTTTGAGTTGGCTTGGTGGATATTTCCAGAGTTATCATAGTGCAAATATATAATCTTGTTCTTGTGATGTTTGTAGTAAGGGACGAACTCTTCAACGATTAGATCATCAATAATCTTAGGGAACTTAACGTAAAAATTCTTAACGAACCTTAGTTCACCTACTGGTCGTTGAGCTATTACTAAACAGTTTATGTTCTTTCCCCAATCTAACCCAGCAATTAGTGGAGCGTTAGGATCAACATCTGCATCTCCTCTTGAGTCTATTATGGATTTGCTCAGGTCTTGCTCAAAGAACTCATTATTGTAATTGCTATAACAATGTTGTTCCTCATTGAGGAGGGGATAAAATCCATCGTCAATATTTTTAAGTCTAATATTTAATATCTCTGCCTTATACATAAACTCGGGCATCGTGGACTTCATTAATTCAAACCACCCTGGATTAAGGTTTTCTTTATTGTCAATTGATGCGGCTCTAATGAAATCAACCTTTTCTGGTTCCATTATCTTCTGTTCCTCAAACTTGAATATCCACTTGCCTTTTGCTGTTAATGGAGTGGAGGTTACAAACATTATTGAATGATGCAACCAACAGTCTTTGAAATATTTCCAAGAACCATCTGGATAATTAGCGACTCGCATATCATTCCCCCTGTTAGTAGCTAACACATCGGTGTTTAAATCATCATAATTTAATAGAGCTGCCTCATCAGCAAGAACCGCATCAATATTCAATCCACGTCCATCTCCTGGTCTATCTTGCGAAAGCAACTGAATCCCAAACCCATTATAGAAAATAATAAAGTTCTTGTAACTCAATGGCGGTTCATAAGGTTCTGGCCATCCCCAATTTGCTGGAGGCCGTCTTCCTACAAAATAATGACGATCCTTAATAAGTCCATGCATTTCTAATCCCGATATTGTAGAAGGAAGCGTTCGAGTAAGAATCTGAACATAGGTACTTCCTACCATCACAGCCTTACCTCTTGGTAATTGCTGCACCAAATCATATATTCTTCTCCCGATTATCGTGGATTTTCCTGTTCCCCTTGCCCATTCAAGAACAAGTATAATTGCTCTTGAGAACACAGCATATAATTGTGGAAGATTGTAGGTTATTTTATTCTTCTTCATCCGAAACCAAATTAAAATCTACATCCTCAATATCAGATTCCCGTAATTTAGAAACATCAACCACTCCTTTGGATAGGCCTCTGGTCATAAACGCAAGAATCTCTTCAGGAATAACAATTTCTTTTAACCCCATATCCATCGATGAATAATCTGGAATATCCGGATCATCACGGTCAACCCCTGATATCTTTATCATATTGGACAATGCTTTGTTCTCTTCAGTAAGATTCCCTGATTTCTGTGCACGCTGATAAGTATTGAAAGCCAACTCATACAACACATATCTCTTACCTTCCTTGCTTGTTTTATTTATATCACCAAAAAACCTTGTAGCATTTTTTACATCTCGATAAGCCTGAGCTATCTCCACATCTGGGCCTTTGGATATAATAAGCGCAACCTGATGAGGAGACCTGTGCGTACATAGCAAACACCAAGCTTTCTCCCACCTCACTCTTATCTCTTCCTCTTTCTTTGTCAGCGGAAACGATTCCTCTCCCGAATACCAATCTCTAAGCTTATCAAAAGTCGTTTTCTTTTTTACCGAAATCAATTCATTCTCTCCGCTCATATTACAACTCCAGTTTTAATTTGATTTGCTCGCGCTCGCTCTCCATCTCAATCAGTTTATCGCTCCACTTCCTTTCATTATCACTTCCTTTTTCAACAGATCTCAACTTCTTTTTATACTTCGATATATTGATACGGAGGTTTGAGTTCTGCCTTCGTAGTTCAGCTTTCAGTTCTGGACCCACAAGCGTACCCGCAGGCAATCGCCCGTGTTTCTCATTAAACTCAATCTTAAACCAGCAGTCCTGACGAATATCCTCCCAATGCATAATCTCTTTGGCGGCTTCATACCTATCCTCGTCAGTAGTAAGTAGCGATAGTTCACTTCGCTTGGCATTTCTTTTGATTAGAGCCTCATCCCTCAATCGCACTATCTCACCCAATCCGCCAGTTGGCTTATTGTTATATCCATAAGTAGGTTTGGGTTGATCTGCAGTCGATGAATCAATATCAACATGGATTATCCTTCCTCCTTCCGGAACAATAATATTATCCATAAACTCAGGAGAATGTTGCTTTATCCTAATCGGGTCGGCATCATATATTTTCCCAAGCTCATACTTCAGCTTCTCCATTCGAGTAGCATTTTCTGGTTTAGAAAAGTGGCTTTTCAAGTTCCTATTATTTGAGGACTTGGAAAACAAATAAACCCCGTCCTCATAATCTTTCAAAGGACTATCAAGCCACAGTTTTATCTTGTGTTGCGTTGTCATAATGCAATATTAGCAACACTGTTGCCCTCAGTAAAGGACAAAAAAAAGCAACACTACAATAGTGTTGCTTTTTCAATTCGTATATCTTAAGCACTTAAGAAACTCTCGGTAAAAAACTAATCCCTTCACGCGCTCTATTCCATGCAATATCATGTACGTTTATGCTTCCTGTATAATCTTTAGTAGTAATCAATAAGTCTTGGTTTCTCATCAAACCATCCCTTGACCGTCTAAAAAGTTTAAGTTGAAATAGTCCAGAAAAAGTATAAAAATGATTTTTCGAAATCTTGTTTTTATAATTAAATCCAGCAGCAATTGTCATTACGCAATCACTATTTATTTTGTCAACCACATATACATTCGTCAGATTGACAAAATCAGTAGCGACAAAATCCAATGAAGCAATCTCCATAGCAACAAAGCTATAGTCTGCATCATCAACAAAACTCTTCTCATAAACTATCGTGGGCGTTTTTGGAGGGGCGTACGATAAAGCCGACCCTATTCCCACAAACATAGTCATGAGAATCAATGCCATTATTCTTCCTTTCATAATCTTATTTATTGTCATCTTCGATTAATAATTCTACCAATTTAGGATTGGTCGATTCTTCATCAAAATCAATATTTCTTTTGGTCAATTCTTCCTGCAATTCTGCTTTTTTCATTTTAGAATAAGCAGGAGAACTTTCGCTTTCTGCGTTTTTCTCCTCCAAACAAGCAAAACCATTCTTCACCAATTGCGCAGCTCTTGCCACACTCATAGTTCTGAAATTCACTTCCCCATGTTTAGGATAAACCTTTCTTGACGAGCTACCTTCAGCCACGTCTTTAATCTTGTATAACTTTGCCGTTTCAGTAGGCAACCAAGTTCCTACCTTAGCCTCATAAGCCTTTTCTCTCTTTTGTTCTAATGTCATCTCAGCCATGTCTTATTAAGTTAATGGATCTAAATCAATAACTCCAGCGTAAACTGGTGCAGGACCTCCCTGCGTTGATTTAACAGTAAATGCTACTCCAGCTCTATCGACCGAAGTTGCCCCAGTAGTGATTTCAACACTATCAAGGAATGCAGGCCTGTCTTTTGTACCCAACACCCTCATTTGTCCTTCAGCATCTTTCACAACAAACACATCACATGCGTTCAATTGATCTTTGATGAATTCCAAGTTAGCAGCACCAGTACCAGGAATAAACCCTTCATACATCGATTCCATTGATTTAGAACCAGTCTCACCCACAGCATTCTCAGTCAACTTACCAGTATCCTCAACAATGTTCAGTGTAAAAAACTGCTTCAACGCATCCAGCGTGATGTCTCCATCAAGCGTTATCGTATCTCCCGGATTAGTATATGTTTTCATTCCCGGAAACACATCAATATCACAAGAGCACACAGCGTAAGCCTTAGTCGTTAAACCAGGAGCATTTGTGTCTCCACAAACTTTTAATAAATCCCTTTTCATAGTTCAATTATATTAATCAGTACAGGTAGTACTATTTTTTCTCTTCAATTCCAGCGTACCCAATTTTCACCAAGTGAGCCATCAATTCTTCGTCTTTAAGAGCTTCTGTTGAATCAATCAACACTCCGTTTTTCCAAGTTTTCAGGTATCCTTGTTTGAATCCGTATTTCTTTCCGTCAACCTTAGCAGTTCCTTTTACGGTAAGGTCTTTCGCTCCTGATTCTTTAAAACCTTCAACTTGCTTCTCAAGTTTAGCTTTAGCTTTTTCAGCAGCTGCAGCTTTAGCGTTAGCCTCTGCTAATTCCGCCTGTAATTCTTCTTTTGTCTTTTCAGCCATAATATTGTGTAAAATAAGTAGCTGATTATCTCAGCTACTCAGGTTTATTAATCAATTAAATTTTATGCTTGGTCATTTACAAACACCCACTCCCATGTTCCAAATCCATACCCTCTCTTCAAGTCAGTAAAGATGTCAATATCTCTTCTGTTTGCTTGAATTTCAAACGCACTTGGGTAGTTCACTTTGTCATACAACTTTAAGAAGTTTTTCTTTGGAGTCGCCACCATTCTTTGTGATCCACTGAAAGAGTTAAGCCCTACAATTCTCATTCTACTTCCATCAATCGTGTGGATATTGTCAACCGACTCACCGTTTCCAGTATAGTTCGATGCAGTTCCATATTCAGTCTTGTATGCTCTTCCATACCAAGTAGCAAGAGTTTGAGATACAAGAATATCCATTGGCTTCCCGTTATATTTCTCTGGCATTCCATCTACAAATGCATTTACAGCATCAAGAATATTCGAAGCAGTAATAACGCCCGTTGCAATAGGAGTTAATTCACCACCTGCAATTGCCGCAGTCACTTTTGTCAACACACCATCCACAGAGCCAATAGTTGCTTCAGCAGTTCCGGCTACACCACCATTTGCAGAATACACACCTTTTGCAGATACAGTATTCATATCCTCAATCATTTGAGGAATCAACATCTCGTTTACGATGTATTTTACAATAGGCCAATCTTTTCTCTCTCTTCCTTCCTCAGCCATAAATGCCAAATACGTTCTGTATAAGTCATCCAAATCAGTAAGCGTGAAGTCAACCTTCATCTGTCTCACCTTATTAATCATAGGAGTGATTAACACCTCTCCTTTAGGTTGCCATGCCGAGTGAAAAGGTTGCAACACCTGTCCAATTGTTGCATTACCCATTACATACTCATCAGTAACTTTCGCTACTCCAGTCATGTACTTCTCAAGTTCAATTCCTTGAAAAACCTGAGCCATTATCGTGTTAGAGTACTTTCTTGTGTAAGCCCCTAAATCCGTGTTCAATGTTGCTAAATCTAATCCCATTTTATTCTATTATTTCACTATTAATATTATTTCCCTAAATCTTTGTCAATCGCTTGATTGTTGGTGTTCTCATCCTTATTCCAAACTGGATCTTCCTTCACTTCATCATTAGCCTTGCTCGCAGTAGTAGGAGCAATATGAGTAGCCTCACCCATTATCTCCAATTTTTCTTTCGCCTCAGCCAATCCACTTTCAGCAGCATCAACTCTCGCTACCAATGCATCAAAAGCTTCGGCACTCACTGCATTTTCCACAGCCTCATCAGTTGCACTTGGCACATTCGCCAAAGCAGCTTCAATCTTTTCCATATTCTCAACACTCATAGAAATATGCCCATCTTGAGCTTCCATTTCAGTGTTATCAAATCCTAATGCGTTTGCAATATTTTCAAATTTCATAGTAGTATTATTAGTCTGAGCCTCCCCAGAGTTTGTATTCTTGTTAGTAGCGCTCAATTCATTTGCACGCTCAATCACTTCATCAAAAGTCTTTACACCGTCAATCAAGCCTTTATTCATAGCTCGTTTACTATTAAAAACCTTACCAGTAAGAGCAGAACTCGATACATCTTCTCTACTTCCTTTCACAAAATCAATAAATTCTTGCGCAAGAGGATTCAACCACTCAGCCTTATAAGCCTCATAGTTTCCTTTCAATGCCTCGTAATAATCTTGATTTTTGTCCGTGCTTTGGTCAGCATATATATCGTGAATCTTGATACCTGCCTTATCATACATTTTACCAAAATCAGCAACAGTAAGCATAGTACCTATACTTCCAACCATATCGTTGTTTTCCTGAGCATATATTTCGTCACATGCGCTCGCTAAGTAATATCCAGCACTACAGCACAATCCACTATAAGATGCAATAACCGGAGTCTTACATTCTTTTATAATAGTAGCAGTAGTATTCAATTGACTTGCTTCGCCTCCAGGAGTATCAATATCTAATATTATTGATTTCACATTAGGATCTGCATCCAATGCTTTAATTCTTTTTCCTAAAGTCACAGTCCCAGTAGGACCACAATATTGATCGTTTTTAGTAATTGCACCCTTCACTGAGAGTATTGCAATCATTTCCTCTTTCACTTCTTCAGCGCCATCCTCATCATCATAATCAAAATAGGTAGCCGAATTAATAGAGTATAAACTATTAGTGTTGGTTTGAGTATCAAACGAAACAGGCTTACCTTTAATCAATTCAACAACAAGAGGCATCGCACTTTGTGCATACCCTTTATCTATCATCCATACAGAAGATAGAATACTGTTCAATAAATTATTTTTTGCTATTTTCATTTGTAACCTCTAAGAAATTCAACTCTTAATGCTACAAATTTGAGACATACCTATATATATATAAAGGACTAAATATTCATAAACAAGTCCATATAAGGCGAAGCCGATTTAAACAACAGTGAGTGTCCCGCTCCTTGCCTAAAGTCTTTATTTTTAGTCAATTTACTCGTAAATCTATAAGGATATTCCAAGCTACCAAGCAACCTAATCAATCCATTGCTATCCTTGCATTTAAGCAAAAACCGCCTTGCATTCATTTCACTAATCACTGATCGCACAGCCGCATTATCCACCGCCAAAAATCCAGATACCTCCTTCTCATACATTTCGCCCTGAATCCCTTCCGCTCTATTCTCATCAAAATCAAATGTATCATTCGGCACACTCACGCTATACCAAGCCTTTCCCGCTTTCAGCACCACCGCAGTAGTTATCGTACTATCAGTACCCACCGCATCAGGAACACTCTCCACATCCTCAATAGGGATATATTCCACCGTTACCAATCCACCATGATACACCTCGTTACACGCTTTAGTTAAATCCATTTTTTACTCAATATTTAGTCAATATTATTAATCCCTTTTCCACTGAAAACTGGATTTGTCCTTTACAGGAGGTTTTCCATGCCTTTCTTTTTCCTATATCTATAGTAATCTTTCAATGCAGTTTGCAGAGGAAAATCAGTTTCTGTTATCCCATATTTGTCCAACTGCTTCGCCATATTCTTTTTAATATCTCCTCGGTTTTCACAAATCTCGTCCAGCACATCAAATATTTTCTCCCTCCTAGTCGATTTAATAAATCGATGAATCCGGATAACATGCTTATGCGAAAAATAAAACTTCCCCTCACGAGCAAAGTGCCACGGAACCATAAGCCTCAAAGTCTCAGAGTATGGATCACGCTTTCGCCTGTCGTCTGCCTCCACATAATTAGTGGATAATATAGTATGGATATAATCCGTAGTGTGGTTATTGGTACCCACCGATACCTCCAAAAAATCATCTTTAGTATTTCTCAATACATATTTCTTCAAATACGCCTGAATAGGAATTTCAATACTTATATGCATACTACTCAGTTTTATTTATTTCTATCCATATATTCAATCAGAGAACTCAAGAACTCTTCAAAAACCAATAAACAAATAAAAATCCCTGAAAAAACAATATCTGCAGTACCTGCATTCTTTGGATAGAAAATTAACTTTAACCCTATCCACATATAAACGGAATACATTACTAAAAAAACAACAGGATTCATTTTAAATTCAATCCACCAAACATAAAGCTCACTAATTTTATTTTTCATACTACTTAATTTTTCTATATAAATAAGAACTCAACTCACGCTCTCCTGGTTTCAACAACTCCAGCAACTCATCATCACTCATATTATGAGATAGCCTTGCCATGGCATTGGGCAGTGTACCCGCATCATGACGGATAAAATACAACAGCTCACAGCTGTGTTTCTCCTCCGTATCCATATCAATCACAGTTACAGGTTTTGGGAGTTCACTATAAGGAATTCTTTCCGATGGAGATTGAGCAACATGAACAAAAGAATCACACCCCAATTTGTTGTTGAAATTTTTCAATTTTATCTCCATTCACAAATATAATCATAATAAATAGTTGTATCGGTTTTTCAGTTAATAAATCGTTTTTTTTGTTTTCTCAGAAATAATATTGCGATTTTCCGCACCAACGTACCAACATACCAACAAAATAGACCAACAAGCACCAACACGATAAACAGGTGTTTTTAAATAGTTATATTATATATAGTATTGTTATTTAGTTAGTTATCTTTTTAATGTTGGTATGTTGGTATGTTGGTACAGTTTTTTCAAAATCTGAAAACCCAAACCAAAAAAAATATTTCTGTTAACATTTTGTTAATTTAACAAAAAATGAAAATCTCAACAATCTCATCAAGCCAAAAAAAACCACCTCAAATTGAGGTGGTTTTGATTTTACTACTATTGACTAAAAATCGCAGTAATCAGTTATCAATTCAATTTCTTCATCGGTTATTTCTAAAACACTCCAAGAGCGTCCGCTTACATGATTTTTTTCAACAACTTTGGATTTATAAAACCTCTCATTATTATAATAGTAAAGTGGTCTTCTTTTTCTATTACCCACTTTATATAAATTGGCAGCATCAGTGGCTGGTCCTCTGTCAAAAACTGACTTATCTATTGAAGCAAATATCAAGGTTGAATCATCCAAAAAAGCATCTTCAATTTTTATAATTTCCCTATAACTTGTTTTTCTTGTCACTTCAAATAAATACAGCTTTTTGTTATCTTTCGTTGTTACAATATATGGGTGTAAACCATTTACTTTCTTTCTTAATGTTTTAAATGTATCTTTCATAATAATCAGTCTTTTAAATTTTCAATTTCATCAAAAATGCTTATCTGATTCGGATCTACAATCTCTGGTTCAGGAGGAGGACCACTCGCTTCCCAATTCCAAAATTTGTAAGCAGTACAAATTGGCTTCTTCAATTCTGTATGATATTGCCATTCCTCAGGATAGTCCTTGTCATTTACATCAAATCCCAAAGCTCTCGCAAGTATCTCACATTGCTTTTCTCCTTCAGGGTTTGGGTCACAATGTTCACACCGCATGCAATTATCTTCTATAAAAGCTGTTCCTTCAGTTCCATTACTCGGCTGATACTTTTTCATACCCCCACATTTTTAGCCTTATAAATCTCAAGTCTTATCTCCTCAAACTCCTCCACAATAGCTTTCGATTGTTTAGCAATACTCACATTCCTACCTTTCGACATAAAGCTCAGTAGCTTAATAGCACTCCTAATCGGTTTTTTATACTTCCTTTCAGTATTAAGCAATTTCAATCTCTCTCTCAGCACAATATTCTCATCCCTCACAATAGCCAATTCCCTAATCAGCGTCAATGTTTCTTCATAACCTTCCATAATCAATTGTTATTTTACTGTAAATACTCATCCCTCAAATAGAGGAAACCTCCTATTATTATTCCCATTACTATTGTCAATCCAATCAATGCTACCATAATTTATCCTTGATATCCCTCGGCCATAACCGAGATTATTATACTTATTGCAACCGCCACCACTCCAAGGGCAATCATTACATTTCTTAAAATTCTTATATCGTTTTTCATCATCACGCCTCATTTTTAACAACCACCATACTATGCGAACTATTAAACTTCAATGGAGCAATCCTTTCAAATCCATCATCGCAATTACTCATATACATCCCTCTTTCATCGTCATACTTCACGTCCCACACATACTGTTTTCTCCCGTGCGCATCTTTTAATCTATCCCCTACCTTAATCAAGGTGTCGTTTACATCATAATACTCATCTTTATTAAACTCCATCATATCTCCGTTTTTAAATGATTAATAATTGCCTCCCGTTGTTTTTTGGTAATAATCTCTTTGAAACTCACTTGATCCAGCAAGTTCAGTATATGCTGAAACCTCTTCACGTCCAGCTCATGATCAATAATCTGCTTATACTCCGGAACAGAAGAAACCGAAAACACGCAACCGCCTTTGTACAGCCCATAGTATTGGTCTTTAAATACATAGGTGATTACTCTGTTATAAGATTGACCCGTCAAGGTCAAGTCCTCATTTATCACCAAAAACCTCACAGTATCTCCTACATTAAAATCTCGGTCATTCTTTCTAATCTCCCAAGGTTTCAATCCCATCAGGTGCAAGTCCGCAAACTTCTTTTTTATTTTTAAATCGTGATGTGCCATAGTTCTTAAGTATTTATTAGTTAAAAGGAATATCATTTTGTTTCGCTCCCACCTCTATAAAAGGCTCTTCGTCAAAATCCTTTGAAGGAGTAAGATTATTATCTACATCGGTATGGATGTTGTCAGGATCATTTACATACTCATCATGCAGTGTCAAGTTCAGTTTATCATAATCAAACACATATCCACTATTAGATTTTTTCCCAAATCTCATGCTGTTAACCCTACCAAGATATGCGTTGCTTGATTTAAAATAAGTCTTGAGCGAAGTCTCGTTTATAGGAGTTTCAGACCCTGCACTTTTAGTCTCTTTTCTGTACAATTGATACATTTTGGTAAGATTTATAAACAACAGATTCTTAGTGCCATCAAAATCTTTAATAAAATCGGCCTTATTTTCAGTAAGCCTTACCTCATTTTGATTCCATCTTATTTTAAAATCATGATTTTCCATAATCAGTCCTATGGATTCCAAAAATTGAATTTTGGACCAGAAGGTATGCAACGCATCCGATTCACTTATTTGTGAACTTTGCTCCTCAATCATTTTCACAAACAAGGATTTGTAGGTATCGTAACTAAGCGGAAGCTTTATTTTATCCTCCAATATCTTTACCGTAGCCAACACCACACTATAGTTGCCCAGTACCCTCCCCGAAAAACTATCAGGCTTCATCTCTTTTTTCAATTCTTTCTGTACGCTCTGCACCACCTTCGAAAAATCTCTAATCACTAAGCCTCTGTATTTCAGTACATCCTTCAATATGCTGGATAATCCCGCAGCCTCCAGCGCCTTTAGTTTTGCTCCCGCCTCCTTTTGATCATTGGTTAAATTCCTTGATTTATTGGTAAACAATAAATTAATAATTCGGGTAAACAATGCATTTTGATCTCTCGTTGCAATATGCTGACCCGAAATAATAGAAGCCGATAATACTTTGTTCGTAACAGTTCTATTGTCCTGACTCATCAAACCCTTTTCATATCCCGAACCATCGTAGGAGCCCTTCAGCAAATCATACCTTCCTTTATCAAAATCATTGTCGTATTCATCAAACCATTGCACCGCATTGCTTTGCTTCGACATTCTCCGTATCATCCCCACCTTAGTACCTGAGGTTAAGTTAAACGGAGGTTGCGACCCATGAAAAACCGCATTAATAGAACTCGCACAATAACTTTTCCCAGTTTCCACATCTCCAACCAAAAACAGATGAGGAAAAAAATTCATAACCCCAAAAATATGATCTCTAAATAATGCCGCAGTAAGAAAAGCAACTGCACAAGCACCATTTGGTCCATGAACCGTATTCATTTGTTTTCCCCACTCCTCAAAATCTATACTGGATTTAATAAACCTAAAAGTCCGTTCATTTTCATAGATATCATCCTCTCTCCCCAGGTGTTTATAAATGGAACTCTCTGCAGGCAAAAAATATTTATTTCCTTCCTTCTCTATAATTCCATATTCATCCACTTTCCTAAACTGATCGTCAATAATCGCCCCATTCGCAAAAGCATAGAATCCATCATCATGCCAGCCAAGAGTCTTTATCTCTTTGCAAGTTGGCATCTTCTCCGATATTTTACTTATCACTTTTTGAAAATGAAATTTCTGTCCCTGAAACAAGAAGTTCCCTTTCTTATACACCTCCTCGCTAAACAATTGCTGGCTTATCAATGCTTTGGAATCCAAATCCAGCATCACTTTCTTTCGCTTATTGATGATTTCAATAATTCGCTTATTATCCGTTTCGCTTTCCACATGAAAAAGCGGCCGAATCACAAAATTGCTCTCTTTAGTAAAATAACTTCCGTCTTTTGTAAAATGATACCCAGTGTTATTCCCTTTCTCAACTTCACAAAATCCATAATGCTCATAATCTTCCATTTTCCCTCCTTTAGGAATCACAATAGTTCTTTCTTTTGAATCCACTACTTGTGTCAAGTTCAACACTTTCTTAATCGCCCCATTAATCTTGGGCAATTTGAGTTTATGCGCTTTAGCAATCTCATCCACATACCCACTCCTCAAGTCTTCATTATCAATTTTAGCAAGCATTTCGGCAGTATGAGTCAATGCTTTGGTTTTCTGACTCACGTGCACCGCACCTTTCCAAAACTCACGAGCCATATACAACACCGCATCCTCAGTTTTCTCCTTTATCTGAGCCTGCATATCTTTCGTTTTACAAAAACTGTCTGGATCCTCCCCCTCTGGCAAATGATTAATCATTACCACAAACCCCTCCTTCAGAAGAACCAGAACAGCTTTCTTACTTGCAGTGACTCCCGCGTTGTCGCCATCTCCTATTATGCACACCGTGTCGCAGTATTTTTTCAGTAGCTTGGCCTGCAAATTGGTAAATGCTGTACCACACGGAGCCACCGTATTAGGGAAACTACTCTCGTACATCGCTGTCACGTCATAGTTTCCCTCCACCAAGTAAGCTAAGTTTTGTTTCACAATCTCCTCTTTAGCCACCTGCAACCCCAGCAAAGCCATTTCTTTATTATAAGCTGCAGTCTCTCGGCTATTGATATATTTGGCATCTTTCAGTTTGCCATGCTCATTCAGTTCCTTGGACAAAGTCCTCCCGCTAAATCCTATCACCTTATTGTTGGTCCCACACACAGGAAACACAATTCTATTCCTCCAAAAATCAAAATTTCCCTTCCCCTCTTTTTTTACACCCAATAGCGAAGCCTCCACCAAGTCAGCTATACTTTTTGCATCCTCCACCGATTGTTTTTCCAAATAGTGCCAATCATCCAGCGCAAACCCAATTCCATACACCTCCGCAGTCTCAGGTTTCATCCTCAAATCTTCTGGACTTATTTTGTCCAAATTTTTCTGAAACACACTCAACGCCCAAGTGTTAAGCTCGCTAATTGTTTCTTTTTTCTTCCACTTAGCAGCCTTTGCTCGCCCAATATCACTATCGTCATACTGGATAGTAATATTAAAATCACTCGCCAATTCCTTAATCGCATCCTTCCAGTCCAGGTTCTTCTTGCTCATATAAACCGACACAGGACCCACGTTGGCCTTTCCGCATCCAAAGCATTTCCCCAAGTTCTTAGCTTCGCTCACCGTAAAACTCGGAGTCTTTTCATCATGATAAGGACAAAGCCCTGTATAGTTAGCCCCTTTTTTCTTGAGGGCAACCCCGCATTTCTCATAAGCATCCACAATGCTTATCGCCTCTACTTGTTCTATTGTTTGTTGTGTAATCATAAGTTTGGTGTTTTTTACTTATTAGTATTAATTTCTTCTATTTAAAAAGGCAGTGACGAAAACCATAATGAGAAACACCATTAATGAACCCAAAAACACTTTGAGTCCTAAATAAATATTACTCCAAATCATAAAAAATAGGGTTATCACACATACTATCATTGAAAAAACTCCAATCACAGCAATTACTGTTCTTAGGCGTTCATTTCTCTCTTGATTTTCTGCTATCAAATCGTTTTCCTTTATAAAATTTTCAATAAATTCTCTTGAATTACCCTCTCCTCTGGCATGAAGCCATTGATAAAGTTTCTCGGTGTACTCTTCTAAATAATTTTTTAAATTTTCGCTCATAATTAATGTGTTTTAATCAAAAAACCGTTCTAATATCGGTTTTTCAGATAGGTTGGTGTAAATTTTTTTGATAGGTAATTTTAATAACTCCAGTTAGTCCAATGAATAAGAGTTCCTTTCACGCCATTAGGATAATGCTTAATTAGATCATCCAATGATTCAAACCCTTCATTAATTGCAAATCTGGCAAAGCCAACACAAGTCTTGCGACTATCACCTATTATTAGCTCATAGTCTTTATGGGTTTTACCCGTTGTGTTGATTTTATTAATCTCAATCTCTTGCCTGCTAATTACATCAATCACAGGTGTTATTATAAAAAGCAAGTTTTTAAACCCAATGCTTTCAACATTCTTGGCATCATTGTCCTGTGAAATATGGTGGAGTTTCGGTTTGGTTTCAACCCACTCAAACCATGTAGACATACTCATCCAATGCTCTCCGCTCATTATATTAATCTCTGGTGGGTTTATATCGTGTGGAATCATCATTCCCTCTTTTATTTTTTGAATTATATTCTTATAATCTTTTAAGTTAATTTCTTCTATCATGGTGTTTTTATTATTGGTTAATTATATATCTCTTTTTGTAGGAGGTGGCGGTGGATTTGAGGCTCTTGGTACTCCTGTATTAAACTGGCGTTCCAAGCAATGGCAGGGACGCCCACATACACAAATATTCCATTCAGCATCTTTCTTCTCTTCCAATAATTCTTTTTGAAATTCAAGGATGAAAAATAATTTATTAGCTGTGTTTGAAGTGCTCTCAATTTTGTTGAGCAACCATTTTGGGCTGTGTTTTTCAGGTTCTTTCATGTTATATAGGTGATTTTACATTTCTTAGCATAGCTTCTGATACATGGGTGTATATCATCGTGGTAGTTACTTTGGTGTGTCCAAGTATTTTCTGTATCAAGCTTATATCCGTTCCGTTTTCGAGCATCGTAGTCGCGCCTGAGTGTCGCAGGGTATGAAATCGGTATCTCACGCCCAGGTATTTCTTCACTAATTTGTTGCAGCTCGTGCTGGAGTATCGTGGACCAAACTGTCCGTTAAATAAATAGGTAGTTGGGCGGTATTCAATAAAATAAGCCCTTAGTGTATCAAGCAAAGCAGGAGAAAGGACCACAACTCTATCCTTCCTCCCTTTTGCATTACGGATGTACACCAACATCCGGTCACTGTCAATATCTTCAATCTTTAGGTTAATCACCTCGCTTACTCTCAGCGCACAGGAGTACCCCAGCATCAAAATAGCTTTGTGCTTTAAGTTCTTAATCGCCAAAATAGTACTCTTCAATTTCTCCCCCTCGATCACCAATGGCAATTTCTTTTCCTTTCGGGGTCTCTCTATCTTCTTCAGGTGCAATTCCTTTTTTCCAAGGATATATTTAGCAAATAATTTCACACTCCCAATCACTTGGTTCTGTTGCGAAACTGATGAGAACTTGTGTTGCACAATATATTCCTCAATTTCCTTGGTAGTAATATGGTAAGGATTCTTATCCATCGCCCGCAAGAATTTCTCTAGGTAGCAAACATAAACCTCAATAGTCCTCTCCGAATAGTTGTGAGCCGTTAAATTATTTATGTATTTTTCTACAATTTGTTTCATAGTTGTGTGTATTTATAAGTGGTGTAAGCGGTGTTCGTATATATGGTAGTTACCATCAAATAAAAAGGGCGAATCACTCAATACCTAAAATTGATTTGCATTCTTTTTTCCAACCTTTTAAAGTAACGTCTATTCCTTTAGTTTCTGTTTGGCTGTTTATCTCATTAACTTCTACATAATCATCATCTAAATGCCAAATTACATTAGTTCCGAAAAGATATTCTGCTTTTGGTCGCATACATTGGAATCTTATTTTTGCTCTATCAATTCCAAGTCTATCAGTAACTTTGTATAAATCTTCATTTGTTGGATTGTGTCTATATTTATGTTTATGAAGTTCATCATATCTACTTGTTAACACTAAAACTTCAATTCCTTTTATCATTAAACTTTTTGCAAAATCTTGTACTATTTTATGACTTAAAGTACTATCAAAATCAAATGTAACTATTTGCCTTCCTACGTCAGGCACGCCCTTTTTATCAGCAGGTAACAACGTGTATAATTCATTGCTATTTTCTGCATTTTTGGAATCTAATTGTTTACTCATAATTCTGTTTTTTATTTATTAATATTTGTTCTTTTTGTCGCAACGAAATCATACACAAACCGTTATAAAAAACTAATCTTTAAAAGTTACCTTATTTCGGTACTGCTTTTCGCAACCTCCAGCTAATATATGAACTCTTAAATCTTCATCTATCATTAACCCCTCTATGTATGAATTACATAAGTTTTGAGAGATTAAGAATCCATTTTCAGAATAGAGTACATATCTTAGCTGTCCTGTTTTTGATATATATAATCTTGTTTTGTAGTCCATAAACCGCATTTTATAACAAAGGCTAAAAAAATCATAGCCATGAAAGCTGCTACCATATTATTAAGCATGATTAATTGGCTACGCTTCTTAGCCAAACCGTTAGCCACAAGTGCTACGTTCGTGTTCCAAATCAAAGTTTATCGCTACTTGATCATAATTTATTTGCCCTCGCTCTTTTGCTTTTTCAAAGCAATTGAAAACGTGAAGCCCAAAATCAGGATGTACGCAATTTCTAAGCACTTGACCAGGACAATGATTTCCTTTGTAATAGATATTGCCTTCGTACTTTATCCCAAGCCATTCTTTGAACTTCTCGGTTTCTTTGGTAGTTCCTTGCGTTATGAAGTTTTTAATGTTAAGCATTTCAAAGTCTGTAATATCGAAATTGCTCCATATTAAATGCCGCCCAAGTTCTTTTTGTGGTTTAATCAATGGTTCATAATAGGGCTTCACATTTTCAACAACCCAGCTACCATCAAAGAAATGGCTTAGAAAAATAATCACTTGCCATAATTGTAAATCAAAGAAATCTGCTACATCGTGTCGGGTAGCTTTCATCATCTTGCTATGCTTTTGGCAGGGCGGTGAAGCCCATATAAAATCAAATTCGTTTCGGTTATTCTTCAGGAAATCCATTGCATCACCAACTATTACCGTATCATTTGGGTTATTATCTTGGTACACTTTTGCGATTTTAGGGTCAAATTCTACAGCAGTAACTTCTACGTTTTCCCATTTTAGGCGGTTGCCACCAAGTCCAGCGTATAAGTTGAGAACTTTCGTTTTTTGCCCTCGCTCAAATAAATTATTAGTATCGTTCATTGAATTAAGTTTTGTGGTTAATTGACCGCACCAGATGGCTAACAAACGCTAAAAATCACACCCTTCGGGATACGCTTTTTAGCTGGGTCGTTAGGCACAATTAATTTTAAAATTAAGTCTATGCTTTTGCTCGCTATTTTAAGAGGCATTATTTCTAAACAATCGCCTTTGTATGTTTTATTTACTTCCATCATTCAAAAATTTTAAAATTAACAGTCCACTTCGTTGCCTAACAATGCATAAAGTACATTCGTTCCTCACGTACCTTATGCTAGTTCGTTAGGAGAAATTGACCTAATTTCCAAACCTTTCATTATTCATCCTTACAATCTTAGATTGCTCTAAGCTGTTTTCAATATCGGTTAACTCTTTTTTTTCTTGTATCATATCACAAGGGGTTTTCCCATTAAATCTATCGTTCCAATCTCTCACCTTTTCAGGGTTAAATATTGCTATTAGTCCAAAGATTATTACTAAAATTATTAGAATTGATAAGAGTATTTGGTTTAAGGTTTTCATTTTAATTTTATAAGTTTATTATTAATCCCGTTGTAAATTTTAATTTTATTCTCTGAGTGTAACTCGTTTAGTGCTTTTCTCAATTCCTTTTCTTCAAAGTTTTGTTTCAATTCTCTAAAACTTGTTCCAGAATGACCGTTAGAGCTGTTGTGCTTCTCTTGGAGCAGGTTAAATAGTTTGTTTTTCACTTAAATTCAATTCTATTTGTTTTTTTAAACTCTCGTTTTCCTTTTCTATTTTTTTATAGTTATGATAAGATTTTAAAACTTCTTTATAACCGTATTGTTTAACTATAAAGTTCAATTCAGCTTGTAGCACCATTTCTTCATATACTCTGTTATAGAAACTCTTTACTTGTGAAAGATTTATATTTATTCCGTTCAAATCTTTTGCAATTTCCAACCATTTCTCATTTGGATTATTAGATAATATTCCTTGTGATAATGTTGTAAGTTTATCTATTGAGATAAATATTTGGTTTTGGCTATGTAAATGCTCTATGTGTGCCTCGTCTTCTGATTTCATTTTTAAAAGGGGTCTTCATTACCTACCACATCAAAATATTGATTAGGTTTTATTTCTGTTTTCGTTTCTACAAATCCATTATCGTAGAAGTATTTTTTATTCTCCAGCATTTCATAAAATCTTTGAGAAGGAATGTCGAAATCAAACTTTACCATTCCAGTCATTCCAACAATTCTTGGCTTAGTTTTTTTTATGTGGATTTCGTATTCAGTTCCCTCTCTCTCTTGCTTATGAACTACAATAATATTCTTTGCGTTGTTGTTCCATTCCGAACCACCCATTAAGTCAAATACACTTGGTTCTTTCAAATTTCCATTCTTATCGTAGTTTATCGAAGTGGGATTTTTAGGATGTATGACTGTAAAAAAATGTTTATTGCTATTTCTTGCTAATTTGTTTCTAAGGCTTAAGGTCTTTGCTAAATATCCAGTTGTTATACTTGGGTGGCTCATTACATTCCAGCTATCAATACTTGCAGTATCACAACCCCATTCGATTGATTTTCTCCAAAACTCTTCAGGTGTTGGACTTTCATTTGTATCATCAACTATTACAAAGTCCCCTACTATCTGAGTTAAAAACCTATAAACCTCATTTTCTTTTAGGTTGTTATTGTATTTCTTATCAAATGTTTTTCCACTTAACTTATGGATTAGATTAGCGATTATTTCTTTTACATCTCCATCATCAGGTAAGAATAAACAATGCTTAACTTGGTGTTTTAAGTAAGAGTTTATAAGGATTTCTTTAAGAAACAAAGTTTTTCCAGAATATGGATAACCAGTAATATCTGTTACAGTTCCATACTTCAGCCCATAAAGCTCATTTAACGAACCCATACCAAGCGACAAAGGTGGTTCTGCTCCATTCCTCCAAAAATCCATTATCTGGTCTTTTATGTCGTTTTCTGCTATGACTTTCATTATCCTAATCCTATTTTTGGCTTTTTAATTTCGGCGTTTAGATATTTGTTGAAGTTGTCATTTCTTAGAAAGTGTGTAGGTGTTTGGTTGTTACTTTCCTTTGCCCAATCATTATCAAACATTTTTGGTATTGCTTCTTCAAAGTCTGAATAATCATATTTACCAAGTAGTTTAAAAAGATTGTTTTCATCTGTCTTTGACAACATTTTGTATTTACCTTTTTTACCTGTATGTTTTTTCTTTTGTAAGTTGAACCAAATCAAAAAATTCTCAACCCTTTGTGTTTTATTAAGTTCTTTATTTCTTAAGTTCTTTAAATTTGTGTTGCTACTGTGTTGCTGGTGTGTTGCTACTGTGTTGTTTAGTGTGTTGTCTTTTTGTTGCTTACCGTTAAAATCTTCATATTTTACAAGCGTTACAATGGTTTGTCCTCTGTGTTGTCTACTCGTTATCATGCCTAAATCAGTTAACATCTTTAAATAATTTCTAACCTTAGTGTTTCCCCACTTCCAACGGTTTTCAAGGTATCTAAGACTTATAGGAACTTCACCTCTTTGGACATCAATCATTTTGTTCTTTATGAACTCTTGCTTAGCCTCAAATCTTGCGGACTGTATTAAATCAATCCAAGCTTCGGCACGACTATATACTCTTGTTTCTGTCCAGAAGGAGTTTCTAAATAAACCTCTATCTACTTTTATGAATCCGTTTTTACTCATTAACTTTTAATCTCTCTTTGTAATATTCTTTCTGTGAAACTCATGCTATAAAACCTAATCTTTTACCTCTGTTAATCCATCTTCTTCTTTTTTCCTCAAGCCTCTCAGAAATCAATTGTTTAATCTCTTCCATGTTTGTTACTTCTTTGTAGAAAGAAAATGAGCCACTTTGCTTAGTTGGTTTAATTTTACCAACATCTGTTAGTTCTGAAATCCTACCCGAAACAGTTTTCTCTGGAAGTCCAGATACAAATACTATTTGTTGAATAGTTCCATACCCTTGTTTTATCGCTTTTAAGACAATCTTTTGGTTCTTTGTATACTTATCCTTAGACAAGTTTTCTTTGTGGGTTTCTGATTGTGCTACGCTCATAGTTTAAGATTTTAATAAATTAATAGTTTCACCTCCATAACTGTTTTTGGTTAATTGAATAAACTCATTCACTGTCAACAAATCATTTTCTAAGTCAATTCCATTGTTTTTAACAAATGAATTCCTTCCCATTTCACAACTTCCAGTTAAAAAGAAGTGCCAATCATAAAATTCAACTGCTTTGAATTTTTCTGTAAAATCTTTGAATTTTTCTTTGAATTTTTTAATTCTTTCTTCAGTTGGTAAATTTCTTAGTAGTTTTTGTTGTAAAGAATCAACTGCCTTTTTTAAAGTTTCTCCGTGTGAAAAAGTGTTTTCTCCCTTTGCTATGTAACACTCTTGAAGAGTTAAGTCTTTATTTACTATAAACCCTCTTGCGACATTACCTTTTACGCTTTCAATAATGGTTTGAACAGCATCTATTAAATAGATTTTTTGGTTATTTAGTGTTTTTAAGCCAGAGCCATAGCCATCGCCATAGCCATCGCCAGAGCCATCGCCAGAGCCATAGCCATCGCCATCGCCATAGCCATCGCCAGAGCCATCGCCATCGCCAGAGCCAGAGCCATCGCCATAGCCATAGCCATCGCCAGAGCCATCGCCATAGCCATAGCCATCGCCATCGCCAGAGCCATAGCCATAGCCATCGCCAGAGCCATAGCCATCGCCATAGCCATCGCCATAGCCATAGCCATAGCCATAGCCATAGCCATCGCCATAGCCATAGCCAGAGTGTCCTAGGAAGTACGAATCGAACCCAACGACCTCGACGCCACACAGCCCCGACGCAACACGATCGATCGTCGATTGAGGCACGATTTCAACTGCCCAGCCCAGGCACTCCGCGCGCATGTCGCCTAACTCCATTCCGACATCAACTTCTGCTAATCCGTCACTGCACGCGCCCGCAGACCTCGCAATGTCGATCAGCGATTGCGTGACTAACCCCATGGCGCTGACTCCCATTTATCAACCGCACTGTCCGTGCAGTGCATGATTGCCGTCACATCGACCAACTCAATCTTTGGTGCTGATTGCGTCACCTTCGAACCATGAAGCGGCCCGGTATTCGCCAGGCCCACAACCCCTTTTGTTTCGCGAGACCAGTAGACGCACATCCGACTATCCGTCAGCACGATGTGGTCCGGCTCCCGAGAATCCAGCGTTCCAAAAAACACGCCACGATGCTTGGTCGTAACAACAACTCTTGGCTTTCCGTTCTCCGACATTTTCATCCTTTCGATTTTGAATAACTCAACAGATTTCCAAAACGCAGAGCGAGTAGCACACCGCAACACCGCCGCGCGTGTCCAGTTCGTCAACCTTGATTGCTTCAATCACCGGGATTTCGCCGTTGTCTTGCGGCAGCCGAAACGTCACCCGGTCCTCGAAAAACTCATTGGGGTACACGACCCACAAAACGTCATACGTTAGATCGTGGTAGCCGTCCTGGTATCGATAGCCAACCGCGTCTGCCAAGTCGTCCTCGACGTCACCTCTGCACGTAATGGCTTGCTCGCCGCTCTTACGCAAAACAGCAAACAAGTCTTCGGTGAGTTCTGCACGTTCTGGGGCTCGTCTTAGCATTGTGTTACTCCAAAAAAAAAGCTTCCACGACTGTCAGATAGATGTGTGGCATCGATCTGAACAGCCGGGAAGCTGTGCAAAAGTGTTCGTTCCGATGCCACTACAGGCATCTTATCGTCGTTGTATAAATTATGCAATA